>CAWFZL010000033.1:0-44256 GCA_963820275.1 uncultured Alphaproteobacteria bacterium
AGAGATAATCTTTCCGAGTATCATATTTATCACATCTTTTCAATGTCTTACTGAGCGAGCAGGAATGACATCTACGCTAGACTGCATATAGGTAGCAAAATCGGCAGGCGAGACATCGACATCGTAGCCGGGCAGAGGCGGCCGGCTCTGCCCGGGAGGATCAAATATCGACCTGTTCGGCTATGGCAAGAGCATCATCAACTTCGATGCCGAGATACCTGACGGTGCTTTCGATCTTGGTATGCCCGAGCAAGAGCTGGACGGCCCGGAGATTTCCTGTCCGCCGATAGATAAGCGTAGCTTTTGTTCGTCGCAACGAATGCGTACCAAACAGCCTCGGGTCCAGCCCGACGCTTCCGATCCACTCGGAGACGAGACGGGCATATTGGCGAGTTGTCATACTTCGGTCAGGACCGCGATGGCCGGTGAACAAGAACTCGCCGGGCCGTTTGCCGGCGGCCTTTAGATAGTCATCGACCGCCTGGCGGGTCTGTTCGCACAATTCAAATCTGACGGGTCGTCCGGTTTTCTTTTGCCGGACGGTTGCACGATCCGCCGTGTAGCCGCCCGCGGCGACGTCCTCGACCCGGATGGCGACGACGTCACAGCCACGAAGTTTGCTATCGATTGCCAGATTGAACATGGCGAGGTCGCGAACGCGGCCTTCGATCTGGAGCTTCGTCCGGATTGACCAGACGTGTTTTGGTCGCAGCGGCGGCTTCGCCCCGGTCAACTTGCCCTTATTCCAGGGCACCCGTTTATGCGGCGTCGAGGTGGCATTCATTTGATCCAGCATGGTCATACTCTCCTCGGTTACAGGGGAGGAGAGCATGTGCCACTGGCGAGACTCCCTTGATGGGACCAATCTGCTCCTTTTGCGTAAGTCGTGTATCTTGAGCCAGCCGAGATGCTCGCGCATAAAACCCATATTTGAAGGGGTCGTGGCCGTGGTCCGTCGCAAGAATGCCTCGCCAACCTGGAACGACGTTAAGAGTGCACTGATAGACTTCGATCGCGCGGGCCTTCGGGGGCTAGTGCAAGACCTCTACACTGCGAGCAAAGACAACCAAGCATTCTTGCATGCTCGATTGGGTTTGGGTCATGATCAACTCCAACCCTTCAAAGCAAGTATTTCCAGATGGATATCCCCGGATCTAATGAAAGGCCAACCCATATCGGTTTCAAAAGCCAAGAAGGCAATTGCTGACTACAAAAAAGCCATCGGGCGCCCGGATGGGATGGCGGAGCTGTCGATATTTTATTGCGAGGAAGCATTCGGCTTTCTGGAATCTTGCAGCATGGACGACGAAAAATACTTTGCTGCTTTGATCCGGATGTATGGACGGTCCCTGGAAATCGTATCTAGCTTGCCTCCTGCCCAGCGCAGCACCTACCTCGAGCGTCTCGGCAGGCTTAGATCACGCGGGAGGAACGTCGGCTGGGTGGTCGAGGAAGAATTCAATAGCCTCTGGTATGAAGCGGTGGACGAGCAGCAGAGCGAATGAGCGCTCGATCTGTTGGACGAGGTAATTGGATTTAGCGTTTAGCCTGACGAGGTCTGCTCCTGGTGGTAGAACGGACATGCCGCACCAACGGGCCGAGATCCGTTGATGACCCAGACTGTGCAAAAACCTGACCGATGCTATGATTCCCTTGCTGAATCGCGGGGGGATAATGAAGGGTTTCGTTCAAGGGGCGGATCGCCAGCAGACGACACTGTTACCGGAATGCCTTGATGATTGGGTGGACGAGAGCAATCCTGTTCGCGCGGTCGATGTGTTCGTCGATGCGCAGGAACTGCGCGAGCTGGGTTTCGATGGTGTCACCCCGGCAGCGACCGGCCGGCCGGGATATCATCCGTCGCCGATGCTCAAGCTTTATATCTATGGCTATCTCAACCGGATCCAATCGAGCCGGCGGCTGGAGCGTGAGGCTGGCCGCAATCTGGAAGTGATGTGGCTGACGGGACGGCTCGTTCCGGATCACAAAACCATCGCCGATTTCCGCAAAGACAATGGCCCGGCCATCAAGAAGGTCTGCGCGCAATTCATTGGCTTATGCCGCAAGATGGGTCTGCTGGCGAAAGCGAGCGTTGCGATCGACGGCAGCAAGTTCAAGGCGGTTAACTCGCGCGACAACAACTTCACGAAGGGAAAGATGGAGCGGCGCCTGGCGCAGATCGAGGAGAGCGTTGCGCGCTATCTGAGCCAACTTGACACAGCCGATCGCCAGACAGCTTCCGGTGAGGCGCCGTCGGAGGAGCTTGTGGCCAGGACCACGCGGCTCAAAGAGAAGCTGATCAAGCTTGAAGAAGAGGTTAAGCGCCTTAAAGCGATTGAGAAAGTGATGCTTGCTGCGCCCGATCAGCAGGTCTCTTACACCGACCCTGATTCCCGCTCGATGGCGACCAGCGGGCGCGGCTCCGGCATGGTCGGCTACAACGTGCAAGCGGCCGTGGATACGACGAACCATCTGATCGTCGCGCATGAGGTGACCAACGTCGGCACCGACAAGTCGCATCTTGCGAACATGGCCAACCAAGCGAAGGCGGCATTGGAGGCAGAAAACCTCGAAGCTTTCGCCGATCGCGGCTACTTCAAAGGCGAGGAGATCCTCGCTTGCGATGAGGCTGGCATCACGGTCACGCTGCCAAAACCCCAGACATCGGAGGCGAAGTCGGAAGGCCGCTTCGGCAAGCAGGATTTCCGCTATGTTGCCGAAGAGGACATTTACATTTGTCCAGCCGGTGAGACGCTCATCCACCGCTTCGCGAACGAGGAAAATGGATTGGTCCTGCACCGCTACTGGAGCAACGCGTGCCGGACCTGCGCGCTGAAGGCTCAGTGCACGAAGGGCCCGCAACGCCGCATCACGCGTTGGGAACACGAGCACGTTGTCGATGCCGTGCAGGCGCGTCTGGACAAGAATCCGGATGCGATGCGTACTCGCCGCGAGACAGTGGAGCATCCGTTCGGCACGCTGAAGATGCGGATGGGGGCGACGCACTTTTTGATGAAGACGCTGCCCAAAGTGGCGACCGAGATGGCGCTGCACGTGCTCGCTTACAACCTTACGCGCGTGATGAACATCTTCGGTATCAAACCGTTGCTCGCAGCGATCCGGGCTTGAGGCGCGTACTGGTGCGCGCTGTGAAACCGTTAAGGTCGCTCAGCACGGCGCGAGGTTGCGCCCGGTTTGACTCCAAACTCGATACAGCAAAAATAGGCTCAGCCGGTCTCCTCGAGGTCCATCGCGCCCGGTTGCTTGCAGTTATTGGGGTACGAAAAACGTTTCCACACGGCCTGGACCCACAGCGGAAACCTAATCAGCATCTGAGGCCGGCCGTGTTCCATTTCTCAGTCGCCGCCCGATTAGCAAAGTGTTAGGCTTTAAGCCTTGCACGAGGCGTGGTCCTGAGGCTCTACGGAGGGCAAGATGAGACGGCGCGATTTCATCGAAGTCATCACTGGCGCAATAGTCGCGTGGCCGCTGGGCGCGCACGCACAGCAGAAACCAGCGATCGCGCGCCTGGGAGTGCTTCTTTACAGCACGCCGCAGGCCGATCCCCAAATGAAATTCGTGCTTCAGGGGTTGCTTGATCTCGGCTATCTCGAGGGCCGCAATATCGTTATCGAATATCGTTTCGCCGAGGGTAAACCGGAGCGGCTTCCCGAGCTTGCCGCTGAGCTTGCGTCGCTAAAGCCTGATGTGATCGTGGCAATGGGCGGCGACGTGGCCCCAGTTGCCAAGCGCGCGACGCAGACGATCCCACTCGTGTTCGTGAGTAGTGCCGATCCTGAGCAGCTCGGCTTGGTCGCAAGCCTGCGCCGACCCGGCGGCAATGCCACCGGCATTACCTTGCTGCAGGACGCTCTTGCTTCCAAACGGCTCGAGCTGCTCAAGGAGGTGGCACCGCGAATTTCCAAGGTGGCATTCGTGACCAATCCAGATCACCCTGACAACGAAGCCCGCGAGGCGCGGCGTGCGGCGCTGGCACTGGGTGTTGACCTTCTTTCCTTCGAAGTGCGGAATACCGGCGATTTCGAGCGCGCATTCCGCGCAATAATTGAGGCCCGCGCCGACTCCCTTTATGTGGTGTCATCACGGCACACCGTTTTAAACATGCCCGCGATCGTGGGCTTCGCAACCAGTAATCGCTTGCCATTGGCAGGTGGCTGGGGCGATTGGGCGAAGGCCGGGGGATTGCTTGCCTATGGCCCGAATGTCGGTGACATGGCGCAACGGGCCGCCAGCTACGTCGACCGGATTCTCAAAGGGGCCAAACCGTCAGAGCTACCTGTCGAACAGCCGACCAAATTCGAGCTGATGATCAACCTCAAGACCGCCAACGCCCTTGGCCTCGCCGTAGCGCCGTCGCTGCTGACTTCGCGCCGACGCGGTGATCGAATAGCTGCACGGTTTGCTGCAATGCATGAGTCCGCTTGTGGCAGATTTTGTTGCAGAAGTCCGTTGAAGAGGATTGAGGTCGGTGATTCCGTTGCGGTGGTGCGATTCGCGACGGGAGCGGAGCATGATGGGGCGGCTCAACCACGAGCAGGAACAGTTTTTCTATTCGTTTCGGCTTGATGATGTGGTCCCTGGGGATCACCCTGTTCGGCGGATCGCCGCGGTGCTTGATTTGGGCTGGGTCTATTCCGAACTGACGCCCTATTACCCCAGGATTGGCCGTCCTTCGGTCGACCCGGTGCTGATGATCCGGATGCTTATTGTCGGCTACGTGTTTGGCATCCGCTCGGAACGGGTGCTGTGCCGGGACGTAGCGGTGAACCTGGCCTATCGATGGTTCTGTGGACTATCGATTGAGGACAAGGTCCCCGATCACTCGGTGTTTTCACGTGCGCGCAATGAGCGCTTTTGTGACTGCGGCATTTTCCGGAGCATATTCGAACGCGTTGTCGGAGCCTGTATTGACGCCGGCCTGGTCGGGGGCGAGGGCTTTGCGGTGGATGCGAGCCTGATTGTGGCAGACGCCAATAAGCAGCGGTCGATCCGCGGAGCGCAATGGAGCACGGCGATTGACCCGCAAACAGCGAACCGAGCGACGAAGGAGTATCTCGCCACGCTCGATGACGCAGCATTCGGGGCGGCGAGCGAAGTCAGGCCGAAGTTCGTGTCCCCGTCCGATCCGGCGGCGCAATGGACCGGCGCCATGCGGGGCCCGGCGTTTTTCGGCTATGCGGACAACTATCTGATCGACGTGAAGGTCGGCATCATCATGGATGTCGAGGCAACCCGCGCCATCCGCCAGGCCGAGGTTGGCGCGGCCCGAACCATGATCGAGCGCACCGAGCAGCGCTTCGCCATCAAGCCCGAACGGCTTGCTGGCGATACGGCCTACGGTTCGGGCGCCAACCTCGACTGGCTGGTCAACCAGGCCAGGATAACGCCGCACATTCCGGTCAACGACAAGTCGAAGCGAGAGGATGGGACCTTCAGCCGCGAAGACTTCCCCTTCGACAAAGAGCGCAACGTTTATATCTGCCCGGCCGGCAAGGTCCTGACGACGACCGGCAAGCTGGCCAGCGATGGGGAGACACTCTACTACCGACCCAGGGTGCGCGATTGTCGCGGCTGTCCCCTCAAACCGCAGTGCTGTCCGAAGGCGCCGGTGCGCAGAATCCCGCGCAGCCTCTACGAGCCGGCCCGCGATGTTGCCCGGGCAGTGGCAAAGACCGAAGCGTTCGAGCAGTCTCGCCGTGATAGAAAGCGCGTCGAGATGCTGTTCGCCCATCTCAAGCGCATTCTCCAGCTCGGCCGGCTGCGCTTACGGGGGCCAAAGGGCGCCCAGTTCGAGTTCACGTTGGCTGCTATCGCTCAGAACCTCAGGAGACTCGCCAAGCTTTTGGTGCGACCGCCGCCGGCCGCACAGGAGTGTTTTTGCGCAGGTCCCGCGTAGCCCAAAGGCATCGGAAGCAATTATCCGCTTCCAGTGCTGCAGTGACAGATCACCGCATCAACGGCCTTGTCCTCGCCGCCGCCCCGCCGCTGTCGTCGTCGCCGACTTCTGCAACAAAATCGGCACCTACCGGACATGATCGGCCGGGCTGACGACGTCCGCTCGTCGGGGTAAAGCAGACCTCGCGATTACGAGTGCCGACTTCCGAAATTGACCCGACGCGGACGTGACCTCGCGTGCTCCTGAATAAAAATCCGATCGGCTACTACAATGCCGATCGGCCACACTCGACGTTCGGCGGCAGGACGCCCGACGAAGTTTATGCTAGGCAGGAAAGGCCTTGCCCCCAAACTGTCCCGGAAACCGGGACCACCTCACCTCGTATCTTTGGAGGTTGATGGAAGTTGAATTCCCGGAGGCGACGAAGATGGGAACGACTGAATCGCAGAATGCCGCCGGGCATCTGAGGTCTTGGGCTCCGACCTTATTCGTCGCCATTCTTCTGTTCGGTTTTGCGTTCATCGCACAGGAAGTGACCGAAGGAGAGCCTATCGCGTTCGACCGCTGGTTGATGGTCGCCTTTCGCCATGCGTCCGACCTGTCGCGACCAATCGGGCCGCCATGGTTGCTCGACGTTGTGCGAGACATCACCGCACTGGGCAGTACCGCGGTACTTGCACTGCTGGTCACGATCGTAACCACGTTCCTTTTTACCACAGGCAAACGTCACGCCGGCTTGTTCGTCCTGACGACGGTCCTGAGCGGCGCCCTTCTCAATGCCCTTCTCAAGCTTGCCTTTGCGCGAGCGCGCCCCGATATCGTCGCTCCACTCACTCAGGTCTCTACGCTGAGCTTTCCGAGCGGGCACGCAGCGAGTTCGGCTGTCTGCTATCTGACGCTCGGCTTGATGCTTGCTCAGACGCAAGCTTCCCGCTCAGTTCGCATTCATCTTATAATGACCGCCGCGATCCTGGCCCTGTTGGTCGGAGTCAGCCGCATATATCTCGGAGTTCATTATCCGAGCGATGTGTTGGCGGGCTGGTGCTTCGGCACTGCGTGGGCGCTAATTTGCCAGATGCTCATGTCGCATTTTCAGCGCACCGGAAGGATCGAGCAGCCGAGTGACTAGTCGGCGCTGCGCCGCTCAATTGATTTTCTGATCGATAATTTTTTAGGAGCCGATTTTCATCCAACCTTCTCAGCCTAGGGCCCTCGTTTACGGGTGCTTCCCCGTCATTCTTCGCCCTATACAGTTTTCTATCCGGCGAACAGTCGGGGGTTGTCCCACGGCGAACCTAGAAAAGAGCCTTCCGGATAAAGGCAGACATCGCTACTCGCGGACAACAGCAAGGCCGTCCACTAACGTACACGCCGTGGCGCAAGGTATGTTTCAAGGCTACTCAAGAGGCCGGGTCGAAAATGGTTTGTCGCACAACCATCAACGGTAAATGGGACACGGGTCAGATCGCAATCAGAGTCGATCTGATCGAACGAGAGAGCGATCCCATTGCTCGTCTACAGATATTCGTGCCCCCTGGATCTTTCTTGCAGCCGGGCATCAAATTAACTGTTGGCCAGGGTTCGCCCATACAAATCCCCTATGTCATTTGTCTCACCAATGGTTGCGTAGCCGGAAGCGTGGCGAATGCTGGCTTAATTCATAATCTGGAGTCGGGTCAGATGCTGGCCTTAGAGACCGTTAATTCCAATGTTGTGGGTGTAATCACCTCGCTTCCTCTCAAGGAGTTTGCCGAAGTTCACTAGGGAGCACCGGCGCAAGTATTTGAGCAGAGGCTAGAAGGAGATTGGGAGCATTAGGTCATCGCGGATAGTGCGGATAGCCGGGTGTCGCCGGCCGTGCGCGGCATCCTCGAAGTGCTGGCGCGGCAACACAGTGCGATCGGAGCCGAGATAGCATCCATCGACAAGAGTATCATGGCTCTGCACCGCGGCTGTGAGGCGAGCCGGCGGTTGGCGGAGATCCCCGGGATCGGTCCGATCGGCGCTACCGCACTGATTACCGAGATCGGCGACTGGAAGACATTCTCTTCAGGGCGCAGTCTTGCGGCCTGGATCGGGCTGGTGCCGAAGCAGCACACGACCGGTGGCAAGGACAGGCTCGGCAGCATCACCAAGCAGGGCAATCGATATTTGCGGTGGCTGCTGGTCGTAGGCGCGATGGCTGTCATTCGCTACGCGCGCAAGCACGGCACCGATAGGCGGCCGTGGCTCGGGCGATTAATGGAGCGCCGACCGACAAAGGTGGCGGCCGTCGCGCTCGCCAACAAGATTGCACGGATGGCCTGGGCCATCATGGTCCGGGGCCAGAGATACAAGGAACCGCAACTGTCGCTGGCGGCATGAGACAGGCCAGCAGGTAGATCGGCAACACCAATTGGCGAGGGCATGACGACGTAATGCAGATACGGTTGATCCGGGGATCGGGAGAACCCGCTTGGGTCATCGCACTTTAAAGTGCGGGAAAACGATTGGGACCCGATTCGCGCAGAGCATTAGGGCCAGCGGCCACAGCTGCCGCACCAACAGGCCGGACACGTGACCGCACCCGACCAATGCTGCAAAACGTCAGAAAGTTCTTGCCAGGGCGCCGTCCACACGTGACCCAATTCGGACTTCCCCGGTTGGTGCACGCTCATCGCCGCTGTGCGCTCAAGCGCCGGCGGCGGCCGCCTGTACGTCCGCGCCTACCCCGGCGTGCCCATGACGTATGGCTTCAAGAGCGCATACAGCATGCCGTGAACAGGCGTCGGCACCTGCAGCGCCTTGCCGAGCTCGACCACCTTGCCGCCGAGCCAGGGCAACTCCAGCCGATTGCCGCGCTCGAGATCGAGCGCCATCGACGCCTTCATCGCCGGCGGCGCATGATCGATGAAGTCGACAGTCCTTTCGAGAGCGTCCGTTGGCAGTGCGATCCCGCTCGCGCGCCCGACCTCGATCACTTCCTTGAACGCTGCAATGTAGAACGGACGAATGTCGGGTTCGTCTCTGAGTTTGCCGGTCGGCAAGCGGGTCAGCGCGGTGAAGCTGGCATTGGTCGCAAGCACGATGAACTTCATCCACAGCTCGGTGAGGATCGTCTCGCTCAGCGTCGCGTCAAACCCCGCCTTGAGGCAAAGCGCGAGAAATTCCTCGCCG
The DNA here is from genome assembly GCA_963820275.1 of uncultured Alphaproteobacteria bacterium. GTDB lineage: Bacteria > Pseudomonadota > Alphaproteobacteria > Rhizobiales > Xanthobacteraceae > Bradyrhizobium. The sequence goes on from CAWFZL010000033.1 coordinate 9,074, forward strand.
CGTTGACTGTGCTTGCCGTACAGCTCGCCAAAAATCATGCGCATGAAGGTGCCAACCTGGGTGATCACGCCGGGCTCGGTGATCGAGGCGGAAATCTGCGCAACGCCGCCCATCACGGCCTCGCGCCCGAGGATCGGGATCAACCGGTCCGCCGCATCGATGCCGTTCTGCAGCGGGATCACCGCCGTGTGCTGCCCGATCAGCGGCTTGATCTCTGCGCCCGCGCTTTCGACGTCCCACAGCTTGACGCAAAACAGCACGACATCGACCTTGCCAATCTGTGAGGGATCGTTCGTCGCTTTGGTCGGGACCAGATGCGTTTCACCGCGGCCGCCTTTCACAAGCAGTCCGCGCGTCAGCATGGCATCGAGATGCTTACCGCGCGCGACAAAGGTCACGTCCGCGCCGGCCTTGGCCAGCGCCGCCCCAAACCCGCCTCCGACGCCGCCCGCGCCGATCACCGCGATCCGCACGACCACCTCCTCCTAGGCTATTACCTGCAGCCTAACACGGGCGAGCGCCTTTGAGTTAGCTTGCCCGGGGGGACGGGTCTGCCAGCGGCGGCGAGAGAGCGAAGGTGGCAAACCCATGCTGTGCCTTAGCCTGGAAGCGTTAGCCGAAATGGTCGCGCTGACGCGCAAGACCGTGAACGGCTACTTCGCTGAGTTCGAGCGCGCATCCACCATCCTACTCGATTCCAATAGGCTCGGGCGGATTGCCGAAAGCTAAAAAGCTATGCGTGTTATCGGCCCATTTTCAAATGCGCGCTCCAAGGATCGGCTACCTTCCGCGATCGCGCGGCGCGACGTGCAAAGTCATCGAGTGAAGTTGCGAATGACTTCCACTTCTGGCACTTTTCCGACCTGGCCGATCCAACTGACAATGTCGGTTCTTGGCGGGTAAAGCGGACTCACAGCCGACATCGCGGAAACGACGCGATTGACCCGACTGGCAGCATTTGATCTTTGCAAAGCATCGCTGAACGCCGATGCCGCAAACAATATGCTCAGCTCATTCAAAGGGCAGCTTTGCTTGCTGCTCAATTCGGTCGAGACTAGTCCGGCAAGTCTAAGGCGGTGCCAAATTACCCATTGCTGAAGATTTCTTGATCAAGCGCAAGAAATCGCCATGCATGGCATGCAGTCTTTTGTCAAACTAGAGGCAAGAAGAACCCGCATAAGGCGCGGACATGACGCGGCGTTCCACGACAGTAGGCAAGGCCAGAACTGTGCGAGGCGGCAAGCCAAAGCGTAGCGTCGCGCCAAAGGCCTTACGCCATCGCCCTTCCCCCGCTGCGGGCCAAGAAACAAAAGTTGCGCGGCTAACACGCGAGCTTCGCGAGGCGCTCGAGCAGCAGGCCGCAACGGGCGACATACTTAAGGTCATCGTCCGTTCCCCGGATGACGTGCAGCCGGTATTCGACGCCATCGCACAGAGCGCAAATCGCCTGGTAGACGGCTGCGCCACAACCGTCGTTCTGCGGCGCGAGGACACGCTTTACTTGGCTGCCTTTACCGCTACCGAAGAAGCCTCCATTGCGTTTCTTAACGGCTCGTATCCTCGGCCGATCCGCGCCGATACCGAGCCCGGCCGGGTGATCCTCGAGGGTAAGCTTTTTCAGGTGGATGATGCCCAGACTGCGACGCATGTCTCGTCCCACCTACGTGACTATGCCCGGAAAATGGGCCGGCACAGTTTTGTATATTGCCCAATGATGCGCGACGGCGTGAGCCTGGGTTCGATCGGTGTCTCGCGCAAAGAAGCGGCTCCGTTTTCATCGCATGAGATCCAGCTTCTCACGACCTTCGCTGACCAGGCTGTAATCGCCATTTCGACTGTCGAGCTTTTTCAGAAGGTACAGGAACGCACAAGGGAGCTGTCGAAATCGCTCGATGACCTGCGTACGGCCCAGCACCGGCTAGTGCAAACCGAGAAGTTTGCCGCCCTCGGTCGACTGGTGGCGGGAGTTGCCCACGAGATTAATACTCCCGTGGGCAACAGCCTGACTGTCGCCTCGACGTTTCTTAACAAGACCGATCGATTTGAGGCCGATGTTGCAAGCGGCAATGTACGGCGGTCTATCCTGAATGAATATCTTGCGGCAAGCCGCGAGGCGGCCGCGCAAATAATGGCCAATCTCAATCACGCGGTGGATTTGATACAATCGTTCAAGGAGGTAGCTGCTGATCGCGATTTTTCGGATCGGAAAGGTTTTGATCTCGGCCAAGTGACCGAACAGATTGTCGGAAGTCTGCGGTCCAGCCTGCGACGTCACGGTCTAACGATTAGGGTCGATTGCGAGCCCGACCTTGCTATGAACAGTTATCCCGGACCTTATGGCCAAGTGCTTACCAATCTGGTTCTGAATTCTGCGGCGCACGCCTTTCCGGACCAAACGCGAGGATCTGTCCATATTGCGACGCGGGCGTTCGACAAGGAAAATGTTGAAATCTTGATCTCAGACGATGGCTGCGGAATGAATCAGGAAACCCAGCGCCGGGCGTTCGACCCATTCTTCACCACGCGGCGCGACCAGGGTAGGGTCGGTCTGGGATTGCACATCGTCTACAACATCGTCACCAATCGCCTGGGCGGTCGTATCGATTTGGATACTAAACCTGGCGAGGGGACAAAAGTCCGGGTGATCGTGCCGCGCGAAGCGCCGTTGGAGCTCGCCGCAGAATAATGGGTGTCGCGGCCTAGCCTCGAGATCGGCGGCGGCATGCGTTATCGCATCATCACCATTTCCGGGTCGCCAGCAACGTTGAATAGTTCGGTGATCCCTCCCAGCCCGACTGGCAGCCGGGACCGGCGCGTCCGCGAGTTGAAGACCAAATGCGCGGGCCGACAAAACTTACGCGGATCGCGCCGGCACACCGGAGATGCAGCAGCAATCGCGGTCGGCACCAACAACATCGCGCCTGCAGGCGTCTGTCTTGGATAGCTGAGAATGTCTGTTCTTGATGGGGTGGACGGCGCCCGCTCCCGGCATCGAAGTGCCATAGGGTGGTTCGTCGGAGACGAATCACATCAGGGGAGCCGTCCACATGCAAATTACCACGATCGGTTTGGATATCGCCAAGAACGTGTTCCAGGTTCACGGCATTGGCGCGGCTGAGAAGGTCATCGTCAGAAAGCAGCTTCGCCGCGGGCAAGTTATGGCGTTCTTCGAAGCTCTGGCGCCGTGCCTGATTGGTATGGAGGCCTGTGCCACGTCGCACCATTGGGCGCGCGAGTTGACGAAGCTGGGCCACAAGGTTCGTCTGATGCCAGCGAAGGATGTGAGGGCCTACGTCAAGCGCAATAAGAACGATGCCGCCGACGCGGAGGCAATCTGTGAGGCGGTGCGGCGCCCAACCATGCGTTTCGTACGGATTAAGTCGGCCGAGCAGCAGGGCCAGTTGATGCTGCATCGAGCACGCGATCTGCTGATGCGCCAACGCACCCAGGTGATAAATGCATTACGGGCACATTTGGCCGAGTTCGGCATTACGGCTGCACAGGGGCGCGAAGGGATCAAAGAGTTGTTGGCGATCGTCGTACGGGATGAGGGTTCGCGCTTGCCGGTCGACGCCTACGCCAGCCTGACCGTATTAGCGGCGCAGCTTCAGGCTGTGCAGACGATGATCGGATCGCTCGAGAAACGGATCGTTGCGCAGCATCGCTCGAACGAGGCAAGTAAGCGGCTCGAGACCATCCCCGGTATCGGGGTTATCGGGGCCACCACGATCGCAGCGGTCGTCCCGGATCCGAGGGTTTTTCGATCGGGCCGTGATTTTGCGGCCTGGATCGGGATCGTGCCGCGGCAAGATTCCACCGGCGGCAAACAGAAGCTCGGGCCGATCTCGAAACAGGGTGACCAATACCTCAGGCGCATTCTAATTGTCGGAGCCCATGCTGTCTTGCGGCGTGCGCGCCAGCAGCCGGAGAAGTATCCCTGGCTCACTCAGCTTCTCGCTCGGCGACCGTTCAAGGTCGTCGCGGTCGCGCTTGCCAACAAGATGGCGCGGATCGCCTGGGCGTTGCTGGCCAAAGGCGGAACCTACCGGGCGCCCCAACTCGTGGCAGCCTGACAAGGGGCTCGGCAATGGGAGGATGAGGTTGCGTTTGAGCGTTCACGAACTGCAGGGGTGATGACGACATTGATGCGAAACGGTCGAGACCGTCGATTGGGAAAACCCGTAAAGTGCCACGCGAGGAAAGAACGCGTGTTTTTGGTTGGGACCCGATCAGCGGATCACATCAGGGCCAGCGGCCAAAGTGGCTGCATTCAAAGGCCGGATACATGGCTGCACCCGAACGCTTCGCTGATACGTCAGATTCCTCTTGCAACGCGGGCGTCGTCCATACATGGCACTTTTTCGACGCGGGCGGTCGGTTCTTGGGGGTAAAGCGGACTCACAGCCGATACCGCGGAAACGACGTGAATGACCCGAAGCGGTCATCCGGGACGCGGGCGGTATAAAAAACCCCGGAAGCGATGCCCGGGCTTTCCTCAGAATGGCGGCTTGCACGGCTATGGAGTGTAGTTGCACGCATTGTCGTAGCCGCAGCCTTCATAGACATTATCGAACTCGTCCGCCATCACATGTGCTATATGGTTTTGGTCAGCGGGTGGGATCAGGGTGAGGTCCTTGTCCAGCGTCTTGACCACGAACTTCCAGCCTGCCGGAAGGTTCTTGTACATGCCGCCCAAACTCGGCAACTTTTCCTGGCTCATGGTGGGGTCCACCTTCTGGGTGTATGTCTGCATGATCCAGGTGTGCCCATCGGGCAGGACGATCAGGTAGACTTGGGACCCTTTGCGGTACAGGTACTTCGACTCGCGCTGGATATCCGAGGGCGCGTGGGGCAAAGCAGACATTCAGTTAAGGGTCAGCCGTCGTCAGCCAACCCCTCCGACCTTATGGGTTTAGGCCCTTATAGAAGCCCCGTGGATCCCAGCGAACACATGGGTGAGTTTGATTTTTGAATCTGGCTAGTATCTGGGTGTCAGCGAATAAGCATCCTTTTCCATAGAAGAGATGCCCCCCGGTCATTCACAGTGTGGGCTATACGCTTTGAGTCTCCCGCATGGAACGGGACTCCGACCCCTCTTTGATCCCCCTGGGGTCCGCCAGGTAGGGGTGGCGTACGCACGCAGCGCGGCGGAAAATAATGAATTAATTATTGCTCGGCACGGATCGACGCGGAGCTGCCAGTTCTGGACCATCGGTTTGGCAAACCGAAGATTCTGTCGCCTAAACTATTGATATCATTAAATCAGATCCCATGCCAAGCCCGATTGGGAAGAACATGGGAAGATCGACCTAGCCAGAATTTACATGCAAGTGTATGGATTTAGATGCAGGTGCATGTAATTGCCGATCGGCCGGGATCGCAGGCAACACCGATGCCGCAATGGTTTCTCGGCAGTCAAGCACGCCAAGCCGGCCACAGCCTGCACAGAGTAAGCGATAGGCTATGCCCATCACAGCGGGGTTTCCATTTCCAAGCCGAGAATATCTATGACTGAATGGGATTTGAATTTATCCAATTCTTCTTTGGTTGCTGGCCAGACATCAACTTCGACCCAGTGCTGTTCCACTATTTCATGCCATTCGAAGTGTTCGTTGGTTGATGAGCTTTCCCGTTGGTTGAAGACGAGCACAGCATCTCCTCCAAAATGGAGGGCAAATACCTCGTGTTCGGGGTATTTTTGCTTAGCTTTCTGATAGTAGGCATCCCAGATTGCGCACGTTGCTTTAACGAATGCGCTTTTGCTGGTCTCGAGTGCTTTGATTTGTTTTGGTGTCGCTATATTGGTGATGCTGAATTCACTAGAGTTAGCCCGTCCTATTCGTGAGAGTGCGGTTTTTTGATCCGATTGGTGTGGCCGCGCAACTCCTTTGACGAGGCGCACAGGAATGCCTTCGGCTTTTCACCGCTGACGACCCGTACTTTGCAACGCGCTTGAGGGATAGGTTGGGCGAACGGGGGCGGATGCCCCGCCCGTTACGGACCGAGCGGCAGCAGCGCACCTGGCAAACTGCGGAAGAGGTCGGCTTCGGGACATGCCGCGGCGAACGCAAGGCGAATGCGGCTCGTTGTCTCGACGACGCGGGCTGCGATTTTCAAGAGACGAAGACGCAGCGTCGCGAACTCGGCGGTGGCCAATTCCCGGGCCTTGGGAATGGCGTCGCGCACGGTCAGCATCAACCAATAAGCGGCGGTATGGAGCACGAGACGGACCTGATTGGCGAGCGCCGAACGGCAGCTGGTGCGATCGGAGGCGAGCTGTGTCTTATGCAGCTTGATCAGATTTTCGGCCTGGCCGCGCGCGCAATACAAGCTGTCGTAGATCCACTCGGCCGAGCCGACATCGAGGCTGGTGACGACGAAGCGGATGTCGAGGCCGAGCGTGGTCGCCTCAATACGGGCGACGGTTCGCCGTTCGCGATCCCAGGACTTTGCCTTGTGGCGGGTCTCGGCATAGCCACGCAGAACAGGCAGGTTCTCGATGGCGCGTCGCGTACGAATATCGTCGGCGACCTCGTCGACTTTTCTGGCGAGCGGCTTGGTACCGGACAGACCGAAGATGTAGTCGCTGCCGTTGTTCTCGCACCACGTCATCACCTCCGGCCGAGCATAGTGCCCGTCGCCACGGAACGTGATTCGCGTCTTGTGCCATCGCGTGCGGATGTGCCGCACCAGGCGGCGCAGATGGGCACGCACCTCGACGCCGCTAGGCGTCTTGCCGGGCCGCAGCACAACTGCAACGGGCCGGCTCTTCTCCGTGTCGTAGACGTGGATCGGCAGGAAGCAGCGTTCGTCATAATGAGCGTTGAACAGCGAGAGCTGCTGATGGCCGTGGACGACATCGCAGGTGTCGTCGATGTCGAGCGTGACGGATGCTGGCTCGCACGGATAGCTATCCATCCATGCGTCGACCAAGGTGTAGGTCAGTCGGATCACGTCGCGCAGGCGCGGCGAATTCTCCAGCCGCGACAGCGTCGGCTGGGAACACAAATCCCGGCCCGTGTCCGGCAGGCGCCCGCAGGCCAGCTTGAATGCGGGATCGGACCGCAGATGATCGAGGTCGTCGGCGTCCTCGTAGCCGCAGCAGATCGCGAACATGCGAGCGCGGAACATATCGACAAGGCTGTGCACGACCCGTGTCGGATCGCGCCGATCGGGCAACACCCGGGCCAAATTGTCGGCTAAGCCGAGACGCCGCTCGGCCATCGCCAGAAGCATCACGCCCCCGTTCGAGGTCAGGCGACCGCCATCGAAGGCAGCTGTGACTTTCTTGGTGTGAACGGCTGGAAATGAGAATGGCAGAATCGTATCTTCGGTCATGGCGGGCGTGGCGTTCGCGGTTGAAGGTGATGGGGTTGGCTTCGCAACCGAACCCTACGCCGCTTCAGCGCTTTACACCACGCTCGCCAGCCTCTCAGGCGCCCTCTGGCGAATAAGACGGGTTAGTCATTTCCGCTTTTCCTAATTGTGAGTTTTCACTAGCTTTCAATGTTCCAGGCGTCGCTGCGCCTGCTACGGTGCTATTGAGTAGCGCGCTTCGCTACGCGGGCCTTACCCATCCTCGACGGCCGACGATCTCCCTGAGAGCTGGCGTTACACGGATCACAGTCTCAGTGCCCCCCAAGACAGACTGGGTACTGGCTAGATATATGTGTTCCGCTACAGGTACCGATGGAGCCTCAGAAACCCCCTTGACGGTTCCGCTACAGATACCGTGAGAGGTATTTAGTTCGGGGCTGGTTCCGCTACAGATACCGATCGGTTCCGCTACAGATACCGTACGGTTCCGCTGCGGATACCGTGTTTTGTTTTTATCTGGTGTCCAGGCCATGAAATCCTTGGTTGCGAGCTCGGTCGGGTGATCGGTCGGAAACTGGGTTAGCCGCCATTCGGTCGCGTGCCGGACCTTATAGCTGAAGGCACCCTTCTTGACCGGGACGATAAAACCACGGTCCTGCAAGGCGTCTATTGCTCGCTTCGATGTCGCTACGCCAATGTCGAATTCCTTGACGGCACATCTTACAGAATAACCTACGCGGCCATTGTTTGAGCCGAAGTAGCGTTTCGAAATGTCGACGTAGACGGCCCTAGCAACCGGGCTAAGGCTCTTCCATGCTGGGCTGTTGAGCATGTAGTGAGGTAGCTGGACATACTTCGGCGGTTTCTCGCGAGGGCTTTTCCTGCTCATCAGGGTTTCCTCGCTCAGTGCTTTGATTCGTTGTCGCCTGACCGATAAAAGATCCGGCGATGCTCGGGGTTGAAGTTTGGGTCGTCGGGAGGCACTTCCCCGCCCAGGACTTTCGCAAGGGCAAGCGCCATCATGCGCTGCCCTGCTACCAGCGGACTTGCGGTCGATTCTGGCGGTGTGCTATTAGTCGGTAGTTCATTGCTGCTTGCCGACTTTTTAGAACCCCGCCTGCCGCTGCCACGGCGCTTGGCGGGGTTTTTCATGCGACGGCCTTTGATTCGCGCGCTTCCTGCTCGGCCTTGATTTCATGCAGCCAGTAGCGCCAGCCCTTGCTTCCAGCCCTAAATGGTTTCGGTCCTATTCCCTGGCGGCGATGTCGCCGCTGGGTATCAATCGAATGGCCTCGCAATGCAGCCGTTTGCGTTTCGTCGACAGTGATGTTTTCAAGATTCATTGTAACCTCCGTGCAGTGCTCATCTTAGCTGTGCACAGAGCTACATCTGCTTCGGCTGCGCTGTCCCAGTGGTTTTCAAAATAATAAAACACCGCTGGAAAGCCAGCGAGTTAAAGAAGATCGACTAGTCTGCGAAATCCCTCGCCTTCTTTGTGGCCCCAGATATCTCGAATGGCCGAAGCGCTAAGGCCGAAAAAGGCGGCTGCTTTTTCTTGCGTCTCTGAAACGCCATCACCCTCGCGAAGGCAATTGTTGATGTACTGCGCTATTGCGGTATTCCTCACCTGATCGCGCCGCGGTCGGCCTGCCGATCGACGCCTAAATATCAGTTTGCGGTCAATCGCGGGATGGGTGCCATCCTCTGGGTCAAACAATGCAGCCAATTGATCCCGAAAATCCCGCGTCAGCGGCCGACCGCTACGCAGCAGGAGTGCCATAGCCGTCCTGGCTCTCAGCTCCTCCTTGCCGTCGAGATATTTCTGTTGTGGCTTGCCCTTATCCAGTCCTTCGATGAAGCCGCCCATCAGCGCGCTAACGAGTCCTTCAATCTCGCTCCATCCAGTTTCACGTTTGTCAGACATGGCGATCATGCCCGCTTGAAGGAAGCTATATTGCTGTCCCGCTTCTCGCTGATGGCTTCGATATGTTCGGCCCAGCGATTTAGTGCTGTAGCTTTTTCCGCTTCATAGGTTGCGCGGTTATAGATTCCGGCAACGCCAGCCTTGTGGCCGCTGATATGGTTCTGGACCGCCTCGATGATGTGGGGCTGTATGCCGATCTCTGCCATGCCGGTCGCTACGGCTCGCCTCAGGTCGTGAATGATCCAGGGGAGCATTGACCCTTTGGCCGCGATGGCCTGATCCAGGGAAGCCTTGGCCTTGCTCCAGCCGCTAAAGCCCCCCTGCCCTCTGCCAAAGACATGATCGCGGTCAGCCTGTCGCATCTGATTTCTGAGGATGGACGCTACCGCCGGCGACATCGGTATGGTGTGCTTGCGGCCATTCTTGGTCCGGCGCGGCGGCAGGGTGATAATATCGTGGTCGAAGTCGACTTCCGACCAGCGCAGATCCGCAATTTCCTTCGCTCGCTGCCCGGTCAGGATCAACAGCCTGACGATCGCGTTGTAGTCGTTTGCAGGAAGCGCGTTCCAGATTTGCACCAGCTCGGCATCCAGCAGCACCCGGTCCTTTCTCTTTTCCTTGTTGACGTTGGTCAGAGCCGCCTGATTGGATTCGACCAGCCCTTCGCGCAGGCACCAGTTGAGGAATTTCGACAGGGATGCGCGCGTTCTGTTCGCCTGCACTGGACCGCCCTCAGCGGCAAATCGCGTGAGCTGGGCAGCAATAGTGCGCTTGTCGATGCTGTCGATGCGAAGCCGGTGGAGAGGCGCTAGATTTTTCAGCAGGTGGCGCTCGTTCTCCCCGTAGGTCGACGGCCTGACCTCCTTGCGCTGCCAAGCCAGGTATTTCTGGGCGCAGGCTTCGAAGGTCTCCTCGGCCCGCGTACGGGCTTCATGCTTGGTACCTGCGGGATCTTCCCCAAGCCGGACCTTGGCGTGCAAATCGGCGGCCTGGTCGCGGGCTTTCTTGGGATCGAGTGCCGGATATTTCCCGAAGGTGATGCGGCGGTGTTTGCTGCCAATCTTGTACTGGAAAATCCAGTGACGAGATCCGCCCTCCCGCAGCCGGATGCCGAAGCCAGCGAGATCGTCATCCCACTCGATGTGATCGGTCTTTCCCAGCGGCAGTTGCAGAGCAGCAGTTTCCTTGGCTGTTAGTTTCACCGGCCCCTCCAGCGAAATCTGGGAAGATTATGGGAAGATAAAATCCGCTCAGCGGTGCCATTCACTGCCTAGCAGATACCGATGGTCTATTATGATTTTCAGGGATTTACAAGCTAATTTGCGGTGTTGTGCACAGCAGTGCCAAGCAAATATTCCGGTTTTGTAAACCGAAGGTCGGGAGTTCAATCCTCTCAACCGGCACCAGTCCCCCACCTCGGCCGTTAACAAAGTTCCGCGCATTTGATCCATCGAAAATTAACGGGGCAATCCCATCATCGGACCGACCTCATGATGTTGCACGTGGGTCGAGTGCGAGTTGTCGCCGCTTCATAATCGGCGACGGTGGTTACTGCAATTCTCAGGCGAGAACGGAGGTAACGTCTCATGCTCAACGGTATTGTAAAGGCGGCAGCGTTGATTGGCATGGCCATGATTGCCGACCAGTTTCTGACGGATGGCGCCTACACCGAAGCCACCCTGTCGATGCTGCGGCAGATTGAGCATTCGTTTCACTAGGGCGCTTTTGAGTGGAACCGGATTGGCTCCAGAGCCGCGTCGCGGCGGCGACGTGACTGATCATTGAAAGAACGTGCATAGCGCGAAGCAAATGTCCGCTTGCGCTCGCCGGCGGCCTGCGTCCAAGCGCAGTGATTATTCAGGACCGGCCGCCATTGGCCCGAGTGTTCCAGCTGCTCCAGCTCACCGTTGTAAGGCTCCGAAAATCGGTCGCAACAGGTCGCCTGGTCTGCCTCTCATAGGCGGCGATGCAGCGCTCGGACTCTTCGATCTTTCGCTTGAGCACGGCGAGCGCGTTTTCGGTTCGGCCGCCGCTTCCGAACTCACCCACGGTAAACCGCGCCGTTTCCAGGGCCTTAAAGGCATCGCGGTTTTTTTTGAGCTGAACCCTGTGCCAGGCGATTTTGCTGTCGCTGTCGCCACTCATCGTCGAACTCCTGATTCGGGGTCCGCTCATCATGACACAAGAGATCGGGGCACATCAGCGGCCAGATAGCGTTGGTTGGTCCTTGTTCGATTGCAAAATGGCCGGCGGCAATCCCTTCAGGCTTCCCAATCCTCCAGCCCGTACTCCCGATAGATGGCCTCCCGATCGGTGTCAGGAAAGAGCCGGCACTTCGCCTGGGCAAGGTGCAGGTTGACGGTGCCGGATTCGCACCCGGCGGCGAGAAGCTTCCTGATATCGGCCATATGCGCGGACGGCTGGTGTTTCGCCGGAAGCTGTTCGAGGGCGATCAGCGCAGTTGCCAGGGCTTCGGTGATCACCCATTCGTCGTGGCCCGTGATTCCCTTTCTTGGCATTCGGACAGTCCTTTCGTCCCCGCCTGCTATGTGAAGCCACCCGGTCCCGATCGTCCTGACCATGCTCGCCGAGGCACGGCCCTTTCTCAAGGATAGCGAGATGAACGGGGCGGCTTCAAGACCGAAGGATACCCTCCCTCGAAGCCCTTTGCGCCCGGAGCCGCTAACGCGGCCCTCCGGGTCGGATCATGCTCAAAGCCAGGCGCATAGCAGTGCCAGGTTGGCGACGCAGGCCGCCAACAGCGCAACCGACAGCGTCACGTGCACGCGCTCGCAGGAGGTTTGCTGGATCGTTCCCATGGCGGGCAAAAGATCGGTCGATTCTGGGCGACGAGTCTTGCAGGATATTTCTCCCACGATTCAGGACTCGTTTACAACTCAGGGCCCCTAGCCGTCCGCCCGGGCCCGCCCCTCGGGGCCACAGCGGTTGGCCCGGCGAGCCCGCGCAACCCGGACGCCCCCTCTCGCGTTAGGCTTTCTTTGCGGAGCCTGATCCATGCCTTTCGCGCTTTTCAGCAACGACGCAAAGCTGAGCCGTGCCTACCCGACCGAAGCCGATGTCTGGAAGCTGGCCCGCAAAAGCGGGCTCGTCGTCGATGTGGATTCAGAGGCCTACAAACCGAACCCGCATCCCGTGCTGGATAACGGCTACGAAATCAGGTCTTGCCGGCCGGAGCTGCAGGAAGATCCAGCCAGAAATCAAGCCGAAGCCGAACGCGAATCCGACCTGGATTTGTATCCGGATTCTTCGGAGTGAGGTTCCTCGAGAGGATCGCAGGTGTCAGGCGGCGGCCCGCCGCGACGTCGCCACCCATCCTGGCGATCCTACGGCGTCGCGACCGCGAGCGACGCCTGCTCCGCGCTGAACTCCACGCAGACCTTGCGGCGATGCAGTCCCCTGATCGCGCCGGTCACCTTGAGGACCTTGCCAACCGGACATGAGGCGTCCTGCACGAATGCAACCTCATAGGGAGCCAAAATAAGCGGTTCGGATTTCAGCACGGTCTGCGCCAGGCATGGCGAAGCCATCGCGCAGAAGACCAACGCTGAAATGAAAATACGCATCTTTGCTGTCCAGGGAGCCGGCAAAAAACATAATACCTCATCGCGGGCGAAAGTTTCGCGAGCGGCCAAAATTATTTTTACGCTGCCCAGCGTGCTTCCGCGCGTCGGAAGCCAGAGCCCGCGATCAGCGGAGCCGCCGAGCCGGAAACGGCACGCCAATAAAAAAGGCCGGCAAAGGCCGGCCTCCCTTTCCCGATACGGACTACCGTGCTCAATACCGCGTCCCTGCCGGGCCACCCCAGCCGAAGCGATAGTTGATGCCCAGCTTGACCGTATGCTCATCGTTCCGGAAACGGGTTCCGGTGATATCGGCGGGCCCGGTGGTAAAGGCGGTATTGCCGAAATTGTAGTACTGGTACTCGCCTTTGACCGACCAGTTCCGCGCGAACATGTATTCGAGGCCGCCGCCGACGGTCCAGCCGTCGCGATGGTTGGCATCGGTGGTAAAGGCCGCCGGCACACCCCCGATGCTGACGCCGAGGTTGTCGTTTCCGCGCCAGGCATAGCCGCCCTTGGCGTAGAGCAGCGCCGGACCAAACGCGTACCCAAGGCGTCCCGTGACCGAACCAAGCTGGTCGGCGTTGGCCGTCACCAAAGTGCCGCCTGGGAACAGCACGCCAGTGCCGCTATTGCCGGTGAGCCAGCTGTACTGAGCCTCTGCGCCAAGCACCCAGTTGTTCGCGAATTGGTAATCGAACCCGCCCTGCACGCCGCCCAGGAATCGGGCGTCGCTGCTCTCCAGGCCGTTGGAGCCCGGAAAAGCTCCGCCGACATGGCCACCGACATAGAAGCCGGTCCAATTGTAAACGATTTCGGGTGCCGTGTAGACCGGCGCTTTCGTGTAGGTACGGTTCGGGAGGTCGGCGCCAAATGCGGGAGCGGCGAACGCCATGAAAGCGGTTGCGCCGAGCAGAAGCTTCTTCATCCTGGTTCCCCGTTGTTGGCGCGATCGACATCAACCAAACAAGGTGGCGTCAGTTTGGTTGCCTCGTGGCAGCATCGGAACTCGCTCCACTTGCGATGCGGCCGCATTGCCGCTTGCCCGAGGCCCCTTTGCTTTGGTCTGCCGAAGCTGACCTCCGGTTCAAGGCTCGCTGAGATGTGATTGCGCTTGGGCGCAGTTGCCGGGCTCCATATAGGAACTGCGGGTCCAAAGGTAAGATCAAGGCGAACGGTAAAATCGGCGATTTACCTTGCGTTCACCGAGTGAGCTTTTCCATCTCGGGAAACGGTGCGTAGGCAGCCCCCTTGCAAAGTTCGGCTCCGTTCTCGGCCATGCGGTCGAGCCGGCCGTTGAAAAAAAGTACCGCGCGCTCGCGCGGCTCGCGATAGCTGCCGTCGGTTTCGCGCGCCGAATAACGCAGGCAAACGACATAGCGATTCTTGCCGTTGACGTCGCGTAAGGCCGGATCCGCGATCGCCGCGTCATGGACGCCGACGGGGTTGTTGAGATAGGTCTTGAGGAAGGCGAGCAATTCGGTGCGATAGTTGCTCGGGAACGGCTGATTGGGAAACTTGTCGCCACCAAAAAGGCTGAAGCCCCGGCCCTCGTCGTTGCCCGCGCATGCCGTGAGCGCGATTGCCATCACAAGGATCGCCGCATGCTTTGCCGATATCCCCAAGTGCAACCCGTCGCTGAAAGTTCGATCGATCCTGTACAGTGCGGTGGTTCGGAAGTTCTCTTCGGTGGCGCGGCGGGTCGGTCAAGAGAACTTCTGAACCTAAACCACACTAGAATCAAAGTTTTCTAGTGTCCTTTCGAATCCGAAGTTCGCCAAGAGGGGCCGCGAATTCCTGCGAACTTCGGATTCGGGACACTAGACCGTCCGCGGGCGAAAGGGAATCCGCATTCCTGCGGCACTCTCGGCTTGAGCACGGATTCCGGCCCGCGCCACGGGGGAGACCGTGGCGGGGCCGGACGCGATATCCGCAAAGACTGCTGTGGGGCAATGTGCCTTCTTCGCGGACTGCCGTCAGCCGTGCTTGGCGGGGGGTGTCAAGCGCTTGGCTGCGACCTTCGGGGACTTGTGTACCTTGTGAGTCACCATCTTCTTGTGGCCGCGATGATGGCTGGCGTGCCGAACGTGATGGCGACCCATCTTGGCATTGGCGTTCAGCGCGCTCTTCTTCACCTGGGTGGGCTTGTTCATTTGAGCGGATTTGGTCGCCGGCGCCTGCGTCGCCTTGTCGGTGCCGGCCGCCAGCGCCGGAGCCGCGAGAACGGAAACCGCAAGCAGTGCGGCGGAAATGGTCTTCAGCATGTTGTTCTCCTTCGAAAGGGATCACGAAGTGTCCGGCCGGATGGCCGGGCTTGTCGATCGTGCCCCGAAGGCTAGTCGCGATGCGCTGAACCCTCCCTGAAGCGCGGGAACAGACTGCGTTCATGTCGATGACAGATTATTCATGTGATCGCCTTCTTCACGTTCACGAGACCTCACGGCGAACAAGAAAATTCCCTGAAAACATAAAAAATGTGTCGGGAATGATCGGTTGTAGTGGGTGTTCAATCCGACGGGCTTCGCTGTAGGATTGCCCCCACGACATCAGGAGAGACGCATGTTGAAATTTGCGATCCGGTTTTTCACACTTGCCATGTTCGCGACCGCGGCCGTCGCGGTCCCCATGGTCAACGCAGCCAAGGCGGCGGGCAGCGAATCGCCCTCACCCCCGAGTGACTCCCACAAGGAAAAAAAGAAGAAGAACGACAAGAGCTCCAGCATCGATGATCCCAAATTCATCGACGGCTACCGCGCGGCCTACGCCACGATTTACGATCGCCACGACTACACCTCGGCGATTGTGCAATTGAAGGCGCTCGGCCAGGACGACCGCGCCGATGTCGCCAACCTGATCGGCTATTCGTATCGCAAGCTCGGCGACTATAAGGTCTCTCAGGTCTGGTATGAGCGCGCGCTGCAGGCCGATCCGAACCACGTCCGGACCTGGCAGTATTACGGGCTGTGGCAGCTCGAGCAGGGCAACCGCGAGCAGGCCCAATACCACCTGAGCCGCATCCGCCAGATTTGCGGCACTGAATGCGCCGAGTACAAATCGCTTGCCTTGGCGCTCAACGAGCCGACGGGTACCTCTCTCGTCTATTGATCGGAATAGAGTCGTGAATTTTTCGGCGCAGGCACCACAGCCTGCGCCGTTTCCATTTCAGCCGGTCGATATTTCATCAGTGCTGTTTCATCATTGTTTCGGCCTCGGCCCGGAAGGCCTGGCGCGCAGCCGTGCGCAAGTAGAACATGTGTCCGCCCGGATACACGACAAACTTTACCCGTTCGGGCGAAGCGTAGGCCGGCAACTGGTCCAGCACGATCTTCGAACCGAAATACGGAGTGGCGAGATCGAACAAGCCGTGCCCCACGAGCAATTTCAGCTTTGGGTCGAGCGCAAGAATTTGTCTCAACGGCGTAATCGACTGCGGAGGATTGATGCCGCGCCCGAAATCCCAGGCCCTTTCCACCGAGGCGTTTAGGACATGATAGGAGCCGCCCGGCCGCCAGTTGAGCGTCCGTGTGGTGAGATCGACCGCGGCGCTGGTCAGGAGCGCGATGAGGGGATCGCCGGAGGGGTCGTCGAAATGCGAGATGCTGGAATCCGGGTCGGGATCGAGTCCCAGGACCGACGCATCATATCGTCCGGTTATCTTTCCATCCCGCCGGGCGAACTCGCGGCGAAACTCGGAAATGTCCAGCCGCCCGGCGAGCCTGCGGCTCACGGCCTGATCGATCCCCGTCAGCGCGGCAAAGCGATCGGCAAGTCGCGTGGTGGCTTGCCTGTCAGCCTCACCCTTGACGAGATCGGAGAGGAAATCGCCGCTTGCGTAAGCTTCGACATCGGCCATGTCGGCGCGGGTTACCGGGCCCTTGGCCTGGCGCGCGACCGCCGCCATGCTGGGCAAACTCGCTACATATTGCAGGAGGCTGGAGCCGCCATATTCGCGGAAATCAAACAGGGGAGAAACCAGGATCAACCCCCTTACGCCGACACCCTGCCCGGTCTGCAACTCGTGAACGATCCGGGGGCCACGGATTCCGCCGTAGCTTTCGCCGACGATGAATTTGGGCGACAGCAATCGGTCGAACTTCTCGAGCCAGCGGCGGATCGTGACCGCGAGCGCGCTGACATCACCATCGATGGAGTAGAACCGCTTGCGGACGTCCTCGTCGGTGACAGCGAACCGGCTGTAACCGGTTCCGACCGGATCGATGAATACGAGATCCGAAAAATCGAGCCAGGTGTCGGCGTTCGGTTTCAGGTCCGGATCAGCCGAGGCGATCGGCGCCTCATCGATCGAAAGCCGCCACGGGCCGGCATTGCCGAGCTGCAAATAGGCGGAGGACGCCCCCGGCCCGCCGTTGAAGAAGAAGGTCACCGGCCTCTCGCGCTTGTCGACCCCATCCAACTGATAGGAGGTGTAGGCAATATCCGCCTGTGGTTCGCCTTTCTCATTGAACAGGCGGATTGACCCGGCGGTGGCGGTGAAGGCCAGCGTTCGTCCCGGGAGTGCAATCGACTGTTTTGTCGTGGAATCCTCGGGCAATCGGCGCTGCTCGGCCGCGGCCTGCAAATTTGGCGCGTTGCCCCGCGCACCCTGCGCTCCCGCCTTCTGTCCAGGGGGAACCTGGGACCCGGCCGGTTGGGTTGCAGGTGGCGATTGCTGGGGCGCATCCTCGGCGGGAGCTTCGCGCGCCGCAAGGAGCACGAAAAGCCCGACAAAGGCTGACACAACGCACTTCGCGGCGAAACGGACGGCCATGGATTTCTGTCCTCCTTGTTTCGTCGCCCCAGAACCACCAGCATTTCACACGCGAAGACAATTATTTCGCGCAAGCGGCGGATTTTAGTCGAAAATCGCGACTGTCCGCAGGGTTAACGCGCAACACGGTCATCTCGACAAGCACTGCCAAGGTCGTATAGACGACCTCACCCGCCTTTTTGGCGCGCCAATGTGAGCCACGCGATCCCATGACCAGTCCCACGCGGTATGAGAAAATCGCCTTCGTCGCGAGCGCGGGCGCCGAGGCGCAGCAGGCGCTTGCGCAATTGGCGGAGCGCTACGGCAACCACTCGCCGGTCGATGCCGACGTCGTGGTTGCGCTCGGCGGCGACGGATTGATGCTGCAGACGCTGCATCAGCATATGCATTCGGGCAAGCCGATCTACGGCATGCATCGCGGGACCATCGGCTTTCTGATGAATGAATTCTCGATCGACGACCTGCGTGAGCGTCTGGCGGCGGCCCGCGAGACGCTGATCCACCCGCTTCTGATGCGTGCCACCGACATGCGTGGCGTCGTGCATCTGCACCATGCCATCAACGAGGTAGCGCTGTTCCGTCAGATCCATCAGGCCGCGCGCCTGCGCATCCTTGTCGACGGGCGCGAGCGCATGCCGGAATTGATCGCCGACGGCGTCCTCGTGGCGACGCCCGCGGGTTCGACCGCCTACAATCTTTCGGCGCAGGGGCCGATCCTGCCGATCAACGCCGCGCTGCTGGCGCTGACGCCGATCAGTCCGTTCCGGCCGCGGCGCTGGCGCGGCGCCCTGCTGCCGAACACCGCCGTTGTCGTCATCGAAGTGCTCGAGGGCGACAAGCGCCCGGTCGCGGCCGTCGCCGATCACGACGAGGCGCGCGACGTCCGCCGGGTCGAGGTGCTGTCGGACAGGACCATCTCGATGCGGATGCTGTTCGATCCCGGCCACAGCCTCGAAGAACGAATCGTGCGCGAGCAGTTCGGCTATTAGAGCGTTCTCGAGCCAGGCAGAACCGGTTCGCGCAAGGAAACTCATCAATGCAAAAGATTGGAGCCCTCGGTTCCAATTCAATCGGAACCGGGCAGGCTCCTGTCGTGTGGCTGAACCCTGTGACGGGGTGGCGCGGGTGATCCTCGACAGGCTCTCACTCGCAATCCGGTTCTTCGTCACAGGGGACGCCGGCAAGTCCCTCGGCGTTGTAGACCAGACCCAGCACCCAGCGGGGCGTTACAAACATGGGCACATCCTGCCGCGTACCGGGATGTTGCCACCACCCCTGCAACGATGAGAGAATCGGCGCCGCCCTGACCCGCAGATGGGCTCCACGTCGGTTGATATCCATCGTCAACGGGCGCCCCGCACTTGCCCTCACGCCGATTCTCTTTCAACGCGATTGCTTGCGATTTCGCTCCGGTTGTCTTGCCAGACGCGACGCCCGCTTCGACAAGTCTCAGTAGTCGTCATAGCAATCGCCCATTTCCTCACAGGGCACGGCGACAAATCCCTCGACCGGATACATCAGGCCCAGCGACCAAAAGGGCTTCACGTTGATGGGCACGTCCTGCCCCGTAGTGGGATGTTCCCACCACCCTTTCTCCGATGTGAGAGTCGGCGCCGCCCTGACCCGCAGATGGGCTCCGCGCCGGTTGATATCGAGCGTCAGCGGGCGCCCGCTACTCGCCTCTTGATACGCCTTGATGTCCTGCCAGCTGCTGATCGGGTTGCCGTTGATTTTGACGATGACGTCACCCGGACGAATGCCGGCCCGCACAGCCGGAGACCTTGTTGCCAACTCCTGGACCAGGACTCCGCCGGGGGTGGCAGGTGGCGGGTCTGGAATTCCGAGCGGAAATCCATTGCTCTGCGGCACATGCGGATGCCACGGTATGTACGGCTGGGCCATAGTCGGAAGCGTGGCGCTGGTCAGCATCACAAATGCGATGGCGCTGCGTGGAATCCATTTCATGCCAGTTCTCCTTCTACGCGATTGCCTGCGTTCTCTTCCAGGTTGTGTCTGGTCGCTGCGTGGCGGTTCACATGTTTTCCAAAACACCCGTCGGTTGCGACGACGAGGCCCGTCTACTTTCTGCTAATGCGATGTCAGGGATGTCATGACCGTGATCATGATCACGCTGGCTATGGCGCGAATTTTTTCGAATCTTTGACGGCGCGAGCGCGCTGTTCGCAACCATTCGTTAACGCGGGCAGGATATGGTTAATGCCGGGTATACTGTTTTCGTCGGGTGTGCCCATTGAGCATGATCCGACCCGAAGGGCCGCGTTAGCGCAAAAACGGAAACCGGTTCTCCGAAAGGATCGCGCTCAAACAACTCGCTGAAGCGCAAACGGCAACTTGAGCCTGCCGCGCTTTAAGGGCGGCAAAGCATGTTTCGTATCGATTTCAACAAGCTGCGATTTCTCATCTGCGACGACAATCCTCACATGCGCCGCATCCTGCGGACGCTGTTGCATTCGTTCGGCGCGCGCGAAGTCTATGAATCCGAGGACGGAGCAACGGCTCTCGAGATGTACAGCCATTACGTCCCCGATATCGTCATCACCGATTGGGCGATGCCGATCTTCGACGGACTTGAACTCGCGCAGATGATCCGGCAGCCGGAATCGAAGGGCAATCCCTATGCCCCCATCATCATGCTGACCGGCCACTCCGAAAAGCGGCGCGTAACCTACGCCCGCGACGCCGGCGTGACCGAGTTTCTGGCCAAGCCGATCTCTGCCAAGGGGCTTTACCAACGCATCCTGAACGTCGTCGCCAACCCGCGTCCGTTCATCAAGACCAAGACCTATTTCGGACCGGACCGCAGGCGCAACAACAACGCTGCCTATAGCGGACCGGAGCGGCGCGTCGGCGGCGAGGTCGAGGTCCTTCAACAGCCATCTCTGCTCGACAAGGCCCGTTCCGCCGTCTAGCGCGGCAGGCCCGTCAAATGCCCAAGGAAAAAACGATGGCGAAACCCAAATCCAGCGACATCGAAATCAAGAGATTTGCCGATCATCAAGTCATCACGCAGCCCAATCCGCTGCGCAAGGTGCTTCGCCGCGTCACCGAGGACGACTTCGACGATCCGGTTGCTCGGGCCGAAAAGGCGCTCGCCGATCTCTCAGGCGAATTCAAGAACTGGATGGTGATCGAGTCAGACCGTCTGGCGGCCGCTCATCTTGCGGTTCTCAAGGACGGCTTTACCGAGCTGACGCGCGGCGAGCTTTTTCGTGCCGCCCACGACATCAAGGGAGACGCGGCCACTTTCGGTTTCCCCTGCGCCGGCGCCGCTGCGGAAAGTCTTTGCCGTATCATCGAGCATGCTCCGGACCTGTCCAAAGTGCCTGCCGAGCTGATTGCGCACCACGTCAACGCTATCCAGGCGATCGTGGCTGAACGCACCAGTTTCGATACTGTCGGCGTGGCGAGCGAGCTGAGCCGCCGACTGCGCGGCGTCACGGACGAATATCTCGCCCGCGTCAACCACGACCGGCCCGAGCATCTCGAAGCCATCATGGCGCCGAGCATCACGCCCGCAGATTGAAGCCGGTTTCGTCCTGTCCCAAATGTAGTGCTTACGCCGGGCACCGCGCGGCATCCCGCGCACAACAACCGGGCTCAGTTCCAATTCATCGCCCGCCTCAGGCTGCGATCAAGCCGTGCTGAACGGGCGCGATCGTCTCATCCGCGATCAACTCGTCGCAGAACACACGCGCCTCTTCCCGCGCCGATTCCGTCGCAAAACGCCGCAGCAAGATCAGAAGCGGCTTGGCGGATTGCATGTCGGTTTCGCAATGCGTCAGCACCCGCTCGACCATGCGGCGGCGCAACCTCACCTCACCGGCAGGCGTGTCGGCAAATCCGGTTTCGTGATTGACTTCAAGCGCGACGCGGAACGCGCCAAAGGTCGATTCGGGCAGACCTGCGCGCTTCAACAATGCCTGCAGGCTTGCGCCGCTGCGGTCGTGAAGTAACGCCGCGACACGGAAGCGCGGCAAATCGGACAATTCCGCCAGCGCCGCTTCGAGAAGCTCGAGATTGCCGGACAACAATGCGCGCAGGATCAGCCCGGCGGTGAGCTGGGAGGTCGCGCGCAGGTGACGCACCAGGCCGCCCATGTCTTCGCCACGCGAGGCGGCCGCGATCTTTACGGTGGAGCGATCCCGCGCCTCACTTGCGATCCGCTCAGCGCGATCGGCGCTCAGCCAGTTCCTGGCGACGACGAACTGCGCCAGAGTGTCCGAAAGCTTGGCGACCAGCGCGACGCGCGTCGCGGCAGGCAGATCTTCCAGCGCAAGCATCGATTCCCGGATCGCAGCCAGATGGCCGTGACGTTCGACGATGCGATCCCAGGAGAACGGCGCGAGTTCGGCGTAGGCGTTCTCGATCAGCTCCAGCGCGGCTTGCGCCGTCCCGACCTCGGCAATCGCCGCGCAGACGGAAGCCGGCAGGTTGATACGGCGGGCGATCGCGCATTGCATTTCACTCGTGCCGGTCGCGACGATGTCGACGAGGTCGGCATCGATCAGAAGCGGCGAATATTCAAGAATGGGAAGCGCGACAGACTGCTGGTCGAGAGACAGCGCCTGGACAATCGCGGCCGGCGCATCAGGGCTTCGTGCAAACACCTCGGCCATGGCTTGGCGCACGAGCGGCGAAGCGTCGTCCAGCTGCAGCAACAAGGCGCCTTCGGCAGCAGCGCGATCTTCCTCGCTGAGATCGGAAATGAGCCAGGCCCGCGCCAAAGCTCGTGTGGCTTCGGCCCGCTCCCCCGCGGGAGCCGTTTTTATCCAGCTGATGAACTGCCGAACGATCATTGTCCTTCCGGCTTACGCAACCCAAAGACACCGCCAATTGATGTCATCCGAAAGACAAAATAAAGCATGACGCTTAACAAAGCGTTCACCATAACCGGCTGGCTTTATTGACGTTTTGTTAAGCGATGTGGCGAGGCCATCAGCGCGGCCGACGGGCTTTGATCATGCTATCCGCTGAACGTCCCGCTGCGATCGCTGAAAAGATCGAGCCTGCCGCCATGCGCGGCCGCCGCCGCCGTCGGTGATGAAGCCGACGCCAAGGCTGCCGAAGTGACTGGCGAATCTGCGGTCAGCGAAGATGAATTGCCCCACAATTCCCGAACCGTCTGCGAGACAGGCTGGGGCCGGTCGCCCGACTGAAACAGCGAGCGGAAGACCGGATCGGCCGGCGCGGCCTTTGTTGCACCTGATGCCGACGCCACTGCAACGGGCGCCGTGGTTCCGGCGTCCGGAAAGGTCGAGAGGTAAACAGCGCTGTCGACGGCGGACGGCGTCGGACCGGCGCTCGCGAGCGCCGCGGGAGGCTTGACGTCTCCGACCGACGCCAGCGCATTGCGGGTTGCCGGCGAGGCGGAAGCGCTGGCATAGCGTTGCGTCAGCACCGAATAGACTTCGGAAACGCTGCGCGCGCGCCCGGAGCGATCGTAGAAAATCGATCGATTCGCCGCCGCGGCATTCGGAAAGAGCCGCGAGCCGGAAGCTTGCGGATTATCCTCGGCGTTCGCAATCAGCTTCGCCGCGCCTCCGACGCCCATGAAATGCGCCATATACAATTCACTGTCGGTCGGCCGGCGGCCGATCATGCCGGTGAGCTTGAAGCTGTTGGATTGAGTGAAAACGGCCGCCATCGCTGAGGCGACAGCGGGATCGTCGCGCAGACTGAGGATCGCACGGCGCGCGGTGGGATCGCTGACCGAATAACTGCCGTCCGATGACCTGGTGATCGCATCGGCGTATTGGCCGTAGCCTAACTGCGCGCCGGCTTCCTTGACCGTGCCGAGCCATGTCTGGTCGATGAACTGGAAGAGCCCGTGCGCCGACGAGGTGGTCGCGCCAGCGGTCGGGTTGAAATCCGACTCCATCTTCGCGGTCGTGAGCAGATATTCGAAGCTCGTGCCGATCGTGCTCGCCGCCTGCTTGATCGCGCCAGCGATCTTCAAACGCACGGTATCGACACCTGACGTTGCCGTGGCGTTGAGTGTGTCGACCGACATGTTCTGGTCTCCGCTCCCCGCGAAACGACCTGCTACTGCAGCGTGATTGAGAAAGACCGAATATCAATCGCGCTTTGGCTCATCGCATGATCTCCGCGCAAACGCATCGTATTGTCGCGAGGGAAAACCGGTTCCCGCTTTTCCGGATCATGCTCGGCCTGATCGAGAGCTCCCACCAACGATCAGGCCGCGGATACCCTGCGGGGATTATGGTTAAGGACGGGTTAACGAGGCAGCGGGTCCGGAACGACGTATCACTTGCGGTAGACGTCTGTCGGGTCGAACTGCCGCTCCGCGTCCACGAAGGACAATCGCGCCCCGCCCCGGTCCGCCTCAACCTTGCGGTAGAAGCATGACCGGCGGCCGGTGTGGCAGGCGGCGCCGGACTGTTCGACGCGGATCCAGATCGCGTCCTGATCGCAATCGATGCGCATCTCGACGACACGCTGGACATGACCGGACGTTTCGCCCTTGCGCCACAGAGATTTGCGGGAGCGGCTGTAGTACCAGGCCTCACCGCTCGCAATCGTCCTGCGGATGGCTTCCTCGTTCATGTGCGCGACCATCAATACGTCGCCGCTTTCGGCGTCGGTCGCCACGCAGGTCACAAGGCCCGCGGTGTCGAATTTGGGCCGAAAGTTCAGCCCTTCCTCTGTCTCGTCGAGATCGGATGATGATGTGGACACGGGCAGTCCCCGAAAACTAATGGCGAGAAATGAGTGCGGTTCTGAAGCGATCAGAACCGCTGCTCCCGTCTTCGCGTTGACGCATTTGCGCGCCGAGGAGCGATGCCCTCAGCGATGCGGACCGCGCACCATGGACAGGAAGCGCGCCTGCTCCGCAGGGTTGTCCCTGAACATGCCGGTAAAGCGGCTGGTAAAGGTCATCGCGCCATGCTTGGCGACGCCGCGCACCGACATGCAGGTATGCTCGGCCTCGATCAGGACCGCAACGCCGCGGGGCTTGAGAATCTCGTCAATTGCGGCTGCGATCTGGGCAGTCAGATGCTCCTGTGTCTGCAGGCGCCGCGCGAAGATATCCGTCAGCCGCGCAAGCTTCGACAGGCCCACGACCCGCTCCACCGGAGTGTAAGCGATGTGCGCCTTGCCGTAGAACGGCATCATGTGATGCTCGCATTGCGAGGTGAATTCGATATCGCGAACCAGCACGAAGTCGTCATAGCCGGCGGTCTCGCCGAAGGTGCGGTTGAGCACCTCGGCCGGGCATTGATGATAGCCCTGGTAAAGCTCGTCGAAGGCTTCGACCACCCGGCGCGGCGTGTCCAGAAGTCCCTCGCGATCGGGGTCTTCCCCGATATAGCTGAGCAGGGTCTGCACGGCCTGTTCGGCTTCGGCCCGCGACGGACGCGGCTGGTCCGGGCGAACCGCGGCCGCAAGGAATTCCGAAGGATCGAGCTCGGCAGGCCGCGTTTCCGGAACCTTCGCTTCGGAGGGCTTGATTTCGGAAGGCTTGATCTCGGAAGATTTGCCTGGGCGGATGGATTTGATCAACGCGTCCATGTCGACTCCGTTCGACCGGTCTTGCTCAGACCGGAGTGTCACCGGCAGACGGGGCGGCGCACCGCCGGACGCCTGACTCCCATATTGCTAAAGCGTGGCAGCCAGTGGGTTCCTGGCAAGGCTGCCCGACAATGACGGCTGTATTTCCGCGATTGCCGTCCATATATAAGGCTATGGACGGCGGCCGCCAAGGGGATCATCTCAAGGCGACTCGGTCAGGCCAATCAAGACCTTGGGGCGAGAATCTGGATTAATGCTGAACGATATCTACAACAAGCGCATCATCGAACTGGCCGGCAACATCCCCCGGCTTGGCCGGCTGGCCGCGCCCGACGCCACCGCGACGGCACACTCAAAACTGTGCGGCTCCACGGTCAAGGTCGACCTCAAGATGGACGGACCCGTTGTCACCGACTTTTCCCACGAGGTGAAGGCCTGTGCGCTCGGCCAAGCCTCCTCCTCCATCATGGCGAGCCACGTGGTTGGATCCACGGCGAGCGAATTGCGCGAACTGCGCGAGACCGTCCGCAAGATGCTGAAGGAAAACGGCAGTCCCCCGCAAGGCAAATGGGCGGATATCGCCTTTCTCGAGCCGGTGCGCGATTACAAGGCGCGGCATGCTTCGACCATGCTGACCTTTGATGCCGTGGTCGATGCGATCGGACAGATCGAGGCGAAGGCGAGGCAGCCGGCTTCCGCGTGAAGCTCTCGCCAGCGAAGCGCAAAGCGGCGGAGACGTTAACGTAAAGCGCTATTGCGCTGGCGCCGCCGCAACGCTTCCAGCCGGAGCGATTGCGTCTGCCGTCCTGGTGGATTTCGCAGACGCGGCAACCGGTTCATCATTTTTGGCGCTGCTCGCGAAGCGGTCCTGCACCGGCTTTGCGGTGACAGCGACGATCGGCGGGGCCGCTCCGCCCATCCGCGGCAATACCTCGGCGACCGAATCGGTGGTCACAAGATTGGTCAGGCGCAGTTCCTCGCGGGACAATTCATGCAGATCTTCCCACGGCGGCACGTTCAGCGACAGCGACAGGAGATCGCCCGCACCGCCCATATCGAAGGTGTATTTGGCCAACCGGCCGATATCGCGCTCGACGATCATCAGGTCCTCGGCCGAATAGTTCGCAGCTTTCGCGTCATCGGCCCGGTCGCCCATCCAGATCTGGTGCACCCTCACATGCGCGGTCGCCGGTACGTAACGCTTCTTGCCCGCAAGCAGCAGAAACACGCACATCGACTCGCAATAGGCCTCGGGCGTCACGGTCGCGCGCTCGCCCTGCGCGCCAGTCGTCTCGACACTGGTTCCGACGGTGGTCAAGAGACCGAGATCGCGAAAGCGCCGGCCTAGCACAATGGAGTCGTTTACCGAACCGCCGCTGGAATCCAGCACGAGGGTCGCGCCACGAAGTTCATGATCCTTCGCAAACTCGTCGAAATCATTCGGACTGTCGGCGGTGACGATACCGACCGCGCTGACCCAGCCGCGGCAATTGGGCTCGCACGCCACCCAGCCGAACCGCATCGGCAATTTGCGCTCCTCGAGCGCGCCGCCTGCCTGCGCGGTGCCGCCCAGCGCGGCGATCACACCGGCCACAGAGATGGAGAGCGCGGAGGCGACGACCAGCGCCAATCCGCCGAAGCCGAGCGATTTTGCGAACTTCAATTTGGATCCTTCCCCACAAGCCCCGAGACGCGCAGTGGCAACGACCTCAAGATAGGTGGATACGGCCCTGTCACCGCGTCGTTACGAAACCTAAACGTGACATACCGAATCGTCCAGAGAACCCTTGCTGCAGCGCCAAACAATACGTTGATATTCTTCAAACTGTGGCACAATTATCTTCAAGATCGGGTTCCATGCTCGGGAACCGCGCAAATCGCGGATAGAATCGCGGCACGCCGCCTATGAAGCATTCATTGACCCAGCATTGTGCCGACTGTTCCAGCGCTGCGGCGCGCTTACCGCGCAATGTGGGCCGCGCCCTGATCTGGATATATCGCCACACGCTTTCACCGCTCGTCGGCTACAATTGCCGTCATTTGCCGACCTGCTCGGTATATGCCGACGAAGCCATCGAGCGCTTCGGATTGTGGGGCGGCGGATGGATGACACTCGCGCGGCTGCTGCGCTGTCAGCCCTGGGGCACCTCCGGCATCGACAATGTTCCGCTGACGAAGCCTGAAGGCGCGTTCTGGTACCTGCCCTGGCGATATGGACGCTGGCGCGGCGTCAACGCGCCGTGAGGAATTTACCGCACCGCACATAATCAAAATGCGTTGCTATGTCGCCGGAACGCGCGTTTTAATTGGATCGTTAGTTCGATGTCTTCCTGGCAAGCGAGGACGTCAACGATGCGCTGGAAACTTCGCGGTAGCGGTCACGATCCACGGCAGATCGACCTTTTGGCCGCGCTGGCGATTGTCGCTTTCATCGTTGCGATCGGCCATTTTTTGTATTCGACCGAACATCCAAAGCCGCAATCGACAAGCGCCTTCGTCGAGCCGAGCCAGACCGTGCGCTGGTGAGGCGCGGGCCGCTTCTGTTTGAGCATGATCCCCGGGCAAACGCGTTTGCGTTTGTCGCGAGAAAAAGCCGGTTTCCACTTTTTCGGATCGTGCTTTAGCGGAACCAGAAGAAGAGGCCGTGCTGCTGGACCGGCGGCTCGGCTGGAATTGGCGCGGGCGGTCGCGGCTTTCGCGGACGCGGTTTCGGCGGCGGCGGCTCGGTCGACGAGGTCGCATCAGCCGTTACCGAACCGTCATCCGGCAGCCTGACCGACAACAGCAAATTGGATTCGTTGGTGCGCCAGCGATAGCCGATGCCGAAATCCATCGGCTGCGCGCGGCGAAACAGTTCGGCATA
This sequence comes from uncultured Alphaproteobacteria bacterium, assembly GCA_963820275.1. Taxonomy (GTDB): domain Bacteria; phylum Pseudomonadota; class Alphaproteobacteria; order Rhizobiales; family Xanthobacteraceae; genus Bradyrhizobium. Next base: position 37,078 of record CAWFZL010000033.1, read on the forward strand.
GGATTCCTGGTACTTTCCCGGAAATTCGGAAATCGGGCCGGCATAACGGCCGAACGGGAAAAAATGCCACTTCTTCGAATTGTAATAGGCGAGCGGGATTCCGGAATCGTCCTGGATGATGGTTGCGCTGTTGGCCAGAATGAAGTCGCGCACCGCGGTGAAATTGCCCGAATGCATCAGGTATGACGCGCTCTTGACCAGACTGTTTCCCGGCGCCAGCGTTGCGCAGAATTTCAAAAAGCCGCTCGCCCTCACGCCGGGATTGGAAAGATCGGTCGAGAGATAATACAGAGTTTTTTCCACGCCATCGCTGCCGGCAAACACGATCCGCACGCCGCGCGTCGCGTTCGCTCCCGGATTCTCGTTGGCAAAATACGCCGTTCCCTTGTCGTCGAGCGCCACCGGGCTGACGTTGCGAATGGTCTTGCCGGAGCGCGCGAGGAACACGTAGAGGATCGGCAACGTGCCGCTGAGCTGTCCTTCGTGAAGGTCGACCTTCATTTTCTTGGTGATGAAGAAGGAGAAGCTCAGGATCGAGCCCAGCGAATGCTCGACATTGTACAGCGCAGCCGCAACCGCGCCGCGCGGCAATCGGGTCAGATCCGGCACCGAGCCCGGCGGCTCAAGCGCGCTCAGGACATAGGTCGAGGCTTTCGAATAAAACGCGTCGGCATAGAGGAAGTCGGGGCCGGAGAACATGTAGAACATGGTCGGCTTCGGCGCGGCGAGGTTTGCGCCCGCCCAGGCGCGGATCCTTGATAACTGGCGCTGCTCGAGCTGGGCGAACGCGCCATCGAAGAATTTCGCGTGATGTTGCCAGGCGGGATCCGTGGTCAGGGGCATCAAGGGTGAATCGGCCGACGGCAGCATGCCCGCCAGAAAGCGCGCGGTGTCGTCGGCGGTCACGGTGTCGGCAGCGCGCGCCGGCAATAGAGCCGCGAAGAGCATTGCGGCGGCAACTGCAGCGGTTTTCATCAGACGAAACATCTCTACTCGCGACCTTGCGGGTGGGTTGTCGAGGGGGTCGCGGAACCGGCGTCATCCCGTTTTCGAAAGACCGCGTAGATCAGAAGGCCCGAAACCATGATCAGAACACCGAGGAACGACTGCAGCGGCCGTTCGATCGCAAGATAGTACATCATGAAGAGCGTCACGAGCAGGAAAACCGCCGGGGTTACCGGGTATCCCCAGGCGCGATAGGGTCGCGGGAGATCACCTCTCGTGATGCGCAGCTTGATGACGCCAAGCACGGTGAAGAACGAACAGAACAGCAGCGCGAACTGAATGAAGTCCAGTACCGCCTCGAAGCTTCGGGTGAGCAGCATCACCATGGCGACCGCAAGCTGGAACAGGATGGCATAGACCGGCGCGCCCCGGCCGGTTTTGCGCGCGAAGATTTTCAGCGCCGGGATGTCCTCGCCCATCGTCATCGTCACGCGCGGACCGATCCACATCATCGCGCTGATGGACGACACGAGGCCCGCGCAGATCATCGCGCTGACGATACGGCCGCCGACCTCGCCGAAGATGAAGCTGCCAGCGATGCGCGCGACGTCGAGCTGTCCGGCAAGCCTGTCGATCGGCGCGGCGCGCAGAAAAACCGCGTTCAAGGCGATATACAGCGCCAGCACGATGAGCGTTCCCGCCAGCATCGCGCGCGGCAGGTTCCGCCTGGCGTCATTTATTTCGCCAATGATGTAGGTCGCGGCGTTCCAGCCTGAGAATGAATACATCACAAATACAAGGCCGATCGCGAATGGCGCGCTGGTGACGTAACCAATGTCGGAGAGGTGTGGCGCAAAAGAGACCGGCTGCGGCTCGCCAAGTGCAAATCCCGCGATCAGGAAGGCGAGGATCAATGCGACCTTCAGAACGGTGGCAATCAGTTGAAAGGTGCCGGAGTGCCTGATGCCGGTCAGTTGCACAAGCGAGACGAGACAGACTGCACCAACCGCAAGCGCCAGCGGCGGCGCGTCGGGAAATACCGACTTGCCATATTCTCCGAACGCCATCGCTGCGAGCGCCACGGGTGCCGCGAAGCCCACCGTCGCCGAGACCCATCCCGCCAGAAATCCGAATGCCGGGTGATAGGCGCGACCGAGGAAATTGTACTCCCCGCTCGAGCGCGGAAACATCGCGCCGAGTTCGCCGTAGGAGAACACACCGCACAGCGCGACGATCCCGCCGACGGCCCACAGCAAAAGAATTGCAAAACCGGAGGGGATGTCCTTGACCTGAAAACCGAGGCTCGTGAAGACGCCAACGCCGACCATGTCGGCGACGACGATGGCGGCCGCCACCACCACCGAAACCGTGGTTTTTGCCGGAAGCTGGCCGGTGGTCCAATTCCAACATTCGCACCCTATCCCGGCACGCAGTTTTGCGAATGTTGGAATCGAAAGGACCACCGGCAAATCAAAGGTTTCTAGTGCGGTTTTTGGATTTGACATTCGCTATGAGGACTCGCGGCAATACTAATGCGGATGCCAAATCCACCGCATTAGCCTCGCTGGCCGCTGCTAATGGTTCGCTTCTAACATTCGCCTCCCGTTGCAGCGATAAACCTTCGCGAATGTCAGGATCAAAGGGATCACCAGCAGACACAAGATTCCAGGGGAATTCGAGTGCGGGCATTTGCGGCTGCGCTTGCCGTCCCACCCCATGATTCGATCGTGCAGGCTGATCCCGGCCAATTCAAGAAAGGTTAGTCGTCATCGGAGCCGGCATTTTTGGTGCCATAATACCACTCCGTCACCGCGATCTTCCCCTGCGGCCGAAAGATTCGACCCAACCCACAATCACGACACGATTTCGTGCTCTGGAGGCGGCTTCCGGGAAATGGGGAGAATTTCCCGGAAGATTAACGTCACCGCAACTGATGCGAGCTGACATAAGCCGGTCGTCGGCGGTTGGGGCAAAGGGGTGGATGGTCGGGGGTAATCCGAACGCTAACTCGTTTGATCGCGCGAACCCGGTGAAGTCACCGGGGGCGTTAAGTCATGTGCGGGCCCATGTCGGCCGACTTCTTCGGGAATCGCACCCGCTGCGCTGGATTGCTCCTCTCTGCCTGTTCATCCCGATGTCATTCGCCCTCGTCCAATGCGGCGAGGCACCAAGCCCCGGGACACTGGCCGCCAACGTGCAAGGCAGCGCGGGCGACACATTCGACGAACGCTTCCCGAAACCCCAATTCAAGGATCGCTTCCCGACGCCGGCGGAAAGCCTGGTGCAACATCAGGCCACGACTGCCGATGCGCAGACCCGGCGCGTAGCGCAATCCCAGCCACAACCTGCGCCCTACCGCATCGCCTCGCTGGCGCCGACCGTGCCCTACCAGCGCCAACCTCGCGAGGACCTGACGACGCTCGTTGGTCTGAAGTCCTCAGCCTTCCCTTATTTCGGAAACAACCCGCGAACCGAACAGCCCTTCCTCAATGTCTCCAATGGTGATCGTCGCGGCCACCGCAGCTATTCGGGACGGGTCTACTGGCAGGACGAGACGTTCAACGACAACCGTGTGCTGATGCACATTCCCGAACATTTCGACGTCAGGAAACCCGGCGTTATCGTCGTGTTCTTCCACGGCAATGGCGCCAAACTCGACCGCGACGTGCGCGACCGGCAGCTCGTGCCGCAGCAGATTTCGGAATCCGGCGCCAACGCCGTGCTGCTGGCGCCTCAACTGGCAGTCGATGCCGCCAATTCCAGCGCCGGAAAATTCTGGCAACCCGGCGGGCTCAAGCGCTTCATCGACGAATCGGCTGATCATCTGGCCCAGCTTTACGGCGATCCGAATGCCGCAAAGACCTTCGCCAACATGCCTGTGATCATCATCGGCTATAGCGGCGGCTTTGTTCCGACGGCTTGGAGCCTGGAGGTCGGCGGTCTCGGCAACCGCGTGCGCGGCGTGGTCCTGCTCGATGCCGTTTATGGCGAGCTGGAAAAGTTTGCGTCCTGGGTCGCCAACAACCGGTCCGGCTTCTTTGTGAGCGCGTACACGCGCTACACGCAGCCGCATGACCGGGAACTGATGCAGATGCTGCGCGAAAAGGGTATCGCCATCTCCGATGACATGGACGGCCCCCTGCGTCCGGGCAGCGTGGTATTCGTCAGGACCCCCGATGGCGTGACGCACCGTGATTACGTCACCCACGCCTGGACCAACAGGCCGGTCAAGGAAGTGCTGGTGAAGATGGCCTCGCAACCCGCCCTGACGCGCTTCGCCTCGAGCAGCATCGAGACCTCCTCAAGCCGGTAAGCGGCTCAACCCGACGGTCCGGCCAGACGCCGCGTCGAAATCACCGCGGTCAGCGCAAGTGCGACAAAGGCCATCCCGGCATAGCCTATGCCGTGCAGGGATTCGCGCGCATACAACACTCCGCCGATCGCCGAACCGATGGCCTGACCCACATATAGCACCGACGTGTTGAGTGATACCGACGCCGAGGCCAGCGCCGGCGCCGCGCCGACCAGCCGGACCTGCTGCATCGAATTGCTCGAGGCCGCCAAGCCCGGCCCCCAGAATCGCAACCGAGCAGGCCATCAGCGGATAGACGCCCGCGCTCAGCGCCCACCCGGTGATGCCGGTCAGCACCAGGGAGATACGACAGGACCGAGGTGCTGTAGGCGCCCCAGGAATCGACGATGCGGCTCGACGGTCGCGGCGACGCCAATGAAAACTGCAGACGCCGTAGATCGCAAACACCAGCCCGACCGCGTCGGGGCCGACATGGGTCAGCTTGGCCAGAAGCGGTCCCATATAGGTGAACACCACGAACTGCCCCGACATCTGCAACGTCGTGATCAGCAGCAGCACGATGATCGCGCGGTTGCGCCCGACGTCGGTCCAGGTCTTCAGGTCCACCCGCGCGCCGATCAGGCCGGCGGGCAGCCGCCAGACCAGCAGGAGAAAACTGAACGCGCCGATAATGCCGATGGCGCCATAGGCCGCCCGCCAGCCGTAGCGGCTCGTCATGAAGGTGATCAGCGGCAGGCCGACGGCGGCCGCAAGCGACCAGCCGAGAAATATATAGGCGATGGTGCCGCCGCGCTTCTCCGGCGGAACGATCAGAGCGGCGGTGCCCGCGGCCTGCGGTGTATAGAGGGCGCCGACCGCGAGCATGATCAGGCGAATGATCAAGAGGCTAGTGAAGTCGGGCGCCAGCGCCGAGCCGCATTGCCGACCGTGAACACCGCGAGCGTCGCCGTGAGCAGCGTGCGCCGCTCGATCCGCTCGTCAGCCACGCCGTCAGCGGCGAGCCGATGCACAGCACGACGGCGCCGAAGGTGATCAGCAGTCCCGCGGCGTGGACCGTGACGCCGAGGTCGGACGACAGTTCGATCAGCATCCCCGCCGGCGCCTACCACCGAACAGCCTGTGACGAGGTTTCCAAGCATCACGCAGTGGGCGCGAAACGGCGATGGACCGGGCTGTCGGATGGCGGATTTTTCATGCGAGTGCATCTGGCCGCGCCGCCGCGAATTAAAAGGGCGGGCGACGGAATTAATTCGGGCGGCGCCGCCGAGACGGCCTCTTTTGTCGCAACTTTTCTTCCCACGCATCCTGATTGCAGAGCACAAATCGCCTGCTATACCGCTTCCGTTCCCGCTTACCTGCGCTCGTTCGCAGGAGTGAGCCCCAGGAGAGTGACATGCCAGACAAGAACGCGCCCGCATCAGGATTCCAGTACAGCCTCTCGAACCTGAAACCGGTCGAACCCGTCGAGAAGGATCACCCTCACCTTCCCCGACGGCGCCAGGCGCGAATTCCCCAAAAACATCACCGGGATGGATATCGCGGGGGCCATTCGGCGCTCGCTCGCCAAGCGCACCGTGGCGATGGCGCTGGACGGAGCTCTCGCCGATCTCAACGATCCGATCGAGAACGATGCGAAGATCGAGTTGATCAGTCGCGACGATCCCCGCGCACTCGAATTGATCCGGCACGACTGCGCGCACGTGCTGGCGGAAGCCGTGCAGACGCTGTGGCCGGGAACCCAGGTCACGATCGGTCCGGTGATCGAGAACGGCTTCTACTACGACTTCTTCCGCAACGAGCCGTTCACGCCTGAGGACTTCGCGGCCATCGAAAAGAAGATGCGCGAGATCGTCGCGCGCGACAGACCCTTCACCAAGGAGGTCTGGGATCGCGAAAAGACCAAGCAGGTATTTCGCGACAAGGGTGAGGACTTCAAGGTCCAACTGGTCGACGCCATCCCCGGCGACGAACCGATCAAGATCTACTTCCAGGGCGACTGGTTCGACCTGTGCCGCGGCCCGCACATGACCTCGACCGGCAAGGTCGGCAACGCGTTCAAATTGATGAAGGTGGCGGGCGCCTATTGGCGCGGCGATTCGAACAATCCGATGCTCACGCGCATCTACGGCACGGCGTTTGCCAAGCAGGAGGACCTCGACGCTTACCTCAAGCAGATCGAGGAAGCCGAAAAGCGCGACCACCGCCGACTGGGGCGCGAACTCGACCTCTTCCATTTCCAGGAGGAAGGTCCCGGCGTAGTGTTCTGGCATCCGAAAGGCTGGACCATCTTCCAGGCGCTGATCGCCTATATGCGGCGCCGCCTCGCAGGCGACTATAGCGAGGTCAATGCGCCGCAAATTCTGGACAAGGTGCTGTGGGAGACCTCGGGTCACTGGGACTGGTATCGCGAGAACATGTTCGCGGCCCAATCGGCAGGCGATGAGGCCGAGGACAAGCGCTGGTTTGCATTGAAGCCGATGAACTGTCCGGGCCATGTGCAGATATTCAAGCACGGCCTGAAGAGCTACCGCGATCTGCCCTTGCGGCTTGCCGAATTCGGCGTCGTGCACCGCTACGAGCCTTCAGGTGCCATGCACGGGTTGATGCGGGTGCGCGGGTTCACCCAGGACGACGCGCATGTGTTCTGCACCGAGGCACAGCTTGCCGAGGAGTGCCTGAAGATCAACGATCTGATCCTGACTACCTATGCCGATTTCGGCTTCGAGGGCGAACTGACGGTCAAGCTTTCAACCGTCCGGAAAAGCGCGTCGGCACCGACGAAATGTGGGATCACGCCGAGCGCGTGATGGCGACGGTGCTGAGCGAGATCGAGGCCAAGAGCCACAATCAGCGCATCAAGACCGCGATCAATCCCGGCGAAGGCGCCTTCTACGGACCGAAATTCGAATATGTGCTGCGCG
>CAWFZL010000034.1:0-342875 GCA_963820275.1 uncultured Alphaproteobacteria bacterium
ACGACGTAGCTCAGGTGGTTGGCGCCGGTTTCAGCGTCTCGGAGGAGACCGGAAACGTCGCGACCTTCACCAAGCTCCTGCGGGTCGCCATGCTGCTGCCTGTTGTGGTGGCCTTGTCCTACGTGTTCCGTGCCCATCACGTTGGAAAAGCGGGGCGCCAGTTGCCTGGCTTTCTGGTGGTTTTCGCTGTCCTTGTGGTCCTCAACAGTGCGGGCATCATTCCCCCGGCCGTTCTCGCTCTCCTCAAGAACGTCTCGCGGTGGTGCCTGGTGACGGCAATTGCGGCACTCGGAATGAAAACGTCGCTCAAGGCGATGGCGGATGTCGGGGGGCGGGCGATCGCGCTGATCGTCGCCGAGACGTTGTTCCTCGCCATCCTGGTGCTGGCGGTGGTGGTCTGGAAGGCATGAACCAATAGGCGAATCAATCGTGGGCACGCAGGCGCGCCTGCAACAGCGAAATGGAGAGGTGCAATGGCCGGGGAAATCAATACCAAGCGCATGTCGATGATCGTCACCAAGGGTTCGCTCGATTGGGCTTACCCGCCGTTCATCCTGGCAACGACCGCCGCCGCGATGGGTCTCGACGTGACTATGTTCTTCACCTTCTACGGTCTGACATTGTTGAAGAAGAAGCTCGATCTCAAGATTTCCACGCTCGGCAATCCGGCGATGGAGATGCCGATGTTCGGCATGCATATCGGGATGCCCAACCTTGTATCGGCCATCCCCGGCGTCGATGCGGCCGCAACGACCATGATGAAAAATCTCATCAAGAAGAAGGGCGTGGCCTCGATTGAGGAGCTGCGCACGATGGCGATCGAGGCCGATGTCAAGATGATTGCCTGCCAGATGACGATGGACCTCTTCGAATACACAAAGGACGACATGATCGAAGGGCCGGTTCTTGGCGGCGCTGCGACCTATATCGAGACGGCAACAAAGAGCGACATCAACCTGTTCATTTGAGCTGCTTGCGAGCATTGCAAACACTGAGGAGACAAGATGGCTGACCAAGTTCTAGATGCCAAGGGACTGAACTGCCCGTTGCCAATCCTGAAAGCCAAGAAGGCGCTCAAGGACGTACCGATCGGCGGCACGCTTCAGGTGCTCGCGACCGATCCCGGTGCGGTAAAGGATTTTGAAGCGTTCTGCCGCACCACTGGAAACGATCTTCTCGAATCCAAGGCGGAGGGCAAGCAGTTCGAATTCCTGATCAAGCGCACGTCGTAAGGCAAAGTCCCGTCGTAACCAGGAACGAGCAGTTGTCGCGCGAGCGCGGCACTGCGGTTAAGAAAAAGCATTAGGAGGGAACACATGAGGACCACTATTATCGGGCTCGCCCTAGCCCTGCTGCTGACTCCGGCCTTCGCCGGCGATTACCAGCCCGTCGATGTCAGTAAGCTGCCTTTGGTCAAGCAGACCAAGCTCGGCCTCTACCTCTCGGCACCCGAAGCCTACAAAATGAAGTCGGAAGGTGGCGCCAAGGTGCTGTTCGTCGACATTCGCACCAAAGGCGAATTCCAGTTCCTTGGCACTCCCACCGTCGTTGACCAGAACATTCCCTATATGGAGATCGACGATCTGGGCGGTTGGGACAAGAAAAACAATCGCTACACCATGTCGCCCAATTCAGATTTTGTCGGTGCCGTCTCTGCGCTCGCCACCCGCACGAATCGTGGCAAGAGCGATCCCATCATCCTGATTTGCCGCTCCGGTGACCGCTCCTCGCAAGCCGCCAATCTGTTGCAGGAAGCCGGCTATACCAAGGTTTATTCGGTGGTGGATGGATTCGAGGGCGACATGAGCCCCGATGGGCGCCGCGACGTCAACGGCTGGAAGAATGCCAACCTGCCCTGGACCTACAAGATCACCGAAGGCCAAGCCTACATTCGCTGATCCGGCGCATGCGGAGAGTATCGATCATGAAAGTTTCTCAAGCTCGGTGTCTCTGCAGCGGCGATTGGACTGGTGGTTGCCATTGGCGGCAGCTACCTGGCGCCAGTCTTGTTCGCGCCTCGGCAGAATTTTCATGTGAATTCTGCCGATCCGGCCCTGGTCGAACGCGGGCGGTATATCGCGCAAGCGTCGGATTGCGTAGCCTGCCATACCGCTAAAGGGGGCAAGGCGTTCGCTGGCGGTCTGGCGATGCAGACGCCGATCGGCACGATCTATTCGACGAATATCACACCGGATAAGGACACCGGCATCGGCGGATACGACTTTGCCGATTTCGAACGGGCGGTCCGTCATGGCATCCGCAAGGATGGCTCTCCGCTCTATCCGGCAATGCCCTACGTTTCCTATGCCGTGCTGACGGATGAGGATATGCAGGCGCTCTACGCTTATTTCGTTTCCGCAGTTCAACCGGTCGCGCAGCACAATCAAGCCGCAACTATCCCGTGGCCGAAAAACATGCGTTGGCCGCTTGCCTGGTGGCAGGTGCTGTTCGGTGGTCATCGCAGCTTCAAACCCGCCGGAAGGCGCGACGCCGGAGGTGGCGCGTGGCGCGTATCTCGTGGAGGGCGCGGGGCATTGCGGCGCCTGCCACACACCGCGCGGCGTGGCCTTCCAGGAGAAGGCGCTCAAGGATGGACCGGATGGCACTTTCCTCTCCGGCGCGGAATTGGAGGGATGGTATGCCAAGAGCCTGCGTCACGAGGACACGGGCTGGCAAGCTGGTCCCAGCAGGAGATCGCTGATTTCCTCAAGACGGGTCGCAACGCCCGCACGGCGGCATTCGGCAGCATGGCCGAAGTCATTCAGCACAGCACGCAGCATCTGAGCGACGCCGACGCATCGGCGATTGCCGCCTACCTGGTGAGCCGCGTAGCCCGGCCTGGCCATGACGCATCCGCGCCCAAGGCGAAGGACGCCACCACAGCCAAGCTTTACGAAGGCGCAGACCATGGCCCCGGAGCGCTCGGCTATGTCGCGCAGTGCGCGCCTTGCCATCGCATGAACGGGAAGGGCACTCCTCGGCTATTTCCCGCTCTGGCGGGCAATTCGGTCGTGGAGGCGGACAATCCGAGTTCGCTGATCCAGATCACGCTCGCTGGCGGCGCTATGGCCAGAACCCCGGCGGACAAGACGCGCCCCTCCATGCCTGAGCTGGCCAAGCTGGACGACCGCACTGTCGCCGACATACTCACCTTCATCCGCACCAGCTGGGGCAACAAAGGGTCGCAGGTCTCTGCGAACGATGTTGCCGCCATGCGCGGCGTAATCGCCCAGAAGCCGTTCGATCATATACCGGAAGACGCGAAGCCGCTGCCGGTCCGTGCGGATGACGTCAAGGCCGGTCAGGAGCTCGCGCTTGATCGTGGCAAGGGCAATTGCCTCGCCTGCCACACGATCAAGGGCGGCGATGCGCCGAGCAGCGTCGGCCGCGAACTGGTGGACATGAGGCGTCGCTTCCCCAATCGCGCCGATCTGGTGGAGATCCTGACCAACGAGCCGATGCGCAATTCGATAGCGCCAATGCCTGCCTTCGGCCGCAATCATATTCTGACCGGGGCCGAGATCGAGAAGATCATCGACTTCCTCTACACGCTGTGATCGACATGTTTCATCGCAATCCAAACGCGGAATTTCACCTCAAGGCCAGCAGGCTTCACCGATCTGCACTCGCACTGAACGTCGCTTGCGCCCTGCTGCTGGCGATGGTGTCGGCGAAGGCCGCCGACAAGACCGACCCGGAAGCAGATCGCAAAGCCTTTCAGGCATTTTTCTTCGCCAAATTTCCTAATGTGGCGAAGGACGATTTCGGCAATGGCCCTTATGCGGTCAACGAAGGGATGCGCAAGGAGTGGAAGGTAATCATGGAATTTCCTCCCTACGAAATCGCGCTCGATGAAGGTCACGCCGAGTGGGAGAAGGCGTTCGCTAACGGCAAGCATTATGCCGATTGTTTCGACAACAAGGGCGAGGGGGTGCGACAGACCTATCCGCGCTTCATTGCCGAGACTGGGCAGGTCGAGACGCTGGAAGGTGCGATCAATCGCTGCAGAGTGGAGAATGGCGAAAAGCCACTCGATCCAATGACCGGCATGATGGCGTCGCTGGCTGCTGTGATGTCCGAGTCCTCGCGTGGTAAGCCGATCGCGATCGCCATTCCGGACGATCCTCGCGCGCTGGCCGCCTATGATCGTGGCAAGGAATTCTTCTATTCCCGCAAGGGCCAGCTCGATGTCTCCTGCGCGTCGTGCCATATGTCGCCGGCGGGTGAACGTATGCGCGGCGACATTCTGGCCCCGGCGCTGGGCATACTGGCGGCGATGCCGATCTACCGCTCCGACTGGGGCAGTATGGGCACCTCAATTCGTCGTATTTCCACCTGCTCGTCGCAGACCCGCGCGGTGCCGTTGAAAGCCGACGACGAGGACTATCGCGATCTCGAATATTTTCTCTCTTACATGAGCAACGGAATTCCCATTACCGGTCCGGGGACTCGTCCATGATACGTGCGATCATTCTTGCTGCCGGGCTCGCGTTGCTGAGCCTACCCGCTCGGGCCGCCACACAGGCCGAAGCCGAAGCGGCGCTCGCCGCGGCGCAGGAGGCCGAATCAGAGGCGATCGCCGCCAAGGCGGCCTGGACTTCGACCGAGACCGCTTTGTCCAATGCCCGGAAGGCGCTCGCTTCCGCGAAGTGGGACGAGGCGAATGCGGCCGCCGATGAGGCGATTGCGCAGGCCAAACTTTCAGTGGAACAGGCTAATGAACAGAAGACACTTTGGCGCAACGCCGTCGTCCGTTGAGTGCCGCGACCTACATCGCGCCGTTCGTCGACACGTGTTTCCGTTTTGATCATACTCCAAGGAGAAACTCATAAATCTCAGACTTCACGCCAGCCGCCGCGGATTTCTGCACCTGACCGGGCTGCTCGGCCTCGCGACCTCGGCCTTGGCGCTTGTGCCACGCTTGGCGTTCGCGGCCTGGAACAAGGCCGCCTTCGAAACGAAGTCGCTCGCCGATGCCTATAAGGCGCTTGGCGTCGAGTCGCCGATTGCCAGCGGCGACATTCAGATTAATGCCTCGGATATCGCCGAAAACGGCGCCGTGGTGCCAGTCGAGGCAATCAGCAAGATTCCCAACACCACCCAGATATCCTTTTTGGTGGACAAGAATCCGACCACGCTCACTGCCCAGTTCGATCTCGGACCCGATATGCTTCCCGAGATCAGCACACGCCTGAAAATGGCCGAGACGTCCAATATCATCGCGCTGGTGAAGGCCGACGGGAAATTCTACACGGCGGCCAAGGAAATCAAGGTGACGCTCGGCGGCTGCGGCGGCTGACGTCACGGAAGCATTGGCGCCGGTCGAGCACCCCGCGCCCGTTCGCTCGAATTCGAAATCAGAGGAGAAATCTCATGGGCCTTCCAATGAAAATCCGCGCCACCAACAAGGACGGCGTGACCGAGGTGAAAGTTTTGATGAACCATGTGATGGAAACAGGGTTGCGCAAGGAACCGTCCGGCCAGATCGTTCCCGCCCTGTTCATCAACGAGGTTACCGCCAAGCTCAATGACAAGGTGGTGATGCAGGCGCAATGGGGCCAGGCGGTGGCGAGGAACCCGTACCTGGCCTTCAAGGTCAAGGGCGGCAAGTCGGGCGACAAGGTCAGCATCTCGTGGAAGGACAGCTCCGGCGACGCACGCACGGACGAGGCGACCATCAGCTGAGTAGGGATTGTGGTGGCCGCGGCCGCCGAAGTTTACAATTGGAGGCACACGGAAACCGTGCGCGACAGCCGGGCAGGATTCACGATTCCAAGGCATTCAACGTCTACTGCGACATGCCGCGCAGCAGACACACGGGCATCCTCACCAAGGCCAGCTCCGGGATCTTATGACTCTGCCGTTCGATTCCAATTCACTCGTCAATCAATAAGCCAGAGTTAGGAGCTGCTCCATGGATCGTCGGGAATTTCTGCACCTTCTTGGCATGGCAAGCGTGGCCGGCATGCCGCTGCCCTTGTCCACCGCTCGTGCCGAACAGGCGGCAGAACAGCTGTACGACGCGCCGGCCTTCGGGAACGTCTCTCTTCTGCACATCACCGACTGTCACGCGCAACTGCGGCCGATTTATTTCCGCGAGCCCAACGTCAATCTTGGCGTCGGCAGCATGGCGGGGCGGCCCCCGCACGTTGTTGGCGAGGCGTTTCTCAAACAGTTCGGGATTGCGCCAAATACGCGGCTTGCTCACGCCTTCACCTATCTCGATTTCGAGCATTATGCCCCGATCTACGGCAAGGTCGGCGGCTTCGCCCATATCGCGACCCTGATCAAGCGACTTCGCGCCACGCGGCCCGGCGCGCTGCTGCTCGACGGCGGTGACACCTGGCAAGGCTCTGGTTCGGCCTTGTGGTCGAAGGGGCAAGACATGGTGGAGGCCCAGAAGCTGCTCGGCGTCGACCTCATGACGCTGCATTGGGAAAGCACCTTCGGCCAGGATCGCGTGAAGGAGGTCGCCGAGAAAGATTTCGCTGGCCGCATCGAGGTCATTGCGCAGAACATCAAGACCGCCGATTTCGGTGATCCGGTTTTCAAACCCTACGTCATGCGCGTCGTGAATGGCGTGAAGGTCGCCATCATCGGCCAGGCGATGCCCTATACGCCGATCGCCCATCCGCGCTACTTCGTTCCCGACTGGACCTTCGGCATCCAGGACGACAACATGCAAAAGACGGTCGATGCAGCGCGGGCCGAAGGCGCCCAGGCGATCGTTCGTCCTGTCGCACAACGGCATGGATGTCGATTTGAAGATGGCCTCGCGCGTTAGCGGGCATCGACGCCATACTTGGCGGCCATACCCATGACGGCGTGCCAACCCCCAGCATCGTCGACAATGCCGGCGGCAAGACCATCGTGATGAATGGCGGTAGCGCCGGCAAATTCATCGGCGTGCTTGATCTCGACGTGAAGGGCGGCCGCGTTGCCGATTTCCGCTATCGGCTTCTTCCGGTCTTTGCCAACCTGCTCCCGGCGGATGCGGAAATGGAGGCGCTCATCGCCAAGACGCGCGCGCCCTACGAGAGCAGGCTTGGCGAGAAACTCGCCGTCAGCGAGGGGCTGCTTTACCGTCGCGGCAATTTCAACGGCAGTTTCGATCAGATCATCCTCGATGCTCTCATGGCGGAAAAGGACGCCGAGATATCCTTCTCGCCCGGTTTCCGATGGGGCACGACGATCTTGCCCGGCGAGCCCATCACCATGGAGAACGTGCTCGACCAGACCGCCATCACCTATCCTTACGTGACGGTCACGCAAATGAACGGCTCGCAAATCAAGCAGATCCTCGAGGACGTCTGCGACAATCTTTTCAACGCGGACCCCTATCACCAGCAGGGTGGCGACATGGTGCGCGTGGGGGGCATGAGCTATTCCTGCGATCCGACGGCAAATATCGGCAATCGCATCGGCGATATGACCCTTAAGGGCAATGCAATCGAGCCCGGCAAGACCTACAAAGTGGCGGGTTGGGCACCCGTTTCCGAAGCCGCGCGCGATGCCGGCGGCGAGCCGATATGGGAGTTGCTCGCGCGCCATCTGCGGACGAAGAAGACCGTTGCGGCGCCCGAACTCAACCTGCCGCGTCTCAAGAACGTCGATAGCAATGTCGGTATCGCCGGCTGAAGGACCGGCGTGGTCTCCGCTGGTCCTTCCCTTATCGACGGTGCATTGGGTTCAGGCCGCTTTCACTTCCTTCAACTTGGCGATCCCCAGCATCTTGAGCGCCGCCGTTTCGTAGAACGGTTCGCTTTCTCCCCGCCGCATTTTGCGCAGGAAGTATTTCTCGAAGCCAATCTTGGCGGCATGAACCCATTTGCCGTCCGAAGACCAGTTGACGTTGCGCGGCGGAATCTGGGGTTGGGCGACAAACGCAATGCCATTGTCGCCGAAATCCGCAAGGCAAACCGCGTTCCATGTTGGCTCGTGCGTGGGCAACTTGCCGCGCAGCAGTTGGCCAATGTTGAGGGCCGTGGCTGTGACCATGGATTCGATCATGAAGCCGGTCTTAGGCACGCCGCATGGGACAGGTGTTGGACCGACCGGTGCGATTGCAACACAAACGCCGACCGAGAAGACATTCGTGAATTTCGGGTTACGCTGGTGCTTGTCCACAATGACGAACCCGCGCGGGTTGACCAGTCCGTCAATGCCGCGCAATGGGGCAATGCCCCGGAAGGCCGGCAGCATCATCGAAAAACCGAACGGAAGCTCATGCGTCTTGGTCACAGTCCCGTCGGCGGCGACTTCCTCGGCGGTTATCTTGCCGTCCTCGATCATCTTGACGCGGCAGTTGGTGAGCCACTTGATGTGGTGCTCGCGCATTTCGCTCTCGAGCATACCCTTTGTGTCACCGACACCATCCAGACCGAGATGGCCGACATAAGGTTCAGCAGTCACAAAGGTCATGGGGACGCGGTCGCGAATTTTCCGCCGGCGCAATTCGGTGTCGAGGATGAATGTGAATTCGTAAGCCGGACCGAAGCAGGATGCGCCCTGGACCGCGCCGGTCACAATGGGCTTTGGATCTTTGCAGAAGTTCTCGAAACTAACCGCCGCCTTTTCGGCATGATCGATATGGCAGATCGAGCTGGTAAAGCCGTCAGGACCAAGGCCCTTGATTTCATCAAACGCGAGCTCGGGTCCTGTCGCGATAATCAGATAATCATAGCGCAACGTCGAACCATCCTCAAGCTGAAGGCGGTTCTCGTCGGGCATCACCTTGCTCACCGGGACCGGTTTGAAGCCAATTCCACGCCTTGCAAAAGTGGGCGCCAGATCGACTTCAATCGATTCCCGGGTTCGCCAATTGACGGCAACCCAAGGGTTTGAAGGCACGAAATGATAGATGGGATCCTTGGTGACGACCGTAAGCGTGTCGCCCGGCCGCATCTGGTCTTTCATCTCATAGGCCATGATGACGCCACCCAACCCGGCGCCCATAATCACGATGTCCGCCATTTGTATTCCCTCCGCTGTGATTTTTGCGCATAATATATTCTATTTTTTGAATTTGTCGAATGATCTCACACGGATTTCGCGAGGATCGAGGCGACTACCCTCAGGTAGTGCGCCTCAAAGGATCTCGGACAGGACGCTCTCTATGCCCCGGCTCATCATTCCGTCCTTCCGGTCAACATCCGAGAGGGCCAGATGCCCGATCCGGACGAGAGTGGAAGGGTGTTCTTGAAGGTGCCGATCAACATTCTCTGGGAATCTTGGGCTCACACGATGACGGATATTCTGGCTATCGGCTGCGGCTCTCTCGTCGGCTTCATGCTCGGCCTGATCGGAGGCGGGGGATCGATCCTTGCCACGCCGCTCCTTCTCTACGTCGTAGGCGTAGGCCAACCGCACGTCGCGATTGGCACCAGCGCCCTGGCCGTGTCCGCCAACGCGTTCCTGAATTTCGCGGGCCATTGGCGAGCAGGCAACGTCAGATGGGGCAACGCGATCGTCTTCGCCGCATTCGGCGTCCTCGGAGCCTTCGGCGGTTCAACGCTTGGCAAGGCTTTCGACGGACAGCGTCTGCTCTTTCTGTTCGCCGTCATCATGGTGGTGGTCGGCGCGCTCATGTTGCGATCCGGGCGCAAGATGGTGATTGTCCCGCCACATGCGCGACCGCCAGCGTTCACCTGGAGGCTGGCGTTCGTTGCCCTTGCCGTCGGTTTGCTCTCCGGTTTTTTCGGAATCGGCGGCGGCTTTTTGATCGTGCCTGGCCTCTTGTTCGCGACCGGTATGCCGCTCATCAACGCGATCGGGACGTCCCTATTTGCGGTCGGTGCATTCGGGCTGGCAACGGCCGCTAACTATGCCTCTTCCGGACTGGTAGACTGGAAGATCGCCGGCGAGTTCATCGCGGGCGGCTTGGTCGGCGGCTGGCTAGGCATGAGCCTCGGCTGCCGGATCGCGGGTCACAAGAGCGCGCTCAACACGATTTTCGCTTTCGTTATTTTTACTGTCGCAATCTACATGTTCTATCGCACCGCCAACTCCTGGATTAAGCTGACCTGAGAGACAAAAGCTGTGAACGACGGGAACAGTTTCTTCAGCTGGACGCGGCCACTGCTGGCTTCGCTCGCCGCCTTCGCGCACGCAGGGCTTCGGCCGAAGACCGTGCTGGCGCGCCATCGTCACTGTTCTTGCCATCAAGCTCGTTGCCGTCGCGGCGATGATGTTCTACCAGCACCATGAGAAGCGCGGCGCGGTCGCCGATTCAGCTGGCGTCGCGTACCGGCTTGGCCCGTCGTCGACACCGTCGCACTTCAGTTTGCGCGTCGCGGTCAATATCCTCGATCTTGTGAAGCGGCAATTGACGCTGGAGGAGGGCGGCGAGGCGAAGGAAGTGGAGCGGCTGACCAGCCTGTTAGGAATGACAGGTTCGGTGATGGAGCTAAACCGCGTCCTCGCCGAACGGATTGCGAAGGGCGAGCTCGATGTCAGTTCGTCCGGGCTCGCCGAACATCTCTGGCAGACGACAATGGACAAGCTTGCCGTCGATCGACCGACCGGCGTTTTGCCGCGATCTTTTCTTGGCCTCTTCATTCACCGGACCGGTGCTGAGCTGCGCATTGCGGCGGTTGACCTCGATTTGCCGGAACGATGTTATTCTGCCTCCGGGCGAAGCATTGCCTCCGTCTCGTTATTTTGAGGCTGACGCGCCGCATCGGCTCCATTCTTATAATGAGGTCCGTTGAGTTTTCCGCGTGGGGCGGTGGGAGGATCGTCAGCGAGGTTTGCAGCTGCTGGCCCAACCGCATGCGTCCTGCCCCACAAGCTTTCCGCAATTACCATGGGGTCGATTCCCTGGCTCTCCCACCAGGCGCGCTCGTTGGCCCGCCGATGGAGTTCAGTGTGGTGCAGCCGGCAAATGGGAACCGTGAAGCGATCGCTGACTTTCCGTCCCATCGCCGGCGCTTCGGCAAATTTGATGTGGTGGGCGTCCGATGGCGTCCGACCGCAGACGAGACAGGGCTGAGAGGCCACGAACTTGAGGTGTTCGCGGTCGCGCTCGCGCACCGGCTTGCCAATGACGGTGACGGTCTGTTCGCGGGAATCGACCTGCAATGGCTGGTCACCACCTCCATTCACCTCCTGTGCGCTTGGTTCAAATTCTCCGAACTGGCTCAGCCTGGCCGTGAAGGCGTCTTCGAGCGCCTCGGCATCGGCCTTCGAGAGCTGGTTTTTCAGGGGCAGGGTCCGCTGCGCCCAGCCGGCAAGGGCCTCGGGGTGTTTGAGCTGCTCCAGTTCAGAGGTGAGCTGGCGCCGCAGCTGATCCGACGCGTCAGTCGACAAAGTTTGCGGCCTGGACTTCTCCGACCGGGTCCGTCTTTCCCGGGCCTGTAAGGGCGAGCTAGGGGCTTGCAACGGCGAGGGGACAGGTGAGGGGCCAGCGTCTGGGTCGGGCCTCTGAGCGGCAGCTTGTGAGGTTGACGAACCGTCCGCTGCCGGAAGATCGGGGGCATCAAGGTCATCCTCGCCGGCAATGCCAACTAGGGTGAACAGGGCATAGCGGCGGGCGTAGGTAAGCGCCGCCCCGAGCCGATGGGGTGCGGCCGTCTCGCTGGCCGGGCAGACCGGCCAGTCGGAGGACACCCATTCGCCGGATGCGTGGACGAGGGTGGTGGTGAGCCTGATCAGCCCGCTGTCGCCGTCGATCGCAGTCGACTGTACCGTTGCAATCTCGTGCTGGCCCAGGCACTTGCGGACCAGATCGAGGCCGGACGACAACGGCGCATAGCGAAAGCTCCGCATTCCTTCCCGCGGGAAGGGCGAGACGATCGTTGCAGTCAAGGATTTTTGTGGATTTTCGATCTCCGCTTGCGCCTTGGCCAGCGCCGCCGCGAGCGCTCCGATGCTATCGCTACAGCGCTGCATGGCCGGCCTCCGCTTCCAAGACTTCAAAGCTGATGGCGCCGGACTTTGAGCGCTTGGCCCGAAGCCCGTGTCCCGAGGCTTCCCTGGCGTCCTCAGGGACGAGCTTCTTCAGGTCGAGCTTCGCCGCCTCATGCTGCTCGTACGCCCTTCGGGTGTCGCGATAGATGGCCGCGAGTTCAGCCCAGCTGTTGGATAGGGTCATATCCACGATGCGAACGGCTTCAAGCCGAGGCTTCGGCGGTTCAATGCCGAAGAGGTGAGGGGGTTCGCCATTTTCGACGCAGCGCCAAAACTTTCGTTCCGCCGTGAGCAGCAGGTGCTGGTAGAGCGGATCGGCCTGAATGGTCACTTCTACCCATTTGCCGCCTCCGGTGATGATCGAAAGCACCGCCGTGCGCGCCGCAGTCACCCACATGTTGTGCTGGAGCTGCGCCGTGTGCTTTTCGGCGGCTGCTTCTTCCGAAAAATTCCAGGGTAGCATGAACTTCGCTTCGAACACGGCACCCGTTTCCCGCACGCGGCCGTCCAGAGTGGCCGCCATCCATTTGTGGATCGGATGCCGAACGCGCCGCTGGACGTCCTCGATCGCATTGCCGGTGTTGCGCTCGTACCAGGCCCGGTTCAGGTCCTCGGTGATGGTGCCAAGCTGGACGATGAGGTCTTGGCTCAAGTCTTCTGGTTCGGCCTCACCCCGCTTCTCACGCCAGAGCCTGATGAGCCGCGCCTCGTCATTGCCCATGACGATTCGAGCGTCGGAGCCGCCTATGAAAGAGCGACGATCTGTAATCATGATTTTATCTCCAAGTTGAAGTATTGGCTCGAAATAGGGGCGGCGCGGCGCAGTTTTTGGCATAGCTTCGCCGTTCGCCGGGAAGGTGACGTTCATGGTGTTGTTACCGGAAGCAACCCGAATTACACTAGAAGTGTAAGTAGAGGTACTTTCTGTGTCAACACCTCAGGTGCATTTTTTTACACTAAAGGTGCAATATGCTTTCCTCTGATCAAATCCGTGGGGCTCGCGCGATATTGCGCCTGAGCCAAGCCGAGCTAGCCAAGGCGGCCAGCGTTTCGCTCGAGACGATCAAAAGGCTGGAGGCGATGCACGGAGAGCTGAAAGTTCGGCTCGACACGCTGACGAGGATCAAAGAGGCTCTCGAAAGGACCGGCATAGAGTTCATCCCCGAGAACGGTGGCGGAGCGGGAGTGCGGCTCGCGAAGCGGGGCAAACGATCGAAGTAGATACCGATGTGCCGGTGCCGCTTGAATACCAGCACCGGCAGATGAGGGATCAGGGATAGAATACCGGAGATGCCGCTTGGACTTCTCGAAGCTTCACCTCACGCCAGCCAATCATGTCAAAGCTGCCAAACTCGTGCGCAGCAACGCGGCGAGCCGCGAAGGTGCTGAGCGTGCTGTGTTCCTTCAGAAGTCCAACTCGTTTCTGGTCGCCGCTGCCTTGGCTTGCAAAGCGGCGGGCGACGCGCTCGATACGAGCAGCTTTGAATGGACCGCGCTCTCGCCTGATTGGTCCGTCATTGATGCGCAGATCGTGCAGTTCGGGCTTGACAGGGTGGAAGCGCCTTCGATCGCGCCATCTGCTTAGCTGAGCTTCGCCAGGTCGCAGTTGCCGCCTCGATAGGCCAGCCGAGCATCACATGCGGACGAGCCGCAGCGAATACAACTTCGCGGAGGCGTTATTGAACAACGAGGCACGGGGCGTAACAACCACTTTCGATTTCGTCGATCAGCGACGGCCTGCTCGGGAGCCAACCAAGCTCTTTTCTGGCCCGAACTGCGCGAACCCGGCTATTTGACCCCATCGTATTTTGTGCCGGGCCTTCCCCCCATTCCCGCGATGCTTCGTCGAGTGACATCGGCACGGTGCCGGCCCTGACACCAAGCTTACGATTGATTGCCTCACACACTTGCTTCATCGAGTTCTCTCCGTTCTCGGCAAAATAGAATGCGCCTGACGGCGCAGAAGCGAGAGCGAGAAGACAGAGATCAACCAGATCGTCTATGTGCACGTTTGACCAGATGTTTTCACCGGGGCCATAATGCTTGGCGACGCCGGCTTTCTTCGCCAGTTCGATCAACCATGGAACTTGCATGCTATGCTTCGTTGGTCCATGGCTGATTCCGTAGATGAGGCTTGGACAAATGATGATCGAGCGAGTGCCTTTTTCCTTAAAGGATAGTACATATTCGTTCAATGCGACCCGCGCAGCTCGCCCAGCCGATGGGATGATGGGCGTGTTCTCATCGAAGGTCGCATCGACCCGTTCTCCAGCGGATTGCGTCCCGACAATGCTGGAACCACTCATGTGAATGTACGCTTTCCCCGTGCCCTCGAGCGTCTGGAGCATGGCACGCGCTGACGGTTCATGATCAGCATTTGCCGCATGTAAGACGGCATCCGCGCGCGCTGCGGCAGCTCCGAGAACGTCGGCATCATCAAGCGTCCCATAGACTGGAGTGATGCCCAATGTTCGCACCCGGTCCGCATTCCGATCGGAGCGCACGAGCCCGGAAACCTCGTGGCCCGCGGCAGCCAGTGCGATGGCGATAGAACCACCAATATAGCCTGATGCTCCCGTACAGAAGATCCGCATGAATTCCCTTCCTGGGTTGGATTCAATTGAGCGAGACCGTCGTCGCTTTACACTCGGTTTCTGATTAGAAAATAAAACTCAAGAGGGCCACAGTGTTGGGAGCCGCGGGACGCAGTTGGCCCTGTGCCACCAGATCATGCGGGTCTTCGCGAGGGTGCGAGCGGTGAACGGCCCCGCTAGTGTTTCTCACGAGGAGAGGGGTACTGGGGACGAATGGACTGGCAAACGGGTGCAAAGAGCTGGGAACTCTTTTGAGTGCAGCGCTTGCGAGATCCCATCACTTCGTCTGAGCCGAACCCCCACTGCATTCTGGCGCTACTGCCGCCAAGAGTTCGCCGACGTCGTTACACGCCCTCCCCAGAAGATCCCACGCCTTCCATAGCTTCAAGGTGCCCGCGAGATTTGTCTCAAACAACACGACAACGTTTCGGGCGATCTGCTCACCGGTCATGATGTGGAGAATCAAAGCTTCCCTATAAGACTTTCGAAGCGTCTCAACTGTCGATGCGATGGCATTCTCTGGATCGGGGTGAGGCTGTTTGATCAGCGTCCGCAGCGTTGCGCACTGGCTGCGCAGAAATTTCCTGGTTTGGACGCACGACCTGATCGGTTGCTTGATGCTCCGCATTCTTAACCGTCCAAGTGGATTCAAATTCTGATGAAGACTAGCATGGATCGAGCCCGATTCGTTCGAACTTTAACCAGTCAGGTGCGGCCTGGATTGGGTTACCAAGGAACGCCGAAGACAGGCTTCGTATCCGGGGAGGGTGGGCATGCCAACGCGACCAAAGCCGCAACTCAACCACAACAGCGTCAAGTATTCGGAAATATTCGAACGCTTCCATAAAGAGTTGCTTGCCGACCAAAATGTTATTCTTGAGCGTGTGGGTTTTTCGACGGAATTTTGGGACCCCAGCAATCCCGCCTGGAGGGAGGCCGCGGCCGAGCTGATTTCCGAAATCGCTGCTTTGCTCGCCACTGCCTTGATAATTCGCCTCGATGCCGGCTACAAGGCGGCGTGGAAGGTGATCGCCACGCTCGAGGCAATCATCAAAAATCCCAAGCTCGCCCTAAGCGACCGGACGGAGCCGGAGGCCAGAGGAACTCTCGCTGGAGCTTACCAACGAAGCAATGAGCCGCCGGGAACCTATTGGTTCGACATCTACGGGGAGAGCGGGTTCGCGCCCGACGACAACCAAATCCGCATCGCGGCCGAAAAGGCAATCGCGAGTTTAAGAGCGCAAGCTAGTCGCGGCCGACCGGTCGCCTGTGATATTCAGTATCTCGCGCAGCACCTTCGAGCAATCTTCTTGCGGTTCAACGACAAGATTGCACGAAAATCGATCCGGTCTTCTCGACACGGCGAGGATTGTCAGTACGAGGACGGCGCATTCTTTGCCTTCGTCGAGGAAGTGCTTAAACCACTTCGAAAATTTTATGCCTCACTTCCAACCAACGGCGAGGTGCTCGTTCCTGAACTATCGTCCGAATACATGGCTCGGCTCGCCGTGAGCGCCAATGAGGGGGCGCCCATCCAGGTTTATAAGTTCCGCAGGGCCGGTAGAGGTAAGCTATTGGTTACCGAACTCCAGGAAGGCGCGCAAAATCTCCAGAACTCAGGACTTCATCTGCTTCGGAGCGCAAGTTTCTGGCGGGTGATGGAGGCCCAGCGGCTCGTTGAGGGGAGGCGGGAGCAATCGTAACATCTACCGATACGTTCTTCGCGCTGGTGCCCATTTATCTCCATAACGCTTAGGTAGCCAATCGCTGATTCTCCTGCAAAGCACATGCGCAGTCCCGCGTGAGCTTTGAAAGGAGAGACCCGATGGCCAATGACGGCTCTGAAACTGAACCCGACCGGATCCCGTTTTTTATTCGCAAGCAGCTCGAGAATCCCCCACTTCTTCCCGGCGAGAACAAGCGCGAATTCAACATTCTCTTCCGCGAGATCGAATGTTCGGCTGAAGAAGGGGAAAAGACCGCCGCCGATTATGCGATGGACTACCAGGCGACGGTGCTGATCTGGGTCGTTCAGCGCATCGATCGCATGATCGCCGCCCTGATCGCGCACAAGCATCTACAGGCTGTTGTCGCCTTGGTAAGGCGTACTAGCCTGTATGGGGCGGCGGAGCCAGGCTCACCCGCATATCACGAAAATCACGGTGAGGCGCTCGGTTTCTTCACCTCGGAGGACTCCAAGAACAAGCTTATGCAGCGGTTCGCAAGCAGGGGCTATGGGCCCGAGGCCGTTGAAGTAGAGGCATTCGAGCAGGCGCTGCCACTAATCACAACCCTCAATCAGCAGCAGAACGCCGCGCGACGGCAGTTGCTGGCGTTCCTCAAGGAGATTGAGCGGCGTGATGCAAGGCGCGCGAAGGAGTTGCGTAAGGTCGCCGACAACGTGATTTCTCGAGGCAGGGCATCAGCATCGAAAAAGGGGACAACCAGCTGATGGCCACCGAAAAGCAGATCTTGGCCAACAGGAAGAATGCGCGATCGAGCACCGGGCCGCGCACCACGGCCGGGAAAGCTCGCTCCAGATTGAACGCGCGCCGCCATGGCCTTGCATCGCTTCTTGAAGAAGCATCGCCGGAAACATGCCTCGATCTAGAAGCGCTTTCCGATCGGCTGTCGCGGATCGAAATCGAGAGATTGCGGCTCTATCAGGAAATCGAACGAGGTCTCGAGAAAGGAGACATTCAGCAGATTGCGTGCCTGCTGCGCCGCTCGGCCGCGCTTGACCGGTACGCGCAGCGCTGCTCATCTAGCGTGCGAAAGAGATAGTAGGAGGAGAACGGTAAGCCAACGATGATTTTGACAGAACGAACCCAATTTTGAGACGGAAGCAGGCAGAAGCGAACCCCAATCCGGGCCCACGTGGTCGATCCGGTCGCATGCTCTCCGCAGGTTGCGCCGGAATGGTCGACATGTTCTCGGTGGCGATCGACTGGCGGTTTGCGCGGCACATGGTTCACCGGAATCACATCCGGCTTTCCCTGCGCGATGGTTTTAACGGTTTCCTTCGTAGTCTCCCCGGAGACCGGGCTTTTTGTCTCCGTCATCCCTGAGAAGCGTCGGCTTCCCAAGAACCCTGTGGTGGACCTGCTCGTGTGCTTTTCAATTCGCACGCGGGTGCATTGGGCGCCCGGCTTTCCCTGCGCCCTCGATTTGTGAGGGCTTCGGTTTTCAGAAACTCGGGGCGCGTCGCGCGGCGGGAAGGCGGAATTGTGCGTTGCACAATGGTTTCCCTCGACCCCTGCTAACAGGCAATGGCCTTTCGCGCCCCTTGTCTGTATTGGTGCGGACCAGCACGCAAGACTTCAGCGTAAGTCTATCCGCGGACTGCGCCGCCCAAGGCGCATCCGGCAGAATTCAGGCGGGAGGAACGATGCGTAAATCAGTATTGGCCGCGGCCGCGATCGCGGCATTTGCTCTGGCTGGCCCGGGCTTTACAGAACCGGCACTGGCGCAGTCGCCGATCGTCATCAAGTTCAGCCACGTGGTGGCCGCCGACACGCCCAAGGGCAAGGCGGCCGAGAAGTTCAAGGAGTTGGCCGAGAAATACACTGACGGCAAGGTCAAGGTCGAAATCTATCCGAACTCCACGCTCTACAAGGACAAGGAGGAGCTGGAGGCCTTGCAGCTCGGCGCGGTCCAGATGCTGGCGCCGTCGAACTCCAAGTTCGGCCCGATCGGTGTGCGCGAATTCGAGGTGTTCGATCTGCCCTATATCCTGCCCGACCTCGCCACCTTGCGAAAGGTGACGGACGGGCCGCTCGGCGCCAGGCTGCTCAAGCTGCTCGAGCCGAAGGGCATGACCGGGCTTGCCTACTGGGACAACGGCTTCAAGCAGATGTCCGCCAACAAGAAGCTGATCGAGCCGTCGGACTTCAAGGGGCTGAAATTCCGCATCCAGTCGTCCAAGGTGCTCGAGGCGCAGTTCCGCGCGCTCGGCGCCATTCCGCAGGTGATGGCGTTCTCCGAAGTCTACCAGGCCTTGCAGACCGGGGTCGTCGACGGGCAGGAAAACACCTGGTCGAACATGTATACCCAGAAGATGCATGAGGTGCAGAAATACGCGACCGTCACCAATCACGGCTACATCGGCTATGTGGTGGTCGCGAACAAGAAGTTCTGGGAAGGCCTGCCGCCGGACATCCGCGCGGCCTGCGAAAAGGCCATGAAGGAAGCGACCGAATTCGGCAACGGCCAGTCGGCAAAGGAAAACGACGACGCGCTTGCCGAGATCAAGAAGGCGGGCAAGACCGAAATCATCACGCTGACGCCCGAGCAGGATGCGGCGATGCGCAAGGCGATGATGCCGGTCTACAAGGAGGTGTCCTCGCGGGTCGGTCAACCCCTGATCGACGAATTCCTCAAGGAGACCGGCCGCGGCCCGATGAACTGAGGCGAGATCACAAGTAAAAGAATACAAGCGGTTCGATGAATACCGGGCATCTCCACGCGTCATTGCGAGGCGCGTCAGCGCCGAAGCAATCCAGAGGTCTTGGCGCGGTTGGCTTTCTGGATTGCTTCGCTTCGCTCGCAAGGACGGGGGAAGGCTGATGTTCTTGCGCATTCTCGACCGGCTCGAGGAAATCCTCATCGCGAGCCTGATGGGAGCCGCGACGATGATCACCTTCGTCGCCGTGGTTCACCGTTTCCTCGTCGACGTGCCGGTGCTTTATCCGTATCTGTTCGGCATCAACCTCGCCTGGTCCCAGGAACTGTGCATCTACATGTTCATCTGGATGGCGAAGTTCGGCGCGGCCTATGGCGTGCGCACCGGCATCCATGTCGGCGTCGACGTGCTGATCAACCAGCTGAACGATCGCTGGCGCAAGGTTGTTATCCTGTTCGGGCTCGCGGGCGGCGCTCTGTTCACCGCGATCGTCGGCACCATGGGCGCCAAATTCGTCATCGAGCTGATGCATACCGACCAGGTCTCTCCCGATCTCGAACTGCCGAGCTGGCTGGTCTATGCCTGCATTCCGCTCGGCTCCTATCTGATGTGCTTCCGCTTCCTGCAGGTGATGTGGGTCTATTTCCGCACCGACGAGCTGCCGCATCACGATGCCGCCCATGTCGATGACATCGAGGTCAGCCCGACCGCCCCGATCTCGCTCGGAGAAGCGTGATGAGCGCGGCGCTGATCTTCGGACTTTTGTTCGCGCTGATGCTGACGGGCATGCCGATCTCGATTTCACTCGGGCTGACCGTGCTCACCTTCCTGTTCACGATGACGGAAGTGCCGATCGAGAGCGTCGGGCTGAAATTGTTTTCCGGCCTCGACAATTTCGGGATCATGGCGATTCCGTTCTTCATCCTCGCCGGCACCTTCCTGACCCGCGGCGGCGTCGCGCGCCGCATGATCGCCTTCACCACATCGCTGGTCGGGCATCTGCCGGGCGGGCTCGGGCTTGCGGGCGTGGCGGCCTGCGCGATGTTCGCGGCGATCTCGGGCTCGAGCGTCGCGACCGTGGTTGCGATCGGCTCGATCATGCTGCCGGCCATGGTGCAATACGGCTATCCGCGCCGCTTCGGCGTCGGCGTGATCTCGACCTCGGGCGCGCTCGGCATCCTGGTGCCGCCCTCGATCATTCTGGTGCTGTACGGTGTTTCCACCAACACCTCGATCGGCGCGCTGTTCATGGCCGGCATCGTCCCCGGTGTGCTGCTGGCGCTGATGCTTGCCGCCGTGACGTTCGCAGTCGCCCGGCGCAACGATTATCCGCGGATGAAACGGGCGTCACTTGCCGAGCAGATGAGGGCGTTCCGCGAAAGCGTCTGGGGCCTTCTCCTGATCGGCATCGTGCTCGGCGGCATCTATGGCGGCATCTTCACGCCGACGGAAGCCGCCGCGGTCGCCGCGACCTACGCCTTCATCATCACGGTTTTCGTCTACAAGGAACTGAAGCTTTTCGACGTTCCGAAGGTTCTGCTGCAGGCAGCGAGCATGAGCTCGATGCTGCTTTACATCATCACCAACGCGGTCTTGTTCTCGTTCCTGATGACGCATGAGCAGATCCCGCAGGCGATGGCGGCCTGGATCATCGACAAGAACTTTTCGGTCTGGATGTTTCTCCTGGTCGTCAACGTCATCCTGCTCGCGGCCGGCAACGTGATGGATCCGTCGTCGATCCTTCTGATCATGGCGCCGATCCTCTATCCGCTTGCGACCAAGCTCGGCGTTCATCCGGTCCATCTCGGCGTGCTGATGATCGTCAATACCGAAGTGGGGCTGTGCCACCCGCCGGTCGGTCTCAACCTCTACATCGCCTCGAGCATCGCCAAAATGGGCATCAGCGAGATCACGATCGCGGTGCTGCCGTGGCTCGCCGCGATGCTGGTCTTCCTCGGCCTGATCACCTACGTGCCCGAGATTTCGCTCTGGCTGCCGCGATTTCTGGGCATGATCTAGTGGAGTGGATTTGAAATTCGCTACCCGCCTGGCCGCGAATTCGCAAAGCGAATGTCAAACCGCGATCGGAGTGTCACATTGATGAACGAAGCCGGATCAGTTCATGAAGGAAATCAGATTAAATCTTGGTAAGAGAACGCATGTTGCCGAACTGTAAGTTGATTGCCGGCATGGGCGCGCCCATGCTTGGCTGACCTGAAAAATCAGGCATGATCTCCGCGCCAACGCGGCACTTCATCGCCGCGTTCACGCGGGAGCTGGGTCCGGATCGGGCTCAAGGAGGAGGTTCACATGAGGAATTTCGCTATCGCCGGTATTGCCGCGCTCGCCATCGCCGCTTCGACCGCGGTCTATGCCCAGCACGAGGGCTGGATGCATGATCAATGGCATCGCATGGGGCACATGCGAATGAGCCCGGAGGACAGGGCGGCGTTTGCGGACGCGCGCATTGCCGCGGTGCATGCCGGACTGAAGCTTACCCCCGACCAGGAAAAATTGTGGCCTCCGGTCGAGAGCGCCGTGCGTGAAATCGTGAAGCTGCGGATCGATCGCGCCAACGCGCGGATGAAGACGGAAGACGACGATT
Source organism: uncultured Alphaproteobacteria bacterium (assembly GCA_963820275.1). GTDB lineage: Bacteria > Pseudomonadota > Alphaproteobacteria > Rhizobiales > Xanthobacteraceae > Bradyrhizobium. Next base: position 21,509 of record CAWFZL010000034.1, read on the forward strand.
CGAAGCAGACCGATCCGGTTACCCGCCTGCGCGAGCGCGCCGACTTCATGGCGAGCATGGCGACTTCGATGAAGAAGGTGGCCGATGCGGCCGATCCGCTCTACAAGACGCTGGATGAAGGTCAGAAGCGTCGCCTCGCCATCCTGACGCATCGGACCGGCCGGTTCGGCGGGGAAGGCTGGGGCCACCACTTCGGGCATGGCATGATGGGCGGTGAGCGCGACGGCGATCGCGGGCAGGGCCCCGACCGGCTCTGAAGCGCGAAATCGTGCCGGACTGAAAATCGAAGGGGCGGGGTGGTTCCCCTCCTCATCGCCACGCCAGGGAGAGAGCCGCCGGATTCCGGCGGCTTTTCCGATGTTTGGGGGCTGCCCACAGGCCCGGAAAAGGCTTGCGCGTTTGCTGGACATACCGGGGTCGCTTTGCTAAACGACGCCGTCTCCGCGAGCCTTTTTCCGGTTGGCTTTCCGGGCGCATAGCTCAGTTGGTAGAGCAGCTGACTCTTAATCAGCGGGTCCCAGGTTCGAGCCCTGGTGCGCCCACCAAGCAAGTCAAACGCCTGGAAGATTCGTTGACTTGCCGAGGTGGCCTCGTTTTGCGCGGAGCTTTGGGTGCTTCGCAGCCAGGCACCTGATGGTATCTGGACGGACGGACTCTTGATCCGCCGCTCTCCGGGTTTTGACCCTTTGAGCTTCGCGGAACCGCACTTTCATTTTTCCTGACGCCTACCTACTTTGTCCGAGATGGCACGCGCCGCACTCAAACCAGGGAGCGCAACGTCATGGTCAGCGAACACAACCAATCCAGGGCGACCGAAGCGGACGAAAGCCCCGTTTGGGACAACGCGGCGGCGGATTTTGTCCTGCTTGGCGACATCAAGCCACCACAACGTATCGAACTGGCACGCGAGCGAATGCTGCTGTCACGGCTGTATCTCGGTCTGATCCAGACCATGAACGATGACTACGGCGCGGAGTTCGCAAAGCACAACGATAGCGCGACCTATCGGACGATTGGCATCTACGTTTTCCTGCGCACCGTCATGTGCTCGCCGGTCCGGGCCAGCACGATCGCGCAGGTGCTCAAGATACCGCGCTCAATTGTGCTCCGACGGCTGAACGACATGGAGAAGCTCGGGTTCGTCGAGCACGTCGGCAACGCATACCGGATGACTGACAAGGTCAACATTCCCGACCTGAAATGCAAGCTGGAGCAACGGATCAACATGATCCTGGCGACGGCCAGGGAGCTGTCGAAGCTTCGTGCCGCCGATTGACGGCCGGGACCGATCGCCTCTCAGTAAAGCAAGGTTGTCGGGCGGTTGCCAATACGAGGCCGAGGGCCGTTCTTACTAATCGCGGGCCCATTCGCCGACCACGCGATGCACCTCGAGGAGATGCTCGCGCAGCTGCTCGAGCGCGAAGCCGAGCGCAAAGAATCGCTCCGCCGCTTCGCTTGTCATGTCGTGCGTCAGTCCCTCGCGCCGCACCGCGCCAAACTCCTCGATGTAATCGCCGAACGCGGTCTCGATCGTGTCCAGAGGCGGCGGCGGCGTTTGCGCACGCAACGCGGCGCCACTCGCGCGGAGGAAATCGCGTGACGCGGCCTCGATATTCGCAAGCCGCGGTGTCAGCCGCGCCGAGACCTTTCCGGGTAACTCGCAACCCACCGCGCGGCCCAGCATCACGATGTCATGGCGCAATCGCAACAGCGTGCGCAACAGCGGTCCGGTTTCGGGGCCGGAAGTGAGGCGCGCCTTGCGCTCGTGCTCGGCCTCGGCTCCGGTTGCGTTCAGGCGCGCCAGGGCCGCGGCAATCCCGTCGTGTATGCGCCGGCGGTCCGCCGGATCGAGCCCGCGGGCCTGGTCCTCCAGAAGCCTCGAGAGAGCGTCTGCCATCAGGTCGAGCAAATCGGCCGCGGCCTGGATCGTGATCGCATGCGCTCGGGAGGGAAAAAGCAGGAACGAGACGATGAAGCCGACGGCGCCGCCGACGGTCACCTCCAGTATGCGGTCGAGCGCCGAAGCCGCGGGGCTGACATGCTGCATGGTCGGCACCAGGAGCACGATGATCGCGGTGACCGGCAGCACGTTGAAATTGGCGCGGAACGAAGCGATGAAGGCGAGCGGGGCAACCGCGAGCGCGAGAACGGCGAGCAGGGCCCATTCGCTCTCATGCGGGATCAAGATCGCAAGCGCGCCGCCATAGGCGACGCCTCCGAAGGTCCCGATCAGATAATCGCGCGCCACCTTCACCGAGCGGCCAAGGCTCATCTGGGTCACGATCAGCGATGTCAGAACCGCCCAGAGCGGCAGATGCAGGTGCATGGCCTGCGCCACCGCCAGCGCCAGCAGGGCGGCGACCGTGACACGCAGGGCCAGGATCAGCTGCTGCCGATAGCGGCGGACGCGTTCGCGAACCTGCGTCAACAATCCGGCTGCGCGGTTTTTGTCAGGAGACATTCGGCTGGCATCGCGGGCGATGGATGATGTGCCGATTTAAGCGAGCTTCTGCGCCCAAGACAATGCGGGCGGTGATGTTTGCGCCAGCCGCTGCCGACTGTCGTATGCCGCCGGGAAAATTACAGGAACCGCGTCGGCCACAGCATCGTGCGCCACATATGCGCCGACGGGCTATTGTCCAGCCCGAGCCCCTCTTTCGGCTGCCGGAAATTGCGGCCGATGATGTCCGTGAATTCGTCGAGGTCGACCTTGGCGTCCGGATCGAAAGAATAGAGGTCGTGCAGGGTGATCAGCCGTGCCGTCATGTAGTATTTGTGATCGCGGGCGCGCTTGTACTCATCGACAACATAGGGCTCGGGCCGATAATCCGGGCCGAAATATTTCGTATAGGCTTCAGGATACTGGTAGCCGACGGATTCGTCCGGGAAGAAGCGCAGCGCCTGATGGGCGCGCACGGCCCAGCTCACTTCCTCGTCCACATAGGGCTCGATCATCTGCGCACCCCAGTAGCCGTGGTCGCACCTGATGAAACCCGCCACCGCGACGTCGTGCAGCAGGCACGCCAGGATGACCTTCTCGCTGTGCCCGGCCTTCTTGGCGAGCGCGGCGCTCTGCAGCAAATGAGAGGTCGAGGCGAAGCGGCATTTGAAGTAGTCGATCAAGGTCGGCCTGGCGGGCATTTTGGGAAGGCGAGGGTCCTCCTTCATCAGCAGGTATTTGCCGGGGTTGCGCGCCAGTTGAGCCATCGTGTCGTCGGTCATCTTGCCGTCGGCGAGATTGCACAGCGCCGACTTGATTACGATGTGTTCGAGCTCGTGCATCATGTGCTCTTCGAGAGCATCGGCCCGCTCGGACAATGTCATTGCCTGCACATGATCATCATTCATCTCGACCTCCTCGCTGTGCAGCGATCGGCCACGCGCCACGGAACTTTCGGAAACGGCCGAATCGAAGCTGCGTCGCATGAATTCATTCTATCAGAATTGTCCGGCAGGCTGGCAGCTTTCAAACGAGTTCGCCTCGGCGCCTGCATTTTTTGCAGGCAGGGCAGTTGCCCGGCAAGAAGGGTTCAGACGCGGAACCAACTGTCATCATGCGGTTGCAATTCCGTACTAGTAATCGTCACGGTAGTTTTTATTTTATTTCCGCTCCGTTTGAACCGCTTCGCGGTCTCCAGCTTCCGCCGACACCAGCACGATACCGGTCATCTGATCTCACAACGGGAGTTCCGTATGACGCGCACACCCAAGACCCGCAAGGGAAAGGCACCCGCACGGTCCGAAATCATCGAGAATACCGGCACAGCCGGACTTGATAAGCCGGTCTTCGCACAGCCGCAACCAATGCCGGACCCGACGACGTTCGAAGTCAAGCATCCCTCCGACAACCCCGTCTATAAACAGATCGACGAGTTGAACCGGGAGCACAAGATCGCCCCGCTTCCGTTCCCGGCTCCTCGCGGCCTGCCCGAGCCCACCCTGACCCTGGCCGCGGTGCTGGGCACCAGCGTCAACGCGTTGCAGGAGAAGCTTAAAGCCAGCAAGCAGATGGTATTTCACGCCACCGGAGATACCGGAAGCACGCGTGGCCCGGAAACGCAGGACCTCGTGGCGGACAAGATGGTCAACGATTTCACCGACGATGATAAAGAAAAGCCGATGTTCTTCTTTCATCTCGGCGACGTCATCTACAGCTTCGGTGAGGCTGCATACTATTACGACCAGTTTTACGAGCCGTACCGCAACTATCCCGCGCCGATCGTGGCGCTCGCAGGCAATCACGACGGCATGGTCGCGCCGAACACGAACGCATCGACCCTGGCGGCCTTCCTGGAGAATTTCTGTGCGGCCGAATTCGAAGTCACTTCCGAAGCGGGCGGGCTTGCGCGCACGGCGCAAATCCAGCCGGGCGTGTTCTATACCTTCGAGGCGCCACCCTATGTCCGCATCCTGGCGCTTTACAGCAATACGCTCGAAGACCCGGGGGTCATCTCGGATGCGACCATCGGCGACTCACAACTCGCTTATCTTGAGACCGCGCTGAAGCGGGTGAAGTCCGAAGCCTTCAAGGGCGCGCTCATTCTTGCCCACCATCATCCCGCCTATACGGCCGGCAGCGTTCACGGCTGGAGCCAGCAGATGCTCTCGCAGATTGACGGCATCTGCAGCAAGACCGGGGTCTGGCCGCATGCGGTTCTGTCGGGGCACGCCCACAATTATCAGCGGTTCACGCGTGCGCATGGCGACACGCAGATCCCCTACATCATTTGCGGCAATGGCGGCCACGCGCTTGCGAAGCTGATTCGGAAGAAGGGGACCACGTTGCGGACGCCGCAGCCGCTGCAGATCACGGGTCATGCCGACAAGGTGATGCTCGAAAACTACGACGACCAGGACTACGGCTACCTTCGGATCGTCGCTACCGCGACGCAGCTGCGCATCGAGTACCATCCGGCGAGCGACGGCGAAGGCGCGAAGACGCCGGACGACTTCGTGACCGTCGATCTGGCCACGCGCAAGCTCGTGCACTTCACCGGGTCCTGATAGAACGGATCGGCGTCAAAACCGGCGCCTCGGCCGGCCTGTCTCCGCGCCTTTTGCTTTCGCGCAATGGCGAAAATTGCTATTGCTCATGCCAATACGAAAGGACCGCTGCAATCCAAAGAGCTGATTTTTTCACCGCATCCACCCTCGAGATCTGCCGCGATTGTCCGGTTTTCGCAGTTGACGTCGACAAGCTGCCCGACGCCAAGAACGACGCCGCCTCGGCTGCGCTGGTCGGCTTCGACCTGAATTTCCATACACTTGCCAAGGCGACCTTGACCGGTTTGTACGGCCGCTGAGCGCCCGAGGCGGGCCATCAAGGTTTTGACAAGGAAATCTTGCATATCGGTCCGACGCGGTCCGGCATGGATTTCCAGGGCCCGAGAAGCCCGCGGACGCTCAGATGAGGGATGCTCAGATGACGCGGTCGGCATTGGTGCTGCAGGGAGGAGGCGCGCTCGGCGCGTTCGAATTCGGAGCAGCGCGAGCGCTCTACGAGCGAGAGCTTCGACCGGACGTCATCGCCGGCGTCTCGATCGGTGCGGTCACCGCTGTCCTTCTGGCGCGGCCCGCCAATGGGGACCCGCTTGCGACGCTTGAGGCGTTCTGGAAAAAAGTCACCGTCGAGGGGTTGCTGTTTCCGCGACCCTTGCGGCCTTACGCGTCATTTCTCGGCAACCCGCATTTTTTCGACCTGCGTCCGGAATTCTTCGCCTGGCCGGGTTGGTTCGCCTGGCCGAGCTGGACCTACTTCTATGAAACGAGCCCGCTTCGCGACACTCTGAAGGAATTGGTCGACCTGAAGAAGCTTGCCGATCCGGATGGGCGTCCTGTCATGCTCGTCAGCGCCACGAACGTGGAGGAGGGCGAGATCGTATATTTTGACAGCCGGACAGGAGGGCTCACCCTCGACCACATCGTCGCGAGCAGCAGCCTGCCTCCGGCATTTCGAATGACCAGGATCGGCACCGAGTCCTTTTGGGACGGCGGATTGTTCGACAACACGCCGCTCGGAGCCGTCATCGACGTCCTCAAGAGCCTCGGCACATCGCCGGACCCGGACCGCGCCGTCTATGTGGTGAACCTGTTTCCAAACAAAGGCCCTGTGCCCCGCAACATGTGGGGTGTCGCCGAGCGCATGAAGAACCTGCAATTCGCAAACAAGACATGTGAGGACATCAAGCTGCTCTGCCGGTTCAACGAGGTTGCCCGATTGATGGAAGAGCTCGAAAGTCTTGCCGAAAATCCCGTGAAGGGCAGCAAAGCCTACAACGTCCTGAAAGAGCGCGGCTACGTCCCGATCCCGCGCATCGTCGCGATCACGCTTCCGGAACCGGCACCGGAGTTGGGCGATGCCGATTTTTCCCCCGACGCGCTGAAGAAACGGGAGAGCGAAGGCTACGAGCAGGCGATCAAGGCCATCAAGGAGCCTCCACAGGATCCGTGTTCCGCTCTGGACAAACCGAAGAAAGGACGCGGGTAGTTAGCGCCATTCGCACCCCGACACGATTTGCGAACGGTAAGCGCCGTCTCGGCTTCTTGATTTAAGGGATATTCCGCGTCCGAACGTTCACAGCCCGGACAGATAGCGCGCCATGGCATCCCGCTCGCTGTCGGTCAGTGCCTGCATGAATTTCGGCATATCGCCGTTGTTGGTTCTTTCTCCGCTGGCGAAGCCGCGCATCGCTGCGACCAGGTATTCATAACTGAGGCCTGCGAGCCGCGGCGCCGGCGCACCCCCCTCAAACTTCGGCTGGTGGCATGGCTGGCACTGGGCGATTCCATCGGGCGGCGAGGTGGACGCGGCGGAGGCTGAGGCGTGTTGCGCCGGCCAGCTCCTGGCCGCGAAAAAAGCAGCGATCTTGCGAAGATCCTCTTGCGCAAGACTTCTGGCGATGGGCGACATGATCGGGCTTTCGCGATCGCCGCTTCGATAGTCGTGCAACTGCTTGACCAGATAGCTTTGCTGCTGGCCCCAGATGACCGGAACGGTTTTCGGGTCGACAGGCACGCCATTCTCGCCATGGCATGCGCCGCACATCTGCACTTTTGCCTCGATGTCTTCGGCGGCATGCAGCGGTATCGAAGTACTGTGAACCAAGGCGAGATACGCCACGCCGCACGCAAGGGCAAACCGAAATCCAGCGCCGAAGGCCGTCGACGAGACGCGTTTGAGCATGGTCGCAATCCTCCCTCCCGTGACTTCCGCACGGTTCCGGATGCCAAGTATCCAGACAAAGCGCGAAGGCGCAACTCGGCCCGAACTTTTCGGTCATCGCAGCAATCCGCACTGCAGCCATAACGCCAACGCCTGTTGCTTTGGCTTGTCCTGCGAAGCAGGCGGAGTCACCATGCCTGTAAAGACTGCCGACAAGAATCAGTCACGATCCGCAAGGGATCGAGCTTCTGGACGAGCAAGAAAGTCCTCACAAGGGAGAGGCGGATGCGACGCAAACTGATGGCGAGCCTGACCGCGGGCGCCGCGGTGATGCTCCTTCATTCGGCAACCGAGGCGGTCCGGGCGCAAGACCAGCCGGCACTGACCGGTGTCGTAAGCTCCGAGGCCGAAGGCAGGATGGAAGGCGTCGTCGTCACCGCCAGGAAGCCGGGCTCGATCGTCCAGGTCAGCGTCACAACCGACGCGCAAGGGCGTTACTCCTTCCCGGAGAACCGGCTGGAGCCGGGCGAATACACCCTCGGCATTCGTGCGGCCGGCTACGATATCGGCGCGCCGGTCAAGGCCGTCGTGGAACCGGAGACGTCCACCACGGCGGACATCAGGCTCGACAAGGCGAAGAACCTGGCCAGCCAGCTCACCAATGCCGAGTGGATGATGAGTATTCCCGGCACCGAAGAGCAGAAGGCGATGCTGCTCAATTGCGTCGGCTGTCACACGATCGAGCGCATCATGCGCTCGACGCATGATTCCGACGAGTGGACGCAGGTCATCACCCGCATGATGGGCTATGGCGCGGTGAGCCAGCCGGTCAAGCCGCAACCGATGCTGGATCGGGCCCGCGCGGGCACGCCGGAGCAATACCGCAAGATGGCCGACTATCTGGCGACCATCAATCTGAGCTCGACCGACCACTGGCCATACGAGTTGAAGACGTTGCCGCGCCCGAAGGGGCGAGACACCCGAGCCATCGTCACCGAATACGACATGGTGCGGCCGACCACGGAGCCGCATGACATTCTCGTCGATCGGGAAGGCAAGGTCTGGTATTCGGACTTCGGCGAGATGTTCATCGGCAAGTTCGATCCGAAGTCGCTCAAGCTTGTCGAATACCCGATCAGGAAGTTCAAGGAGAAGGCCCCCACCGGCCTCCTCAGCATCAATTTCGACAACGCCGGCAAGATCTGGTTCGACACGATGTACCAGGGCTCGCTCGGCCGCCTCGATCCCGGGACCGGCGAGATTTCCTATTACCCGCTGGCTCCCGAATATAACGACGACCGCGTGCAGCTGAATTTCACCGGACTGCACCCCGAGGTCGACGGCAAGGTCTGGACCAAGAGTGTCGGCACGCAGCAGATCTTCCGCGTGGATCTTGCGACCGGCAAATGGGAGAGCTTCCACCCGACCGACCAGTTACCGGGCGTCAAGAACGCCACCATCTATGAGGTCATGGCCAACTCCAGGAACAATCTCTGGATGGCCGAATTCACCGAAGGTCATCTAGGCAGGATCGACGCGAAGACGACGCAAGTGACCTGGTACGACCTGCCGAGCCCGCACGGTCGTGCGCGGCGGCTGGCCATCGACGATCAGGATCGCGTGCTGGTTGCGGAATATCGGGCGAGCAAGGTCGCGCGCTTCGACCCCAGGACGGAGAAATTCACCGAATACGTCCTGCCGCAATACACGTTTCCCTACAGGGCCGATTTCGACAGGAATGGCGAAATCTGGGCCTCCACGATGAGCACGGATCGCGTCGTGCGGCTCGATCCCGCAACCGGGCAGACGGTTCAATATCTGATGCCGTCCGATACCAACATGCGCACGGTATTCGTGGACAATTCGACGACACCGGTGACGTTCTGGGTCGGCAGCAATCATGACCACAGGATCGTCAAGGTCGAGCCGCTGGATTAAGGCATGATCCGGAAAAGTGTGTAGCGGTTTTCCCTCGCGAAACGCGAACGCGTTTGCGCAGAGATCGTCCGAAAACAAAAACCCGAGGCGCGATGGCGATTCAATGCAATTGCATCGCTCTAGGTCGGGCAGGCGACATTTCCTGCGTGCTCGTTAACGATATCCTTTGGTCCGCGGACGTGTTCCTTGCGGGAACCGGTGCGGTTTCGGTTTGAGCCTTCCGCCATGATGCTCTAAAGGGATGACGCGCTGGTCGGGCGCTTGCCACCAGACCCGATTCATCACTTCGCGGTGGGGGTATTCCTTCGTGAACAAAGACATCCTGCATGAACTGGAGAAGCGTCTCGGACCACTTCATGCAAGACAGCGATTGGGAATCGAGCGGGATCACGAAGCACAGGTCTTCGGGCAGGGGCTCCTGCTTTTCAATCTCGAAAATGCCTCGCCGGTGCCGGCGATCATCGAAGGCGTTCTGAAGCTTTCGGGACTCTATTGGCGTGCCCGCAGGAATGCCGGGCGCGTCACCATCAGCCGCAATGAGCTGAAGTTTACGGCACTTCCCGAAAGTTTCGACGGCTACACCATCCTCCATATCAGCGACATGCACGTGGAAATGAGCGAAGCCGCCATGCAGCAGGTGATCAAGATCGCCAGCGGCATGAGCTACGATCTCTGCGTTCTGACCGGCGATTACCGAGCCAGGACCTTCGGCCCCTTCGATGCCGCGCTCGCGGGCGTCGCCAGGATGCGAGCCCATCTGAGGCCGCCGATCTTCGGCGTGCTCGGCAACCACGACACGATCCAGATGGTCCCCGCGATGGAAGCCATGGGCATACGGATGCTGCTCAACGAATGCGAAACGATCGCGCGGGGCGGCGAGCGTATACATCTCGCAGGGATCGATGACGCGCACTTCTACCGGGTCGACAACATCGAGAAAGCCGCCGCGCAAATTCCGCAAGACGAGTTCTCGATCCTGTTGTCGCATACGCCGGAGGTCTATCGCCAGGCCGCGCACGCCGATTTCGATCTGATGCTGTCCGGGCATACGCATGGCGGCCAGCTGTGCCTGCCCGGCTCCATCCCGATCAAGCTCGAAGCCGTCCTGCCGCGTCGCATGGGGGCAGGTACGTGGCAGTATCATGACATGACCGGTTATACGTCGCGCGGCGCAGGTTCCAGCGTCGTTCCCGTGCGGCTGAATTGCCCGCCCGAAATCACTCTGCATTGCCTCCGGAGAGGCTGACGCTGCAACCGGCAAAGCCGTGCGGCGATTCAGCCGGCAGGGACGAGGCCGACCAGCCGCCTGAGGGCGTCGATGTCCGCGGTCTGCGCCGCCGACGGTCCGTCGATCCGCGCGATCGCTTCCACGATTCCGACCAGTTCATGCCGCTCTTTGACATCGAGACGCTTGTTGAAGAGACCCGCGAACAGTCCGGCCGCCTGTGCGAAGCTTTGCGCGCAGCCCGCGATAAAGCGCGCGTGCGTCAGGCGCTCGTTCACGTCGTGGTCGAATTCGAACACCGAGCGCATGGTCTCTTCGATGGAGGCGATTTGCCTGGCAGTTGGATCGCGGCCACGAGGTATCAGCAGCATCAACACCGTTGCTGCGTCGCGCGGATCGTCGATGGCCCGCAAAGGCGCGGTTCGCTCCAATTCGCGCGCCTGTGCTCGCCGTGTCTCGTCCTTGCGTCGCGCGGAACGCTCGCGGAAATGGTCGATGCCGCCCATGCGGACGAACCAGTAGATCACCCAAAACAATAGCGTGCTGACGACCAGGACGACGACCGGCATTTCAGAGCCCTTTCAACCTTCCAATGTACCCGACACAATATGACGACACGTTTACGCGAGCCCGATCCATCTACAGCTGAAGGTCAGGGTTGGTTAAGAATGTTGCGCACGAGCTGGCCCCCTAAACCAAAGCGGGATGAGTTTGGTTGTGTCGCCTGGCGGGCCGACCGGGTTCACCCTGGCTGCATCCCGCCTCAATACGGCCGATCGCGGAAGCGCAGCCAGAAGAGGATGCGGGACAGGATCAATTCGCCGACAAAAAACACGGCGACGCCAACGGCGATGTCCGCGGCCGTCAGTGCAAGCACCTTGCGGCAGGCGAGCATCGGAATGAGCGATTCCGGAACCTGATCCAGGCCGAGTGCCTGACTGCTCGAGGGATAGTTCAGCCGGCGTTTGGTGAAGCTGGAGAACAGGTCGCCGGCCATTGCCCCAACCGCGACGGTCGCGCCGACGATCAGATCAAGCCCCAGCAGTGGCGCGGCTGCCGTCGTGACGATGACCGAAGAGAGAATACCGCGCACGGTCTTCGATGGTCCAAAAACCGGCCGGCCGTCCGAAAGACTGGCGCCGCCATCGACGGGAAACGTAAAGCGCGAGCCGAAAATCCTCTTGGCGGCGATCGGCGTGCCGTTGGCGAGCGACAACAGCACGAGGAGCTTGAATATCGGCACAAGCTGCATCCTTGAGGACCTATCTCGCTTTGGCGACACATATTACTCTTCGTAAGCCGATTGAAACCTGTCCCGAGGAAAGCGGCAAGTCATAAGAGGAGAGCCATGTCAGCAATCATCAATATTTACAATCCGCAGGAACTTGGCGCGCCGATGGGGCAATACACCCATGTGACGCGCGTAAAGGCGAACGAATTCCTGTTCATCGCCGGCATGCTGTCGGGCGATGCCAACGGAAACATCATCGGAGAAGCGGACTTCGACGCCCAGGCTACGCAGGTGTTTCGCAACATCGAGGCGGCGCTCAAATCCGCGGGCGCCTCCTGGGGGAACGTGGTTCAATTCACGACCTACCTCGTCCACTCGCAGGACATTCCGAAATTCATGGCATTTCGCCAGCGCGAATTCCCGAAAATGTTTGCGGGCGGAAAATATCCGCCCAACACGCTGCTGATGGTCGATCGTCTGGTGAAGGAGTCGTTTCTCGTCGAGGTGCAGACGATCGCGGCGCTATAGAGTGGCGGGGTTTGGTTGAACCGGAACGGCATCGACGGCCTCACCGAGGCCAGCGACACCTAGTAGGGCGGCATCTCATCATAGACGGGTCCACCATAGACGGGTCCACGGTAGACGGGTCCGCCATACGCCGGTCCACCATACATGGGTCCACCATACATGGGTGCACCATAAGCGGGTCCACCGTAAACAGGCCCACCGTAAACAGGTCCACCATACACGGGCGCACGATAGACGGGTCCACCATACACGGGAGCACGATAGACGGGAACACGATAGACGGGTCCACCATAAACAGGTCCACCATACCCGGGTGCACCATAAGCGGGTCCCCCGTAGACAGGTCCACCATAAGCGGGTGCACCATAAGCGGGCTCACTGTACCCGGGGGACATTTCTCCCATATCTCCGGGCGGAACGAAGTCTGCCGCAAAGCAGGCCGTTGAAATCAGGAGAAATGCAGTTCCAAAAAGCATTCTCATAATTCGTACCCCTCATGCAGAGGCAATTACGCCAGTGGAGTGGATTTGACATTCGCTACCTACCTAGCCGCAAACTCGCAAAGCGAATGTCAAATCCGAAACTCCACTAGAAACATATATTTGCTAGTGGTCCTTTTGATTCTAACTTTCGCAAAGTGTCCGCTGAGAAGGGATGCGAATGTTAGAATCGGACCACTAGCGTGGTCGTTCGGAAGTTCTCTTCAGTGGCGCCGCCGGTCCGTCAAGAGAACGTCTGAAGTGTCCTTTCGAATCCGAAGTTCGCAAAAGAAGGGGCCGCGAATGCATGCGAACTTCTCATTCGGGACATTAGCATGGATTGCTCTGACGACGGCTAAAATTTAGCGTCGCGTTGGTTAACATGCGCAGCTTTGCGAGTTCGTCGGCAATGTGGCATTCGTCCGGTAACCTCGCAAGCCAACTGCCGGAGGAGGAAAAGGAGGCGCTCGAAATATTATTGGAGTTTTTGTACCTGCAGGTCCCCGCAAGAGGAGAAGGAACAATGTTGGCGGCGCGGAAATTCAGCGCCGTCCGAAACGGTCGAAAAAATTGCGGCGCAGCGGAGCCCACAACAGCTCGCTCTGTCCATTGCGCGGCAGGCCGGATGCTGTCGGGTTCGCCGATCCCGGCGCCTCCGTGACGAACAGGCCGCGCATTCTCATCGTCACCCAGATCAGCGGATTCCACTCGTAAAGCGCGCGCTCGGCCTCGTCCGCCATGAAACCCGAAACCACGGTCGGCGGAGGCGCGAAGACCTCCGGCATCTTGCGCGAGATGCCGTCGTCTTTCAGTACGTTCCATTTCGACAGGCCGCCCATGTGGGGAGAATGCAGGGCGTAGACCACGCGGCCGATGCGGCTCTCGCGGATCGCATAGCTGCATAGGACACACGGCTCGGCGCTGCCATAGATGACACAGTCGTGGAGGCTGGTGCGGCCGAGCGCCTTCTGGGCTGCGGAAATCGCCACGACCTCGGCATGCCGTGTCACGTCGCAATCCCGTTTGACCCGGTTGATGGCCTCCGCCACTACCTCGCCCGCGCGGCAGATCAGCACGCCATAAGGATATTCGCCGGCCGCGCCCGACTCCTTCGACAGCGCGATCGCGCGCAACATCATCGCGCGGTCATGCAGATCGAACGTGGACTTGTCCATGTGCAATGGCCCCAAGTCGATGAATTCGAAAAGTATCGGTCCGCGCAGCCAAATTATCTGATGAACATACTATTTCAGCGTGCATCTTCGCCATAGCTGAGGTCGCAATATTTTTCGGAATCGTCGAGGAGAAGCGAGGGAAGGCCGTAGCGGCTGCGCAGTTGGAGCACGCAAGCGAGCCCCGCCCGATCGATTTCGCAGCTGCGGAAAAATCCCCTGACCGGATCGAGCAATTCGGCGTAGCTTGCCTCGGCCATGTCGGCCGGCAGCTGCGGAAGGTGCCTGCGCAGGATTTCGATCGCTTCCATCCGGTTGGCGGGCTCATGGAGCCAGGCGATCGAGCGGCGGTAACCGCCGATATAGGCGACGATTTTCGAACGGTTTTGCCGGGCCCAGCTCCGTCGCACCGCCGCGACATTTCCCTGGTAGGGGCCGATGATGTCGGTGGCCTTTACCAGTTCGTTGAAGCCGGCATTTTTGGCGATGATGTTGTAGGGCGCAGACAGCAACGTCGCCGCATGCTGACCTTCGCGAAGTGCGTTCCAACGCTGCACCATGCCGCCGGCGCGGACGATGCGGTAGTCGCCCTTGTCCTTGTCGAGGCCCGTTTGGCGCATGATGTCGTAAAGCACGAAAGCATAGCCGGTAGTCATCGCATCGACGGAGAGGGTTTTGCCCGCCAAGGCCTCGATGCGCTCTATCGAAGGCGCAGCGACGAGGCTGAGGAAGCCGCTGTCGCTGCCCATCACCGCCACGAAATCCGGCTGCGGGCCGATCGGGGCCTCGCCCTGTCCTTCGACATAGGCGACGATATTGTCGACAGCGGTCATCGCGATGTCGAATTTGCCTTGCGCGAAGTCCGTCATCTGGGTGACGGAATTGGGCGTATCTTGTATGTCGACCGCGATGTCGCGTTCGGCGAAGAAGCCCTTGTCCTGCCCGACATAGAGGCCCCAATTGAAGCCGCCGGGAAAGACGTTGACGTTGACGGCCGGCAGATCGTTGCTGTGACGTGGCATCGGACGGTTGCTTCCCCGGAAGGCGCAGTTCGTGGATCAATCGGTCGGCAACTGGCTTTCGTTTTCCGCCGTGCCGGCGGCAACCGTACGGGCCATCCGGTCCGGTTTCAGCGCCAGCGAAATCACCGCACCGGCGAAGCAGAGCAGGACGAGCTGGATATTGCCCGCGACCGTCCAGCCGGCGAGCCCGACGATCCAGCCAATGACGTAGCCTGCGATGGTCGCGGAGCCGTAGACGCTGGTCACAAACAGCCCGGAGGCGCGCCCCGACAGATCGGCTGAAACGGATTTGACATGACAGGCGGCGAGGTTGACGAAGATGGTGCCGCTGAAAGCCGCGCCGAGCACGAGCGAAAAGCCGGCCTGCGTCGCGAAATCGGAAGGACCGTTGAACAGGATCGCGGCGATCGCGCTGGCCAACAGGAAACTCGTGCCGAGTACGAGGCGCGGCGAGAAACGGTCACCGAGCCACCCCGAGATGACCGACACCAGGACGCCGAGCCCGTAGATGCTCATCACGCTTGCCGCATCGGCCGGCGTGTAATGAAGCTGCTCGCGCAGGAAGGTCGGATACATGCCGAGATAGCCGTACAGCGCAAGCCCGAAGACGACGCTCAGGAGCACCAGCACGAAGGTGTTGAGATTCTTCAGCGTCGTGGCGCCACCGGCTGATTTCGCCTCGTTCGGTTGCGTGGCGGAATTGGCCTCGCTCAGGGCTGGACGCACTACCGCCGCGATCAGCGCCATCATCGCAAGACCGACGAGGCCATAGATGATCATGGGCGCGCGCCAGGTGCCGTAATTCTCCAATAGCCTGGCTCCGAGCTTGGGTCCGATGAACGCGCCCCCGGCATAGGCGTAGTTGAGGATTCCGACGCCTGCGGCGCGATAGCGCGAGAAGTAGCTCGAAAACACCGCGAGCAGCGCTGTGAGTTGCATCGCCTCGCCGACGCCGGTGATCGCGCGATAGAGCAGCATGTCGGCGAATCCATGCGCGGCCACGGTGACGATCGTCATCGCCGAATAGATCACTATGCCGACCTGGATCACGGCCTTGCGGGTATACCTCGACATCAGATAGCCGGTCGGAATTCCGGCCAGGGCCATTCCGATGGTGAAGACGGTCGCCATCAGTCCGGCCTGTGGCAGCGTGAAGCCGTATTCCTTCCTCACGTCCGTGAGCAGCAGCGGAAACAGCGTGCGGTCCATCGCGTTCACGCAATAGGAGAGGATCAGAACGGTGATGGCGGCGATCGCGATTGCGCGGTCGGTGATGCGCGAGGTGTCTTCGACGGTTGCCGGCGCCGATGCCTCGTTCATGATCCCCCTCCGTGTCCCGCACCATGTCGGGTCAGGCTTCCAAACTGCCGAGCGACAACTCAGGTATGCGATCGCGGAACCGGCTGTCAAATTGTTGCGTGCGAAGTTGTTTCCGCTGACGGTTCAATCACAGGAAGTTGCGCATCTCCCGCAAGCTGATAGGCTTTGGAAGGATGACGGGCCGCGACAAGGCCCGCACCCCCCATGGCAAGGGAGAAGGCGACGCTTGCGGTGCAGGCGGGGCTGCAGACGTATCGGGAGAGCATCGGCCTCGATAACGCTGTCGAGGACAGGGTGCCCCGCTGGCGATGCCGTCCAGGCCTGGATCAGCTGCGAAACAATTTCGCGGTCGTTCCACGCAACGGAGCGAGTGCTACAGCAGTTCCTTCAGTGGGGGCTTTCGAACTCGACGAAGCGCTTGTAGATCCAGTTTCGTCCATCGTGCCGGCGCCAGACCTTGCCCCACACCAGCTTTCCGGTGATCGTTCGGCGGGGGATGTACACCGTCCAGAGGTGCCAGACGGTCGCCCAGGCCGGCTTTGGCCTTGTGGCCCACCAATCGGCAGTTGAGCTTTCCTGTGTTCGCATCGGGGCTGTTCGAAATGGCCAATCTGCGGAATATGAACGCCTGACCGGCACGTCAGGATTTCGTCTCGCGCGAGAGTGATACCCCGTCGACGCGGAGTGACAACCCGAATCCCTTGTTAAGATTGATGTTCGCGGCCGGCGTTACATCGGGAACCGTCATTGGCGGCGTGCATCGGAGCAACCCGCCGCGCGCTGGTTGCAGAGATCATGCTTAACAAAAGCTGACGGCCTGGCCCGGAATCCGAGTGATGTCGCAGCAGGGTCCTTAAAATTCTGCGCCTATGGCTTGCGACAGACATTTTCATCGGCAGTGTCATGTGGATCGCTGGATGACGGAAGCCAACCATTTATTGCAAGAGCTGAACGAAGCCATCCTGCGCGGGTCTCCCGAAAGCCGTGCCAGGGCGCTGTGGCACGCGACCGATCTGCTGATCGACGGCCGTTACACCGAAGATCAGATCTGGATTTTCGGCGAGGTGATCGGCCGGCTTGCCGACGAAATCGAGTTGGCGACGCGCTCCAAGCTTGCGAAGCGGCTGGCGCACTCCAACAACGCTCCGTTCAAGGTCATCATGAACTTTGCGTTCGACGATTCGATCGATGTCGCAGCCCCCGTCCTTCAGTTTTCCAGGCGGCTCGACACCAAGGCGCTGGTCGAAAACATCAGGACCAAAAGCCAGCCGCATCTGCTGGCGATCTCGAAGCGGGAATCCATTCCCGTCGAGGTGACGGACGAACTCGTCACGCGCGGCAACCCGGAGGTCGTGCGATCGGTCGCCTCGAACAGCGGCGCCAGCTTCTCCGACTTCGGCTTCCTGCAGATGATCAAGCGGTCGGAATCCGATTCGATCCTCGCCGAACATATCGGGCTGCGGAAGGAAATCCCGCGGCACATGTTCCAGCAGTTGATCGCAAAGGCTTCCGACGACGTGAAACGGAAGCTCGAGCGTGAGCGCCCGGACATGGCCGAGGAGATTCACTCTCTCGTGACCGATGTCACCGGAAGATTGCAATCCAAGTTCGGTCCGGCGACGAAGAGCTATTTCGATGCCAAGCGGCACGTCACCGGCCTGCATCAACAGGGCCGTCTGGACGAGAAAAGCGTTCTCGAATACGCGCGTGCGCACAAGATCGAGGAAGCTACCGTCGCCCTGTCGCTGCTGTGCGCCTTGCCCGTCGATGTCGTCGAGCGGACGCTGGTTCACAACAACAAGGAAATGGTGCTGGTACTGGCCAAGGCGCTCGGTTTCGAGTGGGAGACCACGATGTCGCTCCTGTTCCTTGGTGCCAAGGAGCATCGTATCGCATCCGGCCAACTTCAGGACCTGAAGGCGGAATTCGCGCGTCTCGACAGGGGTGCATCGCAGGGCGTCCTGAGGGTCTACCAGTCGCGCAAGAACGCGGCCGCTGCCGAATCGGATCAGCGCCGGCTGCCCCAGCTTTACGCTTCGTGATCCCGCGAAGAGACGCGCTCGACCCGCCATTTTGACGCTTGGCGAATACCGACGGCCGATTTTGGGCTGAAAAGTCGATTGTAGGCGGGAAGTGGGCCAACTATAATTGCACCGATTGAATCCGGATCGCGGAGGCCGTTGGGCGACGCGAAGGGGATTAATTCAGGGGGATTTGGGGCAATGTCAAAAATGGCTGTGATTCTGGCCGGCTTGCTGGCGGCTTCGGTGTTTTCGCTCGGAGCTCAGGCTTTTCCGCGTGCGCCGATGCCGGCCCCCCAGGCCACCCCCGAAGTCACGCCGGTCGCGGATTATTGCGGGCCCGGCTTTCACGCCGTGCCCTATGGAGGCTGCGAGCCCAATCCCGCGCCCGTCGAACCGCCGCCGCGTCATTATATCGAGGCGCCGATTTTCGGCATTCCCTATGCGGAGCCGCCGCGGGTCGGATTGCCCTATGCCGAGGGAAGGGTCGGCCTGCCTTATGTGAATCCGCCGGTCGCCGGCCTGCCCTATATCGGACCGAGGGAAGTCGTATGGCCGCGCGCCTGCCCATACGGCTACACCTACTTCTCGCACTCGGGCCGCTGCGTCCCGATCTGAGCGCAGCTTAGCTTCAGCGGAAAGCCTGGAGCCTGTCGTTTTCCTTGCGACAGGCTATGATGTGCGTCTCACGGAAGAGACACACATGCTTGCCTCGCAGCGCGGCCTCTTCGATATGCCGCGCGAGATCTGTTATTTGAATTCGGCCTCCTACAGCCCCCTGCCGGTTCGAACCCAGCGGGCCGGCCGGGCGGCCGTGGCCCGAAAGGCGCGGCCCTGGACGCTCGACGCTGGCTTCGCTCTTTCCCAGTATGAGCGTGCGCGGCGAGCCGCTGCCCGACTGATCAATGCCGATGCGAGCGATGTCGCGCTCATACCCTCGGTCTCCTATGGCGTTGCGACGGCCGCGAAGCTTTTGACTATTCCGCGCGGCGCGCGCGTGCTCGTGCTCGAAAACGATCACTCCTCGCCGGTCCTGGAATGGCGAACTCGCGCCGAGGCGCAAGGCTTTGCCGTCGAGACGGTGCGCCAGCCCTTCGACGGCGACTGGACGTCCGCTGTGCTCCTCGCCATCGAGCGCCAGGGCGCACCTCCCGTCGCGCTGGCGTCGATCTCCTCGGTGCACTGGTCGGACGGCGGGGTCATTGATGTCGGGACCGTCCGCGAAGCGCTGCGGCGGCAGGGCGCGATGTTCTTGATCGACGCCACCCAATCTGCCGGCGTGCTCGCGATGGACGTGAAAAAGCTCGATCCGGATTTTGTGGTCTTCCCGACCTATAAATGGCTGCTCGGCCCCTATGGCCGCGCTTTCCTCTACGTCGCCAGCCGCCATCAGCACGGCGTTCCGCTCGAGCAGACCGCTTACGGCCGCCGCAACGTGCGCGCCGACAATCCGGTCTATTTCGCCGATACGCGTTACGTTGCGGATGCTCGGCGTTTCGACATGGGCGAGCGCGACCACTTCATCTCCATGGAAATGGCCTCGATCGGCATGGAAATGCTGGCCGAATGGGGCGCGCAGCCCGTCGCGGAGCGTCTTGCCATGCTTACCGACCGCATCGGTGAAGGCCTGGGCGGCGCGCCGGTGCACCTGCCCGATCGCCGTTTTCGCGCGCCGCATATCCTGAGCCTCGGTTTTGAGGGTGGCGTTCCGGCAGGGCTGGTCGAGGGATTGGCAGCCGAAGGCATTCACGTCGCGATAAGGCTTACGCGCATGCGTGTCTCGCCCCATGTCTTCAACGACGAGGAAGACGCCGACCGCTTCGCGGCGGCTTTGGCCACCCGGCTTCTGGCCGCCAGGCCCTGAAGATCTGGCGTTGTTGCGATGCAAGATCGGTTCCGGAAAAGTGGGAGACCGGTTTTCCGAAAAAGATCATGCTTAAACAACACCCTGAGGCGCGGGTAGCGGTTCGACCTCAAATCATCGCGCTTTGGCGGGCGGTGCCGGAACTAGCGGTCCGGCTGCGATTTATCCCATCCGTTGAACCCTTGAGCCCCTGGCAGCGACTTAATGACCGGAGGGGGGTTTGGAAGTTCGCTTCTGGACGGAGGCTGAGATGACCGAATGGCGCGATTCAATGGTGGACAGGCCGGAAACGGATAGTGCTGCCTATGCGGCGGGATGGACGGTCTCGGGTCTTGCCGTGCTCGGTACCATTGTCGCGGTCTGGCTGCTCGGATTTTAAATCAAGTCGATTTCGCAAGTTCGTTTTTCCCGGCGCGATGGTCGGATTTGCCTGGACGCATCGCGTAAGCAATCCGCGCAAAATGCTTTTGCCGTGAGGCTGAAAAAACTCCGTCTTCCAAGCACGACCTGCTCCCACACTGCATATTCCCCGTGAACTCTCGTCCATACTGCTGGAGGATTTTTCCATGCGTCGGATTTCAGTTGTCGTTATTGCCGTGCTTGCACTGACCGGAACGGCCATGCTCAACGTTTCACCCGCGTGGGCTCAAGGTACCTCCGCGCAGGGGGGGTCGGCTTTTGATAAATGCATGGCGAAATGCAAACAGTCGGGCATCACCAACAGGTGCCCCAGTTGGTGCGAAAGCCGGTATCGCCGATAACGCCGCGCGAGCCGCCTCTTGCGATAATCCCTCAAGCCGAATAGCGATGACATGGCAACGGAGTGGGCCGCCTGATCCGGCGGCCGGCCATGTTTCCTTGCCCGCACGCACCGTCAGCGCCGGTCGCTGCCCCGCGACCTCACATCCAAATCCTGCTGGAACCGCCCCTCTGCACCTCTGGACGGCGTGGCAGCGCCTGGATTATGTATAAGCTTAGGAAACTAAGGAATTTTCCGGGAGAACGCGCATGCTGACGTCAGCCGAAAACGAACTGTTGTGCCGGGTCGAAGGCAATGCGGCGATGGGTCGCCTGATGCGCCGTCACTGGGTGCCCGCGCTTCTGTCCGAACAGCTCGCAAAGCCTGACGGCGCGCCGGTGAGGGTAGAGCTCTTCGGCGAGAAGCTCGTGGCGTTCCGCGACAGCGACGGAAAGCTCGGCCTGCTCGGCGAATTCTGTCCGCACCGCAAGGCCTCGCTCGCCTTCGGGCGCAACGAGGAATGCGGCCTGCGTTGTCTCTATCACGGCTGGAAGTTCGATACCGAAGGCAACGTCGTCGACATGCCCTCCGAGCCGAAGAGCAGCGCATTGCCCGAGAAGGCAACGCATCTTTCATATCCCACGCGCGAGGCCGGCGGCTTCGTCTGGACCTATATGGGGCCGCCGGACGCGATGCCCGAATTCGAGGCGCCGCCCTGGGCACCGCATGAGGAGGCGAGGGTCGCGATCGCGAAGGTCGAGCTTCCCTGCAACTGGGCGCAGATCATGGAGGGCCAGATCAACTCGGCGCATTCCTCCACGCTGCATTCCTCGGACATGCGCCCGGCCAAGGGAGAAGCCACGGCCAAGGACGACCACTGGGTCCGTCCGTCGACCGACAAGAACCCGCGCATCCAGGTGCAGCTCACCAATTACGGCATGCGCTACGCCGCGATCCGGCGTCCGATCGTGAACGCGAACACCCATGATTACGTTCGCATCACGACATTCGTCGCGCCGTTCACGGCGCTGATCCCGCCGAACAGCACCTACAATGTCACGAGCGTGATCGTGCCGCGCAACGATACTTCGAGCTACTTCCACTTCATCGCCTGGGCCGAGGGCGAACAGGCCGGCATCGGCACGGAGGCCTGGCGAAAGTTCTGCGTGCTCTCCGTCGGCGAGGACGTGGATGCGCATTTCTGCCCCATCAAGCGTCACGCCCATAACGACTATCTGCAGGACCGCCAGGCGATGGAGAACGGCAGCTTTACGGGTATCCAGGGGATTCCGAACCAGGACATCGCGATGTGGGAATCGATGGGCGCGATCGCCGACCGCACCCAGGAGCGCCTCGGTGCGAGCGATATCGCCATCGTCCAGTTCCGCCGCCTGATGATCGACGCGGCGAAAGCTTTCCAGGAAGAGGGACGGGTGATCGGCCGGATCGAGCCGCGGCTTCCGCAGGCGAAACTTCGTTCCTACCAGGGCGTAGTCGAAAAGTCGGTTCCATGGCGCACGCTGGGTGCGTCCGATGAGGAAGTGAAGGTTCTCGCCGGCCTCGAGGAAGACGAGACGGACCGCGAAATGGCTGGCGCGGCGGCGTAGCGCACGCTCCTCCAATAAGATATCTCCTTGCTTGAGCATGATCTCTTCGAAAACCGGTTTCCACTTTTTCGGATCATGCTCTAAAGAGAAGAAAAACCCTGGGGAGGATCGATTGCGCGCCCGCACCCTTCTTGTCGTCGTCGCCGCGCTGCTCTGCTGGCCGGCATTCGCGGATGCCGCGGACAGCCAGGACATCAACGTGATCCTTCCGCTCACCGGCGGAGGCGCGTTCCTTGGCAAGGCGGAGCAGCAGGCGCTTCAGCAGTTTGAGAAGCTCGTGAATGCCAGCGGTGGCATCCACGACAAGTCGCTCAAATTCATTTTCCACGATGACCAAAGCAGCCCGCAAGTCGCGGTCCAACTCGCCAATCAGGTCAAGGCCGGCAATCCGCCGGTCATTCTGGGCTCGGCGCTGGTGGCGCTGTGCAACGCCATGGCGCCGTTGATGAAGGAAGGGCCGCTTCTGTATTGCTTCTCGCCCGGAATCCAGCCCGCCGCGGGAAGCTTCATCTACAGTTCGAGTACTTCGACGAGGGAGCTCGCCGGTGCGCTGCTGCGCTATTTCGGCCGCAAGGGCTGGAAGAAAGTCGCGCTGATCACCACGACGGACGCGACGGGGCAGGACGCCAACCGCAATTTCAAGACGCTGGTGGGAAGCGAAGGCCACAAGGATGTGGAGCTCGTCGCCGAGGCACAGATGAATCCCGGCGACGTCAGCGCCGCGGCCCAGATTCAGCGGCTGAAGGGAGCCAACCCGGATGTGCTGGTGGCGTGGTCCACCGGCGGACCGGTCGGCACCATGTTCAAGGCGATCCACGATGCCGGGGTGGAAGTGCCGGTCGCGACCACCAACGGCAACATGACCTATGCGCAGATGGCGCAATATGCGGCGTTCCTGCCGAAGGAGCTGTACATACCCTCGGCCGATTGGCTCAAGCCGTCGCGCCCGGTCCCAGCAAGCGATGCGTCGAAGGCCAGGGATTCCTTTTTGGGGCGTTCGAGGGCACCGACATCAAGCCGGACGGCCCCTCGACCTATGCCTGGGATCCGGCTCTTCTGGTTGTAGAAGCGTTGCGCAAACTCAAGGCGGATGCGACGGCGGAGGACCTGCGCGCCTATTTGCGCGAGCTGAAGGACGTTGCCGGCGTCAATGGTTACTACGATTTCAAGGCGGTACCCAATCGCGGACTGGATGAGTCCAACGTCGTCATCACGCGATGGGATCCTGCCGCACAGACCTGGACCGTGGTCAGCGATCCGCTCGGCATTCCGCGCGCCCAATGACTCCTGGGCAATCGCACATGACTTGGCGGTTGGCCGCATGTCGGCCTCATCGTTCGAGACGCCGCGCAAGAAGCGTGGCTCCTCACCATGAGGGTCCAAGATCGCTCCAGAATAACGGACCTCATCCCGAGGAGGCGCGTAAGCGCCGTCTCGAGGGATGGACCATCCGTGGTCGAGCGGGTCGTGCACGTGATTGAGTTCCTGCAAATCTGCATTGGCGGACTGGTCGTCGGCAGCATCTACGCCGCGATCGCGCTCGGCTTTTCGCTCGTCTACCGGGTGACGGGCGCGATCAATCTCTCGCAAGGCGGCTTCGCCGTCATTGCCGCGATGACCGGCTACACGCTCTCGGTTTCGTTCGGCCTTCCGCTGTTGGTGGCGATCCCGTGCGCGATCGCGGCAACGGTTGCCGGCGGCACCGCGCTTGGCGCCTTTACCTTCGTGCCGGCGCTCCAGCAGCTGTCGAATGCGAATGTGCTGATGCTCACGGCGGGACTCTTGACGGCGATCGAAGGCTTTTCGCTGATCGCATGGGGCAGCCAGCCCTATGCCATGCCGCCCTTCTCCGGCGAGGCGCCGCTGCTGCTCGGTCCGATCCTCATGCCGACCCAGGCCTTCTGGGTATTTGGCGCGGTCGCGTTTTGCGTCGTCGCACTCTGGCTGCTCGTCGCCAGGACGAAGCTCGGCAGGGGTTTGCGCGCCTGCGCTGAAAATCCCGCGGCCGCCGGGTTGATGGGTATCGACGTCCGGCGCATGACGCTTCTGAGCTTCGCGCTTGCGACCCTGATCGCCGCGATCGCCGGCGTCATTGTCGCGCCGACGACCTCGCTGCAATTCGACACCGGCCGCCTGTTCACGATCTCCGGCTTCGTGGCGGCCGCGATCGGCGGCATCATATCGTTTCCCGGCGCGATCGTCGGCGGGCTCTTTCTCGGGCTCGCCACGCAACTGGCGACGGCCTATATCTCGTCGCTTTTTTCGAATGCCATCGCCCTTCTCTTTCTGCTTGCGGTGCTGGTCTTCCGTCCCTCGGGCCTCGTCCAGGTGGGCGTAGCCAGACGGCAGGACACGAGGGACGAGGTGAAACCGGTCGGACATGCCGCCAGGCTTCCGCCTGGTCTCGTCTTGCCGCTTGCGGCGTTCGCCTTGTTGATTGCAGTGCTCGTTCCCTTCGTCGTGACCGACAATGGCATCCTGAGCGGGCTCGTCATCGCGCTTATCCTGTTCATGACGCTGATGGGGCTCGATGTGCTGATGGGCTATGCCGGCCAGGTCAGCCTCGGCCAGGCCGGCTTCATGGCGATCGGCGGCTACACATCGGGCTATCTCTCGATCAATTATGAGCTCGCGCCCGTGCTGTCGATCTTCGCGGGGATTGGCGTGTCGCTCGCCTGCGCGCTCGTGCTTTCCGTCGTGACGCTTCGCCTGCGCGGGCTTTATCTGGCGCTGGCGACGCTAGCGTTCGGGCTCCTGGTCGATTCCTGCGCCACGGGCTTTCTCGACATCACGGGTGGTCCGTCCGGACTTGTCGGCATTCCCTCCTTTTCCGTCGCCGGCATCGAGTTCGGAACACCGCGCGCGATGTATTATGTCGTGCTTGCGCTCGATTTGGTCGTCCTGATCGCTCTTGCCGGCGCGATGCGCTCCGGCTTCGGGCGGGCGTTGAAGGCGATCCGTTCCGACCAGATGGCAGCCGCCGCGCTCGGCATCAACACCGTCCGCTACAAGCTCGCCGCCTTCCTGATCAGCGTGACGCTCGCCTCGCTCGCGGGGAGCATGTACGCGTTCTTTTTCAATTTCCTTTCACCCGAAATGGTCGGCACCGCCCGTTCGCTCGAGCTTGTCGCGATGCTGATCATCGGTGGCGAAAGCACGCTGTTCGGCGGACTGTTCGGCGCGCTGCTATTGACCCTTCTTCCGACCATCTTTCAGCCGCTCGCGATCACCAAGACCTTTGCGGCCGGCGCGCTGCTGGTCGCAAGCTTCCTCTATTTGCCGCAGGGGCTCTACGGCGCGATCGTGCAAGTGGCGATCCGTCTTGCGCGCCGACATGAGCCTTCGGCAAAAAAGAGCTCGCCTACGACTTCGGCACGGGTGCTGTGATGTCGATGACGGATACACCGCAGGCGGCTATTTCGGGCGAGGCGGGCTCGGTGCTCAGCGTCCGCCATCTTGCGAGGAGTTTTGGCGGCCTGAAGGCGATCAACGATGTGTCCTTCGATGTCGCGCCCGGCGAGATTACGGCGATGATCGGACCCAACGGCGCCGGCAAGACCACCGTCTTCAATCTGGTCACCAATATCCTTTCGAGGGACGCCGGAGACGTATTGTTTCTGGGACGCGATCTTGCGCGCATGTCGGCGGTGAACATCGCGCGCCTGGGCCTGATCCGCACCTTCCAGTCGGCGCGGGTCTTTCCGGGGATGACGACGATCGAAAACGTCATGGTCGGCGGCCATCGGCTCGGCCCGCGTGCCGGCGCGCGCCAGACGCTCTGGCTCGCTTCCGCGCGAACCGAAGAGCGGTGCATCCGTGGGCGTGCCGAAGCGATGCTGGAGCTGGTCGGGCTCTTGCAGTTCAGGGACACGCACGCCACCGAATTGCCGATGGGTGCGCAGAAGCTGCTCGAAGTCGTCCGGGCGTTGATGGCGCAGCCGAAGCTTCTTTGCCTGGACGAGCCGGCCGCCGGGCTCAACGATACCGAAACGCAGGAGCTTGCCACTCTGCTGCGTGCGATCCGCAAGCTCGGCATTCCCATCCTGCTCGTCGAGCACAACATGTCGCTGGTGATGAATGTGGCCGATTCCGTCATCGTGATCGATTCCGGCGTCATCATTGCCAGGGGAACGCCTGCTTCCATTCAGAGGGATCCCCGCGTGATCGAGGCCTATCTGGGACGCCAGCGCCATGCCGCTTCTTGAACTCAAAAACGTCTGCGTCGGTTACGGCCGCAATCGCGTGCTGGAGAACGTCGACCTGACGCTCGATCGCGGGGAAATCGTCACGCTGCTGGGCGCCAATGGCGCCGGCAAGTCGACGCTGGCGAAAGCGATTTCCGGACTTCTCCGCGTCGAGAGCGGGACCATTCTGCTCGGCGGCGAGGCTATCGAAACCTTCTCGCCCGCCGAACGACTGCGCCGCGGCATCGCGCATGTGCCCGAGGGGCGGCAGATTTTCGCCGGCATGACGGTTGCGGAAAATCTCGAGCTCGGAGCTTATGCCTCGCCGGAAACAAATCACGCCGAGCGGCTGGAGGCCGTGTGGACGCTGTTTCCGCTGCTGCGGGAGCGCATGAAGGATGTCGCGGGTAATTTCTCCGGCGGCCAGCAACAGATGCTGGCGATCGCCCGCGGCCTGATGTCGGCTCCGAAGATATTGCTGCTCGACGAACCCTCGCTCGGCGTCGCGCCAATTCTGGTTGCCGAAATCTTCCGCCTGGTCGTGCGCTTGCGCGAGCAGGGGATCACGATCCTGCTCGCCGAGCAGAACGCGCGCCAGGCGCTTTCGATCGCCGATCGCGGCTACGTCTTCGAGAACGGCAGGATCACGCTGGAAGGGCCTTCGGTGGATTTGCTGGATTCCCCCGATATCGCAGAGCGTTATCTCGGCATGGGAAGCGGCACGGGGGTCTCGCATGCTGCAAGCGATGCGCTGGCTTCGAGGCTGCGGACGGTGGTGTTTCCGGATTCGACTGGATAAGGGACAAGGCCATGGCACTCATCCGCATCGAGCCGAGGCAAGACCCTTCCACCGATCTCTATTACGTCGAGATCTTTCATCCTGCCGACGCCGAGCAGCCGTTCGTGACGACCGAGCCGCGCTACAAGACGGCGGCCGCCGCCGAGAACGACGTCATCGCCATCATCGCGGCGCGGGCGAATAATCCGCGGTAGGGAGGTTCGTCTGCAGCGGCTGGCATGTCGTCATTGCGAGCGAAGCGAAGCGATCCAGGTTTCCAGCTATCTGACCGGCTCTGGATTGCTTCGCTTCGCTCGCAATGACGTGGCGATCAGATCTGGTGCTGCAACTCCACCTCGCGCGCGGTGTTCGCCGATTCCAGAATCGCAAGACAGATTTCAAGCGTCGCGAGTCCCCATTCGCCGGAATGCAGCGGCGGCTTGCCCCGAACCACCGCGTCGTAAAGTTCGTCGACGACTTCCGCGCGCGGAATCTCGGGCGGCGGAAGCTCCTCGACACGGCGCGATTCATCGCCGTAGACGACAACACCTTGCGGTGTGGGGCGAAGGTCTGCGCGCTCGCAGCTCACGACGACGAGGCCGAAATGATTGTGCGCGAGATCGCCCTCCACGCGGAAGGCGTCGCGGCCGATCAGCCCATAGGCGCGGCGGTTTTTCATCGCGATTTCGTCGGCAACGGTCCTTGCGCTGCGCAACGCCTGCCTTGCACGCCCGTAGGAGGTTTCGCCGTCGCGCTTCTGGCCCAACTCGCCCCACCATCCCATCAGCTCGTCGGTGTCGAAATGTGCGTAACCGCTATAGGTCAGCGAGGCGAACGCGCCGTCCTCGAAGCTGATCTGGGCGCTGTAGGCGCCTTCGGTGGGCCGCGAAGCATCCCAGTTTCCGGTGAAGGCGCGGACCGATTTGGCTTTCGAGCCCGCGAGCAGCCGGACGATATCGACCTGGTGCGCGGCCTGGCTGAACACCACGCCGCCGCCGGCTTTCGTGTCGAGCTCCTCCGGCCGTCGCGACCGGTAAAGAAAATCGGTGAAGTTGAGCGCGCTGATCATGCGGACACGGCCGTAAGTACTGCTGGCGATCATTTCGCGGGCGCGTAAATAAGGCAGGTCGTAGCTGTGGCTGTGGCCGACAAGGAGCTTCACCCCGGCTTTCGCGGCGGCCTCGATCATTTCGCGGCAGTCCTCAAGGGAAAGCGCCATCGGCTTTTCGACCAGAACATGCTTGCCGTATTTCGCGGCCAGCCTGACGTGATCGACATGAAACTGGTGCGGGGAAGCGACGTAGACGGCCTGAACGCCGGGATCGGCGCACAGCGCTTCAGCTTCCTCGAAAACTCTTGCGCCGAATTCCGATGCGAAACGGTCACGCGCATCGGTGCGCGGATCGCTTGCCGCGACCATTTTGATCAGGGGATGCGAGGCGAAGGTCGGCAGCATCAGCGTGAACGCGCGGCCGAGACCAATGATGCCCAGTTTAAGCGGTTCGCTCATGAGGATCCCTTAAATATCCAGCGTCAGCGACGGCGATTTCGCGCGCGATACGCAGATCATGATCTCGTTTTTCTTCTCCCGCTCCGACAGCACGAGATCGCGGTGGTCGGGCTCGCCCTCGGTGAAGCGGGTGCGGCAGGTGCCGCAGGTGCCGCTTTCGCAGGAACTTGCCAGCGCATGCCCGTGCCGGCGGAGCGTATCGAGTATGGAGACGCCCGCCGCAACCTCGTAGCTCCTGCCGCATCTCGCGAGCCTGATCTCGAACGGCTTGTCATCGGCGCGCGGGGCGGAGGCGCCGACGAAATCCTCGAAATGCACCGCCGAATCCGGCCAGTGCCCGGTCATGTCGCGCACCGCATCCATCAGGGCGCGCGGGCCGCAGCAGTAAAGATGGGCGCCGCGCTGTTGCTCCAGCACCGGCCAGAGATCATAGGCCTGGTCGGGGTCGCCATTGTCGTGATGGAGAATGACCTTGCCCTCGAATTGCAAGCCGCCGAACTCCTCGCGAAAGGCCATCGCCGCCGGCGTTCGCGTGAAATAATACAGCTTGAAATTCTGCCTGCCGTGCCGGAGGCAATGGAAAATCATCGCGCGGATCGGCGTAATACCGATGCCGCCGGCAATGAAGATGAAGCTCGTCGGCTCCGACTTGGCCATCTCGAATTCGTTGGCAGGTGGCTCGACGGTGATCGCATCGCCCTCATTGACATCCCGCGTAAAGCTCAGCGAACCGCCGCGGCCCGAGGTCTCCTGTTTGACGGCGATGAGGTATCGGTCGCGCTCGTGGGCGTCGTTGCAAAGCGAATAGCGGCGCTTCTGCCCGGACGGGGCGGTCACCGTGATATGGGAACCGGGCGTAAAGGGCGGCAGCACGGCGCCCGCGGGCGAACGCAGCTCGAACAGGAATACGCCATCGGCGATTTCCGATTTTTCCTTGACCGTCAGCACCATTTCGCGCGTCTCGGGATCGAGACCCATGTCGTCCTCGCAAAGCGCCAAAACCGCGCCGATACTTAGCTTGCTAAGCGAATTGCGCAACCCTTAAGGCTGCGCGATCGGGCATAAATGGGCCTTGTGG
This sequence comes from uncultured Alphaproteobacteria bacterium, assembly GCA_963820275.1. Taxonomy (GTDB): domain Bacteria; phylum Pseudomonadota; class Alphaproteobacteria; order Rhizobiales; family Xanthobacteraceae; genus Bradyrhizobium. Next base: position 51,367 of record CAWFZL010000034.1, read on the forward strand.
TTCGAGACGCCACGCAAAAAGCGCGGCTCCTCACCACGAGGGTCTGAACTTTCGCCGCAAACGAGGACCTCATCCCGAGGAGGCGCGTAGCGCCGTCTCGAGCGATGGCCCAAAAGAGCTTTGATGCCGATTCCCATTAATCCGTGGCAGGAAATGTCGATACCCGGTTCGCCTGTTTGCCTGCCGGATGCGGATGTGCGATCACCTGTTCCGGCGAGCAGAGGGGAGCGCCGGTGACAACGAGAAGGGCAGGAAGATCCGGCGCGCGGGGCAAGGCCGCCGCAGGCGAGGTCGATTTTCCCTTTGAGGAAAGCGTCGGTTACCAGATCCGCTCGACCCACCGCGCGCTGCAGCGCCTTCTCCAGCTCAAGATCGAGCCGCACGGCGTCACGCTCGGCATGTGGTACTTCCTCCGGGCGCTCTGGCACGAGGACGGCCTCACCCAGCGCGAACTGTCCCGCCGCGTCGGCACCATGGAGCCGACGACGCTGAGCGCGATCCTGAACATGGAGAAGAAGGGGCTGGTACGGCGGGTACAGAACAAGAAAGACCGCCGGAAATGGCATGTGCACCTCACCGCGAAGGGGCGCCGGCTGAAAGCCGATCTCATCCCGCTCGCCCGCGAGGTGGTCGATACGGCGGTGCAAAGCCTTTCCCGCAGGGACATCAGGCGGTTGCTGGAAGGACTGGCCGAGGTGCAAAAAAACCTTCACGCCACCTTCTCGCAGCTCGACGAGATCAGCTCCAGGATGGTCGAATAGGGCGGGCGTCCCGTTCGCTAGACGTGGGCTCGACCCGCGGTAACACGTCGTCATCGCGAGGAGCATGAGCGACGAAGCGATCCAGTTGCGTTCCGGTCGCGTTTTTCGGGCTCTCGATGATGCGTAACGGGATGAAAAGCTGGTTTGCCTCGCTTGCGCTCGCAATGACGCGGTGTTTTCCGGGACGTGATTGTGCGGGATCAATTCTCCCGGTCGGGGTACGACCGGCAATCCTGGGGCGCTCTCAAGCCTGATCTGCACCCAAAGGGGATAGGCAACGGTTTTTCCCGCCGTTATGCTCCGGCGCACGGAGGAAGCATATGGCAAAACTCAACATCAACGGTACGGTGAGGGAAGTATCGGCGGAGGCCGACACGCCCCTTCTCTGGGTCATTCGGGAACATGTCGGCCTGACCGGCACGAAATATGGCTGCGGCATCGCCCAGTGCGGCGCCTGTTCGGTTCACTTCAATGGCGAGGTGCAACGCTCCTGCCAGATCCCCCTCGGCGACATCAAGGAAACCGATGTCATCGTCACGATCGAAGGACTGTCCGCCGATCGCTCGCACCCGGTGCAAAAGGCCTGGGCCGCGGTCGATGTTCCCCAATGCGGCTATTGCCAGTCCGGCCAGATCATGGCTGCGGCTGCGCTTCTGAAGCAGAAGCCGAAGCCGACGGACAAGGACATCGAGGAGGCGATGACCAATATCTGCCGCTGCGGCACCTATCAGCGCATCCGCGAGGCCATCCATGTTGCGGCCGGCGTCGGCACCACAGGTCGCGGAGGCTAGCCATGAGCAATATGGTTCTGGAAACCAACACCGCACTCTCGCGCCGCAGCTTCATCGTCGGCTCGGCCATGGCCGCCGGCGGCCTGGCGCTTGGCATGAACGTGCCGTTCGCCGAAGAGGCGCAGGCGCAAGGCGCGACGACGGCGACCGAGGTCAATCTCTGGGTCGCCATCAAGCCCGACGACACCTGCGTGATCCGCATCGCGCGCTCCGAAATGGGGCAGGGGACGCTGACCGGACTTGCCCAGCTCGTCGCCGAAGAACTCGAATGCGACTGGAGCAAGGTGACGACCGAAGGCATCACGCCGGCACGCAACCTCGCAAGCAAGCGCGCCTGGGGCGAAATGGGCACCGGCGGCAGCCGGGGCATCCGCACTTCGCAGGACTACGTTCGCCGCGGCGGCGCCGTGGCGCGCATGATGCTGCTGCAGGCCGCGGCCGACCAGTGGAACGTGCCCGTCGGCGAGCTGACGGTGTCGAACGGCGTGATCACGCACGCTGCGAGCAATCGCTCGATCCGATATGGCGAGGTCGCAGCCGCTGCGGCGAAGCTGACCCCGCCGGATGCGAAGTCGATCAAGCTCAAGGATCCGAAGGACTGGAAGATCGCCGGCAAGCCGCTGAAGCGGCTCGATACCGCCGACAAGCTCGACGGCAGCAAGATCTTCGCGATCGACCTGAAGCTGCCCGGCATGCTCTGCGCGGCGGTGAAGGACTGCCCGGTGTTCGGCGGCAAGCTCAAGAGCTATGACGAGAGCAAGGTCGCCGGCATGCCCGGCGTGAAGAAGGTCGTCAAGGTCAAGGACACCGGCGTCGCCGTCGTGGCCGATACCTGGTGGCGCGCAAAAAAGGCGCTCGACGCGCTTCCGATCGTCTGGGACGAGGGCGACAACGCCGCGAAGTCGAGTGCAACGATCGCCGACATGCTCAGGGATGGCCTCGATTCGGCCACGACCAATGGCGATCGCAGGAATGGCGACGTGATGAAGGCCATCGCCGACGCGCCGAAGAAGGTCGAGGCGGTCTATTCCACGCCTTTCCTCGCCCACGCGACCATGGAGATGATGAACTGCACGGTGAAGCTCTCGGCCGACCGTGCGGATGCATGGGTGCCCACGCAGAATCTCGAGGCGTCGCTCGCCGCCCTGTCGGAAGCATCCGGCATTCCGCTGGCCAAATGCGAAATTCACCGCCACGATCTCGGCGGCGGATTTGGCCGGCGTGGCGGCACGCAGGACTATGTCCACCAGGCGGTCGAGATCGCCAAGGCGTTCCCCGACACGCCGGTGAAGCTGATCTGGAGCCGCGAGGAAGACCAGGCGCACGATTTCTACCGGCCGATCTCGCAATGCAGGATGCAGGCCGGGCTCGATGCCGACGGCAATCTCGTGGGCCTGCACGTCCGCGTTTCCGGCCAGTCGATCAACGCGATGCTCAATCCCAAGGGCATCGTCGAGGGCAGGGACATGCGTCAGCTCCAGGGCTATTACGATACGCCTGGGGATGCGCAACTGGGCTACGACGTGCCCAACCTTTTGATCGAATATGTGATGCGCAACTCGCATGTTCCGGTCGGCCCCTGGCGCGGCGTGAACACCAACCAGAACGCCGTCTACATGGAATGCTTCATGGAGGAAGTGGCGAGGGCGGCGGGCAAGGACTCGCTCGAATTCCGCCGCGCTCTCATGAAGGAGCATCCGAAACATCTCGCCGTGCTCAATGCCGCGGCCGAGAAGGCCGAGTGGGGCAAGCCGCTGCCCGCAGGCGTCCATCGCGGGCTGGCGCAGTTCATGGGCTATGGCAGCTACTCGGCGGCCGTCGCCGAGGTCTCGGTGAGCCCGCAGGGCAAGCTGAAGGTCCATCGCATCGTGATCGCGGTGAATTCCGGCCATGCGGTCAACCCGGGCCAGATCGAGGCCCAGGTGCAGGGGTCGGTGGCCTATGGCCTCACCGCGACGCTGTACGGTGAAATGCCGGTCGACAAGGGACGGATGACGAGTCTCAACTTCGACTCTTACGAGATCATGCGTCTTGCCGAGATGCCGAAGGTCGAGGTGGTGCTGGTGCCGACCTACGATTTCTGGGGCGGCATCGGCGAGCCGACCATCTGCGTGGTGGCTCCGTCCGTGCTCAACGCCATCCAGGCGGCGACCGGCAAGCCGGTGCGCAGCCTGCCGCTCAAGAATGTGAAGCTGGTTTAGGAAGCGTTTTCGAGCGAAGTGGGAACCGGTTCGCGTGAAGAAAACGCGTCGAAGCAATAAACAGGCCTCAACGGCCGAACACCGCAAAAAATCGCCCGCGCGCCTCTTAGAGAGGAAACGCGCGGGCGAGTTGCAGCATCAATAGTCCTTGTGAATGACCGTCTTGCTTTCGGTGCCGTCGCCACGCTCCTTCTTGATGACCGTGGTCCGATCGCCCGGCTCGCGCTGCTTGATCACGGTCTTCTCGCGTGTGCGATCGCGATCATAGTCGCCATGGCTCTCGCCGACCGTCACGCCCGGGACAACCCGAACGCCGACATCCTCGGCCATCGCCGGCACCGCGACGGCGCCGATGGTCGCGGCAATCAACAAAACCTTCCTCATTTCGTTCTCCTCCGTTGGAACGGGGTGTAGAACGCCGCGGAACAAGGCGTCGTTCCGCCGCGATCGGAGAAAAAAGTGCAGCAGATCTGGAACATGTGCGCGCCATCGCGAAATTGGCGGGTTACGTTGGCGCTAACCCGCCCCACAGTCCTCCTTCGTGTCGCCACGTTTGAACAGACACCTGCTATAAACGCGGACGAAGGCGTCGCCGGCTCCCGGTCGGCCAGAGTGCAGTTTGGAAGCGTTGAATGTCCGGCCATGTTGAGCGCGTATTGGGAGAAATCGGCCAATCCCTGCGCCCGATGAACGAAGCCCCGAGAGATGGGAACTGGATTCTGTTGAAGTCGCAAACGGGTTTCGTCATCTGCCGCTGGGATGAAGACCCCGCAGAACTCGCCGGACCATGCTGGGTGGAAGCGCGGGATGCGCGGCGCGGCTATCTCGACAAATGTTTTGCCGGCTGGATCGATCCGACCCGGCTGAAGCTTTGGGATTATGCGACGCTTGCCGATCTCCTGATCGCCTTCGTCGACGACGCCCGCGCGAAGGGCGACACAAAAGCGCTCGCGGTCCTGCAGCGCCGCGCCGGGACGGATTAGCGAGGACGGCTGACGCGCCTTACGGTCCTATGCCGGCAAGGGTGGCGTGAAAGTGAATTGGTAGCTCGTCGCGACGTAGCGCGACTGTTCCCACAAACTCGTCATGCCCGGCCTTGTGCCGGGCATCCACGTCTTTCTTCCAAGCTGAGCAAAAGACGTGGATGGCCGGGTCAAGCCCGGCCATGACGGCGGAAATGTCATATGCGATCACCCTGCGCTTGCGGCGTAGCGATCATAGCAAGCGTAGCCTACCCTTCGAGACGGCGCTCTCCTCAGGGTGAGGAGATGCGCCTGGCGCGCGAAGTCAGTCCCTCATGGTGAGGAGCGCGGCGAGGCCGCGCGTCTCCGGACGATGCTTCGCTCGCCGGGCGAACGATGAGGCCGCGATTCAAAGCTCCCCGCGCGGAACCCAGTGGTCGCCGGCCTTTTCATATTTGCGCTTCACGGCCGCCCAGGCGACGCGATGGGCAAGCTGCTCGCGCTGTGAGGCCCCGCGTTCTTCATATTCATCCCAGGCGTTGTTGAAGGCGCTGCGATAGATTTCCTGCGCGTGGTGAGGCAAGTGGCGGTGAACGGATGGCGGAAGATCTTCCACCGATGCATAGGGCAAGCAAGCCTCCTTTCGGCTTTCTCATGAAACCCGCGCGCTCGCAGGCAATGAGGGCAGCATGGAACCTCACTGACGGGAACCAATTGATCCAAAGCAAAACCTGACTAGTGGTCTAATTCTAACATTCGCTGTCTATTTGCGGCGGACACTTGAGCGAATGTTAGAATTAAAAGACCACCAGCAAATATAGGATTTCCAGTGAAGTTTGGGATTTGACATTCGCGTTTCACGAGCTTGCGGCCAGGTTGGCAGCGAATGTCAAATCCACTCCACTAGATGCGCCGCCGCTGTAGAAGCGGGCACCCGTTACCGTCGTTCGCGCCATTCCGGGCGCGCACCGATTGACCGGAGGAGTAGATGGAGCAGGATTCATCGCAGCGAAGGCAGGCCATCACCACGGGCTATTTGATCGCAGCCGCGATCGGCATGCTGGTGCTGCAATGGGTCATTTCGACCTACAACACTGTCGAGACCATTCCCTACAGTCAGTTCGAGCAACTCCTCTCGGAAGGGAAGGTTTCCGAGGTTGCTGTCGGCCAGGACACCATCCAGGGCAAGCTGAAGGAGAAGCTCCCGGACGGAAAGCAGGCTTTCGTCACCGCGCGCGTAGACCCCGCATTCGCCCAGCAACTCGCGGCCAAGGGCGTCACCGTGACCGGCGTTCCCTCCGGCGGATTGTTCCAGACCATCCTGTCGTGGGTGGTCCCTGCGCTGATGTTCTACCTGGTCTGGGTCTTCCTCTTCCGCAGGATCGCCGATCGCCAGGGCTTTGGCGGGCTGATGTCGATCGGAAAATCGCGGGCCAAGGTCTATGTCGAAAAGGACACCAAAGTAACCTTCGCCGACGTTGCCGGCGTGGAGGAAGCCAAATTCGAGTTGCAGGAGGTGGTGTCCTTTCTCAAGGACCCCAAGAGTTACGGCCGGCTCGGCGCACATGTGCCGAAGGGAATCCTGCTGGTCGGACCGCCCGGCACCGGCAAGACGCTGCTGGCGCGCGCGGTTGCGGGCGAAGCCGGCGTTGCCTTCTTCTCGATCTCCGGTTCCGAATTCGTCGAGATGTTCGTCGGCGTGGGCGCGGCGCGGGTGCGCGATCTGTTCGAGCAGGCGCGGAAAGCAGCGCCCTGCATCATCTTCATCGACGAACTCGATGCGCTCGGTCGCAGCCGCTCTCCGGGCGCGTTCGGCGGCTATGACGAGAAGGAGCAGACGCTCAATCAGCTTCTCGCCGAACTCGACGGGTTCGATCCGAGCCTCGGCGTCATCCTGCTGGCGGCCACCAACCGGCCCGAGGTCCTCGATCCGGCGCTGCTGCGGGCCGGAAGGTTCGACCGCCAGGTGCTGGTCGATCGGCCCGACAAGGGTGGACGCGTGGCGATCCTCAAGGTTCACATCCGCAAGATCGCGGTCGCCAAGGATGTCGATCTCGACAAGATCGCGGGACTGACGGCCGGCTTCACCGGCGCCGACATTGCCAATCTGATCAACGAGGCCGCCATTGCGGCGACGAGGCGCAACGCAAAAGAAGTTTCGTTCGACGACTTCACGGTCGCGATCGAACGGATCGTCGCCGGCGTCGAAAAGAAGAGCAGGGTGCTCAGCAAGGAGGAGCGCCGCCGCGTCGCCTATCACGAGATGGGCCATGCGCTTGTCGCTGCGAGTCTTCCCGGCGTCGATCCCGTGCAGAAAGTGTCGATCATTCCCCGCGGTGTCGGCGCGCTGGGTTACACCATGCAGCGCCCCACCGAGGACCGCTTTCTGCTTTCGGCGAGCGAATTGAGGAACCGGATCGCCGTGCTGCTGGGAGGCCGCGCCTCGGAAGAGCTGATCTTCGATGGCGATATCTCGACCGGTGCCGCCGACGACCTGCAGCGCGCCACCGAGATAGCCGTCGAGATGGTCACCAAATATGGAATGAATGCCACGGTCGGCCAGCGGACATACGCGCCGCGCCCGCAGATGTTCCTGCCGGCCGCGCAGGATACGGTGGTCAGCGCGGCGGAGGCGACCAGCCGCGAAATCGACCTGGCGGTGCGCGATCTGATCGAGGCGGGCGCGGCTTCGGCCCGCGCCATCCTCGAGAGGCGCCGCAGCGACCTCGAAGCGGGCGTCGAGCTTCTGATTGCCCGGGAAACGCTGACGGCGGACGAGTTCCCTCCGCTGCGTCCGGCCGCTCCGCGAGGGATCGCGCCGCCTCCGAAGGCGGTGGCCTGAAGATACCGCAGAAGTGAAGCGCGTTTGGGAGACTTATCCTTTTGGGGTTTGGGCGGTTCGGGTTTAATGAAGTTCGATGGTTGAGAAAGACGAGCAAGGACCTGCTTCCGAGCGGCCGGCGTCGGTGCTCGATACATTTTTTGCGTGGCCATGGGAGGCCGTGTCGCACATTGCGCAGGCCAACATGCGCCTGTTCGGCAGCCTGCTGCCGGCGAGCAGGCCCGCTCCCTCGCACGAGTTTTCATTCCCCTGGTCGTCGCCGAACGCGATCGCGCTCGAGCTTGGATCGATGCGCCTGCGCAATTTCTCGACCCGCGACCATGGCAGCGCAACGCTGATCTGTGCGCCCTACGCGCTGCACGGTTCGACCATCGCCGATTTCGCGCCCGGCCACAGTGTGATCGAACGGCTCCACGAATACGGCCTGTCGCGCATCTTTGTCACGGAATGGCGTTCCGCGACGGCGGAGATGCGCTACCTCGGGATCGACAATTACCTCGCCGACCTCAACGTCGCCGTCGATGAACTCGGCCCTCCGGTCGACCTCATCGGCCTGTGCCAGGGCGGCTGGTTGGCGCTGGTTTACGCGGCGCGATTTCCGGAAAAAGTGCGCCGGCTGGTTCTGGTCGGCGCGCCGATCGACATCGCCGCAGCCGAATCGTCCCTGTCGAAATTCGCCGCCGACGTGCCGTTGCGGAGCTTTCATGAACTGGTGCGGCTCGGCGGGGGGATCGTGCATGGGCGGCAGATGCTTGGGCTGTGGGGGATATCCCACGGTCCCAACGAAGCGGAGGACACGCTGCAGGCAAGCGAGGACATCGACCCCGATCGGCGCGCGGCACTGTTGGAGCTGTTTCGTCAATGGAATGACGAAACGGTCGATCTGCCCGGCACCTTCTTTCTTCAGGTCGTCGAATGGCTGTTCAAGCAGAACCGGATCGCCGAAGGGCGCTTCGTTGCACTTGGGCAGAATATCGATCTGTCAAAGCTGACCGCGCCGATCTGCCTGCTGGCGGGCAGCCGCGACGAAGTCGTCTCAGTCGATCAACTGTTCGCGGTGGCGCGACTGGTCGGCACGCCCGCCGAACATGTGAGGAAGATGACCGAAGCCTGCGGACATCTGAGCCTGTTCCTCGGGGCCCAAACGCTCAGCCGCGCCTGGCCCAGGATCGCACGCTGGCTGCTTCGGGATCTGAGCGAGCCGCAGTTGAGTTCGGGAAGAGAGGATGCTCCTGGGGTGGGGGGCAGGAGCATCCGAAAGTCAACCGGATAATCCCTGGGGAATGGATCATCCGTCAAGAGTTCGACGGATGGTTCTGGGGGAAACCACCCGCCCGATTACAGGATCAGATTTTCGACCGCGAAGCCTTGCGGCAGATCAAGCGGGCCGACGATTTTGCGAAAACAGGGGTAAGAGAGTGTGCGCGCACGCTTTCGTGATGACGATCAGCGCGGGCTGCTCTCCTTGCGCCAATCGGACTTCGCCTCGTCGGCGCTTTCGAAGATATGTGGCGCGACTCCACGGTTTTCGAACGCCTCGCCGAGCTTGATGCGCAGGAAGCCCGAGGTGGTGTAGCGCGAGACGCCCGAATAGAAACGGTCGGTGAGCGATCGCACCATGGCCGAATATTCGTCGAGCAATTCGGGTGAAATGGAGAAGTTGTCGTAGTTGACGATCGCGTAGACGCGGTGGCCGATCGGAGCGAGCTTGGCTTCGGCGGCTTTCTCGATCACCTTGATATCGGCGACCGTGCGCACCGCGAAGCGCTCGAAATTGACGAAGAACAGGTTCTGCTGCGCGTCATAGGTAAAGCGCTGGGCCATCGGAATGCCGACGAGGTCGTTGCGCAGATCCATCACGCCCTCGCGGAAAATGCGCGCGTCCATCGCCGCGGGCTCGCGCGGTATCGCCGGTTTGAAATCCATCATTGCGAGGATGTCGCGCTCGACGTCGATGCCGGGCGCGACCTCGATGAGCTCGAGCCCGTTTCCGCCCAGCGTGAAGACGCAACGTTCGGTGACGTAGAGCACGGGCTGGCCACGCGCGGTCGCATAGGCGCCGCTGAACGTCACGTGCTCCACGGCCTCGACGAATTTCTTCGAGTTGCACTCATCGAGAATCGCGAGCTTGCCGTCTCCGGTCGCGATGCGCAGCTTCCCGGCGCCGAACGTGCCGACGAAGATCACTGTCTTGGCGTTCTGGCTGATATTGATGAAGCCGCCGGCGCCGGCAAGCTTGGGCCCGAATTTGCTGACGTTGAGGTTGCCGGCGCGGTCGACCTGCGCAAGGCCGAGAAACGCCGCATCCAGCCCGCCGCCGTCGTAGAAGTCGAACTGATAGGGCTGGTCGATCACGGCTTGCGTGTTGGTCGCGGCGCCGAAATCGATCCCGCTTGCCGGGATACCACCGATCACGCCGGGCTCCGCGGTGAGCGTGATCAGATCGATGATCTTTTCCTCGTTGGCGATCGCCGCAATGCCCTCGGGCATGCCGATGCCGAGATTGACGACGCTGTTGGCCTTCAGCTCGAACGCGGCGCGGCGCGCGATGATCTTGCGCTCGCTCATCGGCAGCGGCGGCAGCGAGCCGGCGCGCACCCTGATCTCGCTGGAGAAGGCGGGGTTATACTGGGTGCCGAACGTCTGCCAGTGGTTTTCGGGCTTCGCCACAACGACACAATCGACGAGGATGCCCGGAATCTTGACCTGGCGCGGATTGAGCGTTCCGCTTTCCGCCACGCGTTCGACCTGCGCGATGACGAGGCCACCGGAATTGTGCGCGGCCATCGCGATCGCCAGCGCTTCCAGCGTGAGAGCTTCCTTCTCCATGGTCAGATTGCCGTCGGGATCGCCGGTCGTGGCGCGGATGATGCCGATATTGATGGGGAAGGTCTTGTAGAGGAGGCATTCCTGTCCGCCGACAGTGGTCAGCTCGACCAGATCCTCCGTGGTGCGTGCGTTGAGCTTGCCGCCGCCATTGCGCGGATCGACAAAGGTGCCGATGCCGACGCGGGTGATATGGGCCGGGCGGCGGGCGGCGATGTCGCGGAACAGATGCGTGATCACGCCCTGCGGAAGATTATAGGCCTCGATCTGGTTGGCGATCGCCATGCGCTGCAGTTTCGGCGCCAGGCCCCAATGGCCGCCGATCACCCGCCTGACGAGACCGTCATGGGCGAGATGATTGAGGCCGCGATCCTTGCCGTCGCCCTGGCCCGCGGCATAGACCAGCGTGAGGTTCCCCGGCTTGTTCTGGATATGTGGCGCTTCGCTCGCAGGTTCGAGGAAATGCGCCTCGAGCGCAATCGCGATCTCCTCGGCAAAACCGATGCCGACAAAGCCGCCGGTCGCCACCGTGTCGCCGTCGCGAATGAGGCGGACAGCTTCCGCAGCCGTGACTACCTTGCCCTTTTCCGAAAGTCGCAGATAGGGCAGTGCAGGGTGTTGGCTCAACTCGCGTGTCTCCTCAGGTCGCGACTTTCAGCTCCCGGATTTCGTAGCGCGTCTCGGTGGCAAAATAGACTGAAACGATGGTGATGAGAGCCAGCACGATCATGTACACCGAGATCGGCCAGGTCTCCGGCTTGTAGGCCGTCATGAGTCCGGTGGCGATCAGGGGCGACAGCGCGCCGGCAAAGATCGAGGCGAGGTTGTAGCCGAGCGAGACGCCGCTGTAGCGCACCTTGGTGCCGAACAGCTCGGAGAGGAAGCTTGCCTGCGGGCCGTACATCGCGGCGTGCCCGACGGCGAGACCAAGAACGATGGCGATCCAGCCGAGCTGCGGGTTCTTCGTGCCGAGCAGTATGAACAGCGGGAACGACATCAGTGCCGAGAAAATGGCCCCGAAAATATAGACCGGCCGGCGTCCGACATGATCGGACAGCGCACCGAAGGCCGGGATCGTGAAGGTTTCGATCGCGGCCGCGATCAGCACGCCGTTCAATATGTCCTGCCTGTTCATGCCGAGCGATTGCGTGGCGTAGGCGAGAACGAAGGTCGCGTAGATGTAGAAGAAGCCGTTTTCGGCAAAGCGCGCGCCCATCGCCAGCAGGATGTTCTTGGGATACAGGCGGATCGCGTCAAGGATCGGCATCTTCACCTCTTCCCCCTGGTCCTTGACCTTCTGGAATTCCGGCGACTCTGCGATTGTAAATCGTATCCACAGGCCCACGATCACCAGGAAGATGGAAAACAGGAACGGAAGACGCCAGCCCCACGCATAGAGCTGGGCGTCTGTGAGAAACGCGGACACGACCGAGAACACCAGCGTGCCGAGCACGAGCCCGAGCGGCGCGCCGAGTTGAGGCCAGCTTCCGTAAAAGCCCTTCTTGTCTTCCGGCGCGTGCTCGACAGCCATCAGCACAGCGCCGCCCCATTCGCCGCCCAGCCCGAAGCCCTGGACCAGGCGGCAAGTGACCAGAAGAATCGGCGCCCATACACCGAGCGAATCATAGGTCGGCAACAGTCCGATCGCCGCCGTCGCAACGCCCATGATCAGCAAGGTCAGATAGAGCATGGTCTTGCGGCCGATCTTGTCGCCGTAGTGGCCGAACACGAGCCCGCCGAGAGGTCGCGCCACAAAGCCGAGGGCATAGGTGCCGAAGGCGAGCAACGTGCCGATCATCGGATCGAAGGTCGGAAAGAACAGCTTGTTGAAGATCAGTGCTGCGGCCGTGCCGTAAAGGAAGAAATCGTACCACTCGATGGCGGTGCCGATCAGGCTGGCTGTCGCGACTTTGACGTGGGATTGACCTTGTGCTCCCGTCCCGCTTGCCATTTGAACCCCCTTTTTGCCGACTGGTTCTTGTTTGCATGCTCGCACAAGAGCAGGACAAAGTCAGCGGCAATGCCTTGCGGTATCGCAAAACGCCCGAAAAAATCTTCGGTCCGGCCCCAGGGAGAGTTGGAGAGGCCGGGCCGGGATTGCCGTTACGGCAGACCGCGAGGAGATCTTGCTGCTCAGGCGCCAAGCCGCGGCAGCAGTTTCAGTGCGTTGCCGCGCTCGATATCCATGATCTGGGCCTCGGTGAAGACGCCCGCGCTCCTCAAGCCGTTCACATGGTCGATGCCGGTTCGGTAGGGGAAGTCGGTGCCGAAGACGATCTGCGACGTCGGGATGATCGCGGCAAGCGCCGACATCGCGGCCTTGTTCGAGGTCTGCGCGGTGTCGTACCAGAAGCGCGTGAGCTCGGCCAGCGTTCCGTCCGGCACGGTCGGCTTTGCCTTCGGTTCGATCAGCGGATGGCGCACGAAGCGTTCGATCAAATACGGCATGGTCCCGCCGGCATGCGAGAAGATCCAGCGGATGTCACGGAATTTCTGCGCATTGCCGGAAAAGATGATGTCGGCGATCGTGCGCGTGGTGTCGGTGCCCCATTCGATCAGCGCCGGCGGCTCGGTGCGCACCAGATTGACGCAGCAATCGGCCGTGGCCGGATGGGTATAGACGACGATCTTGCGGCGATTGAGTTCTTCCATGACCGGCAGGAAGGCGGGATCGCCGAGCCACTTGTCGTGATAGTTCGTCAACAGCCCGATGCCATCGAGCTTGAGCGTGTCGAGCGCGTAGGAGATCTCGTTCAGGCTGGCGTCGACATCGGTGAGCGGAAGCATGGCAAAGCCGCCGAAGCGGCCGGGATGGTCGGTGATCAGCTTTGCGGCGTATTCGTTGCATTCGCGCACGAGCCTGCGGGCCTGCTCTCCCGAAGTGAAGTTGACGCCCGGTTGCGTCACCGAGAGCATCGCGACCGCGGTGCCGGCCTTGTCCATGTCGGCGAGAGAGCTCTCCGGGGTCCATTTCCGCATCAGACCGTCGCCGAAACCTGCGGCGATCGAAGCCGCGATATAGGTCGGTGGCGACAGATGATGGTGCACGTCGATCCGATAGGGCTTTGTTCCCGCGCCCTGGGCAAGCGCCTGCATCGGACGCGCAAGACCCGTTGCCGCGAGGCCCGCGGCGCCAGCCATGCCCGCCACGAATTGACGCCGGCCGAGCGCCGCGCCCGTGAGCAACATCGTGTCTTCGCAGCCGCACACACAACCTTTGAGCGAATGGCGTTTTTTGTCTTGATTTTCCTTCATTTGGCTTCCTCTCAGCCGCTGTCTTGGGCTTCTTGTCTTGATCGGTCCATCAAGATCTTACCGTGAGTTTTGTATCGCAGATGAAGTCGCGAGCAACAGGCCCAATCCCATACGGTCCGCGCCGACGCGGCGAATTTTGTATGCCAGATACCCAAGCGCATGACGAGTCACACATGCTGCAATGCGATGTTCACAGGGGCAGCAGCTTGCCTCTTCACCGCGACAAAATGCGACGGACTCTGCGTGCGACGTCTGCTATGGTGACGCCCGCGAATTGGCTTCACGTAGGAGTGGAGTTTCATGAACAGGCTCGTTGAAATCCGCCGCCAGGAATATTTCTGCCGTGAGCGCGCGTCGCATGATTCCGAGCGTAGAGTGTTCTGGCTCGCCGAAGCCGAAGAATGGGAACAGCGCGCGCTCGACGAAATTGCCTTCCACTTCAGGGAATGCAATCTCGAAAATCCGGATCATTCCCCGAAACCCAACTAGTGGTGCGATTGCAATTCTGACCTGCGCACCTTGCAGCGGACACGTTCGCGAATGCGCATATCAAAGGTGTTGCCGCCGGGGATCAAGCGCGGTCGCCTTCGGTTCAACTACTGACCCATCTTGCATTCTGTTCCGGCCGGGAATGCAGTTGCCGCGGGCACTGTCGCCAGCACGTTGAACCAGGAATGTGGTTCCTGCAGCTCGGCCGTCCTTCTGACCGCGACGACGTAGAGGTCGTGGACGACCATATGATCGCTTGCGCGGAATTCCCCGCCGTGGGCAAAAATGTCGTCGAACTTGTGTCCGTCAAGAACACGGATGACTGCGTCGGCGTCGGTGGTGCCTGCTGTGCGAACGGCATTCAGCCACTGTGTCGTGGCCGAGTAATCCGCGGCCTGCGCCTCGGTCGGCCGGCGGCCGCCATGCGCGGCAGCGAAGCGGTCGGACCAGTCCCGAGCTGCGGGATCGAGATTCCAGTACCAGGGCACGGCGGCCACGAGGCCCGCGTAGCCTTCTTTCACCCGATCGACGTCAGACAGATAAAGCAGCGCTGTCGTCGTGACCGCGGGGAGTCCCGCCTTTGTGACCGCCGACACGACGGCGTCATCCTTTGCGCCGGCATTGATGACCGCCACCACTTCGGGCTTCAGGCCGCGAATCTCGGCGAGAACGGCCGCATAGCCGTCCTCGGTCGGCGGCGTAAGAAAGCTCTTTACGACCTCTCCGCCATGCGCCGTTATCTTCGGCGTCATGGTCGCAAGCCCGGCGCGGCCGAAACCGCTGTCGTCGACGATGAATACCCAACGCTTGCCGTAGGCCGTCTGCGCAATGTAGTCGGCCGTTGTGGTTTCTATGGCCGTCAAATCGAACGAGTAATGGTAGAAATAGCGGCTGCATTCGCCCCGCGTCAGGCCGGGAGAGGCTGAACCCGTGCTGATCGCCAGCTTGTGTCTCTCGGTCGCCACCTTGGAGATGGCGAGCGCAATCGGCGAATTCTGCGCGTCCATGATCAGGTCGGCACCTGCATCATAGGCCTGCCTTGCAAGCCCCGGCGCTTCCGCAGGCTTGTTGTGGTCGTTCAAGGCATCGACGATCACCGGCCGGCCGAGGACCGTGCCGCCGAAATCCTCGACCGCCATCCGTGTGGCATCAACGCCTCCGCGGCCAGCTCGAGCGTCGTAAAGGTCATCATCCTGATCCGAGATCACCGTGATGCGGACCGGAGCCTGCTCGGCGGCAAGCACGATCTCTGCGAAGGCGGAAAGACTGCATGCGAGGATCAGAATGACTTTCAATCTTGCGAGCATGGGCATGACTTCCTGTAGCGACCAGGACAGTTGGGCGAGCAACTACTGGGGGAATGGAGCTGACGGGGTGTGGATCGGGCACAGCATCGGCGGTTCACTGCCAATGACGCACTCACGGCGCGGGCTCGATGTTGGATCGCGGCATCGCGCGCATGCAACACAACAAATTCGTCTATACGCTAAACATATGGTGAGCGGGTGACAGAACGGTCACGGCAACTTCAGATAGCAACAAGTGTCCGCCAAGGTGAGCGTGAGCGGACGCCGTATTCCAGCGGATTGTGTTGTGAGACCATGACAGACGGTCTGCCCGCGCCGTCCTGTTCGTTACCGACGTCGACCGTTCCGTCGATTTCTGCGTCCATCAAGGGGGGTTACGCAGAGTTGGCGGTACGAAGATGAGAGCAAGACACTGAAGCGCGATGGGATCAGGTTGAAACACCCATTGCGCTTCAGGTTTTTATCTTCGCATGATCTCCGCGCAAACGCATTCGCGTTTGTCGCGAGGGAAAACCTCTGCACACTTTCCCGGATCAGGCGTCAGTTGCGCAGGTCGATCAGCAAGGCTACGACCCCGAGTTTGATATAGCTCAGTTCGGCCAGCAGCGGCCGCCCTCGGGTCCGAGATGGAATCCAGGAGGACATGCACGCTCAAATCCGCGGTTCGGCCAGCATCTCTGCCCTTCGGGTCCCAAATGCCATCCGACCGGGCACGCACGGTTGGTTGCGAAAGGATGACAAAAGCCGCCCGGCCCACGCCACCATCCTGGTCCACATCCCTCGGCGGCATTGGCAACGCCCGTAAAGCTTGTGGCGCCCGCAAGGCCCACAACAAGCGCGGCACTCAAGAAAAAAGTCTTCAGCATTTTTGACATCTCCAATCTGTTCTGTTCTCCGGTGCGGAGACATGCGCATCAGACGCGAAAGGGGCTTAACGGCACCTGAATGCCGGAGAAGTCACCGCTGTGATGAACGGGTAATGAATGGTGTGGTGCGATGTGTCGGCTCCGCAGACCAGGAGACGACGAACAATGAATCGGGTATCGCTCCGTGCGATAGACAGCGCCCATTGCGACGACAGCCGACCAGGCTAGACGAGATGGCGCTTGACCGCCTCCTCATTCCATTCGAGCCCGACGCCCGGCACATTGGGTATATGCAACTGCCCGTCCTTCAGCCGGTATGGCGTCTTGAGAATGGGATGAGCCCAATCCTGCCACTCGAGCCAATGCGCAGTTTCGGTGACACGCATCATGTGAGCAGCGACTTCGGGATAGAGGTGCGTTGATACGGGTATTCCCGCGCCGCCGGCTATCGCGGCCGCCCGCATCCAGCCGGTCACACCGCCGATCCGCATGAAGTCCGGCATCACCAGGTCACACGCGTTCTTTTGAATGGCCTTGTGCATCTCGCGTGGACCATAGAAGTTCTCGCCGATCTGCAGCGGCGTATTCAGCTCCGCCGCAAGTTTTGCATAGCCGTCCAGGTTGTCGTAGACGATCGGCTCCTCGATCCACGCGAGGCCCTGGTCATCGATCATGTGACATCGCTGAAGCGCCTCTGCGAGATCGAGTCCCTGATTGAAATCCACCATCAGTTGCACGCCGTCACCCAGCGCCTTGCGGACCGTTTCGAGCGCCATGAGATCATCGGATGCTCGCTGACGGCCCATTCGCAGCTTCAGCCCCGTAAAACCGCCTTCGTCCCTCAATTGCAGCGCTTCCTCGGCAAGCTCGGCCGGCTCCTGCAACCAAAGCCCGTTGCTGTTGTAGGATTTCACCGGGCCGACGGAGCCGCCAAGCAGTACGCAAAGCGGAAGGTTCGCGGCTTTTGCAAGTGCGTCCCATGCTGCCATGTCCAGCCCGGAGGCTGCTATCATCGAAAGCCCTTCATAGCCGACGAAGTGAAGGGATTTCCTTGCAGCATCGAAAAGCTCGATTGGCGCCACGCGACGGCCCTTCAATAGTGCTGCGAGATCGTTGAGGGCCGGCACGAGGTAACGCATCGACCTGACGATGTAGGGCTCCAGATAACTGCGCCCGACAATGCCTTCTTCGGTCAGCAGATCGACAAGAATGATCGGCCATTCGGTGATGGTAGCGATCCTCGCAACAACGGGCCGCTTCAACTTGAGGACGATGGGCCGCGCAACGATGTCTCTGACGGTCAATGAAATGTGTGACATTGCTCGTGCCTCGGTTTGCCAGGCCTGACTTGGCCATTTCACGCCAGCCGGTGTCGGTGTAAATTCACTAATGGGTATACTTTGACGGGGGCTGCCATGCCGCGTTCCGCCAAACAGACGCGAAAACAGATTCTCGATGGAGCCTACAGGCTGTTCCGCCGCCGCGGCTACAGCCGCGTCACGATGGACGACATCGCAGCCGAAGCGAGGTTCACCAAGCGCACGCTCTACCATCACTTCAACAGCAAGGACCAATTGCTCGCCGAAGTCCTGGCAGAACAACACCAATTGGCAATCCAGGCCTTCAGGACTTTTGGCGATCGACTGTCCGGGTCGCCCGAGGCCATCGTGAAAGGAATGTTTCGAGAGCTCGCGGTCTGGGCCGACAAGCCACGCTGGGCAGGTTCGGGATTTACGCGTCTCGTGATCGAGCTTGCGGATCTCCCCGGGCATCCGGCCCGCCTCATGGCGCGCCGCCACAAGGCTCGGCTGGAAGGTTGCTTCGGTGAGCTACTGGAACGATCCGGGGTGCGACAGGCGCAAGAACTTGCGCGCGCGATCTGGCTCTTGTCCGAGGGAGCGATCTCATTGATCCTGATTCATGGTGATCAGGGCTATTCGGTGGCCGCTTCGGAGGCCGCGAATACGCTGCTTCGTTCTCATTTGGACAAGCATGCCGTTTTGAGCCGGAGGTCCAGCGATGTCCGCTAAAGCATGATCCGGAAAAGTGTGCAGCGGTTTTCCCTCGCGACAAACGCGAATGCGTTTGCGCGGCGATCATGCGACAACAAAAACCTGAAAGCGCGATGGTGATTCAGCCTGATCCCATCGCGCTTCAGGCGTTCTCGGCGATCCTGATCGGACCGAGACATCGCGGGATACCGTCACCATCCGTCGATCACCTCGTCGGACCCGTGGACACACCGTTGATTTGCCAGCGATTGCGCCCGCTCCGGCCCGCTTCGGCGCATCCGCGCTTGCTCTCAAGCGCTGGATTCGCTTAATTCCTCAGCCATGATGGGAGAGGGGCGCGATAACTACTATGACTACATTCGCGCGCTCGCGGTGCTGCTCGTATTGTTCGGACACAAAGGGAAAATGCCAGGCGGCGCCATTGGCGTCAGCATCTTCTTCTGCCTGAGCGGTTTCCTGATAACGCAAATCCTGATCGGGCTTCCGGCGCTCTCTCTTTCAAATCTGGCCAAGTTTGTTTTCCGAAGATGGATGAGGATCTATCCGCTTTACGTCGTCGCGCTCGGAGCGACCTACCTGTTGATGCGGAACTATCGGCCACAATCGCTTGATGAGTTTACATCCGCACTTCCGGGCATGTTGACTTTTACACACATCCCCAACTCGACCGGGTTCGCAACCGCCGTGGCCTGGACACTGCACGCCGAGTTCTGGTTTTACGTGTTCTTTCCTTTCGTCGTCGCGCTGACATTCAGGCGCGGACTGCTTCCGCTGGCGATCGGGGTGCTGATCGCCATAAGCTTTCTCGCAAAGATTTTTGCCGGACATTCCGAGCCGGCAAAATGGCTGACCGGGAACGACCAATGGCTGACCGTCATTTATCTCGACCAGCTGATGTATGGTGCCATCTGCGCTCTTCTGATCGCGAAACAATCGCCCCTGATAGAACGTTTTGCTTCCAAATGGTGGTTCTGGGGCGGACTGCTTGCGACGATTGCAATGGGCAAATTGCTGAAGATCGCAAGCTATGACGTTCATTCGTATTGGAAAACCAGCACGGCGGCGCTTCTCTGTGCCGTGGCGATCCTGCATCACGCCGCAAACCCGAAAATGCTGAACGACAATTTCATTGCATGGATCGGGCGGATCTCGTTTTCAATATATCTCGTCCACGCGGTCGTGCTCGATTATCTTCGAGCAGATAAATTACCCGACAAGCTGGATACGCCGTCCTTTGTTGTCGTCGTTCTGATATGCGCATATCTGACCGAACGTTTCGTTGAACGTCCGGGCATTCGACTGGCCAAAGGACTGGCCAAATACGGCTTCGCGCGTCGCCCGCTGGAGGCGGTCACCTCCTCGGCGATCGCAAAACAATAGGCGTTTCGCGTTCGCCATTGTTTCACGCCGTTCTTCCGGCGGAACGCTGTCCCGTCGCAAGGTCCGCATCACGGCGCGCCGGATCCGCCCGCCAGAATCCTCTCATTCAGCTTTTGATCGACGATCTGCACCGTGCGGTCGATCTCGGCACTGGACATGCCGAGCTGATCGGCAATCAGCTTTACCAGGAGATCGACCCGCTCGATGAAAGGCGCGCCGCTGGCCACAGCGCGGGCCGCCGACGAGGGTTTGAGCAGGCTTTCGGCTGCCTTGGCATATTTTTCGAACGGCACCTGATCGTTTGCCTCCGCCCCCAGCCGGCGGGCGATGGTGTCCACACGGTCGTAGATCGACCGCGATAGCTTCAGATCGCCATGCACGGCATCGCGGATCGACTGCGGCTCGTGCGGCGTGATGCAGCGGTAGTTGCCGGTCAACAGCATCGACCATTTCGCCAGGGGGACGAACAGCGAGTTGAACACCTTGAGCTTCACCGGAACGTCGTGGCCATCCAGCGTCACCGCGTCGATATCGGCTTCCAGCTCGCGAAGCAGCCGGTTGTGCTGCTCATCCTCGAATGCCGCCGCCTTGAAGTTTGTCGGCAGGCCGACATGCAGGACGTTCGCCGCCTCTTCGGGCGGGCGGAAGGCCTGCGGATCGGGCGAGCAGAGCGTGACCAGTCCCGGCTTGAATCGTTCCCACACCTGCGAGTTGGTATAGGCCTCTTCAAGGTCCATTTCCGCCAGCGCCGGGATTCGCCTGAGATAGGGCAGAGGCGGCATGTTCATGATCGAAAGGCATGGCAGCTTCGCCTCGGCGATTTTGATCATCAGAACGCGGAGCGTGTGATTGGTGTATTGCGGTTCCTGCATCGCAAGGCCAACCAGATCGTACCGGGACAGGTTGACGTCGACGGGCGTGGTCGCGTCCAGGGTCCCGGGCAGATCGCGCGAGAAAATTGCCCGGTGCGTCGCCTCGTCGCGCAGCTTGATGCGAACCTCGGTGCCGTCGCGATTGATGAGTTCCGAGGTCTTCTTCCGGCAAACCAGGGTCACGTTGTGACCCGCCATCAGCAGCTTCGTCGCCAGCAACGAGCCATAAGAGGCTCCGAGGATCAGAATATTGCGCGCCATACTCAACTCTTCCAAAATCTGTGTTTGAAATCAAAACGCGGTGCCAAATTTCCTGACGCCCGAGGGCCAGGCCGAACACTGCAAGGCCCTGCGTCTTCGGAATTCTACAAAAGTCCGTATCCGCGGCTATAGCTGCATCCGAGCCGAATAGGCAAGCCAATAGAATATGGCCCGCCACCTGCCGCACCCTGCGAGTGCGTCGACTCCCCGCGAGCGCCCATGGGCGCAGGGCTATCGCATATGACGCTTGAGGGTGACGGAGCGCCCCCTCACCCTGAAAGGGGAGGGTCGGGGAGGGGGTCAATTCGGCTAGTCGAAGTACAGAAACAGCAATACTGGCATGAAGCGTGTGACCCCCTCCCGGCTCGCTTCGCTCGCCGACCTCCCCCTTTTAGGGGGAGGTGAAGAGACATCGAAATCAAATGCGATAGCCCTGCCCGCGGGCGGCAGAGGTGAACCCGCCTTCCCGGCGATTCAACCGAAACCCATACGGCTTCAGGCGGCTCTGACCGTACTCAGGAACCTGCCGACCTCGTCCCTCAGGCGGGTGCTGTCGCCGGACAATGTCTGGGCCGCCGACAAGACCTGCGAAGAGGCCGAGCCGGTTTCGCTCGCGCCACGTTGTACATCGACAATATTGGAGGACACCTGCTGGGTGCCTTCGGCGGCCTGTTGCACGTTGCGGGAGATTTCCTGCGTTGCCGCGCCCTGTTCCTCCACGGCCGCAGCGATCGTGGAAGATATCTCCGAAAGCTTCTCGATCGTGCCGCTGATGGCCTTGATGGCTTCCACGGATTCTCCGGTTGCCGCCTGAATGCCGCCGATCTGCTGACTGATCTCCCCGGTCGCCTTGGCTGTTTGTTCCGCAAGCGCCTTCACCTCGGACGCCACCACGGCAAATCCCCGGCCGGCTTCTCCGGCGCGGGCGGCCTCGATCGTCGCGTTCAATGCCAGGAGATTGGTTTGCCCCGCAATCGCGTTGATCAGTTCGACAACGTCGTCAATGCGGGCGGCGGCCCTGGACAATTCACTGACGCGGTCGGTGGTGGTGCGGGCCTGGCCGACCGCTTCGCTCGCGATGCGCGCCGATTCCTGCACCTGACGGCTGATCTCGTTGACGGAAGACGACAGCTCCTCGGTCGCGCTTGCGACGGATTGGACATTGGTAGAGGCTTCTTCCGAAGCCGCCGCCACCGTTGTTGCCATTTCCTGAGCGCGGTTTGCGGTGTTGGTGAGCGCCCCGGCAGACGCCTCCAACTGGCCCGATGCCGCTGATACGGTGCTGATGATTCCGCCGACCGCCCGTTCGAATTCATCGGCGAGCTTCAGCATGTCGGCCCTGCGTTGAGCCGCCATCCTGGCCTCGGCCGCGGTCCGTTCGGTGCGCAGCCTGTCGGCTTCGATCATGTTGTCCTTGAATACCTGCACCGCTCCGGCCATGCCGCCGATCTCGTCACGGCGATCAATTCCCTCGACCGCGACCGACATATCGCCGCCCGCAAGCATCTTCATGGCATCCGACAACCGAACTACCGGGCGCGTGATGCTGCGCGCCATCACATAGACAACCGAGAAGGTGAGCAGGAGAGCCGAAGCCACGACCGATATCAAAACGGCCAACGCGCGCGTGGCCTCGGCGCGCTTTTCCGATGTCAGCGCCAGGAGATCCGCCGCGATCTGGTCTTCGACGTTCTTGAGCGCATCGATCCGGGTGGTAGCAGCCTTGAACCAGCCGGCGCTGTCCAGGTCCGGCATTTCGCCGGAAAGGCCGCCCTTGGCGATCGTTTCGCGCATTCTGTTGACGTTGTCGGTGATCCCGCCCGACAGGGATTTTGCGTAGAAGTCGCGTTGTTCGGGACTCCCGCCTGACAGAAATGCCGCGAAATAGATTTCCTGGGCTGCCGCCTGCCACAGGGCCTTTCGGTATGCGGGCAGGTCGAAGCGGCCAATAGCAATCCCGCTCGCGGCCAGCGCCCGTTCCTGACCGGCGTGTTCCTTGCCCTGGATCAGGTTCAAGTAGGCCGACAGGGCCCTGGAGATGTCGCCCCGGCTGCTCACATTGATAATGCCACTGCTGATATTGAGCAGCTTTGCGATCAGGTCGGTGAAGTAAGCCGACGAATCTGTCGTGGCGATCGCCTGTGCGTCGATCGAGCTGCGTCGACTGTCGAGGGTCGAGATCGAGGTCTCCGCGGCGGCCACGGCGTTGCCGATCTCGCGGGAGCCGAGCGCTGCAAAAGACCTCATCACCAGCGAAACCGTCCGGCGCTCGTCGTCGGTTCGTTTGCGCTGTTCCGACAGCTCGCCGCGCATCTGTGCGCCCTTGCTGCTCAGGAATACCGCGGAAATGCCTCGCTCGCGCTGAAGCTCGTGGACCAGTCGGCTGACCTTGCTGACGCCGTCGGCGAACTCGCTCAACTGCGCCATCTCGCCGCGCTCGGTCCAGTTCGTCCAAATGATCTGGCCGGCGAGGCCGAATGCCACCAGTACCGGCAGCGCGATCGCAAGCGCAAGACGGTTCGAAATCTTGATGTGTCCAAGCAAAGCCATGTTCCCCCAAAGCCAAGATCAAGGTGCCACTACACCTGCTTTGCATTCGCAACTGAGCCGCGTGCTCAACCCACCGATGCAGAACGGTATACAATCGTGCTCAAATTGCACAAATTATATGCAATTTTAGCAAGCGCGCATAAACCCAGCGTTAATTTGGAGGCGACGGGATCATTCCCACGGGTTGGGGAGGGGGAGGAGGGCGGGGAAGTTTGCTTCCCGCTCGGGGCGACGATCGAGGGACTACGCCACCGCTCCTCCATGCGCGCGCCATCCGCTCATCCCGCCTGGATAGTGCCGCACATCCTTTCGTCCGGCGTCGATGGCGCGGCGCAGCGCTTTTGCGGAGCGCCCTCCGGCCTGGCAGACCAGGACCACGGGCTTTCCTTCCGGGATGCTCGCAGGATCGAATTGAGACAATGGAAGATTCGTGGCGCCCGGGATGTGGCCGCCGCGAAACTCATGCGGCTCGCGCACGTCGATGACGACACAGCCGCGGTCGCGTTGCGCGCGCACCAGCTCGTCATGTTCGATTGCCGGAACGCTTGTCGATCCCGTGAGCCTGCTCAGCAATTTTGACAGCATCGCCTTCACCTTTCCCGCCGCGCTCGGGCCGCCGCCGCAATGCACTATTTGCGGAGAGGAATTGTGCTTCGCGGCAAACCGGCTTAGTCGCGAGCGCGCGCTCTGCCGTTGATCTGGATCAACGCGGTCAGACGCCGGCCCGCAAGTTGGCGGCGCGCGGAAGACGGGTGCTCAGGCTATGCGCAGTGCTTTTTCAGTGAGGCCGTTCCGGCTTTCTCACGGTCTGTCTGACTTCGGCGCCGCAGTCGGCGCACTCATAAATGAAGTCGATCGTGGCCAGGCTCCAGTGCGGCTGGACATCCCGGACATACATCGGAAGCATTCCAATGCATCCTGGACAGACGACCGGAGGCATTTCGACGATATGGTCGTGTTGGACGTAGGCTGGCATATCGGCTCTCCCCATAAGCGGAAGTGCTAGGCCTCAACCCCATGCGCAAGCCTACCGCAGGGCACAAAGTTCCCTCATCAACTCTTACGAACGTATAGAGAACAACCACACATAGTTCGGGCGTGTGCCATAAGGGTTACATTCTCACGGTCGGCGCCGGTATCTTGCTATAGGCTCCCGAACGAACGAGAGCGCAGGGAAGGAAATCGAGGGATGACGATCCTGCAGCAGGGGGTCCCGGGCGCTGTCGATGTCGCTGTTGCTGATTCGCTGATGCAAAGCGCCGTCCAGAAAGCCGCGCTCAGGTTCGTGCCGCTGCTCACGATCGCCTATCTCTTCAACTATCTCGATCGCACGAGCCTGGGCTTTGCCGCGCTCACCATGAACCAGCAGTTGGGGTTGACGCCGAGCCAGTTCGGATTCGCCGCAGGTATTTTCTTCCTCGGCTATTCGGTGTTCGAGATCCCCAGCAATCTCCTGCTCTATCGATTTGGCGCGCGGCGCTGGCTCGCCCGCATCATGGTCAGTTGGGGACTGGTCTCGGCGGCGACAGCCTTCGTGGTCGGACCGAACAGTTTTTACGGCGTGCGCCTCTTGCTCGGGATCATGGAAGCAGGCTTCTTTCCGGGGGTCACGTTCTTCCTAGCCGCCTGGTTTCCCGCGCAATACCGCACGCGCATGCTGGCCTGGTTTTTGGTCGGCATTCCCCTTTCCTCGCTGGTCGGTGGCCCGATCTGCGGCATGCTGCTGCAGATGGATGGAATCTGGGGCTTGCGGGGATGGCAGTGGCTGTTTCTCATGGTCAGCCTGCCTTGCGTTCCCCTGGGCTTTCTGACGCTGAAGCTGCTTGCCGATCGTCCGCAGGCGGCAGCCTGGCTCACGGTCGAGGAGCGTCACGCCCTTGATGGCGTGCTCGCTTCCGAAGTGCGGGAGCGGCCCCATGCCTCGCTGTGGGCCGCATTGATGGATGCGCGCGTGCTGATCTGCACGGCGATCCAGTTCGGCTTCACGCTGGGATCATATGGCATCGGCATCTGGCTGCCGCTGATGCTCAAGGAATATCATCTTTCGAATCTGGCGATCGGCTGGATCGCGGCGATCCCTTATCTCTTCGCTTCCGTCGGCATGATCCTGTGGGCGCGTTGGGTGGACGCGCGAGGTGGCCGCATCGTCAATCTGGCGCTGGCGTGTTTGCTTGGCGGGCTGGGGCTTCTGGCACCGATCGTCTCCGGCTCGGTTGGGGTCGCCGTCATCGGATTCAGCCTCGCGCTGGTCGGCGTGACGGCGGCACGCGCGATCTTCTGGACCATTCCGACGCGCTTCCTCACCGGCGTTGCGGCTGCCGGCGGGCTCGCCTTCATCAACAGCATCGCCACCGTCGGCGGCTTTGTCGGTCCATCGATGATGGGCTGGCTGAAGGAATTCTCGGGCTCCTATGTCGTCGGTCTGCTCGCGGTTGCCGCGATCATGGTCGCGGCAACTGCGGCCTCGATGTCGCTGAAGCTATTCATCACCAGGGAATAGGGCTTTCGGAGAAATCCGATCTCATCTTTTTGTTCGAGCATGATCTTTTCGAAAACCGGTTTCCACTTTTTCGGATCATGCTCTAGTCGTGTTCTTCGAGTTGAGTTTCGGATCCGTGCACGGGACAATTTGCGTCGGGAGCGATCAGCATGCCCCTGGTCCTACGTGGTGCACCGGCACCGCCTGCTCTGGACCGATCCGGATATCTTCGATCCCGGCCGCTTTCTCACTGGCACCGCGAACCGGCACGCATATCTTCCCTTCGGGGTTGGGCCGCGGTTCTGCATCGGCGCGGGCTTCGCCATGCAGGAGATCGTCCTGGTCGTTGCAATGATCCTGAAGAGATTTGCCATTCATCTCGCGCCGGGCCAGGACGTCTGGCCGGTCAACCGCTTTACCTTGCGGCCACGTGATCCGCTGCTGATGGTGATGAGGCCCTCTCAAAGACAGCGTGGCGCCGCGGGTGCGACCATGATGGGCGGCGGCTCGTGAGCGTGCGCGCGGAGGCACTGCGACTTGCCTTGCGCCTGCTCAAGAACCGGCGCAAGGGCCGTCCTTTGCCGATCGCGACCGTCCGCCGCCGCTTGCAGCTTCTGGAGCCTATTGTACCCGGTCCGCCGGCCGGAACGCTCACCGAGACCATCGACGCCGACGGCGTGTCCGCAGTGCGAATTGCAACTCCGCAATCGCGCGAAGATGCCTGCATTCTGCATTTTCACGGCGGCGGATACATGGTCGGCAGCGCGCCGCTCTATCGGGACTTCACCTGGCGCATCGGCCTCGCAGCGTGCGCCTCGGTATTGTACTTCGACTACCGGCTCGCGCCGGAAAACCCGTTTCCGGCAGGACTAGACGATGCCGTCAGGGTCTATCGCTGGCTGGCCTCCCGCGTCGATCCGCGCAGGATTGCGGTGATGGGCGATTCCGCCGGTGGCGGGTTGGCGCTGGCAGCGCTCTACCGGCTGCGCGACGAAGGCATCGCGCTCCCCGGTGCCGCGGTCGCCATCTCGCCCTGGACCGACCTTGCCTTGACCGGGGAATCGCTGCGCAGCAATGCCGCGGCAGATCCGATGATGGATGCCTCGATGCTCCCTTCGATCGCCGATGGTTACCTCGCCGGGGCAAATTCGCGAAATCCGTACGCGTCGCCGCTTTATGGGGATGCGTCCGGCCTGCCGCCCACACTCATCCAGGTCGGAAGCGACGAAATCCTGCGCGACGATGCGGTGCGAATGGCCTCCCGATTGAAGGCAGCCGGATGCAATGTCGAGATCGAGATTTGGCCCCGCATGCCCCACGCCTGGCATCTCTATGCGCGCATCCTGCCGGAAGGCCGCAGGGCGATCGAGAACGCCGGCCGGTTCGTGCAGAACGTGTTGCTGTAGAGCGTTTTCAAGCGAAGTGGGAACCGGTTCGCGTGAAGAAAACGCGTCAAGACAAGGAGCCTTTTTCTCGAACTCGCATCCTCGCCAATCATCTTGATTGGATTAAAACCCGAATGCGCGGACCACGTTCCTGAAGACAAGCGGATTTGCCTCAACGGCTGACACTAGCCATGCGGCGACGGAACGCGCGTCGCACGCTGCGCGGCGATCTCCTCGACAAGGGCTGACACAGTACCGCGGTCGCGACGATTGCGCGGGATCGACAGTTCCCTTTCCAGGACGATTCGCGCCGGCTTGCCGCCGAGAAAAAGCAGTCGGTCCGACAGTTCGACGGCCTCGCCAACGGCGTGCGTGACAAGCAGGATGGTGAGCTTCCCGCTCTCGGCGATCGCGCGGAGTTCGCCGCGCAGGCGGGCAGCGACGGCCTCGTCCAGCGAGACCATGGGCTCGTCGAGAAGCAGCAGGTCGGGACCGATCGACATCGCGCGGGCCAGCGCGACGCGCCTCGCCTGTCCCAGCGAGAGCTCACCCGCATATTGGCGCCGCTGCGCGGCGAGATCGAGACGCTCCAGCAGCTCGCCGATATCGCCGGTCGCCGAGGCAGCCTCCATCGCGATGCGGATATTGTCCTCGACCGTGCGCCAGGGCAGGAGCCGCGGCTCCTGAAACACCATCGCGACGCGTGTCGAGGGGGAAATGCGCCGCTCGCCCTGGAAGTCCCGATCGAGGCCGGCCGCAATGCGCAGGATCGTGGTCTTGCCCGAGCCGGAAGGACCGACAAGGGATGTGAACGAGCCGGCCGCAAGCGAAATCGCGAAATCGCCCAGCACCTCGATCGGCGCGCCTGAGGCCGAGCGATAGGTTTTCGAGGTGACCTGCAACTCAAGCAGCTTGTCGGCGCCAGCGGTTTGCATTGCGTTCCAGGGGTTGCACGATCAGGCTCTCGATGACGAGCATGATGGCGATGAAGGCGATCGAATAGGCGAAGATCGTCACCATGTCGAACAGCGAGAACGCCGATCCAAGCACGAAGCCGACGCCGTTCGGCCGGCCGATCAGTTCGACGACGAGCACGATCTTCCAGATGATCGAAATGCCGGTGCGAAACGCTGCGGCAAGGTATGGTGCGAGCTGCGGCAGCACGACGTGGCGGATCCGCGCCGGCCATGACAGGCAAAATACCTCGGCCACGTCTTCCAGTTCCGCGCTCAGCGCCCGCGTTCCCTCCCGCGTCAGCACGACGACGTTGGGAAACTTGTTGAGCGCCACCGCGGCAATGGCGGCCGTTTCGTTCAAACCGATCCAGATATAGGCCAGGATGATCGTCACCAGCGCCGGAAGGTTCAACAGAATGACCAGCCAGGGGTCGCCGATCCGGTCGAGGATGCCGGACTTGCCCATGGCAAATCCAGCCACGATTCCAAGCGAAAACGCGATCAGGAAGGCCGCGACGACGCGCAACAAGGTGCAGGCCAGATGATAGGGAAGTGCGAGCGAACGGGTGTCGCGTAGTATCGCCTCCGCCACCGCGAGGGGGCCGGGAAGCAAGGGCGAATGCGCGGCGGCGGCCACTACGGTCCAGACAACGAGCACGACTGCCAGCGACAGGAACCTGGTCAATGGTCAATTCTCGGGCACTGCAGGGCGATAGTAGAGATTCTTGTCCAATTCCCGCGACGGACCCACCAGCTCGGCGCCGCCGATCTCGGCAAGCGTCCTGAACAGCCTGCGCGCATCGGCTTCCTCGTCATCGATCGACCGGCGCGGCACCGTGCTGCGGCCGGTCGCCCGGTAGGCTTCGAAGGTCGCCGGATCGTCGGTGGCCATCAGGGGACGGAGCGCTTCCCATTCGGCGTCGGACTGAAGCAGGATCCGGTCGGCCTTTCGGGTTGCGGCCAGGAAGCGATCGATCGTTCCAGGATGCGCGGCAAGGAAGTCCTCCGAAAAGGCATAGCCGATCACGGCGATCGGCTGCGTCAGGCCGAGTTCAGTCTCCGCGTCGCGGACATCGTAGAGCCTGCGGTAACCCTGGCTCTCCAGCCTCGCGCAGAAATTCCAGAAGTTCAGGCTGGCGTCCGCCTCGCCCTGTCGCAGCTTCTCGTAGAGAAGCGGTGGCGCGCCGAACATCAGGCTGGCCTGCCGCGCCAGATCGATGCCGCGCCGCTGCGCCGCTGCGCGCACGATCAGCCAGCTCTTGTCGAGCGCGCCGCCCGCGATGGCGAGCGAGTGGCCCTTGAGGTCGGAAAGCTGGCGCAGCGGCGAATCCGACTTGACCATGATGGCGCCGACCGCCGTCGAATAGGGATAGAATTTGACGGCGCGGCCGAGAGCACGCTCGCGGGCGACCCAGAGCCAGTCGACGACGGCGACATCGACGGCACCGCCGTTGATGGCGAGCTTGGCGGCGTCGGGCGAAGCGAATTCCTGGATATCGAGATCGAGCCCGCTCTCGCGGGCAAGGCCGTGCCGGGCGATGACGTCAAGCTGCCAGGCGAACGTCCCCGTCTTCTGCACCCCGACGCGCAAGGTTTCGGCGACCGCGGACTGGCAGGCGGCCCAGACCAGAAACGCTGCGGCAATACACAGATGCCGCGACCAAACGCCCTTCACGTGGAACCCTCATGGTCGATTTGTGCGCGGGTCCCGCCCATGCCCGGACATCTGCTCTCGCTCGCCATGGTGTCTCCGTTCCTGCTCCCTGCATTCCGTTATATCAGTGCCGGCTCAACCGGTCGACGCAACACAGGCGTTAAATCTCTCTGCTGGGGTTTCAAATTGCAAGGTCTCACGTGGTCGTTCGTTTAGCTGACGAGCCACTTTGTTCAGATGGGCTTGCGAATGCACCGACAAGTCGGTGCCCTGAGGAAAGTACTGTCTCAGCAGGCCATTGGTGTTCTCGTTCGATCCACGCTGCCACGGGCTTTGCGGATCGCAAAAATAGACGTCGATGTTGGTCGCCAACGTAAATCGACGATGAGCCGTCAGTTCCTTGCCCCGGTCCCAAGTCAAGGACTTATACAGCTCCTTTGGTAGCTTCTTCGCCTGCTTGATGAGTGCGGTTACTACCGTCCGGGTATCCTTGCCTGCCACCTTGGCCAACATCACGTAACGCGTTTGACGCTCGACCAAGGTCGCGATGTAGGTGTTGTTCGGCCCGGACAGCAGATCGCCCTCCCAATGGCCAGGCACGGCCCGATCTTCAACCGCCGCCGGTCGCTGACGGATTGAGACGGCATCCTTCATATACCCCCGTCTATCGCCATTCGGGTCAACCGGCCTGGAACGACGCATCGAGCGCTTCGATCGAAGATGGCGAAGCAGCTCTTTCTTGAGTACGCCGCGCGCTTGGACAAACAGGCTGCGATAGATGGTCTCGTGTGACACCTGATTATACTCGTCTTCAGAATGCGTCCTCTTCAGCCAACCGGCTATCTGCTCGGGTGACCAATCCAATCTGAGCTTCCCTGCCACTGACCGCCGTAGCCGCGAATTGATCGCCAACTTACAACATTTTGGACGACGAGATCGCGCCCACGCATTCTCGTCCGCAAGTGTCGCTCGATAGCGATTATAGCCGCCATTGCGGCTCATTTCCCGGCTCACCGTCGAGGGTGAGCGGCCAAGTCGCTTTGCGATCGACCGGGCCGATTGATGTACCGTAACACCTCTGGAAATCACCTCGCGTTCCGCAAGCGTCAATGCCAACCTGGAGCGACGCCGCTCCGCAGGACGAATCCCACCGTGCGGAGCTACCACAAAATAAATCGACGATGACTCCTTACCAAAAGCTCTCCCGATCGCCTTCAGCGACTCCCCGCGCTTCCAGCGATCCCATAACTCCGTCTTCTCTGCCGCAGTAAAACCTCTATGAAATCTTCGTTCCATCCCACACTCCATCTTTTCCCTCTAAGACAAAGTGTTGCGTCGACCGATTGAGACCACCCAGCGAAAGCGGACACGGGAAAAGCGTTGCGGCAGGTCGGCTGCCGTCCCGGGAGCAGCCTTCGTTCGATAGCCTCGTAGGCGCCGAATATTGAGGGCCCTTCAGACCGGCTCGGCCTTGCGCAAATCGCGCAGGCGATCGAAGCGGTTTGCCTGCAGATCGGCGCCATGGCTTTCAATTTCGGGAAGCGCGGCTTCGGCCATTATTTCGTCGGTGACGTCTTCCACCGCAGTATCGGCGATCTCGTGAATGAAGCTGATATTGCCGTATTCGCCGGAGGCGACCCGCGAGACGACCTGGCGCCGTGTCACTTCAGGATCGACGATGGCCTCGCGCCCGCGCCGGCCGTAGTCGATCATCACGACGAAATACTGCATGCGCTGTCCGGTGCTCCCGCTTGCTGGTGTTGCGTTCAGGCGCGCAATATTTCTGAAAATCAGAAGTCGGTCAAATGAATGTTTCGGAAAATCAGAATAAGTTGCGCGACTGGTCAGCATCAACCTGAGCGGACGTGCCGAATCGGCCGGCTTATGTCGAGCGTCATTTGGAGGAAGTCCTGCCGTCCCGCGGTGCCGCGTGGCCCCTGGCGCCCTTGCGCGTGCGCGCGGCGGTTCTCGCACGCAACCGCTCGATCTGGCCCTTCGGCAGGGTCACGCAGATTTCGCCGATCCATTCGAGCTTTACGGCCGTGATGGGCTTGGCGTTGAAGCTCGTGAGGTTGACCACATTGGCGGCGTTGCCCCGCTCGATGGTTTTGAGGTAGCGCTCGCCGGTCCTGAGCCGGACCGCGGCTTCCTCGCCGTAGAAGCTCGATAACGGGTAACGCTGTTCGCGATAGACAACGATGATGTCGCCGTTCTCGTATTTCGGCAGCATGGAATCGCCGACCACCTCAAACGCAATGGTTTCCTCCGCGATCGGGAAGGGGAGTTCGACCTCGCCCAATCCTTCCGGCGGCACCTGTTCCCGCTCGGGCTCGATCGTCGCGCCGGCGCCGACCCGGCCCATGATCGGAACGGCGTTGAGCTCGAGGTAATCGATGATCGGCTGAATCTCGGAAGCCTTGATGAGGCGGGTTTCGGACAGGATTTCGGAAACCGCGCCGGGGCGAACGCCCATTGCCGCGGCCAGACCGCCCTTGGTCTTGCCCGGCTTCTTGAGCCCTCGCTCGATCATCCTGACATTCAGCATGGCGCTTCTCTCTCCGAATGTTGAAAACATAGCAATTCCGATTATCCGAAATCAAGCTTGACTTTGATTTCGGAATATCCGAAGTACGGAGATACAACCTGTAATTATATGGAACATGTAATGCAATCAGAATGGGCGGAAACGCACTCGCGGGCGCTGCGCGAATATCTCGAAAGAGGCATGTCCTATGCGGAGATCGCGAAAGCACTCAACGAAAGATTCAACACCGCCTATACCCGCAACGCCGCGCTCGGCCGCGCCCGGCGCATGGGGCTTTCGGGAGCAGAACAGGACGATCGCCGGCTAGGGTCGAAACGCCGGCCCGGGCCGCAAACCGGTGCGGCACGTCTTTTCAAGACGCGCGCGCGCCCCCTCGCGCGATCCCGGCCGCCGCGAGGGATTTCGGAGCGTGCCGCGGCACTGAAGCTTCGTTGCGTCGGCGTGGTGCCGCGCCATCTTTCGCTGGTCGACCTCGATGACGGCGATTGCCGGTACCCCTATGGCGGAGATGAGGGCGAGCCCATCACTTTTTGCGGTCACCCGCGCCGCGAAGGTTCGAGCTACTGCGTCTCGCATTTCCATCTGACGAGCCTCCCCGCCGTGGCGCCCCAACGCGACGCCCGCAAGGCAGTCCTGCGGCTCGTGGAGGCGGCGTGAACATGCGCTCCGCCGATAGTTCCGAAAGGATAAAGGTACTTCCGCCGCGGCTGCGCGTGGCGCATCTGCGGGCATTGATGCGCCGCGCGCCGGCCGGCTCCGCACGCGCCGGAAAACTGGCCGTTCTGTTGCGCGAGGAATTGACGGCGCCGGCCGCGAACGAAAATCGCGCCCGATGAGACGTCCCTGGATGCCTCTTTATGTCGGCGATTATCTTGGCGACACCGGCCACCTGACCACGGCCCAGCACGGGGCCTATCTGCTTTTGATGATGCACTACTGGCGCAAGGGCGAATTGCCGGACGACGACCGCCAGCTTTCCAAGATCACCAAGCTGCCGTTCAGGACCTGGTGCGAGTATCGGCCGACCCTGCAGGACTTCTTCCACAGCGGATGGCGGCACAAGCGGATCGATGCCGAACTCGAAAGGATGATGCGCGTTTCGGAAAAGCGCGCACTCGCCGGGCAAAAAGGCGGTCTCGGCTCGGCGCTCTCGCGCATGAAGCTCGAGAATGCCTCCCGCTCCCGGCCTCCTCCACCGCGAGCAATTGCTTCGCCCGAGCGAAGCGAAGCTTCGGGGATCGCCGACCACTCACACAAACACTCACATCAGAATCCTTCTTCAACCGAAGCCCGTTCCGCTGTTTCAGCGCCTTCGGGAAAGGCCGGAGAGAAAGCGATTCCCGTCAGCGCGGAGCTGGCCGCCTATGTCGCAAGACGAATGGGTTAGCGGCTGTCTTTGCATTTCAATTGTCCGAAACCTTGAAGGGAGAGACTTTCCACCATGCCACGGGCCAGACGAACGAGGGCGCGCAGATCCGCAAAAATTCATGACCGCAGGGCGCAGGATCTGCCGCGCAATGCCGAAGTGGCGGAGGTGGAGGTGGACGATCCACTTGCGCTAGAACCCGGGGAAAAGATCGTCACGCTGCGCTCGATCCGCAACGATCCATTGGGCCGGCTGCACAGCCATCACCAGATCGACGAGGCGCAGTATCGGGGCGGCCGGGCGTTTCAGGACGACTGGGAAAAGGCCGAGCGCGGCCCGCAGGCCCTGGATCCGACACGGGAATATGTCGATGCGTCACCGTCGCGCGAGCCGGTCACCGAGCGGCAGCGCAGGGCGGTGCTGCGGCTCAACCGCGTCATTCGCGAACTCGGCGCCGACGGCTCGCTGCTGGTGCGGGAGGTCCTGATCCTGGGGTTGACGATGGAGAAAATCGGGGACCGGCGCGGCCTCGCCGGCCAGCGCTGGATGGATTATTTCTCGAAGCGATTCCGCGAATGCCTCGACCGGCTGGCGCTGATTTACGGCTTTGCGACGCCGCGGAGGTAGCTTTCGGGAATTGGGGGACCATCGTCGGTTGCCTTCTTGTGTCACTCCGCTCCGCCCATTTGATCTCGCGCAAAGTGCTCTGCGCTGCTCGCCCTAGTCTGCGAGTCGTGCGTGCTGCCATGGTATGGCGCGCGCTTGCAAGGGAGCTTCTCGATGGCAAAACCGCCGGACCTTTCGATCTCGCCTGAAAAGGTGTTTTTCATCATCTCGAAGTCGCGCCAGGCCGAAAGCAGCGCGGCGGGGCTGGAGGGCGAGGAGGCTTCCGCCGACGACATGCCGCAGGATCACAGCGCACGCACCGACCTTGCGGAGCTGGCCAACTTCATTCGCGACCTCAACGAGGACGAGCAGATCGATCTGGTCGCGCTGACGTGGCTCGGGCGCGGCGACGGTGAAGTCGGCAGCTTTCGGGAGCTGCGCGCGGAAGCCTCACGCGCCCACAATAACCGCACCGCTTCCTATCTGATCAACACGCCGATGCTGGCAGACTATCTCGAGGAGGCGCTGTCGGATTTCGGCCTGTCGTTCGAGGATTTCGAAGAGCCGATTTGAAGATCGCGCGAGCGATCATCGTGGAAACGGGAAAAGGGTGGTCCCTGCATGATTCACAAGAAAATCCTTCAATGGCAGGCAGCCCACCCGAATATCACATGGATCGCCTGGGGAATCGTATGGGCGATCGTGCTGTTCTTTTTGTTCTGGCCTTCACGAACCCTGAAGTAACCGCACCGCGCCTGGACGTACCTTCAAAGGCGACGCCGACCTGCTCTGATCAGCGCTGGGGCCCCATGAAGCGATGGGAATGTTCGGCGCAGAGAATGTGATTGTGCAGATTGGCAATCCACTGCCGGCCCGATCCGGTCATGTTCAGATATTTTATCCCGTCCCCGATGTGATCCGACACGTTTTTCCAGTAAAAGGAGGGATACTTGTCGATAATATCGGCCGGCGACGAATATCCGAGCTGGCGGTTCATGCCGACCTCTTCAAACTCGCTGTAGAGTGCGTTTGCCTTGCGCGGATACATGGGATCGCCGAGCTGACCGATGAGATCGGCTGCCTGAACCAGCTTCGGTTCCATGTCGCCATTCACGGGCGTTGATTGAGCCGGGAAACGCGTCATTTCGATCGCGGTGGCTACCCGGGACACGTCGATGGGCGATTTGGCAAGCCGCTCGGCGGCAAACAGTTTCGAGCGATCGACGTGATAAGGCGCGAGTGCCGCATCCGAGGCGCCGCGCGGCAAGGTGACCCTGTTGCCATCGGCGTCCACCACGAACTCCGTCTCGCTATCGTCGCCGAGAATGCCGCGCACGTAGCCGATGTCGTGAAGCAAGCAGGCGACGATCAGATGGGTGTAGTCGTCGGGCTCTATTCGCTTCGATAGCGTCATTCCGGCGAGAATCTCGCGTCCGACGATCGTGACCTGCAACGTGTGTTCGTAATTGTGGTACAGCGCGTCGCTTCGCGCCAGGCATTCGATCGTACTGCGGGCAAACGAGCCGAGACGCTCGGCCTTATCGTTCTGGGCCGGGCCGAAAATGCTTCGAAAGTCTTTTGCGATGAACTTGCCCAGCTTCTGGGCCGCAATCGCCGTGATCGTCTTCACCGGGCCCCCTCCCAGACGACGAGATGTTATCATTTGACGGGGAAACGGGAAGTCCAAAGAGACCAGCCGCGCGTTGACCACTCAACAACGCCCGCGCTGCAAAAAACAGCCCGGCCGCTCACGAGTGTCGTCAGGGCGACATTGCCAGCGCGCTGCGAGGGTGCTGCGCCACGCCTCCGCCAGATCATTCCGACCGGATTTGTCTTGTGCGCGCTCCGTGGTACGCTTTCAAATCAGATGTGAAAAACGCGAACGCAACGAACAACAAACCGAAGCGTGGATCAATCCGCGGCCGTTTCATCCGTTTCAACTTCAAAGCCAGCAACGTTCGCCTTTGCAATCTCGGCGAGCCGCGCCCGGCAGTACTCGCGATAGATCAGGGTAAGAAATGCTGACATGATCGAACTCCATTGTTGATCATTGGCGCCACCCTAGACAGGGTTTCGTTTCAGCCCATTTTCGCAAACAGCCAAAAATGGCTTCCTCGATCAGGCAAATGGTTTCGTGGGGAACCGTTCGGTGAAGCCTGTTCACCGGCGCGCGAGCGCGCTGCGGGAGAGTGCGACGTCCAGGGTTGCCGAACGCGCGCTGTCTTGTGCCTCCTCGCCGCTTCGCGGGGGGAGGGATCAAACGCTCATTGCGCCAGATGCGTCGCGTTCTTCCGTCGGCCGGGGTTCGTCAAGAGCTTTTCTGTAGTGCTCGATATTGAACTCGGCAATTTCGCCGGCGAGCCGTCTTCTCCAAAAGCCCGCCCCACGCGCAGACGGACCCTCGTCATCGTCCTTTTACGATGATCCCTGATATGATGATCTTGATATAGTGCCGATCTGACGCAACCACGGGATTTGCCGGGTCCCCGCCAGTTTTTTGATCAGTCTGCAAGGACAGTGATGATACGCAGGATAAGGCTGTTTGCGCTCCTCTTTTGCGGCCTCGCGGGTCCGTGCCCATTGGCATACGCAGAGAGCGCAAAACCAAACATCGTGATCATCCTGGCCGACGATCTCGGCAATGCCGACCTCGGCTACCGCGGCAGCGACATCAGGACACCGAACATAGACCAGCTTGCCAAAGACGGCGTGCGTGCCGAGTCCTTCTACGGAATGCCGGTTTGCACGCCATCACGAGCCGAGCTGATGACCGGTCGCTACGCGATGCGCTATGGCCTGCAAACGCTCGTGATATTTCCGAGCCACGCTTACGGACTGCCGACGGACGAGCGCACGCTTCCGCAGGCGCTGAAGGAAGCCGGCTACCAGACCGCCATGGTCGGCAAGTGGCACCTCGGTCATTCCGACAGGAAATACTGGCCGCAGAACCGCGGCTTCGATCATTTCTACGGCAATCTCGTGGGTGAGGTGGACTATTTCACCAAGAAGCGAGGCGGACTCATCGATTGGCAGCGGGATGGCAG
Source organism: uncultured Alphaproteobacteria bacterium (assembly GCA_963820275.1). Classification (GTDB taxonomy): domain Bacteria; phylum Pseudomonadota; class Alphaproteobacteria; order Rhizobiales; family Xanthobacteraceae; genus Bradyrhizobium. The sequence goes on from CAWFZL010000034.1 coordinate 88,777, forward strand.
GTTCTTGAGGGAAAACGGCTATTTTACAACGCTGATCGGGAACGAAGCAGTCAACATCATCAACAACCACGACACCTCGAAGCCACTGTTTCTCTATGTCGCCTCGCTCGCGCCGCATGCGCCCTATCAGGCGCCAAAGCCCGACATCGACGCCTACTCGAAGCTGGCGGGAGACGAGCATCGGCACACCTATGCGGCGATGATCACCGATCTGGATACGCAAGTCGGGCGGATCATGGCGGCATTGAAGCAGAAGAAGATGATCGACAACACGCTGATCATCTTCAGCAGCGACAATGGCGGCGCCACCAGCGCCTTGTTTGCAACCGGCGCGCGGTCGCCGGAAGAGCGTGCGGAGAGCGGCGGCGTTGCGCTTGGCACGAAGCCGCCGGCCTCCAACGGTGATCTCCGCGACGGCAAGGGATCGCTGCACGAAGGTGGCGTCCGTGTTCCCACCATCTTCTATTGGCCCAAGAGGCTCAAGCCCGGCATCGTCAACGAGCCACTGGCCATGGTCGATGTGATGCCGACGGCATTGGCACTTGCGGGCGCGAAGGGAAGCGCGGATCACCCCTTCGATGGAAAGGACATCTGGCCGACCCTGGCGGATAACCAGCCCTCGCCTCACGACGACATCCTGATCAATGTCGAGGCCGTTCGCGGCGCCATTCGCAAAGGCGACTGGAAGCTGGTCAAGATCGCGCTGCTTCCGGGGAGGACCGAGCTGTTCAACCTCGCCAATGACCCGGGCGAGAAGGACAACGTCGCGGCTCAATATCCCGAGATCGTCAAGGATCTGGAAACGCGCCTTTTGGCCTACGCCAGGGAAATGAAGCCGAGCGAGTGGGTCAAGGCGCAACCGGCGTTCCTTGGCGCGCAAGGCAAGACGATCTTCGATCCCGACTTCGATATCGACGACAGCGGGCTGCCGCGCGAGAGGCCGCGGTTTCCGAGGTAGCGGACAATTTTCCCTCTTGTGATGCGCCGCCTCGTCCTTCGGTCGAGGTCAGGCCGGCAGGCCAGCCTTGAGGAGGCCGGCCTCGTGGCGCTGGCGGTCGAGCTGGCGCTTGTAGTGCTGGGTCGCCAGGTGCCTCGACACGGTGAATCTCGGCTCGCGTTTGAGGACCTCGGTCGCGTGCGCCGCCGCCGCGACCGGGTTGCCCATTTGCGCGAAAGTAGCCGCGAGAAAGGCATGGTGCGTGTAGTCGCAAAGTGTGATCCGCGAGAAGGCCTCGGCGGCCTCGGCGTATTTTTCGGCGCAATAGCAGGCGCGCCCGAGGTGGTTCCAGAAGCGTTCGGGGTGATGAGGGTTCAGGCGCATCGCCTTCCTGATCCAGTCGATGCCCTCTTCAGGCCTGCCAAGCCAGGTCAGAAGCTCGCCCTGCTGGACGACGACAAGATCGTAGTTGGGGTTAAGCGCCAGCGCCCGTTCCTGGTGGTACGTGGCCTTGTCATGATCGTCGCGGTTCAGGTTCACCGCGGCGAGAATCCGGTGCACGTCGCTGTCATTGTCGTCGAGTGTCAGCGAGATCTCCAGCTCCTCGGCCAGCTGCCGGAAAGTGGCGTCGCGATCCTCACACCAGTCATAGACCCAGGTTTGGCCCAGCACGCATGCCTTCCAGGCGTGGGCGTGAGCATAGTTCGGATCGAGCGCGAGTGCTCGATCGAGCAGGTGTTGCGCCTGCGCGTTGTCGGCCTGCGTCGAGCGGTGGTGCAGCACCTTGGCCGCCAGCACGCACTCATACGCCACCATGTTGTCGGTCGGCTTGCGTTTCGCACGGTCATGTCTGGCGGCTTCGACGCGGCCGGGCAGCGTCGCGACGATTGCGCGGGTCATCTCGTCCTGGATTGCGAAAATGTCCTGGAGCTCGCGATCGTACCGTTCGGCCCAGACATGCCGGTCGGTTTCCGCGTCGATAAGCTGCACCGTAACGCGAATGCGGTCGCCCGCCTTCCGCACGCTTCCCTCGAGGACGTAATCGACGCCGAATTCGCGTCCGACATCCCGTACCTTGACCGGCTTGCCCTTGTACACGAAGGTGGAATTGCGGGAGATCACCAAAAGGTCGTGGAAGCGCGACAGCTCCGTGATGATGTCCTCGGTGAGGCCGTCGGCGAAGAACTCCTGGTCGGGATCGCCGCTCATGTTGGCGAGCGGCAGCACGGCAATCGACGGCTTCCTGGAGCTTGCGGTGGCGAGCGCCGCATCCTTTGCGCCCCTTGGCGCGGCGGTGGCGTTCTCTTCGAGCCGGACCCGAAAGATACGGATCGGGCGCGCGATATTCTTGACGTTCTGATCGCCAAGATCCTCAAAGGCAACGTCCTTGAGGCGGTCGCCGACCTGGTCGCGTACCGCGCCCGAGACGCAGATGCCACCCGGTTCGGCCAGCGCTTCGAGGCGCGCCGCGACATTGACGCCGTCGCCAAAAATGTCGTTTTCCTCGACGATGACGTCGCCCAGATTTATGCCGATGCGGAATTCTATCCATCGCGCCGGCGGGACGTCGGCGTTGCGGCGCGCCATCCGCCGCTGTATCTCGACGGAGCAGAGGACGGCATCGGCGACACTCTGGAACTCGACCAGCATGCCGTCGCCGGTGGTCTTGATGACGCGGCCGCGGTTCTTTGCGATCGCCGGATCGATGAGTTCGACCCGATGCGTCCTGAGACGCGCCAGCGTCCCCGTCTCGTCGACCTCCATCAGCCGGCTGAAGCCGACCATGTCGGCGGCGACCACCGCAGCCAGCCTGCGTTCCGGTCCGGGCTCGTCCATCCTCGCGGTTCCCTCGCAGGGAAGTCTAGCAGGTCAGCGGCTCCGGCCCAAGTTTCCACGGGTGGTGGCGACCCCGTGGGTTGCTGGCGGCCACCTGGGTTGCTGGCGGCCCCTTGGCGTCGGCGCCGACGCCAGGCAAGTGGCGGCAGTCTTGCGGCTGCCGCCAGCCTGTCCTCAGTTGCCGGGCGGTGAATAGACGGCGCGAAGCTTGGCCGCCTTTTGCCGAACCTGCACCACCTCATCCTGCGTCAACAGGCGCGTGAGCTTGACGTTGTGGAGCGTGCCCGCCGCCACCACGACGCCAACGATCGCCGGCGCTGAACTGGGATCGGGCACGTCAAAGATGACCAGGACGCCCGGGCCCTCGGCGGGTGTGCTGTACATCGAGATCATCTTGCCGCCGGCGGCTTCGATGGTTTTGCGGGCCGCTTCCTGGCGATTGGCCGTGGGATTCTCCAGGAGGCTGTTGATGGCTCGCGGCGTATATTGTCCTGTCAGGCAGAAATGCATGGCGATCTCCTCTGGACTTTTTGAAAATAAACAAACGCCCTGTTTCGACATCGTCGAAACGGGTTCCGCATCAGTTTTGGAAATAAAAGAAAGAGAGCAGGCCCGCCGTGGGCACAGCGCCGCCGGTATTTCGCGGGACTTCGGCACATCCCCGGTGGGCGGCTCCCGGCAAGGCTACATCACCCGCGCGGCCGCCGGAAGAACGCGGAGGTTGAGTTTCGTATTGGTTCAGTCAGGAAACGTACCAAAGATGTAGACGGCCGCGCGCAACAGGTCGGGACGCTCGCCGATGGCGGCGAACCATTTCAGGTAGATCTCGAGAATTTGCGGGCTTGAGTAGAGACGCGAGAGCGCCCTGTTGACGGCCAGGCGAAATGCCCAGTCGCCGCGCGGCAGCACGATGGCATAAGGCTCGTAGGAAAGATTCTCGGGCAACATCTTGTAGGCCGATGCATCGGCGGTCTGCGCGCCTATCAGCAGAAGCTTGTCGCTGGCAAAGCCGTCGAACGCCCCGCTCTCGAGCCCCGCCATCCCTTCCCGCCGGTCCTTGACCCGCACGACCAGGGTCTCCAGCCCGCGCCTTTGCAGCTCCTTTGCAAGCGCGGCTTCGTTCGTGGTGCCGGCGATCACGGCGATCTTCTTCCCGCCGAGGTCGCCGACACTGAAGATCCTGGAATTCGCCCGAACGACGAGGCCGGTATTTTCCATGAAGATGAAGCTGGAAAAGTCCACCTTGGTCATCCGCTCGAACGACACCGTGGTCGAGCCGCACTCCATGTCGGCCGCGCCGTTTGCAACCGTATCGATCCGGTTCTGCGTGTCGACGGGCACCCACGCGATGGCGAGCCTGGTATTGAGCTGCTGTTCGAGAGATTGAACCACGAACTTGCAGAGCTCGACCGTGTAGCCGTCCGGCTCGCCCTTCGCGTTGACGAAGGAGAACGGATTCGCGTCGGACCGGTAGGCAAGCCTCACCATCCTGGACTCGCCGATCTGTTTCAGTCGTCCATCGGCACCCTGCGCCAGCGCGGCGCCACTCAGACAGCTTATCGAAAAACAGACAATCGCAATCAGGAACGCAAGAAACCGACCCATATGACTGCTCCAAAAAAAGAACGCATTGGTCGCATTCGGCTCAACAATCGGCAAAGGTTAGCATGGCGTTTGCTGCGTGTCCGCACCGGGGAGCGTGTGGATTTGCCTGAAGAATCGCCGTGACGGATCGAGCCTGCTTCCGCCCGGCCGGGAGAGGGCGAGGATCAAGATTCGTTGATGGGGCTCGCCCCGACAAGCTTGGCGTCACCATCGCGGTCGCATTGTGGTATCATTGCACGTGTGAAGTCGATGGTCCGTCAGTCACGCGGGACAATGTTGTCCGAAAGTCAGACGAGGGAAGGCCGATGACCGAAGCTGGGCCGGCGTTCATGTTTGCCGGCGAATTTCTTTGCCTGCTGTTTTCCGTGATCGCGATGCTGTATTTCGCCGACCGGGTGCGATCCGAGTTTTTTCAAACTCTCCACGAGCTTGCCAAGCGTCATCGATTTCTCGGATAGAAGTTGACGCCGCGATACGGTCTTTCCGGGGATAGGCAAGCACGTGAGTTGCCCGGCTCGACAGCCGCTTTTTTGATGCCCGGGGGTAACAACCGCCGTCCCGGAATCGTCCCTTCCTGTGAGTGCAAGCCGCTTTTCAACGATCCGCATTCGAAGGTAAGACCCGCGATGTCCGTCTGCACCCGCCTTGCGCCCCGAATTTCACTCGCCGCTATCGCGCTCGGCGCTGCGCTCGACCTCGCGCTTGCGTCCACCGCTCCGCTATCGCGCTCGGCGCTGCGCTCAACCTCGCGCTTGCGTCCACCGCCTTCGCCGGCGATCCGATGAGCGCCGACACCGATTTCAGAAACAGCCTTTCCAGCCAGGGCGGTGCGAGGGCGAATGCAGCGAGCGGAAAATCAATTCCCGGCGGCTCCGCGAAGAAAGAGGGCCGGCTGAAGAATTATGTTGATTCCGAATGAATTGGTATTCCAAATGCCGGAACCGGAAAGCGGATCTGCCTTTGCGAGTTTGACTGTTCGGAGGACCGATGTTTCGTCTCGCGCTCTTCCTGCTACTGACGCCACTTCTCGCGACGTCTTGCCTTGCACAGAAATTTCCGATCTCGCCGGGCGGCGAGTTGCCCATCGCTGCGATAGAACTGGACAAGATGCCGTGGACGAAAATTCCCGGTATAGACTCGCAAGAATTCGCGACCATCGTGGGAGACCGCGCAAAACCGGGACTATATATCCAGCTGGTCCGGTGGCCGCCTCACGCGGTACTCAAGGCCCATTCGCATCCCGATGACCGGTACGTGATAGTGCTGCGTGGCACCTTCTATCATGGCATCGGCGAAAAATTCGACGAGAGCAAATTGGAAGCCCGACCGGTTGGCAGCTTTTTCACCGAGCCAAAGGGTGTGCGTCATTTCGGGATGACAAGGGATGAGGGCGTGGTGCTCTATTTTGTCGGCACCGGCCCGTCAACGACAGACAATCTCGAAAAATGAAATTGCGATATTTTGCGTAGTACATAAACGCGTGACGTCCGGTTTCGGGGACAGACCAGACACGCCCTTGGCGGACCTCGATTTCCGCCTTTGACCCCGAGCAGACCTCTCATGGAGGCCAATCCATTTTGGGGCAATGTTATGTGATGATGGCGCGCCTTCTGTCAGCACCGGCGACGGAGGCAGAAACGTCACGGGCGAATACCTTGTCGCCGAACCGCTTGATTACTTCCATTTCGCCGAGGCGCCTGACTGGGTTTACGGGTTGGTGTTACAGCCCGATCCCAAAACAAGACCTGCTGCCTCGGTGAGGGAAATAGACGTGGCACGTCCATCGAAACGGAAGGGCAGCGGCTTCGAGCTGGAAGTGGTGAAGGTGCTGCAGGGCTACGCCATCGAGGCGGTGAAAATCCCGCTGTCGGGGTCGGTGGCAGGCTTCGCCGGCGACATCGGCGCGGTGCTGACAAGGCGAGATATTTCGACTAACCTTCAATGCGGACCATCAAGGCGGGGCAGGACAGGGCCCCACGACAGGAGATCGATGAGCACAGTAAAAAACGCTCTGGCCCAGAAGAGTGGCGCCCTGATCCATGTTCGTTCCGGCGACATGGTCGTCGAAGCCTTGCGCCAGATGCGCGACAACCGGGTCCGGTCGGTGCTGGTCATCGACGACGACGTGCTGGTCGGTATCGTGACCCAAGGTGACTGCGCCATCAAAGTGCTGCTGCCCGGGCTCGATGCGAAGCAGACGCCGGTGGGCCAAGTGATGACGGGCAACCCGGTGACGGTCAAGCCGGACGATCGGCTGGAAGGCTGCATGGCAATGATGGCTGCGCGCGGTTTTCGCCATCTGCCAGTGCTGGACGCGGGCAAGGTCGTGGGCGTGATCTCGATCGGAGACGTCGTCAAGGACATCATCCGGGATTTGGAGCACAACGTGGACGACCTGATGGGCTACATCATGAAGGACGGCCCCGGGGGCTGACAGACGAACCGCGGTGCCGTCGCCCCCGTCCGCGATCCTGCGGCGGGCCTAGTTCTTCTACGATTGAAAACCGCTCGCCGAGGTGGTCTGGCCGCCGCCACGCGAAGGGTAGTTTTCTCCTCTCGCACAACAGACTTTGGTTCAGCCCGGCCCCCGCGGCCAGCTTTTTTACGTCAGCAATGCGTCAGGCGGTCGCCGCGATCGCCCGCTTCACCGTCATCGGATGCCACCGCCTAGTTAAGTGACCTGCTGAGAATGACCGCTTGTGGCACAAACCCCACCAATCGGGTCGGTGCATTGATGTCCGTTAATCAGGGGTGGACCGGAAGTGAGCTCGTAGGATGGGTTGAGTCCTTCGCGAAACCCATCGCGTTCGTAGACGAAAATATGGGTATCGCTTCGCTCCACCCATCCTACGCGCTACGCGCCGAATGAAGGGCTATGAGCCATGCGGTAAGACGAAAGTATTCACGCATCTTTAGGGTTCCGTTTCGGCTATCGAAAGGCAACCCAGTCATTTTGTGAACTGCATTCGCACCACCTCACCAGTTTGGGGATCGAGCCAAACGGCATAACAACTCATGCTTTTGGCTCGGACCAAACCGCCCTCGATGGTTACATCGACGAAGCAATCACCAAGATCGGTTGTTGGAAGCTTCGCCTTCCACCTCACTCGCCCGTTAGGTTCAAAACACAACAGATTTTCATCCGGCTCGGAACCTTGAGCCCACTCAAAGACGACGAGTCGACCGGAGTTGTCGGGTAGTTCAACAGATGCGTGGATCTTTCGCATATGAGGTTAAGGTCGCCTGAGTTGGGGTCTTCGACCTTATGCCACCCATCAATCGCCGATTTCGACAACTTCAAAGATCGGCACGGTTTTGGCAAGAACATCCATGCAACCTGATCCAGTGATGAATTCGTAGTGACAAACGGGATGACAAGCTAATTTCCAAGCTTCCGACTGCGTTTCCGCAAAGGTCGCACCTTCCACGCGATACGCAAAGTGTCTTGAGACCAGTCCTTCATTTTTCGTGCCCAGCTCGGTACTGAGCGGCATTTCATCCAAAAGGCGGATTATAGTAGGTCCGTCGAAGCGAACGCGGAGCGCCCCCCTCTCAGTTCCCGGCAGAACGAAATCTGCGGCAAGACCGCCCTCCGCCTTCCAACCAATTGCGAGGAGGTCACTCTGAACGCAATCAAAGCTCACGCCTGCGTCGATGGGAAAATACTTTGGCAAGGCTCGCTCCAGCGTTCAGAAAAAAGACGACGCATCTTAGCACGTCATCGCGCAAGTGTCAGGTTCTGGCACGAAGCGCTGTTGAAGGCAAAGCATGTCGGCTTTGCCTGGATGTTTCAGGCAACAGCTCGTTCCGCTATTTCAGGACAAAAGCCGCAAGGTGCGACCCGTCGGTCGAGTGCGAGATGCCAGCTATTTCGAGCTTGCGCAAAACATTGCGAGAAGGCTGCGCAATTTGGCATTTTCGCCAACGCGCTCTTATTGCTCTGCTTTCGACACCTTGCGGTGCCGGGCCAAAGTGGAAATGATCGCTCTTCTCGCTGAAGTGCCGCAATTCTCGCACCAGGAGATCCCGCACTTCTTCGTTCAAACAAATCTCAAGTTCGCTCTTTGCGGTCAGGTTAATGGTTCTTCTTGCTGCCATGACGCAGCTCTCGCGCTTGGTTTTCGTTAGCTCGTAGGATGGGTTGAGCCCTTCGCGAAACCCATCGCTTTCGTAGACGAAATAGATGGTATCGCTTCGCTCCACTCATCCTACGCGCTGATGAGTACACGGCCTGGCGTCCCGGTTTCGCCATCCCTGTCCTGTCGCAGGCTCAGAGCCCCGCGCGCGGCCCCGCGATCGTAGGCGTGTGGTGGAGTCCGAGGCGAGCAAGGCTCGGTCTCGAGGTCGACGCGAGAGAAACGGGCGTCGCGGTCGGGGGACGAATGTTGCACACGGTGTAAGTTACAAAGCCCCCCACCCTGGCCTCTGCTTCGCTTCGGCCTTCCCTCCCCACTGCTTCGCGGGGGGAGGGATAAGAGGGAGCGCGTTCAAATGCGCTAGCGCCGCTCACACCGGGAGAGTTGAACTGAACGGCCCGCCGTTAACTACATCTCCAGAGGCTGATCAAGGATGATCGATTCAGCCTTGTGGGTAACGATCTGTTAGGGTTGATTGAGCCGGCAACCCGCGATGGCGGCGTGCAATCCCGGCGGGGGCGCGGCATGCAATGGTTCATCTACCTGATTACGATACCTGCCGCCGCCTTTCTCGCCCAAATTGCCGTCGAATTGGTCAGCCGACCGGTACGGGAAATGGTTCGCCTCCGGCGCACAACTCTTGAGCGGATGCGTTCTTTCCAAAACGTCTCGCTGCCGAGACCGCGCGAGTTGGCGATCAGTTCTCGGGAAATCCGCGAGTATGATCGGGCCGTGAGAAACGTGAGAGCGGCGCGACACACCTTTCGTGATCTCGGCGCCCGACTCCTTGCATTCAGTGAAAGTGAACCCACCATCCGCATGGTGATGGCTGCGTTTGGTGTTGATATCGCCCTGGCAGGCCACGAGCTGATCAACCTGTCGGAAATCTATGCATCAGCGAAAACCGACAGCGACAAACTTCGTCGTGAAATCGAGCGGGCGTTTCGCGCGACCAGAACAGCCTTGGCGGCTTCCCGTCCTCCCTCACGTGACAACTTGATCAAAATTCGGCTTGAACCAATGGTCCTGCGGAACACGGGATATCCACGCAAGCAAAACGGGCGGCTTGGCCAGCTGCAGACTGCCTTACGCTCGAAAGCGGACTTCGTGTCGCCGACGGCCCAGGTCGGCTAGAGGGCCAGCAACCGACATCAGCGTGTCGAAAGAGGCTGCCAGTGTGGGCCGGCCTTGCTTTTTTGCATCCGGCGCACGTCGACCCATGTGATCCCGGCAACGAGCCTGCAAGCTGAAATGATGCCGACTACTTGCAAGGTGGCTTGGTGCTCGCGATCCGTTCGCAGGTATTTTCGCAGTCTTTATTGACTGATTTTGCAGAACATTCCTCGTAGCATCTTTGCGAGTAGCAGCTTTGGTCGGATTTGCCTTGATCCTTTGGTGCTGCCAGAGCGCCGGTCGTCAATGGCAGCGTTAGCACGACAACAAATGCTGAAATCCGGGGCATAGGAAAGTCCTCCAACGGACCGTTCTCCGGGCGAGCGGGATTGGCCCATCGCTCAACTCGGAGGATCATGGAAGGTTCCTGTGTCGGAACAATCAGACGAAGGCCTCCGATGCGGTGATGAGCGAGTTCTTGATGGCCATCGAGGCAAGCCCGCCGGACGAGGCCTGTCACTGCTGCTTGGGCTGCTGCACCAAACGTCGTGGGTCCTGCGTCTGCGCGCGTGCCTGCGAGGAGGAGGAGGGCGCCAATGCTGTCGGCGGCTTGCGAGGCGTTGCGTTGGCGGCGGGCTGCGGCAAGGACGCCACCGGTCTCGGCCGCGGCTTTTGCTCGACGGCGGTGAGGCGCGCGATCTGTTCCTGGCTTGCCTTGAGCTGGTCGGCGAGCCTCGCCATTTGCTCACTGCCTGCCTTGAGCCGTTCGGCGAAGTCGGCGTTGTCGCGTGCCATTTGCGCCCGCATCGCCTTGACCTCTTCGGCGAGATCGGCGTTTTGCCTTGTTATCTGCGCCAGCGCCGATTTGAATTCTTCGGCGCTGTCGGTGTTCTGGCGCGCGATTTCCTGCGCGGCCCGGAGACGATCGGCCAGATCCGGATTGTCGCGGACCGTCTGCGTCCGATCGGCCTTGAGCTGATCGATCGCCGGCTCGAAGGTGGCGAGCTCGTGCACGAGCGGCGCCGGATCGGGCGCAGTCGTCACGGTTGGCGGAACGGCCTGAGCCGCGCGCTGGGGCGTGATCTGCGGGTCAGACGAGGGTTGCTGGATTTCCGCATCCGGTTTGGTTGCTGCCGCGCCTTGCACGACCACCCGTTCAACCGGCTCTCTTGGCGCGGTCGAGACCGACCCGGTCGAAACGGGGTCGGCTTGCGTCTCCTGTTCGTGGGTTGATTGCCAGCCAAAGGCGGCAACGCCGATGCCTGCTGAAGCCAAAATACCCACAAGGCTCCAGACCACGGGCCGGCCACGCGATCCGGCCGTTCGTCGTTGAGGTCTCGTCTCCGCAGGGCGGATTTGTCTTTCAGCGGGAATGCGGGGAAAGGCTTTCTCGTATTCCTGCCGCAAATCCAGACGCGGGGCCGTCTCATCCACTTGCGCGAGCCGCTCGCCCGCATCCCCGATCTCTCGAAGCGCCTGCCTGATCGCGGCGATCGCGAGGTCGCGCGACTGGTTCTGTTGTTCCGGCGCCGTGCTGCTCATCGGACTCTCTTCTGCGAAAAGGCGACGAGACGATAACACCCGATGCGGATTTGACCAAGGAATGGCGAGCGAGGTCGCTCCGCATTGCCTTCATTAGACTTCGGCCAGGCAGGTTCTGATTCAACCAGAACCGAAAAAGGCTCTAATCGCCCCACAGGCGTTCGCCGCACTGGCATTCGAAGAGCTGGACTTGCCGGCTTTTCCGCGAGTCCAGAAACTGATGGAGAAGGCGCGGCTGCGCGCCACAGCGGGGACAATTGAACTCCCCCTGCTTGCGACGCCGCCCTTCATCTCCTCCGCCGGGGGGATCAGTTTCCTTTATCATTCGCCAGCCGATTGCTACGGCTGCTCAATTGCAGCAATCGACTACAATTCATCAAACCGTCATTCGGTTCCTGACTAATTGTCCTTCATTCTGTGTCCGTCGGGGCCACGCTTGAAAACGCCGTAATCGCTGGATTTCACGCCCGCAGCACCGTCCACGCCGGCCGCGGCCAAGCCGAACCTCAATAATTCCCGCACGGCTGCCGCCCTCGTTGGCATTCGATGCCTGAAACGAAAATCGTCAACGGCAGCAAGCTCCTCCGGGGAGAGCATCACCTGCAATCGTTCGCCACGCATTTCGTTCATGGGAAAGCCAACCTCTCAAATTGAGTAAGTCACTCAACATGCCACGCCCGAGTTTGTTCCCAAGACTTTGACTCCGGCTAAATATTTGCAGAATAATCAAACAAAAACAATGGTTTAATTCGATTTCCGGATGTGCTATGAATAAAAGTGTTGGGGCCGGAAGGCGGAAATTCATGACCGACAAGACTGAGAAATCCGGCAAGATCGGAGAGCCGCGGAAGCCGAAGGAGCCACCACTGCCCCGTCGTGCGAGCTACGAACAGGTTCTCGAAAACATCGAGAAATGGGCCAACAGCCGCGGGCTTCAGAGACCCAGCTAGATCGAGAAACCTAGAGAGCGAGCTTTGCTCGCCTCGGACCACCGCACGCGGGAGTGGAGCACGCTCTCGTAGCGTTTGCGGTTCGACGTGACCTCATTCACGCTCATATCCACATCCGCCCGCCGATTGATCTTGAATGCCAGGCGTTGATGCCAGGTCATGACGACAAACATGACTATCATGCATGGCGTGGCGGCCTCATATTTGCCCCAGCGCCGCTGCGCTCCCGCCTCCCTTCCGTCAAACCGGCTTGGGAACTTGCATCATTGATGAGCAGTAAGGTCGAGTAGAGTACCATGATTCAAAGCCCACCACTTGCGGACAACGATTGGACGAGAGTTGAGGGAACCTCACCTGCCGGCTCCGCGCGGGATGCGGATATCCGGCCCGATTTTCGCTTCGGCAGTCGTCCCGCGGGCGAATCCGGACGCTTCGGTTTCAGGAGACGACAGGCGGCAAGGCAGCAGCCTTCGATCGTGAGGCGGATGTTCCGCTTCGTCACCAGGTTCACCATCGCGGTTCTCATCGGTGTCGGCGCCACGCTCGGCTGGCAGTCCTATGGTGATGCGGCAACCGAGATGCTGGCGGCGCGTGCTCCGGCGCTGGCGCCGCTTTTGCCCTTCTTGATGACGAAGCCGCCGAGCGCGGTGGCAACTTTCGCCGGCCGGACGCCGCAGCTTGAGACGATGTCGTCCAATCTCGACGCCGTGCGGGCCAGCGTAGACCAGCTCGCGGCCGTGCAGAACCAGATGGCCCAGAGAATTGCAGCACTTCAGGCGGTCGAGGAAGACATCAGACAGAAGATTTCGTTCACGCCTCAAGCTCCGGCGCCGCAGGCTGCCGCGGTGGCGCAGCCGAAGCCCGCGCCGCCCAAGGTGCCGTCGCCTGCAGCGCAGATATCATCGGCGCCTCGTCCGGCTGCCGCCGCGCCAGTTCCGCTTACGCGATGATGCCTTGCGCGATCTCCCGAGCCGCGGGAGATCCGTCTTGGCCGCGCGGTTTGCGCCTCGCGAGCGCGCCACCCTGCCAGCCATCCCGGCCTTGATCCGCGTCAACACGCCCGCCGCGATGACGTGCCACGCTCCAATCAAATTGAGACAAGCGAGGTGCGAGATGAGGTGTGTGCTTACCCTGAAAGACGGCAGCGCGATGGAACGCGCGATGGGAGCGCTGGCGAAGTATCGATACGCCGCGAGCGGCGAGCCGGTCGCCCCTGAGGGATATCCGATGGAGTGGAGCAGGTGGCTCCTTGAGATCAACTCGGCGGAACTCGCGGCGATCCGCGATCACGTCAGGGAGGGCGACATCATTGATATGAAACCGCTCAGCGAACCGGTAAGCTCCAGCCTGCACTGAAGGTCGCGCGGGCGGCTGGATCGGCGGCGATCCAGAACAAACGGCCCCGGAGCAGTCATGAAAGAGCATCTCGGATTTCCGAGCCGCAGGCAGGTCAAACCGCGCATCCCGCCAACGCGCGCGCAGGCCGCCATGATCGTGGCAGGCTTATCATTGTTGCTGTCTTTCGGCGCTCAAGAACTTAGCTCGGCGATGGCCGCCGGCCGCAATCAACCTTCCGCCACGTGCGGATGGATCGGCGTCGGAGTGAAACCCATGTCAAGGGTTTTCGCCGAGAGCCTTGGCATGGACGTGAAATATGGCGCGATATTCAAGCAGCCGCTGGCGGGTAGCCCGGCGGCCCGCGCCGGCATCGAAGCAGGTGACGTACTAACTTCGATCAACGGAAACCCCCTCCAGAATTGGACCGATTTCGCCGGCAGCATCGCCGCGTTCGCGCCTGGCGATACCATCCATCTCTGGTTGAGGCGGAACGGGCAGCTCATCGACGTGAAGCTGACGCTCGATGGAGGCAAATGTCCACGCGCCGCGAACCGCTAGAGGGTACGACCGACACCAACCATACAGCCGCGAGGAAGGGGAGACACATGACGAAGCTTTCTCCTACACGTCGCGGCGTGCTGGCGAGCCTGGGCGCGCTGCCCTTCGTTTCAGGAATCGCTCGTCCATCCCGTGTGGCGTTTGCGCAGTCGGCAACGCCGGCCACTCCGCTGCCGTCCTGGAACGAGGGAAGCGCCAGGCAATCGATCCTCGACTTCGTTGCCGCGGTCACCCGCGAGGGCTCGCCCGATTTCGTGCCGGTGCAGCAACGCATCGCGACCTTCGACAATGACGGCACGCTGTGGGTGGAGCATCCGATGTATACGCAACTCGTCTTCGCGCTCGATCGCGTGAGGGCATTGGCTCCGCAGCACCCCGAATGGAAGGACGCGCAACCCTTCAAGGCCGCCATCGAAGGGGACATGAGAACATTGGCCGCTTCCGGCGAACGCGGGCTGCTGGTGCTGGTCATGGCGACGCATGCCGGAATGAGCACAAGGGAATTCGAGACAATCGTGCGGGAGTGGATCGCCACTGCCCGCGATCCTCGCTGGAAGCGGCCGTACACCGAGCTCGTCTATCTGCCAATGATAGAGTTGCTGGGTTTCCTGCGCGCGAACGGGTTCAAGACTTTCATCGTCTCGGGCGGCGGCATCGAATTCATGCGACCGTGGGCCGAACCTGTCTATGGGGTGCCCCCCGATCAGGTCGTGGGGTCGTCGATCAAGACGAAATTCGAGATGCGCGATGGAAAGCCGGAGCTGTTACGCCTGCCCGAGGTCGATTTTATCGACGATGGCCCCGGCAAGCCGGTCGGCATCAATGAGCACATCGGCCAGCGCCCCATCGCCGCATTCGGAAATTCGGACGGCGATCTCGAGATGCTTCAATGGGCGACGAAGGGCGAAGGTCGCCGCTTCGGCCTGATCGTGCATCATACCGACGGCGAGCGCGAATACGCCTACGACAGGCAAACTCATTTCGGTCATTTGGAGAAGGCGCTGGAAGTAGCCCCCGCCAACGACTGGACCGTTGTCAGCATGAAAGACGACTGGAAGCGGATCTTCGCGTTTCAGTGAAGAGGGTATGACTCCACTCCTCGTTCGCCGCGATCAAAGGTAGCCCGACTTTCGGCGGAGCGTCGTGCTGGAGTTCCGACAAAATCCGCGCAGGTTCCATTCCGGTCCGATGGAACCATTTGCCTCTGTACATTTTTGCACGCAAGGCCGGAACGAAATCCGCCGTCGAGCGTGATGTAATTGCTGGGGGTCAGGGGATTTTTGCCATGTTGGATCGCGGCTATTTCCTGCGTCAGATTGAGACGCTGCTGAGGTTTGCCAAACAGACTTCCGATCCGCTGTTTGCGGCCTTCCTGATGGACAAGGCCGTCGATCTCAAATCTCAGGCCGACGAGACACCTTCACGAGACGTCGGCCCGCGTCCCCCCGACGTGGTGCCGGAGAATGGCAACGATGGCTCTCGATGACCCTCCCGGTAATGTGCGGGCGATTGACGATGTCCCTTCAGTTCCACGGCGTCCTTGAGCACATCGAAATCTGGAGCGCGAGCGACGACGGGTTTTCGTTCGTGATCAGCCATGAGGATCCTGCCGGGCCCGGCTTTCGCGGACGCCCCGGCTATCTCGCCTCATGGCGGCCGCTCCATGGACGCACCGGCGCCGCCAGCATCACGGGCTCTCCGTTTTCGACCTTCACCGAGGCCGAAGAAGCCTGCAACGCCATGCTGACGCATCTGAATGAAAGGCAACGCGGCCCTGGAATTTGATCATCCGGGCCGGCCACCACCCGACGCACTCTGCGAGTGCGGCGACCTCCCCCGCAAGCGGGAGAGGTGAACTGAACGGCCTGCCAACTGATTCAACCAGTGATCATCCCGCTTCAGGCCGGAAGAGCATCGCCGGACGAAGAAATCAGTAACGGGCGACGACCGGGCTCCCAAAGCCGCCAAAGCGGTAATTGAAGCGCACGGTGGCTATGTCCACGTCCTGGTTGATCCGAGTGGCCGCGCCCGTGAGCAGCGGATCCACAGCGATGAACGTCGTGTTGGCGCCGCCCATGAAAAGGTGGTCGTATTCAAAGCCCACCGACCAGTTCGGCGCAAAGGCGTACTCGAATCCGGTACCCAAAGTCCCACCCCAGCGGGTCGAGCTTACCGAGGCAAGACCAAGTCCGGTAACGGTTGAGTTGATGAAGAAGTTGTTATCCGTCACCGCTGCGCCAGCCTTCACGTACCACAGCCACCTGTCCCACGAAAAACCGAACTGGCCGGTGAAAAGGCCCAAGCCATCAACCTTGCTGCCAAACGTCACCGTCGGATCGAAAAGGCTGATATGCGAGCTTCTGAGATTCGCCCAGTCGCCCTGAGCTTCCAGACCGACGACGAAGTTGTTGTTGGGCAGCTGCCAGCGGTAGCCGATCTGACCGCCGATGACGCCTCCGGAGTGATCGTGGCAGGCATCGACCAGCAACGCCCCCGCTGCCGTGACGGCGTCCCAGCAATCGTCGCTGCGCCCCCAGCCAGCGTTGCCGCCGATGTAGAAGCCCGACCAATTGAAAATCGGAATCACCGGCGGCGGCGGTGCCTTGACCGGAAGATCAGCCGCGAGCGCGGGAACGGCCATTGCAGCAAGACCAAGGCTACCCAGTAAAACTTGCTTCATCATATTTCCCCCCGTTTGAACGCTTCTGCTGAAGCATTCATCTGGCACCGAATAATCTTTGAGCACTATACGCGATCAAGCGCCGAGCACGCGTACCGGATTTGCAACACCGCCTTGATCTAGTGTGTCTGAAAGACGGCGGCTGGCTTGTCGATCTGTGATCGAATGAAGGCAAATGTTTCTTCGGAACTTCAGGAATGGGGCTGTACCGGAGGAGGGAATATCGCCGTGGTTTACCGATACGCTGACAAGCCCGCGCGTCTTTTGAGTTGTGCCGAAGAGCCATCAAAGCTCGGCTGCTCCGGACGAGGGAATAGCGGCGTTGGCTGCGGTGCATGAGTTCGGATCTGGGCTCCAGGCAGCAGTAGTTGGGGAATGTCTGCCATTCCGCCGCTGTCAGAACATTTTTATTGCGTGGCCAGTCCGGGCACGGACAATGCTCGCATGACCGGCGGCGGGTTCCACTTTCCGGTGAGCGCCTCCGATTTCGGCGCGTATAGCCGCAGCGTCAGATTGAACTCTCCCTTTGGGGCCGGGAGCCAGTTCGCATCCTTGTCCGCGCCGGGACTCTCGTTCTGGAAATAAAGATCGAGCGAACCATCCGCGTTGAGCTTCAACGGCATCCAGCTCGAGACGGCAAATCGGTTGAGCCGATTTGCGACCTGGAATCCATCGGAATCATAAAGCGTGACCGACCAGAATGCGTCCGCCGGCGGCATCGCGCCTTTTTCAAAATGGAGCGTGTACCTGCTTGTCCCCTCGAGCGGCTTGCCGCTGTCGTCGGCGAGATTCAGGGGATAGATCGCATCCTCCGGCAGGTTCGCACCCAGACCGAATTGGGTAACGATGGCGCGCTTGAGATAATAGTTGCCATAGACGCCCATCGTGTCGGTATTCATGGACCAGCCGTTCACGACGCGCGCAAGGGTCGGCACCTTCCACGCCATCAGCTGGCGGGCCTCGGCGGGAGCGTTCGCAAGACCGCTGCGAACCGCCGGAGCCGCCTTTTCCATATCGAAGCTCTTGCCCGGTTCGAAGCCGAGCTTCTTCAGCTGAGCCAGCATCGGCTGGTCGGTAAGGTGAGGCGCGTTGACCTTGAGAAGCTCGGCCGCATAGGCGAAGAACTTGTCGGCCGGCATGCTGTCGACCTGTATCTTCGGCGGTGTCTTCATGTCCACCGTCGGATCGATCGTCACCGTGGCGGGCAGGGGCGTCTTGCCCCATTGCGAGAGCGGGGTGACCTTGTAGCCGGCCTGTATCTTGTGAACCACCTCGTAGTCGGCCGGTCCGTCGGTCTTGGTTCGCCCGATGACCCAGACGAAGGCGGTCGGTGAAGCGATCGCAGTCATGCCGGCCGGAACTGTGCCGGTCCAGCCGGGAGGGGTGATGAGGAAATTGCCGGCTTGCGTGCCCGTGGTGCGCCAACCCGGCGAAGCGAACACGTCCGTCCACATGTCGAGCATCGGCAGCAGGTAATAACGGCCATTGGTGTCCGGCGCGGAGACCACCATCGGCTCTTTGGTCAGATCGAGCCAGGCGCTGGAATACAACGTGTCGAAATTCGGACGCACCACGATTTTGATGTCGGCCGGCGGATAGGTCGGTATATTGGTGAACATGTTCATCGGGCCTTTGCCAAGTTCCTTGCCGGGCTCGATGTTCGTCATTTGCCTGCGTGAGATATCCATTGTCACAAGCGAGTAGAAATAGAGATAGGCATTGGCGCCGATCGAACGCGCCTCCTGCTCGGTAACGGCCGTCTGAGCGCTTGCAGGAACTGTCCCGGCGAGAACGATAGAAATCGCGGACCCGGCTACCGCTTTCAGGATGTTGTACGTCATCTCAAGACCCTCGCCACACGATTAAAGTCGAGCACAGCAAGCTAGTTGCGACGAGGCTCTGCTTTGTTGACTTGAATCAAGCGCGAGCAGGTGTCGAGATGGATTGCGAAGCGCTCGCTAGTTTCCGATCCGGCTGAAAACTTCTTCAGGGGTTGCGGGCAGCGCCACGCTGAAATTCTCCTCGATAATCAGGCGCAATTCATCGGGGCTGGCGATCGGGCGTTCCTCGACAACCTCGCCGTCGCGCGCCTCGACGATGAAAGTGCGATTGACCAGCTTGTAGCGGCGGTCGTCATCGAGCCTCTCCATGATCAGCCTGCTCGTGAACGGTACAAGTGGGCTGGTGGAGGTGAACCAGCTGCCGAGTTCGTAATCGGCGTGGATTTGGGGCTGCAGGTCGAAGACATACATGGTCCGCCAGCCCGCACCTCGCCGCGCGGCCAGCGAGAACAGGCCATCCGACTGGCTCAGCCGGTAGGTTCCCATCGCCGTGCGCTGGTCGACATCGGTCTGGAATTTCAGCGGCGCATCCAAGAGGCAGGCGCCAAAGCCGACATCGGCCAGATGTGGTCCTTCGTCGAGGTCGACCTTGAGCAACATGTGGGTCTTCGGCCCGAGCGGACTATCGGGCGGTGCCATCCAGCGCACGCGCGCCGCAAGGCCCGTGAGCCTGAAGCCGATCGCATCGAGCGCGGCCTTGAACAGCGCGTTCTGCTCGAAACAATATCCGCCGCGACGACCATCGACGAGTTTTGCCTGCACCGAGGCAAGGTCGAGACGGACCGGGCGGCGCAGCAGCGGATCGATGCCTTCAAACGGGATTGTCGCCACGTGGGCGGAATGAAGCGCGGCGAGGGTTGCGAGATCGGGTCTCGCCGATCCGGCATAGCCGATGCGTTCGAGATAATCGTTCAGGCGAAATTCATTCGACATGTTCGTCCCTCCGGTCGGTCGAACGAATTAACATTCGCGAACGAGCCTGCAAAGCCGCACATCGGCTCAAGGCCGGGACTATTCTTTCAGGCAGATGCTGAGAAGCATGATCTGGCAGGGTTGATCCGGCGCATTCGCGGCCGTGACCGGCTCTCCCTTGGCGCGTTTGGGGCGGACCTTCTCGCCGGCGATGACCATGGCCCAATAGGTGCGGCCACTCTTTGAATTTTTCGCGCTTGCGACGCCGACCCGCGTCGCGCCGTGCAGCAGGAGATTGCTGCGGTGTCCGCTCGATGCGATCCATTGATCCAGCGTCTTGGGAAAATTATCGAATCCATAAGCGATATTTTCGGCGGCCCGCGACGAGCCGGCAGGCGCCACCCGTGAGCTGAACGGACCGAGCACGCCATGGTCGAGCAGGTCCTTTTCCGCCATCGCCGCGGCCTGTTCATGCGCAATCCGGTTGAGCGTCGGATCGATCTTGACCTTGCCTTCGCCGTTCTGAAGGCGAAACGCGGAGATCATTTCCGCCGGCGGCGCCGACTCGGCGGCTACGGGGCGGCTCAATCCGGAAAGGAGCCCGCAGGCAAAGCCCGCGGCAACAAGGACCGCTGAGTGATGTCGGCGGAAAACCATTGGTGCCCCATGGTTGAGAGGATTTGACATTCGCCGCGAGGACTCGCGGAAATACCCAAGCGAATGTCAAATCGACCGCACTGGCAAAGCAGGTAAGATGAACGAAAATAGGGCAAACCGATGGTGTGTTGCCAATCCGTCCGGGCTCTCCCAGCCGCCCGCGGAGCACCTGTGAGAATGCTGGACTTAATGGACCACTGGCAAATATCGGATTTTAGTGGAGTTTAGGATTTGACATCCACTTTCGTATCCGCTGCCACTGGCGAGCGAAGGTCAAATCCACTCCACTGGCCCGGAGCGAAAAAGCGGTGGACGACCGGAACCAGGGGAAACGACCAATGATCACGCTTTATCACTGCCGCGCCGCCCGCTCGTTTCGTCCGCTATGGATGCTGGAAGAAATGGGGCTGGCTTACGATCTGAAGATGCTGCCTTTCCCGCCTCGGGTCTTCGCCAGGGAATTCCTCGCGCTCAACCCGCTTGGCACGATTCCCCTGATGATCGACGGCGAGACCAGAATGACGGAATCCTCCGCCATTTGTCATTATCTCGGCACCAGATATGGCCCGACGCCGCTGATCGTCGGCAGCGACGAGGCCGCATTCGGCGCATTCCTGAACTGGATGTATTTCAGCGATGCCACGCTGACGTTTCCGCAGGCGCTGGTGCTGCGCTACAGCCGCCTTGAACCCGAGGAGCGGCGCAGTCCGCAGGTCGCGACCGACTACACCAAATGGTTTCTGGGACGGTTGCGGGCGGTCGAAGCAGCCACGGCGCATGGCACGATGCTCGTCGCCGGCCGTTTCACCGCGGCCGACATCGCGATCGGTTACGCGCTCCGGCTCGCCGAAAACATCGGGCTGTCGAAGGATTTCGGACCCAACGTCGCCATCTATTGGCAACGCCTCAAGGAGCGCCGCGGCTACAGACGCGCAGTCGCGGCGGAACAATCCGCCGCCGAGCAACAGCAGGTGAATCGCGGCGTATTCCCGAACTGAACAGCGGTTTGCGAAATTGGCGCCGACGCCTTGTTGTCCGACGAGTCTTGCTACTCGACCGAGACGCGAACGATGCCCGATCGCATCATGCCGAGTGCTCGCGCCGCGCTCACCGAAACATCGATGACCCTGCCGCGCACGAATGGTCCGCGGTCGTTGACGCGGCATTGGATCGAGCGTGCGCCGTAGTGCACGGTCACGAGGCTTCCGAAGGGCCTCGTGCGGTGGGCGCAAGTCATGCCATGGCCGCGACCGCCGTAATAGGAAGCAAGGCCGCTCTCGG
Organism: uncultured Alphaproteobacteria bacterium; assembly: GCA_963820275.1. Taxonomy (GTDB): domain Bacteria; phylum Pseudomonadota; class Alphaproteobacteria; order Rhizobiales; family Xanthobacteraceae; genus Bradyrhizobium. The sequence continues at coordinate 110,163 of CAWFZL010000034.1, forward strand.
TGCGAGCCGACGGGATGAAAAGGAGAGAGAAGGCGGCAATCAGGAAGGTTCGATGAAAGAATCTTCGATAGATGATTTCTCGATCTGTCGGTCTTCGATGTGTGGGTCTTCGATCCATGGGTCCTCGCATATACGTGACCCTGCCCGGGAGCTGTAACAACTCGCGAAACTTGTCTTCAGCTTGGCCGAATCCTGACTTTTCTGGAATCTGCAACCCAGGTTAACGGGGCACGCGGGTGGTCCGTGAAGCTGCATTGCGGTTATCTTCGGCAGGAAGATTGCATGTTCGAGCGCAATCGACCGGCCATCGGGCTTGCCGCGGGGCCGCTACCTGGAGGAACCTCATGTCCCGGCATCTGGGCCCTTTAACCTCGGTCTGTCGTTTTCTGGTCATTCTTGTTGCGTCCCTGACAATCGCCGGGCTTTTCGGTGCGAAACCCGCGCATTCCGAGATCATGCCCTGGCCTGCGAGCGTGCGCGCCGAGCAGATGTCCGTCAGCGACGGCACGCAATATGTCCGCGTGGGCGGTAGCGGACCGGCCGTCGTGCTGCTGCACGGTTTTGGTGACACCGGGGACATGTGGGTGCCGCTCGCCGAGGCGCTCATGAAGGATCACACCGTGGTCGTGCCCGACCTGCGTGGCATGGGATTATCGTCTCATCCCGAAGGCGGCTATGAGAAGGTCGCGCAGGCCCGCGACCTCGCTGCTATCCTGGATCGACTGGGGATCGGCCAGGTCGCGCTGGTAACGCATGACATCGGCAACATGGTCGGCTACGCCTTCGCCGCCCAGTATCCTGCGCGGACGACGAGGTGGGTGGCCATGGACGCGCCGTTACCTGGAATCGGACACTGGGACGAACAGTTGAAGAATCCCAAGACCTGGCACTTCAATTTCCGCGGTCCCGATGTGGAACGGCTGGTGGCCGGGCGGGAGCGCATTCTGCTCGATCGTTTCTACAACGAATTGTCGGCAACGCCGGCGAGGATCGACGAGGCGACGCGCAATCACTATGCGGCGCTGTACGCGCGGCCGGGCGCAATCCACGACGCACTCAGCGGTCAGTTTGCGGCCTTCGCCCAGGATGCCATCGACAATCAGAAACTGCTCTCGGAGAAGGGAAAACTGGTTCTGCCGGTGCTTGCGATCGGCGGCGATCACTCCTACGGAGCTCATCTCGCCGCCGAGATCGCCTTTGCCGCAGCGAATGTCCGCGGCGCCGTGGTCGCCGATTCCGGACACTGGATCATGGAGGAACAGCCCGACCAGGCCATCGCGCTCATTCTTCCATTCCTCAAAGGCGACTGAGAGCGCAGGTAAGCCGGGCGCGAGATCGAGGGCTTGGCGTTCCGCGCGGTCAAAGCGCCGGCCAATGAAAATCGGGAAGCACGAGCGTGTCGCCGATATCCCGGCCTACCGCGAGCCTGGCGAAGCGGGGAATCGCAAACGCCGCTCGATGAACGTTCCACTCCCGCCAGGGAGGGTTTCCGCCTTTGACCTTGACCGGACGAAAACTGCCTCCAAGGCTTATCGTGAACCATGTCCGCCCGAAGATTTTGCGCCTGCTACCTGAATGCCCTTCAGGCCGTACTGGTCGATTGTTCGCTGCACCAAGCCCGAGCTCTTGGCTTCCTCCATAAAGTCGCTCACGTATGCGATACGGCCAGCCTTGCCCTTTGGGACCATTGCGACGTAGACGATGTCGGCAAACCCTTCGTCCAGGACCCGAGAACCCGGAGCTTGTTCGCTCAGTTTCAGCAAGACCACGCGCGGCCCTGCGTACGCATCAACTTGGCCAGCCCGCACCATGTCGACGATGGCTGCAACGCTGTCCGCCCGCGCCAATTCAGCGTGCTTCAACATCTTGGTCAGACGCAGATCGGAACCGTCTCCGCGCGGGACCGCTATGCGAACACCGGGTTGGTCGACGTCAGCGACTGAATGCTTTGTAGAGCCGGCCGGAACCAAATACGTATAGTCGGTCTGCATATACGGGGGTGAAAAGTCGGCCTCCGCCGAGCGAGCAGGATCGGCCACCAAAAACGTCACGTCCCACTCATTGTTCTGAATACCCTGCAGTATTGCGCCCGGTCTCGGGTATTCGACTGGTTCGAGCTGCGCACCGATTTTCGTCGCCAGCGCACGTGCGAGGTCTAATGCCGGGCCACGCAGCTCGCCGCTCTTTGGGTCCTTTATGGCCAGTACGGGACTTCCCAGGCCAAGAGCTACCCGAAGCTTTCCAGACTGAACAACGTCTACAACACGCGGGTCGGGCGCTTGCTGTGCCTGGGCAGGCAAGACGCAAGCAAGAAAAGCCACAATTCCTGTGAATGCCATCACGTGTTTTGATGTCATCGGTTTCCCCCGTTTTCCCTCCCTGACTGCACTTGCGAGGCTGGTCTTGCACCGGGGCCAATTGGCCGATCATTCTGCCACTTCAACTATCATCTCAACCTCAACGGCATTGTTGAACGGAAGGCCCGCCATTCCGACAGCGGATCGCGCGTGTTTGCCGATTGCCTCGCCGAAGACCTCCACCATCAAATCGGAAAATCCGTTGACGACCTCAGGCTGGTCAAGAAAACCTTCGGCCGAGTTGACCTAACGGCACGATCGCTGCTCGCTCTCCCTCGGACTTTGGCACATTCTCTTCGGCAGCTTCAGGAGTAAATCTACGCCACTCCAGGCTACAAATGAAGCCGATTGCAGCAATGAGGAGGGTGGCTTCTGGCGGCACAACCCGGACTTCCGGAGAAACATTTCGATGATCATTCCACTCTCGCCGGGGAAGGCATGAGGGAACCGCTGATCGAAGGTTGGCCTTCCGCGCGGTCAACCCGCCGGCCAATGAAAATCGGGAAGCACGAGCGTGTCGGCGATATCCCGGCCTACCGCGAGCCTGGCGAAGCCTGGAATCGCAAACGCCTTGATGACCAGGTTGCGCACGAGGAGACCGATATTTGTTTTCGGCGCGAAGGCGCCCGCAAAGCGCTCGGCGCCCCGCTGTTTGGTTTCGACAAAGCCGCGCAACCGCTGCTCGTATCTGTCGAACGCCTGCCGATGCTGGCCGTGCGAAGCGATAAGCTCTCCGGCCAGCACGTAAGCCGAGATCATCGCCAGCGAAGAACCCTGACCGGCCAACAGCGACACGCAGAATGCCGCATCGCCGACCAGCGCGACGCGGCCGCGCGACCAGGAGGGCATCCTGATCTGGCTGACCCTGTCGAAATAGAGTTCTTCGACCGAATCGAGTCTCTCCAGGATTTGTGGGCACTCCCAGGCGCAACGGCCGTAACGCTCGCGCAGCATCGCCTTCTGCTGCAATAGCGTCGCGGGCAGGGAAGCATCCTCTGCGGCGAACACGAACAGGAACAGGGTGCGATCGTCGTGCAGCGTGAAGCGTCCGACCATCCGGCCCGGCTTTCCATGCATCACATACACGTCTTCATCGCGAGGACGATATCCCGCCACCTCGAATGCCGCGACGGCGTAGCCGAGATGGCGCTCGAACTGCGATTGCGGGGCGAAGGCAAGCCTGCGAACGGCGGAATGCAGGCCGTCGGCTCCGATCACGAGATCGAACCGGCGTTCGCCCGCGTTCTTCAAGCGGACCCGGACGCCATCCGCTTGCTCCTCGAGCGCGACGATCTCCTCGTCGAACATGGTTTCGCAGAAGCCTCTGGCCTTCTCGAACAACAGCCGCGACAGATCGCTTCGCCGCAGCGTCACGAAGCGCCCGCCGGTCAGTTCGTAGAAGATCCTGGTGCCAAAGCCCGCGAGGCGCCGCCCGGAATCGTCCACGATCCTCAATTCCCGCGCGTGATAGCCGATCCGGTTCATCTCCTGGAGCAGGCCCATGCGCTCGGCGATATCGTATCCGAGCCCCCAGACGTCAAGCACGTAGCCGCCACTGCGCAAGGCCGGCGCCCGCTCGATCAGGGTCGTCTCGAATCCAGCCTGCCTCAGCCAGAAGGCGAGCGCAGGTCCGGCTATCCCGGCACCGGAGATCAGGACAGTCTGCATGGATCAAGAAGTAGCCGGGCCTGAATTGGTTTCCAGTAGACCTTGGTTGGCAGGTCATCCCGATCGCTGCGGCCCGCGCCGTCGTCGATTTCGCCTCCGCGGTTCTTTTCAAGGGACATCTCGACCGCAGCTTGCTTCGTCCGACGCGGCTTTCGGACCGAAAGCAACAAAAATCCATACATTTTTTGGGTCGCGAGTTGAAACATTATGTGACAGAATTAATTCGGTTAGATGTCAGTTTGAATACGTCTGTTGATAAGGGTTGGAGAGCGATGAGTTCGGAATGGCGAGCGCGCCCAAACTCCCTGGTCTGGTCAAATCCGGTTGCGTGGTGGTGGGGTTTGCTGACCTCGATCAGCGGCGCAAATATCGCAGCCTGGTTCGTGCTCTACGACCAGTTCCACGAGCCGATCCGCAGTCCGGTCAGCATCTCCGGCTTCACGCTTCTGCTGCGCGAGGCCGTGTCTCCTGGCCCATCCGGCACCGAACTCATGCTGCTGCTGTGTGCGGCCTATGTCTTCGGCTGCGCCTTCCGCTCACTGCTTCCGCGCGCGGATGTTCAGCGGATCTGCCTGTTCGACACCTGGCTGTCGAGCGTCGTCGTCGGACGCACGGTTGCAACCGTAGCCGAGGTCTGTTTCGCGGCCCAATGGGCAATCCTCCTGCACCAGCTTGGCCAGATGACGGGGTCGGGCACCACCTTGAACGCGGCGTGGGTAGTCGTGCCGTTGATACTCGTTGCCGAATGTTTCTCCTGGTATGCGGTGCTGACCACCCATTATCTCGGCAACGCCATCGAAAATTCCATATGGGCAGTTGCCTTCGGCGTCGTCGCGATCGGCCTTGGCCGGCTCGTGCCGGAGTTCGATGGCGCAATTCGCGCGGTCCTCGTCGTCGCCATCGTCGGCATTGCATTCTATCTGGCATTTCTCATGACCATCGATGTGCCGATGTATTTGAGCCGGTGGCGGGCCGACGCGGCGATCGGCTCAAAGCGCCTGCGACTCATGGAAGGGCTTCGTGACGCGAGCACGCGCTGGGTCGTGACCCACGATATCGTCCACTGGAAAGACGAGATCGCCTGGATGTCGCTTTACTTCAGCATGGCGGTCTGGGCGAGCCTTGCGCTGTGCGTCTTCTACTCGCTCGTCTAGGGCGATGGTAACTTACGCTGGCTCTGCCATGAGCTTCCTGGCTGCCTGAGTCAGAAGGCCGGAGCGCGTGAAGCCGTGAGCCTCGGCATATTTGTCGATCTGCTCCAGAACGTCCTCCGGAAAAGTGACGTTTACGCGGATAGATTTTGGCTGTTCGGTTCTTACCGAAACAAGGATGGCAACGCTGTTGGCATTGGCCGGATCGGCCATGATCTCTTCCAGAGAAGAGGGCGCGGGAACAGCTTCTCCATCTTCTGCCATACCCTGGATATGAAAGGTCAGGGCTTCTTCAGCCATATTACGAGCGTCATCCAAATCCGTGCCCGCAGTAATAACGCCCGGAAAGTCCGGAAAGGAAACGCCGAAATGGCTTTCAGCTTCTTTATGGATAAGACCAATATAGTTGCGCATGGCTCTTACCTCAGCTTCAGACCTGACTGCTTTTCAATACTCTTCAGCGTCCCGACCGGGATGTCCCGTTCGGGATGGGGGACGGTCACGCGGCCCTTCTTGACAGGATGCTTGAACTGGACATGGCTACCTTTTTGAGCCACTTGGAACCACCCATCCCTTTGAAGAACCAAGATTATTTCCCGGCTTTTCATATTGTGTATAAATACACACTAAACGCATTAGGTGTCAACAGGCATTCCCGACAACAAGTTGCCGCCCATTCTCACTTTTTCTTCGAGCGCTACATTTTGGACGGTGCGGCCTGAACTAGAACGCTCGCGGAGGGAATCGGGACACCGCCACTCGAAATCATCGCTCCGCGTTGCCTTGCCGTTCAGGAAATCGTGCAGCGGAACAAGACCTCGATCGTCCCGAGCGTCAGCACGATGGCGATCGCCGCAAACACCACGCCGGGGGTGAATGCCGCCTCGGTTCTGGACTCGACGATCGGGGAGGCGGCCTGAACCATCTCGATCCAGCGCGCAAGCGCCGGATACCTTGAGGGGTCGATGTCCACCCAGCGATCCACCCATTGCGCCTGCGCGGTTTCGTCCGGCCCGGCCTTTGGCCCGAAGTTGCGCTGTGCAAGCGCCCGCCTGCCTTTGCCGATCTGAAGGGCGCTGCGTATCGGAGCTGTATCCCAGCACCGATCGCGTGCGTGCATGAACAGATGCACGGAGCCCGAACGCTCGCGCGCTTCGGTCCTCATCATGCAGGATTGTGAAGCGTCAGACGGTGCGGTCAGTGCCAGCAGGACGAGGATCAAAACGGCGATCATTGCGAAAGGCATGGGTGCTCCTGTTCGGATACAGTCGTGCCTCCGCCGAGGTAGGCGTGTCGTAAACTCTACTGATTGACGATTTGCAAACGAACGTCGTTCCGGATCACCTTCCGGTCAGACCAAATCGGAACATGATCTTCATCCCGTTGTTTGAGCATGATCTTTTCAACAACCACTTCCCGCTTTTTTGTGCAAAGGGCAACATGATTGTCCAATTGCCTGGCGCGGCAATTCAAAATGAAAACGGAACAGCAGACACGATTTGAGCGATCTGCGCGTGTCCGATTGCAAAAGAGCGTTAAAGCACGCGGAGAATTTTCGGCGCGATCGCGGCATCAATGGGGCGCCTTCGCATCCTCCAAATTCGGTCCAAAATAAGCCCGCCGAATCACTTCAGTTCATCGGGTCTGAAAGACTGGCGCGCGTACCACTACCGGAATTGGGGATTGGCCATGGGACCTGTGAATGCACTGCTCGAAACGGAGGGACCTCTCGATCGAGGGCCGCCCGACTGCGACGAAGATGTATTCGACGAATACAATGACGAGGACGTCATTTCACTGCTTGAAGAGAACGCACGGCTTCGCAAGCTCGTGGTGAGGCTGTCGGAACTCGTGCTCAGAAACGTCGCCGACGCAAAGTGACGGCCTTGTCGGCTTGACCGACTGAAAGCGAAGACGACCTGTTCAACGTGATGGGTCGGCAACGGGATTGGTCTGCCCATTATCCTGACGATCAGTTCCTGACGATGGAAGCCCCGGCGCCGACCCGGGGCTTTTTGCTTGTGCCCGGCTGCCGCGCATCAACTCAAGTGGAGTTCAGGATTTGAAATCCGCTTTACGAGCTTGCGGCCAGGTGGGAGCGAATGTCAAATCCACGCTGACAGTGTGTGATTCGAGACCAATTAATGTCGCTTGCCGATTTCGCGTCGAGATCAGGTCCTGTCCTTGCCAGACTTGCCAGCCTTCTTCGCAATATTGCCGCCGTCAATTCCGCGATTATACGGGTTTTCGCGTTCCTGCGCTGCGACAGCGCGGCCGCTGGATCTCCGGCCGGCGATCTGCGAGCTTCCGCCGCAATCCCGACTTCGCCGAGCGACGTTGCAGTCGCAGCGGCGCAATCGAATCCGAAACTCCAACGGGAACAGCTGATCCGGCGGCGCTGGGCAGAGACCGGGGTCAAAATGTGGAATGCAAGGCTTCACGGCGCCGGGCAGGCGTCGCTGAACATTCAGGGAAGCGTGGAGTTGCTGCCGCCCGCGCCCGGTGAGACCGTTCGGCGGTATGACAAGCTCGAATACGCACTGGTCGATGGGCTGATCAGGTGCGAGGGCGTCGCGGTCGATCCGCCGAAGGGCCATCAAACGCTCCCTCTTATCCCTCCCCCGCGAAGCGGTGGGGAGGGATAAGACGCGGATCTGGCGGTCTCGATCGGGTCTCGCAGCGATCGAGCCATATGCGATAGCTCCGCCCGCTAGCGGGAGAGGGAGCTCACTTCTGCTGCAAATACGGCTCGACCTGACTTCATACTGCTCTAGAACTGGAAACGAAGTCCGACGGTCGGCCCGATGTTCTGGGAATTGAGATAGCCGCTTGCCAGCCCACCTGTGACCTGCGACCACATGACGCCTGCATAGGCATCGAGCCGCCTGGTGATGCGATAGTCGACCATGACAGAAGCCGCATCCAGCGTGCCCGCGCACTTCGAACTCGAAAGCCCGCCATTGGTGCAGGTGTCGGTATTATAGTTGTTCTGCCAGTAGTGATATATCGCGCCGGCTACATCGAGATCGCTCCGCACGGCAACCCTCACGCCGAGCCAGGAAACGCGCAGGATCTTGGCGACGTCGAAATCCGTTGAATTGACGGCGCCCGGAAGCACCGTGTATCCGCCGAGCGTGGTAAACCCTTGCGGGTAGGTGTCGCTGGGATTCTGAAACTGGATCACTTCGAAGCCGCCGTAGAAGGTGACGGTGCGGTATCGATAGCTTGCCATGATGACGGCGCTGGTGTTGTTGGACAGCGTCGCCTTCAAATTGTCTACGGAAACGCCGGCCGGTAGCGGCGAGACGGCGTAGTTCGACAGCGATACTGCGTCCTTGACCTTGCTCGCAACGAAATCGAACGAGAATCCTCCGAAGTCGCCGCCAATTTGCCCCTCGATGGCGCCGTTCGAGCCGTTGCCCTGGCTGTAGCCGCCAAATTGATAAAGCGCGGCCAATCGAAACGCGCCGATGGTTCTTGCATACTGGACCGACGTTGCATAACGCGCGTCCTCCGTATCGCCGGAGCCACCTGCCGTATTGGAGGCTCCTATCACGGAGAAGGCTGGCGCGGCCGCCATCGCGTCGTAGTGGCCGAGACCATCCAGGATGAGCGAATCCTGCCGGCCCGCCGTCAACGTTCCGAAAACGGGATTGCTCACGCCTCCATAAGCGACCGTGTTGAAGATCTGGCCGGCGCGACTGGAATCGCCGTTGGCGCTCTGCACGTCGAGCGGATTCAGATTATTCTGAACCAGCGATTTCGGCCCGTTGGCAAGCTGCAGGCTGTAGGGATCAAAGCCACTCTGCACGTTGAAGATGAATGACCAGTCGCCGCCGATCCGCTCGTCTCCCTTGACACCGATGTGGGACTGGCCGAGGCCGTTCGGAAGCAAGGTGTATCGCCAGCCGTTGCTGTTCTTCGAGATCAATTCCTCGACGCCGTTGGGATAGTACGCATTGAAGGGCACGCCATGGGTCTGGTAGCCGGCGCCCGTATCGATGTCGCCATAAAGAGTGATGCCGTTCCATGTCAGCGGGCATTCCCCGGGGCTCGCTTCGAAATAACTCGCCGCGCTTGAAAAGCACGATGGTGTGAAAGTGGCTGCCGGCGCCTTTGTCGGCAGGTCGGCGGGCAGGTCGGCGGCCTGGGCGGCGACAATCGATCCCCACAGCGCCGCGATCAGCGCCGCCTCGACAAACCACGGCTTTCCGACCCTGCCCATTCCTCTTCATCGCCTGCACGAATCCCACCGGGATTCATCGATAGAAGTTTTCTCCGAAGGTCGCTTCGCAGTTGCGTTGAGATTGGCCAATCCAGATCTCGCGAGCGCTGCATGGCCGCCGGCGCGGCGAGAAACGCAATGTGATGCGAGGAGATTCTAGTGTCCCGGTTCTGACATTCGTATCATATCGCGGCGGGCACTTTACGAATGTCAGAACCAAAGGGACACTAGCAACTAAATGATTCTAGTGTGGCTTTGACTCTGACGCTCCTTTGATGAGGTCGCCGCGAAACTGAAAGGAGCGTCAGTGTCGCCACACTAGCAAGGGTTTGACGGAGGGCCACAGTCAACGCTTCGGAAGGCGGCGCTTCACATGCACCTGTGACACAAACGCCACTGCCGGGCGCGTGCTCGTTATTCCGATACCGCCCCGCATGCGCTGACCAACAGGGCGCTGACGGTGATGTTGCAATCGGGACGAAGAGCAACCGCGCGCTCGCTGATGTTGCGGTGCGTACTGTGTGACGGAGGCGCGACGAAGCGTTGATCACGTTCTTGTTACGCGGCGATCCACAATCTTCGCGGGTAGATTTACCGCTGCGCGAGTGAGCCCAACCCTCCCGCGCCAAGAAACGCGAAGGCGAACGGGCGCTCGCTCAAGAAAAAATCCTCAAAGACTGGACGACATCGGGACACCCCTTTGTAAAGCGTCAGCGGAGGAAACAAATGAAAATCGTTCGAGACATCGGCCGCGGCCTGTTCGCGGCATGGATGGTTGCGTCGTGGGCCAGTTCGCCTGCGTCGGCGCAACAGCAATCAAAACCCAATATCCTCGTCATCATGGGTGACGATGTTGGCTGGTTCAACGTCGGCGCCTATCACCAGGGTATCATGAGCGGCAAGACGCCGAATCTCGACAAGCTCGCAGCCGAAGGCATGCGCTTCACCGACTACTACGCCGAGGCAAGCTGCACCGCGGGCCGGGCCAACTTCATCACCGGCGAGTTGCCCTTGCGCACGGGGCTGACGACGGTCGGCCAGGCCGGCGCCGATGTCGGCATCCCGGACGAGGCGGTGACGCTCGCGACTGTTCTCAAATCGCTCGGATACGAGACGGGACAGTTCGGCAAAAACCATCTCGGCGATCTCAACAAGTATCTGCCGACGCTGCACGGCTTCGATGAATTCTTCGGGTACCTGTATCACCTCGACGCGCTGTCCGATCCGTACTGGTATTCGTTCCCCATCGATCAGAAGTATTTTGAAACCTACGGTCCGCGCGACGTGTTGCACACCTATGCAACCGATAAGGACGATTCCACGGTAATGCCGCGCTGGGGAAAGATCGGCAAGCAGAGGATCGTCGACGAGGGCCCGCTGCCGCCGTTCCCCGACATGTCGAATGTGCCGAACATGCACGATCTGCCGTTCATGAAGGCCAAGTACGACATGACCACCTTCGACGAGGTGCTGGTGAAGGCGTCCAGTGATTTCATGGACAAGGCCAAGAAAGACGGCAAGCCGTTCTTTGTCTGGCACAACACCACGCGCATGCACGTCTGGACGTTCCTGTCGCAGAAATACAAGGCGTTGCAGAACCACGATACCAACTACGGCCTCGAGGAAGCCGGCATGGCGCAACTGGACGACAGCGTAGGCGCGCTGCTCAAGCACGTCGACGATATCGGCGAAACCGGCAACACCATCGTCATCTTCACGACGGACAATGGCGCCGAGGTGTTCACATGGCCCGATGGCGGCATGACTCCGTTCAAGGCCACCAAGGGCACAAGTTTCGAGGGAGGCTTCCGCGTTCCAGCAATCATTCGCTGGCCGGGCCACATCAAGCCGGGTTCGGTGGAGAACGGCATCTTCTCGGGGCTCGACTGGTTCCCGACGCTGGCGGCAGCGGCCGGAAATCCGAACATCACGGATCAGCTCCTCAAGGGCGTCGCGCTGGAGGGCCGCACCTACAAGAACCATCTCGACGGCTATAACCAGATGGATCTGCTGACGGGCAAGGGACCGTCTGTCCGACATGAGCTCTTCTATTTTGCCGGTCCGCATCTCGGCGCGCTTCGCTACGACGACTTCAAGTTCCAGTTCTTTCAGCAGCCCTATGGGTGGCCGGGTGAAAAGGACACGACCGACATGCCCACCATCGTGAACATTCGCCAGGACCCGTTCGAACGGACACCGTCAACTCGCGGCCAGAGTCTGAACGATGCCGGTGGCGGCTACATGAATGATTTCATGGGCCGGGAGTTCTGGCGGTTCGTGCTGGTGCAGCAGGCGGTCGCGAAGCTGGCTCAAACGGCGGTCGAATTCCCACCAATGCAGGCGCCGGCAAGCTTCAACCTCGAGGCTGTAAAAAGAGAGATCGACGAGAAGATCAAGGGTCATCAGGGTCAGTGACCTCTCGCATCAGGCGCGGGCGCCCACGGGCGCCCGCAAACGAGCAGGCTGAGCGACGGAGTCCCGCATCATGAAAAGCATCACCTTGTCTTCCGCGATCGCACTTGTTTTCTTTGCAGCTTTCGCATGGCCGCCGGCAACGGTCCATGCGCGCGACGGCTCTGACAGCCTCCAGAATTTCGCGGCGGCCCAGAGCAGTAAACAGAAGCGCAAGAACGCCTGCGGGGCGCGCTATCGCGACTGTCTGTCCCGCAGACAGATTCCATCTTTTGAGTGCCAGTACATCTACGAGGATTGCGTCAACCACATCGTCTAGAGCAGCTTTTTCGAGCGAAGCGGAACCGGTCCGCGTGAAGAAACCGCTCCAACGTGATGCAGTGATGGTTGAGTGAGGGAATAACAACAATCGAAATGGAGGAGATGCCATGTCGACGAGCCGCAACATCGTGCTTCTCGCGGGAGCGTATTTCGCTCTGGGGATGATCTCGACCTCCGCAGTTGCGGAGAGCAAAAATTCCGATACCGCTACAACCCGCGTTGCCTATTTTCAGGTGTTTAAAGATCCCATGAATGCAACATGCCCGAACCCCAGGCACCGCAAGGTCAAGACTTCGAGCGGGTACAAGTGGCGTTGGGTATGCTGAATCGGTGAGCCTGCGTATTGGTTTCATACGATGAAAGCCGATTGTCACTCTCATTACAGGAGATGAACATGGAACAGCTCTTGATCAATCTTGTCGCCGGAGCGCTTGGAGGCGTCGGCGCAGGCAAGTCATCGCCGACCTTCGATCTCGGAATGGTTGGCAATATCATTTCCGGCATCGTCGGAGGCGGGGTGCTCGGTCAAGTCGCTACGCTGCTGCTGCCATCGGTCATGGCCGCGGTGCAGGCGGGCAATCTCAGCGTCGGAGGCATCGTCTCGCAGGCGATCGCCGGCGGCGCCGGCGGGGCCATACTCACGGCCATTGTCGGTGCCATCAAGAACCGCGCGGCTGCCTGACGGTTGGCGCGGGGAGTTTCCAGTCCCGGTTCTGATTCAATCAGAACCGGATGGGCTCTCATCCTTCGGCTTGGCGCGTTTTCTTCACGCGAACCGGTTACCACTTCGTTCGAAAACGCTTTCGCGCCTCAATACGTCACGTTGAGCCTGAGCTGGGTCTTGAAGTCGTAGACCGGGTAGTCCCTGATGACCGGCACGCCGACTTCCAGCGACAGGGAGAAATTTTCCGTGAACTTCTTGCCGACGCGAATGTCGAAGGGAATGAACCAGCGGCCGGTCTGGCCCGTGACCGGATCGCCAAAATTGATGCGGATGTCCGGGCTCGGATAGAAACTGACGAACCATCGATCGGGCAGGCCGATGTTGAGCGTCGGCGCGAATTGCAGATTGCTGATGTTCCGCCTCGTGGGATCGCCGGCGACGCTGACGTCATAGCGCAGCAGCGGCTCGAAATAGCTCGCGTCGTTGATTTCCGGCAGGCCAAGACGCGCGCCTACGATCGGCATCATTTGCCATTTGCCGGAGCCCAGCACATCGTCGCCGGTCGGCGCGATAAGGCGCAGGCCGAAGCCATAGGCGAAGCGCTGGGTGACGTTCTGAATGAGAGCGGCCTGAATGTTGGCATCGCCAATGCCCCTGACATAGTCGCCGTTCGGGTTGGAATCGGTAATCGGGTTCCTGGCCTGCATGGGCAGGTCGGTTCGCGTCAGCAGGATCCAGCCTGACGTCATGTCGAAGGCGTGGTCGTAGCGCAGGTTGAGCGTCTGGGTGGTGACCTCGCGCGTCGTGTTGGGCTCGGCACCGCTCCCCGGCACGGTCCTGTAGCCGTACAGGATCTGGAACAGGTTCGGCGGCGGGCGGAAGAAATCGATCGCGCCGTTATCACTGGTGAGGTTCTGCTCGGTGGTTTGCGCGATGGCGGCGCCTGGAGTTGCCGCTGCGGCAGCGAACAGACATGCCGCCAATCCGAGTGGCGCGATCGGGTCCGGATTGTGCAGCACCCGCTGTCTTGCTACTTGTGATAGGTCGGCGTCGCGGCCGGCGGCGGCGCTGCGGGGGAGATGTTAAAGGTTACCCATGCATTCCAGCCCGAGGGCCGGTTTTCCGCGGCGAATTCTCCGTAGGCCTTGAGATTGAGATATCCCTGCAACTTGTCACCGAGCGGGAAGATGAAGCCAACCTGGGGGCCAACTCCGACAACCTGCGACTGGAAGCAACCGACGCGGTCGCCGGAGCCGCTGTCACAGCCGATTTCCTTGTAGACGTAGCCGACCAGTCCGACCTGGACCTGCTTGGTCAGGAATTGCGACGCGCCCCAGTCGAAATGCATGTCGACGCCGTTCTGGTACTGGGTTGCCGTGTTGACGAAATTGTAGGTGAAGCCGAGCACGCCGGAGAATTCGTGTCCGGTCTGCGGGTTGAAATAGGTGTAACCGCCGCCCGCATCAATCGCCCCATGTCCGATGCCGAGATTGGCCAGACGCATGGAGTCATAGGCACCGACCGGGATGTCGCCGGTGATGTAGGTCATGTAGTTATTGACGCCGGCATTCCATTTCAGCGTGAATTGCGGGATGAGGTCGCCGAATCCCAGGATCGAGCTGTCGATGCTGTCGAAGCGCGAAAACGGGATGCCGACGCCACCCGGTCCGGTCAACGTTCCCGTCACCGATCCCGCCAGCGAGGTCGAGTTGGCGCCATAGGCTCCGATCAGGCTGGCCGAGGCCTGCGCGCCCAATACCGGCGTCGCGAAGACATAGGTCGCGGCCATGAAGCCAAGATTTACATTCGCGTTCACATTGGCGTTCACGGTTGCGTTGAGATTGGCGGGTATCCGGCCGATCTGGATCTCTCTTGCGAGCGCGACGTTGCCGCCGGCCGAAACCGAGTCATGATAGTAGATCAGGGTACCCGACCAGCCGGGCTGCTGCGGTGTCGCCGCGAGGCTGCCGAAAAATCCCGGTACCCAGAAACTGACGCCGCCTTCGTCGGCAAGGACTTCCCGCGGATTTACCAGCAGCGCGAGCGCGCATAACCCTGCTGCCAGGATAGTCTGGTGACGCTTCGCATGTGGCATATGAGCCTCCCCTTGGCTGCTGGCCTTGCTTCGATTACCCTTCGCCCCATCAAATCGTTGCGTTCGATCCGCCGATTGTTTGTGTCACTCTAGCGGCTTTTCCGGGACGCATTCAGATGCATGACATCATTCCCTGAGCCTGTGGCGCCGGAGCCACATCTGGTCCGGTCGAACGCGTCGCTCGCCGTTGCGCACGGAAATGTTTGATCAAGGGAACACGGCTCAAGACTATTGGAAATTGTGCCAGGGCGTATCTGGCGATGTGCTCGTCGATGCGCAGCAACAGCTGTTGCAGCACACCGGCGCGAACATGCGATCGACGAGGTCAGGAACGAGCCGCGCTGGATCGAGGCGCGGAACGCCTCGATCAATCTTTGCCAGAAGTGCCGGCAATGCAAATTCATGAACGCCTGCGGCGGCGGCTACTTGCCTCATCGCTTTTCCAGGAAGAACGGTTACGACAATCCATCGGTTCATTGCGACGACCTCTACTCGATGTTCGAATACATGCAGTCGGTGCTCGAAAGCCACCTGTATGTCAGCAGGGCGGGCGGGGAGCGCCGTCATGTGAGGGACGCCCTGGCCGCACCATCCATCTGATCGCGTCATTTCCGCGTCGCGATGTGATCTGCCAGCCGCGCGGCGTCATCTCCGACTCCGGAGAGGAAGGATGAGGTCAACCGCGAGAGCCATTGCAGGCCAAGGAAGTAAAGGCCTGGCACGTCGGTGACTCCGCCGCGGTGCATGGGTTTACCATTTCTGTCGAACACCGGTAGCTTGATCCAATCGAAATCGAGCGCGTAGCCGGTTGCCCAGATCAGCGAACTGACGCCCGCGGTGCGCAGATCGAATTGGAGAATCGGTTCGGTGACGCAGACCGGCTCGTGCGATATCGTCCGCGCCGCGGGATCGACCGGCAGGTCGATTCCATTCGCCTCGACATGCGCATCCACCCGATCAAGAAACCCTGCATAGGCGGCGTCTCCGTACGCCAGGCTGGCGCCCAGGTCGGAGGCGATTTCAAGCTTCCCGTCCTGCGCCGCCGACACCCGTCCCAACAAGGTGATGCCTCGTTGCGCGAACTGCCGGAAATCGATGGTGTGACCGCCATAGGCGCCCGTGATCAGAGGCAAGGTCTTGTCGGGTCCCCGCATCTCCACGGGAATTCGATCGAGGCCGAGTTCAGTCAGCCACCAGATGAGATCGCGGCTGCGGTATCGCCGCGGCATGCGGCGATGCCGGCCGACCGACAGGTATACGCGCCGGCCGGCCAACTGGAGTTCTTCGGCAATTTGTGCACCCGAGGCGCCGGAACCGACCACCAATACGGCACCGGGCGGCAACTGGTCCGGCGATTTATAGGCGTTCGCGTGCAACTGGAAGACGTTGCTGTCGCAGAGGCAGATGTCCGGCACGACGGGACGCTGATACGGGCCGGTGGCGACGACGACGTTGGCTGCCCGCACGGGACCGCTCGAGGTTTCGGCGACAAAGCCTGAAGCCGCGCGCGCGGGGTGCAAGGCGGTCACCTTCACGCCGCAGCGGACTGGCGCCTTGACGAATGCAGCGTAGGACACGATGAAGTCGGTGATCTCGCTGCCACTGGCAAAGCCGTCGGGATCGCAATGCTTGTATGGAAAGTCGGTCAGGAGGACTGACCAATTTGGAAACTGGAAGCGGAGTCCGTTCCAGCGCTCCGAGCGCCAGCGCTCTGCAATGCGGTGCTCTTCAAGCACGCAATGCGCAACGCCCCGCCGGCTCAGCATGTGGCTCATCGAGAGCCCCGCCTGCCCGCCGCCAATGATCAGGGTCCCTACATCATCCTCCTGCAAGGGATGTCCCCATCGAGTTCGATTTTCCCGCTAGCGAAAGGATGGCGCAGCGGCGGGCTAGATAGAAACCATAAATTTTTACAACATTGTTTAGCACAGCTAACATGACCGGATGTCCGGGCCACTGCCGCCGATCGGTTCACTGAGAGCCTTCGAAGCTGTCGCGCGCCTTTTGAGCTTCACGAAGGCTGCGGAAGAACTCCATGTCACGCCTGGTGCGATAAGCCAGCAGATCCGGACCTTCGAGGGACTTCTGAATGAGAGGATGTTCGAGCGTAGCAGGCGGTCGGTCTGCCTGACCGAAGCAGGAATGCGCATTCTTCCGGATATTCAGGCCGGCCTGGAAACGCTCGCGCGGGCGATCGACAGCACTGCCGGCCTGGTCAAGGAAAAATCCCTCACGATCAGCGTCACTCCCTCATTTGCGTCCAAATGGCTGTTGCCGCGCCTTTCGGATTTTTCCGAGCGCCACCCCGACATCGATCTCAGGATTTCAGCGACGGTGGCGCTGGCTGACCTCAAGCGGGACGGTGTCGATCTTGCGATCAGGCTCGGCCACGGGCCCTATCCCGATGCGCGCGCCGAGCCGCTGTTCGGAGAGGCCCTGACGCCTCTTTGCTCGCCGGCATTGATCAGGCGAAAAGGGCGATTGAAGACGCCGGACGACCTGAGAAAATACCCGCTGCTTCACGACAGCTCGATCCCCGGTGAAAGCGAGCAGAATTCCTGGCAGAGATGGCTGAATTTTGCCGGAGCGAAAAACGTGCCCCACCGTCGTGGTACGCGCTTCAGTCTTGCGGAACTGGCGATGCAGGCGGCCATCGAAGGAGCTGGTGTAGTTCTGGGTCGTGTCGTCCTGGCTGAAGCCGACGTGGCCGCGGGTCGCCTCATCCGGCCCTTCAGGATCGTCATGCCGATGGATGTGACTTATTTTATCGTCACGCCGAAGAGCGCATCGTTGCGTCACGAGGCGCAATGCTTTCGGGACTGGCTCATCGATTTGGCAACGAAACCGGTCCGGCAGCGCCAGGCGAGGGGCTCGGCATGACGATGAGCCAGATGGGGGGATGTCTGTGCGGCGAAGTCCGTTACACGGCCGTATCGGAGCCGGTTCGGGTCACGATCTGCCATTGCACGTTCTGTCAACGCATCACCGGATCTGCGTTTCTGGTCGAACCGATTTTCAGGAGAGGAGACATTGTTTTTTCCGGATATCCTCCGAGGAGGTACGATCACCGATCGGACTCGAGCCGGAAGCGGGTTTCCCTGAACTTCTGCGGCAGGTGTGGCACGACCATCTATCTCGATCTGGAGAGATTTCCGGATATCATCGGTCTGTTTGGAGGAACATTCGACAACCCCAACTGGTTCGACAGAGGACAGGGAAAGTGCCGGCACATTTTCACGCGATCGGCGCAGGATGGGGTTGTCATTCCCCCGAATATCGAGACGTTTACGGAACACGCGCTTCGGCTGGATGGCACGCCGAACAAGCCGATTGTGCTGGCCCACGCGCTGATGGTCTCGCGAACACGGCAGCTCGCAGGTCATGCGAGCGAAACGACACTTTCGCCCATGGACGACGACGGCCGCGATGAATAATTCCGCCTTTCGTTCCGCCGAGCCGGTCACGCGCGTCACGGCGCATGCGCTCAATGTGGGAGACCGCATCAACACGGCGGGCTTCGAGAAGGATGCGCTCTCGGCTGTTCCGCTCGCCATGCGTTGCGGCAAGGACGGCATCGCGGTTCTGTTTCGTTATGGCGTTGCGGTGTTTTTCGGAATGTCCGCCGAAGAGGAGGCCGCCGTTCTGGAAAGGCTGTCGCCGCGCATCGGCGGCAAGCTGACTCCGGTCGAGGAAGAGACCGCCACCATCGAACTCGCCGGCGAGGTCGGCGAGCAGGTGGCGGCCGGCGGACCGATCCAGGTCCGCGACATGTCGCTTGCAAGGCTTCTGGTCGTTTCCGACGTGCTGGCCAAGAGCGTCGTGCTCGCCCATGACGAGCGCGAGGTGGCCAAGGTGTTCGAGATCGTCGACCCTTTCGTGCGCGAACTGGCGAGTTCCGGAAAGACCAAACGAAGCCGTCGCGGCATCCTGAAGCTGATCGGCGACGCGCTGCTGTTGCAGCATAACGTCTCGGGCCGCGTCGCGATCGCCGAGAAACCGGACGCGCTGTGGGACCGTCCGGACCTGGAGCGCCTCTACGCGCGCATGGAGGACGAATATGAACTCGAGCAGCGGGTCGAAACCTTCAACCGCAAGCTTGCCGTGGTTGCCGAAACCGCCAACACGCTGGCCGACATGATCGACACCAGCCGCTCGCTGCGCCTCGAAATCATCATCGTGCTGCTGATCGCCTTCGAGATCCTCATCGCCTTCTACCAGATCTATGCCGGAGGCGCGCATTGAACGTCATTGCGGCGCGGAGCGAGCGATTGTCCATGTCCGAAGGCGTGGTGCGCAATGGAGGCGAGGGCGCCACATGAAGCTGCGGATCTTCTTCAGCGTGGCGCTGATCGCGGTCCTCTTCGGCTATTGGCTGATCATGAGCAAGCCTTCGTGTCGGGATGGCGATGTCGCCTGGCTCGGTCCGCGCCTCGAATGGAACTGCGTGCCCCGATAGGGGCGTTTTCGAGCGAAGTGGGAACCGGTTTCGCATGAAGAAAATGCGTCAAAGCAAGGAATCGGAACTCGCGGCTTCTTATTCACCCAGAACCTGCGGTGCGGACATTTTTGGCTTCAACCCGTTGAAACGGCCTGGATTTCCTCGCTGCTGGTCCGAGGGATGTCACGATAGTTTCGCGGCTTGGTCCTGAAAATGCGCCAAGCTTTGACCTTTTCGGCCACAATCCGGCGCGACGTTAACCCCATGCAAACCATGACCGTCATAACGCTGCTGGCGCTGCTGACGATTTCGGGGGCAGTGATCTCGGATCAGATCCTGACCAGGCAAGAGTATCCTGTGCAAAGCACCGATTGAATTCGTTTGGGGGACGACAAACATGCTTTCAGTGGATCAAATCCTGCGTTTCATCAGCGTTCCGGCCGTGTTCGCGGCCTTGATTATCGCCTCCCAGGTTTCGGGCGCCGGGGTTTTCAACTAGGCGCCGGCTTGACGGTCGGTCTCTCGGCATAGATTGGCACATCGCAACGCCGCGGTTTCCCGGGGGACCGCGGCCGCTTTCGTCCAATCACGAGCTATCCGGCATTATCTTGTTGTTTTCAGAGGAGATTTCCGATGCGGCTGATCGTCGGCGATCGCTGCGACGGCTCCTGCTCACGACCACAATTTGAAGCCTCGTGTCCTGACGAACAGGTGATTAGAAAGCCAAAGCGGCGCTTTACGCAACCTTAGGTCGGTATTGATAGCGTCGTGCCACTGGGCGATTTCAGCCGATTTCCCAATGAGTTTGGGGTGTAATCGACCAGGTGACACGTGGTCTCGCCCCGCTGGATCTCACATCCGGCGGGGCTTGCCGGCCCGGTCCGTGCCAGGTGACGGGATCGCCGATGGGCATTTGGCGGTATATGAATAAAATTGCGCGAGTACGCTTCAGGCAACCTTAGATCGATCCTGATATTTCCCCCTTGCTGGATGGCTCTTCAACATTCCTCAAAAGGAGGCGGATTTGCAGCGTATGGTTCTGAAGTTCTTGTCGGATGAGTCGGGCGCGACCGCCATCGAATATGGCCTGATCGCAGCCGGTATTTCGCTCGCGATTATCGCGGCGGTGAACGGTCTTGGCGCGACGCTGAATACCAACTTCAACTCGATCAACAGCTCGTTGAAGTAATCTCTTCCCTCTCGCAGCGTTTCTGACCTGAATGGCTTTGCCCCGCCGGATGTCTTCCGGCGGGGTTTTTGATTGGGATCGTCAGTATTCTGAAGGGTCTATTTCTCTTCCGGCGCCTGCTCGAAATGGGCGGCATCATAGACCAGCCACAACTCGAGCGCGGCCATGAACGTGACCGCCAAACCGACGCCAATGCTGTAGTGCATCGCGCGGGTGTGGGCAAAGCCCAACAGCCAGGGTGAGGCGATCAGCCAGATACCGAGAAGCAGGTTGGCCCATTCCTTCCAGTAGGAGAATGCAAAGATAGCTGCGAGCGAGAGAATGACGATCGCCGCGCTGCTTACCCGCAGGTCGACCACCGCCGTCTCGCTTGCCCGAGTGAAGAACCAGGGCACCACGAACAAGGCGGATGCAAAAACGAGATTGTAAAGATCGAGTACCAATTCCCTCCGCCACTTTCGCATGTCGTACCTCCCGCATGCCGGCCGGGCCGGGGACCGGCCGGAGTTGGTCCCTATTCGCGGAGAACGCGCGAGCTGGCTCGCTGTTCCCGAAGGAGGCAAGGCAGAGCGACCATACTTTGGATCAATCTGTCGATGATCCGGCTTGGGACCGAACGCCGTTGACATGTGAACCATGTCGCAGAACCGGAAAAGCCCTGTCGGCCCGTTTTTCCTGGCGGTGACGATGATGGCCCTGGCTCGTTCATTCCTGCCGGCACGTTTTACGACTGGCGGACGCGGGAAGTTGGGAGGGCAGACCCCGGCCTTGGCCCATTTCAGGCCTTGACGGTTGAGGACTTCATCAGTTGAGATGAAGGCATGGTTCGGGGCTCTTCCATCGCGCTTGTGCTTTTGATTGCCGCGGCGACGTCGGCGTCCGCCGAGACGGTCAATTTCGAGAGCAGTGCGGCCAGGCTCGGCGAAAGCTGCGGCAAGGATATCGACGAAAATTGCTTCGGCGTGTCCTTTGACGCGCCGCGGCTGAGGGAATGCCTCGCCCGGGCCTCGGATTCGGTTTCGCAGCAGTGCAGGACCGACTACATCAAGGCCTTCGATGCGATCCAGAAACGCGTGGCGTCGCGCGCCGCCGTGTGGAAGACCTGCGAGCGCGACAAGCAGAAATTCTGTGCCACCGAGGCGCAGAGCGGACCGGCCGACGTTCTTGCCTGTCTCTCGAAAAATCCGCGCGGGATGAGCTGGGGCTGCAAACAGGCGATCGGCGAGGCGGGGTATCGCTGATGCAGCGGGGCGGAAAAGGCAGGCTGCAGGTCGCGCTGTTGGCGACTGGCATGATGTTGGCGATCATCCCGACCGTATTCGCGCAATCGACCGCCACGACGGAGGATATGGTCAAGGAGCTTTCGGGCCTGGAAGCGACGGCGGACATAGATGTCGCAGCCTTGCGTCAGCAGGTCATGGAGCGAATCAAGACGAAGGCGAACCCGGCGGCGCTGCGGCGGCCGCCGGTCGCGCCGCAGATTTCGAAGCTGCCGCATCTGGATCTCGACATCCAGTTCAATCCCGGCTCGCCGGTGATCCGCCCGGATTCCTATCGCACGCTCGGGCGCGTTGCGGATGCCCTTTCCGACCCCAGGCTGTTGTCGTTCGGCTTCCTGATCGTCGGCCACACCGACGCCTCAGGCAGACGAGATGAGAACCTCACGCTCAGCCAAAGGAGAGCGGAGTCGTTCCGTGACGTGCTGGTGACGACATTCAAAATCTCCTCCAAACGCGTTCAGGCGATCGGGCTCGGCGAGGAGCAGCTGTTGGATTCCCAGAATCCGAAAGCCGCCGTCAACCAGGACATCCAGGTCGTGGCGGTCCGCAAGGGGCCCTAGTGGAGCGGATTTGACATCGCTACTGTCTAGCCGCGAACTCGCAAAGCGAATGTCAAATCCGAAACTCCACTCGAAAGCGGGAACCGGTTTTTCCTGGCGACCGACGCGGACGCTTTTGCGCGGAGATCATGCTGAAGCGGAAAAACAAGTTGCGATGTGCGAATCGGCCTATCATCCCTTTGGCGGGCCGATTCCGATTCTGGAATTCGCAACCCTGAGCGGCACAATCCACAACAATTGAGGGGCTGCGGCTCGTCCCGCTGAAGACAAACGCAAGGAGGGCGTTAAATTCGCCCTCGGGCATTGGCGGGGGCGGAATGACACATCCTTTACTTCTCAATCCTTTCCATTCCAGACAGGAATCCGGCCAGAATTCCGAGCGGCGAGCGATGCTGTCGGCGCGGTCCACGCCCGTCTGCTCCACCTGTCGCTCGGACGACGTCATCTCGCACGCAACCGCGCAGTGGAGCAACGAAAAGCAGGAATGGGAGCTCGCAAACACCTTCGCCCAGCCGGCGCATTGCAACAGCTGCAACGCGTCGTGCGAACTGCTGTGGCTGCCGCTGAACTAGTGGTCTGATTCTGACATTCGCTTTTGGAGCTTGCGGCCAGGCAGGCAGCCAACGTCAAACCCACTCCACCAGAGACTTTACGGTTCTCGTTGAACCAGAACCCGCCGACCGCGCCATGGTTAATCTCATCAAGCCATCCGCCCCTCGGCAAGGATCGCCGCAAAGCCAGCGCCATTAAACCTAATCGGCAAGCTTAATCGGCAGTTTTGCTGGCGGCAGGCCGTTGCCGCGCTATCGTCATCCCGGTGGTCACTGAAATTGGAGGTGATCCATGAGCGACAAGACGAGGAAGGACCCATCGCGACGAGACCTGGCGACGGCGTTTCAGCGCGCCGGCAAGCGGAAGGCGTCGACGGAATACGAGGCGGAGCAGGAAGCCTTCTGGAAAAATTACGAGCGATTGAAGGCTGAGCGCCTGGCCAGGGAAGCCGCGAAGTCGAAAGAGAAAAAGTTGCAAGATGACAAAGCCTTCCACACCGACCAAGGCTGAGCTGCATAAGATGCTGGCCGAAGCGGTCCGTAATACGCAACCCCAGCCGGTCAACACGCAAGGCGAGCCGGTCCGCGACGTGCAGCCAGATCCCAAGCGCAAGGGGAGGCCTCGCAACACGCGACCCGCGCCGAAACGCACGGCCAAAATCAAAGGCGTTCGTGCATCCGCCGGCCGCAAGCGGCGTCCTCGATAATGCGGGCGACCCCTTAACCGCCGCCAAAGGCGAAAGAGATCGCCCTCAGCCGGCAATCCGGCGCGGACGCATGGGCGATCTCGACTGTGCAAGCGTCTCTGACGGAAGCTGTCCGAAAGCTTCGCGATACTCCCTTGCAAAATGTCCCAGATTTGAAAAGCCGCATCTGAAGGCCGTTGCGGTCACGGACGCGCTCTCGCTCGGGGCGGCAAGCAGTTCTCTTGCGCGTCGCAGCCGTACCATCTTGGCGAACGCCATCGGCGAATAGCCGCGGCTTCGCTGGAAAGCCCTGAAGATCGCTCGCTCACTTGTGCCCGCGATCCTCGCAAGGGTCTCGACGTTGATCGCCTGATCCCAATGGGCTTCGATATGCTCTTCTATTTGCCGAACCTGCCAGGCCCCGGCTTCCCGGGAATCCGTCTCCAGGAGATCGGAGAACGAATGGCGGGTTCCAAGCAGGAACGCGACGATGATGGCCTGCTCCAGCTCCTTGAGCACCATCGCAGGCAACTCGTGGGAGGCCGAGCTCAATTGCTGCGCCAGCAGGCCGATCAGCTGACACAGGCTCCTGGTGCGCGGATGTTCCAGGTTTGATGCGGGAGTGAAATGAATGTCTCCATTGGGCCTCGCGCCCAGGATGGATGCCAGCTTCTGCTTGAGCGCCGCCGCCTTGACCCGCAGGTTCAACCATTCGTGGCTGCCGTCACACCTGTGCCGGCTGGTGGATCGAACTGCGGCCGTCGCCCGCTTCAAGGTAATGGAAGACTCAAAGTGAAAGCCCGCCGGTGGCGCCGGCGGGCTCGATAGATTTGTGAAAGAAGACCGCTGGTGCTTAGTGCCCCGCGAGGTCCTCGACTTTGTCGTTCAGCTTCCGCGACTGCTCGATGAGGTCCTCCACCTGGTCGTCAAAGTGAAGACGCTGGTTTCCGAACGCCGCCCCGTTGAGGAGCGTGATCATCTGGCCCGCCAGCGCATCGCGTTCGGTGGTGATGGCACCGATCGTGGTCAGGAACTTCGCGTAGGTTGCGTCGTCGCTGGTGATGGCGCGGTTGGCTGCCACGAGGCTGTTGACGCCGAGCGGACCCTTGGTGGCGTTGATCTGCTTGTAAGCCTGGGCCAGGGCCGTATAGGCGAACAGGCTGTCTTCCAGCGAGTCGGTCAGCGCATGCGGTTCGAGATTCTCGACCAGCACACGGCCGTCATGGACGTAGTCGTCCTTCAGACCGACCAGCGCCAGCATGGTCGGACGCAGATCGGTGTGATCCGAGAAGACGCGGTCAAACCGGCCCTGCTTCGCGACGCCCGGGCCGGCCATTCCGAACCAGGTGCGGGTGATTTGCTTCTGGAAGTCGCCATGGTTCCAGGCAAAGCCGCTGGATCCTTCCTCCGTGGCGCAGGAAGGAGCCACCGTGCAGGGCGTGCCCTTGCCGGTCTTGGCGCTCGAAGTCTCGTTGAAGTAGTTGTCATTGCCGAACATGGTGAAGGTCGGCACCCGGTCCGCAACCGACGGAACCATGTGCAGGAGCTTCATTTCCGCCCGGTCGGCCAGCAGGAGCGACAGCTTGTCGGTATTGCCGGTGATCGGGTTGGTGACGGTCAGCGCGTCGACGTCATGCTCCAGGGTTCGCGTCACCGGATCGGTCGGTGCCGGGTTCCCCGTGATGTAGAAGGTCGGCGCGTCGTCGGAGTGAATCAGGAACGGCGTCGTGTTGTTCCGCTGGGTCAACAGCAGCCGGTCGATGAAGGTGTCGATTTCGCCGACATTGGTGTAGCTGCAAGACACCTTGATGCCATCGCAGTTCGGCGGGGTCGGCGAACCGCCGACGAAATGATCGTTCTCGTCCGCGGTGACGATGAACAGCGTGTTGTCCTTGGTGATGCCGTCCTGGGCCAGCCGGGCAAAGAACTTCTCGAATGCGGCATCATAGACCTGGAGCTGCTTGACGTAGGGTGCTTCGCCCGGTCCGAACGTGTGCTCGGCGCTCAGCGAAGCGCCGAGTTCGTTGTCATGGGCGTCGGCGATGTAGAAATAGACGACGGGAACGCCCGCCTCCAGCATGGTCGCGACATAGCCGAGCGACTGCGACGCGGTCGGATCGAAGCCGGGGAATCCGGGGAAGGTTCCGGTCGATGTGACGTTGGCGATGACGTTGCCGTCGAGATCGACGATGGGACCGCCGGGATTGACGACCGGCTGAAGATACTTGTTGCCGAAGATTCCGCTGAAGTTGTTGTAGCCACCCGGCTCGTCGGGAAGCAGGTCGGGCTTCGCATGGGCGCCGGCAGCGGCGCAGAGCGGGCTGTTCTGGGCGCAGTGGAGCGCGATTCCTTCGAAATCGGCAACCGCCTGATTGAAGTTGGCCTTGACTTCCGCCGCTTCCGGCGAACCCGCTCCGTATACGGTGGGAACGTCCGTGTTGACGTTTTCGAATTCGATGTTGGCAGTGGAGAAGCCGGCGACGTCGCAGCCAGCGCGGGTGAACGGAACCCACGGAGCCGGGGCGATCTTGCCGTTTTCGTTGATCATCTGCACATTGCCGTCAGCGGACGGCGAGGTCCAGTACAGGAACGAGCTCTGGAAGCCGACCGAGCCGTCCGGCCTGAAGAAGCCGTAGCTGTTGGCGACCGTATAGCCGAACCGGTTGCCGTAGGTGCCGGTCAGAGTCGTGACGATGTCCTGCGCGGTGTGCGAAATCAGCGGCGTGAAGTGATTTCCGCTGACGGTGCCGTTTTCCTGCAGGAAGTTGAGCAGGTGCGGCATCTGCTCGAGATCCGACGGCACGTTCGGATTGTCGCGGCGCAGATGGACGTTGTCGAACTGAAGGAAAACGATCCGCTTGATCTTGTTGCCCGCCGATTGAAGATGGCAGGAGGCCTGAACCGGTGCGGCGGCTTCGGCGGACACCGAAACGGTCGCAACCGCGGCTCCGGCGATCAGCGTCGAGGCCAGCAAGTTGCGGGAAAAGCGCGACCAGCTCATCGCCGGACGCACGCGAAGCAATGCGGCACCAGGCAAATCCAACTTTGGCGTCAAGGAAATCGGGGCGCCCCCCAAGGCTCTCAATCTTTCCATCATCCTCTCCTGACGTCGGCGGGTGAAACAAGAGACGAATTGCCGACGGCAGCATTTACTTTGCGCCATGTTGCGGTGAATTGACGCGAAGATGACTGTTGAGCGTCATGAACAGGAATCGCGATCGTGGGTTGTCGTCGGTGACACTAAAAAACTGTCACATCGCTGACAAGTTTTCGCGCGGAGTGGCGAGCAGCTCGCGTTCCCCGCGTCAACCATCTTCATGGCTTAAGCCGGGAGGACTAGACCAGTCCCTGCGCCTGAAGGCTTCTTGCGGTTTCGACGACGGTGTCGCGCACCGGGCGCGTGGTCCAGCCGAGCTTCTGCCTGGCCTTTTCCGACGAGACAAGCCTGCGCTTGCCCAGTTCAAACAGCCGGCCGCGCAGAACCGGATCGAACATGGCAAATATCCGAACGAGAAAATCGGGAAGCGGGATCGATGGGACCTTGCGCGCCGACTCTCCGAGTTCCTGCTTGAGCATGCTCGCAATATCCTTCATCCAGAAGAACCCGGAAGCGGCAATGAAACGCTCGCCGTCCAGGCCGGGAGCCGTCATCGCCAATAGATGCAGTCTGGCGGTGTCGCGGACGTCGACCAGGCAGAATCCAATTCGCGGCAGCGCCGGCACCGAGCGGTTCAGAAGCTTCCTGATCGCTTCCAGCGAGGGCGAAAAATCCGGCCCGAGCGCGGGCCCCAGAACCAGCGCGGGATTGACGGTGACGAGCTCGAGCTTTCCGCCCGCAGTCCTTTGCCACGTCCAGGCGGCGCGCTCGGCGATCGTCTTGGAGCGCGCATAGGCCGTGGTGTCCTTCAAATTCGTGGCATCCGTCCAGTCGCCTTCCGTGAACGGCTCCGCGCGTGCCCCTCGTCCATATGCAATGGCGGCTATGGAGGAGGTCATCACCACGCGCTTCACGCCGGCGTCGCGCGCGGCCTTGAGCACCCGAAGCGCACCGTCGCGCGCGGGTCGAATGATCGATTCATCGTTCCCGGGATCGGAGGCGGTGACGGGGGAGGCGATGTGCAGAACATACTCGGCGCCGGCCAGCGCGCTTCCCCAGCCGGCATCGGAGGTGAGATCGGCGGCGGCGAACTCGATCGTGTCGGCATTCGGCGCGATTCTGCCGATGCTCGTCCTGACCTCCGCGGCCCGCGCGGGATCCCTGAGCGTCGCCCGGACCCGCCAGCCATCGCCAAGCAGCTCGGCGATGCAGTATGCGGCGATGTATCCGGACCCGCCGGTCACGACGACGAGGCCTTTGGTGTTGCCTGGTCCGGTCATGGTTCCCATGGGCCAGCCCCGCACCGAGAATAGGGGCGTGGGCTGCGAAAAGAAACCTTCCTCCGGGTCGCGAAACCATTTTCATGAGCCCGCGAAGTCAGCCTGAAACCAGCATGGTCTACCGATCGCGATATCGAGAATATCGGAGCAGGTGAGAAAATGGCCGCGATTGCAAAGGTTCTGTCGGGTACATTCGACACAAGTTCATACGTCGAGGTTTCCAGGACGATTGCCACATTCTGCGGAGTAGCCTTGGTGGTATATTTCATGGTGGCATCGTACGGCATCGATCTCAGTCCCGGGTTTTTCTAAGGCATGATCCGAAAAAAGTGCGTAGCGGTTTTCCCTCGCGACAAACGCGAATGCGTTTGCGCGGAGATCATGCGAAGACAAAAACCTGAAGCGCGGAACCGGGCGCCCCCGGTGGCGTGAGTTCAGTACCGGCTGCGGTCCATGACCGGGGCCGGTTTTTGCGTCTGTGCCTGCTGTGCGAGGCTTGCGGCCTTGCGATCCTCTTCAATCGCCAGTCGGACTTCCCTGGCGCTCGCGAGCGCCTTGCGAATATTCTTGTCTTCCGACGTGCTGTCGAAGGTGATCAGCCTGTTGCAGTGCTGACAATTGACCTGAAGCCCGTTACGGACCTTCTGCGCGCGCTCGCGAAAGAATTGCGAGCATTTCGTGCATTTGATTTTGACTTTCTCATCGATCATGAAATGTCCTCGCGCGCTTGATGCCGGCCGTCATAAAATCCCCGTGCCGCCCGTTTGAAATTTCCTGCGCTGCATAGCACCGGAATCACGAGGCACGTCGGAAAGACAGTCTGCGTTCGAGGGCTTAAGCGGCCGTCGTGCAATTTGCTAAAATTCTAGCGAAGTGGCGATTATCCGGACGCGGTAGCAGCTTCTTAAGGATGAAAATCTTCCGCCGAATCTTTCCGCATCGAACAACGATTCAAACATCATTGCAGCATTAGATACCCGCCCAACAATACTCACCCGTCGGGAGCGGCTCCTGACGGCTTTTCAAAAAAATCGGCGTCAGGATTGAATGATGCACGCTCTCGACCACGCGGCGGCTGATACGCCAGAAATCATTTTGGCAGCGCTGGAGCGGGTGAGCGAGGCGATCGTGATCGTCGACGGCAAAGGCCAGGTGATTCATTTCAATTCGGCGGCCGAGGCGATCTGGGGAATGGATCGCGCGGAGATGCTGGGGCGTCATGCCGGCTGCCTCGGATTGAAAGATTGCCAGCTTCAGGATGCGGCGGTCTCGGGCGAACGCGATGTGGACAGCGAGGGCAATGGCTGCGAGATCGTGATCCGGCGCGCGGACGGCCGCAAGGTTCGTGCCATGCTGTCGGTCTCGCATATCGACGAGGGCAGCGAGCGGCGAACGGTTGCGATTGTTCGGGACGTCACCACCGAAATCGAATTGCGGGAAAGGCTGGCGCTGGTCTCGCTGATCGCCGACGGGACCAACCGCGCGGTCGTCGTCACCGATCCCAAGCTGAGGATTGTCTACAGCAACGCCGCCCTTTCGGGAATGCTTGCCTATTCGCCCGACGAAGTGAAGGGGCGACAGTTGCCTGAATTGCTGGTGGGTCGGCATACGAATCGAAGGGTGCTGGCAAGGCTGCGCCGCACGATCGGCGAGAAACGCATCGCCGAGGAAGAAATCCTGTCCTATGACAGGAACGGCGACGAGATCTGGATTTCGGCGAACGTAAGGGCGTTCCACGACGATCGCGGACGCATCAAGTACTATTGCGCCCTCCTGAGCGATATCACCGAGACCAGGCAATTGCGCTCGCTGCAGCAACTGATCCTGGGCGGGCTCGCCGACGAATTGCCGGTCACGGAACTTGCCGATCAGCTCTGCAGGTGCGTGGAGCAACTCGCGCCCGACGTGGTCTCGTCGTTGCTCCACATCGATGCCGCCGGACTGATTCATCCGCTGGGTGGACCGAGCCTTCCCGACGACTATTCGAGGGCGGTGGACGGCGTGGCGATCGGGCCGGATGTCGGCTCCTGCGGGTCGGCTGCCTATTTTGGCGAGCCCGTGCTTGCCGATGATCTCGACAGCGATCCGCGCTGGCAGCCATACAAGAAGCGGCCGCTCGATGTCGGCCTGCGCGCCTGCTGGTCGACGCCCGTCAAGGCCAAGGACGGCCGCGTGATCGGAACCTTCGCATTCTATTTCAGGGAACGTCGCGGCCCGAGCCGCTGGCACCAGCGCATCGTCGATGCCTGCGTGCATCTTGCCTCGCTGGCGATCGAACGCCAGGAATCCCGCGCCCAGATCGCGCGGCTTGCCTATTACGACGTGCTCACCGGACTGCCAAACCGTTCGCATCTGCGCGATCTCATTTCGGGTGCGATCAAGGCCTGTGCCGCCGGCAATCATGTCGCGCTGGCGTTCCTCGATCTCGACAATTTCAAGGACGTCAACGATACGCTCGGCCATTCGGCTGGAGACGAATTGCTGGTCAAGTTCGCCCAGCGCCTGCGCGCGCAGATTCATGCGGGCGACATATTGGGGCGTCTGGGCGGCGACGAATTCGTGCTGATCCTGCCCAACCGCGACGCGATCGAGGCGGCGCTGATCGCATCGAGGATCACGGAATCCCTGATCATGCCGGTCAAGATAGGCGCGCGGCAGGTGCCGATGTCTGCCAGCATGGGCGTCAGCATCTATCCGGACACCGCGACCGAAATCGATACGCTGATACAGCAAGCCGACGCAGCCATGTATCAGGCCAAGCGCGCGGGCCGGGCCACCTATCGGCTCTTCAGTGCCGAAATGAACGGGCTTGCCAAGGAGCGGCTGGTCCTGACCGCGGCACTGCGCAGCGCGATCGCGGGCGACGGCCTGCAATTGCGCTACCAGCCGCAGGTTCGCACGGTGGACGGCGCAATCCATGGCGTCGAGGCGCTGGCGCGCTGGCACGACGCGGTTCTCGGCGAGATTTCGCCGTCGAAGTTCATTCCGCTGGCCGAGGAGAACGGACTGATCGAGCAGATCGG
Organism: uncultured Alphaproteobacteria bacterium; assembly: GCA_963820275.1. Taxonomy (GTDB): domain Bacteria; phylum Pseudomonadota; class Alphaproteobacteria; order Rhizobiales; family Xanthobacteraceae; genus Bradyrhizobium. The sequence continues at coordinate 141,160 of CAWFZL010000034.1, forward strand.
CATCTGGTCGATCCGCGAGGCCTGCCGGCAGATGGCGGAATGGCGCGCGGCGGGGCTCGATATTCCCTGCGTTTCCGTCAATCTCTCGCCGATCAATTTCCAGAACCGGAATCTGGCTGCCGCTGTCGCCGAGACGCTGAGGGATCACGCTCTGCCGCCGGAAATGCTCATGCTCGAGATCACCGAAAGCGTGATCCTGAACGAACGCTCGGTCGCGATCGAGACCATGAATGCGGTTCGCAGGCTTGGCGTCGGGCTGTCGCTCGACGATTTCGGAACGGGCTATTCCAGTCTGAGCCGCCTTGCGCAATTGCCGATCCGCGAATTGAAGATCGACCGCAGCTTCATGCGCGACATCGAAAAGGACCAGGGCGCGCGGGCGATCGTCACCACGGTGGTGCGGGCCGGCCAGAGCCTGCAGCTCACCGTCGTCGCCGAGGGCGTCGAAACCGAGGTGCAGCGAGGGCTTTTGGCCCAGCTCGGATGCGACGTCTTGCAGGGATTCCTCTATGCGCCTGCATTGACGCCGGCCGCGTTCGGACGCTGGCTGCTTGACCATAGCGCCGCGCGAGCGAGCGTGATGTTCAACCATGTGAGCCGGTCCTTGACGCACGCTTCTCTCTCTCCGATCGCCTCGGGTGCCGGGGTCGCGTAAGGCTTGTTCCCCGCAAGGCATTCGGGCCAGCGCAATGGTCATTCGCCCGCATGCCCGGGCAATGTCGATTGACCTACGTCAATGCGGATCGCGACCCGCGTGATCTCCTCTCGACCCTGGATCAATTGCGATTTGAGGAGCAGGAGCCATGGCCGTGAAGGCTAAGCGAAAGAAGAGGGCGAAGACGGCGAAGAAAGCAAAAGCGATCGCCAAGCCCGCCCGGAAGGCGACTGCCCGGAAGACGGCCGGCAAGGCCGCCAGAAAAACTGCCAGGAAAGCTGCAAAGAAAACCGCAAAGAAAACTGCAAAGAAGACCGCGAAGAAAACCGCGAAGAAAACTGCCGGGAAGACTGCCAAGAAGGCTGTCAAGAAAGCCGCGAAGAAAGCCGCCGCCAGGAAGCCTTCCGTTCGGAAGGCCGCCGAGAAGCAGAGGGTGGGCACGTGGGTTCCTCCAGCCGAATGGACGACAGCGGCCGTCAGCCAGCCGGTGCCGGAAACGTCCGAGGAAAAGTCGGCATGGCGGATCAGCCCCGAGATCAGCCAGTCTGTCCTGAGAATAGATACCTGGAAAAAGGACGACCTGAAGATCGAATATCTGAAGGTCTATCGCACGGGTTGGATCATCGTCGACGAAAGGCCGGATCTGGCGGAGTACAATCCGGACGAAGGCATCAACATTTTCGAGGAATTCGAGTTTGACGAGCATGAACTCTATGACGGCTCGGACCAGGCCTCGATCGCCCCGAATGAGCTGCCCGAAGAAGAACGTCAACGTCTTCTGGCGCTCTCGGAAGAAGAACTCGCGGAGGAAGGCTGGACGCTCGAGTTGGTAACCCGTTTCAAGGGACCTCTGGTGGTCGAACCGGTTTGAACGGAAGGGCCCCAGACCGGGTCACGTACGGATCAACACCTGCTCCACGGTGATCACGATGCACTGGTCGACATTGCCATATGCCGCTTCGCTGCTGTTGACGGCGTCATTTCCGGCACTCGCGCAGCCTTCAGATGGCGATCCGGCGTCCGGTCGACAGATCGCGACGAGGCTCTGCAGCTCATGCCACCGCGTTCTGCCGATGACGCTTCCCGACCCGGCCGATCCTGCAAGCTTCCAGAGCATCGCCGACCAGCCGTCGACCACCGGGATTTCGCTGAACGTCTTCTTCCGTTCGAACCACCACAACATGCCTGATTTCATTCTTTCAGGCACCGAGTCGAACGACCTGATCGCCTACATTCTCAGTCTGAAGCACAAATAGCATAGCGCTCGCGGGCGCGATCGATTCACCACCTATGGGCTCGCGTCGTCGCTCTTTCGCAGCAATTTCACGTAGGCCCGCGAAGGATACGATTCCAGCCAGCCATCGGCAACGGCCCGATGCATCGCGGCCCCATACTCGCTTGCATTTCCGCCCAAGCTTTGAAACGCGTGGCTGATCGCGCCGACCGCGATGCGGCCGTCGGCATCGGCTTCGAGCGCGCCGATGATTTCGAGCAGTTTGGCCAGTGCGGCTTCCGGGTCGGTGAAGGGACGATGCTTGCTGAAATTCATTTTTGACGATCCATCGGCAGCGGCGGGCTGCTTTTCATGCCTGGACCGATGACACGAGAAAGAGAGAGCGTTCTTGATCTCGATCATGAGCTGCAGCCCGAAATCGGGTCGGCGCGAATGCGACGCAAGCCGCAATTTTTATTAAAAATTATCTCAAGGTTGAATCCGCAACTGTCCGGTTTGTTCATCAGTTGAGGATCTTGCGGTAGTCGGTGGCTTGAATACGTCAGGTTGTCTGCCATTTACGGGAACATCAGAAATTGATGTCTATGACCCGACCCATGAAAGAGCATCGGACAGCTTCGCGCCGTCGCAAGTTCAAAGCCGCAACGATTGAATGCGGCAGCGGCGAGTTTGAATGTACCGTCAGGAATCTCTCCGACGCGGGCGCGGCGCTCCACGTCATGACGCCGCTTTACATCCCGGACCGCTTTACGCTTTCGGTGCCGAGCGACCGGCTCAATCGGCGTTGCCAGGTCGTCTGGCGGAAGGAAAGGCGGCTGGGCGTCGCCTTTGAGTGAGGCCGCTGCGAGCGGTTGTTTTCTGTTCAGAATCTCCGGAAAATCGGACAAAGCTCGACCAAAGACCGCGCCCTGCGGTGTCGATACCGGTTTGCGTCAGATCAACCGGGTCGAGCACGGCAAGAGTAGAAGCGGTCCACGGATTCGAGCTGCGGGCAATCAGGCCGGCTTTTGAGAGGGCGAATGCATCGGCGTCGGTTCGTCGGGCTTCTCGGAACTGCGGCGGCGGTCTTGCCATTTGCGGCGCGGGCGCAGCAGGGCGCGCGGCGCGCGGCGCAGGCGGCGGGTCCGGGGCCCGTCATGAGCGCGCTGAGCACCTACATGGGCGCGGCCAGATCCAGGCCGCTTCCGGAGGAAGTCGTCGAGCAAGCCAAGTACCACCTGCTCGATACGCTTGCCGCGATGATCTCGGGATCGGAATTGCCGCCGGGCCAGGCGGCGCAGCGCTACATCCGCGAACACGGCGGCAAGGGCGTGACGACGGTTGCGGCCTCCATGCTGACCGCCGCGCCACTTGACGCCGCGCTCGCGAACGGCGTCATGGCGCATGCCGACGAGACCGACGACTCGCACAATGAATCGCGTTCCCATCCGGGCTGTGCGGTCGTGCCGGCGGCGCTTGCGCTTGGCGAGGAATTCGTCGTCGACGGCACCGTCCTTCTTCGCGCCGTCACGCTCGGCTACGACATCGGGACGCGTGTGGTCATGGCGATGGGAGGTGCTTCGTTCAGCTACGACTCCATTCTGGCAACCCACAGCATCGCGGGCACGTTCGGCGCCGCCTCGGCGGCAGCTTGCGCCGCCGATCTCGATGCGCGCCAGATGCGGTGGGCGCTGGATTATGCCGCGCAGCAATCCTCCGGGATCATCGCCTGGCGGCGCGACACCGACCATATCGAGAAGGCCTTCGTCTTCGCAGGGATGCCGGCGCGCAACGGGGCGACCTCGGCTCTCGTCGTCAAATCGGGCTGGAACGGCGTGGACGACATCTTCTCGGGCGCGGACAATTTCTTCGCCGCCTATGCGCCGAAGGCACAGCCCGAGCGGCTCATCGAAAAGCTCGGCGAGCGCTACGAGATCGCGCAGACCGACATCAAGAAATGGTCGGTCGGCTCGCCGATCCAGGGGCCGCTGGATGCGATAGAGGCCATCCGCAAGAGGATGCCGATCGAAGCCGATCAGGTGAAGCGCGTGACGGTTCGCCTTGCGCCGTCGGTTGCGGCCGTGGTCGACAACCGCGACATTCCCGATATCTGCCTGCAACACATGATCGCGGTGATGCTGCTCGACAACACGGTTTCGTTCCATGCCGCGCATGACAAGACGCGCATGCAGGACGCGGCCGCCTTGCGCGAGCGCGCCAAGGTCAATCTGGTGCGCGACGAGGAACTGGCGAAGCTCTTGCCCCAGCGCGAGACCATCGTCGAGATCGAGCTGGCCGGCGGATCGCGTCAATCGGAACGTGTGTCGGCGGTACGCGGAACGCCACGCAACCCGATGACGCGCGAGGAGGTGATCGAAAAGGCGAACGACCTGATTACGCCGGTGCTTGGGCGCGAAGCATCGAACCGCCTGATCGAAACGGTCTTCGCCATCGAAAGCGTGACCGATATCCGAAGCCTCCGGCGTCTCCTCCAGCACGGTTGATTTTTTTCGACCCGACAAGTAACGGGCCTTCGTTTCAGCGCGGCTTGCGGGCGACCAGGTCGATCAGCGCCGACATGCCTTTGTGGGCCGCTCCTTCCTCGATCACGGCGTCGTACTCATTCAGCTCAATTATTTCAAAATCGGAAAAAGCCTCGTGCAGCATCTCTTCCGTATAGAGATTTTCCGCAATCGGCGGCCCGCCCGTCCGATACTCGAGCTGCCTGGGACGGTAGCCTTCGAGAAACAACAGCCCGCCCGGCTTCAGCGCGTGCTTGATGCCCTTGAAAAGCGCGGCCCGAAGGGCAGGGCCGGCGAACTGAATGAAGATCGCTGCCACCACATCGAAACGGCTTTTCGGAAAATCCCAGTTCGACAGGTCGACGAGTTCGATTTTCATTTTGACGCCGCGGGAGCGCGCGAGGCGTTGCGCCTTTTCCTGCGCCACGGCGGAGGAGTCGACGGACAATACGTCGAGACCCTGTTCCGCTAGCCAGACGCCGTTGCGGCCCTCGCCGTCGGCCAGCGCCAGGGCCGACTGGCCGCGCTCGAGCTTCGAGACCTGCGAGGCGAGAAAGCGGTTCGGCCGCTCTCCGAACAGATATTCCTCGCCGGCATATCGCTGATCCCAGCCCGGTTTCTCGCTCGAACTCATCGGTTGCTATTCCCTGTCCAGTTTCCGGCTCTCGACCCGCCCGATCGAAAGTCCATTATAGCAGCTCTTCGCTTGCCGCTTGAACCCGCGATAATTTGGTGAAAGGCTTGTGGCCTTGGCGTCAGGCCTCGTTTCTCAAAGGTCCCGGCGCCACGTCCCGTCTTTCGTCGGATTTGATCTGCATCAACGTCCGTCGGACCTCGCGGATGGCACGATATTTCGGAAATTGCATTTACATCAAACAAAGCCGGTCGACGAAGTTTGCAGCATCTCGCGCCGGCAAGCAAAAAGAGGGGAGCGAACGTCATGACGAAAAAATACATGCTCGGCGAGGAAAAGATCCCGAAGGCCTGGTACAATCTCGCGGCCGACCTTCCATCGCCGCCGCCCGCGGTGCTGCATCCCGGAACGGGGCAGCCGATCGGCCCCGGCGACCTCGCGCCGCTGTTTCCGATGGCGGTTATCATGCAGGAGGTTTCGACCGAGCGATGGGTCGAGATTCCCGAACCCGTGCGCGACATCTATCGAATGTGGCGTCCCTCGCCGCTGATCCGCGCCGAACGGCTGGAAAAGGCGCTCGACACGCCGGCGCGCATTTTCTTCAAATATGAGGGCGTCAGCCCCGCGGGCAGCCACAAGCCGAACACGGCGGTGGCGCAGGCATTTTACAACAAGCAGGAAGGCGTCAAGCGGCTGACCACGGAGACCGGGGCGGGCCAATGGGGCTCCTCGCTCGCATTTGCGGGCGGTTTGTTCGGCCTCGAGGTCGAAGTCTTCATGGTGAAGGTGAGCTTCGAGCAGAAGCCGTATCGCCGCGCTTTGATGGAAACCTATGGCGCAAAGTGCATCGCCAGCCCATCAAGGATGACCGCGTCGGGTCGCGCCATCCTGGAGAGAGATCCCAACTCCACCGGCTCGCTCGGGATCGCGATCTCCGAGGCGGTGGAAGTGGCGGCCGGGCGCGAGGATACCAAATATTCGCTCGGCTCGGTGCTCAATCACGTGTTGCTGCATCAGACCGTCATCGGCCAGGAAGCGCAGGAGCAAATGGCGATGGCGGGATTCGCGCCCGATATCGTCATCGGCTGCGCCGGCGGCGGCAGCAATTTCGCAGGCCTGGCGTTTCCCTTCGTCGGCGACAAGATCAAGAACAAGAGCAAGACCCGCATCATGGCGGTCGAACCTGCCTCCTGTCCGACGCTTACGCGCGGGCGCTACGCCTATGATTTCGGCGACACCGGCCATCTGACGCCGCTGGTGAAGATGCACACGCTGGGCTCGACTTTCGTTCCCTCGCCGATCCACGCCGGTGGCTTGCGCTATCACGGCATGGCGCCGATGGTCAGCCACATCAAGGAACTGGGACTGATCGAGGCGCGCGCCTATGCGCAACTCGAATGCTTCGCCGCCGCCGTGCAGTTCGCGCGCTGCGAAGGCATCGTGCCTGCGCCGGAATCCTCGCATGCGATCAAGGCGGCGATCGACGAGGCGCTGCGGTGCAAGCAGGAGGGCAAGGCTGAAACCATTCTGTTCAACCTCTCCGGCCATGGTCATTTCGACATGGGGGCCTACACCGCCTATTTCGCCGGTCAGTTGAAGGACGAGCCGTACGACCAGGGGGCGCTGGACAAGGCGCTCGCCGGGTTGCCGAAGGTGGCCGCGGCATAAGGCTGTGCAACATGGCGGGATCGGGGAGGGCGACTGCCACTCCGATTCCGCCTTCTCGTTTCGCGGCGATCTGGCTCCAACCTTCGCTTGCCGTTTGCTGTTCCAACCCGCGGCAGGGGGCCCACCAGTTATTTTTAACCATTGTCGTTTAAGGCTGCCGTAACCGCCGTGCAGGCAGCATGGGTTGCTATGGCAGAAAGCAAGTTTCCACGGTTGTATCAGCGCGTCCGGCCTCCGACTGCTGAGGCCGGCAAGGCCCAGATCATCGTGGGCCCGAAGCTGCCTGTCGTCCACTGCCGACTGGTCGATTACTCTCCCGGCGGGGCGTGCCTCGAAATATTCCCGATGGTGAATCTGCCCGACCGTTTCGAGCTTCTCCACGGCAAAGTCAGAAAGAGAAGCCGCATCGTCTGGCGACGGGGAATACGGATCGGCGTCGCCTTCTGAAGGTGCCATGCCCCGTCATTGCGAGCCAACGGATCGCGCGAATGCGCGTCCGATGACAGATTCCGCGAAGCAATCCAGCATTCCAAACACCGCAGCAACCTGGATTGCTTCGCCGCCTTGCTCCTCGCAACGACGTCCAAGGGTACAGGCAAGTAGCCCGCATGAGCGCCGCGATATGCGGGTTATCGGGGGAATCATCGAAATCCCGCACGTCGCCGGGGCTCCAGCGGCCTACGCTTGCTGTCGCCGAGGTGCGTTCCCTCTCCCTTTGGGAGAGGGGTAGGGGTGAGGGGTTACGGTCTCTCTTGGAGCAGCCTCCTTACCCGGTTCGCATTTGAAGATGCGACATGGCCGAAGCGTCGCTTCCCACGCCCCGCCGCCGTTAATCTTATGTCTTAACTAAGAGTTAATTATGCGTTTGCGGGCGTGGAGGGGGCGGCCTAGCGTGCGCTTGGAGGGGCGATCATTAACCAAACGAGTTGGTGCGTACCATGTCGATTAAAATGTACGGGGCGTTGATCGCGTCTCTCTGCGCCGTCGCGCTGATCTGTGCTCCAGACACGACCTTCGCCGCAGGTCCTCATGGAGGGTCGAGCTCGGCGCATTCGCATTTTCATTCCCGCTTTCACTCGCCATTCGCCCGGCACAGGAATCGGATAGACAACGGTTTTGTCGCCTTCTTTCCGGACGATTATTATTACGGTGACTATTACAACCAGCCGCCGGGTGGGCCGGCAGGCCTGACGCAGCCGATACCGAATGACGTCGGCAACGCGAATGCCAATGACATTCCCTGGGACTGGGCTCATCGATATCCGCCGCTCGTCGTACCCTCCGACAAACCCTATGTCGCAAGCTGCCCGACGGAGACCGTCAAGGTTCCGGGCCATTTCGGCCAGGAGCAAAGCATCAATATCACGCGCTGCTATTGATCACCTCACCCTGAAGGGGGAGTGTTGGAGGGCTGCCTTGCTCGCCGACCTCCCATTTCAGGGGGATGTGAAGATCCGGTTGTGCCGCCCCTTTGTCATCGAGCGGACGGACATGGATCGGCCGCGCGGCTATTGTGAAAACCGAATCCTCAGGTTCCCGATGGGTTTATCTTGGCAGGGGATTTTGGGTGGCGGAATACATGGCCTACACCGTCGGATCCGACGGCTATCAGATCGCTATCAAGTCGCTGCAGTGTGCCGACGATATCGAGGCGGCCGAGAAGGCAAGGCGTCTGGTCGCCGAGCAGGATATCGAACTTTGGTGTGGCGACCGCTTCGTGATCCGGTTCGATCGAAAGTGCCCCGTCACGCCGCGCGGATAGCCGAGAAAAATCCTTCCACCTGGGAACGAAGCGTTTCCGATTGCTTCTGGAGATCGCTGGACGCGGCCAGGAGTTCGTTGGCGGTTTGACCGGTCTGGTCTGCGGCCTGGCTGACGCCGCTGATATTGCTCGACACCTCCTGAGTTCCGTGCGCCGCCTCCTGCACATTGCGCGCGATCTCCGCGGTTGCGGATCCCTGTTCCTCGACGGCCGCCGCGACGGCAACCGTGATCTCGTTGACCGAAGCGATGGTGGCGCCGATCTCCTCCATTGAGGTCACGGCTTCCCTGGTTGCCGCCTGGATGGCGACGATCTGCTGGCTGATTTCTCCCGTTGCTTTTGCGGTCTGCTCCGCGAGCGCCTTTACTTCCGATGCCACCACGGCAAATCCCCTGCCGGCCTCGCCTGCGCGCGCCGCCTCGATGGTGGCGTTGAGCGCCAGCAGGTTGGTTTGGCCTGCGATATTGTTGATCAATTCCACGACGTCGCCGATCCGCTGCGCCGCTGTGGCGAGCCCCTGTATGCTCGAGGAGGATTGGCCGGCCTGTTCCACTGCCTTGCCCGCGATCCTCGTGGATTCGGCGACCTGGCGGCCGATCTCCAGAACCGAGGAGGTCAGCTCCTCCGTAGCCGACGCTACCGTTTGTACGTTGGCTGAGGCCTCCTCCGAAGCCGCGGCAACGGCAGTCGACTGGCGGCTCGACTCCTCGGCGTTGGAAGCGAGCATATTGGCCGAGCCCTGCAGCCTTGCCGCGGACTTCGCTACCGTTTCGAGCGCGGTTCTCATCTGTCCGTCGAACTCACGGATCGCGGCAGTCAGCTTGTCCTGGTGTTTCTGACGTTCGGCCAGCATCGCTTCCTGATAGACGGAAATGGCGATGTCCATGTCCAGCATGACCGCGGAATTCACAGCAGTGAGAATGTCCGCCAGATGTCCCGGCCTCCAGCGATATGTTCTGACCGCAAGTGCGGCGAGCCGGCCCAGGACGAAATTGTAGCCTCCGATATACCAGCGCGGCTCGAGTCCGATTCTGTTGTGCACAAGGCCGATCGTCCGCACCCCTTGCATGTATTCATCATCGAACCGGCCGTTGAACAGACGGGCCCAGTGCATGGCCTGCGCGCTCTTGAGGCGTGAAGTCTGGTCGCCGATCAGGCGCGCCAGATGAGGTTGGGCCATTGTGTGCTGGTAGAAGCCCTCAAGCAGGGCCGGCAGCGCGGGTTCGACGACCTTCCAGAATTCGCGCAGCAATTCGCCGGTTCTCGAGTCGATGCGCATGAAGCGCGTCCTGATCTCGCGGTCCTGCGCGGCGTCGGCCGCGATCGTGTTCGTTGAGGATGCCATTGTCACTGATCCATCTGATAGCCGGGGTGTTCCAGGCTGTGGGCCGCACGAGCGCTGGCGATGTGCGGGGATTGCTTCATGCATAGAAGCGTTATTCGATCAGGGTTAAGCCGGCGCTTGTCCGATGCGCGACACGCTGCTCAAAACCGGCCATCGGATCCGGTTTGCCTCGCAATGCGTCGCTCTCGCTTGAGATCACCTCCTGCCGCCGTCGTCGCGAGCGCAAGCGAAGCGGTCCAGGGTACGCGAAAGACGCTTCGGTCCCTGCTCGTTGAGGATGACGGTGCGCCCCCTCACCCTGAAAGGGGGAGGGTTGGGGAGGGGGTCGATTTGGCCAATCGAAGTGCGAGAATAGGGCAACTTGGCAATAAGGGTGTGACCCCCACCCGGCTCGCTTCGCTCGCCGACCTCCCCCTTTTAGGGGGAGGTGAAAACAGTTGCTCTGCTCTCGCTTGAGATCACCTCCTGCCGCCGTCATCGCGAGCGCAAGCGAAGCGGTCGATGGGTACGCGAACGTCAAGCCCGGGCACGACGGCATGACAGCTCCGGCGTCGCTTCAAAATGGCGAGGCGGAAAAGCCGAGCGGCTGCACCACATCGTAGGAGGCCTTCGTCAGAGGCGCGGCGTAGGTCACGGTGAGCGCACCGAAGGGCGAGGCCCAGCTCAGGCCGGCGCCGAGCGAAGAGCGAAGGACGTTGGCGTTGGCAAGCTGCAGCGATTGCGTGGAGCCCGGAAACGTCGTCGGCCCGTTGTAGCGGAACACGCTGCCGGAATCGACAAAGGCCAGCGCCTTCAGGCCATACTCGGCGGGGACGCCCGGAATGTTGCTCTGCAATTCGGCCGTCGTCGCCCAGTACATGCTGCCGCCGACATTGTCCATCGTGGTGCCCGGCGTGAGGTCGCGCGGCCCAAAGCCGTAAGGCGCAAATCCGCGCACCATGGAGGGGCCGCCGAAGAAGCTGTCGATCAGCGGCACCTGCTTGCCGCCCCAGCCGGTGATGTAGCCGCCTTGCGCGCGCACGAGGCTCACCATGTCATCGTTGATCTGATGGTAGTATCTGAAATCCTCGGTGGTCCTCAGGAACTTCACGTCGCCGCCCAGGCCGGCAAGATCCTGCGCGAGCTGCGAACTGACGCCGTTGGCCGGAGCCTTCGGATTGTCGACGGTCGAGTAGGCGGCGGTCGCGCCGACGGAAGACACCCATTGCGGGCCGGCCAGCGCCGCCTGCGCAACGGGGATCGACGGCGGCAAGGCGAGCGAAGCCGGATTGAGCGTGACGGCCTGATTTGCGATCGTGTAACGCCACTGCATGCCGAGCTGTTCGGTCAGCGGCGTTCCGATCAGCATCGTCGCGCCGTAGTTCTGGGTGCCATAGGACGTATAGGCGTTGGCCACGGTCTCCTTGGCAAAGAGATCGGCGCCCGCCGAAACATGGTTGCCATTGCCGAAGAAATACGGGTCGGTCACGCCGACATCGAAGCCGCGGGCGTATTGGCCGTAGGTGAAGGTCGATCTCAGCGCCACGCCTGTGCCCATGAAACTCGTATCGCCGAGCTTGACTTCGGCGAGCCAGCCCTCGGTGGTCGAGTAGCCGCCGGCGATGTTGAAATCGCCGGTTTCCCGTTCCACCACCTCGACGTCGAGAACGACGCGATCCGGCATCGAACCGGGTTTCGCGCTGATCTTGACGGTCTTGAAATAGTTCAGGTTCTTCAGCCGCCGTTCGGCGCGGTCGATCAGGCCCTTGTTGTAGGCATCGCCTTCAGCGATGTCGAACTCGCGGCGGATCACGTAGCCGCGCGTGCGGCTGTTGCCGTGGATATCGATGCGCTCGACGTAAGCGCGCTTGCCCTGTTCGATCTCGAACGCCACGTCGATCCTGTTTGCGCCTGCATCGCGCGTGATGCGGGGCTGGACATGGGCGAAGGGATATCCGAGCTTGGCGAGCTCGATGGCCAGCACGTCGTCGGTCTTGTCCAGCGCGCTGCCGTTGAAGGTCGCGCCCTGCTGCACGAGCAGGAGCCGGCGGAGCTTTTCGGCGTCGATTCCCTCGACATGGCAGACGACATTGAGGTCGCCAAACCGGTAGAGCGGGCCTTCGTCGATGGTGAAGGTCAGCGTGAAGCTGCGATTTGCCGGATCATATTCGGCTGTCGCCGAAGAAACGTTCGCATCGGCATAGCCCTTGCTGCGATAGTAGTTCCGCAGGCTTTCGCGGTCGGCGGCGACAAGGTCGGGATCGTAGACGTCGCCGCCGATCAGGAAGCTCAGCATGTTGCTGGCCGAGGTCTTGATCACGGCGGCGAGCTGCCGCTTGCCGAATGCCTTGTTGCCGACGAAGTTGATCTGTCGGACCGGCGTCTTTTCGCCCTCCGTGATCACATATACGAGGTCGACGCGGTCGTTGCCGCGGTCGATGATTTCGGGACGCACGCCGACCTCGTCGCGTCCCAGATGACGATACGCTTCCACGATGCGCGCGACATCGGATTGCACCATGGCGCGCTGCAGCGTGCCGCGCGGCCTGGACTCGATCGCCGTGGTGAGATCACTGTCCTTGATCCGCTTGTTGCCCTCGAACGCGACGCGATCGAGCACAGGGGCTTCGTGCAGATGCACGACCAGCCGCTCGCCGGCCCGCTCGATCGAGACCTTTTCGAACAGGCCGGTTGCGATCAGGGATTTCAGTGCGGCATCGCGCGCCGCCTCGTCGATGCGCCCATCGGCTGCGGCATGGAAATACGAGCGCACCGTCTCGGAATCGACGCGGCGGTTGCCTTCGACCTCGATCCCGGCGCGTGCCTTCACGTCGCTGGCGCGTGACTTGACGTCGCCCGCGCGTGCATTCGCGTCGCCGCCGGGTGTCTCTGCGGCGGCTTTGGTCGCTGGTGCCGTTTCGGCCGAGATGTCCTGGGCGGATACCTGAGCGGATAGAAGCGCTAGCGCCGCGACCCCGAGCGCGACTGCAATGGCTCTTGCAGAAGCGCGCCGCCGGTCGGGCGCCAGCCAGTCAGACGCCATTTGGCCTCATCACATCCTGTCGGTTACCCCCTCCGCCAAGCGCTCCATCGAACTGCGCCGGCGGGGCGAAAGAATGTCGACCGTGAGGTGAGATGTCGCCTTAAGCGTTAACGGTTTGCCACAATTCGGCTTGCCACAATTTCGACGCAGCCGGGGGGATCGTGGTGATCCTGAAAATGTCGCAGAGACGCTACATAGGGAACCCGAAAAGTATCCGCGTTTGGGAGCATCACATGCGTTACGTGCGTCGCGCAGCTTTCGTCGTTGCCTTGTTCGTGCTGGTTCAGCCGGCGGCAGGCGCGGTGACGCCGGAGATCGATCCGCGCGCCTCGCTGAGCGTGGTCCAGCAATGGATCTACAACTACCGCGCCAAGCCGGATTACGCGCATGTCCCCGCGGCGGTGCGCGTGCTGTTTCACTCGCAGACGTTCCGCGAGCCGGAAAATGCCGGCATCTATCTCGGCTTCATCGCCGGCGCGATCGCCTCGAATCCCGCCAAGGCCGAGCAGCTCGTCACCAGCTTCTTTCCGGTCAAGCCCGAGGACGAATGGGTGATCGTGCGCGCGATCGCCTTTTCCGGATTGCCCGACTGGCGCAACCTGTTGCGCAGGATCGCGCCGAAAATGCCGGGACGCAAGGTGATGATCGACAGCTATCTCGCGGGCACGCTGCCGACGCTAACCGAGATTCCGCTGGAAGAGACCAAGCCCGGCGTGATGGACAAGATCAAGGGCGTCTTCACGAAGAATCCGTTCGCCAAGGAAGACAAGAAGCTGAAGATGCAGCAGACCTTCGCCGGCAACCAGGATCTGCTCGACACGCTCTGGGGATACTATTTCGCGACCGGCTCCTACAAGCCGATCCTGCGCATCATGGCCATGTTGCCCTGGAGCAAGAGCCGCGACACCGTCGACAAGCTCACGGTCGGCAGCATGGCACGCTACACGCTTGCGAGTTACGCGGTGCGCGACGAGGGCTTGCGCGAATATCTTCGCAGCGAACTTTCGGTGCAGCCGGAGGCGGTCAAGGCGCCGCTCGCCGAAGTGGTTGAAGCGGCCGACACCGTGCAGCTTGGCGCGGTGCGCAAGGACGCGCTGGCCGCAGTGGAAGAGCTCAAGAGCAAGGGGTCGGATGCGCGGCGCAATCTCGATTTCTGGGGCCAGGTCGGTGTCGGCGCCGTCGCGCTCGGCTGCGTGTCGGCGGCAGCGCTTGGCGCGGTGGCGGTGGGCATTCCCTGCGTGATCGGCGGATCGGCCTCGCAGGGGTTGCTGTCGTTCTGGGAAAAGCAGCAGTAAAGGCGATGCCTGTCACGGCCGGGTAGGCGCGATGAGCGTGCTACGCCATGCTGCTGGACGCGGAGGTCTCCGGGAACACGCGCTCGCGATGAATCTCGGTTCCGGACTCGTCAAGGACGACGATCGAAAGAGGCTCCTTTTTGCCCGCAGGATCTGCGCGAAGCCGCTTCACGAGATTCCTGCAGTACTCGATTGCGCCTGAGGCTGTAGCAAAATCCAGCCCATCCCGGTCCCTTGTGGGAACGCCGTCGATCAGATCGAAATAATAGGTTCGCATGGCAATGCTCGCGGTTGCCGGCATGAAAACAGACCACGGATGTCCGACAACCCTCAATGCGCGCCGCGAACATCCATGGTCACCCCCTTGCCGAAAATTTTCATTGAAAGACATCAAAGGAAGCTGTGCTCCGAATCCTCAGCCGCGTTCTTCCTTCACGTATGAGACATCAAATCACAATCGTCAGGACATGCGTTTGACATTGATCAATGTGGGACGTTACCGTCTTGAACAGGCGCCGTCTTGACCGGGCATGGCAAACGACCCGCGGCTTCGCTCCGCGGCCGCAGCTTGAAGTAAGCGAAAAGGGAGATGCTCGTGTTCGCGGTGATCTTTGAAGTCCTGCCGAATGAGGGACGCAAGGACGAGTATCTGGACCTTGCGAAAGGCCTGAGGCCGAAGCTGGAAGAGATCGACGGCTTCATTGACGTCGAGCGGTATGAAAGCAGGAAGAGGCCGGGCTGGGTCCTGTCGCAATCCACCTGGCGCGACGAGAAGTCGATGGTGCGCTGGCGCACCCAAAGGGACCACCACTTCGTTCAGGGCAAGGGCAGGTTCGAGATTTTCGCCGACTACCATTTGCGCATCGGGGAGATCACCGCCGACAGCGACCCGCCGAAGGGGGTGCCTGTGCTCGAGCAGCGTTTCGACGAGACCGAAGTGGGCATTGCGAAGATCGTGACATTCACGGAGGCTTCGGGCGCAAAGGACGCTGCCTTCGGCACGAAGGCGGATCGCTTGCCGGCCCACCTCGGTCTTGATCCCGAAAGCGCGACGATCGCCGATCATGACGTGTTCGAGAGCATCTATAATCCCGGCAAGCTGGCGCTGCTGACCTCATGGCGAGACAGCAACGCCGGCAAGGCATGGTCGCCCGGCAACATCGATGGCATCGAGAAGATCAGGCACCGCAGGATTCGTATCGTTCGCGACTACGGCCGGTTCGACCGGCGAGAGGCGCCGCAGTATTTCGCGGACATCAGGCAATCTTCCGGAAAGGAATCGGGCTCCCGCGCGTCAGGTGGCTGAATCCGTGAACTGTGCGGCGATCCCGCGCCGGGGGCCATCGGAGATTCCGGCAATCGCGCTCGCGGGGACCCGCGCAAGATGGTAGGCTTGGCACAGACAAGCAACGGAGGCTGAGAGCGCAATGGGGTTCATTTCCTTTCTTGTTCCGCTTCTTGTCATCTACGCGCTGGTTTCGATCCGCGTGCTCAAGCAATATGAGCGCGGCGTGGTGTTCCTGCTCGGCAGATTTGCCGGCGTGCGCGGGCCCGGACTGACGCTGATCTTCGTGCCGTTTCAGACCATGACGCGCGTCTCGCTGCGCACGGTCACCATGCAGATCCCCTCGCAAAAGATCATCACGAAGGACAACGTCTCGATCGATATCGCGGCGGTGGCCTATTATCACATCACCGATCCGGAAAAGGCCGTGATCGCGATCGAGAACGTCTACAACGCGATCAACCAGATCAGCCAGACCACGGTGCGCAACGTGGTCGGGCGCTTCAGCCTCGACCAGCTGCTGTCGGACACGTCCAGCATCAACAACCAGATCAAGAACGTGATCGACCTGCACACCGAGCCGTGGGGCACCCAGGTCACGGCGGTCGAGATCAAGGACATCTTCTTGCCGGACAACATGCAGAGGGCGATGGCGAAGGAAGCCGAGGCCGAGCGCGAACGCCGCGCCAAGATCGTTGCCGCCGAAGGCGAATACCAGGCGGCCGTCAAGCTGGGCGAGGCGGCCGACATCATTACCGAACATCCGGTCGCGCTTCAGCTCCGCACGCTGCAGACCATGGCCGAGATTTCGGTCGAGAAGAATTCCACCATCATATTCCCTGCCCAGTTCATGACGACCGTGCAGGAGGCGATCGCGCTGCTCACCAAGGACTCGGCATCGAGATAGATCGGCTACCGCACTTTCTCGGTGGCCGCGCTTCATCTCCCGGCCATCCCGCGAGACGGCGCCATGCGCCTCCCCGGGATGAGGCCGTCACTTTGGCTCTGGTTCAAGCCCTCATGGCGAGGAGCCGCGTTCCCTTGCGCGGAGAACGACCCGATCGACGCGCTGCAGGATCCAAGCCCATTAAACTATGGTTCGAGGTTCAACTCCGCGCCTTGCGGCGGCTTTCCCGCGAACGGCACGAGCAGGAGCCCGAACAGCGCCACGATCGCAAGCAGGGTCCAGGCCTCGTTGACGGAGATCGCGAATGCCGCGCGCTCGACCATCGGGCGGACATAGGCCTCCACCGCTGCGTCCGACACGTCGGGCGGGCGGTGCAGGAACAGCTGTACATCGAGCCCGATCGCCTGCGCTGCGGTGACATCCCCCGCCAGCAGCCGGTCGCGCAAGGCGAGGCCGTGTCCGACCGTGCGTCCATACAGGATCGTGTCGATCAGGGCGATGCCGATCGCTCCGCCGAGATTGCGCATCAGGTTGAACAGTCCGCTGGCGTCGGGCACCTGCGCCGCGGTGAGCGTGCCGAGCGCCAGCCGTGTCGGCGGCAGAAGGCAGAACATGATCGCAATCCCGCGCAAGACCTGCGGCCAGAACATCTCGTCGAAATCCGCGACGCGGCTCTGGAACGCGCTCAAGCCGAGGCCCAGCGCGAACAGGCCAAAACCGCATGCGGACAGTTTGCGAGGATCCAGCCTGCTTTCGAGCATGCCTGCAAGCGGCGCGGTCAACAGCTGCGCGACGCCGGTGACGAGCATGATGGTGCCGATCTCGAAGGCGTCGTGGCGCCGGACAAAGGCGAGAAAGACCGGCATCAGGTAGACCGAGCCGAACAATCCGACGCCGAGGCAGAAGCTCAAGGCGCAGCCGATAGCAAAGGCGCGCGCCCGCAGCGTCGTCAGCTCGACCACGGGATGGCGTGCCTTGAAGGTTCTTGCGACGAAGAAGGTTGCGGTCGCGGCACTTCCGAGGAAAAGCATCAGGCAGCGCGGCGAAAGCCAGCCGTCCTGCGGCGCCTGTTTCAGGCCGAGTTCGAGAAAGACGAGCGCGGCCACCATGAGTACAAGCGAGACGCGATCGAGCATGGCGAGATCGTTGAAGTTGGGCTTCTCCACCGGCAACAGGAACGGCGTGGCGAATGCGGCCAGACAGCCGGGCGCGACATTGATCAGGAACAGCCAGTGCCACGACCAGGTTTCGGTGATCCACCCGCCGACCACTGGACCAACCGTCGGCGCCAGCACTGCCATGATGCCGGCAAGCGTGGTGGCGATCGGGTGTAGGCGGAGCGGAAACAGCAGGAACACCGCGGAAAATACCACCGGGATCAGCGCGCCGCCGGCAAAGCCCTGAAGCACGCGGAAGGAGACGAGGGTGGCAAAATCGCCGCTGAAGGCGCAGCCGATGGATGCAAGGGTGAAAAGCGAGATGGCGGATACGAACAGCCAGCGCAGGCTCAGAACGCGCGTCAGCCAGCCGGTCAGCGGAATGGCCACGATCTCGGCGATCAGATAGGCCGTCTGAATCCAGCTCATCGCATCGCGCGAGATTTCGAGTGCCTGCTGTATCGCCGGCAGCGAGGTCGCGACCACCTGAATGTCGAGGATCGCCATGAACATGCCGAGGCACATCAGGATGAAGCCGAGCCAGGTCGCGACTGTGGAAGTCGCGGCCGTCGGCTCGTCCTTGACGATGATCGCATCGGTCATGGGATCGCCCGCGCGGCCTCGAGCGCGCGGTTTTCGGCGCGGATGCGGATGAAAAGAATTCCAGCGTTGAGCATTGTGAACACCACCGCGACCCAGGGAAGACCCAGCACCAGGGGGAGCACGGCGATTTCGCCGGCCACTACGGCATAATTGGGATGGGTCAGATAGCGGTAAGGGCCGGCCGATACCAGCGGCTCTCCCGGCAGCACGATGATTCTCGTGGTCCAGCGCGCACCCAGCGTGCGCATCACCCAGAAGCGCAGGATTTGCAGGAAGAGATAGACGATGAGCGCGATGACGTTCAGCGGCTGGTCGTGACCGAACACAAAGAGCGAGACCAGCCAGGCCGCGTGCATCGCCACCATCAGCGGATAGTGCCGCGGAGCCACCTCGAAGGCGCCGCGGGCCTTGAGCCTGCGCGTATTGCGATTGGAGAGGACGAGTTCTGCGGCGCGCTGGGCCGTCACGAGGCCAAGCAGGACTTCGGCCGATGTCACGCCGCGTGCCGCAGCGAGACGCAGCTTGCGGTGAAGCCGGGTCCGAGCGCCGTGAGCAGCGAACGTGCCGGCAGCCCCCTGGCCAGCACCCGTTCAAGGATGAACAGAAGCGTGGGTGCGGACATGTTGCCGTAATCGGCAATCACGCCCCGCTCATGATCAAGCGCCCCCTCGTCGAGCGCGAGCGCGGACTCGATCGCGTTGATCACCCTGGCACCGCCCGGATGGCAGATAAACCTGCCAATGTCGGTCAGCGAGAGCTGCATGCGTTCCAGGATCCGCGTCAGTGCCGGCTTGAGTTCGGTGGCGACGAACTCGGGAATCGTGCGGCGAAGGATGACGCCGAAGCCCAGGGGATCGATGCTCCAGCCCATGACGTCAAGGGTGTCCGGCCAAATGTGCTCGCCGGTGCTCTCGATTATAGTCTGCCCGCCGTCGCCCGCGCGAAGCACGATTGCCGCGGCGCCGTCTCCGAACAGGCTGGTAGCGATGATGTTGGCCTTGGTCAGTTCGTCAAGCCGAAGTGCGAGCGAGCAGAGCTCGATCGTCACGAGGAGCACATTCTTGCCGGGCCGCGCCTGCGCCAGGCGCGAGGCGATCGAAAGCCCCGAAGCGCCGCCGGCGCAACCCAGGCCAAATACCGGCACGCGCGAGACGTCGGAGCGGAAACCCAAGCGGCGGGCGACGCGGGCGTCGAGGCTGGGGGTGGCGATACCGGTGGAGCACACGGTCACGACGGTATCGACGTCGGCTGCGCGAATACCCGCGCCTGCCAATGCCTTTGCCGCGACCTCGGCGTAGAGGGCTTCTGCTCCTTCCAGAAATGCTTCGGTCCGCTCCGGCCAGCCGCGCGGCGTCAGATACCAGTCGAAAGGTTTCACGCCGTGGCGCTTGATAATGCCGGTGTTGGTATAGATGCTGGCGAACCTTTCGAAATCGGGAAACCGGCTTCCGAAGAAATCCCATCCTGCGGCCAGAACGTCTTTCTGCAAAAAGGTATGGGGAGGCACCGAGGTCGCAAGCGAGAGCAGGGCGGCTGAAGGCATGTCAGGTAATCCCCCGTGTCGCTTTCCATTATCAGGTGGAACAGCGAGGGAGATGGTTTATTTCGGTGTCTCCCGTCCGGGGAGTAACTAAAGCGTGAAACGCCCGGCGGCGGCGAACCCTTTTGCGGGCGATCAACTGCCTGGGGCCAGCAAGGCACAGCAAGCCCCGCGAGTCGCCCAACTGGACCCTCGATCAGGACACGTCCTTTAGTTTCCGGGCTCCATGTAAAAATTATGGCGTGCGCCCGGCGTGTCCCGGTTCATGCCGGTGCTGGTGCTTGGCCGCAGGATGGTGCGCTCCCTGTAGGGGGCCTTGAACCTGGCGGCGACAGCCGACTCCACGGGCGGCTGGGCCTCAGGAACGACTTGCGCATAAGTAGCCGCGGTCGAACCGAGCGTGCAAGCAACCGCGAGGGCAGCAATGGCGAGTTTGGATCCCATGATGATTCTCCTTGCGTTGATTGGATACGCGAGGAAAACTTGCCATCGATGCCGGCGTTCCTGTCTGTCCCTTGCCAATCGGCAAGGTTCCCCTCCCAGCATTTCAAGCGCCGGATTTACCGCGAGGAATCCTTGCATGTTTCTCACAGATTGCCTTGCCGGTGGGGTTGTTCCTTGGCATAATTTCAACCTGTCAGGCCTGCTCCGGCTTCCCTCGTGAGGAGCGCGAGATGGTAAGGCGCACGTTTGCTTCGGAGCTGAGCGAACAGCTTGGTTATCCAACCTGCGAAACGATTCAGGGACTGCGGCTGCTGAAAGCCTTCATCAAGCTTTCGCCCTCGCAACGGTCTGAAGTGATCGAGCTGGTCGAGCAACTGGCCGCCGGTCCCACACCGTGCCCTGGCGGCGCCAACGGGCATTCCAGGAGGCGCTGACCAACCTGGAGCGAAGGGGTGCCCGCTGGCGCGCCGCCGTCAGAATCCCGGGGACCGCGTCGCCTTCTTGAGCGTCTGAGACGGCAGCTCGCCGAACGCGATCCGGAAATCGCGTGCGAAGTGGCCGGGATTTTGAAATCCGCATCTGAGCGCAATCTGCGTGACCGAAGCGCCTTCGTCACCACGCTCGAGCATCTCGCGGGCGCGATTCAGCCGGACCCGCTTGGCAAAATCCGCAGGTGAGCAGCCGCGATCCTGCCTGAACTGGCGGAACAGGCTTCGCGCGCTGATCCTTGCCACCTTCGCCATCAACGGAATGTCGATCGGCTTGTCCCAATTGGCCTCGATGAATTCCTCCACCGCTCTGACGGCCGACGAGGTGCAAGGCAGCGGCTCGCGCAGCAGCAGATGCGTGTAGTTGTGCCGGTGACACATCAGGAATTTCATGATCACCATGCGTTCGACTTCGGCGGCCGCGAGCTCGGAAAAGTAGGGGCCGCGCTCGTTGAAGTCAGAAGCAAACTGAAAGATCCTGCGTTGCAGGGCATTCATCGCCGGCCGGCGCGCCTCATTGTCATCGAATACCAGTTCCTTCACTTCCTGTCCGATCAGGATACTCAGGTAACGCTTGAGCGCGTCGAATTCGATCCGCAGCACCAGTTGGCGGTAGGGGGGCCTGAATTCAAAATTCAGCGGCGTCCACCTTGGAAGAATTGGGCTCCATGATCCCGGCTTGATCTCGCCGGATTGCCGGCCCGCAGAGTAACGGCCGCTACCGTCGATATTGAAGATCTGGCGCACAAGCGGCGCTTCCTCGAAGCCGAGCGAGACGCCGCTGCCGAAGGCAACATAGGTGAGCCCGAGATCGGTCATTTGCAGGTGATTGGCGCGAGCGCCAAACCTGCCCTCGCTGCGTGTCATGTCGAAGCTTCTCATGCCGAGAAACGCAAGGCGATCGATCACGACTTCAGGATCGTTGGTACGCAGGACAGGATAATTGCTCAGCAAGGCTGATTGCGTCGGCATGAATGATTTTCAAAAACTGTTTCGGTCGAATCAACTCAGACTGGCACAAATGCTCATCCCGCGCAGTGCCCCAATTTCGCTCAGCGCGTGCAGGCAATGATCAATTCCTGCAACATCATCTCGCCACGTTGGCACGATCTGAACGAACTGACCTTCGCCGGTCTAAGCGCGCGCTAACCGGACAGCGCTACCTTCGCCGCCGGCGCCCGGTCGGGTTCGAACGGGACGTCGGATGCAGGAGGCCGGATGGTGCCCAAGATCATAGATTTCAATGAAAGGGTCGCGCGATCGCGCTTGCCCGCGATGCAGCGTCCGGAGGACGGCCCCGACATGGTCAATCTCGTCGCGCGGTTCAGACACCTGCAGTCCAGAGCCAGGACGGAAATCCACGACGCCATCCTTCTGCTCGATCTCGCCGTCCAGCATACGCACCGCCTGATGCTGACGATCGGCGATACGCCAGTGAGGAAGGTTCTGGAAGATGATCTTCACGTCATTGAAGAATTGCTGCAACTCGCCCGCAATAACACCGCCCGGCTTTGAGAGAGTCTTGGCCGCAACCTTCTCGGGTCGCCCTATCCTGCGGTGTTTGCTGACAAAAGTCAGGGCGCCGACAGGAACGAGGAGAAGGCGGGCCAGTTCCTTTCCGGGAACGAATTCGCCTCGGCGGCGGAAATGTGGTAACCCACTCGCCAAAACGAGAGAAAAACGGGAGGAAGGCGTCCATGAGCGAACCAAAACTGGAAGTGCCGGCTGAACTGCGCGATTTGGCCGAAAAGACCATCGATCAGGCGGAAAAAGCGTTCGGTATGTTCTTCGATGCGGCCAACAGGTCGGTCGGGTCGATTCCGGGCCCGGGGACCGAAATCTCCAAGCAGGCGTTGTTGTTCACGCAGCAGAACATGAAAGCTGCCTTCGAGCACGCGCGCAAGCTCGTTCACGCCACCGATCTTCAGCAGGCCATGCAAATCCAGTCGGAGTTTCTGCGGAGTCAATTCACCAATGCCGGAGAGCATATGCGCCAGATTTCGGGCGAGGTGATGACTGCGGCCAAGGATGCAACCAAGGCCAGATCCTGAGGCGCCGGTGGATCTTTGATTCCAGTGGTCCGATTCTAACATTCGCAAAAGTGCCCGCCGCAATGGGTTGGCGAATGTCGGAATGAGACCGCTGGCGCGTCCCACCAATGATGCGAATCCGTGCAATCGCTGCCCAGAAATTCATCTTGCCTGAGCGCGTTAAGGTGGACTTCAATTCAGGACGCAGGTCCTTGACGGGCCACCGGATGTTCTCATCCGCCGTCCGTCAACCTTTCTGCTGATCCCTGTCGGCTTCCGTCGGCAGGGATTTGCATATGTTATCCCGATAAATATCCGACAGCCCTGTGATGTCTTCTCGTTGGACGAGAAAGAGACGCGCGATGCGGTGCTTGTCGGGAAAGGAGCGCCAAGCTGCCTGGCGGGCTGCCTAATAAGTGTTCGCCGTGCTCCGCCGAGAACGGGCCAGCGCCGGAATATGCTGCGGGATCAGGCGCTGCATCGCGCGATCCGGCCATGCGATCGCCGACCAGACCAGTGCCATCGCACGGCTTGCCGATGCCGGGATGAAGCCCCGCGGGACATAAGTGGCACCAACAAGCGCGCCTACCAGCACGACCATCAGAAGGACCTTGAGGTCTGTTGCATCTGTCATGTCGCCACCTCTCAGCGGACGAAGTTTCTCGCTTGCTGCCGTTTTTACTCCCGCCGGTCGCACGCCGATATTTCGGTCGATCCCTTACGGGGAAATACGGAGAGGGCTTCGATCGAACCGGTTCGAAGAAAACGCGTGCAGAGCCCGCTTCAATGAGCCCTTCCTCACTTAAACCGCAACCGGATCGGATCGAGCCCAATTCCCATTGGCGTGGCGGTCCAGGTCTCGCCGGGCGCGACCGGCATCGCCTTGGTCAGGGTGCCCGTGCTGACGATTTCACCAGCGGCGAGCGGTGGATTGACGGGATCGGACGCGAGCACTTGCACGAGATGGCGCAGCGCCGAGAGCGGACTGCCCAGCACATTTTCGGCCCTGCCGCGATCGATCAGGCGGCCGTCGCAGCTCAGCTCGATTTCGAACGCATCAATTTTCTGCAGCCATTGCGCCGCGCGCGGCGCAAACGGATGGCGCGGCCCGGTCAA
Organism: uncultured Alphaproteobacteria bacterium; assembly: GCA_963820275.1. Taxonomy (GTDB): domain Bacteria; phylum Pseudomonadota; class Alphaproteobacteria; order Rhizobiales; family Xanthobacteraceae; genus Bradyrhizobium. The sequence continues at coordinate 164,846 of CAWFZL010000034.1, forward strand.
GAGCGCTCCGTGAACGCCATTGGCGGCAATCGTGTCGCTGGCCTTGAATTTCCATCCGGGAAAGATCGACTGCACGATTTCGAAACCCAGTGCGATCCACGCAATGCATTGTGACAGCGCCGGTTCGTCCATTTCCGCTGAAGGCGCAGCGCCAAGGGCGAACACGATCTCGGGCTCGATGCGTGGTTCGGAAAACGGCTTGAGCGGCAGCACCTCGACCGCGGCAAGCTCTCCTACGCTGCGGTCGAACACGTAACCCCAGATCGGCGCGTAGACGCCGTATTGCGCCCAGATCGTGCGGTTGGTGAAACCGATCTTGCGGCCCACCACGCGTGCGCCGTCGCCCTCGTACATCCGCCTGACCAGCGGCGTGACGCGATAGGCATCCGCAACGTCCAGCCCGGCTGGGCGCCCGGAGAACGGCAGGATCTGGCGGGTATTGCGCAGCGCATCGAAGGCCTCGGCGGCGATCGCTCGCAGCGTCTCGGAATGATCGTTCGCGTCCATTCGACGTGCCCGGCTGGCGAGCCTCCCTTGGCGCGATTGTCTGCCCGGCGAGCCCGCTTTTGCACGCCCTATTTGTGCAGCGAACCGATATAGGCGGCGATGTCGGCTGCCTCGTAGCGGCTCAGCGCATAGTTCGGCATCTTGGGGTGCGGTTCGAGCAGGAAGGCGGCGATTTTCGCTTCCGAGAAATCCGGCTTCTGCGCGATCGTTGCGAACGGGGGAACATCGGCGCTGGCCCGCTTCTGGTCCCCGGCAACGACGTGGCAGGAGGCGCACCAGCGCTTGGCAAGCACCCCGCCCTGATCGGCATCGGCGGCGAGCGCCGTCGATCCGCCGAGCAGACCACCCGACGCCACCGCCGCCAGCAGAACCAACATACGCCTGAAATCCGTGCCCATCCGATGTTCTCCTTCGACGCCACCGTGCGCTGGAGCAATGCCAGTGTCAGAGACGCATCGATTGATCCTGATCAAAGGACAACGCAACTCTTGCGGTTATTTTCAAAGGAGGCAGCGCGGGAATGGACCTCGTCCTGCAACAGCTTGCGGATTTTGCGGTGGGGTCACCTGCCGCGGGGTTCGTCAGCTTCCGAGCAAGCGAGGAACCTCGCGACACCGGCCGGAGTTGTCGTCTACGCCATATTGCCGCTGTTGTTTGCGGTGATGCCGCTGATGGCAAACCGCAGATCTGGGCGAGGTGCCGTGTGATCGTATCGCAACATGTTGCCAGTGAACTCAGGACGGCGGCATTCATTCTTTGCCTGTCGGCACCGGCTGCTTCCGCGCAGGACCCCGCGGCCGGCCAGATATCGTTCTCGCGCTGCGTCGGCTGTCATTCGATCGGCGTTGACGCGAAAAACAAGGTCGGACCGCAGCTCAATGGGCTCGAGGGACGCAAATGCGGATCCGTCGAGGGATACGTCTATTCGGCCGCCAACAGGGATTGCTCCTTCACCTGGGACCAGGCCAATTTCGTCGAGTATATCCGCGATCCCAAGGCGAAGATTCCCGGCACGCGAAAATCGATCTCGGGCATCAGGGACCAGACCGAGGCGAAGAACCTGTGGGCCTATTTGCGGCAGTTCAGTCCCGATGGCCGGCTGAAATAATCGCTGATCCTTTGCATCAACCGCAGCACGAACCGGGAAAGTCCGAAAGATCAATGCGTTCGATGAGACGGTTGAGGAACTTCCGTATCCGGCTGAAGCCGCCCGGCGCCCTGGGAGTGGTGCCGGTCTGGGCGGGCACTTCGAGCGTCGGCTGCATGCGCGGATGAAGGGCAACGAGGGTCGCAGAACCGGATCGCATCTCATTTTTCATTGCGCACAACACTTTCGCGCCCGACATTTTGCTTGTCGCTCAGCAATCGGCCGGTGGTCTTGTTGACGAGATGGACCGTTGCACAAGCCGGGCAGGTCACGGTCACATAGCTGTCCGGGTGATCGACATGCGCATCTTCGTCCGGCAGGTGAATCTGCACGTTCATGCCCGTTCGCATGCATCGAAAGATCAGTTTGCGCATCCCGCCTTTTGAGGCGGCCGCTCGCTCTTCGCATTGATCTGGCGCAAGCCCGCGAGCCGGGCCCGCGTCTTGCGTTTATGGATAGGGCTGAGGTCCCAGTTGGGCGATCAGCGGCTTGTCGGTCGGCGCCGGCGCCAGATCGCTTGTGTCGGCCTGGACCAGGAATTTGTCGAGCGTCGCCTGGATCTTTTCCTTCACGGAGTCCGGGCCGCGGTCGCTCATCTCTGTGTGCTGAAACTGAGTCTTGACGATGTCGATATCGTCGGCCTTGGCCTGTTGCGGGGTCGGCAGCACGCCGGGATCGGTCCTGAAGTTGGGATCGGACGAGCGGAACGAGAGAATCTTCATCTTGTTGTTGAGCACGAAGGGAACGCGCAGGTTGTCGAGGGTGATCACCTTCGACACCATCTGCGGATGCTCCATGGCGTAGTACATGGCGATATCGCCGCCGTTCGAATGGCCGACCAGCGTCAGGTGATCGTAGTCCGCATTCGGCTGCAGCTCCCTCAATTGAGCGATGACAAACAGGATATTGGCCTCGCCCTTCTTGTAGACGTCGATGCGGCCGACATAGGGAAGGCCGACCTTGGTTACCAGCGGCGGGTCGCTCGGGTTGTCCTGCTGGATGCTGGCCACCAGATATCCCCGCGCCGCCAGCACGTTGGCCAGGAATGAATATTCGGTGTTCTTGACGGTGTTGCCGTTGCTGATGATCGCGACAGGAAGCTTCCAGTATCCGGCGTTGGCCTTCATCTCATAGTCGCGGCGCACGGCAAGGTCCACCGATACGGGGCGTTCCCGTACGGTGTCGAAGAAACTCAGCGTTTCGTGCCGAATGGCCCATTTGCTGGCGGCGATATACGCACCGCCCGCGACAAGGCAGATGCAGGCAAATACGGCCAGAGCCCGTTTCATGCGCTTCCTTCCCGATCGTCTATATCTGGCCTAAGAGATGGTAGTTAAACGGGGCAGGGCGATGTTTGGCCCCGCGCGCCGCAAATTAATTTTTATCAAGTTATTGCTCTGCACAAATACCGCCGGCCGCGCGCTTGCGGATCATCGCGACTACGGCATCGATTGCGGAGGTAATCGGGCCGCGTCGGTAGGCCCAGCGCGGGTCGGCGTCGGGGGAAGCAATCACCATCGTCGCGTTGGCCTCGAACAGGAGAAGGTCGCCGCTCCCGTTCAATCCGAAATCGACGCCGGCATAGTCGAGGCCCAACGCGTCGCGGATCGCACCCAGCGCCGCCATCGCCTTGTCGCCAATCACGCTGCGCATGTCGTCAAGGAAAACCCGTTCTTCCTGTCGATGATCCGGTTTGTCGGCCATGTCGGAGGTGAAGTAATGCACCTTCCAGTTTTGGGAGATCGCCAGGTGCAGCGGATAGATTTTGCCGTCGATCAGCATCACGCGGTACTTGCGCGCGCTGCCGTCCCTGCCGCGAGCATCGAGATATTCGATCGCCAGCAGTTCCTTGCCGGGCAGGGTGGCCGCGGCTGCGGCCAACTCGGCCTCCCTCTCGACGAGAATGAAATTGCGGCCGGTGTGATAGCCGGGAGAACGCAGAAGCAGCGGGAAGGTGAATTGCTGCTGCGTGAGCCAGGCAGCGCCGCCATTGCCGATAAGGAAGTCGCGCCCGACCGGCAGGGTCCTGGGCGTCACCACGCCGGGCAGGGCCGCAAGGCGGCTGGCATTGCTGATGCGCCCGCTTCTCATCACCGCGCGGGGATCGTTGATGATCGGCGCGCGGCTTCGCGCGATCAGCTGGATGGCAGCTTCAAGAGCCGGTTCGCAGAGATCGGCATCGCCGATCGCGTTGAAGATGAGCCGGTGCGGCGGAAGCGGCAGGGCGGGGTCGAGATAGTCGGTGACGGCCACGGATGTGGAGAAAACGCGATCGTCGAGAAACGGGGCGGTCGGAATGTTGCCGCCGCCCGAAGATACCAGTTGCAGGAGCGGCACCGGCGGTCCATTGCCGCGATAGGGCAGGGCCGAGATGGCGTGGCCGCGAAAACCCTTTCGGAAGTGCTCGCGCGCCCCGTCGCGGTCGCCATTGTCGGCCAGCACCGCGCCCAATCCCTGATGCGCCTGCGCATGGTCCGGATCGGCCTTCAATGCCGCCTCGTAATGCATGCGTGCTTCTTCATGCCTGTTGGCACGAAGCAGGAGATTGGCGAGGTTCACGCGCGCCATCGGATTGTCGGGGTGGTGCAGGATCGCCTCGGCATAAACCCTGCAGGCCGCGTCGATCGCGCCCGTGCTCGCCAGATGCGTCCCGAATTCGTTCAGCGCGCTGAAATTCGCAGGATGCCTGCGCAGGATACCGATGAAGGCGAGTTGGGCATCCTGCGCCCGGTCCAGCGCGCCGAGCAGGGCTGCGCGCTCGATTTCGATTGCGATGCTTTCCCCGGCATCGCCTGATCGCGCGAGCAGGCCATCGAGCGCGCGCAGCCGCAATTCCTGTGCGAGCCGGGGCGCCCAATGGCTTGAATTGTCACTTGAGGGGGGCGCGTTTTCCTTCACGCGGTCGGGCTTTGCGCGGATTTTCGAGAACGGTTGATCAGGCCGACACTATCGGCTGATTCGCACCCAAAGTGCGATGCTTTGAGGTTGAATCGCCCTCGCGCTTCAGGTTGTTGTTCAAGAAAGATCCTTCTCGGAAAACCGGTTCCCGCCTTTCCGGATCATGCCCCAGCGTAGTGCATCAACCCATGGGTCAGTAATCCTGACCAAATCCGGCCGGCATCACGCCGGATGTGCTGCTCTACGGAACCGCCGGTCTCGCCTATGGCGAGGTGCAAATCGCCGCCAGTATTACCGGACCGAGCGCGGCGAGCCCCACCACGGTGTTTGCCCTGACGGGGCAGAATTCGATACGGGCAGGCTGGACGGCCGGCGCCGGCGTCGAAGCCCATGTCGGCGGCAACTGGACGGTCAAGCTCGAATATCTCTACATGGATCTCGGTTCGGTCAGCGTCGTTCCGGTCCAAACCACGATTCTGGGCACGCGCCGCAATCTTCTGGGGGCGTCCTACTCGTCGGCTTTCACCGACAACGTGCTTCGCTTCGGCTTCAACTACGTGTTCAACTCGCCCGTGGTCGCGAGGTACTGATTCTCACGGCAAGTGTTCTCCCGACACTTGGAACGACTGAAAGCCAAGGCGTCATCAGGGGCTTTTTCTTGCCCTGTCCCTCGCCATGCTGGCCCGCCCTTGGCCCAAAGGCACGCCGCACATAGAATGTGGCGCGACGGAAGCTGTGACATGATCGATGCGAGGCATGGAGGCGGGACGAATTGAAGCACGATCATTTGCAAAAGCCGGGGCCGGTTCCTGCCGTTCACTTCGATGAAGATCATCGTGACTTGCGGCTCGACGCCTGTCGCGGGCTCGCGCTGTGGTTCATCTTCATCGATCACATCGATGGAAACTCCTTCGATTGGCTGACGCTTCGCAATTACGGCTTCAGCGACACCACCGAAGTATTCGTATTCGTGTCCGGGTTCACCTGCATGCTGGCCTATGGCGGCGCGCTGCGCGAACAGGGCTGGCCGACGATCGTGGCACGGAGCCTGCGGCGCGGATTCGAAATCTATGCCGCTTTCCTGCTGCTGGTGCTTGCCTATCTGGTGCTGATCTGGGTGACGGGCGGCGGGGTCCGCTATTTCGACGAAACCAATACGAAATTCTTTTTCGACAATCCCGGCACGGCACTGATGCATGTCGTGACGCTGCAATATGCCCCGGTGAATACCGACATATTGCCGACCTTCGTCATGCTGCATCTCGCCTTTCCGCTCGTGCTTTGGATCCTGATCCGCAACGCCACGGTTGCGCTCGTCATATCGTTGTTTCTCTACATGATGGTGCAGATCTTCAGCTGGCACGTGCCGGCGTGGCCGGTCGGCGAACTCTACTTCAACCCCCTTGCCTGGCAGATACTGTTCGTGTTCGGCGCATGGTACGCGGACCGGGGTGCGGCGCGGCTCAAGGCGATCGTGCATTCGCCCGCTGCGCTGCTGATCGCCGTGCTCTACATCGGTTTCAGCCTCGTCATTACACTGAGCTGGCGCTTCGAAGTACTCAACTGGCTGATACCCGACGAGGTCTCGCGGCTGATCTATCCAATCTACAAGAGCCATCTTGCGCCGGTCCGGCTGCTGCATTTCCTGGCACTGGCCATCGTGGTTTCGCGCTTCATTCCGCGCGACTGGCACGGGCTGATCAAGCCATGGATGGCAGGGATGATCCGTTGCGGCGAAAACTCGCTGTCGATCTATTCCCTCAGCGTGCTGCTGTCCTTCCTGGGCTTCGTCATCATGACCGAGGTTTCCTCCGGGCTCGCGATGCAGGCCGCGGTGAGCGTTGCCGGTATTGCGCTCCTGATTGCGGCAGCGACCCTGCTGACGTGGGAGGCCAAGCTCGACCGGCGAGGGCCCAAGCTGTTCTGAACGCAGCGGCCGGCTTTCCGACGACGGCCTGCCAAATGCTGTTCCCGGCTCGATTCCGGCTTCTTCTTCTGCAGGGAATCGTTGCACAACAACGGACGCATTTCGGAGGGTCCTGCCCGTGAACGATGCTGCAAAACCGGAACTCCCGAGAGAGATCGCGGTGCTGGGTGCCGGAATCGAGATCGGGGCATCGCAGCGCGGAACCCTGATGGGGCCGGCGGCACTGCGAACGGCCGGCCTGCTGACGCTGCTCGAGGGGCTCGGCTTTGCGGTGAAGGACCATGGCGATCTCTCGGTTGCCGGCGTGGCCGATCTCGACGACCTGCCGCCCGACAGCGCCAAGCATTACCGCGAGATACAGCGCTGGATCCGGACGCTGAGCGCGCGCGCCTATGAGCTTGCGCATTCGGGCGTGGTCCCGATTTTCATCGGTGGAGATCACTCGCTGTCGATGGGATCGGTCAACGGCGTTGCGCGTCATTGCCGCGAAACGGGCCGCGACCTTTTCGTGATGTGGCTCGACGCGCATGCGGACTACAACACCCCGGCCACGACGATCACCGGCAACATGCATGGAATGTCGGGAGCATTCCTGTGCGGCGAACCCGGGCTCGACGGGCTCCTCGGCAACGAGCCGCGCGCATCGATCGATTCCAGCCGGCTCGAATTGTTCGGCACCCGTTCGATCGACAGGCTGGAAAAGGAGCTGGTGCGCCAGCGCCGCATCAGCGTCGCAGACATGCGCCAGATCGATCAGTTCGGCGTAGGCGTCCTGATGCGCCGCGTCATCGACAGGGTGAAGGCCGGCAACGGCGTTTTGCACCTGAGTTTCGATGTCGATTTTCTCGATCCCGACGTCGCTCCCGGCGTGGGCACCACCGTGCCCGGCGGTGCGACCTATCGCGAGGCCCATCTGATCATGGAGATGCTGCACGATTCCGGCCTCGTTCGATCCGTCGACATCGTGGAACTCAATCCTTTTCTCGACGAGCGCGGACGCACCGCGCGCGCCGTGGTCGAACTGATCGGAAGCCTTTTTGGCCAGCAGATCGCGGATCGTCCGACGCCGACCAACGCCTTGGACCCGGATCGCTGAACAATGCGAGCCTTTTCGAGCAAAAGTGTAAGTCCGTTCGCGTGAATAAAACGCGTCAAAGCAAGAAGTTAGGGCCCCGGTTTTGATAGAGCCTGACAGGCTCTGACGCGGAACTTTTGGCCGGCACGCGCGATTGACCTCCCCAGAGGAAACGTTCCCAAGGCGGTTCGATGACCGAAAGTCATGCGAAGGAAAAAACTGTTTCGACACGCAGGTGGGGCGGCGTGCATCCCGTCTGGACCGCGCTGGCGGTCGCCATTCTCGGTTTGCTTGCGATGCTTGTCGTCGACCACGGTCCGTGGCGCCGGCCGCATGTTCAGACAGTGGAAATCGCCAATCACCGGACGACCGGGGAAGCCGCGCGTTCGGCAGGAGCCACTGTTCAGCAGACCCCGCCGAAATCCGCGCTGGAACCGCAGGCGCCGGGGCCGCAGCCCGCGCAGCCTGCGATTCCCAGATTCACGATAGAGGACGCCGGCCGGAGTATCCTAAAAAATTCGCGCTTCCCTCAGCGGATGCTGACGAATGTGGCCCAAAGGCCCGCGAGAATTGCGCCCACGAACACCCAGGACGGATTGTCGCAAAACACCCCGCCATAGCTGCACATGGTAACGCCGAGCGAGCCGAGCTCATGATGGGAGGCGGCATAGAAAAGGCCCGACAGGACAGCGAGGCCCCCTGCAACAAAATACATCACACCCTCCGTGAAGGGTTAAATCCGAATGGTGTCAATGGCGGTCGGCCGTCAGGCATCCGCTCTCGCTTCAGACCATGCTGCAATATCGTTGCCATTCCGAAAACAAAGAGCGGAAATTTTTCGTTACCGCCCCGCATCCCTATTTTTCTGCACCGCCGGCTGCCTGCATCGGGATCTTGTGCTGCGCGATCACGGCTTCGAGCCGCGCGATGTTTTCCAGAAGCCGCTGGCTGGTCAGGACCAGGAAGTAATAGCCGAATTGCGGATTCTGGAAGTAGATCTCGAGCAGCTTCTCATAGGTGATGGTGAGCACCTGGCCATCTTCGAGGCATTCCACCGTTGCCGTGCGCCGGTTCTCCGGCGACAGGAAGCCGAGTTCGCCCATTATCCTTCCCGGCGGCAGTTCGACCTTGATTTCCTTGACCAGGAATTTTCCGGTGATGGTCATGAACATTTCGTTGGCGGCGTCGTCCTTTTTGAAAAGCACGTCGCCCTTGCGATACTTGCGTTGGGTCATGAACGGCTTCAGCCATTCCATCGACGTGTCGCCCTGCGTCGCACCGCGCGCCATCTTCACGAGTTGGAGCATCTGACGCAGGCGATAGGCATTGATGGGGACCATCAAGAGATACAGAAGCAGGGTCGTCATGGCTCCTGCGAGCGCGCCGTAGGCCGCGAAGAAGGCGCAGCCGATCATGTTCGCAACCCGCAAGGGCACCATGGTCTGCGTCAGCAAGGTGGCGACGAAGAAGATCGCGCCGATCAGCGCGAACAGGTTGGCGAGCGTGATGCTGTGCAGAAAGATTTCCAGCAGCCGGTTGAAGATCGCGTCATAGGTGACGTTGTTGGGGTCAAGCCCGAGCTGGATCAGGATCTTTGCGACGCGAAGGTTGTCCGAAGCCGTATCGAGAATGCGATTGAGAACCGTCGACATGTCCGCACTCGTCATCGGATCCTCCCGCGCAAGATTGCCGGTAATCGCTGCATCGTCCTCACCATCTGAAAATCGGGTCGAGCCGCATGGTTCGAAGGTGTTAGTACCGGTCCGGATGCCGACGATCAACTTCTACAAAAGGCCGTGTCCGCAGGCCCTTCGGCTGCAGCGCACGAAAATCAGGAATGGCAAGTTCTGCAAGGCACCCCGTCCTGGTGGAGTGGGCAAATGGGCAGGGAACGCCAGAAAGCGACCATCAGCGGCCATCGGCACATGCGGCGGTGCGGGGCTGGCACCGCCCCTGCGATCGCTCGTCGGCGTTGCAGCGCCCGATCGCGGCGCTTTGGGCCTCGGGATAGGTCATTCCGCCCGCGGTGAATGACAGGTTCCAGCGCCGGCGGCGGTACGGTCCGATGAAGGTCGCCAGTCCCACGCATTCCTGGCCCGAGAAGCTCACCACCTGGCAGCTGCCGCGGCCGAACTGGGCGCAGCCCTTGGCGGCCTTCGCCTCGGCTTCCGCTTGCGAGGGCATCTTCCAGTTCGTCGAATAGGAGCCGTCGGCGGTAAAGCCGATCGCGCCCCAGGGGACATCGGTCGAGGCGCTCGGCGCGGCGGGGGCGGGAGCAGGCCCCGGCGGCGGCGAGGTCGGGGCGGGAAGGCTCGGTGCCTGTGGGGGTATGGGATCGGGAGAGCCCATCGACGTCTGCGCGATTACGAAACCAGGCAGCGGCTGCGCGGCGGTCTCGGAAGCGCGAGCCAACGGGAGCAGATCCTGCGCGAACAGCGAAGTCGCCACTGCCAGCGATAACGCCATGAGTCGAACGGATTGCATCTTCGAGGTGAACTTCCGCGCTGTCGTCACCGGGGACTGCAATGTCCCAAGAATTTTTCAAGCCGACAAGAGCCGGGAAACCGCCGCTCCCTTGGATTTTCGACAGGCCGCTTCAGGCCTTGCCCAACCGCCTCACGGCATCGAGCGTTGCGGGATTGGGCTGGCCGTCGACCGGGCCGCTGTAGAGCCCCTTCTCCTCGAGCCGCCGCTGCAGATTTTGCCAGAACTCGGAGCTCCAGATCTGCGGACGGGTAGTCAGCGACTGCACCGTCACCGGGTATCTGGCTTCCAGCGCCCGCATGATCAGCCGCGCGGCTTCCGCCCCGTCGCGCTGCAGGCCAAGCAGGCCGGAATTGTAGGCTGATCCAAGATTGTGCAATCCGAGCGCATCGCCCTTGTCGGCCGCGGTGCGGTAGTGCTTGAGCGCTGTCTCGCTGTTCCTTTCCTTGCCGCCAAGCCCGTTTTCATAGAAATAGCCCAGCGCCGCTTCGGCGCGCACATTGCCCCTCGCGGCCGATAATTCATAGGCATTGGCGGCCTGCGTCATGTCGACCGGCGTGCCGCCGAGACCCTGGGAATAGCAGTCTCCCTTGACCTGCAGCCCGCTGTGGTGCGCGTTGTTGGAGAGCTTGCGCGCGTAAAGACAGGCCCGCAGCAGGTCGGTGCGGGTATAGACCCCGCGGTAGTAGGCAACCGAGAGATTGTTGATCGCCAATTCATAGCCCTGGGCTGCAGCCTTGCCATACCAGTCATAGGCTTTGGCCGCATCGGGCTGCACGATCGTGCTCAGCTTGAAATCCGGATCGAACAGGGTGGCGTAGAAGAACTCCGCGACCATCTCCCCGCCGCGCGCGTCGCGTTCGAGCGTGTCCATCGCGGTCCGGCTGGATTTCGCATTGTCGCGCAGCGCGAGCAACTGGTTGAAGCGCGTGGTGGGATCGACCGGCTTTGCCCACTGCGCGTTCGGGTTTGTCGAGGGCATCGCCCAGAACCACAACACGGCGAGGGCGGCAAGCGCTTGCGGAAAGACGATCCAGGCCAGTCGATACCATTTGTCGTCGTACCAGAGCTTGCCATGCGAGGCGAGCCAGGTCGAATGGACGGGGATCATGGTGCAATCTCCGGCGCCATCCTGTCCATCAGTTGACCGTGGCTTCGAGGAGATCCGCCGTCTCCAGGCGCGACAGGTCGGCATTGGCATCCGTCGAGATGCGAATGGCCTGCGCCTCGCGCGCCTTTTCCAGCAGCGTGCGCATCGAGCGCGCATTGCCCCAATCGGGCGCGCCGGCGCGGGCTTCGATCCACGGGGTCAAGGCGCCGGCGAAGTCGTCGGGCAGCGAGAAGTGCTGGCGCGCGGCCATGCGGCGAAGGATTTCGCAGAGATCGGCCGGGCCATAGGGTGGAAAATCCACCGTCTTGGTGAAGCGGCTGCTCAGTCCCGGATTGCTCTCGATGAAGCGCCGCATCTCGTTCGGATAGCCGGCGACGATGACGACCACGCGGTCGCGGTTGTCTTCCATGAACTTGAGCAGCGCGTCGATCGCTTCCTTGCCGAAGTCGTGGCCGACGCCGCCGGTCGCGGCAGCCAGCGTATAGGCCTCGTCGATGAACAGGATGCCGTCGAGGGCCTCGCGGCACCTGTCGAGCGTCTTGATCGCGGTCTGCCCGACGTAACCCGCGACAAGGCCGGCGCGGTCGGTCTCCACGATGTGACCCTTGCGCAGCACCTTCAGGCTGCGGAAGATTTCGCCGATCACGCGCGCGACCTCGGTCTTGCCGACGCCGGGAGGACCGGTGAACACCATGTGCTGGCTGAGCGCGGCGACAGGGAGGCCCTGTTCTCTGCGCTTCTGCTCGACTTCAAGGCGAGCGGTGAGCCGCTTGATCTCCTGCTTGACCGGCGCAAGGCCGACCATCGCATCCAGTTTCTCCAGCGCCGCCGCGACCGAACCCTGGTTTTCCTCGCCCTTCATGCCGGTCGCCTGAACGACGTCCTCGATGGTGACCATGGAAATATCGGCGGACGGGTCGCCCGCCACCCGCAGCGCCTGCGCCTCGCGCGTCTTCTCCAGAAGCGTGCGCATCTCGCGCGCATTCGCCCAATCATCCGCCTTCGAGCGCCCCTCGATCCACGGCTTGAGCTTGGCCTCGAAGCCGTTGGGCAGGGCAAATTGCTGGCGCGCGGCCATGCGGCGGAAGATTTCGCAGAGTTCGCTTGTGTCGTAGGAGGGAAAGTCGACGGTCTTGCTGAAACGGCTGCTCAAGCCGGGATTGCTGTCGATGAAGCGCCGCATCTCGTTGCGGTAGCCCGCGACGATCACCACGATCCGCTCGCGGTTGTCCTCCATGAACTTGAGCAGCGTGTCGATGGCTTCCTTGCCGAAATCGGCACCGCTGCCGGGGGATGCGGCAAGGCTATAGGCCTCGTCGATGAACAGGATGCCGTCGAGCGCCTCGCGGCACTTGTCGAGCGTCTTGGTCGCGGTCTGTCCGATGTAGCCCGCGACGAGACCGGCGCGGTCGGTCTCCACGACATGGCCTTTGCGCAGCACTTTCAGCCCGCGATAGATTTCGCCGATCAGGCGCGCGACCTCGGTCTTGCCGGCACCGGGCGGCCCGGTGAACACCATGTGCTGGCTGAGCGCGGAAACGTCGAGACCCTGGTCGCGCCGTTTCTGCTCGACCTGCATGCGAGCGACCAGCGCCTTCACCTCCTGCTTCACGGGAGCAAGGCCGACCATAGCATCGAGCTTTGCGAGCGCCGCGTCCATCGAAGAGACCTGCGCGGCCTGGTCGTCATCGGTAACGACGATGGGGCGGATCAGATCGGCCGAATTCACCTGTGGCTGATCGTGCTGCTGCACCAGCCGCATGGCGACAAAGGTCATGCTCGTGCCCGCGGCGAGTATGGACAGGATTATCAGCGCCGTGATCATCATGGCCGTTCATCCGCGTCCGGTTGCCTTCAACAGATCGGCGATCTCGATGCGCGACAGGTCGGCGGAGGGATCGGTTGCGATCCGCACGGCCTGCGCCTCGCGCGCCTTTTCCAGGAGCGTGCGCATCTCGCGCGCGTTCGCCCAGTCATCGGCGCGCGAGCGTTCGCTGATCCATGGCCTGATCCTGGCCTGAAAACCTTCGGGCAAGGTGAAATGCTGCCGCGCCGCCATGCGGCGCAGGATTTCGCAGAGTTCGTCGGCGCTGTAGCGCGGAAAGTCGATGGTCTTGGTGAAGCGCCCGGCCAGTCCCGGATTGGTGTCGATGAAGCGGCGCATCTCGTTCGGATATCCCGCCACGATCACCACGATGCGGTCGCGATGGTCCTCCATGAACTTGAGCAGCGCGTCGATCGCTTCCCTGCCGAAATCTCCGCCCGATCCGGGGGTGCCGGCAAGCGTATAGGCCTCGTCGATGAACAGAATGCCGTCCAGCGCCTCGTTGCACTTCTCCAGCATCTTGGGCGCGGTCTGTCCGATGAAGCCGGCGACCACGTCGGCGCGCTGAACCTCGACGAGGTGTCCGACGCGCAGCACCCGCAGCGAGCGGTAGATGTCGCCGAGCGCGCGCGCGACCTCCGTCTTGCCGACCCCGGGCGGGCCGGTGAACACCATGTGCAGGCTCAGGGGCGCCGAGGGCAGGCCCTGCGCGCGCCGTTTCTGTTCCACCTGCAGGCGGGCGATCTGGGCGTTGACCTCCCGTTTGACCGGGGCAAGCCCCACCATGGCTTCGAGGTCCTCGATCGCCTTGCCTGGCGCCGAATCCGGAATCTCCCGCTCGGGAGCAAACAGCATCCTGAACGTGTCCCCAAGGCCGCGCGAGGCCGGCTGCAATGCGCCGGTTCGCGCATAGGAGGCCGCGGTCATCGACACCAGCAATCCGATCGCGGCGAGTGCAAGCACGATGACCGTGCCGCTCAGCACGTGCTGGGTGGAGGGAGAGAGCCCCTTGATCCATCCGGCCGGTCCCGATTGCGGATTGAGAATCCAGGCGGTGATCATGGTGGCGCCGACGCCGCCGATGATGATGGGGAGGATCTGCTGGTCCTTGAGGGGATTTCTCATGGGCGGCCTAACAGGGATCCTTTGCGCGCCACACGACGGGAATATTTTGTGAGCCGGGCAGCTCGATCAGCACCTTCGTCGGCGTCAGGCCGAGGACGGCGCCGGTGGCGTTGCCTTCGACGACGATGACACCGGCGCCGGAACCGTAGGGCGAAGGATACGGCACCGCGATCCTCTGCATGTTTTCGGTGATGGTGAAATATGGCGAGACGTAGCTTCCCGAGCGAATGCGAACCGTGCTGCCGATCGCGGCTGTACCCTTGGAAATCGTCATCGACGCGAGCGGAATCTTGCAGCGCTGCGCATCCTCTACCAGCGCACTCGCGGAAGAAGGGGTCAGCGTGGTTGCCGCTTCGCCGAGGTCGCGCTGGGCGACGAAAGCCCAGCGTCGGCTGTGCAGGATCGCCCGAGACGACATTGAGATCGGCCCTCGTCAGCACCAGACCGATGGCCGCGACCATGAGCAGGCTGCCGACCGTGGCGACGATAGCGGGTCGCCGGCCGGGCTTGCCGCCTGCGGCCGGTTTGGATGCCTCAGGCCGGTTCTGTGCTTCCGGTGTCTGCGCGGACTCCGACATCGCCCCATGCCTTTATAATGGCAGTCCCATTTGCATACTTGCAGCCCCATTTGCTCTGACCCAGCTTACCCAAGCGGCCATGGAGCGCAAACAACTTCAACGCGGAAAATCTGCGACAAACGCCATCGCCGCACTGTGACAGAGCGCACATTTGAGGCGATGGCTCCGAGCGCTGGCGCGGCTGTCGGGCACGGAGCCGGCATCGATCGCCAGTCCGCATCGCCGCTTCAGCGGCGTCCTTCATTCGATTGTTGCAAACGTCGTCGATTGCGTTGTCGATCGACAGATGCAAACGCAAGATCCACCGCGCGTTCGTCACGCGTCTATTTCTCTGTCGTCAAGATCGGTTGCTTGCGTGCCTGTGTCGATGAGATGATCGAATGGCGCGCAATCATGCGCGTCTGTTTCGCCAACGCGATCTGTCAGCCATCAGACAGAGCCGCTGCCGACGTCTTGGCAAGCAACGACGGGCCGATCGCGCGAACCGCGCCAACCGCGTGCGGTCACAGCAGGAGCGGCGGCATTGGCCGCTTGCGCACTGATCTGGTTCCATTCCCGCGTCACTCCGCCGCGCCGATCCCGCATTTGTGAAGCAAAACGTCCCCAAATCGCTGCGTTCTGTGCCCAAACTTGCCGGTTTTGGGAGCCGAACAAGGGCTTCCTTAACGGATTTTTAACATGTGCGTACCGAACGCCAGCTGGAGCCCGTATGTTGCGGCAGGGTTACATCCCACACAAAACATATGATTTTTTCGTCATTGCGGATCGTCTAGCACAACTATTGCATTGCCTCATGGAGACGGTCGCGTGTCCAATAGAGCAGTGTGCTGATGCTGATTCGCGGGCCGGGGACAGGCAGCGCTTCGACGACGTGGAAGTAATGACGCGCGTTGCAGCGGTGCCGCAGACCATATGAGGAGAGCGATCATGTACAACGATTCTCTGTTCAACGCTTTCGCCAGATCGTTCGAGGCGCGGAGCGAAACGGACATGTCGATGGCAGAGTATCTGGAATCGTGTCGAGGCGATCCGATGCGATATGCGAACGCGGCCGAACGACTACTTGCGGCGATCGGTGAGCCTCAGATGATCGACACGGCCAAGGACCCTCGCCTTGGCCGTATCTTTTTGAATCGGACCATGCGCATCTATCCGGCCTTCGCCGGTTTCCACGGCATGGAAGAAACGATCGAGCGCATCGTTGGTTTCTTCCGGCATGCGGCGCAGGGACTGGAGGAGCGCAAGCAGATCCTCTATCTGCTCGGCCCGGTCGGCGGCGGCAAGTCGTCGCTCGCAGAGCGGCTGAAGTCGCTGATGGAAATTCACCCGATCTACGTACTCAAGGCCGGAGACGAACTCAGCCCGGTGTTCGAGTCCCCGCTTGGACTGTTCGATCCGGAGAACCTCGGTCCGATGATCGAGGAGAAGTACGGCATTCCGCGCCGCCGCCTCAACGGCTTGATGAGTCCGTGGTGCTACAAGCGGCTCGAAGCCTTCGGCGGCGACATCTCGCGCTTCCGCGTCGCGAAGATCCAGCCCTCGCGGCTGCGCCAGATCGCGATTGCGAAGACCGAGCCGGGCGACGAGAACAACCAGGACATCTCCTCGCTGGTCGGCAAGGTCGACATCCGCAAGCTCGAGACCTACGCCCAGAACGATCCCGACGCCTACAGCTACTCCGGCGGCCTCAATCGCGCCAACCAGGGCGTGCTCGAATTCGTCGAGATGTTCAAGGCGCCGATCAAGATGCTGCACCCGCTGCTGACGGCGACCCAGGAAGGCAATTATATCGGAACCGAGAACATCGGAGCAATTCCGTTTACCGGCGTCATCCTCGCGCATTCCAACGAAGCCGAATGGCAGAGCTTCAAGTCCAACAAGAACAACGAGGCCTTCATCGACCGCATCTGCGTGATCAAGGTGCCCTACTGCCTGCGGGTAACCGAGGAGCAGAAGATCTACGAGAAGCTGATTGCCGGCTCCGAGCTCGCGACCGCGCCGTGCGCGCCTGCAACGCTCGAAACGCTCGCGCGCTTCTCGGTGATGTCGCGTCTGCGCAAGCACGAAAACTCGACGGTGTTTGCGAAGATGCGGGTCTATGACGGCGAAAGCCTCAAGGAGAGCGATCCGAAGGCCAGAAGCGTCCAGGAATACAGGGACTCGGCGGGCGTCGACGAAGGGATGGACGGCGTCTCCACGCGTTTCGCCTTCAAGGTTCTGGCCGCGACCTTCAACCACGACACCGCGGAGCTGGGTGCCGATCCCGTCCACCTGATGTATGTGCTCGAGCATTCGATCCGCCGCGAGCAGTTGCCGGAGGAAATCGAGAAGCGATATCTCGAATTCATCAAGGCCGAGCTCGTGCCGCGTTATGCCGAATTCATCGGCAACGAAATCCAGAAGGCTTATCTGGAGTCCTACGCGGACTACGGCCAGAACCTGTTCGACCGCTATGTCGACTACGCCGATGCCTGGATCGAGGACCAGGACTTCAAGGATCCCGACACCGGCCAGATGCTCAACCGCGAGCTGTTGAACCAGGAGCTGACCAAGATCGAGAAACCGGCCGGCATTGCGAACCCGAAGGACTTCCGCAACGAGGTGGTAAAATTCTCGCTGCGCTCGCGGGCGCAGAACGGCGGCAAGAATCCGTCCTGGACATCCTACGAAAAAATCCGCGAAGTCATCGAGAAGCGTATATTCTCCCAGGTGGAAGACCTGCTTCCGGTGATCTCGTTCGGTTCGAAGAAGGACGGAGATACCGAAAAGAAGCACGGCGAGTTCGTCGAGCGGATGGTGGGGCGCGGTTATACCGAGCGCCAGGTCCGCAGGCTCGTCGAGTGGTACATGCGTGTGAAACAGGCCGGCTGAGGCGGCTGCAAAGGTGGCGATGTTCATTGTCGATCGGCGTCTGAATCCGGGCGGCAAGAGCCTGGAGAACCGCCAGCGCTTCCTGCGTCGCGCCAAGGCGCTGGTTCAGGGAGCGGTGAAGAAAACCTCCGAAGGCCGCGACATCAGGGATGTCCTGGAGGGTGGCGAGGTCTCGATCCCGCTCGACGGGATGCACGAGCCCCGCTTCCGCCGGGAAGGCGGCACGCGCGACCGAGTGCTTTCCGGCAACAAGAAGTTCGTCGAAGGCGATATTCTTCCGCGTCCGGACGGCGGTCGCGGAGGCCGGGGAACGCAGCCGGGCGAGGGCGACAGCGAGGACGATTTTCGCTTCGTTCTGTCCCGCGACGAGTTCGTCGATCTCTTCCTGGACGATCTCGAATTGCCGGACCTTGCCAAACGCAGGCTTGCCGAAGCCGAAAGCGAGGGGCTGCAGCGCGCCGGCTACGCGACCTCGGGATCGCCCGCCAATATTTCCGTAAGCCGCACGGTGCAGCTCGCGCTGGCGCGTCGCATCGCGCTGCGGCGGCCGCGGCCGCAGGAGATCGCCGAGCTCGAGGCGGAGCTTGAAGAGTGCGAGGACGAGACGCGCCGCGCCGAGCTGGCGGCCCGGATCGAGACGTTGAAGGCAAAGGCCAAGCGCATTCCCTTCATCGATCCGATCGACATCCGCTTCCGCCGGTTCGAGACCGTGCCCAAGCCGGTGGCGCAGGCAGTGATGTTCTGCCTGATGGACGTGTCGGGCTCGATGTCCGAACACATGAAGGATCTCGCCAAGCGCTTCTACATGCTGCTCTACGTGTTCCTCACGCGGCGCTACCGCCATGTCGAGATCGTCTTCATCCGCCATACCGATCGCGCCGAGGAGGTCGACGAGGAGACCTTCTTCCGCGGGCCGGCGTCGGGCGGCACCATGGTGTCGAGCGCGTTGCAGGCGATGAGCGACATCGTCAAGTCCCGGTTCCGGCCCTCCGACTGGAACATCTATGCGGCGCAGGCTTCCGACGGCGACAATTCGATTGCCGACAGCGCGCTTACCGGACGGCTGCTGACGGAGTCTATTCTCCCAGTCAGCCAGTTCTTCGCCTATCTCGAGGTCGGCGAGGCCAGCGGCAGTTCCTTCGAGATGCCGGACTCCTCGCTCTGGACGCTGTACCAGCGCCTGCGCGCCGACGGCGCACCCTTGTCCATGCGCAAGGTCAACGAGCGCAGCCAGATTTTCCCGGTGTTCCATGATTTGTTCCAGCGTCGAGGAAACGAGAAAGTCGCGCCATGACGACAAGCGAACGCCTGTTCGAAGGAGCGGATTGGGATTTTCCGAAGCTGCAGCGCATCCACGATGCCTGCGAGGAGATCGCGCGAAAGGAACTCGGGCTCGACGTCTATCCGAACCAGATCGAGATCATCACAGCCGAACAGATGCTCGATGCCTATTCCTCGGCCGGCATGCCGCTGTTCTACAAGCACTGGTCGTTCGGCAAGCACTTCGCCCATCACGAGGCGTTCTACCGCAAGGGGCTGAAAGGTCTCGCCTATGAGATCGTCATCAATTCTTCGCCCTGTATTTCCTATCTGATGGAAGAGAACACCGCGACGATGCAGACGCTGGTGATCGCGCACGCGGCATTCGGCCACAATCATTTCTTCAAGAACAACTATCTGTTCCGTCAATGGACCGATGCCGACGGTATCCTCGATTATCTCGACTTCGCCAAGAGCTATGTGGCGCAATGCGAGGAGCGTTACGGACGCCTTGCGGTCGAAACGACGCTGGACGCGGCGCATGCGCTGATGTCGCACGGGATCGATCGTTATCCCGGCAAGAAGAATCTCGATCTTCGCGCCGAGGAAAGGCGCGCCGAAGAGCGCCGCGCGCACGAGCAGAGCGTGTTCAACGATCTGTGGCGGACCGTGCCGACGGGACCGGTCAAGAGCGCCGAACTATTGAGCAGCGAGCGGCGGCGCAAGCTGCTCGGACTGCCGCAGGAAAACATCCTTTACTTCCTGGAGAAGGTCGCGCCGCGCCTGCAGCCCTGGCAGCGCGAGATCTTGCGGATCGTGCGGCACATCGCGCAGTATTTCTATCCGCAAAGCCAGACCAAGGTGATGAACGAGGGCACGGCGACCTACGTGCATTACCGCATCATGAACCGGCTGCACCAGCAGGGCCGGCTTTCCGACGGCAACTACCTCGAGTTCCTGCAGTCCCACACCAATGTGGTGTTCCAGCCGGACTTCGACGACCCGCGCTTTTCGGATTTCAACCCTTACGCGCTCGGATTTGCGATCATGCAGGACATCGAGCGCATCGTCACCAAACCGGATGACGAGGATCGCGAGTGGTTCTCCGACATTGCAGGCACGGGCGACGTCATGGGTGTGCTGCGCAACGTCTGGGCGAATTACCGCGATGAGAGCTTCATCAGCCAGTTCCTCAGTCCGCGTCTGATCCGCAACTGGCGGATGTTTCACCTGCACGACGATCCCGAGGAAACCGCCGGCATCAAGGTCGACGCCATACATGACGCGCGCGGCTACCGGCGCATTCGTCGCGAGCTGGCGCGGCAATACGACGTCGGATACATCGATGCCAATATCGAAGTGGTCGACGTCGATCTTGCGGGCGACCGCCGCCTGATGCTGCGCCATCACGTGGTGAAGGGGGCCCAGCTCAACGAGACCGACGCCAGGCGCGTCCTGCAACATCTGGCTGATCTCTGGACCTATGACGTATCTCTGGTAGAAGTCGACGGGAAGGATAACGTCCTGAAAGAGTATGTCGTCAGTCCGCGGGCGCTCGCGGCGGCGGCCTGAGGGCGGCGAGACGATCGGCGGCTCCAATCACCTCCCCGTTGCAAAATCAAAAATCACCCGCAAGTACCGGTTTTCAGCAGGGTTTTGCAATTTTGACTTCGCTGCATTGGTGCAGCCGTCGCTGCTGAAGTGAATGTCAGCCTTGCTGCACTAGACTGTTGAAAACTCACTGCGCCACCAAATGTCCCTTTATGACGCTGAATTTCGCCCCAATCCCCCCCAGATATGGGCATGGGGTGAAGTAGGGGATTAAACATGGCGTACAAGCGTACTGAAGTTGCTATCGAAAGAATTATTGCGTCCTGTGATGGCAACATGCGTGGAGCGCTTGAAGCGCTGATGCTGGTCAATGAACACCTGGAGGCCGAGCTCAACCGGCTCTATGCCTTCATGTCGGTCCTAGACGAGACGGGCGAAATAGCGTTTGAAACGGTACATTGAGTTTTGGATGCGCCACTCCGGCTCATCCGGACAGCGCATTCAGCTCAATTTTCGGGCGACGGGATCAGGTCCTGACGGCGGGCGTGGCTGGGGGCGCTGTTCTGAAATTCGCGGCGGATGCTCCCGTGAAAGCTGGAATCACGGGCCTCCCGGACGCGCAGGCAAATCGCCGCGCGGGCGATATTGCTTTCACTTTGCCTGCGGCCGGTTCCTCGCTGCGACATGTTCGATGATGCGGTCGGCTTCGCGGCGCCAATCCGTATTGCGCGCAAAGCCGTTCGTGCCTCTCTCGCCGAACAGGCCCTGGTCGGCGAGGTCCGCCATCCACGCCTGGCGTTCGGCCGTGCCCTGCGACGACCAGGGTTCGAGGCCGATCTCGCGCACGGTCTCCGCCACCTCGCGGACCTCCTCGCTGCGGCGCCGGCCATGCTCGATCACGCGCTGGAAGAAATAGGCGCCCTGCTTTTCCCAGTCGATGCCCGGGAAGGTTTCCTTCAGCGACGCCAGCACCTCATCCTCGACGCCATAGGCGCGCGCGGTGGTGAAGCTCTCGATCACCATGGCCTCGAGCCCCTTGATCATCACGCTGCGGCACATCTTGACCGCCGAGGCTACGCCGAGCCTGTCGCTTGCGACCTTTGCGTTAAATCCCAATGCCACCAGCAGCGGCGCGAGCGCGCCCGCGCCACTTCCACCGAGCAGAAGCGGCACCTTGATGCGATAGGGCGGGACCGACGTCATCACCGCGCCCTCGACATAGCGCCCGCCGCCGCCGTCGATCAGCGCCGCTGCGCGCTTCTTGGCGCCGGGCGAAGCCGAATTGAAGTCGAGGAACCAGGCGCCGCGTTTCACGGTGCCGGCGCAGGCCTGCGCCACCGGCACGGCCTGGCTTGCGGTAACGGCTGACACGATGAAATCGGACTGGGCCGCCAGCTCGGCATGGGAAGCCGTGAGCGCCACGCCATGCTGCCTGGCGTGGTCGCGCAACGGGCCTCCCGCCTCATCGCTGCGAAGCTTGATGTCGCAGGCGGTCACCCTGACGTCCTGCTTGCGCAGGTCTTCGGCAAGGATGCGGCCCACTTCGCCGTAACCGACAAGGCCGACGTTCCACTCTCTGGGGTTGGTTGCAGGCGAGGTCATGGCAAAAGGTCTTTCGTGGCTGGAAACGACGGTGACGAGGGCTTGTACCCATAAAAAGACCCTGCCGATACAGGAAGGCAATGTCTGCTTGTGCCGGGCGAAATCAGACATCGGCGTGGGACGAAGCGGCGTGGGACGAAGGCTTATCCGCCAGGGGCGACTTCCGGACTCATGCAGCGCAGCAAAGCGGTTTCCTCGCCGGCACGGACCCGGCCTTGGCACAGGCGTCCCGACATGTCACCCTGCGTGATCGTATAACGCTGGAGGGACCTCTTGTACCGTCGTGGCGCAATTCTTTGCGCGGTCGGGATCGCCGTGGCGAGCGCGATGTCGGCCGCCGCTCTCGCCGCCGACTCCGAGCGGTGTCAGGAGCTGGGCCGCAAGTTTCAAACCGCAAAACCGCAGATCAGTGCAATCGAAGTATCCTCCGCACTGTTTTCGGCCGCGGACGGGAATTGTACCGCCCTGGCTACCGAACTGCTGGATTATGGTGCTTCCGTCGACGCGCGCGACCGATTTGGCGCTCGACCCCTTAGCCACGCCGCGAGGTTTGGCCATCTTGAGATGGCCAATCTCCTGCTGGCGCGAGGCGCTCCGATCAATGCGCGCAATTTGGCCGGTGCCACGGCGCTATACTTTGCCGCCGAAGGAGGCCATGTCCCGGTGGCGCGGCGACTCATCGAGCTCGGTGCTGACGTCAACCTGACGGGACGGAGTGGAATCTCTCCGGTTGCCGCTGCCGCCTATGCCGGCAGCGATGCGATTGTCGAAGCGTTGATCGCACATGGAGCCGACGAGCGAGTGGCTGATGAGACAGGCAAGCCGCCGATTGTCTATGCGGCGGCACGCGCGCGGTTGGATATCGTCAAGCGGTTGTTGGGGCGGAATATCGACATCAACGCCCGCTACCAACATGATCTGACCTTGCTGATGTGGGCATCGGGCGCAGATGAAAAGATCCCGGAAGCAGAGGCCATCGAGGTTGTCAGATATCTGGTGGACGCCGGAGCGCGGATCGATGACCGGGATGCCCGCGGCCGTACGGCTCTCATGATTGCCGCCGAAGGCGGCCATGCGGAGATCGTCGCTCTGTTGCTTGCGCGAGGAGCCGATCAATCTCTCAAGGACCAGGCTGGCAAACGTGCAGCAGATCTCACCTCTCTGTCGTCGCTGCGCGAACGGCTGGCGGTGCACTGAATAGGCTCGCCGCACATTCGGCCTCGACCCGGCCCGATTTACAAACCGGCCAGGTACTCCGACAGTGCCGCAAGGTCGTCGGGGGGAGTGGCGAGCATCAGATCCGTCATGCCGGGGTTGTTGCCGCGCGCGCGGGTGCGGAAATCGGCAATGGTCTTGGTCAGGTATTCGCGACTTTGTCCAGCCAGTCTTGGTACGGTGCCATCGCCCTGAAAATGGTCGAGATGGCAGCCGGTACAACCCACCGAGTGTTCAGCGCTGAGAGCTCGCGCCGAAACGTCCTTCGGCGCCCGCGGCTGGCCCAGGTCGGGCCATGGCTTCTTTGAGAAATATTCTGCAACCGCAAGCATTTCCTGCTTCTCGAAGGATGAAGCGATCGGCTGCATGATCTCACTCTTGCGGTCGCCACGCTTGAAATCGCGGAGCTGAATGTAGATGTATCCGGTCTGCTGCCCCCAGATGACGGGAATCGTCTTGTCGATCGGCTTGCCGTCCTGGCCATGACAGCCGGCGCAGACTTCGACCTTTTCGGTGATGCCTTGCGCAATTGAAGGGCTTGTGCCTGCGCTCGACAATGCCGCGAGAATTGCTCCGCAACAAATCAACCGGCCCAAGCTGCCACCCATGGGTTCATTCCGCGAACGCTCAACAGAAGCGGGGCCGCAACTGGCCCCGCTCCCGCAATCACCACACAGCCTCGCTTGTTCAATCGAGCGTGAAGGCGATGATGTTGTTGCCGCGCCGGAAATTCACCTGGACGTTACCGCCCGCGCCAACCACGATGTATTGCTTGCCGCCCAGTGTGTAGCTGGAGGGCGGCGCATTGACGCCCGCGCCGGCGCGGAAGCTCCACAGTTCCTTGCCGGTGGACGAGTTGTAGGCCGCGAATTTGCCGTTGCCTTCACCCGTGAAAACAAGGCCGCCCGCGGTGGCAAGAATGCCACCGATCATCGGCTCCGGCGTCTTCACCTGCCACTTGATCTTTCCTGTATTGTAGTTGACGGCGGTGATGTTGCCCGACTGCTTTTCGCCCGGGATTGCCGTGAAAGCGCCGCCAAGCCACAACTTGCCGTTCGGGTAAGCTGAGGCTTCGACCCGATAGTGCATGGGTTGATGAAGGTTGATGGCGTAGGCAAGCTCCTGTCCGGGGTCGGTGGCAATCGGCGACCATTCGACACCGCCATTCGCTCCCGGAAGCATGCGGGCTCCTTCCTTGGTCGGCAGAACCCACATGTTCTCCTGCGGCACCATCGCCTCGGAGAACCGGATCAAGCTGCAGTCCTTGCGGTCGTTAACATAGATGTGGCCCGTCTTGCCGGCATGGATCACGCCGGGAATGGTCTTGCCATTCTTGTCCTTGACATCCACCAGCACCGGCGGGCTCACCGCGTCGAGATCCCAGACGTCGTGGGCGATGTACTGGAAGTGGCAGACGTATTTGCCGGTGTCCAGATCGAGTGATACCAGCGAGTCCGTGTAGAGATTGTCGCCGGGGCGTGGTGAACCATCAAGATCGGGAGATGGATTGCCGACCACGAAATAGATCCGGTTGGTTGCCAGATCGACTGCGGGGTTTTGCCAGACGCCGCCACCGAGCTTTTTGTAGGGGTCGCCGATCTTGGCGAGCTGGTCCTTTTCGGCCTGGATATTGCGGTGCATGTCGCGTCCGGTCGCGTCCTTGGTCGCCCAGGTGCCGACCGAGTTCTCGGGGATCGTATCGAAGTTCCAGACCAGCTTGCCCGTCTTGGCGTCGTAGGCCCTTACGAAGCCGCGGATGCCGTATTCACCGCCATTCGTTCCGATCAGGACCTTGTCCTTGATGACGGTCGGAGCCATTGTCTCGCTATAGCCGAGCTCAGGATCGGCAATATCGGTTTTCCAGACGACATCGCCGGTCTTCGCATTTAGCGCCACCAGCTTGGCATCGAGCGTGGCGAGATAAACCATATCGTTAAGCACCTGGACGCCGCGATTGTTGGGACCGCAGCAGTAAGTCGTCACCGGCCCCATCTTGTGGCTATAGTGCCAGAGCTGTTCGCCCGTCTTGGCGTCGAGTGCATAGACATGGCTGAACGACGTGGTCACAAACATGACCCCATCGACCACGATTGGCGAAGTTTCCATTGATTCCTTGACGTCGGTCTGGAAAATCCACGCGACGTGCAGGTTCTTTACGTTGTCACGGTTGATTTGCTTTGCCGGGTAAAAGCGCGTCTGGGCATAATTGCCGTTGGTCAGCAGAAAATTTGCCGTGTTTTTGTCGGCTGCATCGAGTTGCGATTGTGTAACTGGAGAAATCTTCGCCTCACGCGAGGGTGACCAGGGATCCTGTTTGACCTCTTGCGCATTACCTGCACTTGGCCCTGCGAGCAGGCATCCGGCGCCGAACAACGCGGCGCAGGCAATGAAATGTCTATTCATGTTTCCGCCCCATGCTTTTTAACCGGCACGTGTGCACGCCGGTGCGCGTGAAATCTGATCCCTCCGCGCGTGTTTGACAAGAAGAAAGCGGTCTCCGTCGGGCCTTTCGGGCGATCTTGCCGCCGCCATTCGCGGCTGCGAGATCGGCATGCGACAGGCGACACTCGCGGCCTTACCTGGCCTTTTCACATCAGCAGCGCAAAATCTTTGCCGAACAGCAGTCGAATTCAATGTCAGCGCTTTATGAGCCTTGGAAAGAGTACGGTCGGCCCTACGGTCAGGAAGGCGCCGATCGTCGCGATGCCAAGGATCGTGCCGATGGCGAAGTCCGTTCCCGAGATGAGATGGTTACCGAGGCCGTACCGGATCAATAGATAGAAGATGACGAGGTATAGCGTGCTCGTAAGCAGGCCTGGCGAGTAGGTGTTTCGGCGAACGGTCCAGTACACGTGAACGGTGAACACATGGGTGACGAACCCGGCCACGAAGATGAGCGGCAGGATTACCCAATGGCCGCCCAGGCTGTCGAAAAGCACATTGCCGGCCGCGATAGCCGCGACGAACGCCGCATTGAACCAGAAAAACATGCGCATGCGATAGGTCGGCCAGAAATTATCCCTGATCCATTGCACGAAGCCGCCGTTGAGCAGCGTCTCATCGAGAATGTGTACGACATAGGAGGCGAAGAAAGCCCAGAAGAGGGTGCTTACGAGCGGCATGGCTTGATCCGATGCTGTGTTTAATCACTATAGCGGGCCCCTTTTGGCGGAAAAATGAACTGCACCGAGCGCTTCCCGTGCGCTCACTGCTTCGGAATTTTGGCCTTCTCGATCACCTGGCGCCATTTTTCGATATCGGATTTGAGGCGCGCGGCGATCTGTTCCGGCGTGCTCGCTCTCGCCTCGATGCCGAGCGCGATCAGCCGCTTCTTGAGTTCGGCGTCGGCGAGGATGTCCTGCAACGCGCCGTTGAGTGTCTTCACGACATCCGGCGGCGTGCGCGCGGGCGCGAACAGCGCGTTCCAGGAGACGACGTCGTAATCGGCAACGCCGCTTTCCTGCACGGTCGCAAGATCGGGCGTACTTTCGGAGCGCACTGGTCCGCTTGAAGCGAGCGCGCGGAACTTGCCGTCGGCGACGTTGCCCTTGATTGCCGAGTAGCTGTCGATCATCAGCGCGATATTGCCCTGCAGCAGCGACACCTCGACTTCGGGCGTGCCGCGATAGGGAACGATGGTGAAATCGATATTGGCGGCCGTCTTGAACAGCTCGGCCGACAGGTTCTGCGTGCTGCCGACATTGATGGTGCCGACATTCAGCGCGCCGGGCCTCGCTTTTGCCGCGGCGATGAAATCGGCGAGCGTGTTGAAGCCGGAGGAAGCCGAGGTGGCGAAGATGAAATCGAAAAATCCGAGGCTCGACACCGGCGCGAAATCCTTGAGCGGATCGAAAGGCAGCCGCTCGAACAGGGATACACTGACCGCGGTGCCGTTGGTCAGCATGATCAGCGTGTAGCCGTCGGGGGCCGACGACATCACGGTCCGTGCGGCCGCGATGCCGCCGGCGCCCGGCTGGTTCTCCACGAAGAAGCGCTGGCCAAGCCGGTCGGAAAGCTTGTCCGCAATCACCCGCGCGGTGGTGTCCGCAACGCCGCCGGCCGCGAAGGGCACGACGATCCGAACCGGCCGGCTCGGATAGTTCGTTTCCGCGTGAGCGCCAGGCGAGGGGACGACCAGCGCGCCGAAGAGAGCAACGACCAACTGCAGCGCAAGGAGAATGCGCGTTTTGACGCTATCGAAAGATTTCATCGGGGATCCATTGTCTGGGCAGCGATGTCCGGGCGGCAACGTCCCGGCAAACGGCACAGCTTCTATCTGCCACGTTGCCGGCGCCTCAAGTCGTTGATGAAGGAATTCGTGTCGCTGTCCTTGGGGTCAATCCGAAGTGCTGCTTCGTAATCTCGCATCGCCTCGTCATACTGGTTGAGGTAGTAGTAGGCGCGGCCGCGCATCCGATAGCCATAGATGGCGCCGGGATCGATGGAAATGGCCTTGGTGAAATCGGAAATCGCCGCCTGTTGCTGGCCGACTTCGAGATAGGCGTGTCCGCGGAATTCATAGCCCATGCGGTTGTTCGGGGCCAGTTCGATCATTTTGGTGCCGTCGTCGTAAACCGCGCGCCAGTTGGCGCGGTCCTCATAGATGAAGGCGCGGTTTTCGAACGCCGATGTCAGCGTGGGATCGAGTTCGATCGCCCTTGACAGCGCGACCAGCGCCTCGTTGGGCCGGTTCAGGTTGCGCAGCGTGATCCCGCGATTCATGTGGGCAAGACCGTAATCGGGCTTGAGCAGGATGGCCTGGTCGAAATCCTGCATGGCGCGGTCGTTATTGCTGAGGTTGAGCCAGAGCACACCGCGGTCGTTGAAGAATTCGCAAAAGCCGGGCGCGATCGAAATCGCCCGGTCGTAGTCGGCCATGGCCGTCTGGTATTGCTTGAGCGAGTGGTAGGCCCACCCGCGGTGCCAGTAGGCCTGGGCGATATTGCTTCCGGTGAGCTTTCCGGATGCGAGGAGATTGCTGCAGGTCGCTACGATGTCGGCGTATTGACCGGTCTTGCAGGGCGCGAGCAGATCGACGGGCTGATCGGCGAGCGGCGGCGCGGTCGGCGGTTTGACCGTCGGGAGCGGTTTCGCGGTTTCGACCGGCCTGGCCCAGGGGATCGAGCCCTGAACGGCGCCCTGGCCGGACGGGTGCAGCCACAACGTCGCAAACAACAGCAACCCGATCGCCTGCGGCCATACGATCCAGGCCAGCCGATACCGGCGATCGTCGTACCAGAGCCGGCCATGGGCCGCGAGCCATCCGCCGCTACCTGCACCTTTTGCGCTCATGGGGCTGTCCTGGAAGGTGCCGGTTTCGGCACGTGGAATCGATTTCTTTGCATCGCGGTTTTGCAGTTTCCCGACGATAAATCGGCGCTGAAAATCATTCAATCGCGCTGGAAGGAGGCTCCTAGTGGTCCGATTCTAACATTCGCATCCCTTCTCAGCGGACACTTTTGCGAATGTTGGAATCAAAAGGACCACTAGCAAATATATGTTTCTAGTGGAGTTTCGGATTTGACATTCGCGTTTCACGAGTTTGCGGCTAGGTAGGTAGCGAATGTCAAACCACTCCACTAGTGCGGCAGGTCACACAAGGACGTTCGAATAGTCCGTAGGGTTTCGGAAAGCTCGACCGGAAGGGGTACGATCATGCAGACCGCCGCTTCACAGGGACACTTCTCTCAAGAGCATTTGCAAGGGCAATCCAGGCGCCCGGCATTGATCGCGGGTCTCGGCGCCGCGCTGGTCGCTTCGGCTCTGACCATTGCGCTCATCACAAGCAGCCCGGCACCCGTCGCCGCGCCGGATCAGGCGGCTGCGACGGCGACGACGGCCCAATGCCAGATGATCCCGCGCAAGCTGCTGGTCTCGACCGAGACGGGTGGCGGCACAATTCGGCTGCGGGCGGGCAGCTATCTCTCGCCACCGATTTCACTTGGCAGGACGCCGCAGGAGGTGGTGTTCCCGGCGGCCCGCCCGACGGCGGGATTCGTGGAGGAAGTCATCGCCGTCGAAGGCAACGCCAGCAATCTCGTGATCACGAGCAGTCTGACGAATTTCCGGCAGGTGCTGGACGTCGCGGGCGTGGCCGCGTTCAACCTGCGCTGGATGGCGATGAAGAACTGCTGAGATGTGCTTCTATTTCGCAAGGCGGGCGTCGAGCGACCATTTTCCCGCGCCGACGATCAGGAGATAAATGCAGCCGAGCAGCATGGTCAGGTCCGCGCGCGATTCATGCATCGCGCTCCAGAAGCCGGTGCGTTTCATGTCCGGTGGAAGGTGAAACGTGCCGACATCGTGACCCATGAGAATCGGAAGCTTGGTGGAAACCAGCGCGACGATCATGATGATGATCAGGGGTATTGCGGCGAGCCGTGTGAACAGACCGAGTATGATCAGCGCGCCGCAGATGGTTTCGACAGCCCCGACAAACGGGCCCATCATTTCGGGAAAGGGGATGCCGATTTTGACAAAGCGTCCGGCGCCGAGAATCTCGGGATAGGCGAGCTTCTGAATCCCCTCGGGCAGAAAAACAACAAGGCCGACAAGAAGCCGCACCAGAATGGTCCAGCCGGATTCGCCGGTGCGCAGCGTGTCGTTCAAGGTCATTGCAGCCTCCCCCTTATCCCGGTTGCCTGCCCTTCGGCGAAGCGTCAGTTTGTCTATCGCAAAACCTCAAACGAATTGCGACAGCGTGCCTGCCGCCGCGAGCAGCACCACCACGACCCATGGCGGCATCTTCCAGACCGCGAGCAGCAGGAAGCCTGCGAGGGCAATCGCAAAATCGCGCGGGGTCGAAACCGCGCTGGTCCAGACCGGGTTGTAAAGTGCCGCACCCAGAATGCCGACCACGGCGGCATTGGTGCCGCGCATGGCGGCTTGCGCAGAGGCGCGCGTGCGCATCGCATCCCAGAACGGCAGCATGCCATAGACCAGCAGCATGCCCGGCAGAAGCAGCGCGACGAGCGCGATCACAGCGCCTGTCAGACCGTTCGGCGGAGAATTCATCACCGCGCCAAGATAGGCGGCGAAGGTGAAGAGCGGTCCAGGCACGGCCTGCGCCAGTCCGTAGCCGGCAAGGAATGTCTCGTTGTCCACCCATCCCGGCGTAACGACCTGCGCCTGCAGCAGAGGCAGCACGACGTGGCCGCCGCCAAAGACGAGCGCGCCCGACCGGTAGAATGCATCGAACATGGCGAGCGCATGCGATCCGCCTCCTGCCGTCAAGATCGGCGGCAGCAGGAGAAGGACAGCGAACAGGAAAAGCGCGACTGCGCCGCCGCGCCGTGTGACCGGAAAATTCAGATGGCCGGAAACGGGCGCGGCCTCTCCACGGCACAGCCATAGTCCCGCGCAGGCGCCGAGTGCGATGGCTGTGATCTGCGCAAAGGACCCTGCGAACAGCACCACGATCGCGACCGCCGCCAGCGCAATGCCGGCGCGCGGGCGATCCGGCGTCAGGCTGCGCGTCATGCCCCAGACGGCCTGGCCGACGACTGCGACCGCGACGAGCTTCAGCCCGTGCAGGAAACCAGCCGCGATTGGCCCGGTGAACGAGGCCGCGCCCATCGCAAAGGCGAAAAGGATCAGAGCAGACGGCATGGTGAAGGCGAACCATGCGGCGAGCCCACCCAGAAGCCCGTTGCCGCGCAGCACGCCGAGCGAAAAGCCGACCTGGCTGGACGCGGGCCCCGGCAGGAACTGGCAGAGCGCGACCAGATCCGCGTAGGTGGTCTCGTCGAGCCATTTGCGCCGCACGACCAGCTCGTCCCGGAAATATCCGAGATGAGCGATCGGACCACCGAAGGAACTGACGCCGAGCTTCAAGAACGCGGCAAAGACCTCGCCGACCGACCCTCGCCGCGGAACTTCCCCGGAAAGTGAACCGTGCTCCGGCCGCGCTGCTGGTATGTCTTGCGAAGCAGAATCGCTCAAGCTTTGCCTCCGGAATGTCTCATCCTTGCGGAAGAACGCTGGCAGGTGTGAATCGTTATTCGGCTTCGAACATCAATACCATATCGGCGACTTTTCCGATCCCATCGGTTTGGAGCAAATGTGCATGACGATCGACCGACGCACGTTCCTGCATTTCGGCGCCGCAGCCGCACTGGGGGGAGGCGTCCCCTCCGCGGCCTCGGCCCAGGCGGCGTCCGAAAGGTCGTCGATGTCGGCCGAGAAGTCTGCAGCGCCGCCGCCTCAGGGCGAACCCGATCACACCATCCGGATTGGAGTGGGGCTGGTCGAGCTTGCAGCCGACCATATCGTGTCGACGAAGCTCTATAACGGGCAGTTTCCGGGTCCGCTGCTGCGCCTGAAGGAAGGCAAGGCTGTAGCGGTCGATATCCATAACGACACCGACACGCCGGAGCAGTTGCACTGGCACGGCCAGACCGTGCCGGTGGACGTGGACGGCGCCGCGGAGGAGGGAACCCCTTACATTCCGGCCCGCGGCATGCGTCGGATCAGCTTCATGCCGGGACCTGCGGGATTGCGGTTCTATCACACGCATTTGACGCCGGGCGCCGACCTCGCCAACGGACAATATAGCGGACAGGTCGGCACGGTTTACATCGAGCCGAAGCGCGAGGCCGGCCGCTACGATCGCGAAGTCTTCCTGATGCTCAAGGAATTCCAGCCGACGCTCAGTCGCGGCGGCGACATGGCATCGGATTTTCTGGCAAATCCCGCGCCCATCAAGTCGCTCGAGGAGGCCGGCGAAAGCGCGATGCGCGCGTCGATGGCGAGCGGCAAGCCGCATGGTTACGAGGTCGGCTACAATCTGTTTTCGATCAACGGCCGAATGCTCGGACATGGCGAGCCGATACGGGTGAAGCAGGGCGAACGCGTGCTGTTTCACATCGTCAACGGCAGCGCCACGGAAATCCGCAGCCTCGCTCTTCCCGGCCATCGCTTCGAGATCGTCGCGCTTGACGGCAACCCCGTGCCGAAGATGGTGGATGTGCCAGTGCTCTGGCTCGGCACCGCCGAACGCATCTCGGCGATTGTCGAGATGAAAAATCCGGGCGTCTGGGTGATGGGGGATCTGGCGGACGATGATCGCGGCAGGGGAATGGGCATCGCGGTCGAATATGCCGGCCGGACCGGCAAGCCGAAATGGAGCAAGCCCGCGCCCTATCGCTGGGACTACACGATCTTCGGCAGGCAGGATGCCGCGGCCAGTCCCGACGAAACATTCGAGATGACCTTCGCCAAGAACAATGCTGCGCTGGATGGCTTCAACCAATGGACCATCAATGGCGCTGCCTTCTCGATGGAAAAGATGGAGCCGATGTTTCGGTTGCAGCGCGGCAAGCGCTATCGGTTGCGGATGCGCAATGCCAGCGACGATATCCACCCGGTCCATCTGCATCGCCACAGCTTCGAACTCACGCGCATTGCGGGAAAGGCGACGTCCGGTATCGTCAAGGATGTCGTGATGCTCGGCGGATATCAGGAAGTGGAAGTCGACTTCGTGGCCGATAATCCCGGCCGGACGCTGTTCCACTGTCATCAGCAGCTTCACATGGATTTCGGCTTCATGGCGCTTTTCGATTACGCGTAGCGGTGGGTGGCGAGCCGATATCGGTCGCAGGTTGACATGGTGCGAAATCGGACCTGTATTTGGCGCCAAGGCCACGTTTGGCGTGGGCCGAAATTTCGGAGGACGACACCATGCGAAATCTCAATCGACGCGACGCCTTGAAGATGTCGGCCGGTTTCGCCGCCGCGGCGGCCGGTGGATTCTCCTGCATCGAACTTGCCAAAGCGGGCCCGATCGAAGTGCCTGTCATCGACAAGCTCAGCGTTCGCGTTCTCGTCGACGGTGCCAGCGACTTATTCTTCAAGCCGCAGGAAGTGAGCGGCGTGAAGACCGAACCAGGCCGCTCCGCGGATTCGCTCCGGCCGCTGCACAGCGAATGGGGATTGTCGCTGCTCCTGGAGCCGCAGCGTGGCGATGCAAGGCGCACCTTCCTGCTGGATTACGGTTGGACGCCCGAAACCATCAACGGCAACATGGAACTTTTGAAGATCGATCCGTCGAAGATCGACGCGCTGATCATGAGCCACGGCCACTGGGACCATCTGGGCGGCCTCATGGGATTCCTCGACAGGCATCGCAAGGAGATGCCGGCGGACCTTACGATCTACGCCGGCGGTGAAGACAATTTCTGCCAGCGCTATACCCGCTCCGGGCAGGGCGGCGATCTGGCCGACTATGGCATGCTCGACCGGCGCGACCTCGCCAGGCGCGATGTCAAGGTCATGCTGTGCGAGCAGCCCGTCGTGATCGGTGACGCGGCATTCACCACCGGCAAGATCAAGCGCAGCAGCATCGAAAAGGTGCTGCCCAATACGCTCGTCGAGTTCAAGCTCAAGGATGGCGCGGGCTGCAACTGGAGCCACTATCTGCCGGCCGAAATGGAAGGCAAGATCGTGCCCGACGAGCACATCCACGAGCACGCGACCTGCTTCAACCTGAAGGACAAGGGCCTGATCGTCATCAGTTCCTGCGGCCATGTCGGCATCGTCAATTCCGTGCGGCAGGCGATGGAAGTCTCGGGCGTCTCGAGGGTGCATGCCATCATGGGCGGCTTCCACCTTGGGCCGGCGCCGGCGGATTACCTGACGCAGGTCGTCGCCGAGATCGCCAAGCTGAATCCTGACGTCGTGGTCCCCATGCATTGCAGCGGGCTGAATTTCACCCAGGAAGCGCAGCGCCAGATGCCGGGCAAGGTCCTGACTTCGACCACCGGCACGCGCATTACCTTCGGCATCTGACCGGCAGGCAGGGGATGTCCTGTGCTGCCAGGGTTGCCGCGCTGTCTTTGATCGCGTGCTTATTGTGCTGCAGTATTGCTATCGCCGCCGACGAACAGCAGACCGCCGCGGAGATGATGGAGGATCTGATGTACGGCCGCGGCACGGTCGGCGGGCCGTTCACGCTGACCGATGAGACCGGAAACAAGCGCAGCGACAGCGAGTTCCGCGGCAAGCTGATGATCGTGTATTTCGGATACACGTTTTGCCCGGATGTCTGTCCGGCCGACCTGATGGCGATCACCCAGGCGCTCGACGCATTGGGTCCGGCGGCGGACGCCATCCAGCCGATTTTCATCACGGTCGATCCGGAGCGCGACGACAGGTTGCTCAAGGATTATGTCGCGGCCTTTCATCCGAGCTTCATTGGCCTGACCGGATCGCCCGAGGAGATCCGAAAGGTCGCCAATTCCTACAAGGCGTTTTATGCGAAAGTTCCGGGCGGACGAAGCGGGGAGTATTCGATCGACCATACCGGCGTGATCTATTTGATGGGCCGCGACGGCGAGTATCTCGGCTTTCTGCCGCCGCAGACCGATCCGGGGAAACTGACCGAAGTTTTGCGAAAATATCTCGCGAAGTAGCGTTTCATCTGGGTGCCGAAGGCGCAGGCAAATCATGCATTTGCGTGGAGTTTGACAATTTTGATGCAATTGCATTAATATGAATGCACCTGCATTTAAATTGGAGAACTGCGCCATGACCGACCGTCAACAGACCGGGTTCGCGACCTTCCTGCTGCGTATCGCGCTCGGCATCATGTATCTGGCCCACAGCCTTGTTCTGAAGCTTGGCACTTACGGGCTTGCCGGCACCGCTGGTTTCTTCGTCGGCGTCGGTCTGCCGGGCTGGCTCGCTTATGTCACCTTTGCGGCCGAGGCCGCGGGCGGGGTGCTCCTCGTTCTCGGTGTCAAGACCCGCTGGGTCGTGCTGGCGCTGATGCCGGCGCTGCTCGGCGCCATCATCTTTGTGCACGCGGGCAATGGCTGGGTCTTCACCGCGCCGAACGGCGGCTGGGAGTATCCTGCGTTCCTGATTGTCGTCAGCGTGGTTCAGTTCCTGCTTGGCGACGGCGCCTACGCACTGGCGCCATCGAAACCGCTCGATCTCGCCGCCGAGGTTCGCGCCGCGTGAGCCTTACAGCAGCCTTACAAGAGGAGCATCGTTAACCTCGGAAGCGCGCAAGAGATTGCCGATCGCGTCAAAAGGCCTCAATGCCGGATTTGCTTCTCGCCCGGGAAAGCAATAGCAAATCCAGACCTGTACTTATGCATTTGGCCACCGATGCGACTATTGGTTATCGAGGATAACGCCCAGCTTTCGGAGCTGCTCGCCAAGGGCCTGAGGACGGCTGGCTACGAGACCGACCTGCTCGCGACAGCGGCGGAAGCCCGCGCGGGGCTGATGACGACAACCTATGCCGCCGTGATCCTCGATCTCGGTTTGCCGGACGGCGACGGGCTGTCGATCTTGCGGGAACTCAGGCATCGCAAGGATTCGACACCCGTGCTGGTCTTGACCGCGCGCGGCGGTCTTTCCGACCGCGTCAGCGGTCTGCGCAGCGGCGCCGACGATTACATGGTCAAGCCGTTCGCCATGGAAGAGCTGATCGCGAGGCTGGAAGCCCTGTTGCGCCGGCCTGGTCAGCAGCTCGGAAGCTCGCTTCACATCGCCAATCTGGAATTCGATCTGCGCAGCCGCCAGGCGTCGATCGACGATCAGCCGCAGCTGCTCTCGTCTCGCGAAACGGCGGTGCTCGAACTCCTGATGCGCAGCAAGGGCCGCGTGGTTTCGAAGAAGCAGGTCGAGGACCATATCTTCGGGCTTTCCGGGGAAGTCGCTTCCAATGCCGTCGAGGTTTATGTCCATCGCCTGCGCAAGCAGCTTTCCGACAAGGGCGCCAAGGTTCAGATCCATACCATCCGCGGCGTCGGATACCTTATTGCCGAGGAAAAGCGTGATCCGCTTTGAGTCGATCATCTCCCGCATCGTGTTCCTGCACGTGATCGCTGTCGTGATCACGTCGATCCTGATGTCGGTCGCGCTGTCCTGGCTCCTCAATATTGCGGCAAACAACATCCACAACGAAGCGATGGAAGAGCAGGCCGATACGCTGGCCCAGCATCTCGTGCTCAAGGCGGACAACAGCCTCTCGCTCGAGCTTCCTCCGAGCCTTCAGGGCTTCTATTCGCAACCCTACGGGCGATATTCCTATGCGGTGGTGGACGATACGGGAAAAACCCTGTTTTCCTCGCTGAAGGACAATGCGCCGGTTTTTCCCGCCGATCCGCGCGACGCCAATGTTCAATACCTGGAAACCAGAAAAGGCGGTGCAGCCATCTCTGGCGCCAGCATTCGCCGGATGATTGGCGCCCAGGCGGTATGGGTGCAGACCGCGGAAGATCTCGCCAACCGTGATGTGTTGATCGACGACATTGTCGAAGACTTCTTCAGGAATGTGGGCTGGATCACGCTCCCGATCCTCCTCGTGCTCCTGGTCATCGACATCGCGATCTTCCGGCGCGCGCTTTTTCCGTTGCGGCAGGCGTCGGAGATCGCCCAGCATATCGGCCCGACCCGCACCGATATCCGCCTGCCGGTCAGCGAGATTCCAAGCGAGGTGCGGCCGCTGGTTTCAGCCGTCAACAAGGCGCTCGACCGGCTGGACGAGGGCTTCCGCCTGCAGCGCGAATTCACCGCGGATGCGGCGCATGAGCTGCGCACGCCCTTGAGCATCCTGCGTGCCCGCGTCGAAACCCTCGACGATCCCCACGTCGCCGAGGCGCTTCATGCGGATATCGAGGCGATGAGCCGGGTGGTCGGCCAGCTGCTCGACATCGCCGAACTCGAGGCCTTTACGATCGATCCTGCCGAAGTGGCGGACCTGCAGGGCGCCTGTGCCGAGGTCGCCGGCTTCATCGCGCCGCTTGCGCTCGCGCAGCGCAGGGAGATCGCGTTGCTTGGCGCCACGGCGCCGGTGTGGGTCAAGGGCAATGCCGAGATGATCAAGCGCGCGGTGCGCAATCTCGCCGAAAACGCCATCAGGCACGCGCCCAAGGACACGATGGTCGAGTTCGTCGTGGAGGAAGACGGCACCGTCACGGTGCAGGATCGCGGGCCGGGAATTTCGAGCGAGGAGCGCGAGCTGATCTTTCAGCGCTTCTGGCGGCGCGATCGCAATCAGCAGGGAAGTACCGGGCTCGGGCTCTCGATCGTGCAGCGCATCGCCGAGTTGCACGGGGCAACCATCGACGTCCAGAACAGGCCGCTGGGAGGCGCGCAGTTTTCCCTGCATTTCGTCAAGGCGCAGTAGCGTGGGAAACGTCCTGATCGGAACAAGTCGAGCCGCGAATACCTTTCCTTCTCCTCTCGCGGGAGAAGGTGGCGTGGACGCAAGTCCGCGCCGGATGAGGGGGACTACACTTACGTTAGATATCTTCGATGCCCGGCTAAACCCATCACCCTGATCGCATAGGATGCGATCCGACCTCTCCCGCAAGGGGAGAGGTGGACACCGCCGGTGCCGCTACAGTCCGGCTGATACAGCTTGAAAAGGCGGTAACAAAAGGCCCGGCTGTGTTGCCCGCCGCCCCTTGACGCCGGCAGGGTTCGTGCGATCAAGTCTGGCAATCCGAAACAGCCTCACGAAGGACACGCGCCAAAACCAACAAAGAACCCCGCAGGCATGACGGACTGCGGGGGCAACCAGCAGGATACCTCGAATGAGGATCCATCCGTCGATTTCTGGAGGAAATCCCCGATGCACCGTTTTCTTCTGACGGCCGGCTTGATGCTGTCTGGCTTCCTGTCTCTTGGAGCAGCCGGACTCGCGCAGGACGCGAGCCAACCCGTCTATATCGTCAGCTATGTGGAAGTTGCGCCCAAGGCAGCCGCCGAGGCGCGGAAGCTGTTTCTCGCCTACACGAGCCAAGCGCGAAAGGCCTCCGGGGCCGTGCAGATCGATGCGCTGCAGCGCATTTCCGATCCCGGTCATTTCGCCCTGATCGAGCAATGGCAGTCGCTGGCCGCAAAGCAGGCATTTGCCGCTACCGATCCCGCCACCCGTTTTCGCGCCGCCCTCAACCCCCTGCAAAGCGCGGCCTATGACGAGCGAATGCATGCGGCTCTTTCGGTCGGCGCGCCGAAACCTCTCTCCGACGACGCTGTTGTGATCCTGACCCATGTCGACGTGGTCCCGAAGGAGGTCGAGCCCGGCACCGCCAAGGTGAAGGGTTTTGTCGAAGAGGGCAGGAATGCGTCAGGTAACCTGCGTTTCGACGACGTAGTCCAGGCCAACCGCAAGAATCATTTCACCGTGATCGAGGCCTGGAAGTCTCCTGCCGAAAAGAGCGAGTGGATTTCATCGAAGACCGCGCGAACCTTCCGCGAGGAATTGCAGCCGATGAGCGGGGCGCTTTACGACGAGCGTGCCTACAGGCTCGTGCGCTGATCGCTGCCGGGAACACTGCCGGTCGAGGCGAAGGTGTCGCTGGTGTCATTGCGAGGAGCGCGAGCGACGAAGCAATCGAGAGTCGTCGCTATGAGTTTGGATCGCTTCGCTCGCGCTCGCGATGACGATGGTCTGGCTGTTTGAAAATTGAATTGAAGAGCAACCACGCGTCGTGGCCGGGTCCAGCCGTTCTTCGAGCTGCCACGCCCGTCCATGACGATGGAAGCTCAGTGCGTCGGCGCCTTGAACAGCGCGCTTATCTTCTTGACCATGTCCTCGGTGTTGGCCTGCACGTCGAGCTGCTGCGCGACGATCCGGCCATCAGCATCGAGTATGGAAATGATCGCCGAGTGCTCGAAGCCGCCGCTGGCATCGCGGCGGTAGCGCACGCCGAGCACGGCGGCGAGTTCGCGCACCGCCGTTTCGTCGCCGTTGAAAAGCGCCCAGTTCGGAAGGTCGAGACCGCGATCCCTGGCGTAGGTCGTCAGGCGCTCAGGGGTGTCGACGGCCGAGTCAAACGAAAAGAAGGCAAAGCGGATGGGCGGCAGGGAGACTTCTTTCGCCCGATCCTCGATGGCGACCATGTCGGCCACGATCATCGGACAGATGTCCTTGCAGCTCGTATAGCCCATGGCAACGATGACCGGTTGGCCGCGCAGCAATTCCAGGCTCACGCGTTTGCCGTCCTGGTTGGTCCAGCTGGAAGTCAGGTTGTAGATCGACATGCCGGGCAGCGGCTCGGCTGCCTTCATCATGTGAGAGTGGTCATGATCCTGGGCGAGCACGGCAGCGGGCCACGGAAAAACGCCGATCGCAAGAATCATCAGAAAAATCCTGCCACGCATCATTCGTCTCCCTCGCATCTGAAACCGACATTCTCCACCGCATAGTTGGCCTTCAGGCTCGACCGCATGGCGTAGCGCATGAAGGCGGGATAGTTCGTTGCGTCGCTGACCCCGATGCTGCCGCTGCCGCAAAACGCCGCATCATCCTTGCTGGAAGTGTTGCGCTGCTCGGTGCCGGTCATGAAGCTGGAGCCGTCGAGCGTCCACTCCCACACCAGGCCAACCAGGTCATAGACGCCATAGCCGTTCGGCTTGCCGCGTCCGACGGCGTTCAGGCGGGTAGGGTTGGGTGAGCTGAACCATTCGAGCGATTGCTGCTCGATCTCGTTCTGTCGGCGTCCCTGGTCGGCGAGCGCATATTCCCACTGTTCGGTCGAAGGCAGCCGCAGGCCGCGCGCCTTGCAATAGGCCCCAGCCGCGAACCACGACACGTTGGTCACGGGCTCGGAACCGGCTTCATCGTCGCTCAGCTCCAGATCCGAGCGCCAGTTCGCCAGATAATGTTCATCGGCAAAAAGGGGTTTGACATTCGACCTGCGCCATTCGGGGTGTTCGCGCACGAAATCGAGAAATTGAGCATTGGTGACCGGGAAGGCGTCGAGCCGGAACGCGGGCACCTTCACCGCGGCTGGCGCGACGGCCCGCGCCTTGCCCTTTCCCGCGCTCTCCTGAAAGAACGGCACGAAATCGCCCGCGGGGATGCTCACCATCGGCGAGGGACGAAGCAAGGCCGCCACGGCAGTGCCGGCCATGCCCAGAATGACCGCGCTCGCAACGATCGCGGCAGTTGCGAAAATGGTGTCCGGCCTAGTTTGTTTTGACACGGTTCGCCTGCACATCCGCGGGGCGCACTTCCTGGCCGGAATTGCCCCATTTGTTGTAGATGTAGGTCATGACGTTGGCGATGTCTTCGTCCGGCAGATCCCATGCCGGCATCACGCCGTTGAACGCAACGCCGTTGACCGTCAACTGTCCTTCAAGCCCGCCGGTGACGGTCTTGATGGCGCGAACCTTGTCGGCGTTGAGATAGTCGGATTTGGCCAGCGGTGGGAACGCGTTCTTGACGCCTTCGCCGTTGGGCTGATGACAGGCCTGGCAATTGTTGGCGAAAACGGCTTCGCCCGCGGCGATCCGTTCTGTCTTGTTCTTCGCGGCCGGCGGCGCCTTGGAGGGCTGCTCGGCAACG
Organism: uncultured Alphaproteobacteria bacterium; assembly: GCA_963820275.1. Lineage (GTDB taxonomy): Bacteria > Pseudomonadota > Alphaproteobacteria > Rhizobiales > Xanthobacteraceae > Bradyrhizobium. Next base: position 205,327 of record CAWFZL010000034.1, read on the forward strand.
CGCGCGCCGACGCCTTCCGGCAAATAAACCTCATCGCTGGTCTTGCCGGAATAAACGACCTTGTCTTCGTTGCCGTTGACCTTCAGTTGCGCCAGCGCGCCGCGATTGAAGGCGCGGCTCAACGAGTGATCGACGACGATGAAGGTGCCGGGCACGCTCATCTTGAAGTCGATCATCGCCGATCCGCCGGCGGGAATCATGGTGGTCTGCACGTTATGGGTCTGGGTGTTCATGTTGCCTTCCGCCCAGACGGTATCGAAGATCTGGCCGATCACGTGGAACGACGAGGTCAGGTTCGGGCCGCCGTCGCCGACAAAGAGACGCACGGTCTCGCCGACATTGGCCGTCAATGCCTGATCGCCGGTGGTCGAGCCGACCGATCCGTTGAAGACCACGTATTCGGGTCTTTCGTCGATCGCCTTCTCCATGCTGAACGGTTGCAGACCTTTTTCGCCGTTGACGCCCTTGGTGTAGAAGTCGCCCTGCATGACGTAGAATTCGCGATCGACCCTGGGCAGGCCTTCCTTCGGCTCAACCAGGATCAGGCCGTACATCCCGTTGGCAACGTGCATGGCGACCGGCGCGGTCGCGCAGTGGTAGATATAAAGTCCAGGGTTGAGGGCCTTGAACGAAAATACGGAGGTGTGACCCGGCGCAGTCAGCGAAGCCGCAGCGCCGCCGCCCGGCCCATTCACTGCATGCAGGTCGATATTGTGCGGGTTCTTGTTGGCGGGATGATTCTCCAGATGCATCTCGACCAGGTCGCCCTCGCGAATCCTGATGAACTTGCCGGGCACCTTTCCGCCGAAGGTCCAGAACGTGTAGGAGACGCCGTCGGCCAGTCGCCCCTCGACTTCCTTGACCTCCAGATGCACGACGACTTTCGTCGCATGGTCGCGCTTGATGGCGGGCGGCACCGCGGGCGCATCGGTCAGGACGGCCTCCTCGGAGCCGACAATTTCGGCCTTTGCGTTTTCTTCGCGGCTCGCGCTCCAGGCGGGTGCGGTCAGGAACACGCATGCGGCAGCAACAACAGCGCTCTTTGGCAAGGTTCTCATGTTTCGGCCCCGGTCCATGGAATGCGATCGAGCCAAAAGGCCCTTTCGGGCCCAAAGCTCAGGGGACCATTGAAACGAGTTCGGCGTATCGATCTTTGCGGTAGCGCAAAGAATTCCGTCTTTCCGCGTCGGGTCACTGGCGTTGTTTCTGCCGGGGCAGGAACGAGGCGGGGGATGTTCGGCCGAAACCCCTGTGAAACTTGGTGTTGAGCCGATACGATACCCTCGTCATTTGATGGCCAGGGACCGATCGCGCGCCGTGACGATGGAGCCTGCTACCACTGATGCCGCGGCGATCGAGACAGCGCCGGAAACTCTGGCGCCGCCGGTGCGGCGCAGGATCTTTTTCTATCTCGGCACCCTGATCGTTCTTTTGGCGTTCGGCGGCCCGTCGGGCGGCCTGATCGACATTCCCATCAGCTTCTTTCTCAAGAACAGGCTGCAGCTGGAAGCGCACCAGGTCGCTCATTTCCGACTGATTGCGGCCGTTCCGCTTTATCTGTCCTTCGTGTTCGGATTTATCCGCGACAACTTCAATCCGCTCGGCATGCGCGATCGCGGGTTCATGCTGGTGTTCGGCGGCATCTGCGCGCTTCTCTATCTCGGTTTTGCCCTCGTGCCGATGACGTATGCCTCTCTCCTCGCCGCAGTCATCGCGCTGACGACCTCGTTCCTGTTCGTCGCCAGTGCGCAGAACGGACTGGCTTCGACCATTGGCCAGCAGCATGCGATGACCGGGCAGATCAGCGCGGCGTGGAACGTGTTCGCATCGATCCCGACCGTTGCGGCCTTGTTGATCGGCGGCTGGCTTTCGAGCTTCCTTGAAGATCGAAACGCCGATTCCGCCGCGCGCATCCTTTTTCTCGCGGGCGCGGCGATCATGGCTGCACTGAGCGTGTTCGCGCTGTGGAAACCAAAGGACGTCTTCGCCCACGTCCATGCCGAACACGGGAGCGAGCTTCATCCGCTGAACGACATCAGGCGGCTGTTCGGCCATTGGCGGATTTATCCGGCGCTTCTGATCTGGCTGTTGTGGAATTTTGCGCCCGGCTCGACGACGCCGCTCCAGTACCACCTTCAGAACAATCTGCACGCAACCGACGCCCAATGGGGGCAGTGGAACGCCATCTTTGCCGCTTCGTTTATCCCAACCTTCATCGTGTACGGTTTTCTCTGCCGTCACTTCCCCCTGAAGACGCTGTTATGGTGGGGGACGGTCGTCGCTGTTCCGCAGATGGTGCCGCTGCTCTTCATCGATTCGGTGACGGGAGCTCTGATCGCGGCGGTACCTATCGGCCTGATGGGCGGCGTTGCAACGGGCGCCTACATGGATCTGATCATCCGGTCCTGCCCAAGAGGCCTGCAGGGAACCGTGCTGATGATGTCCAGCAGCCTCTATTTCGTCATCTCGCGATTTGGCGACATTCTCGGGACGACGCTCTACGACCGCTACGGCGGCTTTAGCGTTTGCGTGATCGCGATCACGATTGTCTACGCGCTGATCCTTCCGACCCTTTGGCTCGTGCCCAAAGAGTTGATCGCGACCGCTGACGGTGAAATACCTGAACGCAGCGAGACGGCGTAGGACCTCACTGGTCTGCCTGCGCGTCGTCTGGTTGTCGCAATTCCGGGGAATTGTCTGGGGATGTGCGGCTACTCTGGATGGGACGGATAAATTCGTGAGCGAAGACCCGACGCAGCCTTCAGCCGATACGCGGCAAACCGCGCAGGGCAGATTGCCTGTTCTCGCCCTGTCGGCGCTTGGAGTCGTTTTCGGAGATATCGGAACAAGCCCGCTCTACACATTCAAGACGGTGCTGGGTACGGCCGAATCCCCATCGGACGTCGCCACGGTCCTCGGCGCGCTCTCGCTCGTGCTGTGGACGCTCTTCCTCATCACGACGGTCAAATATGTTTCCTTCGCCATGCGTGTCGACAATGACGGGGAGGGCGGCATCCTTGCGCTGATGGCGCTGCTGGGCGTGAAGAAGCACCGCCGGCCGACCATCGTGGCGGTCGGCCTGTTCGGAGCGGCATTGATCTATGGCGACGGCGCGATCACCCCTGCGATCTCGGTGCTCTCGGCGCTGGAAGGCCTCGACATGGCGACGCCTGCATTGCAGCCCTATGTCGTGCCCGCAGCGGTCGCGATCCTTGTCGTGCTGTTTGCAATTCAATCGAGAGGAACCGCGGCCATCGGGCGCTTCTTCGGCCCGGTGATGCTGATCTGGTTTGCCGCGATGACGGTGATGGGAGTTTGGGGCATCGCCAGGCATCCAGCCGTATTTGCCGCGCTCAACCCCGCTTATGGCCTGTCCTATCTGGCCTCGAATGGGCTGACGGGATTTCTGGTGTTGGGCGCGGTGTTTCTCTGCGTCACCGGCGCGGAAGCGCTCTACGCGGACATGGGTCACTTCGGCAGCCGGCCGATCAAGCTGGCGTGGTTTGCGGTGGTTTTTCCAAGCCTGATCCTCAACTATGCGGGACAGGCGGCGCTGGTGCTCGAGGGCGCGCCGACCGATGGCAACATCTTCTACCGGCTCTGCCCTCAGGCTCTGCTGATACCGCTGATCGTGCTGGCCACTGTCGCCACCATCATCGCCAGCCAGTCGATCATAACGGGAGCTTTCTCAATGACGCGGCAGGCGATCCAGCTCGGCTGGCTGCCGCGGCTCGCGATCCTGCAGACCTCGTCGGAAGGCTACGGCCAGATCTATGTCGGCATGGTCAACTGGCTTCTGATGATCGTCACGGTCGGCCTCACGCTTGCGTTCGGCAAGTCCGACAATCTCGCGGCAGCCTACGGCATTGCGGTGTCGCTGACGATGCTGATGACGTCGGCGCTGCTCTTCATTGCGATGCGTGAAATCTGGGAATGGAGCGTTCTTGCCGCCGGCCTCGTCGCCGGATGTTTTCTGCTCGTCGACAGCGCCTTCTTCCTTGCCAACCTCGCCAAGGTCGCCGAGGGCGGATATGTGCCGTTGCTGCTTGCCGTCTTCGTCTATGGTGTGATGTGGATCTGGCATCGTGGCGCGGCCGCGGTTTACGCGCGCATGCACGAGGCGCTCGTACCGGTGGACGAATTCATGCAAAGGCTGAAGGCCGGCAATGTGCCGCGCGTTCCCGGCACGGCCGTGTTCCTGACCCGGACCGAGCGCGACACGCCGCCGGTGATGGTCTGGCACGTGAAGCATAACCGCGCGCTGCATGAACATGTCGTCGTGCTGCGCGTGGAGATCCGGTCGGTGCCGTGGGTGTCGCCGGGCGATCGCCTGACGATCGCCGAGCTCGCGGCGAATTTCTGGCGTGTCGAGGCGCGCTTCGGATTCATGGAGCGCCCGCATATTCCGGAGCTGCTCGCTGCGAGCAAATCGCTCGGCTGCACCGTCGACCTCAACGATGTCACCTACTATGTCGGTCATGAGACGGTGATCGCCCGCGAGGACGGCAAGGGCCTTCCGGCCTGGCAGGAGAAGCTCTTTGCGGGCATGGAGCGCAACGCTGCCCATGTCAGCGACTTCTTCAGTCTTCCCAACGATCAGGTGGTGGAGATCGGGCGGCAGGTAGCGATCTAAAGCGCGTGGGATCAGGCTGAATCACCATCGCGCTTTAGGTTTTCTTTCGCATGATCTCAGCGCAAACGCGTGCAGCGTTTGTCGCGAGGGAAAACCGCTACACACTTTTCCGGATCATGCTTTAGGGCAACGTCCTTTACGGCTTCGCGCCCCTTGTGACGCAGGCGCCGCCGCCGCATTTCAGATTGGAAGTCGTCGAGACGACCGTCTTGCCCTTGTTGGGTGGGGTAACCGGCGGATTCTGTCTTGCCGTGCTTGTACCCGGCAGCATTGCGTTGGCGGTCAGACCGGGTGTCGTGCCACCCGCTCCTGGCGTCGGTGTGCCGATCGAGCCGGGTTTTGTCACGTTGCCAATGGTGACCGGTTTCGTGACCACCGGATTATGCGTCGCGCCGCCGATTACCGGAGCTGGTTTGGCCGCCCCGCCGATCGAGTTCTGCTTCGGCTTCGTCGGTCCACCGAGCGCGTTTTGGGCGAACAAAGGATCGACCCCGTTCATGGCAAACGCGCCGAGTGACGCTCCGAGAACCATCATCCCGAAAATCGCTCTGTTCATCATGCGCGCAACCCTGTCATCGTTCCGCCGGCGGCGATCGGTGCATTATGCAGCAAAACTGCTCGCTGAGGTATGGGATTTGCTCAATTTATCCAAGGTTCGGAGGTCCCCTTTAGCGCAAAATAGCCAGACCGGACAAATCCGGCCTGGCTATTTTGAGTATATGCCGCCTCTATTTTTGACACGTTTTCTTCGCGCGAACCGGTCCCCACTTCGCTGGAAAACGCTATGACGACAGCACCGCTGCGCTGGAATGGTGAAGCTGATGCCTGATATCAGGTCGGCTTCTTCGCGTAAACCATGCACCAGCCATCCGGAGAGACCGTTCCGTCAACGGTCTTGCACGAACTGGGGGCCTCGAACAGTGCGCAATTTTCGCAGCGCGCCTCGCCCTTCGGCGTATCCTGATACTTGACTGATTTTTGCGACGCCTTTGCGGCCTGCGCTGGCGTCGATGCGACAACGATTGCCGCCATGCCCGAAACCGCGCCGGCCGCTCCGGCCGCAACGGTCAAAATCCTTCGCCGAGAAATTCCACTTCTGTCTGTCATGGCAAAACATCCTGCTCTTACAATGATGGTTTGATGCTGGACGGTTTTGCGACCGAACGCCTTGATCTGGAGCAAGCGAAATTCCGTCGGCTCCAATCGTGAGCAGACGCTACTTGCATCAGGTTCCCAAGGAATTATTCGAGATAGCTGAGATAGGCCGCCACAGCCTTGATCTGCGAATCCGTCAGGTTATGGGCAATCGGTTGCATGATGGCCGAGTTGTCCGGATTGGCCTTGTCCTGGCCCCGTTCCTTGTCCCAGTTCGTCAGCTTTCTGTAGATGTAGTCGTGAAGCTGCCCGGCCAGACGAGGAAATGCGTCGCGGCCCTTGGCGTCATCCCCGTGGCAGGAAGCGCAGGGAGGAACGTCCGACTTTGGAATTCCTTCCTGATAGATCCTCTTTCCCTCGGCGATGTTTTCCCGCGGCGCTCCGCCGAGCGGCTTCGGGTTTAGTTCCTTGAACTGCTGGGCAAGGGCCTTCTCCAGCTGCGGGCTCAAGACATGCGCGACGTTGAACATCACCGGGTTGTTGCGTCTGCGATCGATGAAGGCCTGCAGCTGGTTTTCGAGATATTCGGGCTGCTGTCCGGCAAGTCGCGGCATCGGGTACGAACCCCGGAAACCCTGGCCCTCGATCCCGTGGCAGGTCTTGCAATAATCGACTTTGGCCTTGAGCTCCTGGGAAGAAACGTCAGTACCCTTGCCCTTGTTTCTGTCCTGCGCCAGCGCCGCCGCGGAGGTTGCGACCGCGAAAGCTGCCGCCAATATTACCGATGAGATTCGCATGAGATCGCCCTGAACCGCCCCCGTTGGCAGCGATCACGTTACGCCGTGGCGGGCGTTTCGATCCAGTTCAATTTTTCGCTGGTGATTTGATCCAGATCAATTTGAACGCCGCGAATCTGGTCCACAAGTTCCAACATTGGGCGGATAATGGGGGATCGACCCTCGTTTTTTCTCCTTTATAATAGCGGCGATCGGCGAAACGTCATGTTTCGACGAGCGTCGTTTTGTTGCGTTTGCGATCGATGTTGCAAAAATGCCTCGCTATCGCCAGAATCCGACTCGCAACAGCTTTTACCCTGATGGCGCTTCCCGCTGATGGACTATCGTCACTCCCGTGAGTTTTCGAATCGGCCTCGTGTGGCGGCACGAGACGTTGCAAGAGACGGGATAGCGCGTAATGCGGGGCGATGTCGGTCGTATCACTCGATGCTTCGGTAGAGTTGCAACGTTCGCCGCGATTTTTGTTTTCGCTGTCGCCGCCATCCTGCTGACGATCGAGTTTACTTCTCCGGCGCAAGCGCTTCCGAGTTTCGCGCGACAGACCGGCCAGCCTTGCGGCACCTGCCACACCGATTTTCCCGCGCTCACTCCTTTCGGCCGACGATTCAAGCTGCTCGGATACACCATGGGCGGCGGACCGTTCCGCACCACGCCATGGGCGTCCAAGGCAGGACAGGATGCGCGCGCCGAATACGACAAGATGATGGGCTATGTGAAGGCGCTGCCGGCTCAGCCGACGAGCGATGCGGAAAAGGACTACGTCCCGCCGGTCTCGATGATGGCGGTCGTCGGCCTCACACACACACAGGCGGACCTGGGTGTCCTGACCGGCGCGCCGCCGGACCCGTACAGCCAGAACAACAACGTCGTGCTGTCGCCGTTCAGCGGATTCTGGGGCGGCGCGATCACCGACAATATCGGCGCCTTCGCGCAGGTGACCTACAACGCAATCGGGTCAGGCCCGTCGGCCGATCCGTTCGACCGCCACACCTGGACCTGGGACAATACCGACGTTCGTTACGCCAACACCGCCCATTTCGGTCCGCTCGACTTCGTCTACGGCATCACCGCCAACAACAATCCGACCGTGCAGGATCTGTGGAACACCACACCGGCATGGAGCTTCCCCTACGCGGTATCGAACCTTTTCGGCCCGCAGAATCCCGGGACGGCCATCGAGGGCGCCTTTGCCGCGCATGTTGCAGGCGTCGGCGCGTACACGATGATCAATGACCTGCTCTATCTGGAACTGACGGGCTACAAGACCCTTCCCTTCAGCACGCAGAACAATCTGGGCACCGACCCGTTCGGCGCCCCCGGTCAGCTCGGCAGCATTGCACCCTATTACCGGATCGCACTGGAGCCGCACTGGGGCAGGAACACGTTCATGGTCGGCGCGTTCGGCGGGCAATTCAATGTGCATCCCTGGGTCGATACCGGCCTTACGACCTTCTCCACCGCCGTGTTTCCGCAAAGCGACGTCTTCACCGATTACGGCTTCGATACGCAATATCAATACCAGGGCGACAACTGGTGGCTGACCCTGCGCGGCAGCTATATCCGCGAGTTTCAGCGGCTGGATTCGAGCTTCGTGAACGCAGGGACCAATCCGACCGACCTGCTAAACAGCCTGAAGCTGCAGGCTTCGTTTGCCTATGGTGCCGACAACCGTGTCGTTTTCACCGCGCAGTATTTCAATCAGTGGGGCACCGCCGACGCCGGGCTTTATGGCACCGATCCCGCGACCGGGCTTCCTCTGACGCCCAACACCAATGGCTGGACGGCCGAGATTGCCTACATTCCGTTCGGCGCCGGCAAGATGGTCGGCTGGCCATGGTTCAACGCGCGGATCGGCCTGCAGTACACCTTTTACAACAAGCTGAACGTGAACCTCGCCAACACGTCCAATCCCCACGACAACAACACCCTGTTCCTCCATGCCTGGTTTGCGATGTAGGCGGATGCGTCCGCATACGGAGATTGTCCTATGAAGAAACTGTTTGCCACCGCCGCGGCTCTGACCGTGACCATCGCAGGTGCCGCAAGCGCCGCCGATCTGCCGGTGAAGTCGGAGATGCCGGTCGTTCCGCGGTTCTCCTGGACCGGCTGCTATCTCGGCGGACATATCGGCGGCGGCAAGGGCAGCAAGGCCATGACCGATCCGGTGCAGCTCGTGCAGGATACGCTCAGCGGCGGCCCGGTAACCACCGGCATTACCACCGTGACCACGAATCCGACCGGCGCCGTGATCGGTGGCGAAATCGGCTGCGACTATCAGTTCGCCAATAATGCGGTGATCGGTATCGAAGGCACTGCCTCAGGGACGACCATGCGCGGCAGCGCATTCGTCGGCCTTCCAGCCGGCGTTCCCGGCAATCTCGCCCTTGTGCAGGCGAACAATGACTTTCTTTCGAGCGTGACCGGGCGGATCGGCTATGCCTTCGACACCGTGCTGATCTATGGCAGAGGCGGCTTTGCCGTGGCCGGAGACAAATACGATGTCAGCGGCGGCGACTTCGGGGGCCTCGGGCCATTTCACTTTCAGGGGGCGGATAATCGCTACGGCTGGATCGTTGGCGGCGGCGTGGATTGGGCGTTCACGCGTCATTGGTCCATGAATGTCGAATATGATTACTACCATTTCGGCAGCGGCGACATTCTCATGACCGACCAGTTCACCGCCCTCACGGGCGTCGTGGACGTGAAGCAGACCGTTCAGGTGATCAAGGCGGGCTTCAACTTTCATATCGGAGCCTCGGGGTGGTGATGGCCGCAGTTCGTTCAGTTGAATCGGACGCGAAAGGCGAGGGCGAGGGGGCCGGATCGTGAAGGCAATCGGCTTGAAGCTGATCGTGCAGACCGCCGTTCTGGCGGTGGCCTTCTCGGCGGCCGGTCACGCGCAGGAAAGGATGGCGCATGCGACCGGCGGGCTGGAGGCCAAGCTCGAATATTGCAAGACCTGTCATGGGCTGTCGGGCCAGGGCTATCTCGGATATTTCCCGATGCCGCGGCTTGCGGGTCAGCAACCCGAATATATCGAGGCTCAGTTGAGGGCCTTCATCGAGCGCAGGCGCGCCAACCCGGTCATGCGCAACGTCGCGCACGTGCTGAGCCCGTCGATGATCTCCGCGCTGGCCAATCATTTCAGCCATCTCAATCCTCCGCCGTTCGGAGGCGCGCCGCGCGGATCGATCGCGCAGGGCAAGAAGATCTACGAAGAAGGTCTGCCCGAATCCAACGTTCCCGCCTGCTCGGCATGTCACGGCGCGGAAGGTCATGGCCAGAACGAAATTCCGCGGCTCGCCGGCCAGCTCTATCCGTACATGGTCGGCCAGTTGACCGGCTGGGCCAAGCAGCGGGGCCAGGGCACTTCAGTCGATACTTCCGCGATCATGGCGCCGACGGCGCACAATCTGACGCGGTCGCAGGTCGAGGCGGTCGCAGCCTATGTGAGTAATCTGCATTGAGTGGGGACGTCTCGATTTTGCGGTGGGGCATGAAGCACGAAAGCTCAGGGCGCATGAAGCGCATCGGGTTGAAAATAGCGGTCCTGGCGATTTTCGCATCCGCCGCTTTCACCGTCTCCGCCTGGTCGGAAGAGAGCGCCGCTGTGCGCAACTGTACCTGGTGTCATGGAACAGGCGCGCAGGGTTATACGGTGGCGCCGCGGCTCGCCGGACAGCGGCCGCAATACATCTTGAGCCAGATCCGCAGTTTCCACGACCACACGCGCGACAATCCGTTCTCCAGGCAATACATGTGGGGCGCGGTTGGCTCGCTCGGTCCCTTTGCCGCCCGTGATCTTGCAAATTACTTCGCCTCGATTCCGCCGAGGCCTGCCAATGACGGCAACGGCGCGCTCGCTGCGAGGGGCCGGACGATCTTCATGGACGGAATTCCCGAAGCCAACATCGTATCGTGCTATGCCTGCCACGGCCCGAACGCGGAAGGCATCAGAGACATCCCGCGTCTTGGAGGGCTGGCCTATTTCTATGTCAAGGCGCGGCTCGAACAGTGGGGCCAGGGTTATCATTCGACGCCGGGATCTCCGATGCCGATGGTTGCGACCCATCTCGGCCCCGAGGAAATCGAGGCGCTCGCCTCCTATCTGAGCTTCGTGCGATAACTGTCGCGGTTGACACGACGGGCAAATCACTTCCACAATGCCATCATCGAAAGAGTGCCAAGAGCCCGCGGCCGAAACCTGGCCCGCGGGCTTTTTTTGAGCGCACAAAAGAACTTTCTCGACCTTCCTGCCGCCGTATTTCCCAAGTCCCTTGAGCGACGACACCGGGTGGGGACTTGTCATGCGTATCGTTCTGCTCGCCACGCTGATGGCGGGCTTGCTCGTTTGTTTCGAAGCAAGGGCGCAGGAGCGCGCGGCCGATGCGGCGATCGGTGCCGTGTCGGGCGCGGTCGTGCTCGGTCCCGTCGGCGCGGTCGCGGGCGCGATCGTCGGCTTTACGGCCGGGCCTTCGATCTCGCATTCGTGGAGCGAGCATCGTTCGTCGCCGCGTGCGCGGGCGCAGCGGACTTCGCAGGCAAGCGCCGCGGCTGAGCCGCAAACCGCAGGTCCCATTCCCTTGTCGCCGCCGCCCGTCATCAGAGCATCTCCGGCGCCTGCGGCTCCGACCAAGCCGCCGGCCAACACCATGCCGCCGGTCCAGAGTCTCGAATAGGCCCCGCGCGCCCTTTCTGAGCTTGCTCCGTCGAGCAAATCACCGGCATCCTGTCAGTGTCGCGAGAGCCGATGGGCAATCGAGCCGCGTTTCCCAGAACGACACAGTAAGCGAAGCCAGCTGCGACGTGTGCGTTCGGTTGACACAACCACTGATTGACGAAATTCCGGTTTGGTCCTAGTGATCGTCCAGGCTCCGTTGAAGTGAGCGGTGGCCGCTCAAAAACCGGATCGTTCCATATGACGCCTCGGCAAGCGGAGTCTTCCCCTCCATGATGGCCAGGCGAATGGCTTCTCGGGCACGGTCAGAGTGGCGCCTTAATTTTGGAATCTGCGCAAAGCGGCGCAGCTACGGCAGTCCCGCGAGAAACGTACCTTGTCATTATCAAAAAGCCGAATGGCCCGAGGAGTTTGCTATGAAGTTGGTTTATCTACGGGACATGGTCCGGCGCCTGTCGGCAGTCCTCATCGTGTCAACGGTCGCATCGCCCGCTCAGGCGTCGATGACGTGCACACGTTTCGATGAATTTCCCGCCGTTTCGGATCCATCGATCCGGGAGCAATTGGAAACCCATGTAAGAGCGCTCCCCGGCCTCAAGAACTACAAGATAAGAAGTCTTGACGGCCGCTTTTTCATCGTCACGTCCGACGGTAGATTTTGCAAAGACATCCCCCGTTGCGAACATCGTCTCTTGGATCGGCGGAACGGTGTGGTCAGAGACGTCTTTGCTTTTCGAGGAACGGGCATAACCTGGAGATTATGGTCTCCGCTGAGTGCCTGGATGGAAGATTTGCAGGACGAGTATTCAGCTTGGGCATTCGTGACGACCGAAGAGACCTTCATTCGTGTGGATCTACCTCGTTCTGGCGACATGGTTGTTATTGACTCGCCGGGGCCGGAAGAAACGAAGACGCTTCAAGCATGCGCGCACGTGAAATGAATAGATTAAAGAGGAAAAAATGGCCGAGACACGTCAGATTGGAAAATTGACAATCCACTTTCTGGGAGACAACGCAGCGCAGCTTGCAAAATCATTCGACGGCTCGCTCTCCGGATCGCAGTCGTTTAAAGACGCGATGAACGAAACGGCGCGTACGCATAAGCATATTTTCGTCGGCAGCTCGCTGGACGACCTGCGAGATCAGTCAGGGTTTGATCGAGCCGAATTTAACCCGAACTCGGAAGAGACCCAGAATACCAGCGCGTTTGGCAAACCGGGGGGAGCCGATAGCTATTTTATTGTAGTTACCAATAAGGACCATCACCTCATCCAAAACAACGGACAAACTTTTCCTGGATCGATGGACCTGTCGCTGGTTCACGAGTTTCTGCACCCCTCGCAAATTATGCGCACTCTCGCCGAGACCGGGAGCCTTCGTGCACGTGATAGCGAGGCTCGGTACGCAAATGCGTGAGCAAAAGATTGCTGAGGAGCTTGGGAAGACACCCGGAAAGGATTTTCCGGATGTATTTGAATCCGGTCCCTACGGGGTTCGGTTGGACCCCACTGCAACGCCACCGCGTTCGACGCCACCGAGCGATGCCGCGCTGCCCATTGATCCAATGGGTTACGACACCCGCACATCCGCGGACCCCATTAAGCCTATGTCGCTGCAACTCGGCAATTGGTCCGCGCCAAGATTGGTTCGTGTGAACGGCGCGACAACGCAAGCCGCGGCCGCGGCATCTTCGGTGCCTGCACCGGAGAGTGAGGGACCGATCGGACTTGTCAGCGGCCAGCCGATGCGATTTTTCAAAGCGCCGATCTTCGATCTGCGGACTAATTCCGACGCCGCTGGCAACTGGTTCACGGCGGCTCTCCTGAGAGGCAGCCGGACGTCGCAACCGTCTTCGCTTGATGTGAGCACATCACAGGCTCCGTTTGCCTCTGATGGTCAAATTTCGTTCGGTAGCGGAAATGCTGCCACTCCGGCGAACGGTGCCGGCGACGCCTTTGCTCCGCCGGCATCGTCGCCGCAGGATTCGCAAGTACCCCTTTCCCTCAACGATGCCTATCTTCTCTATCGCAAGCGGCTGGACGCCAACCAATCGCCTCTCCGTTGATTGGTGAACGATGTTGGCAATTGGCCGCGCATCGCTGTCGAGGAGAAGTCATCTTCGATAGCTTGCCCCGTCGGGCAAATCATCGGCATAAGTCCATCGTCGGCAAAGACATGAGCCCGCGGCCCGGAAATCGGTCCGCGGGTTTTCTGTTTGTTTTCCGAAATCGGACGGTGGCCGCGAGGCGCACCAATCTCTTCGAAGCGCGTTATCGCATGGCGTCTTCAAAGCGCGCCGCCGTCCGAACCTGTCGTGATCACGTGAGGCTTCATGGCTCGAGACGCCGCGCAACTTGCGCGGCTCCTCACCATGAGGATCATCCTGTCAAGATGACGACCTCATCCCGAGGAGGCCTCTTCATGAGCGCCGAGATCATTCAGTTCGTCCCGCGCTCGAAGCGCAAGCGCTGGCTTCTGGAATTCGCCGCTGCGACGCAATCTGGCTTTCGCGAAGACGATCTCACGATGGGCCATGCCGACACCGCGCCCTGCGAGTATGTCGGGTCGTACCCCGAACGACCTGAGGAAGGCGAGCGAAAGTAGAAACTTCGGAAACCAGAATGCCCAAATCCGTCACCGAAATTCGTTCCCTGGCGCGGAGCCACACCCGTACGGCGCTCAATGTGCTCGTCGGCGTGATGCGCAATACCAAGGCGGCGGCGCCGGCGCGCATTGCGGCCGCCAACGCGATTCTCGATCGCGGCTGGGGCAAGGCGACGCAGGCCATCGCAACCGGCGATGACGGCGCACTTGAACTGATTCATCGTATCGAGCGTGTCATTGTTCATCCCGAAAATCCTGAAAATCCCGACAGCGAAGATCTTTGAGCCGCTGCTCATCCCCGCCCGATACAAGGGGGTTTACGGTGGCCGCGGCTCGGGTAAGTCGCATTTCTTCGGCGAGCTTCTGGTGGAGACCTGCCAGGCCGAGCGCGGCACGCTCGCGGTGTGCATACGCGAGGCGCAAAGGACGCTGGCGCAATCCTCCAAGCGGCTGATCGAGAGCAAGATCGCAAGCCTCGGCCTTGCTCACGGATTCAAGAGCTACAGCGACAAGATCGCAACGCCGGGCGACGGGGTCATCATCTTCCGCGGCCTTCAGACTTATACCTTCAAGGCGGCGATCACTGTCATCGTCGCCGGTTTCCTCGGAGCCGTCTGGCTCGGTGTCAAGGTCATGCTCGACAAATGATCCGCATATTCATCCTGCTTGCCGCCTCGCTGATCTCATCGCCGGCGCCCGAAAACTTCTCCTGCTGGGCCGTAAGGAAAGCCGTCGCGCTATATGGCGAGGCAGCGGTTGAGTTCTGGGCTCGCGCGAAGGGCATCTCCGACCGAGAGATCGAGAAGGCCAAACGATGCCTCAAGTGAGCAGGGCGATAGCGGCCTCGTTGCGTTCTGCGTCGACCGATGGTTGCCGGCCAAGGACGGGCACCTCGCACTACCGGATCCGCGAGGTCGACGGACAGGACGAGGAAATCGCCGATATCCTCGCGGAATTGCATCGTCTGACGTTCTTTGACGGAGCCGCCGTTCCATCGTTCGATTCGGGCCGCTGGTGGCTCGCATATTGCGGAGCTACACCGATCGCCTTTGCGGGCGTCGTCCCATCGACGCATGTCGGCAATGCCGGATATATCTGTCGTATCGGCGTGTTGCCCGAGCATCGCGGGCATGGTCTTCAATTGCGGCTGATGCGCGCGATCGAGGTAATGGCGCGGCGGACCGGCTGGAGCTATCTGGTTTCGGATACTACCCGGAATATATCGTCGGCCAACAACTTCATCCGCGCCAGCTACCGGTTGTACCAGCCACGATATCCGTGGGCATTTGCGGACACGCTCTACTGGCGCAAGGCCGTCCTTCCTGCTCCCTCTCTTCATAGCACCCATTCGAAAAGGCGATAACGGCGGAATAGCAAGGCTTCACTTCCCTTGGAAGGACGGCAAAGGCCCGTGTACAATCGCGGGCAACGATCCGGCCCGGCGATGAAACGCGGCCTGGTCGACCGAAGGGAAGGAACGAGCCGATCATGACCGCCAGACCGCAACTACCGGACCGGACGCCTAGAGAGAAGGGTGCTCCGACCGCCCTTGACGGTCTGCTGGTCGTCGATTTCACCCGCGTCGTGGCCGGTCCGGCCTGCACGCAGACGCTCGCCGATTTTGGCGCCGAAGTCATCAAGATCGAGAACCCGGACGGCGGCGACGATACGCGGCACTACGAACATGCCGATCTCGCCGGCGAAAGTGCTGCGTTCGTCAGCCTGAACCGCAACAAGCGCAGCATCGCGCTCGATCTCGCCAGGCCTGAAGCTTGCGCCATCGCCCGCGAATTGATTGCGCGGGCCGATGTTTTGGTCGAGAACTTCTCATCAGGCGTGATGAAGAAATATGGGCTCGACTATGCCTCGGTCGCGCCAGCCAATCCGCGCCTGGTCTATTGTTCGATCTCGGCCTATGGGCGCCAGGGGCCGTTCGCCTCCCGTCCGGGCTTCGATCCGATCACGCAGGCCGAGAGCGGATTCATGTCGCTCAATGGTTTTCCTGACGGGCCACCGGTGCGGACCGGGCCGCCGGCGGTGGACATGCTGACGGGCATGTCGGCGTGCAATGCGATTCTGCTGGCGCTTCTCGCCCGCGACCGGCTGGGCCGCGGCCAGCATGTCGAGGTGGCGCTGTTCGATATCGCGCTCGCGATGACGCAGTTCTACGGTATGGCCTATCTGATGAGCGGCGTGAATCCGAGTCGCCAGGGCAATTCGCCGAACGGATCGCCATCCGTCGGCGTCTACAACGCATCCGACGCGCCGTTTTACATCGCTTGCGCCAACGACCGGCTGTATCGCCGCCTTGTCATCGACGTTCTGGGCCGGCCCGATCTCGCAAGCGGCGAATATGGCGACCGACGCTCACGAACCGCGAACAAGGATAAATTGCGCGCCATCCTCACCGGGATTTTCGTCCAGGATGTTCGGGAAAACTGGGTGGCGAAGATGAAAGCGGCCAATATCCCCGTTGGATATCTTCGCACCGTCGAGGAAGCCTTCAATTCGCCCGAGGCTCGCGAGCGTCACCGTCTCAGCCAGATCTCGCACCCGACCGCCGGCACGGTTCCGAACATTAAATCCCCGCTCACGCTTCACCTGACCCCGGTCATCGACCCCATAGCGGCGCCGCTGCTTGGCCAACACACGCGACAGGTGCTGCGCGAGAAGCTCGGTTATGACGACGCGCGTATAGCGGCCCTTGCCGATGCGGGCGCTTTCGGAATGGCCGCAACGGTAGCAGCCGGCTGACGGCGGGTCTGGCCGTTTAGCAAAAGCGCAATTAAGCCTTTGACCTGGAGTTTCGCCCGGTGGCCTTCGGCCGCCGGGCTTTTTTTGTTTTTGAAGCTCGCGTCATGTTCACCGATAGGCTTTCGCGACAGGGTCGGGGCCATAGGGATTTTCGCCGGGAGTGCCGCGCAGGAAGCCGATTTCCACGAATCCCCAGATCGTCAGGATAGAAGCCGCAAACGCCAGCACTTTCTCCAGCACCATTCCCGTGGGCTCCTCAAGCGGCAAGAACTTGCCGATCTGCGTGAGCAGGCCCGGGACGACATAAAAAACCAGAAGCCACCAGGCGCTCTTGCCGCGGTCATGAAGCCGTTCGGTCGTAAAGGAAGCGCCCCAGATCATCCACGGGATCAGGACGAGGATGACCACGACGATGAAAAGCGGCGCGGCGATCTGGAAGGCCGTAAACAGGATGACGGCAGTCATCATTCCCGCAGCGATGCAGATCAGCACGGAGCGCCAGTAGCTGGACCGGCTGATGCGCCCGCTGGCCCCGAACATGAATTGAAAAAGCTCTTCCAACGGCCCCCCCTTGTGCACGAAACTGGCAGCGCGCGATATCGCCGATAATTAGCCTTTGGATCGGATGGAGTTCAACCTCGGGAATTCGGGTTCGTCAGCCCTGCTCGCCTTAAAGGGTATTTCTCCCTGCCTTCCCGGCAGATATTGTAATGAGGGTGGGCGCGGTCCCAAACCGCTCGCTCGCGAGTTTATCTGTCTTCTGTCAGTTAGGGAGTTGTTCCATGACGCACGCCATTCGTTTTCACAAGACCGGCGGGCCCGAGGTTCTCGTCTGGGAGGAAATCAAGCTCGGCAAGCCGGGCGCGGGGGAGGCGCGCATCCGCCACACCGCCGTGGGGCTCAACTTCCTCGATATCTACAATCGCTCCGGGGTTTATCCCGTGGCCTTGCCGAGCAGCCTGGGCAACGAGGCCGCCGGCGTCGTCGAGGAAGTCGGCCCAGGGGTGACCGACCTGAAGCCGGGCGACCGGGTTGCGTACGGGGCCGCACCCATCGGGGCCTATGCCGAAGGGCGACTGATATCGGCCGATCGATTGCTCAAGCTGCCCGACGGCATCG
Source organism: uncultured Alphaproteobacteria bacterium (assembly GCA_963820275.1). Lineage (GTDB taxonomy): Bacteria > Pseudomonadota > Alphaproteobacteria > Rhizobiales > Xanthobacteraceae > Bradyrhizobium. The sequence continues at coordinate 223,007 of CAWFZL010000034.1, forward strand.
ATGACAAGACCGCCGCAGCGATGATGCTGAAGGGGCTGACCGCGCAATATCTCATCCGTCAGACCTATCGCGTCAAACCCGGTGACACGATCCTGCTCCATGCGGCGGCTGGCGGCGTCGGCCTGATCCTGTCGCAATGGGCAAAACATCTCGGCGCAACCGTGATCGGTACCGTTGGCAACGACGAGAAGGCCGCGCTCGCCAGGGCCCATGGGTGCACGCACGCTATCGTCTATTCGCGCGAGGATTTCGCCAAACGCGTCGAAGAGATCACCCAAGGCAAGAAAGTGCCCGTGGTCTATGATTCCGTGGGCAAGGACACGTTCTTGAAATCGCTGGATTGCCTGGCGCCGCTCGGGGTTGCCGCTCTGTTTGGTCAATCGTCCGGCAGCGTCGAACCGCTGAATCTCGGCCTTCTTGCCCAAAAGGGCTCGCTGTTCGTCACCCGCCCGACTCTCAACACCTATGCCGCCAAGCGCGAGAATCTCGTCGCCATGGCAAAGGAATTGTTTGAGGTGGTGCTCTCCGGCGCAGTCAAGATCGAGGTCCACCAGACCTATGCGCTGAAGGATGCGGCAAGAGCTCATGCCGATCTTGCGGCGCGCAAGACCACGGGATCGACCGTCCTATTGGTGTGAAACGAGCAGCCACGCGTGGCAATCCCGCGTGGGAGTGCGACGTCGAGTCGATGCTGACCGCGACTTGGCGGCTGCAGGGTTACGTGTCGCGCTGGCAGCGGCATGATTTGGCGGCGTGGGCGACCGTTCACTCGCAATGTTGAGCATCATAATTTCCGCTCACAAAATTGCGTCGAGCGGGAGAAAGAATAGAATCGGACCGTTGGCATCGGATCGGGCATCAGGGGATCTCCCATGAGCATAAAAGTCTACGGGTTTTGGCGCTCGATCGCTTCCTTTCGCGTACGGGTTGCCTTGAAGCTCAAACGCCTGCCTTTCGAGGAGACCTCGGTCGACATTCTATCCGGCGAGCAATTCAAGCCGGGTTACGATGCGGTCAATCCCGAGCATGTGGTGCCGACCTTTGTCCATGACGGCTACTCGCTGTTTCAGTCGATGGCGATCATGGAATATCTCGACGACATCAATCCTGCGCCGCGGCTGTTGCCGGAGGATGCAAGGGAGCGGGCCTATGCGCGCTCACTGTCATTGATGACGATCGCCGATGCCCATCCGCTGGTCGTGCCCCGTGTCCGCAACCATCTGGCCAAGGCTTTTGGCGCCGACGCCAAGGCGATCGAAAACTGGGGCAAGCATTGGACGACGGAGGGCTTGGCGACCTATGAAAGGCTGCTTGCCCGTCGCGCGCCCGCGCCGTTCGCGCTCGGCGGAGAGCCCGGTCTCGCCGATATCTGCATCGCGGGCCAGGTCGTGGGGGCGCATTTCCTCAAACTTGAACTGGACCCATTTCCGGTTGTCGCGGCCCTCGCCGATCGTTGCTTCAAGATGCCGGAATTTGCGACCTCGCATCCGTTCGAGCAACCGGGATACAAGACCGCAGGCGCGCATCGTTAAAGGGAATTGAGCTTTGGTTGAATAGGCTGAGCCGCGAACTTCGTTCCTTCTCCCCTTGCGGGAGAAGGTGGCGCGGACAAAAGTCCGCGCCGGATGAGGGGCCTCCATCCGATCACTTAGGTTGAAGAGGTTGAATGGCGGGGTAACCCCTCACCCGGATCGCATCTTCGATGGCACCGACCTCTCCCGCAAGGGGAGAGGTGATACCTTCGATGCCTCTCCAGCTCAGCCTGACCTCATCATGCCTTAGACGTCCAATCCCAACACCCGCGCAGCATTTCCGCCCGCGATCTGCGCAAGCGTTGCTTCGTCCATCCCCTGCACGCCGGCGACGTGTCCGACCGGATTATATTCGGCCATGTCGAAGGGATAATCGGTGCCCATCAGGATGCGATCGGGACCGAACAGGTCGATCAGATAAGCGAGCTGATGATAGCTGAAGACCACGGTGTCGAGATAGACCTGGCGCAGATAGGTTGTCGGCGGCAGCGGCAATTGGCCGTTCGAGTCCTGGCGCGCGCCCCAGGCGTGGTCGATGCGGCCTGAATAGGCCGGCAGATAGCCGCCGCCATGCACGGCCATCAGCTTCAGATCGGGAAAGCGCGCCAGCGTTCCGGAGAAGATCAGGTTGTGAAGCGCCAGCGTGGTGTCGAGCGGATTGCCGAGCACGTTGTTGAAATAGAAATGGGTGAGGCGTTCGCCGTGGGTGAACCCGTTCGGGTGCATCATGATGAACGCGCCGAGTTGCTCGGCGCGGGCGAAAAACGGACGGAATTTTTCCTCGGACAATTCCTGGCCGCCGACATTGGTCAGGATTTCGACGCCCTTCAGTTTCAGGTCTTTCATGACGTAGTCGAGTTCGCGCACCGCAAGCTCCGGCTCCTGCAACGTCACGACGCCGAGCCCCACAAACCGGTCTGGCTTGCGCGCGCAATATTCCGCGACGCCATCATTGGCCAGACGATGCGCTTTCTCCGCGATCTTGGCGTCGACGGAGTAGTAGCATTGGGGCGGCGCAGGCGCCACGACTTGCATGTCGATGCCCATCTTGTCGAGATCGAACAGGCGGCGGTCGATCGTGGTCATGACCTCCGCGACGTCCTTCTCCTGCTGTGCATTGATCTCTCTTGTGCCGGCATCGGCAAAATGGGCGAGCGGCACCCGGCTGAGATCGACATGCGGCTGGGCGACCTTGGCGGCCTCCGGCACCACGATGTGGGCGTGAATGTCGATCGTCGTGGAGGATGGCCGCCGCGCGAGGCCGTCGGCGTCGTGGATGCGGGCGGCGGTTCGGCCGTAGCGGTTCTTGCGATCGATCATTGAAGCTTCTCTTCTGTTGTTCCGGCGGAATAGATGTTTTGTGGGGATCGGCTCAGGATCTGGGCGGCAGTGCGTTGCGCTGGGTCCAGCGGACGGAGACTGTGGTGGCGTCAGCCTCTCCCAGACCAGCGGCCTCGGCTTCCTCAAAGCAGGCCAGCGCGCTTTTCGCAACCGGAAGTTCCGCATGGATGGTACTTGCGAACTGCACCGCCGTTGCAAGGTCCTTTTTCGCGGCCGTAATGCCGAAGGCCGTTTCGCCGAGCGGCGCGCCGCCCAACACCCTGGCGATAACGGCGCCGCGGCCCTTCATGGCAGCCGGCGCGCCCGCGGTATCGGAAAGAATATCGATCAACCGATCCGGCGGCAGGTTGAGCGGCTTGCAGATGGTCAACGCCTCGCCAAGGGCCTGCCAGTAGACGAGCAGCGGCAGGTTCACGGCAAGCTTCAGTGTCGCGCCGGCGCCGAGTGGACCGACATGTTCGATGCGACGGCATAATTGCTCGAGCAGGGGCATGGCGCGGTCGACATCGGCATTTGCGCCACCGACAAGACCGAACAGCTTGCCTTCCCTTGCGGGAACCTTGCTGCCACCGACCGGGCACTCGACGAAGGCGGCGCCCAGTTGCGCCACGGCATTGCCGACCGACACCATCGTATCGGGACGTACCGTGCTCATGTCGATGACGAGTTTGCCGTTCAGTTTGGCCTTCAAGAGGCCGTCGGGACCGCGATAAACGGCTTCGGTCGCCGCATCGTTCAGCAGCATCGCGATCACGATCTCGCAGGCCTCGGCAAGTTCCGCCGGAGTAGCGAACCGCGTGGCGCCGGCGTCGACCAGCGGCTTCGTCTTTGCGGTGTCGCGATTCCAGACGCCGACTTCATGTCCAACCGAAATCAATCGCTCCGCGATCGACGAACCCATTCGTCCTGTTCCGCAAACGCCGACTTTCATTTTCTCGTCCTCGATCGGTAGATGGTTGAGCCAGATCATGTTCCAAATAGATAGTATCGGAACATGATCTCCTTTCCTCTTTTGAGCATGATCTTTTTGAAAAACCGGTTTCCACTTTTTCGGATCATGCTCTAATGCGCATGATACACGCCGAGATTCTGCGCGATCAGTTCTTCATTGGTCAGGATTTCGGATGCCTCGCCTGCGAAGACGCAGCGGCCGGTGTTGAGGATGACGGCCTGATCCGCGACATCGAGCGCCAGCTGCCTGTTCTGTTCGACCAGCACGATCGACTGCCCTTCCTCCTTCAGCCGCTTGATGGTGCGGCCGACTTCAGCGACGATCAGGGGCGCGAGACCCTCCGACGGCTCGTCGAGCAGCAGGACCCGCGGGTTTCCCATCAGCGCCCGTCCGATCGCGAGCATCTGCTGCTCGCCTCCGGACAGCGTGCCGGCGAATTGGGCATGGCGTTCGCGCAGTCTTGGGAACAGCTCATAGATGCGCTCGACATCCCATGGCCTTTTCGTGCTGCTTTCACGCTGCTGCGCCACGACAAGGTTTTCCCGAACCGTGAGGGAAGGGAAGATCCGGCGTCCCTGCGGTACAAGGCCGATGCCAAGGCGTGAAATGCGCTCGGGGCTGAGGCCTCCGATCGCTTCGCCAAAGAGGCGGATGTCGCCTCCCTTCGGGGAAAGAAAGCCGACGATCGTCGAGATGCAGGTCGTCTTTCCCGCGCCGTTGCGCCCGAGCAGCGCCAGCACATGGCCTTCCCGCAGCGAAAAGCTCACGCCATGCAGAATATGGCTGTCGCCATAAAACGCATGCACCTTCGCCAGACTGAGCGCCTCAGTTGCCAAGATACACCTCTCTCGTTCGCTCGTCCGCGATCACGGCGTCGCGCTCGCCATCGACGATGACCTGGCCGTAATTGAGCAGCGTCACGGTCTCGGCAAGGTCGAGCGCGGTGTCCATGTCGTGCTCGATCATGACCACGGTGGTCCGCCGCGGGATCGAGGCGATCAACGACTTTACGGTGGCTCGCTCACTGTTTGAAAGGCCCGCCAGCGGCTCGTCCAGCAGCAGAACCCGCGGCTTTTGCGCCAGCGCCATCGCGAGCTCCACCCGACGCTTTTCGCCATAGGCGATCTCGGAGACCGGATGCCGGGCAAGATGCAGAAGTCCAACCGTATCAAGCGTGCGGCGCGCTTCGCTTGCGAGATCGTGATAGAAGGACAGCGGCCGCCACATCTGCCAGCGCGAGGGAAGCAAGCCGAGCATGCCAAGCGTGACATTGTGCTCGAGCGTATCGTCGGCGAACAGCGTGATGATCTGGTAGGTGCGCGACAGGCCCAGATGCGCGCGCCGGTAGGGAGCAAGCGTCGTGACGTCGGTGCCGAACAGCTTGATCTGTCCGGAATTCGGGCGCATGTCGCCACTGATCTGGTTGAACAGGGTGGTCTTGCCGGCGCCGTTCGGACCGATGATCAGGCGGCGTTCACCCTCACGGATTTCCAGCGACACACTTTGCGTCACCCTCAATCCTCCGAAGGCCTTGTTGAGGTCGATGATCTGCAGCGCGCAATTTGCCGTTGGCGGTGTCATCGAGATTGCCTTCCGAGCCGCGCCGCCAAATTGTTCAGTCCCGGAACGATCCCTGTCGGCATCACAAGCACGATGAAGAGGAAGACCAAACCGAGGAGCATGTTCCAACGCTCGATATAGGCCGAAGCATAGTTCTTCAGCAGCAGCACCAGTGTGGCGCCGACTACGGGGCCGCCGAGCGTGCCCGACCCGCCGGCGATCACGCTCAAGAGCGCTTCAGCCGAACTCGTGGTCGAAAGCGATGTCGGGTGGATGTATTTATTGTAATAGACAAAGAGCAGCCCGGAAATGCCGCCCCAGAATCCGGCATAGATGAAGGTGATCCAGCGGATCATCCAGGGATTGAAGCCGAGCGCGGCCATCCGGCGCGGCTGGTCGCGCACGCCCTTCAGCGACGAGCCGAAGGAGGACGACACGAAAATCGCCATCATCAGGAAAGCAAACGCCGCCACGATCAGGGCGAACCAGTAGAAGGCCGCGGCGCTGTCGAGCGAAATGCCGAACGGTGAAGGGCGGGTGAGGCCGGCAATGCCGTTATCGCCATTGGTCAGGTTCGACATGCGATAGGCAAGACCCCACAGCACCTGGGACAGAGCCAGCGTGATCATGAGGAAACCGAGGCCGGTCGCGCGCAGTGCGATGATTCCGAAAAAGGCGGCCATCGCGATCGTCCCCATAATCGAGATGACCGCCGCCATGCCGTGACCAAATCCGTAGCGGCTCGTTAGCAGCGCGGAGATATAGGCGGCGACGCCGAGATAGGAGGCGTGTCCGAGCGAGGTCATGCCGCCGAAACCGACCAGCAGATTGAGGCTGAGTGCGAAGATCGCCGCGATCAGGATCTGGCTCGCCAGATTGATATAGAAATCGCCCGCAAAGAACGGCAGCGAGAGAAGCAGAAGGGAGAGCAGGGCGCTGGCAATCCACTTCATGCGCCGACGCGTCCGAACAGGCCCTGGGGGCGAAATGCGATGACAAAAATCATCGGCAGGAAAAGAATGATGTAGGCGAGTTCGGGAAACAGCGCCGTGCCGAACGTATAGATGAATCCGATAATGAAGCTTCCGACGAATGCACCCATCAGGCTTCCGATCCCGCCGAGAATTACGACGATCAGTGCCAGCGGCAGCATGTCAGCATCAAGCCCGGGATAGGCGGAAAGGATCGGCCCGCCGAGCACGCCACCGGCGCCGGCGATGCCGGCACCGAGGCAAAACACGATCGTGAACAGGTTCGAGACGGGGATGCCGACGGCGCGTGCCATCTGCCTGTCGTCCACCCCAGCGCGGATCATCGCCCCCAGCCGAGTTCGCTCCATCAGGAAATACAGCGCGATTGCAGCGGCAACCGCGCAACCCACCAGCACCAGCCGGTAGGTCGGAAACACAAATCCGAACAGCCGGGTCGGTGCCTGCAGATTGTGTGGCGTCGGCACCGGAATTGAATCGCCGCCCCACAACACCAGGCAAGCGTCGGAAATAATGAAGGACATGCCGAGCGTAACCAGCACTTGGCCCAGGGGATTGGTCTTCAGCCGCGTCAGTACCAATCGCTCGAACAGGCCTCCGATCGCGGCCACCGCAAAACCGGCACCAAGCGCGGTCACCCAGATATTCAGGCCGGTATAGGCGCGCAGCGTTATCGCCCCGAAATAGGTGCCCAACATGAAGAACGCGCCGTGGGTCAGATTCGCAAGCCGCATCAGGCCGAAGATCAGAGAGAAACCCGAGGAGAGCAGAAACAGCAGGCCACCGAGCGACAGGCTGTTAAGACCCTGGATGATCCAAAATTGCATCTGCCGATCTCGCACCAGGCATTTGCGTGCGCTTCGGCCCGCAACTTGCTGCCAACTTACGAAGACTTCAAAGCTCCAGATTCCTGGCCGGCGGGTAATCCCGCGAATAGACCGGGTTTTTCAGGAACCCAGTCTTGTCATAGGTCCAGAACTGGCTGACATCCGGATAGGTCTTGATGACGGAATTGACCAGGCGTCCGTCGCTTCTCGTGACCTTGCGGATATAGACGTCGCCGATGACGTTACCGAACTCGTCGAATTTGACGAGGCCGCGCACCGTCTGCACGTCGTTGCCGCGGATGGCCGCCATCAGTGCCTTCTTGTCCTCCGCATTGCCCTTGATGGTGTTGAGCGCGGCTTCCAGCACCTCGCCCGAGACATAGGTGGAAGCGGCATAGTAGCCGGGATCGTATTTGAATTGCTTGCGGAACGCCGGCGCGAAGGTCTTGTTGAGGGGGTTGTCGAGTTCGGCCGAATACCAGCTCGTGGTCAGGATGCCCAGCGCTTCGTCGCCCATGTTGCGAAGCACGGATTCATCGAGTGCGGTCATGCCGCCGATCACCGCCATCTTGTCCTTCAGGCCGTATTCGATGAACTGTCGCAGGAAGCGGAAGCCGTTCGAACCGGCGGTGCCAAGAAAGATCGCGTCCGCGTTCTTAACCTGCGCGACGTAGCTGCCGTAGTCGGGAGTTGCCAGCGGAGTGAAGATTTTCTGGATGATCCTGCCGCCATTGTCCTCGAATGCGCGCTGGAAGCCGGCGCACATTTCATGACCATAGGCAAAGTCGTCGGCGATGGTGACGATTTTCTTGTATTTGAGTTCCCTGGCCGAATAGTCGGCGAGCGGATAGGCGCATTGGGCGGAGGTGGACGTCAGACGGACAAACCATGGGCTTGGATGCCGCTGGGTCATATCCTCTGCGGCGGCGACGCCGATCGTGGGAATCTGTTTCTCCGTAAGATAATCCGCAATGGCCAGCGCCTCGAAGGCCGCGAGCGGGCCGATGATGCAATGGACGTCGTTCTTCTCGATCAGTTCTTGCGCCTTGGTGCGCGCGGTCGCGGGGACGCCTGCGGTATCCGCCACGATCAATTCGATCTTGCGCCCGGCGAGCGTGTTGTCCCGCTCCTTCAGAAACATCATCAGCGCAAGTTCCATGTCGATGCCGCCCGAGGCAAGCGGACCGGTCTTGGCCGCCAGCAGGCCGACCCGGATCGCTCCGCCGGACTGCGCGAGCGCAAGACGGTGAGCGGCCAGGCTCGCGATACCCGCGCCGGCAACACCCGATACAAATTGTCGTCGCGATATCGTCATGGATCCTCCCGAAAAGCGATTTCAGCCGAAGGTCAGTTCTTCGAGCTTTTATTGATTGGGTGATTTATCCGACGGATGTCGTAAATGATCAAGTGATAACCACGCCCGCGGGTCGGCGTGGCGGATATTGCGGCAGAGCAGGTGGGGGGAGGCTTTGATGCAGTGCGTCATCGCCTGTCCGCCGCTGTACGACTTCTGTATGAGTCACCCGTTTTTGGGAGTTGTAACGATCGTCTTCTTCAACACTTCAAATACGGCCGCGGTGTCCTGATCGCCCAGGCCCATCGCCACGGCCTGGGTGTAGACAGGCTGGGTCAGCGTGAACAAAGGGGTCTCGCAGCCAACATCTTCGGCGAACTCGGCGATGATCGCCATGTCCTTTTTCCACGTCGAAACCTTCATGGTCGCAGGCTCATATTTGCCCTCGACCATCATCGGTGCGCGCATCTGGAACATGCGCGAACCGCCGGCGCCGGGGCCTACCATCTCGACGACGAGCTTCGGATCGAGGCCTGCCCGCTCGGCTAAAATCATCGCTTCGGCGGTAGCGACGTTGTGAATCGCCACGAGATGGTTGGCGACGAATTTCATTCGGCTGCCATTGCCGAATATGCCGAGATCGGCGCTCTGCTTGGCGAAGTCGGCAAACAGCGGCATGCAACGCGCGATCGCGCTGCTGTCGCCGCTGGCATAGACGATCAGATCGCGCATCTTCGCCTGCGCGCCGGTGCCACTCAGGGGACAGTCGAGAGGAACGTGACCAGCAGCCTTGAGGATCGCCTCGAAGCGGAGCTTGTCGACGAGCGTGAGCGTAGAGAGTTCGATCACGATGCGAGCGCTTTGGCCTGAATTGGCGATCGCTTTCGCCACGCTCTCGACCGCCGCAGGGGTCGGCAGGCTCGTCATGATGACGGGTGCGTCCCGCGTGAGCTGTTCCACGGCGTCGGCAATTGCGACCCCGGCTGACGCCAGTTCGGCACGCTTGGAAGCGTCGGTATCGAAGCCGATCACCCGCCATCCGCGCTCGACCAGGTTGCGGGCGATCGCGCCGCCCATGATGCCGAGGCCTACGATCCCGACCGTCTTGTCCATGAAAATGACCCGCGCGCAAAGCCCGCGCCAGGAGCGGCGCGGTCGGCTCTGAATAGCGATTGATCGGGCAGGAGACAATCGCCAACGGTCTCCTGCGACCTCGGCTTTGAAGAAAATCGGGATTTTTATGCAGATACCGTGCAGGCGCGCGTATCTGCCGCAATTCGACACAAATGAGCCTCATATGCGGGATGATCCGCGGAACTGTCGCGGGCAACACTCTTAATCGTCCGCATAGATGAAGAAATCCGTCGTCGTCACGCTTTGGCTGGTGGGATCGCTCCTCGTTTTCGCCGGTCTTCAGATTCGTGCGCCCTACATGATTTTTCTGCGCGAGTTCGGCGCTCTCGGCTTGCTGGCAGCAAGCCTCTCGGTGCTCGCCTATCTCATACGGCGCAGGGCCTGGTGCGAGCTCGCCGGAAAGTTGCTGATCGTGCTGTGGTGCCTGCCGGTCCTGTCGATGCTCTACGCGCACGCGGCATTTCAGCTCTCCAGGCGCCAAGTTCCGATGACGGAGGTTGCCGAGGCGCACCTGTTGGGACAACATTTCGTCGTCGGCTATTCCTCCTTCGAGGCGATTGCGCCGTTGGCCGAAAAAGGTCTGATCGCAGGTATCTATGTCACCGGGCACAATGTCGCCGGGCGATCGGCGGAGGCCATAAGATCGGAAATATCGGCTCTTCAGGTCAGGCGGCATACCGCCGGCCTTCCGCCATTGATCGTCGCGGCCGATCAGGAGGGCGGTATCGTCTCGCATTTGTCACCGCCATTGACCGCGCTGCCGGCACTGGCGACGCTTGCCGGTCTGGCACCGGACATTCGCAGGCAAAAGGCGGAGGAGGCCGGGCGTGCTCACGGGGAGCAACTGGCGGCACTCGGCATCAATCTGAATTTCGCGCCCGTGTTGGACTTGAAGCCGCCGGCCAGTCGCAACCAGTTTGACTTCAATTCGCTCATCGGCCAACGCGCGATATCCGACGATCCGGACAAGGTGGCGCAGGTCGGGCTTGCCTATGTCCGAGGCCTCAATGCATTTGGCGTTGCGGCGACCGTGAAACATTTCCCTGGACTGGGTCGAGTGCGAACCGACACCCACCATTTCGCCGCGAATCTGGATGTTCCCGTGGCGACGCTCGAGGAAACCGACTGGCGACCATTCCGGGAGGTGCTGGCCGCTTCGAATGCCCAGATCATGGTGGGCCATGTGACGCTGACGGAGGTCGATCCGGAGCGTCCCGCATCGCATTCCAAACGCGTCATCGAGGGAATCATCCGGCAGAAATGGAACTACCAGGGCATCGTCGTGACCGACGATCTGGTCATGGGTGCAGTCTATAACCACCTTTGCACCGCGGTCGTCGAGGCGCTCAATGCAGGCGTGGATCTGTTGCTGGTTGCCTATGACGGGTCGCAGTTTTATCGCGCCTTTGCCTGCGCGTCCGACGCTTTCGATCGTTATGAACTGGATTTGGCGATGTTGCACGACAGCGAGGCGCGGCTGAGGCGGACGTTCTGGGCGGCCGCGCCGGACAAAGCTGATCGTGCGGCTGCAACCATCGCCGGAACGACCGGCGAGCACGCGCGCGATCCTTCCGGCTCTGCAAGATCTGATCGCCCCACCGGGTTGCCCCTGTCGAATTCGATTGACGGGCAACGCGAGCCGCGCCTTAATTAGTAATCGGGCGATAAACAAACTTCAAACGCCCGGCCGGTCAAGCGGCTCTTTCGCTTTCGGGACGCGGTGCCTGCGCAAGAAAGATCGGGCAAGAAAGACCCGGCATGGGAGACCAGGGATGACAGTCACGCCCTTCAATTATCTCGCGTTCGGTGCGACGAAGTTTTCGGTGAATTCACCGCAAGGAACGAGGACGGCCCGGCCGCGCCGCTCTATCCTGTCCGGCCGCAAATGAAGAGTGCGCGTCGCGCGACAGCGAGGACCGTGACATGACAGGTATCGGTCTGAAATCGAATTCAGCCCCGTCGGCAACGCCTGACGCCGATGATCGCACCTATGCGACCATGGTTTCGCGGGCCAGGGCTCTGATCCCGCGTTTGCGGGATCGGGCATCGAAGACGGAGCAGTTGCGGCGGTTGCCGCCAGAGACAGAGCGCGACTTGCACGAGTCGGGCCTGTTCAGGATCGTGCAGCCCAAGCGCGTCGGCGGCTCCGAACTGGACTATGTCGCACTGGTCGATTGCGCCGATGCGATCGGACAGGCCGATGCGTCGGCTGCGTGGAACTTCGCCAACCTCGCAAGCCACCACTGGATGCTGGCGATGTTTGACAAGCGCGCGCAGGACATCGTGTGGGGGAAAGACCCCAACGCCTTGATCGCGTCCTCATTCATATTTCCTGCCGGTCGCGCCAGAAAGGTCGATGGCGGATATGTGCTGCGCGGCAGCTGGCCGTTTTCCTCAGGCGTGGATTCCAGCGAATGGAATATGCTCGCCAGCGTGGTTTCATCAGACGACGAAGCCGATGGCATCGAGTACCGCATCTTCCTGCTGAACAAGAGCGACTACCGCATCAAGGACACCTGGGACGCCACGGGCCTGCGGGGCACCGGATCGAATGACGTCGAGGTCGAGGATGCGTTCGTTGCCGAACCGATGACGATTGCAGTGAACGATCTCGCTGGTGGTCCCACTCCGGGCAGCGCGGTCAATCCGAACGCGCTTTATACGCTGCCGGTGTTTTCGTTGTTTCCATATGTACTGTCAGGCGTCGCGCTCGGAAATGCGCAGGCCTGTCTCGACGATTATGTCGAGGTTGCGCGGCACCGCGCTTCAACCTACAACCGCGCCAAGCTCGCGGATCTCCAGACCACGCAGATCAAGATTGCCGAGGCGTCCTCCAAGATCGACGCAGCACGGCTGATCATGCGTTCCACCTGCATTGAAGCGATGGCGGATGCCCGGCGCGGCCACATTCCGGATATCCCCGAAAAAACCAAAACGCGCCGCGACGGGGCCTATTCGGTCAATCTCTGCACCGAGGCCGTGTCGCTTCTGTTTGCCGCAAGCGGGGCGCGGGGGCTGTATACGTCGGGCGCGTTGCAAAGGCAGTTCCGCGATGCCCATGCGATCAATTCGCACATCGCGTTCAACTTCGATGCGGCCGGCACAAATTACGGACGCGTCGCGCTCGGCCTGCCTTCGGAAAACCTGACGCTTTGAGGCCGAGAGGATGAACGACGCAACCAAACATCCGACCGCGCCCGATCCGGCGAACGAGCTGGCGAGCGGCAGTTCCTCGATCGATCCCCGGGATTTTCGCACCGCGCTCGGCACCTTTGCGACCGGCGTCACCATCATCACGGCCATGGCGGCGGACGGAAAACCCTACGGAATAACCTGCAATTCCTTTGCGTCCGTGTCGCTCAATCCCCCGCTCGTGCTCTGGAGCCTCGGAATCTACAGCCAGGGGCTGACGATCTTCCAGAACGCCAGCCATTTTGCGGTCAATGTGCTTGGCGCCTCGCAGCAGGCGCTTGCGGCCCAGTTCGCAAAACCGTCGCCGGACAAATTCAAGGACGTCGCCTGGACACCTGGGCTTGGCAGCGCTCCGCTTCTCGCCGACAGCGTTGCGTGTTTTCAGTGCCGCGCGGCCAATCGCTACTATGGCGGCGATCACGTCATTTTCCTGGGCGCGGTGGAGGCCTATGCCTATAACGGCAAAGAGCCGCTTCTGTTTGCCCGCGGCGGTTATGGACGATTTGTCGGCGCCGATGACGTCCCGGTGGCTGCGCGCTCATGAGCAAGAAGGCTTCACCCAAACGCGCTCGCGTCAAGCAGAAGCGGTTGTCGCCGGACGACCGCCGCAAGGAGTTCGTCGCTAAGGCTACGGAATTCTTCGCGGACGAAGGGTTCGGCGGCGGAACCCGCGCGCTGGCGCGACGGCTCGGAGTGACGCAACCGCTGCTGTACCGCTATTTTCCGAGCAAGGACGACCTGATCAAGGAAGTCTATCGCACGGTCTATCTCGAACCGCTGGAAACCGGCTGGGAGAAGCTGCTCGCGGATCGGTCGCGACCGATCCGCGAGCGGCTGCAGGAATTCTATGACGCCTACACCAAGGTGATCTTCACCCGTAAATGGATTCGCATCTATCTCTATTCGGGCCTGAAGGGGCTCGACATCAACCGATCGTATGTTGGCGTGGTGCGGGACAAGATTCTCTCGCGCATCATCAAGGAGTGCCGGCACGAAGCGGGATTGCCGACGCAACTGAGGCCGAGCGCGGCCGAACTCGAGATGGCCTGGGTATTTCACAGCGGCATTTTCTATTACGGCGTCCGCAAATACATCTACGATGCGCCCGTGCTCGAGGACAAGGAGCACATGATCAGGGACGCGGTGGATGCATTCCTTGCCGGCTTCGAGCGGGTCTTTGGCAGTGTCAGCGCCGGCCGCGCGCCTGTGAAAGAAACGGTGTGATGAGTTTGGGTGAACGCGCGCCTGCCAGGTCGATAGACCCTCGTGGTGAGGTGGCGCTCTCGCGCCGTCTCGAAACATGAGGCCAGGAATTTCCGACATCCACATCCTTCGAGACGCGGCCGACGGGCCGCTCCTCTAGGATGAGGCGTCGATCTTCTCGATGCCGCCGCTTTTGACCGATCGCTGGATCGCCTCGAAGCTGCGGACGTTCATCAGCATCTCGTCCGACGTAACAGGATAGGGCGCCTCGCCAAGCGCGGCGCGGCCGAAGGCTTCGAGATTGTCGCGCACCGCCGGATGTGGCGGATAGAAAAGGCTCGACCGGTCTTCATCCCGGCGGACGCTGATCACGTCCCAGCCGGTCGAATGCTGCGGATGACTGCGGTCGCGGATTTCCATCCAGCCCTTCGAGCCCAGCAGCGCAAGACGGCCCATGAACGGCGTCGCCAGTACCGCGCCGAGGATCGCCGTCGCCCCGCTCTCAAAGCCGATCGTGATCGACATCGTGTCGCCATTCTCGAAATGGCTGCCCAACTGCGACAGCCGCGCCCACACGCTGGTCGGTCGCCCGAGAAATGCGATCGACAGATCGACCATGTGAATGCCGGTCGCCGAAAGCGGACCGGCGGGATTTATTGTTTTCGACAATCGCCAATTGTCGGGCGGCAATTTCAGGAACAGATCCTGGCTGAAATTACCTTCCAGAAGCAGCGGATTTCCGAAGTCGCCGGCGGCAAATCGTCGGCGCATCTCGATGACCGCGGGCTCGAACCGGCGCTCGTGGCCGATTCCCAGCTGCACGCCGCTCTTCTGCACGGCAGCGAGCGCGGCTTCCGCCTCGGCGCCGGTCGTGCACAAGGGTTTTTCGCAGAAGACGTGACGACCCTCGCGCGCTGCCGCGATGATCTGTCCGGCGTGCAATTCCTGCGGCGTACAGAGGATGACGGCGCCGACCTCCGGATTTGCAAGCGCGTCCTCGAACCGCTGCGCTGTCGCAACGCCGAGTCCTGCCGCAGCCGCACGCGCCAATTCAAGTGGATCGACGGCCAGCACCGGCCTGATGACCTGGCTTGCGAGCAGGGTTCTGACGATATTCTGTCCCCACCAGCCAACCCCGATGACGGCGGCATTGATCATGGGTTGCCAACCTATTCGGCGGCGCGGGATTGCTTTGAGGCGCCGGTATTCACGAGCGGGATGACCTTCTCGGCCATAAGGATCATGGACTGCCGCCCAAGGTCGCGGTCTTTCCAGTCCTTGCCGGCATAGAGCAACGTTCCGAAAGTTCCAACTTCCTGCTGGAAGGCGAGCAGCTGATCGGCGACGCTGTCGGGCGTTCCATGGATGATCAGCCTGTCGCAGATCGTCTCCAGCGTCACTTCGTCGTCAGGCTGGTCGTGGCGGGTCTTGAACAATTCGATGCGGCCATTCTTCTTCAGCTTGGTGAACAGCGAGCGATAGTAATAGACGTAAGGACCGTCCGGGTCGGTCGCATAGGCCTTTGCCGTTGCCGCGTCCTTGGCGACAAACACGCTCTTGGCAACGCGCCAGTTCGCCGGGTCGGCGGTGCGTCCGCCGCGTTCGCAACCCTCGACATATTTCGGCCAGTGGCTTTTCACCCAGGCCGGCATCAGGAAGTTTGCCGAAATCGGCTCCCAGCCGCGTGCGGCGGCTTCGGTGACGCCCTTCGAGAACGGCGCCACCGCGGTGACGACGATCGGCGGATGCGGACGCTGCAGGGGTTTCGCAATGAAGCCTTGCCCGATATCCTTCATCAGCGTCCGTTCGGTCGAAACGTTCCAGTATTTTCCCTTGAAATTATACGGCGGCTCGCCGGCCCAGATGTCGAGCACCTGGTTGATCAATTCGAGGAACATCTCGTTGCGGTTGGCGTCGAGATTGCCGAAGAGTTCCGCATCCGACAGAAGGCCGCCGGGGCTGATGCCGAAAATCAGGCGCCCGTCGAGCATGTGATCGAGCATGGCGATGGTGGCCGCCACCGACGCAGGATGGGTGTTCGGCATGTTGACGGTGCCGGTACCGAGCTTGATCTGCTTGGTCGCCGCCGCAATCCAGGCAAGGAAAGCGGTGCAGGAGGTGATATTCTCGGCTCTGTCGGTGACGTGCTCGCCGACATAGCCTTCCGTGAAGCCGAGTTCGTCGGCGAGCAGAAAAGCTTCGCGATCTTCCTGGAGCGAGAGCCGCCAATCCTTCTCGAGAGGATGGATCGGCATGGTAAAGAAGCCCAGTTTCATCGCCTGCTCCTCCCCGGAGCTGTGTTTCTGTTGGAAGGAATGCCTGCCTTTCACACTATGACCATCCGAAAGTCCAGTCACCAGAAATAATCGGTCGATAAACAAACTTGACCTTTGGCATGCGTCGCCCTCTAATCCACCGAAAATACTGCAAAACAGGGCTGGGGAGGTCACATCCATGAAAGCCTCGGCTTTCAGCTACGCGCGCGCAACCAGTATTAGCAACGCGATCGAATTGCTCGCTGCGCATGGTGAGCGGGCGAAAGTTCTCTCGGGCGGCCAAAGCCTGATGCCCGCGATGAACCTTCGTCTCCTCGCGCCGGAACTGATCGTCGATATCGGCGAGCTTGCCGAGTTGCGTGGCATCGCCGCGAGCGGCGGCCGCATCACGATCGGCGCGCTGACCCGCCATTCCGACCTTCTGAAGTCACCCGAGATCGCCGCGCTCGTGCCCCTGTTGACCGAGGCCGTCGCCCACGTGGCGCATCCTGCCGTTCGCAACCGGGGAACGGTCGGCGGCAGCCTTGCGCACGCCGATCCCGCTTCCGAATTGCCGGCCTGCATGGTTGCGCTGGGCGCCACCATCATCGTGCGCGGAAGCGCCGGCGAGCGACGGGTCAAGGCGGCGGATTTTTTCAAGGGAATTTACGAGACGGTACTTGCGCCGCAGGAATTGCTTGTTGCGGTCGAATTGCCGGTACCACCGAAAAATTCTATTCACTTTTTCTCCGAGTTCGCCCGCCGTCACGGCGATTACGCCATTGTCGGGCTTGCCGCACAGGCGGTCGTCGAGAACGACGGGCTGGCGGATCTCAGGCCAGTCTTCTTCGGCGTCAGTGACCGGCCGCTTCTCGCCAGAGCGGCGGCACCGCTCGTCAAGACAGCCGTCACGCAGGAATTGCTGTCGAAAGCTCTGGACACGCTGGGTGAAGAGCTCGATCCTCCCGAGGATCAGCAGGCGACGAGCTCGATGCGCCGGCATCTGGCAAAGGTTTTGCTGGCGCGGTGCGTCTCGAAACTTCTAGGCCGTTCCGATTTGAATGCCGGGGGGCTTCCGTGACCGCACCTCTTTCGATCTCGCTTGAAGTCAACGGCGAGCGCGTCGACACGCAGGTGCTGCCGCGCCTGAACCTGGCCGATTTCCTGCGCGAGCAACTCAAGCTCACCGGAACGCATGTCGGCTGCGAGCACGGGGTGTGCGGGGCGTGCACTGTGCGCGTCGACGGAGAGATCGTTCGCTCCTGCCTGATGCTGGCCGTGCAGGCGCATGGTGCTTCGGTCGAGACGATCGAAGGACTTTCCGACAGCGGCGAGATCGCCGATTTGCAGGACGCGTTTCGTGATCGCAATGCGCTGCAATGCGGCTTTTGCACGCCGGGAATGCTGATGGCCGCGCAGGATCTGTTGAAGCACGAAGAAAACCCCGGCCGCGAGCGGGTCCGTGAACATCTTTCCGGCAACTACTGTCGCTGCACCGGTTACCAGGCGATCATCGATGCCGTGGAAAACACCGCGCGGGCGCGTCGGGAGCGCAAGGCATGAGTTCGTCGCCGGGAAAAACCGAAACGCTCTCGATGCTGGATCGGCCGAATTCCTATATCGGCAAAGTAGTGCCGCGGCCAAACCTCGACCGGCTGATGCAGGGACGCGGGCTTTACGTCAGCGATCTGGAGCTGCCTCGGATGGCGCACGTGGTTTTCGTCCGTTCGCCGCACGCGCATGCGAACATCGTCTCGATCGACGCGAGCGCGGCAAGGCGCATGGCGGGCGTGATCGCAGTCGTCACCGGGAAGGAGCTTGCCGCGGTCGTCACGCCGTGGGTCGGCGTGCTCTCGCATCTCAAAGGATTGAAATCCGCGCCCCAGAACGCGATTGCGATCGACCGCGTCTGCTGGCAGGGCGAGGCGGTCGCTGCCGTGGTGGCGATCAGCCGCGCGGTCGCGGAAGACGGCGCCGAAATCGTTGCTGTCGAATATGAGGAGCTGGAGGCGGTGACGGACATGCGCACCGCGCTCGATCCGCAGACGCCGGTAATTCATTCCTCGCTGGGCGATAATCTTGCCTTCGAGCGGACGCTCGACGCCGGCACGGTCGAGTTGGCCTTTGCAGGCTCGGATGAAATTGTCGAAGCAGATTTCGTCTTTGGCCGGCATACCGGCGTGACGCTGGAACCGCGCGCCGTCGTGGCGGACTGGAATCCATCCGAGGCGCGGCTGACGATCTACCAGGGCACGCAGGCGCCGCATATGGTGCAGAACATCGCCGCACTTCATCTCGGCCTGGAGGAGGCGCAGGTTCGGGTCGTCTGCAAGGACGTCGGCGGGTCCTTCGGTATCAAGGTCCACATCTATGCCGACGAAATGGCGACCTACGCATTGTCGAAGCTGCTGCGGCGTCCGGTCAAATTCGTCGCCGACCGTGTCGAGAGTTTCAACACCGACATTCATGCCCGCGACCATCGCTGCAGGGGCCGCATCGGCGTCACGCACGACGGTACCATCACGGCGTTCGAGATCGACGACCTGACCGGCATCGGTCCCTATTCGATGTATCCGCGCACCAGCGCCATCGAGGCCAATCAGGTGGTCAACCTGGTCGGTGGTCCCTATGCCACCAACAATTATCGCGCCCGCGCCCGCGTGGTGTTCCAGAACAAGAACGTGATGTGCCAGTACCGCGCGGTCGGGCATCCGATCGCGTGCTCGGTGACCGAAGGTCTGGTTGATCTGGCGGCGGCGAGAATCGGGATGGATCCGGTCGAGATACGCCGCCGCAATCTCATTGCCGACGACGCTTACCCCTGCGCGTCGGCGTCCGGCCTGCGCTTCGAGCTGTTGTCGCATCACACCGCCTTGAACAAGCTGATGACGATGATGAACTACGACGCGCTGCGCGCCGAACAGGCCACGCTTCGCAAGAAGGGTATTCATCGCGGGATAGGCATCGCGAGCTTCATCGAGGTCACCAATCCCAGCGCGGCATTTTACGGCGTCGGCGGCGCCAAGATTTCATCGCAGGATGGCGTTGCGGTGCGTCTCGACGCGCAGGGTTCGGTCATTTGCCAGACCAGCATCACGGAGCAGGGGCAGGGTTCGGAATTGCTCACCGCGCAAATCGTCGGCAGCGTGCTTGGCGTCTCGATGTCGCGCGTGCGCGTCATTCTAGGCGATACCGACCAGACGCCTTATGGCGGCGGCACCTGGGCTTCGCGTGGCGCCGGCATCGGCGGCGAAGCCGCGCTTCAGGCCGCCAAACTCCTGCGGAGGAATATTCTCGATGTCGCGGCTGCGATCCTGCAGTCTTCGCCTGCCGAACTCGATATCGCCGACAATGCGGTCGTGAACCTGAAGGACGGCGCGCCGCGCATCGAATTGCGGGAACTTGCAAGGATCGTCTACTTCCGGCCCGATACCCTGCCGCCGCAAATCCAGCCCGAACTGATGGCGACGCGCCATTTCGTGCCGCGCGAATACCCGTTTGCCTTTACCAATGGCGTTCAGGCCTCATGGGTCGAGGTCGATATCGATACCGGCTTCGTCAGATTGCTCAGGCACTGGGTCGTGGAAGATTGCGGGACGCTGATCAACCCGCAGCTGGTCGATGAACAGATCCGTGGGGGCGTTGTGCAGGGTCTCGGCGCGGCGCTGTTCGAGAAATGCATCTATGACGAGCGTGGACAGCTCACCAACGCCAATATGGCCGACTATCTGGTTCCGATGTCCGGCGAAATGCCTGATATCGATGTCGGTCACGTGGTGTCGCCGACGGCGGAGAGCGAACTCGGCGCCAAGGGCGCGGGCGAAGCGGGAACGGCGGGTGCGGCCGCGGCGGTCGCGAATGCGGTCAATGATGCGCTCAGGCCATTCGGCGCGATCATTACGGAAATTCCGCTGACGCCGCAGATCATCCTCGCCGCGCTGAAGCGTATATAGTGTGGCGGTTCAAGCTCTCTCCAGCAGCGCCGCGGGTCCGTCAAGAGAACTTCCGGTTTCGAGCGAAGCGGAAACCGGTTCGTGAGAAGAAAATGCATCAAAGCAAGAGGTTGGAGCGTCCGCCTGCAGGGAAAAGGTAACGGGGTGAAGAGGGTCGCTTTATGACTGCCCAGTCCGAAGGTCGAATTCACCATCGGACCCCTTTTGGGAAATATTTTATTCTTTTTTTGCCCTCGCTATTGCCGCAAACGGAAATATGATCCTACCTGATAGGAGCTGGCGGTCGGTCGCCGCCATTGTTATGCCGGGAACCTGTTGCGATGTCCGCCAGCCTGCCACGTCGTGATCGTAATGGTTCGATCGCGACGAGATGCTGAAGCCTGCTGAATGTCCGTGATCGATCCACTCTACGTCGCATCGGGTTTCACGGTCGGCTTGCTGGTCGGCATGACGGGCGTGGGCGGCGGATCGCTCATGACGCCCCTGTTGATCCTGCTGTTCGGCGTGCATCCCGCCACCGCGGTCGGCACCGATCTGCTCTACGCGTCCGCGACCAAGGCCGGCGGCGGGATCGTGCATGGCTTCGCGCGCAGCATTCACTGGCCGGCCGTCTTCCGGCTTGCCAGCGGCAGTATACCGGCCGCCGTCCTCACCCTGGTTTTGCTGTGGCAGCTCAATCTCGATCCTGCGACCGCGCGGAGCCTGGTCAATTCGGTATTGTGCTTCGCATTGCTTCTGACGGCGCTGTCGCTGATCTTTCGCAAGGCGGTTCTCGAGAAGTTGCGCTGGCGGATGGACCGATACGACGCGGCCAGGATCGCCCGCGCCACTGTGCTCACGGGTGCAGGGCTTGGCGTGCTGGTGTCGATTTCATCGGTTGGCGCCGGCGCGGTCGGGGTGACGGCGCTGCTGTTGCTTTATCCGAAGCTGCCGATGGCGCGCGTCGTCGGTTCGGACATCGCGCACGCGGTGCCGTTGACCCTTATTGCCGGGATTGGCCACTGGGCGATGGGCGCGATCGACTGGCAGCTGATGAGCGTGCTCCTGATCGGTTCCCTGCCGGGTATCGTCATCGGCAGCTATTGCGCGACGCGTGTGCCTGAAACGGCATTGCGGTTATTGCTGGCGGCGACGCTGATCCTGGTTTCCGGCAAGCTCGCGACCAGCGAATGGGGCTGGTCGCCCTCGAGCGTTGCCGCCGTAACCCAGAACGCCCCACGCTGAAGCTTCGTTTCGCAGCTATGCCTTCTCAAGCCGTTAATTGTTGGCATCCGGCGGCAGGAAGTTCACTTCGTGTTCGGCCGAGAGGCGAACGACTTCCTCGACATCGGTCAGGTTGTGAAGCCGGTTGAACAGCGCCTCGAGCTTCTGCGCCGGTGATACCCAGAACAATGCTCGCGCGGGCTTGTCCGACTTGTTGAAATAGCCGTGCGGGATGCCGCGCGGCATTCGCACGAGATCGCCGGCCATGGCCTGCACCCAGACGCCATCGAGCTTCAGGTCCAGCACGCCCTCCTGGACAAGGATGAACTCGTCCTGGGTCGGATGGATATGAACCGGGACGAACTGGCCCGGATCGCTGTTTGTCTCGAATGCGAAAGTGGAGTCGGTGACAGCCTTTGGGAAATAGACCTGTCCCAGAATATTCCAGCTCTTGCCGGAATAGCCCGTGCCTTTGCGCGTAATGCCCTTTTCAAGTGCTGCCATGTGCCGTCCTCCCTTGTTTGAACCGCGACGCTACCCTCATCCCCCGGGCAGTCAAGCACGGCCAAACGCCCGGCGCCGACCGAATGCGCGTTCCGAGTTGCCGAAGCCGGTTGGTTGCAAAAGCTTGAAGTCTAAAATATAGGCCTTGAGGTCGCTCATTCATTCGGGGGAGACCGCAGGTGTCCGGACTACCGCATTCCCCGCACGCGCTTGTCACCGGCGGCAGCCGGGGCATTGGGCGCGAGATCGCTTCCGCGCTGACCCGGTCGGGGGCCATTGTCACGGTGCTCGGCCGTCACCGGGCCGCACTCGATGAAGTCGTTGCGGCGGGCGAGGCTCGTTTCGCAGTCGTGGCCGACGTTGCCGATCGGGCTGGCGTCGGCGCGGCGGTCGCGGAAGCTTCCACACGTCAAGCCATCGATATTCTGGTCGCCAATGCGGGCGTTGCGGAATTGGCGCCCTTCGCGAAGTCGGATCCGGCGCTGTTCGCCCGGATGATGGATACCAATTTCATGGGCGCGGTCCACGCGATCCATGCCGTGCTGCCTGCGATGCGCCAGCGTCCATACGGGCGGATCGTGGCGGTTGCCTCGACCGCCGGTCTCAAGGGATATGCCTATGCCACTGCCTACAGCGCGGCGAAGCACGCGGTGATTGGCCTTGTGCGTTCGCTGGCCCTTGAGCTTGCAACGACTGGCGTGACCGTGAATGCCGTGTGTCCCGGTTTCACCGACACCGATCTCGTTGCCGGCAGCATCGAAACCATCATGAAGAAGACCGGCCGCAGCCATGCGCAGGCGGTGGCGGAATTGGCCGGGCGCAATCCGCAAGGGCGGCTTGTTTCACCTTCGGAAGTGGCCGATGCAGTGCTATGGCTATGCGGCGAGGGCGCCAGCGCCATTACGGGGCAGGCGATCGCGGTGGCCGGCGGAGAAATCTGAACCGCCGATACATCGGCAACGGCGAGGAGACCCCAATGAGCACACCGGCCAACCCCGTCACGCTGCCGCTGGCGCAGTATTCGCCCCGTCACTTCCTGCTCGAGGTTGCTGCCGGCGTCGCCACCGTGACGCTGAATCGACCCGAGCGGAAAAATCCCCTGACCTTCGAAAGCTACCGTGAACTGACGGATTTTTTCCGCGCCTGCGCATTCGATGACGATGTGAAGACGGTCGTGCTGACGGGCGCCGGGGGAAATTTTTCATCCGGCGGCGATGTCTTCGAGATCATTGGCCCGCTGGTGAAAATGGATACCAGGGGCCTCACCGCCTTCACCCGCATGACCGGTGATCTGGTCAAGGCGATGCGGGCCTGCCCGCAGCCCATCATATCGGCCGTCGAGGGTATCTGCGCGGGCGCCGGTGCGATCATCGCGATGGCGTCCGACATGCGGCTTGCGGCGACCGGTGCCAAGGTCGCATTCCTGTTCAACAAGGTGGGACTTGCCGGGTGCGACATGGGCGCATGTGCGATTCTCCCGCGCATCATCGGCCAGTCGCGCGCCTCGGAACTGCTCTATACCGGCCGTTTCATGACCGCGGAGGAAGGGGAACGTTGGGGCTTCTTCAGCCGCGTCGTCGGCACTTCCGAGGTCCTGTCGCAGGCGCTCGATCTTGGAAGGCAGATTGCCGAAGGGCCGAACTTCGCCAACACCATGACCAAGCGGATGCTGTCGATGGAATGGGCGATGTCGGTGGAAGAGGCGATCGAGGCGGAAGCGGTCGCGCAGGCGCTGTGCATGACGACCGTGGATTTTGCCCGCGCCTTCGAGGCGTTTTCGAACAAGGTCAAGCCGGTGTTCCAGGGGAACTGAACTTGACGCGCGCATCTAGTCTTGCCGCGAGGTTGTGGCCATCCTTCGAGACGCCGCGCGGCGGCGCGGCTCCTCAGGATGAGGTTCCTTGCTCGCGCCGGGCGAAAAACGCCCATGGCGAGGAGGCGTGCAGCGCCGTCTCGATCGATGAGACCGCGACACGGCGGCAGGCCGACGGGCTTGCCGGCTAATTGTTTTAGGTTTAAAATATCTCGGTCATTGCACCGGAGGCTTTCATGAAGGTCGCGATCATCGGCGGTGGACCGGCCGGTTTGTATTCGGCGATCCTCCTCAAGAAGCAGAGGCCGCAAGCCGAGATTACGGTTTATGAGCGCAACCGTCCCGATGATACTTTCGGCTTCGGCGTGGTGTTTTCGGACGCGACCCTCGACAATTTCGAGAAGTACGATCTGCCGAGCTATCGCCGCATCACCGAGGAATTCGCCTATTGGGACGACATCGCCGTGCACTTCCGCGGCACGGTGCACCGGGTTGGCGGCAACGGCTTTTGCGGCTGCTCGCGGCGCAAGCTGCTCCTGATCCTGCAGGAACGTGCGCGAGAACTCGGCGTCACCCTGAAATTCGAGACGGAGATAGCGGACGAGACCCGCTTTTCCGATGCGGATATGATCGTGCTTGCCGACGGCATCAACAGCCGCTTCCGGGAAAAATACATCGCGCATTTCCAGCCCGAAGTGGACATGCGCTCCAACATGTTCGCCTGGATGGGCTCGACCCGGCCGCTCGACGCCTTTACCTTCATCTTTCAGGAAACCGAGTGGGGCCCGTTCATCGCCCATGCCTATCAATATGAAGCGGGGCGCTCGACCTGGATTTTCGAGACCGATCCGGAAACGTTCAGGCGCGCGGGGCTCGAGGGGCTCGACGAGACGCAGTCGGCCGAACGGATGGCCGGGATTTTCGGCTGGTTCCTGCAAGGTCATCCGCTCCTGACCAATCGCTCGATGTGGCGGAATTTTCCAATGATCCGCAACAAGCGCTGGATCAAGGACAACATGGTCCTGCTTGGCGACGCGAAGGCGACCGCACATTTCTCTATCGGCTCCGGCACCAAGCTTGCGATGGAAGACGCGATTGCGTTGGCGGACGCCATGCATCGAGCGCCCACGGTCGCGGCCGCCCTGGAGCATTACGAGCGGGGACGCCGCGAGGAAGTCGAGAAGACACAGCACGCCGCTGACGTCTCCCTGGTCTGGTTCGAACACGTCGATCGCTTCTGGGATTTCGACCCCGTGCAATTTGCGTTCGGCGTCATGACTCGCGCCAAGGCGATCACTTATGACAATCTGACGCTGCGCGCGCCGGATTTTGTCCGCGAGGTCGACCAGGCATTCGCGAAGCAGGTTCGCACCCGCGGCTTCGACGTCGACGTGGTGAACCCCGTGGCGCCGATGTTCCAGCCATTCCGGTTGCGCGAGATGACGGTGGTCAATCGCGCGGTGGTGTCGCCGATGTGCATGTATTCGGCAAAGGAGGGCGTGCCGAACGATTTCCATCTCGTGCATTACGGGTCGCGCGCGCTGGGCGGCGCAGGCCTGATTTTTACCGAGATGACCTGCGTGGGAAGCGATGCGCGCATCACGCCCGGCTGCGCTGGCCTTTGGAACGACGAGCAGGAGGCCACGTGGCGGCGCATCGTCGATTTCGTCCACGCCAATTCCGCCGCAAGGTTTTGCCTGCAGCTCGGCCATGCCGGCCGCAAGGGCGCCACCAAATTGATGTGGGATGGCATGGACCGCCCGCTGGAAGAAGGCGGCTGGGACGTCATCTCCGCGTCCCCGATCCCTTACTTCCCGGATAGTCGCGTGCCGCTCGAGATGGACCGCGCGGCCATGGACGCGGTGAAGTCCGAGTTCGTCGCCGCAGCCATGCGTGGCGAGGCGTGCGGCTTCGACATGCTGGAATTGCATTGCGCCCACGGCTATCTGCTGGCGAGTTTCATCTCGCCTTTGACCAATCAGCGCACCGACGCCTATGGCGGTTCGCTCGAGAATCGCCTGCGCTATCCCCTGGAGGTTTTCGAGGCGTTGCGATCGGTGTGGCCTCCCCACAAGCCAATGTCGGTGCGCATCTCCGCTACCGACTGGGCCGAAGGCGGCATCAGCGGTGACGACGCGGTCGAGATCGCGCGGGCATTTGCGGAAGCCGGTGTCGATCTCGTCGACGTCTCCACCGGGCAGACCGTGCGGGATTCCCGCCCCGTTTACGGCCGCATGTTCCAGACGCCGTTCGCCGAACAGGTGCGCAACGAGGCCCGCATCGCAACCATGTGCGTCGGCAACATCACCAGCGCCGATCAGGTTAACACCATCCTCGCCGCTGGCCGGGCCGATCTGGTGGCGCTCGGGCGTCCCCACTTGATCGATCCCGCCTTCACGCTGAGGGCGGCCGCCTGGTACGGGGCGGAAGCGACCTTCTGTCCGCCTCAATATCTTCCCGGCAAGGAGCAAATTTTCCGCAATAGTATCCGCGATCGGGCGGATTTCGAAGAGCTTAGAATTAAGGCTAAGCCGAAGACCCGGGCCGAGCTGAAGGCGGAGGTCACAAAGCCGCTTGCGGCCGAATAAGGCGCCATGCGATGTTTTGAGGCCGTCGCGAGGCGTTTTGGTGCGAGTGGAGTAGAGCGATGAAGGCGATAATCGTCGGGGGTGGTATCGGCGGCCTTACGACGGCGCTGATGCTGCGCTCCCGCGGCATCGGGTGCGAGCTTTTCGAGCAGTCCGAGACCATCCGCGAACTCGGTGTCGGCATCAATACGCTCCCCCACGCGATCCGCGAACTTGCCGGCCTCGGCCTTTTGCAGAAGCTGGATGACGTCGCCATCCGCACCGACATTCTCTATTACCTCAATCGTCAGGGGCAGGAAGTCTGGCGCGACGCGCGCGGCATCGATGCCGGCCACGACGTGCCGCAGTTTTCGATTCATCGCGGCAGGCTGCAAAGCGTGATTCACCATGCCGTCGAGGAGCGGCTCGGCAAGGAGGCCATCCACACCGGCTGCAGGCTGGGCGCGTTCACCCAGGATGAGGGAGGCGTCACCGCCTATTTCTTCGATCGCACCGGCAGCCACATCAAGACCGTGCGCGGCGACATTCTGATCGGCGCCGACGGCATTCATTCGCGCGTGCGCGAGACGCTGTTCCCGAACGAGGGGCCGCCGTGCTGGAACGGGCTGATGCTCTGGCGTGGCGCGCGCGACTGGCCGATGTTTCTCACCGGGAGATCGATGATCGTCGCCGGTGGCCTGAATGCCAAGGTCGTGGTCTATCCGATCGCGGAAGGATCGAGCCCGGCGAACCGGCTGACCAACTGGGCGGTACTGGTGAAAATCGGCGACGGCAACAGCCCGCCGCCGCGCCGCGAGGACTGGTCGCGGCCGGGCAGGCGCGAGGAACTTATGCCGCATGTTGCGCGCTTCTCGCTGCCTTACCTCGATGTTCGGAGCCTGATCGCGGCGACGCCCGAGTTCTACGAATATCCGACCTGCGATCGCGATCCGCTGCCTTATTGGTCGAGCGGTCGCGTCACGCTGCTCGGGGATGCTGCGCATCCGATGTATCCGGTGGGATCGAATGGCGCCTCGCAGGCCATTCTGGACGCGCGATGCCTTGCGGACGCACTGGTGCACGCCGAGCATCCCCGCCAGGCGCTGGTGGTCTATGAGCAGAAGCGCTTGCCGATGACGGCGGAGATCGTGCGCTCCAACCGCCGCGGCGGTCCCGAAGGGGTCATCGATGCGGTCGAGCAGCTCGCGCCTGACGGTTTCACGGACGTCGAAAAGGTCTTGAGCTACAGCCAGCGCGAGGCCATCGTGCGTGGTTATGCGCACAAGGCCGGCTTTGCCGCGGTGCCTGGACTGGCGGCGGTTAGGGCATAACGGGGCGTTTGGCCCGAAGTCGTTTCAACGACTGATTCACTTTCGTCGTGCCCGGCCTTGCGCCGGGCATCCACGTTTTTGAAGCCGATTTGGCAAGAAAGACGTGGATGGCCGGGACGAAGCCCGGCCATGACGGTCTCATTGAAGAAGCCTGACATTGGCGCGCGCCCGGGCAGGGGAGGCCTCACGCCCCCGGAGGCGGTGGCAGGAAGTGGATGTTGTATTCGGCCGCCATCGCCACGACCTCTTCGGGCTTCTGCTCCTTCATGTTGTGAAGGCCCCAGAACAGGTCGTAAAGCTTCTGGGTCGGCGTGACCCAGAACAACACTTTCGCGGTCTGGTCCGACTTGTTGAAAATGCCGTGGGGAATTCCCATCCCAAGGCGGATGAAATCGCCCGGCGTCGCCTGGGCCTCCGTGTTCGCCAGCACGAAATCGAGCTTGCCTTCCAGCATGTAGATATATTCGTCCTGGTCGGGATGGATGTGCGGCGGCACGAACGTGCCCGGCGGAAGCGTCGCATGCCATGAGAAGCATTGGTCGGTGCGGTTCTTCGGCACGTAAGTCTGGCCGAGAATGTTCCAGGAGATTCCCTGGATGCCTTCGTTGCCCCGGGTGATGCCGGTGATCTCCTTAATCATCGCCTGTTCCCTTCCATAACCTTCCATTCGCTGTCTGGACGCATCTGCGCAAAGCAGAACAGCCTCGCTCGAAGACGCGCCGGTTTGTTCAGTTGCCCGGCGTGCAATCCTTGGCGTAACGGTCCGCGTAGTTCTCGAAGACCTTCTGCACGATTTCGGTCTGGAATTTGCCATCGGCGCGCTTGGCGACCTTGGTCAGATAGAAATCCTGGATCGGATAGCCGTTGATGTTGAACCTGAAGCTGCCACGCAGCGAGGTGAAGTCGGCCTTCTTCAAGGCGGCCGCCACCGCTTCCTTGTTGGCAAGATCGCCTTTCACGGCCTTCACCGCGCTGTCGATCAGAAGCGCGGTATCGTAGCCCTGCATGGCATAGGTGCCGGGCACACTGTTGTAGGCGGCCTCATAGGCGGCGACGAACTTCTTGTTCTGCGGATTGTCGAGATTGGGTGCCCAGTTCGCGCCGCCGAACATGCCGACGGCTGCGTCCTGCTGCGCCGGCAGCGTCAATTCATCGACCGTGAACGCCGATAGCACCGGTATCTGATCGGCAAGGCCCGCCTGCCGATATTGCTTCACAAGGCTGACGCCCATGCCGCCCGGCATGAAGGTGAATACGGCGTCCGGCTTGAGCGAAGCTATCTTGGAGAGTTCGACCTGGAAATCCAGCGTGCCCAGCGGAATATAACTCTCCTCGACGATTTCTCCCTTGTAGTCGAGCTTGAATCCGGCCGCCGAATCCTTGCCGGCCTGATAGTTGGGCACCATGACATAAACACGCTTGTAGCCCCGATCTTGCGCGACCTTTCCCAGGACCTCGTGCACCTGGTCGTTCTGGTAGGAAGTCACATAGAACAGCGGGCTGCAGTTCTTGCCGGCATAGCTCGACGGGCCTGCATTCGGGCTGATCAGGAAAGTTTTGCTGTCCGTCACTGGCTTGTGGATCGCCTGCAGGATATTCGAGAAGATCGGACCGACCACGAAATCGACCTTGTCGCGTTCGAGCAGCCCTTTGACCTTCGTCACCGCGGCATCCGGCTTGAGTTCGTCATCGGCCGCGACGACCTCGACCTCGCGGCCACCCATCTTGCCGCCGAGATCCTTGACCGCGAGGTTGAAGCCGTCGCGGACTTGCTGGCCGAGCGCTGCCGCCGGGCCCGACAATGTCAGGACCAGTCCGATCTTGAGCTTCTCCTGCGCGACCGCCGCATTGGCGAAGATCGCGAAAAGGGCTGCAAGGCCGGTCAACTTCCAGTGCTGTTTCATGACTTCCCCTCAAAGATCCGCCGCGCCGCGGCAGGGTTACTCACCAATACGACCCACGTCCGATCCACACAACCATTCTGACGACCGTGTTCGCGCGAGGCAAGGCAGACGAAGACACCGGGCGCGAGGAAGGGCTTGCGCGGAGGGCTGCGGGCGGGGAAGCCATGCAAGGGTCGCGCCAATTGTTTGAACCCTAAAGAAATTGGCACCTGCCGAACCCGTCTCCCCGACCGCTGCTTTGACTTGCGGCAGGCGGCGGATTATTTGAAGGTCAAAATAACCGCCGACGGCAGCCCGGCACGAAGTTGGCGTTACCGTTACTGCCGCCGGAACCCGCGCCGCTCAGGTTTGACCAGATCATGATGCTTGATTCCGAGACCAAGGCCGTCGAGCTCCCGGAAGATCACGGCAACGAACTGCGCCTGTGGCTTCGGCTCCTGACCTGCACGACCCTGATCGAGGGCGAAGTTCGCAGCCGGCTTCGCGAGCGGTTCGGCGTCACCTTGCCGCGCTTCGACCTGATGGCCCAGCTCGACAAGGTTGCGGAAGGGATGACGCTGTCCGACGTCTCCAAACGGATGATGGTCAGCAACGGCAACGTCACCGGTCTCGTCGAGCGCCTTGTCGAGTCCGGCCACCTCGATCGCCGGACCTCGGATACCGACCGGCGGGTCCAGGTGATCAGGCTGACAAAGGCCGGCCGCGCCGAGTTCCGAAGAATGGCCGCGGAGCACGAGGCCTGGATCGCGGATATTTTTTCCGATCTTTCGCCAAAGGACCTCCGCGAATTGATGCGGCTTCTCGCGAAGACCAAGGCTTCCGCGCAGAAGTCAGCGCAGAAAAAGGCTTGAGGTCGGCATGCCCGGCATCGACTACGAAGCCGAATACAACAACCGCGCACGGGTGCCTGAAAACGCCGCGATCATGGCGGGGTGGGGCAGGGACGCGGCGGCCTATCGGCAAAGCCATTCTCCGCACACAATCGCTTATGGAGAAGGTGCGCGCCAACAGATCGATTTCTTCGAGGGCGATGGCAAGGGTCCGGTCGTCGTCTTTATCCACGGCGGGTACTGGCAAGCGCTCGATGCTTCCTCCTTCAGCCATCTCGCGCGCGGACTGAATGCACATGGCATCAGTGTCGCCATCCCGAGCTACGATCTGTGTCCCAATGTCACCGTTGATGAGATCATCGGCGAAATGCGGATGGCGTCGCGGGAACTGGCGCGTTTCGGACGACGGCTCGTCATCAGCGGCCATTCCGCAGGCGGCCATCTGGCCGCCTGCTTGCTGGCGACCGACTGGAGGACGTTCGACGCCTCGCTGCCAGCGGATCTCGTGATCGCGGCCTATGCGATTTCGGGCCTGTTCGACCTCGGGCCTCTGGTGGGCACATCCATCAACGATGCGTTGGGTCTCGACGCGATCGCGGCGAAGGCCGCAAGCCCGTTGTCCTGGAAGCCGCCCACGCGAGGAAGTCTCGATGCGGTCGTGGGCGAGGCAGAGAGCGCGGAGTTTTTCCGGCAAAGCCGGGCCATTGTCGAGGAGTGGGGAAAGGTCGGCATTGCCACACGTTTCGGCACGGTTGCCGGCGCCAACCACTTCACGGCGATTGCCCCGCTCGCGGAGCCCGGCTCGCCCATGGTGTTGCGCCTGAAGGAACTGGCAGCGCGGTAGATCGCAATAGTGTGGGACGAGTGGTTTGGCCTCTTGCGTCCAATTGTTTTAAGTATAAAATGTTTTCGGAAAAAGCCCCTTTGCCGGATGGTTTTGCTCTTTCAGCCCTTCATCCTGAAAAGGAGGGACGATGGAAATGTCAGGTGAAAATACGAACCTTGGCACAACGACCGAGGCATCGACCGGTTCAATGCTCGGCCCAACGGCGCACGTCGATGATTTTACCCGTCGCAACCTTCCGCCGCCCGAGCAGTGGCCGGCTTTGCTGCTCGACCGTCCGGAGTTTCAATATCCCGAATATCTCAACGCAGCCGTCGAACTCACCGATCGCATCGTCGAGAAGGGGTTTGGGGATCGCATCGCGCTGATCGGCAACGGTCGCCAGCGCACCTACAAGGAGCTCGCCGACTGGTCCAATCGCCTTGCGCACGCACTGGTGGAGAACTACGGCGTCAAGCCCGGCAACCGCGTCCTGATCCGCTCGGGCAACAATCCGGCGCTGGTCGCCGCGTGGCTCGCCGCCACGAAAGCGGGCGCCGTCGTCGTCAATACCATGCCCATGCTGCGTGCCGGAGAATTGAGCAAGATCGTCGACAAGGCCGAGATTGCCCTGGCGCTGACCGACAGCCGCATCGCCGACGAACTGGTAGCTTGCGCGAAGACCAGCAAATTTCTCAAGCAGGTCGTGAATTTTGACGGCACTTCAAATCATGATGCGGAACTCGACCGGGTAGCGCTGAACAAGCCGGTGAAGTTCGATGCGGTCAGAACCGGCCGGGATGATGTCGCGCTATTGGGATTTACGTCGGGCACTACCGGCGAGCCAAAGGCGACCGCGCACTTCCATCGCGACCTCCTGATCATCGCGGACGGCTATGCGAAGGAAGTGCTTCAGGTAACGCCCGACGACGTGTTTGTCGGTTCGCCTCCGCTTGCCTTCACCTTCGGACTCGGGGGGCTCGCGATTTTCCCGCTGCGGTTCGGCGCGACCGCGACGCTTCTGGAAAATGCGGCTCCGGGCGAGATGGTCAAGATTATCGAAACCTACAAGGCCACCATCTGCTTCACCTCGCCGACCGCCTATCGTGCGATGATGGCGGCGATGGACCAGGGCGCCGATCTCTCCTCGCTTCGTCTTGCGGTCTCGGCAGGCGAAACACTGCCGGCTGCGGTGTTCGAAAGCTGGACCCGAAAGACGGGCAAGACCATTCTCGACGGCATCGGCAGCACGGAACTGCTCCACATCTTCATCACCAACCGCGCAAGCGATGCTGCTCCCGGAGTGACGGGGCGGCCTGTCTCCGGCTACGAGGCAAGGATCGTCGACGACGAGATGAAGGAAGTACCAGTCGGAACGATCGGCAGGCTTGCTGTTCGCGGCCCCACGGGCTGTCGCTATCTCGCGGATGGCAGGCAGTCGAACTATGTGCGCGATGGCTGGAATCTGACCGGCGATTCCTTTGTTCGCGACGAGAAGGGCCGCTTCTCTTTCGTGGCGCGATCCGACGACATGATCATCTCATCCGGCTATAACATCGCAGGTCCCGAAGTCGAGGCGGCTCTGCTCAGGCACGATTCGGTGGCTGAATGCGGCGTCGTCGGAGCTCCCGACGAAGCACGCGGCATGATCGTCAAGGCGTATGTGGTCTTGCGCCCCGGGGTTGCCGCCAATGCCGCCCTGACGACCGAGTTGCAGGATCATGTCAAGCGCGAGATCGCACCTTATAAATATCCGCGCGCAATCGAATATGTTGCCCAGCTGCCCAAAACGGAAACCGGAAAACTGAGACGATTTGCCCTGCGGCAGATGGCGCAGGCAAGCGGGGCGTCGGCAGGCATCGCGGCCGAATGAAATTTGAAGGAGAATTGCCAGTGAGCTTGCCGAAAGGTCCCAGCCTTGCAGTCCGGCCCGTGGAACACGAAGCCCAAGGCCCTCAAGTCCTGCAACCGGGCGGCTGGCCGGCGCCGAAAGGCTACGCGAACGGCATGGCCGCGGATGGCCGTCTCGTCGTGACGGGTGGCGTGATCGGCTGGGATGCCCAAGGCAATCTCGCCGCGGATTTCATCGGGCAGGTCCATCAGACCCTGAGCAATATTGCGGCCATTCTCGCCGAAGGCGGCGCGCGGCCCGAACATCTCGTCCGCCTGACCTGGTACGTCGTCGATATGGAAGAATATCTGGCGAGCCTGAAGACGCTTGGCCGGATCTATCGCGAAATCCTTGGCGCGCATTATCCGGCCATGGCGCTGGTTCAGGTCGTGCGGCTGGTGGAGAGGTCGGCGAAGGTCGAGATCGAGGCAACTGCCGTTGTGCCGCGCTGATCGCGGCGCGTACCCGAAAGTCCTCATCCTTCGAGACGGCGCTTTGCGCCTCCTCAGGATGAGGGGTCAAACCTCCGGTCAGCAATCAAACCTCAAGCAATCAAACCCCAAGCAGTCAAACCCCAAGTCAGAAGCTGGACCCTCACGGTGAGGAGCGTGCCAGCGCGTCTCGAACCATGAGGCGCAGTGCGTCGATCGGCGGCTTCGTTTCGCCTTTGTCAGCTCGCCTTCGCGTAGTCCTCGTCCTCCGGAGAGTTCAAATACATTCCGGACATGGTGTCGACCCAGCAGAGATGGTCGTGGACCTTCTTCACGCCGGCGACGTTTTCGGCGGCAACAACGGAGGCCTGCCGTGCGCGTTCTTCGGTGATGACGCCGGACAGATGCACGATACCGTCGCGCACGACGACCGATAGCCCGAACGGACACCACTCCTGCCTTGCCAGCGTGTCGATCACGCGGTTGCGAATGTGATCATCGTCGGCAGTCGGGTCGGGGAAGTCGCGGGCAAGGCTCGCCACGGCCTGCAGAAGGTTGGAACGCGACACGATGCCGACGACCCTCTCATCCCGCATTACCGGCAGACGTTTGACATTGTTCGTTTCCATCAGCGCCACGATCTTCTCGAGCGGTGTTTCCTCACCGACGGTCAACAGCGGTTCGGTCGTCATGATCTCGGAAACCTTGCGCCCGTGCTCCTGAACGAAGTCGGATGCCGCCTTGCCGGGACCCAGGATGAATTTCAGGAATCGGCCGCGCCTGCGTTGCGTGCCGATTTCGCCGCGGCGAATGAAGTCGCCTTCCGAGAGCATTCCGACCAGTTTGCCCGTGGCGTCAACCACTGGAAGGCCACTAACGTGCTTCTGCAGCATCGTGTTGGCGGCCTCCACAATCGTGGTATCCGGCGTGACGGTGATGACCGGGCGGGTCATGATTTGATGGGCGCGCATAAGAGGTCTCCGACAGCTCGAAATTGGAATCAACTCGAGCCAAACACTAGCCTCGACTACGCGTGGCGATTTGACACAGGTCAAGGGCACTCTGCCTGCCGGCTTGATGCAGCTCAACATCGGACCTGCAGGGATGGCATAGCATTACAACATCTGAAAAACCGAGAGGGATCGGAGGCTACCATGCCCGAGTTTTCCGTGCCGGACACCTCTGCTGGCGTGATCGAGCCGTTGAAAGCCGACGCGGCGGACGCCGCAGCGCGATTTGCAAGGGCAAACCGGAGCGTCCTGGAAATCATGTTTGGCGTCCAGAAAATGCTGTTCGACGAGGCTGTTTTCACCAGCAAGGAAATTGTCGATCGGGGGCGAACCGAGACGCACCTTTTCTCGGAATATGTATCAAAGATGGCCGGATCGCACTCGGTCAAGGATTTGAAAACGATGCTTGAGGAATGCAGTCGCCACCAGATTGATTTCATGCGCCGGGATTGCGAGCGGCTGTTCAAACATGGTGAACGGGTGATCGAGACCGGTTCGAACCTGTTAACCAAATGGCCGCGGTCTTGACCCGTCTTCGGGCTGTCATGGATTTGCGGTCGAGTCAGATATGGGAATGAATTCCATGCAGCCGGTTTCGACCTTGCCTGCGGCGCAGGCGCCGCGTTTGCCTTGTCCGGCCCACGCTGAAGGGGACGGGAAAGATCGCCGCGCCATCATCGCGAATGAGCCCGGCTCCCGACACGATCAGGAAACACCGCCCCGGCAGGCGGATTCTTACGAGGCCGACCGCGCTCTCCACGCGATGTTCGCGAGCCTGACCGGCGGCGTATCACCGGTGGCCCTGTCGCTTGCCTATTTCGATTGGGCCGCGCATCTGGCGACGGCGCCGCAGCGGCGAATAGAGATAGCGCAGGAGGCCATCGCGAGCACGCGGCGATTCCTGGAGTCGGCGCAGCACTTCTTCTCGCCCGGTCAGGGGCCATGGGCCCTGATCAGACCGCAGCCGCAGGACAGGCGCTTCGAAAAGCCCGAATGGGAAAATCCGCCCTTCAATCTGTTCGCGCAGGGATTTCTGCTGACGGAGCAATGGTGGCACGACGCGACCACGGGGGTGCGAGGTGTAGCTCCGCAAAACGAGGCGATCGTCGAGTTCTCGGTACGGCAATTCCTCGACATGTTCGCGCCCTCCAACTTTGCCGCGACCAATCCCCAGGTGCTGCAGAAGGCGTTCCAGAGCGGTGGCGAGAATTTCGTCCAGGGCTGGCGCAACTGGCTCGCCGACCTGACCCAGTTGCTCTCATCCGGGAAGTCCCAGGACGGCGAGTTCGTTGCAGGCAAGACGGTGGCGACCTCGCGAGGCAAGGTGGTTTACCGCAACAAGCTCATCGAGCTGATCCAGTATTATCCGACGACCGGGAAGGTGCATCCGGAGCCGATCCTCATCGTCCCGGCCTGGATCATGAAATATTACATTCTCGATCTCTCGCCGCACAATTCGCTGGTGAGGTTCCTGACCGAGCAGGGCTTCACGGTCTTCATGATCTCCTGGCGCAATCCGGACCCGGCCGACCGCGATATTTCCTTCGACGATTATCGAAGGCTCGGCGTCAACGCCGCGGTCAAGACCATCGGGGAAATCATGCCCCGCCGTCAGATCCATGCCCTCGGCTACTGCCTGGGCGGGACGTTGTTGTCGATTGCGGCTGCGAGGTTCGGGAGGGATGGTCCGTTCAAGACGATTTCACTCCTCGCGGCCCAAACCGACTTTACCGAAGCGGGCGAGCTCACCTTGTTCATCAACGAGAGCGAGGTCACGTTTCTGGAAGACATGATGTGGGAGCGCGGCATTCTCGACACCACGCAAATGGCGGGCACCTTCCAGCTGTTGCGCTCGAACGACCTGATCTGGTCGCGGATCGCGCATGACTATCTGATGGGCGAACGCTCGCCCCCGAGCGATCTGATGGCCTGGAACGCCGACGCGACCCGCCTGCCGTACCGGATGCATTCTGAATATCTGCGCAAGCTGTTCCTCAACAACGATTTCGCCGAGGGGCGCTATCAGGTGGAGGGAAGGCCGATCGTGCTGTCGGATATTCACGCGCCGATGTTCGTCGTGGGCACCACCCGCGATCACGTTGCGCCGTGGAGGTCTGTCTACAAGATCCACTATCAGGTGGATGCGGATGTCACCTTCCTGCTGGCCAGTGGCGGCCACAATGCGGGCATTGTGGCGCCGCCAGGCGAGGAGGGCCATTCCTATCAGGTCAAGAACAAGCCTGAGGATGCTCCCTATGTCGGCCCCGACGAATGGCTGAAGGAGGCGCCAAAAACCGAAGGATCGTGGTGGCAGGAATGGACGCGGTGGCTGACCGCGAAATCAGGCGAGCCATGCGAGCCACCGCGAATGGGCGCGGGGACCGGCGACGGAACCGGCCTGCCCGATGCACCCGGCGAATACGTGCGTCGCTAGATTCTGATCGGCTTCAGTTTCGCCAATTTCCTGTAGGCGGCGGCCGCCGCACGAAGCAGGTGCCTTTGGTGGCGCGGGCCAAGCAAACGTTCTACCGTTTTTTGCTGGCCGATCGTGGCCGCGATCGATCGGCATCTCTCGTCATCGTTCAACTGACCGAGCGATCGCTGTGCCTTCCGCAGAACCTTGAGCATTGCCTGGTGATTCGGTATTTTGCTGCCTGAAATCAGGTCCGTGACCAATTCTGCGGCGTATGTGAGCCTCTTGTTCATCAGCCGCAGCCGGTGCCGTTTCCTGGCACTGATATCCTTCAGCTTGTGGCTCCTTCGGACAAGCTTCTCCTGCCAGCGCATCAGCTTGCGCGCGCCATATTCGGTGACCGCGGTTGCGCGGATTTTGGCGGCTCTCTTTCCGCGCTGCCTCGTCCAGGAACCCTTCTCGATCCAGTGCAAGAGACTCTTGATCAGTCGCTTGTATCTGACGGAGCCAAGCGCGCGAGCCAGAGCGCGGTGCTGTCTGTCGCGCTCGTCATGCCAGATCTGAATCTCCCTTGGACGTTTCCCGTCTTCGGCGGTCAGCCGTTCGACCGCGACATCGAGATCGCGCACGGCGCCGAGATGGCTATTGAGCCATTTCAATTCGTCGGTGAGCCGGATTTGCTGCAGGTCCGTCACCATCGGCCGGAACAACTCTATGGCCGCCCGCAATCGGGTCAGTGCGACGCGCATTTGGTGCAAAGCGTCGGTATCGCCTTTGCTCGTTCCGCGATGCTGCAATCTCATTTCCTGGAGATAGTGTCGCGCAATCGTTCGAAATGCCGTTTCGCAAGTCATCGTGACATTGAGCGGCGGCGTTGCGGGGCCCCGCCGCAGTGGCATCGGCCTCGCATGAGAGATGCCCTTGGCTGCTGACTTCGGCGGTGCGTTCAACGTCATCGGGGTTACTTGCATCCTTTTGCCGGCCGGGCGAGCCCGCTCAGGGCCGCGCGACATGCGGCAGGCATTCCTGAAGCGTCTGATCCGGTGTTCCCGAGGCGTCCACGACGGCCCAATCGATCGCGCCGATGTCATATTTTTCCTGGAGGCGAGCAACCTCAGGCGTGGCGTCGGAGGCGTCCGCCTCACGGCGGCCAACGCGCATTTGCCGGGTTGCAATATCTGCCGTCAGGAAAAGGCCTGAAAACCGCACATTCAGCCCGCGTGCCGCGTCCGCGATTGCGCGGCGCTCTGCGGGCCGTGCGAATACCGCATCGACGATGACCGAATGGCCCTGAGCGAGGATTCGCGACGCGCGTTGGAAGAGCGTCCCGTAAATCCTTTCGTTGATTTGCGGATTGTAGGCGCTTTCCGGCAGCCGGTCGGTTTCCTTGATGTGAAAAAACTGCTTGCGCAACACGTCCGTTCGCAACACGACTGCGCCGGGCAGCGGCAGGACCGCAGGGGCAAGAGCGCGTGCCAACACCGATTTTCCAGTCCCCGAAAGGCCGCCGATCGCCACCAGCGTCGGTGCAGCCGGATGGATCACCCGCCGCGCGAGGTCGAAATAGGCCTGTGCCGACCGGATGTCTTCGGCTTTGCCACTGCCATTGCGGTCGATGCGGGCGAGCAGCACGTGCGCGCGTATCGCCGATCGCAGCGACATGAAAAGCGGCAGCGTCGCGAGCGCGTCGAGATTTTCGATCGGTGTCAGCAGGAGATATCTGTTGAGGAGAGCGTTGGCGGCTGCCGGGCGGCCGTAGCGGAGGAAATCCATGATGGTGAAGGCAAGATCGTAGAGCAAGTCGACGGAAGCAATCAAAGGATCGAACTCGATCGCATCGAACAGCACGGGCTTTCGATCGATCAGCACGATGTTCGCAAGGTGCAGGTCGCCGTGGCATCGACGCACGAATCCGTGGTCACCGCGCTGCTCCAGCAATCCGCGAATTCGGGAAAATGCGGCAAGCGATGCCTGTTCAAGATCATCGATCTCGTCGGCTGGGAAACGTCTCGCCTGCCGGAATGCCGCGGAATTACCCTCGATAATGCCGGTAATCGAACCGATCCAGGGCTCCGCCGCCGCAGGCGCTGCATTGTGGTGGGAGATCGCGATCGCTTCCGCAGCAGCCTCGACGAGCGCGGGATCGAGCGGCCCGGCCGCGGCGAGATGGTCGAAGGTCTGGTTCTCGTCGAAGCGGGTCATTTCGACGGCGAATTCGACCGGCGCGCCACGACCGTCGATCTCGAGTGTTCCGTCGCGGTTCTGCGTGATCGGCACGACGCGACGATAGATCTGCGGCGCAAACGCTCGATTGATCCTGATTTCTTCCTCGCAGGCGGCCTTTCGCTTCTCAAGGGTCGAATAGTCAAGGAACGGGAAACGCACGGCTCGCTTGATCTTCAACGCCTGCTTCCCCTCGAGAAAAACCGACGCCCCATGCGTATCGATCCTCCGAACCCCGGGATGCCGGTCAGGGTTCGCCATATAGGCGAACACGCGTTCCTGCATCTGTGTTTCGGCCGGAAGCGAAAATGCCATGCACAGACCTTACGGCTTGAGAACCGCCGCGCCGAGGATTTGCCCGGCACGCAGTCTGTTCAGGACATCGTTGGCCTTGGCAAGCGGGAACGCCGTCGTCTGCGTGCGGATTCCTGCCTTTGGCGCGATCTTGAGGAAATCGAGACCATCCTGTCGCGTGAGGTTGGCAACCGATACCAATTGCCGCTCTTCCCAGAGAAGATGGTAGGGAAAACTCGGGATGTCGCTCATGTGGATTCCTGCGCACACCACCCTGCCGCCCTTGCGTACCGCGCGCAGCGCTGCGGGCACCAACTCGCCGACCGGTGCATAGATGATGGCCGCGTCGAGCGGAACATCGGGCAATTCCCCCGACGAGCCTGCCCACGCTGCCCCCAGATTGCGCGCAAATTCCTGCGCCGCGGTGTCCGCGCTCCGGGTAAAGGCGTAGATTTCACGGCCCTGCCAGATCGCGACCTGGGAGATGATGTGTCCGGCGGCGCCAAAGCCGTAGATACCGAGCCGCTTCGCATCTCCTGCCATCACCAGCGACCGCCAGCCGATCAGTCCTGCGCAGAGCAAAGGCGCAATCGCAACGTCGTCGCCTTCTTCGCCGAGCGGAAACGCATAGCGCGCGTCCGCGATGGTATGCGTGGCAAAGCCGCCGTCCCGCGTATAGCCGGTAAAAAGCGGGCGATCGCAGAGATTTTCCATGCCGTTCTTGCAGAAGCGGCAGACGCCACACGTATAGCCCAGCCAGGGAATTCCGACGCGGTCGCCGATTCCATGGGTCGTGACGTTTCTGCCGAGCCCATCCACGCGGCCGACGATTTCATGACCCGGGATCACGGGATATCTGATGCCGGGCAACTCTGCGTCGACCACGTGAAGGTCGGTCCGGCACACGCCACAGGCGCTCACCCGGACACGGATTTCTCCATCCCCGGGGACGGGGTCTTCGCGTTCTTGCAAATCCAAAGCCGTCCGTGGAGCAGGCAAGACCATCGCGTGCATTTTTAATATTCTCCAGGCAACCGATGGCCGGCAACAACATTTAAGTAGGGCGGCCCTGGGACCCCGGTTTTGACCTCGATCAAGGCCGATCGCCCGGGATGTGATGAGGTAGCGCGAAGCCGGGATTGCCCGGCCAGAAAAAGGTTCAAGTCAGGAGGATCAATCATGAAATCGCTGATTCCCGTAGGAAGCGAACGCGGGTTAACGCGGTCGTCAGCCAATCCGTTC
Source organism: uncultured Alphaproteobacteria bacterium (assembly GCA_963820275.1). Taxonomy (GTDB): domain Bacteria; phylum Pseudomonadota; class Alphaproteobacteria; order Rhizobiales; family Xanthobacteraceae; genus Bradyrhizobium. The sequence goes on from CAWFZL010000034.1 coordinate 263,718, forward strand.
ACTGCCCTGCAGCAGGAGGTCGACCGCCTGTTCGACGGCTTTTCTCGAGGCTTTGGGGGCTTCCCAAGCTTCCCGACGACCCGCGAGCTGATGCCCAGCATGGACGTCAGCGAAACCGACAAGGAGATCGAGATCACGACCGAGTTACCTGGTCTCGAGGAGAAGGATATTCAGCTGAACCTGGCCGACGATGTCCTTACCATTCGCGGTGAGAAGAAGAACGAGCGAGAAGAGACCAAGAAGGACTATCACCTGGTCGAGCGCAGCTATGGTTCGTTCATCCGTTCCGTACAGTTGCCGAACGGGGTCAACGCCGACAATATCAAGGCCGTGATGTCGAAGGGCGTATTGAAGGTGACGGTGCCGAAGCCGGCACCGGCTCAATCCAAGAAGATTGACATCAAGGCTGCCGCCTGAACCACGCATGCCCCTTTCGAAAACGCGCTGCCGGCATCGGCAGCGCATTTTCATGTCCGTGTCCGATTTGCGCTTTTGCGGCCGGACTTGCCGGCACTTATTTGACAGAGATCAACAGCATCTTTCGGCAAGACCCTACCTTTGGCAGGCAAGGAGGCGCCCATGGCGATCAAGGAAATTCTCTTGCCGCTGGCCGGCGAGGCCAGTGCTTCGGCGATCGAAGCGATCGGCAAGTGCGTGGCGGTTGCCGGCGATTTCGGGGCTCGCGTCATCGCGGTCGCGGTCGAAGAGGAGATACCGGTTCGCCCGAAGGTCGTGATCTCGCCCGATATCGAGAACGAGGAAGCCGCGGCGGCATTGCGCAACGCGTCCAACGCGCGCGGCCTGTTGCAGGCGTTCGAGGCAGCGGCAAACCGCCTTTCCGTGCGCAGCGAGCAACGGATCGTGCGGCAGGATCTTGCGGACGCACTGGCGAATTTCGTCGGGCCTGCGCGGCTCGCGGATCTGTCGATGATTCCCGTGAAATCAGATGACAGCCGGTCGGAGAAAATCGTCGAACGATTGATCTTCGAATCGGGCCGGCCGATCCTGATGTGCCCTGAGGAAATAGCCCGCGAACTACCCATCGTTTTCGATCGCGTCGCGATCGCATGGGATCATACCGCGCCCGCCGCGCGCGCTGTGGCGGATGCATTGCCGCTGCTTGAGGACGCCGCCGACGTGCGCATCATCACGGCGACCGACGAGAAGTCGAAAGCCGAGCTGGAATCGGGTGCAGCGCTTGCGCGCCATCTTGCCGAGCATGGAATCAACGCGACCTTCGAAGCCATCAAGATCGACGGCAGCTCGGTCGGCAAGGTCTTCGAGGCCTATGTGAAGAAGAATGCGATCGACCTTCTGGTGATGGGGGCTTTCCGCCATTCGCGGATGAACCAGATCGTCTGGGGCGGTGCCACAAAAACCGTCATTGGACAGCCACCCTGCTGGGTTATGATGTCGCATTAGCGCGTGAGCCCGAGAAACTCGATCCACTCACGTGAACCATCCAGCAGGCGCGGAATAACCGATGTCGACCTATCGCCTGAAGAACCTGCTTGCGCCGCGCTCGCTTGCTCTGGTGGGGGCAAGTCCGCGCCAGGGTTCCGTCGGGCGGGCCGTCTTGCGCAATATTCGCCAGGCAGGGTTCAAGGGCGATTTTGGCCTGGTGAACACGCATTATCCGGAGGTCGATGGCGTTGCCACCGTCGCAACCCTGGGCAAATTGCCGTTCGCACCGGAACTCGTCGTGATCACAGCGCCGGCTGCCGCTGTTCCAGGCCTCATCGACGAGGCGGGAAAGCTCGGCGCCGCCGGCGCGGTCATCATTCCGGCCGGGCTTGGTCACGGCACGGCTTCGCTGGCGGAAGCTGCGGAAACTGCCGCGCGCAAATATGGAATGAGGCTGATCGGGCCCAATTGTCTCGGGATCATCATGCCATGCGCCGATCTCAATGCCAGTTTCTCCGCGCATATGCCGCTGGCCGGAAACCTGGCGCTGATCTCGCAATCGGGCGCCATCGCCACGGGAATGGTCGACTGGGCAGCGCAGCGCGCGGTGGGTTTTTCCGGAATTGTTTCCATCGGCGACCAGCTTGACGTCGATATCGCCGATCTCCTGGACTACTTCGCGCTCGATGGCAGGACGCGCGCAATCCTGCTCTATGTCGAAGCGATCAAGGACGCGCGCAAGTTCATGTCGGCGGCGCGCGCCGCCGCGCGGATCAAACCGGTGGTCGTTGTTAAATCGGGCCGCATGGCGCTAGGCGCAAGGGCGGCAGCGACCCACACCGGTGCGCTCGCAGGCTCCGATGCGGTCTATGAGGCCGCGTTTCGCCGCGCCGGCATGCTGCGGGTGCTGGACCTTCGTGAATTGTTCGACTGCGCCGAAACGCTGGGGCGCGTCGCTTCGCCTCCGGGAAAGCGGCTGGCCATACTGACCAATGGCGGCGGCATCGGTGTTCTTGCTGTCGACCGGCTTTCCGAGCTGGGGGGAGTTCCCGCGCCGCTTTCGGCAGCGACCCGCGCAAAGCTCGATGCGGTGTTGCCGCCGACATGGTCGGGATCCGACCCGGTCGATATTGTCGGCGATGCGGACCAGGCGCGTTATGCGGCGGCGCTCGAGGTCCTGCTCGGCGACCCCGACAATGACGCGATCCTGGTCATGAACGTCCAGACCGCGATTGCGCGGGCGGACGATATCGCCCTGACTGTGGCCGACATGGTCCGCAAGTATCGCGACCAGCACCGCAACGCAGCCAAGCCGGTGCTTGCCGCATGGGTCGGCGCCGAAGAGAAGATCGGCGACATGCTGAGCAGCGCCGGGATTCCCAATTATCCCACTGAGGACGATGCCGTCCGCGGTTTTATGCATCTGGTGCGTCATCGCGAGGTGATGACCCTGCTGACGCAGGTACCGCCTGCGATGCCACACAATTTTTCCCCCGATCTGGACCAGGCGCGGAAGATCGTTGCCACAGCACTTGCCGATGGCCGGCAGTGGCTCGATCCGGTCGAGATCAGCCGGTTGCTCGAGGCCTATGAAATCGCGATGGTGCCGACCTTTGCGGCAGCGGACGCCGAGCAGGCAGTCGCTCACGCCTCGCGCCTGTTCGCGCAAGGGGCGACGGTGGTGCTCAAGATCATGTCGAGGGACATCGTCCACAAATCCGATGTCGGTGGCGTTGTGCTCAACCTCACCACCACCGACGCGGTGCGCGCCTCGACGGCCGAGATCATCGCGCGGGCAAAGGCGCTTCGTCCCGAGGCGCGGATCGCCGGCGTCATCGTGCAGGCGATGGTAGTGCGGCCCAAGGCGCGCGAACTGATCGTTGGGCTGGCCGACGATCCGACATTCGGCACCGTCGTTGTGTTCGGGCGCGGCGGCACGGCGGTCGAGATCATCAACGACAAGGCGCTGGCGCTGCCGCCGCTCGATCTGCAGCTGGCGCGAGGTCTGGTCGAGCGCACCCGCGTCTCCCGGCTGTTGCGTGGCTATCGCGACGTGCCCGCGGTCAAGCAGGACGAAGTGGAGATGGTGCTGGTCAAGATCGCCCAGATGGCTGCCGACATTCCCGAAATTCGCGAACTCGACATCAATCCGCTGATCGCGGACGAGAACGGCGTGATGGCGGTTGACGCGCGGATCGCGGTCGGAAAGGTGGAGCGGAAATTCGCCGGCTCAGGTCCCGCCAATTTCGCCGTACGGCCATATCCTTCGCAATGGAAGAGGCATATCGAGGTCAAGGACGGCTGGCGGGTTTTTGCACGCCCGATCATGCCCGAGGACGAGCCTCAGCTTCATGAATTCCTGCGCCATGTCACGATGCAGGACCTCCGGCTTCGCTTCTTTGCGCCGATGAAGGATTTCTCCCATGAATTCATCGCGCGGCTGACGCAGCTCGACTATGCCCGCGCCATGGCCTTTGTCGCGTTTGACGAAACGAGCGGCGAGATGGTCGGCGTGGTGCGGATTCATTCGGACTCGATCTACGAGAACGGCGAATATGCGATCCTGCTCCGGTCCGATCTCAAGGGCAGGGGACTCGGCTGGGCGTTGATGCAACTCATCATCGAATACGCGAAGTCCGAAGGCCTCAAAACGATCTCCGGCGACGTGCTTCAGGAGAACACGGTGATGCTGGAGATGTGCCGCAATCTCGGCTTCGATATCAAGACGAGTCCGGCCGATCCCGGTATCTGCGAGGTCCGGCTGAATTTGTCCGGCTGAAATTGCGAGGTAGCGTGCCGGGCGCCTCATCCTTCCAGACAGGGCCGCGCGCCGCTCCTCGGAACGAGAGCCGGTCGGAGATATCCGCTCAAAGATGCGAGACTGCGACGACGCGGTAAGTATGGGTCTTGCCGGCTTCCCTTATCGCCACATATTCGGCGGTCGCGAAGCGTTCGTCGCCGAGGTGAACTCCGACGTCGTCCGGCACGTCGGTCTCGCCGTCATAGTGGAATGCCCAGCCGCCGCCCTTCACGTGAATGAGATGGCCTAGCGCATCGTCCTCGTTGGGCCGCAGCCGAGCGATCCTGCACGCCTCGCGATGCGCGCGCCACAATCGCGCGTCGATTCGGTCGCGCTCGTCGAGCGGGGCGACGATGACATAAGCCACGGCGGCATCGCCTTCGGGGTGGCCCGGCTCGCGGGCCAGTTCGAGACGAATTTGCCGAAACCGCGAGGGCAGGGAGGCGTTCAGTATCGGCTTTGGCATATTGCTTTCACTCCTGTGAGGTCTTGCGATGCCGGACGAAACCAGGGCTATTTCTCCGCCGGCGCGCCGGCCTCGGCGCCGGCCTGCTTCCTTTTCAGGCCCTTGATGATGATGGTGAGCAGCGGGACGATCATCAGGGGCAGAATTCCATTCAGGGGATTGTGGACCACGCCGGACACCTGCGAGTGCAGTGCACGGGCCTCGTTCTGCAGCGCCTCGATCGAGGCGCCGTGAATTTCGGTGGCAAGCTCGTATTCGCGACCCGAGGGCGGCCGGGCGGCGATCGCCAGCAGCAGCGCTGCGATCAGAAAATTCGCGAGCCCGAGAATGGCGGCGGCGTAAACCGGGTTCAGGATCTGCACCAGCGCGAAATAGGCCGACAGTTCCAGCATCAACAGGCCGAACACCGCAATCAGCGCGGCGAAAGCCTTCAGGCCAAGCCCGGTGAGAAGATTTCGCATCCGCATATCGGCGATCATGCGGTCGGTGCGCCATAGCACGCGCAGATGCTTGACGACGTTTTCCGGATTCATCTCAATTTCTCCTCAGCATGAAGCCGACTACGACGCCAAGCGCGAAGGCCGAAGCAAGCGTCGTGATCGGCCGTTCCGAGACGATGTCGCCCAGACGGTCTTCCTGTTCGCTGACGGTTTCGCCAAGATCACTCAGCGCAGCCTTGATCTGATCGGCAAGCGCCTCCGCGCGGGTCTTCGACGCGTCGAGGATTTCCTCGCCCGTGACGTCGAGCAGGCGCGATAACTCGCCCTTGAGGGCATCAAGCTCGTCGCGCAATTCTCCTGAATCGAACATCGATACTGCCTTTGGTTCTTGCCTTGGTTGCGTGGTCCGGTGGAAAGTCTAGTGTCCCGAATCCGAACCGATCCGCGGCGCAACTGAAGAGACCATCTGAGCCACCACACTAGGCAAGAGACCGATCCCGCATTTGATTTGCCTCAACTGCCGGTGGCTTGCTTCCTTGAGGCAGGTCAAGCCGGCGGCCGCCGCCGGCGAATAGACATGCGCCATTCCATTGAAGAGGAACACGAATTCTTGACCTCTCCCCCTCTGTTAACCGCGACTCCATCGGGCGATGTGCTTGAACTCCGTCCGGGCGGCGCCTGGACGGCCGCAAATGCCGCCATTTTGGAGAATCTTTCCAATTCGGTCGCCGGAGACATCGTGCGGGCGAAGGCGCTGAAGCTGGATCTGGCCGGCGTGCGCGAGCTCGACACGATCGGGGCCTGGTTGCTGGAGAAAATATCGCGACGCGCGAGCGCCTCCGGCCATCCCGCCGAGGTCGTCGGAGTGGCCGATAATTACGCCGGCCTGATCGAGGAAGTGCGGCAGGTCAATCGCCGCAATCCGGCACCGCCGCCGGCTCTCAATCCCGTCGTGGCAAGATTGAACGACATCGGCCGCGCCACGCTCGGGTCGCGGGAAGACATCGGCGCGTTCCTGCAAATGCTCGGCTCGCTGTTCCTTGCTCTTGTCGGCGTGCTGCGCCGTCCGAGGTCGCTGCGGCTGACATCGATGGTCTATCAGCTCTACAGGGTCGGTTTTCAGGCGATCCCGATCATGATTCTGATCACCTTCCTCATCGGCGCCATCATCGCCCAACAGGGCTTCTTTCATTTCCGCAAATTCGGCGCCGATTCCTACGTCGTCGACATGGTCGGAATTCTGGTATTGCGCGAACTCGGCGTGCTGATCGTTGCGATCATGGTCGCAGGCCGTTCGGGAAGCGCCTACACCGCCGAACTCGGCTCCATGAAAATGCGTGAGGAGATCGATGCGCTGTCGACGATGGGGCTCGATCCGATCGAGGTTCTCATCCTGCCGCGCATCCTGGCACTGGTTCTCGCGCTGCCGATCCTGAGCTTCATCGGGTCGATGGCCGCGCTATATGGCGGCGGGCTGGTTGCGCAGTTATATGGCGATATGGCCCCGGCGATCTACATTGCCCGCCTGCACGATGCCGTCTCGGTCACCAGCTTCAAGGTCGGCATCATCAAGGCGCCATTCATGGCGCTGGCAATCGGCATCATCGCCTGCAGCGAGGGTCTGCGTGTCAAGGGAAGCGCGGAATCGCTCGGCAAGCAGACGACGACGTCAGTGGTGAAATCGATATTTCTCGTGATCGTTCTCGACGGCCTGTTTGCCATCTTCTTCGCATCGATCGGAATGTGACGATGCAGGAAGAGGTTCCGGAATTTGCGATACGGGTCAGGGATCTCGTGGTCGGCTTCGGCCGGCAGATCGTGATCGACCATTTGTCGCTCGATGTGCGCCGTGGAGAGATTTTGGGCCTGGTCGGCGCTTCCGGCGGCGGCAAGACGGTCTTGATGCGGACCATCATCGGGCTCGTCCCGCGCCGAAGCGGAGAGATCGAGGTGATGGGGGCGGAGATCGGGCGCAACGGAGAGCGTAGCGCGCGAAGCGAGGCCGGAAAATGGGGCATCCTGTTTCAACAGGGGGCGCTGTTTTCGTCATTGACCGTTCGCCAGAACATCCAGTTTCCCCTGCGGGAAAATCTCGAACTGTCGCAGGCGCTGATGGACGAGGTCGCGATCGCCAAACTCGAAATGGTGGGCCTCTCTCCGGAGGACGGCGACAAGTTTCCCGCCGAATTGTCCGGCGGCATGACCAAGCGCGTGGCGCTGGCCCGCGCTCTGGCACTCGACCCCGCCATCGTGTTTCTCGACGAGCCGACCTCGGGGCTGGACCCCATTGCGGCCGGCGACTTCGATGCGCTGATCAAGACATTGCAAAAGACGCTTGGGTTGACGGTGTTCATGGTGACCCATGATCTTGCCAGCCTCAATACCGTGTGCGACCGCGTCGCGGCGCTGGCGGACGGCAAGATCGTCGCGATCGGGCCGATGCGTGAACTTCTTCAATCCGAGCATCCCTGGGTGCGAGCCTATTTCCATGGCAAGCGCTCCCAGATGCTGCAACCCAAAGCGAGCTGAAAGAGATGGAAACCCGCGCTCCCTTCGTCATTGTCGGCGCCTTCGTGCTGGCGACCATACTCGCCATATTCGGCTTCGTGTATTGGCTCAACAACATGGGCGGGCTTGGCCCGCGTGCCACCTATCACGTTCAGTTCGACGGACCCGTGCCGGGCCTGTTGATCGGCGCCGGGGTGTTGTTCAACGGCATCCGCGTCGGCGAGGTCACGGATCTCGCCCTCGCTTCCGACAATCCTCGCCGCGTCAATGCAACGATATCGGTGGCCTCGAACACCCCGGTACGCTCCGATACCAAGGTAGGTCTGGAGTTTCAGGGACTGACAGGCGTTCCCGTGGTCGCTCTGGAAGGCGGCAAGGAGGTCGCAAACTCCGGCCCGGTGCCCACCCTCATCGCCGAGCCCGGGGCGGGCCAGAGCATGACACAGGCCGCGCGCGATGCTCTACGCAAGGTCGATTCCGTGCTGACGGAAAATTCCGAGCCGTTGAAGGACACCATTGCCAATTTCAAGGTCTTTTCCGATGGGCTCGCGCGCAACACCGGCAAGCTCGACAGCATCGTCTCCGGTCTCGAAAAGATGACGGGCGGCGGCACGCAGCCGCAGAAAGTCACTTACGATTTGCGTGCGGCAAAGGATTTTCCGGCTCCGGTCAAGGCGATCAAGGGACAGCTGGCGCTTCCCGAGCCGACCGCGGTGGCGATGCTCGAGACCCAGCGGATGCTGTTTTCTCCGGTCGAGGACCATCCCGATTTCGCCGAGTTCCTCTGGGCTGACAGCATTCCGAAGCTGCTGCAGGCGAGGCTGATCGAGAGTTTCGAAAACTACGATATAGCTCATGCGCCGTTGCGCGCCGCCGATGTCGGTCAGACGGATTTCCAGCTCCTGATCGACGTCCGGCGCTTTCAAGTACAAACCGATACGCAACCCGAGGCCGAGATTTCCCTTTCGGCGAGAATCCTCGACAAGAACGGCAAGGTCATCGCGTCGCGTTTGTTCGAACAGAGCCAGAAGTTCGACAAGCTCGAACCTCAGCCGGCGGTTACGGCTTTCGACGATGCGTTCGGCCGGCTGGCGAAGGAGCTGATCGCGTGGACGGTGCAGACGCTCTGAGCCGCGCAGGGCGCGCGTTTATTCGAGCGTTTTCAGGTACGACAACAGATCGTGGATCTGGTCAGGGGTGAGTTCGAACGCCGGCATCTCCGCGTGACCGGTATAGATGCCTTCCGCGAGCGCCTCGCCCAGCGTTTCGATGGGATAACGCAGATGAAGCGTTCGAAACGGCGGCGCGATATCAAGCGGGCTCTTCGATACGCGATCGATGGCGTGGCACCGCGCGCAATGGGAATGCGCATAGGCCATGCCGCGTTGTTCGGCGGGGGAAGCCGCAAGCGTGTGCGTCGTCGCGAGCAACGCAAGGAAGGTCTGACACAGGGCAAATCGCAACATCGGCGGGGCGTTTTCAACAGCAACTTCAATGAATAGGTCAAACCTTATTATTGCGCCGCTGCCCCTATTCGTTGATCTGCGTCAACCGGGGCCTGGATGATCCGCATAGACATTTGGTCAGTTGAAGATCATCCACCCGGGAGCGACATGACGACGTCTCCGGTGACAGGCGAGCCAAATGGGCATCCCTGTGCTGAATGTTCGATAAGACGGCTCAGCGTCTGTGCTGCCCTCGACACAGCCGCGCTGCGGGAACTTGCGCATTTGGGACGCCACGTCCGTTTCGAAGCGGGCGAGACCGTGTTCGCCCAGGAGGAAATAACGACGTCCTTTTACAATCTGCTCGAGGGTGTCATGCGGCTATACAAGCTGCTCCCCGACGGACGACGCCAGATCATCGGATTTGCGCTGCCTGGCGACTTTCTGGGACTTGCGGCATCGAGCCATCACAACTTTTCCGCCGACGCAATCAGCCCCGTTGTGCTGTGCCAATTCTCCAGAACCGGATTTGCGCGATTTACCGAGGACAAGCCGGAACTGCTGCGCAGCCTCAACGAATTGGCGGTACGCGAACTGAGCCGGGCTCAGGATCACATCGTTTTGCTCGGACGGCGCTCCGCCGAGGAAAAAGTCGCAACGTTCCTCATCCGCTGGCGCAATCGGATGGCTGATGCATCGGGTCCGCCGCAAACGGTGCCGCTCCCGATGAGCCGGCAGGACATCGCCGATTACCTCGGGCTGACCATCGAAACCATCAGCCGGACCTTCACCAGATTTGAGCGTGATGGCTTGATCGAAATCCTCCACGGCGGGATCTGCATCCTCGATCCGGTGCGCGCCGAGGCTCTTGCCACGGTGTGAGAAGCGGCCGCAAGGCCCACGAGGCCACTCGCCAATCGTCCGATTTGATTGCGATCAAAGACAGTGGCCGAAGGGGAAGGATAATGGCTGCGATTCACAATGGGGGTTCGAATGCCTTTCGAAGCAATGGTGATGAGCGCCGTAGTGCTGGCCATATTTATTGTATTCGCGGTCGTGCTCGCCTGGGCCGACCGTCAAACGCGCCCGGAAAATCTGAAGACGCCTTTCCGGAAATCCTGAAATCCTGAAGACAATCTGATGGCAAACACAGCGCCTCGTTCGAGGAGCGGCGGCTTTGCGCCACGGCAGAAAAAGCAACTTGAAATTTCATTCCTGATCCGCCTCGTCCTGAAGGCGCCATCCCGGGCACACCGCGCGCTTGAAAGCCGCATCAAACAGCTCTCAAATACTTGTTCTGATAGCAATTTTCGCTAGGCTCGGGTCACGGGCAGGATTTCCGTCGGCCTTCACATGCGCGGGCCCGATAGGTGGTACCATCCTGTTCGGCGCTGCCGTGCTTCTGGAGATTGGCGTGCCTCAGGACAAGACCAGCGACGTTCGGCATTTTCCGAGCAGCAAATTGGCAGTGCTGCGCAAGCATCCGATTTTCAGCGACCTCGATTCCGAGGCGTTCGACCAGCTTTGCCGTTATGCCAAACATGCGACGCTCAAGCGCGGAGCCACGATCGTCTCCAAGGGCGATCCGGGCAACAGCCTGATTGCGGTGATCAGCGGCACCGTGAAGATCAGCATCTCCTCGCCTGACGGCCGCAGCGCGATCCTGAATTTGATCGGTCCGGGCGAGATTTTCGGCGAGGTCGCGGTACTCGACGGTAAGGCAAGGACCGCCGACGCCACGGCAAACACCAATTGCGAGATTATCGTCATCGACCGCCGCGAATTTCTCCCCTTCGTGCGGAGCCAGCCGGCGCTGGCGATGAAATTCATCGAACTGCTTTGCGCGCGGCTGCGATGGACCAGCGATCAGGTCGAAGAGGTTATTCTCCAGGATCTGCCGGGGAGACTGGCCAGCGCGCTTCTTCGCCTGATCGAACGGCACCAGCCGGCGCAGGTCCGCCGCACAATTGCGGTCACCCAGCAGGAACTGAGCGAAATGGTCGGAATGACCCGCGAGAGCATCAACAAGCAGCTGCGCGCCTGGGCCGCCCGCGACTGGGTCCGCCTCGAACATGGCGCCATCATGGTGCTCGACGTCGCCTCGCTTCAGGAACTGGCGGGAACAGCGCCGCGGGACAGTTGACGTTTTCTTGAGCATGCGAGGGCTGTGAAACAGCTCACATTGGCAGGGTGCGACTTGAGCTAAGCAGGCATGAGAACTTCCGTCAGTGGGAGGCATCCATGCATGCTCCGTTCGACAAATCAGGCAAAAACGGCAACAGCGTCTTCGAGAAATGGGGCACCGGATTTCTGGTCCTGCCCGTTCTGCTCGCGATTGCGCTGGTTGCCATGGCTATCATCCAGCCGACGCCATCCAACTGGATAGCGGAGAACGTGGAGGCGGAGTTCACGGCCCACCACTTGGTGCCTGCCGACGCTCCGACGCAGAACGCGCCGCCTGCCGTACAAAGTCGTACTGTCAGTGCCAGATAAGTCGGGCTCGGATCACTCCGGCCTTCAGAGATAGCCGGCGCCGGCTTCCGCGGCGAAACGGCCTGGATCGCCCTCCCAGACGATCCGTGCGTGTTCGAGCACGTAAACGCGGTCGGCGTGCGGAAGCGCAAAGGTCACATTCTGCTCGCCCAGCAGCACGGTGATCTGCGTAGTCTGTCGCAGCCGCTCGAGTGTCTTCGACAATAGCTCGAGAATGACGGGGGCAAGTCCCAGCGTCGGTTCGTCCAGGATCAGTATCTTGGGCTGCATCATCAACGCACGGCCGATCGCGAGCATCTGCTGCTCGCCGCCGGAGAGGGTCTGCGCCAACTGGCCCTGGCGCTCCTTCAGGATCGGGAACAGTTCGAACAGCCAGGCGAGTTGCCTCTCCCTTTCATCGTCGGCCAGATGCTGGCCGCCGAGATCGAGATTTTCCCGCACGCTCATCTCGCCGAACAATTCGCGCGATTCCGGACATTGCACGATGCCGGTCCGGGCAATGCGCGCGGGGCTCAGATCGCGCAGTTTCTCTCCGTCGCGCAGAATTTCGCCGGTATAGGGCAAAAAGCCGGAGATGGTGTTGAACAATGTGGTCTTGCCGGCACCGTTGAGCCCCACCACCGAGACGAATTCGCCCTGATGGACATGGATCGAAACGTTCTCCAGCGCCTGGGCCTTGCCGTAGAACACGCTGACATTCTCGACCTGCAGGAACGGTACCCTGTCCTTGAAGCTCGTCTCCGGTCGGGCCGAAGTCTCGATCGCGCCTCCGAGATAGACCCGCCGCACGGTTTCGTTACGCATCACCTCGTCGGCGCGGCCGGTGACGATCTCCTCGCCGAGATACATCGCAAGCACCCGATCGACCAGCGCCGCCACACTCTTGACGTTGTGGTCCACGAGCAGCACCGCGCGGCCCTCGTCGCGGAAGCTCTTGATCAGTTCGGAGAAGGTGCCGACTTCGGCGAGTGTCAGACCGGCGAAGGGCTCGTCCACGAGCACCACTTTGGGGTCCCTGGCGATGGCCTTGGCGAGTTCGAGCCGCCGCAGGTCGGCGAACGGCAAAGTCGGCGGACGGCGGTGCATCACGGCACCAAGGCCGACGCGATTGGCAATCCATTCGGCGCGTTCGGTCAAAGCCTTGTCCGCAAACAGCATGAAGAGGCTGTCGGGCAACAGCGCGACCATGATGTTCTCGAGCACCGTTTGCCGGTTCAGCGGCCGCGAATGCTGGAACACCATGCCAAAACCCTTGCGCGCGATCTTGTGCGCGGGCAGGCCTGCGACGTTTTCGCCCTGGAAGACGACGTCGCCGGCGCTCGGGCGCTCGATGCCCATGATCGATTTCATCGCAGTCGACTTGCCGGAGCCGTTCGGCCCGATCAGGCCGAGAATTTCCCCGGCATGCAGTTCGAGATTGAGGTTCTTGACCGCGGTGAGGCCGCCGAAGCGCTTGGTGAGGCCGCGGACTTCGAGAACCGGCGGGTTGTTGCTGGTTGCGTCCATCACTAGAGCTCCGATTCCAAAGTTCGCAAACTACTCGGCGTCCTCTAGCGCGTCTCGCGTGAGAGTGCCGCTCCGAGGAAGCCGCCGGGGAAGAACAGCACGACCAGCAGGGCGACGGCCGAGACGATGAACGTCGCAAGCTCACCGGTCGGCCGCAGGAATTCGCCGGCAACGATCAGGAAGATGGCTCCGAGCGCCGCGCCCAGCACCGTGCGGCGTCCGCCGAGCACTGCCGCGACGATGACGTTCACGCCGACGGCGACGTCGACGACGGTGCCGACCGAGGCGGTACCGAAATAGAACACGAGGAGCGCGCCCGAGAGGCCCGAGAAAAACGCGCTCACGACAAAGGCCGCCAGCTTGTGCTTGACGATGTTGAAGCCGAGTGCGCCGGCCTGAACAGGGTCCTGACCGCTCGCCTGCAGCACGAGGCCGACCGGCGACTGCGAAAGTCCGTAGAGGATGATGGCGCTGACGGTCATGAAACCGAGCGCGATCCAGTAGTTCACGCCGGCGTCGATCGAAATGACGTCGGGAATGGTCAACCCGATCTCGCCGCCGGTAAGATCGGCGAACACCACCACGAAGTTCTGCAGCATCAGCACCGCAACCAGCGTCGTCAGCCCGAAATAGGGGCCGCGCACCCGCAAGGCAGGCAGCGCGAGGACCACGCCCGCGATCACCGAGGCCAGCGCGCCGAGCAGGATGCACAGATAGACCGACCACCCATACTGGTTGTTGAGAATGCCGGCGGTATAGGCGCCGACACCGATCAGGAAGGTCGGGCCGAAATTCACTTCACCCGCGAAGCCGAACAGAAGGTCCCACGCCATGGCGAATACGCCGAAGTAATAGGCGACGGTCAAAAGCCCGAGCACATAGCCGGAGACGTAGAGCGGCAGCGTCGCGGCAATGATGACGACCGCGAGCGAAATGAAGAACAGACGTGATTTGAAGAAGCCGCCCATGCTGAAGTGCCCACCTTCCGTAGTTCGTCCTCTGCCGCAGCACCCGCCTTCGCGAACTTCGGAAGGTCACGGGCACTACAAACTTGTTCAATCCAGTATCGCTTCATCGATCTGAAGTCCCCGAAAGAACTCGCCGCTCATGGTGCGGGGGACTTCAGATCGGCGGTACTAGCGCCTCCCGAGCAAGCCCTGCGGCCGCACATACATCACGGCGACCAGGAGCAGGAGTGCCGGAATGGTCCGGTAGGCCGGCGAGATCAGATAAGCGGTGATCGTTTCGAGATAGCCGACGACGATGGCCGCGATCAGCGAGCCGGATACGCTGCCGAGCCCGCCCAGCACCACGATCGAGAACGCGCTCGCGGTGAGCGGTCCCACGCTGTACGAGCTGACGCCCAGGAACATTCCGAGCAGTACCCCGGCGATGCCGGCGAGGATGCCGTAAATCGCCCAGACCACGATGTAGATGCTGCGAAGCTCGAGCCCGAGCAGCGTCACGCCGCGCGGATTCATCGAGGCCGCCAGCACCGCCTTGCCGGTGCGGGTGCGGTTGACGAGCAGCCACAGCAGCCCAATCACAAGGCAGCAGACCACGGCGGTGAAGATTTCGTTTCGCGGCGTCCTGACGCCGAGGATATCGACCACGCCCTCGACGATCGGCAGCACCGTCTTGGCATTGTTGGTGAAGAAATACGCGATCAGTTCCTGAATCATGATCCCCCACAGCAATGTGCCGGTGAGGACGAAGATTTCCTTCTCCTCGTTGGGAATCCGTCTCGATTTCTGGATCGGCTGCACCACTGCGAAATAGGTGGCGAAGGCCGCCACCAGCGCGGCCGCTACGCCGATCAGCGCGCCGGAATAGGTGTCGACATGGAGCATGCTGGCCGCGGCCCATGCTGCCACCGCCGCCAGCACCATGATGGCGCCATGCGAAAGGTTGAGTACGCCGGAAACGCCGAAAATGAGGGTGAAGCCGGTCGCCCCGAGCGCGTACAGCGCGCTGACTGCGAAACCGTCGATCAGGATTTGAAGCGCAAGCATCTCAGTCGGCCGCGGCAGCACCGCTGCCTTGTTGATGGAAAACGCTGCCGCGAAAATGCTCCCGGAAGGTTCTCCGGGAGCATGATCATGCGGATGTCAGTTCGAGGTGACCTTGATGAAGCTCGGGAACTTCAACGTGGCCTTGGCGACTTCCGGCGGCCAGACCGCGACCTGCTGGCCATCCTGCCACTGCAGCATCAGGCCGGTGATGAGGCCCTTGCCGTATTTCAGTGAATGGGTGAACTGATCGTCCTTGCCGTAGAACTGGACGCGGCCGATGGTTCCGACCCAGTCGGTCTTTTCCAATGCATCGACCAGCTTGTCAGCATCCGTGGAGCCCCCGCGCTTCACCGCGTCGGCAATGTAGTAGACCTCGTCATAGGCAGTGTAGCCGCAATAAGAGGGATAGTTGCCGAACTTTGCCTTGAAGTTCTGGGTGAAGGGGACGCTCTTCTCCGTCACCGGTACGTTCGGACCCGAAACGCCCTGATACAGCACGCCTTCGGACGCCTCGTTGGTATCCTTGCCGAAGGTCGAATTGGTCGCCTGCGAAGCGATGCCGAACATCGGGATCGGAACCTGCTGGTTCTTCCACTGCACCGTCGGCTGCACGCCGACATGCGAGATGCCCGTGATCATCACGTCGGGCTTGACGCCTTCGATCTTGTTGAAGATCGGCGTGAAGTCCGTGGTGTCGGGCGAGAAGCGGATGTGATCGAGCACCTTCAGGCCGATTTTCGGCAGGCACTCCTCATAGCCGACGTCGAGCGGTTTGGTCCAGGCGGCGTCTTCGCTCATGATGACCGCGCTCTTCATGTGCTTCTGGTCGACCAGCAACTCCTTGGCGGCGTCGCAGACCGAAAGCGCAAGCGCAGCCGAGGTGAGATAGCCGTGGAAGGTATATTTGTTCTTTTCGTAATCGTTGTGGACGGCCTTGCTGATCTCGTTCGAGGCGGCGCCCGGCGTGATGAAGGGCGTCTTCAGCCGCGAGGCCCAGGGTTCGAGCGCAAGCACCACTTCACTGATGTAGCTCGCGATGACGATATGGACCTTGTCCTCGTTGACCGCGCGCTGGAATGCGCGAACGGAATCGGCCGACGAGGAATGGTTGTCATAGGTGATGATCTCGATCTTGCGTCCGTCGACGCCGCCCTTGGCGTTGATTTCGTCGGCGGCCAGTTGCGCGGCCTGCGGTATGGATGCGCCGGCGATCGCCTGCGCTTCCGCGATGACGCCGATCCTGATCGGGTCGGCCGCCATGGCCTGACCGGACAGCGCGAACAGGCCCAGGGCCGTTGCTCCGAGAAGCCCCGGCAAGGACCGGAAAAATGGCGGTCGGGAATCAATTGTCATGACGTTTCTCTCCATTGAACTGGCCTTGCTGGCCTTGAACTTATTGTAGCCCTGCGCGCGTGCCCAGCAAGCGGAACTGGCGGGTCCTCTGCAGGCAGCGAAATCAGGTCAGGTCAGTACGATCTCGGCATCGGCTTGTGAAGGCGGAAAATCGTGCTGAGGCTGCATGTTTTGGTCGCAGCGTTAAGGCGGCACATCACGAAGCTGCCGAAAGAGCGGAACCGGTCGGGGCAGGACCTTTTTCTTTTGTAATTCAACAGATTACGGAGATGCTCGAATCCACCTGCGGAAAGGACTGCAGCTCCGGGATCATTGACGCGGATTTGCGCATCGCGCCAAACGCTTTGGCCGCGAGAGCGAAGGCCGGCGCAGTGCGGCGCAAATTCGAGCGCGAAGGTGATACGAAAGACTAAGGCGCGAGCGCGCGCAAAAGGGACTCCCGTCTCATCCGTCGATGATGGCGACGGCCCGCGTCCAGCCAGCCGAGGCGCGTTCGATCTTCACCGGAAAGCACGACACCATGAAGCCGGTCGAGGGAAGAAGCTCCAGATTATGCAGCTTCTCGATGTGGCAATAGCCGATATGGCGCCCGGCCTTGTGACCCTCCCAGATCAGGCTCGCATCCCGCGTCTCGGCGAATTTCTTCGCGGTGTAGACGAAGGGCGCGTCCCAACTCCAGCCGTCGATGCCGGTCAGCCGCACCCCGCGCTCGAGCAGGTACATCGTGGCCTCGTAGCCCATGCCGCAGCCGGAATTGACGAAATCGGGCCGGCCGTATTTCGCGCCCGCGCTGGTATTGACCACGACGATCTCCAGCGGCGAAAGCTTGTGGCCGATGCGCCCGAGCTCGGCCTCGACATCCCCGGCGGTGACGACATAGCCGTCCGGGAAGTGGCGAAAGTCGAGTTTCACGCCCGGCTGCAGGCACCACTCCAGCGGCACCTCGTCGATCGTCCATGCGCGCTCGCCGCGATTCATGGTCGGATGATAGTGGTAGGGCGCGTCGAGATGGGTGCCGTTATGGGTCGATAGCTGCACGGTCTCCATCGCCCAGGCCTGGCCGTCCGGCAGGTCCTCGGCCTTGAGGCCCTCGAAGAAGCCGAGCATGCGCGGCAGGCTCTGCTGGTGGTCGAAATATTGAATGTGCGGATTGATGCCCGGCGGGTCGGCCGGCACGTCGTTTTGCAACGGCACGGAGATGTCGATCAGTCTTCGCGCCATGGCGCTTCCCCTTCGTTTTCCGGATCGTCTCTTCCCGGCGTTTGCGACTGCTGCTACCCACGCTGCGCGCGCCACGCAAGGCGGTTGCCGGGTCTGGCGGGCACGCGCGAATGATCTTTTAACACTTCCTTGATAATTTCGGCCGATTGGCGACGCGGCACGCTGGTGCAGCGCACATTTTGCCCAACGATTTCCGGGGCGATTTCAGGTTTCTTGCGCTCCGACGCCAATTCTGGTCGGCGAAGACGGCAAACGGTAACGGACATGAATCGGGCGGGCATTGGACTCGCGGTGCTTCTGACAGGGGTCCTTGCGGCCGGCTTCTCATATTTCAGGAAGGAAGCGGTCGCCGATTCACACCGGCAGGCCCGCCAGCTCGTTCTGCATTACACGGTAAGCAGGGCCGACAACCCCATCATCCTTCTCGGCGACAGCATCACGGAGGCTTCCACCTTGCCTCGCGAACTCTGCGGCCATGCAATCGTGAATGCCGGATTGAACGGCGCATCGACCGCAAGCGATCTCGGGACATGGCTGATCGAGGCGCTCGATGACAGACGCGCCGCAGCGATTGTCGTGTCGCTCGGAACCAATGATGCGTTGATGGCGCGAGATACCAGGACATTCGAGACCGACTATGCCGCGCTGCTCGCCCAGCTTGCAAAGGTCACCGATCACCTGGCGGTGTTGGCCATTCCCGGTATCGACGTCCGGGGTCGAGTCACGGAGCAGATACAGGCCCAGGCGATGGGCAGGATCGACAGCCTCAACGCCGCGTTGCCCGGGCTCGCCGCCAGGGGCGGAGCCAGTTTCATAGCGCTGCCGCCGATGCGCTCGCCGCACACGATCGACGGCGTCCACCTGAACGCGGCTGGCTACGCGGCGTGGGACGAAGCTATCCTGAAGGGAGTGTCGACGATATGCGGCACGCATTGAAGCCGCCGTCGCTGGAGGCGGCGAACAAGCTGCTGGGGCTCGAGGCACTGCGCTTCCTGAGCGCGTTCGGCATTCTGGTGTTTCACTATCGCCATTTCGCCTTCATCGCCGACAAGCCGGTCGGCCTCGTGCAAGAGCGCCTGCCGCTTTATGGCCTGCTGCAACCGTTTCACGATTCCGGCGCGTTTGGCGTCTGGATCTTCTGGTGCATCAGCGGATTCATCTTCTTCTGGAAGTACCGCGACGCGATCGCCGACCGTTCGGTGACAGGGTGGAAATTTTTCGTGCTTCGGTTCTCGCGGCTCTATCCGCTGCACCTCGTCACGCTTCTCCTGGTCGCGTTGTTGCAGCCGGTCTATTTCGGTCTGCACGGATTTTTCTTTGTCTACCAGGACAATGACCTGCCGCATTTCCTCGCGCAGCTGTTCATGGCGAGCGACTGGGGCATCGTGCAGGGCAACAGCTTCGACGGGCCGATCTGGTCGATCTCGGTCGAAGTGATGGTGTACTTCCTGTTCTTCCTGATGCTGCTTGCGACGAGGTCGTGGCTCTTGAACGTGGTGATCGTGGCGCTCTGCCTCGGCGCGGCCCATATGAAAGCAAGCGGGCATGTCACGAACTGCCTGGCGTTCTTCTATATCGGCGGGCTCGCCGCGATGGCGCGCAAGGCGCTGGCCGCGGCGAGGTTCAAACCGGCAATCGAGGGCGCCGCCTGGCTTGCGGCGGTTGTGGTTCCACCGCTCGCTTTCAGCCTGACGGGCGGTCGGCTTGATCGGATCGATTTCCCGTTGCTGCTGATTTGGACGCCGCTTCTCCTGTTTTGCATCTCGCGCGAGATCGCCGTGCCCGCATCCATCCAGAAGGCCGTCGAGGCAGCAGGAAACATGACTTATTCAAGCTATCTTCTGCATTTTCCGATCCAGCTCGTCATCGTGACCGGCTTTGCAGTCATGGGAATGCAGATCCCGCTCTATGATGTGACGTTCTTTGCGATCTACCTCGCAACGACATTGCTGGCGTCCTATCTCGTTTATCGCCATTTCGAAGCGCCGGCGCAAAAATTCCTTCGCGACTACCTGGTGCAGCCGACAATGGCGAAACCGGCGCTCGGCGCGACTGAACAGCTTTAAGCGCTCGGCGCGGCAGTGGACTGACGTTCGGTGAGGAGTTTCCAGAGCACGCCTTCGCCGAGACGGGCGGCAACGACGCGGTAGGTGAAATAGGGAATGAGGATCAATAGCGAGAGCACGCTCGTGGCGAGGGCCTGTTGCAGCGTGCCGCCTCCGAACTCGCCGATTGCCTCTCTGACTGGTCGCCCGTGAAAATAGCCGACGATCATTTCCTCAGCTATCGACAGCGCACTCAGAACCAGGAAGAACAGGACTGACTTTTTGAGGATATCCGCGAGCAGGACGCCCGGACCGCCCTTTTGTTCGCCGATCTTGAGCGCATGCAAAACCAGGACGAACTTCCCCAGGATGAGAGCCTTTGCCGCGGCCATGCCAAACGGCGCGAACTCGATCCCGTC
The DNA here is from genome assembly GCA_963820275.1 of uncultured Alphaproteobacteria bacterium. Classification (GTDB taxonomy): domain Bacteria; phylum Pseudomonadota; class Alphaproteobacteria; order Rhizobiales; family Xanthobacteraceae; genus Bradyrhizobium. The sequence continues at coordinate 283,830 of CAWFZL010000034.1, forward strand.
GCTGTGGAGAATGGCGGCTTTGTAAAACAGCATCGCCCCAAAACAGACGAACAGATACGTCGAGATCATCACGTATTCGAAGAGTTCGTGTTCAAGACGCTGCCCGATCGCGGCTGTTTTCAACTCGGAGCCGGCCTCCGTGCCTGATCGCTCGGGCGCGACGGCCGAATTTCGCGGAGCCGTTCGCAAGAGCCGCGACAGGGCGGGCACAGTCCCCGCGTCCATCCAATCCGCCATCCCTTCGGTCCAGACCAGCCGCGACCGGCCGGTCTGGCGGATATGTCTGGCCAGATCTTCGAGCGTCGTCGGACCTTTGGTCTCATCGCGTTCGATATAGTACCACTGGGCTTTCATGGGCGGCTTTCCTTCTCCGCCAGCATTCTAGGCCCCATGCTTGACGCCGCGCCAGTATCATCGGCTGCGGCTGGTTCGTCGGAAGACGAACACCTCCATACCATTCGTCGCGCGCCGCGACGCCGAAGGCCACACCTTGAGAGACAGGCAGGCCGCCTGTTGCGCGTCAGGCGAGCTTCATCAGCTTCAGCGCCGCGAGCCCGTTCGGACCGTAGGGGTTGCCGAGGCTTTCGCACATCTCGAAATGGTTGAAATCCGGCGCTTCGATCAGTTCGACCGGCTTGCCGGCGGCCTTCACGGCGGCGGCGAAATCGCGGCTCTGGCGCTGGAATTCGGGCGTCTCGTAGGTGCCATAGGTGACGGTGATCGGCGCGCGCAGCATGTCGATCTGCCGCATCGAACTCATCGACTGCTCCATGTCATCGTCGAATTTGATGTAGGCGCTGCGGGTGGCGGAGAGCCGCGCCGGCTTGAGGTCGTAAAGGCCGCTCATCAGGAGGCCGCCCGTGATCATGTCCGCAGGCAAACCGAAATCCTTCTTCCAGTCGGTTACCAGCGCAACGCCGCAAAGGTGACCGCCGGAGGAGTGCCCGCCGACATAAAAGCGTTTGCTGTCGCCGCCAAAACTTGCGGCATTCCGGAAAACCCAGGCAATCCCGCGTCGCACCTGCTCGGCCATCTGCCTGATGTCGCCGTTTGCCGCATCCGCCTGAATGAAATCGAGCGCGACGTAGTTTACGCCGGCATTGACGAAGAGATCCGCCGGATAGCCGTAATCCCTGGCGCTGCCGCGCAGCCACCTGCCGCCATGGATGTAAACAAAGATCGGCGCGTTGGGCATTCTGGCCGGATAGAGGTCGAGGCCTTCGATCGGGGTTGGCCCGTAAGCAAACCGCTTCGGCGCGCCAAGACGCATGCGCGTCGTCTCGCTGCTCGAGGCATAGCGTTTCTGGATCTGGTCGATCATGGGCGCATAGGCGGACTGGTCATAGGCAGCGTCGAGTTCGACCTGGTCCATGTCCATCCACACCTTCGGACCCTTTTCGTGAGGAGGCGGTCCGACATGACATTTCTCGGCAAGCGCCGGCGTCGCGGCCATGGCCGCGGCCGAGCCGAGCAGGGACCGGCGCGAGATGGAGTTCGCTTGCTTGCGATCAGGCATGGTTTTCCTCATATCAGATTGCTCGTGCCGGCATGTGCCCGCTGGGGTTGCTCTCGCGAGCCACTTAGCAAAGCGCGCAAAGCCGGTCAAAAGGCCCGCCTCGAATCCGAAGTTCGCCGGAATTCGCGGCCCTTTATGCCTTGGCACTAGCCGAGAGCGTGAATTTCCCGTGCTGCCAGCGTTTCTTCGCCGGACGGGTTGAGGACTCGCCGGGCGATCAGCGCGGCGACGATCAGCGTGGCGGGAAGGCCGAGCGGAATTTCGAAGAACGGAAATGCAATCAATAGCGACATGGCAGCGGCGAGGCTTGCGAGTTCTCCGCGTCGAAAACCTCCTGAAATTCCGATCCGCAGCAGGAAGCCGACAGCAATCGCCAGCACCATCATGTCGTACAGGAAGAGATAGGGGGTGAGCAGCAGCGTCCCCGTTGCAAGCGCGGCGGCTTTCAGCGCGTAGTCCGCGCGGCTGCGCCAGAGCATGGTAACGCCTGCCACGACGGCAACCGAAATCATCCACTGGAAGGTCCAGGCCAGTTGCTCGCTTCCGCCGAGCGTCCGCACCAGGCCGAACACGCTCTGCAGCTTGTAGAAGGTGGCGCGGCCTTCGGTGAAGAAGGCTTGCGAGAACATCGGCATCCAGTGAAAGAATGCCATCCAGCTCTCGGTGCCAAAGGCGATCCACGAGGCAAACGCAAGCGCTGCGGTCGTCACCGCCGCCGCAAAAAAGGTCTTCCATTGCGACGCGGCGATCAGGGCAAAAGGAAACAACAGGCCATATTGCGGCTTGTAGGACAAAAGGCCGAGACAAACGCCCGACAGGAGCGGTCGCGTCGGCATGAGCACCAGCGTCCCGCCAATGAGCGCCGCCGTGAGGAAGCCATTCTGGCCGGCCATCGTGTTGGCGAGCACCACCGGAAACGCGGCACCCGCCAGGACGCCAAACCGCTGTCCGAGCACGCCGCGCATCATGGCCAGGTAGGGTACGAAGCTGGCCGCGGCCCACCCGGCCAGTCCGGTGGCGTAGGAGAAATGCGCAAGAAACATCGCGATGAACAGGAACGGTGGCGGATAATGCCATGCGTAATCGCCGATATAATCCCGCCCGAGCATCGCAACCTGGACCTGCTTGTGGACGACCCAGTCCCAGGCGAGTGCGGGATTGCCGTCGAGCGCGAGCTTGCCCGCGGCCCAGACGTTGAGAAAATCGGTGGGGATGAAGTCGCCGGTCGCGTCGATCAGCCAGGCATGGCTGAAATACAAAGCCGCGAGCATGGCCGCATTGAAGGCGGCGAGCAGCAGGCAGGCCTTCACCAGAGGCAGCGGCGCGGTATCGCGCGGCGCGTCGATGGATGCGGATGCTGACGACATCCGCCATCACTACCGCGCCCTGCCTTGAGGAATGATGAACCAACCGCGAACCGCAGCGAGAGCCTGGCCGGTAGCGTCTGGTTAACCCTTTTTAAGGAATCAGCGATACAGACCGGAACGGCCCTTTCTCAAGCGAGGTCCGGCAAAAATGACTGAGCCCGACACTTTGACGAGCGACATTGACGCCCTGAAGGCCCTGCAACGGGAGGCCTGGCGTGAGCTCGCCAGCCCCGGCCTCACGACGTTCGATCGCCGCGAGATTCGAAACCGGATCCGGCAAACGGACGCCGAATTGCGGGCCAGCCTGCAGATGATGTCCGAGTATCTTCGCCTCCGGCCGCGGCCGGCGGAGGAGGTGGGCGACAGCCTGGCAAAAATCGACTTTCGGGTTCTTGCGCCGAACTGATTGGCCTGATGCCAATTTTCCGAAGTTCGTGCACCACCGCAGCGCCCACCTTTCTCGAACTTCGGAAAGTAGTGGGCATTAGGCGTGTACTCACAAATCGAGGTTCGTGAGCGAACTCGACCCATGTCCGGTATCCGGCGTATTGCAGACTCAAACCGGACATCGCCTCAGGTCCGAAAAGTGCCATGTATGGACGACGCCCGCGTTGCAAGAGAAATCTGACGTATCAGCGAAGCGTTCGGGTGCAGCCATGTATCCGGCCTTTGAATGCAGCCACTTTGGCCGCTGGCCCTGATGTGATCCGCTGATCGGGTCCCAACCAAAAACACGCGTTCTTTCCTCGCGTGGCACTTTACGGGTTTTCCCAATCGACGGTCTCGACCGTTTCGCATCAATGTCGTCATCACCCCTGCAGTTCGTGAACGCTCAAACGCAACCTCATCCTCCCATTGCCGAGCTCCTTGTCAGGCTGCCACGAGTTGGGGCGCCCGGTAGGTCCCGCCTTTGGCCAGCAACGCCCAGGCGATCCGCGCCATCTTGTTGGCAAGCGCGACCGCGACGACCTTGAACGGTCGCCGAGCGAGAAGCTGAGTGAGCCAGGGATACTTCTCCGGCTGCTGGCGCGCACGCCGCAAGACAGCATGGGCTCCGACAATTAGAATGCGCCTGAGGTATTGGTCACCCTGTTTCGAGATCGGCCCGAGCTTCTGTTTGCCGCCGGTGGAATCTTGCCGCGGCACGATCCCGATCCAGGCCGCAAAATCACGGCCCGATCGAAAAACCCTCGGATCCGGGACGACCGCTGCGATCGTGGTGGCCCCGATAACCCCGATACCGGGGATGGTCTCGAGCCGCTTACTTGCCTCGTTCGAGCGATGCTGCGCAACGATCCGTTTCTCGAGCGATCCGATCATCGTCTGCACAGCCTGAAGCTGCGCCGCTAATACGGTCAGGCTGGCGTAGGCGTCGACCGGCAAGCGCGAACCCTCATCCCGTACGACGATCGCCAACAACTCTTTGATCCCTTCGCGCCCCTGTGCAGCCGTAATGCCGAACTCGGCCAAATGCGCCCGTAATGCATTTATCACCTGGGTGCGTTGGCGCATCAGCAGATCGCGTGCTCGATGCAGCATCAACTGGCCCTGCTGCTCGGCCGACTTAATCCGTACGAAACGCATGGTTGGGCGCCGCACCGCCTCACAGATTGCCTCCGCGTCGGCGGCATCGTTCTTATTGCGCTTGACGTAGGCCCTCACATCCTTCGCTGGCATCAGACGAACCTTGTGGCCCAGCTTCGTCAACTCGCGCGCCCAATGGTGCGACGTGGCACAGGCCTCCATACCAATCAGGCACGGCGCCAGAGCTTCGAAGAACGCCATAACTTGCCCGCGGCGAAGCTGCTTTCTGACGATGACCTTCTCAGCCGCGCCAATGCCGTGAACCTGGAACACGTTCTTGGCGATATCCAAACCGATCGTGGTAATTTGCATGTGGACGGCTCCCCTGATGTGATTCGTCTCCGACGAACCACCCTATGGCACTTCGATGCCGGGAGCGGGCGCCGTCCACCCCATCAAAAGCGGTCATTGTCCGTAATACGTTCGGTGCATGCCGGATGCAGCTAGCTCTGATGATTGTTCTCTCGCACTCGCGACCAGGGCGCCGCGTAAAAATCAAAGACGTCGGCCGCTATGTCGACAAACTGGCAACGACTGCGCGGATGATGGATTAAGCGGCAGGGCGTACAACCGGAAAATCTCGACCAGGCACTTCGTCGAGCCGCAGCCAGGCCGGAAGCTGTCTTGCCATCTGGCGGTCGCCCTCTATTGAAATTGGCTTCTCAGCCACGTCGCGCCAAATCGCATGGCCGAGATAGATGGCGACGAAATCAGCGATATTGCCCCGACAGATGAGGTCGACGGCAAATCCCGGGTCTTTAAGGCACACATCTACGTCCGGGCGTTCGAGCAACAGCCACATGACGCGGAATTTCGTACGGCTCGCGGGCACGCCAGAGAACTCGAACCGCACGACCACTCGACGATCCGGCAGCGCGCCGATATGCGCCATCGCGCGTTTTCTGAAACCCCACGTCAAGAGAACGGGATCAAGGTCGGTAGACTTGATCAGGTCGCGCGTATGAGCCAGTCCCCAAAGACCCAGCGCGGCCACGACCGGACGCAACGCTTCGCCGGCAGGCGTAAGCCAGTATACATGGCCGGTTCCGTCCGCGCGGGATCGCCGTTCGATGACCCCGTGATCCTCGAGGTCCCTCAGTCGCGCGACGAGAACCGCGCGCGATATGAGCGGCACACCTCGGTGGATGTCGTTGAATGAATGGATGTCGGCCATCAGTTCGCGCAGGACGAGCGGCGTCCACCGCGTAGCAAAAATCTCGGACGCTTTCGCGATCGGGCAGAACTGTCCGTAGCCCTTCCTCATGAGGACATTGAACCACGCCATGGCCGAATTGGCCAGTACTAAAAACAGACTTGCCGCGCAACGGCGTTCCGCCATGCTCTCCTTCGAAATGAAATGTCTTTCGGCAGCAAAGACGATGCCAGGAAAGGAAACGCCATGTCCCACAGCCGTGATCACGAAGGATTTCCGGTAGATCGGCGTCGTGTCCTCTGCGGCGGTGGCGCCGCCGTGTTCAGCACAATGATTGTGTCGTTGCTCGGCGCCACAAAGCCGGTGCGGGCGGCGCCGATCTCGGGAGCGGTCCCCGAAGTTGATGGATTGGCGGTTCGAGTGGTGACCGACAGCTACCAGTTCGCCGTTGCTCCTAGCCGGAAAGTGGACGGTGTCGAGATACAGCACTTCGGTTGGGGCATCGGCGACGACAAACCTCCCGGCAAGACGCTGATAAGCGAGTTCGGCCTCTCGATGCATGTCGAATTGCGACGAGGCGGCGAGGCACGCAGGCTTCTCATTGATTTCGGCTTCACACCGGAAGCTCTACTTAATAACACCAACCTTCTCGGCATCGAGCCAGGCACTCTTGACGCGCTCGTGCTAAGCCACGGTCATTACGACCACTTCGGCGGCCTGGCAGGCTTCCTGCGCCAGCACAAAGGGAGGCTGAAACCCGGCCTTCCACTCTATGTCGGCGGCGAAGCCTGCTTTTGCTCGCGCGAATGGACGGCGGGACCGGCGAAGGGCAATTTCGGCGTCATCGATCGTGCAGCGCTGGAAGAAGCGAAGCTCACCGTCACCTACGCCCAAGGGCCCTCGCTCGTTGCCGATCATAGCTTTACCACGGGCCAGATTGGGCTCAACAGCTTCGAGAAGCTGCTATCACCTAGCGCGATGAAGATCGGTGTGGATCACGGCATCGGCTGCTATGCCGACAAACTGCCAGAGGACGAACGGACGAAAGCTGTTGTCCCCGATCAGTTCCGGCATGAGATCGCCACGGCCTTCAATCTGAAAGGCCGGGGCCTGGTCGTGCTGACTTCGTGCAGTCATCGAGGCGTCCTCAATGCGATAAAGCAAGCGCAGACGGCGTCGGGCATCAACAAGGTTCACGCCGTGATTGGCGGCTTTCATCTTGCACCGTACAAGGACGATTATGTGCGAGAGACAATAGCGTCATTGAAGGAGATCAACCTTGACTACGTGATCCCGCTTCACTGCACGGGTGAGCCGTTCTACGAGATGGCCAAATCTGAGATGCCGACCAAGTTGCTGCGATCCTACACGGGGACCCGGTTCGTCTTTAGCGCTTGAAACGACTTGTCAGGTAGGAACGTCGGTGGCAATGCGGCAGCTCGACACTTGCGATCGAGAGGCCAAGCCGCCGACGTCCTTCACGGACGTCTTCAACACCTCCCGGAGATTTCTCCAGCAGTCTAAGAGCAAGAGTTGGTTGCTCGCGCCTGGTTCAAGACCGGGACTGTCGGCGAGGCTTCACCTCCGCTCTGACGACCGCTCTGGGTCAGTCGCGTCGTTTTGGCTGTAGACCAGCGATTTCTGGTCTAGCCCCGATGACCGGACATTCTCAGTGCCCGTCAGCCATGTCTCAAGCGGGTCGAGAGCAGCGATTGGCATATTTTGCAAGCCAAGTTTGTCTAGCGGATCGTCAGCAGCCGAATGCCCGCGTTGACGTAGATCAAGTCAGACTTGGCCAGTAGTACTTAGTATGCCGCATAGTTTGAACGCGGCATGTCCAAGCGTCTGTGCGAGTCAAACCAATAGGCGGCTGCTGGGAAACGACGCTTTCGAAGGGCGGAGAATTTCGATGACGGTCCGCCAGTTGCTCAATGAAAAAGGGCATGATGTTTTTACAATTGGCCCGGACGATACCGTCTTTGAGGCCATACAAAAGATGGCTGACCAGAACGCTGGTTCTTTGGTTGTACTCGAGGACGGAAACCCCATTGGCATCATTACTGAACGACATTACGCACGAAACGTTTTTTTGAAGGGACGTGCATCCTCTACAACTCGTGTCCGGGACATTATGGAGGCGAAGGTTCTATACGCTCACCTTGATCAAACTGTGGAAGAATGCATGGCCGTTATGACTGATAAGAGAGTTCGCCACCTTCCCGTTATTGATCAGGGCAAATTGGTCGGAATTGTATCGATTGGAGATCTGGTAAAAAGCATAATCAGTAAACAAGAATTCGTCATTGACCAGCTGGTACAATTTATTCACCGCTAATGCGGATCGACTATCACGCCGATCGCGCTTTCCGATTTACAAACGTTCTTCGCTTTTTGGTGATGATTAATCGCGAAGAAGTCGCCTTGTTTCCAGCAATCGAAGTTGAGTGTAGCCCTGCTCGGGCGGGGGCTTCGTAAAGTCCGCCTTGGGTCAATCTCGACTGAATTAGGCTGCGCGCCACGTTCGGTTTTGTCGGGCTATTTAAAGCATGATCCGGAAAAGTGCGTGGCGGTTTTCCGAAAAGATCATGCGAAAACAAAAACCTGAAGCGCGATGATGATTCGACCCAATCCCATCGCGCTTTAGAATTCGAACGAGTTGGTGCCTCGCCGCGCCAGATCGCGCAGATCAGCCACGGTGCCGCGAACCGCGTCGCAGCGGCGGCAGCGGATGACATCGTCAGGCGCGCTGGCCGGATCAATCGGCTTTATCGACAGACTGCCGCATTCCTCGCAGACGACCTTTAGTCCCGACCGCAGTTCCTGCTGATGCTCGTCGACGTTCATCGCCTTCACCTAGCCAATGATTGCGGAAGCAAAAAAGCCGACGGTTCCGACCTTCAGGGCGATGCGGCTGAACCCGCGTTGCAGGCCGATTGACGCCAGCATCTCTGCAAGGTCATCCCGAAAGCAAGCCAGCGGAGACTTGCGGCCGGCGATATACGGTCCGTACAGGACGTCATTCCGAAGCTGGAAGAGTTTCGCGACCACGGTGGCCGCGAGAAAAACCAGTCCGGGAATTGCGATGATTTCGATTGTCATTTTCGGCCCCCGCCGTCTTGTTCCCACGGGGCCTGTCATACGCCTGAAATTTTAAGGTCATGATCGCGGGGGCGGGTGCAATTGAGCGATCCCGTTAGCAAAGCCTAAACCACGTTCCGGCTGGCCTTCCGTTATCGAACCGCGTGGCCCGATGCCTCTTCGTTGAGGACAATCAAGCCGTTCGTCAGCACATCGCCATCAGTTCCGGCTTTCCAGCCACATCAGGATCTGTAGCGGGCCAATTGTCTGTCTCGGCCGGTGAGGATTGACCGTTCCGGCGCTCACATCGCAGCCTTCCTCGAGACGCTTCCGGGCAAACTGCTTGGCCTCGATCTCGGTCTGAAACATCTTCGAGTTTCGACCGTAGACAACGGTAGCGTGGTCAGGCCTGCGAAATGCGACGTACCAGATGTCGGTGCTCACGGTCAGCTCGAGAACATTCCTGAAATAAATCGGCGCGCACGTCATGACGCTCCCCGCGCGCCACCGCTACTCAAAAAATGCAACAAGTGCGATTGGACCCCCCGGCATCGGCCGGGGCTTCTTTTTAAGGAGTAAAGGGCGGAGAACGAGGCGAAGGTCGCTCGAATTTATCGCAATACGTGGCGCGGCAGCCACAATGACACTTCCGGCAAATAGGTAACGAACATCAACACCAGAAACATCACGGCGTAGAATGGCCAGATCTTTTTCATCACCTGTTCGATCGTAACCTTGCCGACCGCGCATCCGACGAAAAGAATGGAGCCGACCGGCGGATGACACAGCCCGATGCCGAGATTGAGCAGCATGATCATGCCGAAGTGAACGGGGTCGACGCCGAAATTCTGCATCACCGGGAGAAGTATCGGCGTCGCGATCAGGATCGAGGGCGCCATGTCGACCAGCGTGCCGAGCACCAGCAGCAGGATGTTGATGAGAAACAGGATGACGTATTTGTTGCTGGAGATCGACAGGAAGAATGCGGTCATCTTCGCCGGCATCTGCGTCAGCGCCATGATGTAGCCGACGCTGGAAGCGCACGCGATCAGCGTCAGCACCATGGCGACGGTGCGCAGCGTCCGGTGCAGGAGGATCGGCAGGTCGCGCCAGCGATAGTCGCGATAGATGAACATGGTCACGAAGAAGGCCCAGATGCAGGCGACGGCGCCGGCTTCGATCGCGGTAAAAATGCCGCCGAGAATGCCGCCGAGAATGATGACGAGCGTCACCAGGCCCCAGGCAGCGTCGATCGTGATCCGCACCGCATCCTTGGCCGGCACGGTCTGGCCGCGCGGGTGTTTTTCGCGATAGGCGACGACGAGGCAAAGGACAATGAGCGAGAAGCCGAGCAGAAGCCCCGGGAAGACGCCGGCCATGAACAGGGCGCTGATCGAAATCGTGCCGCCAGTCGCCAGCGAATACAGAACCGCGTTATGGCTCGGCGGCACCAGCAACGCCTGAACCGAGGAAGTGATGGTCAGATTGGTGGCGAAGACGCGGGGATAGCCGGTTTTTTCCATTTGCGGGATCATCACCGAACCGATCGCGGAAGTGTCCGCCACGGCCGAGCCGGAGATGCCACTGAGAAACGTGGTGGCGAGCACGTTGACGATGGAGAGCCCGCCGCGCAGCCGGGTAAACCCGACCAGCACGTCCGCGAACGCCACCAGACGCCGCGCCATTCCGCCTTCCGCCATGATCGCGCCGGCGAGCACGAAGAAGGGAATCGTGAGCATCGCCACCTTGCTGACGCCGTCGGAAATCTTCAGCATCACCGCTTCAAGGGGAATACCGATCGACCAGGCGCCCGCGATCGCCGCGAGCGCCAGCGAATAGGCGATCGGCATGCCGATGACAAAGCAGATCATCATGGTTGCCAGGAGAACGAAGATATCCATGCTCAGTCCCTATCGAACTACCAGCTTCACTCGAACGGCGCGGCTTCGCCGCGCGCATCGCCGTGCTGAGGAATGGGGTCGGGGGGCGCCCCCAGGAATATTCGCTCGATGATGAAAAGCAGCAGGCAAACGCCGCCAAGCGGGATCGGCAGGTAGGTGACGCCGACCGACAGAAACGGAAAATCGGCGATGGTGTTGTGCCAGGTCACTTCGACCAGCCGCTCGCCCCACACGATCATGAACAGGGCGATCAGCGCCATCAGGAGCTGTACCAGGAGATCGAGCAGTTTTCGAAATCGCGCCGGCAGCTGATCGGCGAAGTAGGAGACGTTCATGTGCAGGTTGAGCCGGTATGCCGCGGCTGCGCCGATGAAGGTCAGCACGATGGTCAGGAGCACCGCGAGCGGCTCCGGCCAGGACGCGGCGCTGTTGAGCACGTAGCGCGTGAACACCGCCCAGGGAATGATCGCCGAAATCAGGACCAGCGCGATGCAGCCGACAACGACGCAGAGGAGATAGAGCGCGTCCATCGCCCGGCGAAATGCTGCTGCCATTGCGTGACCCCGATTGGCTGAGTCGGTAACCATCTTGCCGCGTGTCATTGCGAGGAGCCCGAGCGACGAAGCAATCCAGTGCTGTACCGGCGTTCTGGATTGCTTCGCTTCGCTCGCAATGACGGAACGGGCCGCACAGCGCACCAAATTTCCTAAGCGATCGCCTGGATGCGTTTGATCATGTCCTGGTATTTCGGCCCGTATTTGTCCCACACCGGCTTGACAGCGTTCTGGAACGGAGACTTGTCGGCGATCTCGACGATCTGGCAGCCCGCCGCTTTCGCCTTCTCCATCGCCTGCTGCTCATACTTGTTCCAGAGTTCGCGTTCCTCGAACTGCGCCTCGCGGGCGAATTTCTTCAGGAGGTTCTGGTCGTCGGCGGAAAGGCCGGTCCACGCCCGCCTGGAGAATACCAGCACTTCGGGAATGATGAGATGCTCGGTGAGGGAAAAATATTTTGCCGCCGTGTAGTGATTGGAGAAGACGTAGCTGGGCGGGTTGTTCTCCGCGCCATCGATCACACCGGTCTGCAGCGCGCTGAACACCTGGTCGTACCCCATCGCAACGCCGTTGCCGCCGAGCGAGTTCATCATGTCGATGAAGATGGGATTACCAATGACGCGGAACTTCAGGCCCTTGATGTCCTCGATCGATTTGATCGCGTGCTTGGAGTTGTAGAGGCTGCGCGCCCCGGAATTCATCCAGCACAGCGCGACCAGGTTTGCGTTGGGGCTCGCCGTGATCTTGTCGAGCAGCTCCTGTCCGATCGGCCCGTCCATCATCTTCTCGGCGTGCGCCGTGTTCCTGAACAGGAACGGCATGTTCACGACGTTGATGTCGTCGACGATCGGGCCCATCGATCCCACACTGACGCGCAGGAGCTGGATCGCGCCGATCTGCGTCTGCTCGATCGTTTCCTTTTCGCCGCCGAGCTGCATCGAGGGATACATCTGGACCGAGAGCCGGCCGCCGGTTGCGGCCGCGAGTTTTTTTCCGAGATTTTCGGTCGCCGCCACGGTCGGATAACCCGCGGGCTGGACGTCGGACGCCTTGAGTACCATTTTGGATTGCGCACGCGCCAGTGGCACCGGCGCGAGAGCCGCCGCCAGATTTGCCGCACAAAGGCCGGCGCCCGTCTTGATGAAATCGCGGCGTCTCATCGAAATCCTCCCGAATGTTTTTTATGATTGTAACTACTTTTGCATGTCGAGAAAGCCCGCTTTTTTGCGCAACTCACCGTGTTCGCTGCTGGACAATAGATCGATCAATATTTGTGCTTCCCGCGCGTGGGCGGCGGTCGATGTGATCGCTGCGGTGTAAACCGTAGAAAGATCGCACCCCCGAGGAAGCGATCCTGAAAGTTTTATCCCCCCGGTCGCGATGATTTCGGTCGATTGCGTGCAGCCGATCGGCCTCTTCGCGTCGCTTTCGGAAAGATGCCGCATCGCGGTCGCGCCGTTCGGATAGATCTTCAGCCGTGCCGCGACTTCTTCGGCAATGCCCAATTGCTGCAGGACCTTTGCGACGTGGATGCCGGCCGTGGACGCCCTGGTGTCGGGAACGAAGATCGCGTCCGCGCCAAGCAGCGCTTCACGCAAGGCCGCCGCATCGCGGGCCGGTACAGGCGGATCGCCGGATCGAACGGCAAGCGCGGTTTCGACCCGGCCGACGTCCGAAGTCGAGGAGCTCGTGACGAGGTTTTCCCGCGCGAGATCGGCGATCAATGCCGCCGTCAGAATCAGAAGATCGGCGGGCGCGCCGCCGCGCAATTTGCCGGCCATGGCGCCGACTGCGCCGAACTGCCCTGCGATATCAAGGCCTGTCTGTTGCCTGAATTTCGGCGCGAGACTTGCGACGAGCCCTTGGGCGGCACCGCCGGAGAGAATGTTCAGGCTCGTCATGATGCGAGTTCCATTGCCGCGATCAGGCGATCGCGCGTGATCGGCAGGTCGCGAACGCGCAACCCCAGCGCATCGAACACGGCGTTGGCGATTGCCGCCGTGACCGGGCCATGCGCGGCTTCGCCGGCTCCGACCGGATCGATGTCCGGGCGCGAAATCACTTCCACGTCGACTTCAGGCACTTCGCTGAAGCGCAGGATCGGATATTCCGTCCAGGAATTGCTGGTGATGTGCGCGGCGTCGAAGCGCACGCGTTCCTTCAGCACCCAGCTCGTGGCCTGGATCGCGCCGCCCTCGATCTGATTGACGACGCCATCGGGGTTGATCGCTTCCCCGACATCGACCGCAATCGTCAGCCGCCTGACGCTGATATCCTCCGCGCCCTCGACCTCGGCGATCACGGCGCAATAGGCGCCGGTGTTCTTGTAGCGCGCGAAGCCGATGCCGTAACCCGTGCCGTCGCGCTTTGCAGGCTTCCAGCCGGCCTGTCTGGCAACCGCGCGGATCACGTCCTGTGCCCTCGTGTCGGACAGATGGCGCAGGCGGAATTCGACCGGATCTTCGCCGCGCTCGGCAGCGAGTTCGTCCAGAAAGGACTCGATCGCAAACACGTTGCCCTGCGCGCCGAGCGTTCGCAGTGCCGAGGTACGGATCGGCATGGTCGTGAGGCGGTGACATTCGATCTGCCAGGACGGGAAATCGTAGAGCGGTATCGAATTTCGATCCGCGCCGCCGCCGCTCGCCTGCGGGGGGTTTGTGGCGATGAGGCGCGGAAACGGATTTGCAATTTCGGTTGCCGCGAGCAATGCGGGCACATCCGCGCGCCCCGGCCGCGCGGTATGGCCATTGCTCCAGAGACCATGCCGCCAGTTCACGATATCGCCGTTCGCATCGAGATCGGCCTCGATCTCGATGGTCATCGCGGCACCGAAGGGCGCATGCGACATCTCGTCGGCACGCGACCACTGCACGCGCACCGGCCGCCCGCCGGCCGCTTTCGCCAGAAGGACGGCATCGAGTGCGACGTCATCGGCGGCATTGTGCCCGTAGCAGCCGGCGCCTTCCATGTGTTCGACCGTGATGTCCTCGACGGGGATTTTGAGCACCAACGCCAGATCGGCGCGGAGCAGATAGACGCCCTGGCTGTGGGTCCAGACCCGGACGCGATCTCCATTCCATTGCGCGATCGCACAGGACGGCGCGATCGAGCCGTGCGTGATGTAGGGCCTCGTAAACTGCCGCCGGATCGTTCGCACCTTCGCAGGCTGGACTGACGCCTTCCTGCTATCGATCACGGTAAGCTCGGACGGCTGAGCCTTCAGCCATTCGGCGAGTTCGTTCTCGTCGGGGAGGGCTTCGCGTGATGTCCATTTGGCGCCCTTGCGCAAGGCGGCAGCAGCGAATTCGGCGCCGGCCTCGGTTTCGCTGACAAGGCCCGCGAAATTGCCGTCACGCACGATCGCGACGAGGCCTGTGACGCTGCGCGCGCCATCCTCTTTCAATTCGCCGAGTGTTGCGTGCGAAAGTTCAGGTCGCAGCACGCGGCCGTGCAGCATGCCCGGAAGTCGAAAATCCTGTATGAAGCGCGGCCGGCCGAAAATCTTGTCGGGAATGTCGAGCCTCTGCACGGAGCGACCGGCGAGTGTCCGCCGCGCCAATGCCTTGGGCGCAGCGCTCCCCGTCGCATCTCGATCGAGCGAGATGTCCGCGGCGAGTTCCCAATAGCTCGTGCTGACATTTCCCGGTCCGGAGATCGTGCCATCGTCGATATCGAGCACGTCGGTTTCGACACCGAGGCGCTCGGCGGCGGCGGAAAGGAAAATCTGCCGGATCTCAGCACAGGCCTGCCGGATCGCGCGGCCCGATTGCTGCACGGAAAGACTGCCCGACGTGACGCCTTCATTGGGGCTGCCGGCGGTGGAAGCGCGAACCATCTGCACGCGGGCGATATCGACATCGAGTTCGTCGGCCGCGATCTGCGCGAGCGCAGTCACGATGCCTTGCCCGATCTCGACCTTTCCCGGAGAGACCACCACCTGCCCGTCGCTCGAGAAGCGGATCCACGAGGACAGTTTCGAATTCGCCGCAAGACTCACCGGCAATTTGGCCGCGGAGGGAGAAGGGGGCTTTCCGGTCATGGTGCGCGCATCTCCGCTGCCGCGCGCAGCACTGCACGCACCATGCGGTTATGGGAACCGCAGCGGCAAAGGTTACGGTCGAGCGCAGCCCGGACATCCGCGTTGGAAGGAGTTGGATTGCGCTTCAACAACGCCGCCGCGGTCATCAGTATGCCGGAAACGCAATAGCCGCATTGCAGCGCCTGCTCGGCGATGAAGGCGCGCTGCAGCGGATGCGGCTTTTGCGGATTGCCCAGGCCCTCGATGGTCGTGACGTCCTTGTCCGCGACCGACCATAGCGGCGTGTCGCAGGAGGTCACCGCGTGATCGCCGACGATGACATTGCACGCGCCGCATTCGCCGGCCCCGCATCCGAAGTGAGGACCGGTCATGCCGAGCTGTCCGCGCAGGATCGCAAGCAGCGAGGTGTCGGGATCGGCGTCGATCTCGGTCTCTACGCCATTGAGGCGGAATCGAGTGCTTGGCATGAAGAAACCACGAACCTTGATTTCGGGGGCCTGGCTTTCAGGGCTTGTCAGGGAATCGCTTCACCACTTCGGCCCATTTGACAATATCGCCGCGCAGGAATTTGTCGAATTCCTCCGGGGTCATCGACATCGGCACCGCGCCCTGGTCGGCCCAGAGCTTGACGATCTCGGGCCGCTTGATGGCGACGTTGACTGCGGCATTCAGCTTGTCGATGACGGGTTTCGGCGTCCCGGTCGGCGCCATCAGCCCGAGCCATATGGTGGCTTCATATCCGGCAAGACCTGCTTCTTCCACCGTCGGCACGTCGGGAAGGACGTTCGAGCGCGTCTTGCCCGTGGTAGCGAGCGCCCGCACCTGGCCCTGATTGACGTTTGGGGCCATGGTCGTGACCGCATCGATCATCACCTCGACCTGTCCGCCAATCACGCCATTGCGCGCCTCGCCGCTGTTGCGATAGGGCACGTGCACGAGATCGATGCCGGCCATGGTTTTGAAGAGCTCGCCGGCCATGTGGTAGGGGGTGCCCTGGCCCGAAGAGGCGTAGTTCAGCTTGCCGGGCTGCGATTTCGCGAGCGCGACAAATTCTTTCAGCGTTTTTGCCGGCACCGACGGGTGCACGACGATCACGAGATCGGCGACATTGATCGGCGCGATCGGCACCAGGTCGCGCATCAGCTCATATTTGCGCTGCGGCACCAGCGATTCATTGGCGGTCTGGGTGTTCGACATCATCAGCAGCGTGTAGCCGTCGGGCGCCGCCTTGGCGGCCTCCTGCGTGCCGATTACGGCGCCGGCGCCGGGACGGTTCTCGATCACGAAAGCTTGCTTGAGGCTCTCCTGCAGGGCGTTGCCGAGCAGGCGGGCTGCGACATCGGCAGGTCCCCCCGCGCCGAAGGGGACGATGATCCGGACCGTCCGCGTGGGATAGTCCTGGGCAAGCGACGTGCCGGCGAACAGAACTTGCGCCGCGAAAAAGACGGCCACAGCCACGAGCTTCAGGCTCGAAATAATGCTTGCGGCAGGCCTGGACCTCGATCCCGGACCCGTCATTTCCGTCTCCCAGAACCCAAGGTCCTGCACTTCAGAAGTTCTCATTCTCAAGGTCTCGTTCATCCTGGACCGCTGGCCAAACCTGGTGGTCCGGTCTATGTCAAGCCCGACTGTAGCGGCAAGCCGAATGAGCTGTCGACATGGACTCATGGTTTGCTGCGGGAATAAAGTAACTGCAGGCTTGGCGTATTGAATCCGTCAAGACAGGCCGACAGAGTGGATCAATAAAAAATGATGAAAATTTCGCGTCGCGACGCCCTCAAGGCGACCGGTGGTTTGATTGCCGGCGCGGCGTTTTCCACCCGCGTCCTGGCGGACGCGCCGCCGCCCGAGCCGGTGACGCCGGCCCTGATCGAGGCGGCCAGGAAAGAAGGCCAGGTCGTTCATTACACCTCGACCGATCTGCCGGTTGCCGAGAAACTGGCCAAGGCGTTCGAGGCGAAATATCCGGGGATCGCCGTGCGCGTCGAGCGCACCGGTGCGGAGCGCGTCTTCCAGCGCATCGGCCAGGAATATTCCAGCAACATCCACGCCGTCGACGTAGTCAATTCCTCAGATGCGGCGCATTTCATCCTCTGGAAGCGCGACGGCATTCTCTTGCCTTTTGTGCCGGAGGACGTCGCCAAATTCTACCCGGCGGAACACAAGGACGCGGACGGCATGTTTGCGAGCTGGCGGGTCTGGCTCAGCATCATCGCCTACAACACCAACCTGGTTAAAGCTGAGAACGCGCCGAAGAGTTTTGCCGACCTGCTCGATCCCAAATGGAAGGGCAAGATCGTCAAGGGCCACCCCGGATACAGCGGGACCATCATGACCGCGACCTATCAGCTGCAGCGAGATCTTGGCTGGGGCTGGTTCGAGCAGCTCGCCAAACAGAACGTGATGCAGGTGCAGTCATCGGCAGATCCGCCGAAGAAGCTGGAGCTCGGCGAGCGGGCGGTGATGGCCGATGGCAACGAATACAATATTCTGCAGTTCAAGGAGGCCGGGCGCCCCGTGGAGGCGGTCTATGCCACGGAGGGGTCGCCGATGATCGTGGGTCCCAACGGCATCTTCAAGGGCTCGCCCAATCCGAACGCGGCGAAGCTGTTCCAGTCCTACTGCTTCAGCCGCGAGGCCCAGCAGCTCATCATCGATATTGGCGGCTTGCGCTCTGTGCATCCGCAGACCGAGGACAAGGCCGGTCGCATCCCGCTGAAGGACATCAAGACCATGAAGGACGATCCGGTCGCGGTGGAACAGCAGGGCAGCGCCATCAAGTCTCGCTACACCAGGATATTCCACGTCTGATCCGCGATTCATGATTCCAATCGAGCTTCCCATGACTTCGCTTCCCGAATACTTCCGTCGCCGAAACCCTGGCGCAGAAAATCGCAAGCCTGACGCCGGGCGTTCTGCCGCCGGCGACGTTGCGCAAATGCGAGGATCTGCTGATTGACGTCACTGGCCTCTGCGTCACCGCGCGCAACGAGGACTACACGCGCAGCGCGCTCGCGGGCTGCGACGACGACGGACCCTGCACGGTCATCGGCCACCAGCGTACGCTGACGGCCGCGGGCGCGGCCCTTGTCAACGGTACCGCGGCGCATGGCGAGGATTTCGACGATACTTTCGAGGGCGGGCCGGTCCATGCCGGTGCGGTCATCGTGCCGGCGGTGCTCGCTTCGTGCGAGCGGCACAATCCGGATGGCCGCATGGCGCTGACGGGGATTGCGGTGGGCACCGAGGTGCTCTGCCGTCTCAGCCTCGTTGTGCCGAAGGCCGTGCACAAGGCCGGATTTCATCCGACGGCAGTCTTCGGCGCGATGGGCGCGGCCGCAGGCGTCGGCGCGGCGCTTGGACTGGACGCGAGACAGATCGTGGACGCGCTCGGGATCGCCGGCAGCATGGCGGGCGGCATCATCGAATATCTCGCCGAAGGCGCCTGGACCAAGCGGTTGCACGCCGGCTGGGCGGCGCAATCCGGCATCCGCGCGGCGCTGTTGGCGCGGCAGGGCTTTGTCGGTCCGCGCACCGTGTTCGAAGGGGTACACGGGTTGTTTCATGGTTTCGCTCATACGAGCGAGGGCGACTACGACGCGCTGACAGGCGACTTCGGCACGCGCTGGGTCACCGACACGCTCGCGTTCAAACCTTACCCCTGCGGAACCATGGCGCAGCCGTACATCGATTGTGCCAGAAGATTGGCCGCGCGCGGCATCAGGCCCGAGGACGTCGAGGCGATGCTTTGCGAGGTGGCGGAAGGCACGGTGCACCGGTTGTGGGAGCCGTTGGCCGACAAGCAGCGCCCGCGCAACGGCTATGCCGCCAAATTCGCCGTGCCCTACCTTCTGGCGAGCGGTTTCGTCCACGGTGGTGTCGGGCTTGGCGCGTTCACGGAATCCGCGGTGCGCGACGAGCGCGTGCTCGCTTTGGCCTCCAGGGTGAAATTCGTGATCGATCCGGACAATCCCTATCCGAACAACTACACTGGCCACATCAAGGCAACGCTGAAGGATGGCAGCGTGGTCGAGGAGCGGCAGCCATATTTGCGCGGAGGTGCGCGGGAGCCGCTGACGCGCCAGGACCTGATCGATAAATTCGCGCTCAATGCGCAGCACGGCGGCTGGAGCAGGACGCAGAGCGAGGCCGCATTGAAACTGCTGGCGGGATTGTATCAGGGCAGGATCGATCTGGGGGCGTTAAGATGACCAACGAACTCGCCGGCAAGGTCGCCATCGTCACCGGCGCGGGGCGCAATATCGGGCGAGCGATCGCGCTGGCGCTTGCGGATGCCGGCGCGTCCATCGTGGTCAATGCGCGGAACAACAAGGCCGAGGCCGAAGCGGTGGCCCGCGAGATCGAGGCTGGCGGCGGCAAGGCGCTGGCGCATATGGGCGACGTCGCCAACGCGGCCGACGTGCAGGCCATGGTCGAGACCGCGGTCAGGCATTTCGGCCGGATCGACATCCTCGTCAACAATGCGGCGTTGCGCCGGGAGAAACCGTTTGGGCAAATGAGCTACGCCGAGTGGCGCGAGATCATGAATGTCACCCTCGACGGTGCCTTTCATTGCGTCAAAGCCTGCCTTCCTCATCTGAAGAAGAGCGGCGAGGGGACCATCATCAATATCGGGGGCTTGAGCGCGCATACCGGCGCAAGAGACCGGGCACATGTGGTGACGGCGAAGGCCGGCATCATAGGCTTCACCCGGGCGCTCGCCCATGATCT
Organism: uncultured Alphaproteobacteria bacterium; assembly: GCA_963820275.1. Classification (GTDB taxonomy): domain Bacteria; phylum Pseudomonadota; class Alphaproteobacteria; order Rhizobiales; family Xanthobacteraceae; genus Bradyrhizobium. The sequence goes on from CAWFZL010000034.1 coordinate 303,753, forward strand.
CGCCTCCGATCGTATCAATGTCAATTGCGTGGTTCCCGGCCTGATCGGCACACCGCGTCCGAAGGACCAGCCGGAACCCGCCCACCACCTGATCCACCACACCCTTACCGGGGAGCGCGGCCGGCCCGAGGATGTCGCCGCCGCGGTGCGGTTCCTGTGCGGACCCGCCGCCCGTTACATCAACGGTCAGGTGATCCACAGCAATGGCGGGGCCTATCTCGGCGGCTAGTTGCAGCGAATCCGCCAATAACGCATGGCTAAGGAGCAAGCAGCCTTATAATTGCGCTGGCCCTCCCTATTTTTGATGCTAACGATTAGTCCATGAACCAGAACGTCAAGATCGACATCCGGCACTCCACCTGTCCGCACGATTGTCCGTCGGCCTGCGCGCTCGATGTCGAGGTGATCAACAATTCCACCATTGGCCGGGTTCGCGGTTCCAAATTGCAGAGCTACACGGCGGGCGTGGTTTGCGCCAAGGTCGCGCGTTACGCCGAGCGCATTCACCATCCGGACCGGCTGACCCATCCGATGTTTCGCGCCGGCCCCAAGGGATCGGGCAAGTTCGCGCGGATCTCGTGGGACGATGCGCTGGACGAGATCGCGCACCGCTTCAATGCGGCCGAGCGCGAATTCGGCGGCGAATCTGTCTGGCCTTACTACTATGCCGGCACCATGGGGCTCGTGATGCGCGACGGCATCAACCGTCTCGCCCATGTGAAGAAATATTCGCGCTACTATTCGACGATCTGCTCGACCATCGCTCGGGTCGGATTTGCCGCCGGTACCGGCAAGGTCGCAGGTGTCGATCCGCGCGAGATGGGAGTTTCTGACCTCGTCGTGATCTGGGGCACCAATCCGGTGAATACCCAGGTCAATGTGATGACGCACGCGATGCGTGCGCGCAAGGAGCGCGGCGCAAAAATAGCCGCCATCGACGTCTACAACAACGACACGGTCAAGCAGGCCGACATCAAGATCATCCTGCGGCCGGGCACCGACGGCGCGTTTGCCTGCGGCGTGATGCATGTGCTGTTCCGCGAAGGCTACGCCGATCGCGACTACCTTGCGCGCTACACCGATTGCCCCGCCGAACTCGAAGCCCATTTGCAAACCCGCACACCCGAGTGGGCCTCCGCAATCTGCGGCGTGCCGGTGGAAGAGATCGAAGCCTTTGCCCGTACTGTCGGGCAGACGAAGCGCGCGTTTTTCCGCCTCGGCTACGGCTTCACCCGCAGCCGCAACGGCGCGGCGCAGATGCATGCGGCCTTGTGCATCCCGACCGTGACCGGCGCCTGGCAATATGAGGGCGGCGGCGCCTTCTTCAACAATTTCGCGATCTGGAAATTCGACGAATCCATCATCGAAGGCCACGACGCGATCGACCGTTCGACGCGGGTGCTGGATCAGTCGAAGATCGGCCGCATTCTCACCGGTGATGCAGCCGCGCTCAAGAACGGGCCGCCGGTCAAGGCGATGCTGATCCAGAACACCAATCCGATGACGGTGGCGCCGGAGCAGGCACTGGTGCGCCAGGGCTTTGCGCGGGAGGACCTGTTTGTCGCCGTGCACGAACAGTTCATGACTGAAACCGCGCAAATGGCCGATCTGGTCCTGCCGGCCACGATGTTCCTGGAGCACGATGATCTCTATTACGGCGGCGGCCACCAGCACATTTCGGTCGGCGCCAGGCTGATCGATCCGCCGGGCGAATGCCGCTCCAACCATGAGGTGCTGCGGGCGCTCGCCAAACGCCTCAATGCCGTCCATCCCGGTTTTGAGATGTCGGCGCGCGAATTGATCGATGCCACGCTCAGGAAGAGCGGGCATGGCAGCATCGAGGCGCTTGAAGCCGATCTGTGGCGCGACATCCAGCCGGATTTCCGCACTTCGCACTATCTCGACGGGTTTGCGCATGCCGACGGCAAATTCCATTTCAAGGCCGACTGGGCCCACGTTCCGCTTGGCAATGCCGGCCTGATGGGTGCGTGGGATCAGATGCCCTCGCTGCCCGATCACTGGCGGGCGATCGAGGAGGCGGATGAAGCCCATCCGTTCCGCCTCGCCACCAGCCCCTCGCGCAGCTATCTCAACACCAGCTTCAACGAGACGCCTTCGTCCCAGGCGCGCGAAGGCGCGCCCAGCGTGATGATTCACCCAGACGATGCGGCTCCGCTCGGCATCGCCGACGGCGACGCCGTCACGCTCGGCAATACCCGGGGCGAGACCACGCTGACGGCGAAGCTGTTCGACGGCGTGCGACGCGGCGTATTGATTGCGGAATCGGTGCATCCGAACAAGGCCCATATCGGCGGCCGCGGCATCAACATGCTCACCGGCGCCGAAGCCGTCGCGCCTTACGGCGGCGCGGCTTTCCATGACAACAAGGTCTGGGTGAAGAAGGCGGCGGTCTCCACGCCGGCGGCATAGATTGTCCGGCGGAGGCCTCATGGTTCGAGACGCCGCGTAAGAAGCGCGGCTCCTCACCATGAGGATCCAAGGTCGCGCCACAAAGTGACGACCTCATCCCGAGGAGGCGCGCAAGCGCCGTCTCGAGGGATGACCAGATTCCCGGATCATGCTCAATTGTCGACCCGTCACAACAGGCGAGCACAGCCATGACCCAATCAGACAGCGTCCTCCTCGAGAAGCGCGGCCAGGCGCTCTGGATCACCATCAATCGCCCGGAGAAGCGCAACGCCATCAACGGCGACGTCATCGCGGGCATCGCCAGGGGTTATCGCACCGCCCATGACGACGGCGACGTACGCGTGATCGTGCTGACGGGGGCAGGCGAGAAGGCGTTTTGCGCCGGCGCCGACCTTCAGAACACCGGCGGCGCGTTCGCGGCGGATTTTTCCAGGCCCAATGTCGACTACGCCGATCTGTTACGGCTGTCGCAGAACGCCACCAAACCCGCGATCGCGCGGGTCAATGGCGTGTGCATGGCCGGCGGCATGGGGTTGTTGTGCATGACCGACATGGCGATCGCGGCCGACCACGTGATGTTCGGATTGCCGGAGGTCAAGGTCGGGGTGTTTCCGATGCAGGTGATGAGCCTGCTGCAATCGATGGCGCCGCGGCGCATCGTGAATGAATGGGCGATTACCGGCGAGCCGTTCGACGCGAAAACCGCGCAAGCCGCGGGATTGCTCAACCATGTCGTGCCCGTGGCCGAACTCGACGCGAAGCTCGACTGGCTGATCGGCCGCATCACCGACAAGTCGCCGACCGCGATCAGGCGCGGAAAATACGCGATGCGCGCGATCGCCTCGATGTCGTTTGATGAAAGCATCGCCTACACCGAAAGCCAGATCGCCTTGCTCGCGATGACCGAAGACGCCCGGGAAGGGCTGAAAGCCTTCGCCGAAAAGCGAAAGCCCTCCTGGCCGGGGAAGTAGCCTTATCGCCTCGAACCGCGGCACCGCCATTTGTGCAGGACCTGATGCCATGCCCGGGCAATGACGATCTGCGCTGGCCGGAATCGGCGCGAGTCAGATAAGGAAGTGCTGTTCGACCAAGGCACGATCCGGAAAATGACCACTGTCTCGCTGACGCTATCAGAGGCCTTCGACGTCGCCTTGAAATTCTACTATCAGGGCAGGCTCGCCGAGGCCGAGCAGACCTGCCACAGGATATTGTCGGCCGATCCTGCCTCCGCCGCGGCTCTCAATCTCCTGGCCGTCGTCCATACGTCGCTTGGCAGGCATGACGCTGCGCTCTCCTGCTACGACCGCGCGCTGTCGCTGCGGCCGGACTTCGTCCAGGCACTCAGTAATCGCGGCGCGGTGCTCAAGAACCTGAAGCGATACGGCGAGGCCCTGGAAAGCCTTGACCGGGCGCTCGCGCTGCAGCCCGATCATGTCGAGGTTCTCAACAACCGCGCTGGCATCCTGCAGGAACTTGGGCGGTACGACGAGGCGCTGGCCGGATACGACCGTGCACTTGCCTTGCGTCCGGATCATCCGGAGACGCTGAACAATCGCGGCGTGACGCTGCAGGCGCTGAGGCGGCATTCCGAGGCGCTTGAGAGTTACGATTCTGCGCTGGCGCTGCGCCCTGACATGGTCCAGGCGCTGGTCAATCGCGGCATCGCGCTCCATGAGCTGAAGCGGTTCGGCGAAGCGCTAGCAGACTACGATCATGTCATCTCGCTGCGGCCGGATCACGTCGAGGTGCTCTACAATCGTGGCGCTGTTCTGCGTGGCTTGGGGCGGTTGGATGAAGCGTTGTCGAGCTTCGATCGTGCGCTGGCTTTGGTTCCGGATTACCCAAAGGTCCTCGTGGCGCGCGGCGCGACGCTGCAGGATCAGAGGCGGTTCGATGACGCGTTGACCAGCCTTGAGCGCGCCATCGCGCTGTGCCCGGATCATGTCGAGGCCCTCGTCAACCGCGCAGGCACGCTGCATGAGTTGGGGCGATCGACTGAGGCGTTGGAGAGCTTCGACCGCGCGCTTGTGCTTGCGCCCGACAATGCCGAGGCCTTGACCAATCGGGGCGTCGTCTTGCATGACCTGGCGCGTTGGGACGAGCCTTTCGCGGATCAACCAGGCGATGGCGGCGCGCCCGGCGACCACGGCCGGGCCTTGCGCAAGGTCCGTCGGCTGGAGGAAGCGTTGGCAAGCCACGACGCTGCGCTTGGCGCGCGTCCGGATTACGTCGACGCGCTCGCCAATCGCGCGGCTGTGCTGTACGAGCTAAATCGGTTCGATGAGTCGCTGGCAAGTTGCGATAGCGCAATTGCGTTGTGTCCGAACCATGCCGACGCCCATTTCCTTAAAGGTCTCGCGTGCCTCGTCACCGGCGATTTCGAGCGGGGATGGGCCGAATACGAGTGGCGGCGCAAGGCCAGATCCCTGCGACATCCGAAGCGCGACTTTACGCAGCCGCTCTGGCTCGGAGAGGAGGATGTAGGCGGCAAGACGATCCTGCTGCACAGCGAGCAGGGATTTGGCGACAGCATCCAGTTTTGTCGCTATGTCCCGCTGGTTGCGGGACGTGGCGCACGCGTCATCCTGGAAGTCGAACAACCGCTCTGCAAACTCACGACTGGTCTTGCCGGTGTGGCGCAGGTCATCGCCAAAGGCGATCATCTGCCCGAGTTTGATTTGCATTGTTCTCTTCCAAGCCTGCCTCTGGCGTTCAAGACCCGGCTCGAAACGATACCCTGGACCGGTCCCTATCTGCGCGCGCCAGAGCAAGGCGGCCGGGATTGGGGCGCGTGGCTTGGGTCGAAACGATCGCCGAGGATCGGGCTGGCGTGGGCCGGCAACGCCAAGCACGCCAGGGATCGGGAGCGATCGATGAAGCTTTGCGATCTCGTGCCGCTCCTGGACATCGATGCGACCTTTGTGAGCCTGCAGAAGGAGGTTCGTGCCTGCGACGAGGAGATGCTGGCGGATTGCGGACTGCTTCCACTGGGTGAGAAACTTGCGGATTTTTCCGATACCGCGGCGCTGATTTCGCAGCTCGATCTTGTCATTTCCGTTGACACCAGCGTCGCGCACCTCGCGGGTGCCTTGGGCAAGCCGGTCTGGATTTTATTGACCCACGCGCCGGACTGGCGCTGGCTGCTCGAGGGGGAAAATAGTCCCTGGTATCCGGGCGCCCGATTGTTCCGGCAATGCGAGACGCGCCAATGGGCGGACGTGACGATGCGCCTGCGCGACGCGCTCCTCGAATTCGCGGGCCAAACCGGACGATAACACCGGAAGGCAAAACCTTCACGGCCGGGGCGGTGCAGCCTCTGGCCATGCGTCCCTGTCGCAGAAATGCCGTTATTCGCCCGGGTTTTGTGCTAAAAGAGCCGTGCTGGGGAGGAGTAAGAGTACGCCGTGGCGCAGAATCTGCGAATACAGGTTCGGCATGGGTCGGCCATCGGTATCGACCCGACGACGTGGGGTCGCCCGATTGCGCTCGCGGTCATCGTTGGCGTCGTGTATTTCGAAGCGGCGCGGCTCAGCCTTGCGCTTTTGACCAAACCCGAAGGCGTTGCCGTTTTCTGGCCCGCCGCGGGTATTTCCGCCGGTGTCCTGATCGCGCTTGGTTCGCGGGCGTTATGGCCGGTGGTTGTCGGCACGATGGCCGCGACGATTGCGGCAAATCTCCTTGGCGATCGCAACGTCTGGAGCGCCATTCTCTTTGGCCTGTGCAATGCAGGCGAGGCCGTGCTGGCGGCGTGGCTCGTCGCGCGCAACTTCGGTCCTGATTTCCGCCTGAGCAAGCCACGCAACGTGATCGGGCTCGCCGCTGCGGCGGTGATAGCCGCTGCCGTTTCCGGAATCGGTGGGACCATTGGATTCACATTGTTTCACGGTTCGACCGCGCCGATATTGACGACGTGGTATCACTGGTTCGCTTCCGACGGTCTGGGAATTGTCGCTGTCGCACCGCTATTGATCGAGCTCAACTCGGCCGCCCGCGACCGGCCGCCGCTGAGCGAACTCCTCGAAGGCGGCCTGGCGGTTTCGGCGCTGGCGCTGGTGAGCGGATTTGCCATTTTCCTGCGTTCGGAGCTTCTCGCGACCGTCGGCCCAGTGGCCGTGCTGTTCGCGCCGCTTTTGTGGCTGGCGGCCCGTTGCCGGCCGGTTTTCGCCTCGGCCGCTGCGTTCATCGTCAGCCTTTCGATCGTCTGGACGACGACCTTTGGCATCGGCTATTTCGGCAGTCCTGCCCTCTCGATGGATGAGCGCGTGCTGGCGGCACAGGTCAGCATTCTGCTGGTGACGGTGGGTGCCTCGCTTCTTGCCGCGCTGTTTGCCGAAATCCGGGAGAAGAGACGGCTGACCGAAGCGGCCCTGCACGCCAGCGAGACCCAACGCTATCTGATCGAAACCGAGAGGCTCGCGGCGCTCGGCGGCCTCGTCGCAGGCGTAGCGCATGAAATTTCGAGCCCGATCGGCACGAGCCTGACGGTTGCCTCGACACTGGCGCAGCGCAGCGCCGATTTCGCCGGCCAGATCGCCTCGGGCCAGTTGCGGCGCGCCCAGCTTTCCGAATTCGCCGACGGCGCTCGCGGAGCAGCCGAACAGCTCGTCGCGAACCTGCAACGCGCCGGCGGGCTCATTCAGTCGTTCAAGCAGGTGGCCGTCGATCGCAGCAGCGACGACCGCCGCGCTTTCGACCTCAAGGTCGCGACCGAGCAGGTCGTCGCCAGCGTGCGGGCGCGCTTGCTCAAATCCCAGTCCTCGCTTGCGATCGAGATGCCGATGGACATCGTCATGGACAGCTTCCCCGGCCCCTATGGCCAGGTGCTGACCAATCTGATTTTCAACGCCCTCACTCACGGTTTCACCGACCGGGCGGGTGGCTGCATGTCGATCAAGGCCCGGCGCGTTGGCCTGGACGAGGTCGAGATCACGTTCGCCGATGACGGCATCGGCATCCCGGAAGCAGTCCAGCGCCACGTCTTCGATCCGTTCTTCACCACCGGGCGCGCCAGGGGCAGTACCGGCCTTGGCCTGTACATCGCCCATAATCTCGTGACCCAGCAACTGGGCGGCAGGATCGCGCTCGCCTCGGCTCCGGGGCGGGGCACGACCATCTGCCTGACGCTTCCGCTGCGTGCGCCCGGCTAGGGCCTTGCTGGAGGCGGAAAGGCGCGGGCTCCTGCCGGATCGCATCGAACAGCCTTCACACGCAAAAATTGTATGGAAAATGGCTCGAACCTTCAGCGGTCGGGGTTCTACCAATGCGGGCAAGGCTCGTATCATCAAAAGGAGGCCCATCTTGGCGGGTTCGGATTTCGAGAAACTGACGGTTGCTGAGGTCGCGGAGCGATTGAAGCTCGATAGTCATTTTTACTCTCATGAATATGACGGCGACAATCGCTATGTGCGCCACTATGCCGGGGATGCGAGGATTGAGGGCGATATCGATCTCGATCGGCTTTTCTGGGATGGGGTCGCGGGGATCTGGGCCGAGAACGATCTTGCGGTCGACGGCAACATCCTCAACTGGGAGATCGACACGCCGGCCTGCTTCCTTTCGATCGGGCGCGACCTTCGTTGCAAGAACCTGATCGCAAGCAGCGCGGATATAAGGATTGCCCGCGACGCACGGATCGATGGCGTGCTGGTCTCGACCTACAATCATGGTTACGTCGAGATCGGCCGCGATGCCTTCGCCAAATACATCGTCATTGACGACCATACCACGATCGTGCGCGGCAGGGCGGAGGCGGGCGGCTGGAAGGACGCCGATTTCAAGGAGCTCGCGCTTCCCGTCAGCAAATGGATCGACGAAGTCCGTCCCGAATTCAGGGCGGAATTCTTCGATGAAGACGGCGACATGCTGTGCGGAAACGGCAACGTCGATCTGGTGAAGGCGCTGCTCGCGGGCCGGGACATCCTTCGCAAGTAAACTTTCAACGAAGTCATCGCGAGCGATAGCGAAGCGATCCAGAGCCCTGACGAGGACTGGATCGCTTCGTCGTTTTCACTCCTCGCGATGACGGCGGCATGCGCCTCGTGTCGGCTAGCCCTGGATCCTGTCCACGATCTCGACCCAGTTCGGCTGCATGCCCATCGGATACTGTCTGACGGTCTTCAGCTCGCCGCTGTCGTGGTCGATCGCATGGACCGTCAGGCTCGCTGAATCCAGCCCCACGGCCAGCAAGAACCTGCCGCGCGGATCGATGTTGAAGCCGCGCGGGGTTTTCTCGGTCGGCCATTTGCCGATCGCGCTCAGCGTGCCCTTGTCGGGATCGATCTTGTACCCATGCAGCGTGCTGGTCGTGCGCACGGCGCCATAAAGGAATTTGCCGTTCGGCGTGACATGGATGTCGGATGCGAAGGCTGAATCCTTCTGGTTGTAATCGCCGGTGTCGACGAATGCCACCTCGGTGAGGGTACCCTTGTCCTTGTCGATCGAATAGGTGCCGATCGTCGCCGTCGTCTCAGTGATGAGATAACCCCATTTTCCGTTGGGGTGGATCGTGAAGTGCCGAGGGCCGGAGCCCGCTTTGGTGGCGACCGTCGGCGGATCGTTCGGCGTCAGCATGCCGCTGCCGGCATCGAACTTGAACTGCATGATGAAATCGGCCCCGAGCACCGGCACATAGACATGCTTGTTGCTGTCGTCGATGAAGACGCAGTGCGCCTTCGGCCTGGTGTCGATGATCTGGGTCGCCTTGTCTTCGACGATATGGCGCGTGTCGATCGGGTAGGCCGCCACCTTGGCGCCGGTATAGGACGCTCCGATCAGGTGTTTGCCGGTCTTGTCGACGTTGATGTAGGCCATCTGATCGACCAATGGCGTCGCGCCGAGATGGGTGAGCTTCCCATTGGTGTGGTCGATGGAGAACGCCGACACCGGATACGGCTCGCTGCGCAGTTGCGCGTAGATGAAGCGCTTGTTTGGCGCCAGCGCCATCGGCAGGCTGACGAGCGACGTCTTCTCGGAGCCCGGCACCGGCACCTTCTCGATCGGGGTGAGCTCGCCGGTTTCGCGGTTCATGCCGAGGACATGGATGTCCTTGGTGCCGGCGTTCGATACGTAGACAAATGTTTCGTGGTTGTCAGCAGCCATCGCTTCCTGCGCTCCGATCCGGGGAAGGACTCCGAGCGATGCGATCCCGCCGAGCCCGAACTGCAATACGCGGCGTCGTCTCATGATGATCATCCTTTCGGCCAGCGTCTCACCGCCGCGACTATAGCGCAGCCGAAGGCCTTGGAGAACATCGGAGGCTGGCCTGTGCCTCGTTTAACGCTGGCGCCTCGCCGTTTGCACTCCTCGCCATGACGGCACGTCTCCATATTCTCGCGGCGCGATGCGTCCGAGTCTTGCCCAGGCATGCCCTCCAGGAAGAGGGAGCAGGGAATGCCGGATGCGCGGATCGCACCCATAGCCTCGTGTGTGAAAACAAAAGCACACGAGTCCAGTCACCACGGGCACGCCGCCATCAGCCGGCATTCCCTGCGCAATGGTTTTAACGGTTTCCTTCGCGCTCTCCTTGGTGACCGGGCGTTGTTGCCACCATCGCCCGTGAATTCGTATCCACGAACTTGACATCAGCGTCGGGATGCCAGGACCACACGACTTCGCCGTCCGCTTGCAAGTGCGATCGTCATTCGCGCTTGAAGCGTCCACCGCATCCCGCCTCGCGTCCGTGACGATCGCGAGCCGCCCCTTTGTGAGGCGAGACGATGGGAAATATCGATTTGATTTGGGTTGGCGGCAAAGCGGAAAATTTTTCCCACCGGGACTGGACAGCCCAAATCAGCTTGAATTGGTTGAGCAAATTAGATTTTGCGCGCGTTTCCCGGTTGAAAGCAGCAGCGCCCGGCCAACACGACGCGCCTCCGACAGCGCGATCGACGATCGCTCCTGGGGCAAAGCGGACAATGGATGGCTGACGTACCCGGCTCTATCGGTCGGAGATGACCCGCAGCCGACTTGTCATGTTCTGCCGTTAGAATAAGGTTCCGGGATTGATTACTTCCCGAAGACTCTCGAAAGACCGAGAGGTTCATTGAGCACAACTAATGACTTCGACCGGGTAGCGCGCGTCCCGGCATCCGCGCACGCGCGTGAGGAGAAAATTGCAATGAAATTTGGTCATAAAATTGGGATGGCGCTATTGCAATTGATGACAGCGTTGACGCTCGCCTGTGTGAATACCGTGGCCGCGACTGCTCAAGAAGCAAGTCAGTCGTCGCCAGTTGGTGATTGGAAGTTGAAGGCGATCTACGACAAGTTCGAGGATGGACATCTTCGAAATACCTGGGGGGACAAACCGCAAGGTCTCCTGCAGATTAGTGCAGGCGGTTTTATCAGCTTGCAGGTTTTCGGCGGGGACAGGCCGAAGTCCGAAACCGTTCCAACCGACCCGGTTGGTCCAGTAAGGTGCTCATACGGAACGTACACCCTGGATATGGCCAGCAAAGCGTTGAAGTTTGTCGTACAGCAAGACACCTACCCGCAATTCATCGGCGTGACCCGGAATCTCAAAATCGAGGAACTCACACCCACTACATTGAAGTTCTCTGTGGCGCCGATACACGATCCGAAAGGCGGCGACTTCACGCCGCACCTGGAGTTTGAGCGCCTTCAATAAGGGCGGGATGACGGGCGATCTTGTGCAGCGCTCCAGAACTCCGTCCGATCCACATTGATCGGCGTCGATCGCATTCGTGGCGGCATTTGCATCGGATTCATGGGGATCCTGCGAGGCATTCCCGACCTCGATCATCCCGTGAGCCAGCGAAACGCTCGTCCGATGAAAGCCCGGCCGTCGCGATCGACGGGCGTTCCGTGCGCCATCAGCACCTTCTCCGTGGGCCATGCCAGAATGCGCACAAGCGCGGCCCGCGCCGCGCGGCGGTTGATAAATGTGTTGCGAAACTTTCGCGGCACGGCGGGCTCAGCACCCACCATCAGGTCCAGTCGCGCCACGATTTCCCGCCAGCCGGAAAACCACCCCTGCGGAAATTGCTGGACCAAATCAGTGAAGAGCGCTGTCGCGCTCCTGCGATGAAAGAACACCACCTCTTTCGTGATGAGACAGCCCGGCACGACGACCTGGTCGATATCGCCCGCCCAATCGGCGACCGGTTCGTCCCCGAGATCGCCATCGAAATCGATCTCCTTCCGCTTCCCGCGCAACCCCGGAGGAGCGTAGAGCCTGGCTTCGGGATACTCGAACCGCCAGTCATCGAGGAACAGATGATGCAGCGAATTCGGCGCGACGAGATGGCGTACCTCGCCGAGTTGATCGACGTCGGCGCGAAGCTTGTCGGTGAGTTTTATCGGCGACCAAATGAAGAGGCCGCCATCCGACAATCGGATGACGGCCATCCGCGTGGCGTAGTGAAAGCCGCCGGTCGATACGCTCGTTCCATCCGCGATCCAGATCTCGGTGCCGAATTGTTTCAACATGGCATTTCCGAATGACGCCTATCCCGGATTGGCCTTCAATCCCGCCGCCTCGATGCCGGCGATCGCGCAGATCTCGTCATTGTCGGAAGTATCGCCGGAAACTCCGACCGCGCCGATCAGCGTGCCACCGTCCTGGATCAGAACGCCGCCCGGCACCGGCACGAGCCGGCCTTGCGCGATCGTGTTCACCGCATCGATGAAATAGGCCTGCTCCTGCGCCCGCTGGAACAGCGCGCGCGATCCCATGCCCATCGCGAGCGCGCCGTAGGCCTTGCCATGCGCGATCTCCGCTCGCATCAGGCTGGTGCCGTCCTGCGCGGCCGTGACTTTGACCGCGCCGCGCGCGTCGAGAATGGTGATGACCAGCGGCTTGAGTTTTTTCTCCACCGCCTTGGCAAGGGCTGCGTCGAGAATCTTGCGGGCGATGTCGAGGGTGAGTTGGGCCATGGGAAGTTTCCTTTGCGTGAGGGAGATTTACTGAGCAGGGTGGGCGCTATTGAGGCTCAATGCCAGCGCGCGGGCGACATGAAGGGCGTTGCGGTCGGTGCCGTCCTTGATCTGATGACGGCATGAAGTGCCGTCGGCGATCACCAGCGCGTCGCTTTCGGCGCGGCGCACGGCAGGCAAGAGCGACAATTCGGCCATCTCGATGGAGCTTTCATAAGTGTCGGCGCCGTAGCCGAACGCGCCGGCCATGCCGCAGCAGCTGGAGTCGATGGTCTCGATTTTCAGATCCGGAATGAGCCGAAGCGCCTGCTCGACCGCCTTGAAGGCGCCGAACGATTTCTGGTGGCAGTGACCGTGCACGAGCGCCTTTGCGGCGATGGGGCGAAGCGGTAATTGCAGGCGGCCGGCCGTGGCCTCGCGGACCAGGAATTCCTCGAACATCAACGCATGCGCGCTGATGTTCTTCGCCGTCTCGTCGGATCGCAGCGAGAGCAACTCGTCGCGAAGCGTCAAAAGGCAACTCGGTTCGAGCCCAATGATGGGGACGCCGCGCGCGGCAAACGGCGCGAAGGCCTCAACCAGCCGGTCGAGCTCTTGCCGTGCGTGATCGACAAGCCCTGCGGAGAGGAAGGTCCGGCCGCAGCACAGGGGTCTGCCGGCATCTTTCGGCTTGGGAATGTGAACGCGGTATCCGCCCGCGACCAGCACTTCCAGCGCGGCATCGAGGTTCTCGCGCTCGTAAGAGCGGTTGAAGGTATCGGCAAACAGCACGACCTCGCGCCCCTCAGTCGGACCGAACACCGCACTTGCGGGCGCGAAAACATCGCGTCGCCATTCCGGCAACGCTCGTTGTGCGCTGATGCCGGCCACGCGTTCGAGCAGGTTTCGCAAAAGCCTGCTCCGGTTGCGCAAGTTCGCAAGCGGAGCGAGACGCGAGAACAGCGGCGCGTAGCGCGGCAGGAAACCGACCAGACGGTCGCGCAGGGAGAGGCCGTGCTTTTGGCGCCGCGCCGCCAGCACCTCGATTTTCATTTTGGCCATGTCGACGCCGGTCGGGCATTCATGCCGGCAGGCCTTGCAGGACACGCAGAGTTTCATCGTGTCCATCATCTCGTCGGATGAAAGCGCGTCCGGCCCCAACTGGCCGGAGATCGCAAGCCGCAGCGTGTTGGCGCGGCCGCGCGTGACGTCCTTCTCGTTGCGCGTGGTTCGATAGGAGGGGCACATCACGCCGCCTTCGAGCTTGCGGCAGGCGCCGTTGTTGTTGCACATCTCGACCGCGCCCTGAAATCCGCCGCCCGCGCCGGGCCAGGCCGACCAGTCGAGCACCGTCTTCATCGCGCCGACGGCATAGTCCGGCGGGTAACGGAACAGCGAGCGGTCGTCCATTCTGGGCGCGTCGACGATCTTGCCCGCGTTGAGCACCATATCCGGATCGAAGCGTTGCTTGACCTCGCGGAAATCGGCGATGATCCGCGAGCCGAACATGGTCTCGTGGAATTCGGAGCGCACGATGCCGTCGCCATGCTCGCCCGAATGCGAGCCCTTGTATTCCCTGACCATCGCGAAGGCTTCTTCGGCGATCGCGCGCATCGCCTTCACGTCCTTGTCGAGCTTCAGGTTCAGCACGGGCCGCACATGCAGGCAGCCTTCGGAGGCATGCGCGTACATGGTGCCGCGGGTGCCGTGCCTGGCGAAGATCGCGTTGAGCCGCTCGGTGTAATCGGCAAGATGGGGCAGCGGCACCGCGCAATCCTCGACAAAGGAGACGGGTTTTCCCTCCTGCTTCATCGACATCATGACGTTGAGGCCGGAGGTGCGGAAATCCGCAATCGCCGTCTGCGTCGCAGGCTCGATGACGTCGACCACGCCGCCCCATTTGCGTTGGGGGTTATTCCAGGAAAATCCGAGATCGCCCATCAGCTCGGAAAGATGTCTGAGCTTTTGCAAATTCCCGGCCTGGTCTTCCTCGGCGAATTCGACGATCAGAAGCGCGTCGGGATCGCCGCGCACGGTCGCATCGATGACGGGTGCGAACATCGCGATATCGCGTCCGAGCGCGATCATGGTGCGATCGACCAGCTCCACCGCGATCGGGCGCAGCCTCACCAGATGCTGGGCGGCATCCATCGCCTCGTAGAAACTGCCGAAGTGGCAGACGCCGAGCACCTTGTTGCCGATCACGGGCCAGAGCTTGAGTTCGACCTGCGTGGTGAAGGCAAGCGTGCCTTCGGAGCCGACCAGAAGATGCGCCATGTTGTTCGGCGCGTTGCGCGGCACCAACGCATCGAGATTGTAGCCGCCGACGCGCCGCTGCACTTTGGGAAATTTGTCGGCGATTTCAGCCGCCTCACGCTCGCCGAGCGCCAGCATGTCGCGGAACAGCGCGGAGGCCTGTGGCGTGTCCACGCCGGAAAGATCGCGCGCGACCTCGCCGAAATGCAGCATCGTGCCGTCAGCCAAGGCCGCATCCATGGAAATCGTGTTGTCGCGCATGGTGCCGTATCGCAGCGATCGTCCGCCGCAGGAATTGTTGCCGGCCATGCCGCCGATGGTGGCGCGCGAAGCGGTGGAGACGTCCACCGGAAACCACAGGCCGTGCTTCCTGAGTTGCCGGTTGAGGTCGTCGAGCACGATGCCCGGTTCGACCACGCAAGAGCGGTTCTCGACGTCGAGCGATATGATGCGGTTGAGGTGCTTCGAGAAGTCGATGACGATGCCGTCGTTGATGGTCTGGCCGCATTGCGACGTGCCGCCGCCGCGCGGCGTGACCTTTCGCCCGGCGTCGCGGGCAATCGCAAGCGTGCGCAACGCCTCATCGATACTGCGCGGGACCACGACGCCCGCCGGCACGATCTGGTAGAACGAGGCGTCGGTAGCATAGCGCCCGCGGTTGAACGCATCGAAGAACACGTCGCCCGTGATCTCGCGCGACAGCCGTTCCCTTAGCTTCATCGAGCCCGCATCGGTCATTAGCATCACCACCAAAACGGGTTCGGTTTACCTCGCCCCGCGAGCGGGGAGAGGGAGCACGCTGACGTCAAAGAGTAAAATGCAAATCGTCAAACTCGTTTTCCGATTTGAATGCAAAAATCTGGATAGGCAAGTCGAATGAGAGCCAGTGCTAAAGGTATCAGCCGGGCTCGGAAGCCGCCATGCCGCCCGCCTTCAGATGTTCGATCGCGGCCATCTTCTTGTTGCGCAGGTGCTTGAACAGGATGTCGCTGAGCTCGTTGCCGGCGCGACGGCGCAGCGCATCCAGGATGCTCTCGTGCTCGCGCATCGCCTCGCCCCAGCGTTCGCGCTTGCGGGCGAAATTGGCCGAGTAGCGCACGCGGCGAATCCGCCCCGCCAGATTGGCGTAGGTGCTCTTGAGCGTGGCGTTTCGCGAGGCTTCGAGGATCTTCTGGTGGATCAGCTGATTGACGCGGAAATAACCGTGCATGTCGCCGTGCAGGTAGAAACCGTACATTTCATAATGCAGCCGCTCGATTTCCGCGATTTCCTCATCGGTAATGTTTTCGCAGGCGAGCCGCCCGGCGAGACCTTCCAGCCCGCCCATGAGGTCGAACAGTTCGCCAAGGTCCCGTTCGCCAAGCGCGCGCACGCGCGCGCCGCGGTTGGGCAAGAGCTCCACCAGGCCCTCGGACGCCAGGACCTTGAGCGCTTCGCGCAAGGGCGTGCGCGAAATCTTCAGCATTTCGCAAAGCTGCCGTTCCGGAACGCGACCGCCGTCCGGAATGTTGCCTTCGACGATGTGGTCGCGCAGCCGGGTCAGGATTTCGTCGTGCAGGGTTTGTTCTTCGCCTGCGCGATTCTCGGCGTCCGCCAGTGCCTGCGAGGGCATATCGTTTGGAATCATCGGTTTCATACGCCCAACATAGCCGCAAGCAGGGTGGGCCGTCGACTAAAATTGCACACAATTTTTGAGTTGATACGTAAAAGAATGAATGCAATATTCCCGAGTTGCCGAAACATAGGAGGAATCCGTGACCAAGCACCAGGGGCGCCATTTTCTGAACATTCCGGGACCGAGCCCGGTGCCGGATCGCGTGCTTCGCGCCATGGACATGCCGGTCATCGACCACCGCAGCGCCGAGTTCGCCGAACTCGGCAAGGCCGTTTTCGAGGGCTGCCAGAAGGTCTTCAAGACCAAGGGGCCCGTGATCATCTTTCCGTCTTCCGGGACCGGGGCGTGGGAGGCGGCCATCGTCAACACGCTGTCGCCCGGCGACAAGGTGCTGATGGTCGAGACCGGCCATTTCGCCACCCTGTGGCGGCAGATGGCGGCCCGCTGGGGCATCGACGTCGATTTCATGCCCGGCGACTGGCGCCATGGCGCCGACCCTGCCGCGATCGAGGCCAAGCTCGCCGCGGACAAGGCCCACGCCATCAAGGCCGTCATGGTGGTGCACAACGAGACCTCCACCGGCGTCACCAGCCGCGTCGGCGAGATCCGCGCCGCGATGGACAAGACAGGTCATCCCGCGCTCCTGCTGGTCGACACGATTTCCTCGCTCGGCTCGGTCGACTTCCGGCACGACGAGTGGAAGGTCGACGTGACCGTCAGCTGTTCGCAGAAGGGCTTCATGCTGCCGCCGGGGCTCGGCTTCAACGCGATCTCGGAAAAGGCCCGCGCCGCGGCCAGGACCAACAAAATGCCGCGTTCCTATTGGGATTGGGAGGAGATGCTCAAGCCGAATGCCAACGGCTTCTTCCCCTATACGCCCGCGACCAACCTGCTTTACGGACTGCGCGAAGCCATGGCGATGCTGCTTGAAGAGGGGCTCGACAACGTGTTCGCCCGTCACAAGCGTCTGGCTGCCGCAACGCGGGCCGCCGTCACCCATTGGGGCCTGGAGGTGCTGTGCCAGGATCCGGCCGAATATTCACCGGTTCTGACCGCCGTCCTGATGCCGCCCGGGCACGACGCCGACAAGTTCCGCAAGGTAGTGCTCGACAATTACAACATGTCGCTCGGCTCGGGGCTGACGAAGGTCGCCGGCAAGGTGTTCCGCATCGGGCATCTGGGCGAGTGCAACGATCTCACCTTGCTGGGAGCCTTGTCGGGCGTGGAAATGGGACTGGCCGCGGCGGGCGTTCCGCATCGCGCCGGCGGCGTGGACGCGGCGATGAAGCTTCTTGAACAACGCCCGCAAGGCAATGCGCCGGAGCGTCTCAAGATCGTCGGCAACTAGTTTTCGAATCCGAAATTCGCAAGGAGTTCGCGCCTCTCTCGCGAATTTCGTGGACACCAGAAAATCTTTGATTCCAATGTGGTTTCGGTTCAGAAGTTCTCTTGACGGATCCACGGCGCCACCGAAGAGAACTTCTGAACCGCCACACCAGTTCACCTCTCCGCAGCGAAGAGAAATCGACTTGCATTCCGCGATGCGAGCCTTGTCCGGCGCAATCCCGCAAGGGGCCGCTGCGTGTCGAAAGAAGCATGACAGGGAAAGTTGAGATGGAAGGTCAACAGTCGGGCCGCAGCACGGGACGATGGTACATTCTTGGCCTGATTTGCCTGATGTACCTCATCACCTATCTGGACCGGGTCAATATCTCGACGGCGGCCCCGGCCATCAGCCAGGAGTTCGGCTTTGACAAGATCACCATGGGGGTGATCTTCAGCGCGTTTGTCTGGGCCTATGCGCTCTTTCAGGTGCCCGGCGGCTGGCTCAACGATCGCTTTGGCGCGCGGCCGGTGCTGGCGACCATCGTCGCGTACTGGTCCGTGATGACGGCACTCACCGCGACGGCAACCGGCGCGGTTTCGTTCATCGTGCTGCGTTTTCTGTTTGGAATTGGAGAGGCTGGCGCCTTTCCCGGGGCCACGCGCTCGATGCAGCTTTGGTATCCGCGCGAGGAGCGCGGGCTGGTTCAGGGACTGACACACAGCGCCAGTCGTCTTGGCGCCGCCATTGCTCCTCCGCTCATCGTCTTCATCATGACCAATTGGGGGTGGCGATCGGCCTTCTATCTCTGTGGCGCGATAGGTCTGGTCTGGTCGATCTGGTGGTATGTTTCCTATCGCAATTTGCCGGAAGAGCACCCTCTCGTGAACGAGGCGGAGCTGAAGCACATTCGCGGCGTGGACAGCGACGGCGTGACCAGGCAGGCCGCGATAGAGCGCAAGGCGGCGTCCGTGCCCTGGAGCACGCTGCTGCGCTCACCGAACATGTGGGCGATCATGTGCGCCTACTTTACCTACGTCTACTGCCTCTGGATATTCCTGAGCTGGCTGCCATCGTATCTCGTCGAATTCAGGCATTTCACGCTGCTCAAGGTCGGCCTTTTCGCGTCCCTGCCGTTATTCGCAGGTGTCCTGGGCGATACGGTCGGTGGGGTGGCGACGGACTGGCTGTTGAAGAAGACGGGCAATACCAGGCTCGCGCGCCGCTCGGTCGCGATCACAGGCCTGCTCGGATGCTGCGTCTTCATCGTGCCTGCCGCGTTGACCAGCGACGCCTATACCGCCGTCTATTGCCTGACCGCATCCATGTTCTTTCTGGAATGCACGATCGGTCCCTCCTGGGCGGTGCCGATGGATACGGGCGGCAAATATTCCGGGACCGTCTCCGGCATGATGAACATGGCCGGCAATATCGGCGGGGCGCTTTCGCCGCTCGTATTCGGTTTCCTTGTTCAATACGGCAATTGGGAAGCGCCTTTCATCGTGGCGGCTGTCCTGCTCGTCCTTGGCGCTGGCGTGTGGGGCTTTTGGCTCGATCCAGAGCGATCGGTGCTTGATGCGTCCGAGGCCTTGGCCGTTCAGCCAGAGCACGGTTCCTGAAGGCTTACGCGGCCCCGGAAAGCCGAACTTAGCAGGCGGTTTTCGGCTCCTGCTTCTGGCCGGCTGCGAAAGAAAGTGCGTGGAAGAGGGCCGGATTTGCCCGCAAGGGGCAAAATACCGTCCCGTTATGGGATTGACGCCGCCCGCCTAGCGGGGGACAAGCCCGGCGAATAATGATATTCGACCTCACTCAAGAATCAGACCACCCGGGAAGAACGCCGATGACCCTGCACAGCGGAAGGCATTTTCTACAGATTCCAGGCCCCACCAATATCCCGGACCGGGTGCTGCGGGCCATGGACATGCCGGCGCTCGATCATCGCGGTCCCGAATTCGCCGAGCTCGGCTTCGCTGTCATGGCCGGATTGCAGCGCATTTTCCGCACCAAGCAGCCGGTGATCATCTTCCCGTCTTCCGGCACCGGCGCCTGGGAAGCAGCGCTGGTCAATACGCTGTCGCCCGGCGACAAGGTGCTGCTGGCCGAAACCGGCCAGTTCGCCGTGCTCTGGCGCGGCATTGCCGAGAAATTCAAGCTCGACGTCGATTTCATGCCGACCGACTGGCGGCGCGGCGCCGACGTCGGTGAGATCGAGGCGAGGCTTGCCGCCGACAAGGCGCACAAGATCAAGGCCGTGATGGTCATCCATAACGAGACCTCGACGGGCTGCGTCACCCATCCGCTGGAGGTCCGCAAAGCCCTCAATCGCACCAATCATCCGGCGCTGTTGATGGTCGATACCATTTCGGGCCTGGCTTCGATGGAATACGAGCACGACGCCTGGGGTATCGACGTCGCCGTCGGCGGGTCGCAGAAGGGCATGATGCTGCCGCCGGGCTTGAGCTTCAACGCGGTCTCGGAGAGGGCGCTCGCGGTCTCCAAGGCGAACGCCTCGCTGCGCTCCTATTGGGACTGGCACGACATGCTCGAGTTCAACAAGCTGGGCACGTTCCCCTATACGCCCGCGATCAACCTTCTGTTTGCGCTTCGCGAAGCGATCGCGATGCTGGAGGAGGAGGGTCTCGAGAACGTCTTTGCCCGGCACAAGCGGCATGCCGCGGCAACGCGCGCGGCCGCCAAGACCTGGGGACTGGAGGTGGTCTGTCTCGACCCGCAGGCCTATTCGGCGTCCCTGACCGCGGTCATGGTCGGCGAAGGGCATGACGCCGATGCCTTCCGCAAGGCGGTGCTGGAGAATTTCGACATGTCGCTCGGCACGGGCCTTGGCAAGCTCAAGGGCAAGGCGTTCCGGATCGGGCATATCGGACACTTCAACGACCTGATGCTGATGGGCACGCTGGCGGGGGTCGAAATGGGCCTCGATCTCGCCAAGGTTCCTCATCGCGGCGGCGGCGTAGTGGCCGCCATGGAGGTCCTGAAGAAACGCGACGTCAAGGCGATGCCGAAGGCAGCCGTTGCCTGAGGGCATGATCGGACGGGAAACGGGTTTCGCGGCAAACCCGCGACCTGTGCTTGATCATGCTGAACAGACCATCGAGCGCCGCAATCGGCCATGCACGGTCGGCGCTAGCCTGGCGCGGCCGAAGGTCATAGACTGAAAATCACAAGAACCGAATGAGCGTGCAAGATGAACGCCCCCGTGCAAGCAGCTGAAGACCTTATCTATTCCGTCGAGGACGGCATCGCCCGGCTGACCTTCAACCGGCCGCAGGCGCGCAACGCGCTGACCTTTGCCATGTACGAGCAGATGGCCGCGATCTGCGAGAGCGTGAATGCGGACCGATCGATCAAGGCGATGATCCTGACCGGCGCGGGCGACAAGGCGTTCGCCTCCGGAACAGACATTTCGCAGTTCCGCGCCTTCAAGACCGCGCAGGACTCGCTGGATTACGAGGCGCGGATCGATCGCGTGCTCGGCACGCTGGAACAGGTTCGCGTGCCGGTGATCGCGGCCATTGCCGGCGCCTGCACCGGGGGAGGAGCGGGGATCGCGGCCTGCTGCGACATCAGGATCGGTACCGCTTCGACGCGGATCGGCTTTCCGATCGCGCGAACGCTTGGCAATTGCCTGTCGATGTCCAACATCAGCCGCCTGGTATCGCTGATCGGGCCGGCGCGAACCAAGGACCTGATCTTCAAGGCGCGTCTGGTCGAGGCGGAAGAGGCGCTTGCGCTTGGGCTGCTCAACGAGGTCGTGCCCGACGTCGAGACGCTGCAGCGCCGCGCGGACGAGACCGCAAAGCTGGTCGCCGGCCATGCCCCGATCACGCTCGAGGTGACGAAAGAGGCGGTGCGGCGCATCCGGCGGACGCTGACCCGCGACGAGGGCGAGGACCTGATCCTGCGCGCCTACATGAGCGAGGATTTCCGCGAAGGGATGGACGCCTTCCTCAACAAGCGCACCCCGAACTGGAAGGGGAAATAGGCCCAACGCGGGTCGCGAAAGGCGCCGTCGTCATTGCGAGCGCAAGCGAAGCAATCCAGCGAGCAGGGAAGTTCTGGATTGCTTCGGAGCTTACGCTCCCCGCAATGACGAGACCAGGACGACGACGCGACGCAAAGCACAAACAAAAAGCCCGGCGCGAGGCCGGGCTTTGTTCTGTTGATGGGAGCTTTCGGCTCAGTATCGCGCCACGACGGGGCCGTTGAATTTGTAGTTGATGCCGAGCCGAACGATGTTGTCGGTGACGTGCGAACTGTAGTTGCTCGTGATCACGCCGCCGCCGAGCGCGGGAACCTGCGTCACGAACGCTCCGTTCGCCTTGCCGAGATCGACATAGAGGTATTCGAGCCTGGCGGTCCAGCCGCCGCCGATGGCGCCTTCGATGCCGGCGCCGGCCGTCCAGCCCACATTGGTGGTCGACGACGAGAACAGCACGGGCTGGGCGCCGATCGTCTCGTTGGTGTTGACTTCGCCGTAGGCAAGACCGGCCGTGGCGTAGAGCAGGACCATCGAGTTGACGGCAACGCCGGCGCGGCCGCGTACGGTTCCGAACCAGTCGATCTTCTGGGCGAGATCTGCCGGCACATTGGGATTGGCTGGCGAGATCGCGCCCGCGGGCAGGCAGGCGAAGCAGGTGAAAACGCGGTCGCCCTTCTCGTTGGTGCCCTGGATATCGGCTTCGATGCCCCAGACGAAACTCTGTATCTGCCAATTATAGCCCATCTGGACGCCACCGATGATGCCGTTCGGATGGGACGTGCTGGCAGAGGTGAACAGCACCGTGTCCGCGCCGTTGGTCAGCGTGGAAGTGTCGCTCGAGCTTCCCCAGCTATAGCCGATGTTGCCGCCGACATAGAAACCGGTCCAGTTGAACACCGGCGCATAGATCGGCGCCTTGGTATAGGTCCCCATCGGCAGATCGGCCGCGAAAGCGCCCGTCGCGAGCAGGGAAGTGGCAGCGGCAACTCCTATCAACGCGCGCTTCATCGAGAAATCTCCGGCTGAATGAGGGATTTGATCGAAGAATACGCGCGCAAGGGTTTCTCGTTTGTCACGCGAGAACTCCCGGGCGTCGCCTGGTTAAAGTTGTGGTGAAAATTTTGCTAAAATTGATCCGGAGGGCCGTATCCGGCCATGCGGGTGCGGACGTTTTCGATCTCCTCGCTGGACAGAAGCGGGGGTTTCCCGATCTGCAGGCAGCCGTGGTATTGGCGCGCCAGCGTTTCGACCTCGACCGCAAGCCACATGGCCTTCGACAATGACGGCCCGATCGCGATCATGCCGTGATGGGCCAGGAGGCAGGCGGACCTGTTTTCGAGCGCCGTGACCGCCCGCCGCGACAATTCCTCGGTTCCGAAGGTCGCATAGGGCGCGCATCGTATTGTGTCGCCGCCGGCGCAGGCGATCATGTAGTGGATCGGCGGAATCGCCATGCCCATGATCGCCAGCATGGTCGCATAGGGCGGGTGAGCGTGGACCACTGCGTTCATCTCGGGACGCGCCTTGAGAATGTCGCGGTGGAATCGCCATTCGCTCGAGGGGCGATGTTTTTCCGCGAACGAGCCGTCCGCTTTCATGAACACGATCTGGGCGGGTTTCATCATGTCATAGGGCGTGCTGGTCGGCGTGATCAGCATCCCGTCCTGGTGACGGAGGCTGATGTTTCCGGAGGTGCCCTGATTGATTCCGAGCTCGTTCATCTGCCGGCAGGCATCGATGATGGACTGGCGCTTCGCCCGGTCGCTTGTGGTGGACATCAGTTTTTCCTGAACAAGATGAGAGGTCTAGCCGCGAATTATCGCGATCTGTGAGCACTATTATTCCAATTCTGGCATTCGAGAAATGCCGGCGACGATAGCAAGGCTCGACGCGGCTCACACGTTGCCTTTTGGATCATACGCGGCCAACATAATGCCGCGCGGGTGCCTTTTGTTCTTCGGTGAAACAGCCCGCTACTACCAACGCCCGTTTGCCGCCGCCTAATATCTGCAGGTAGCGACGGTGACGTATATGACGAAGCTGCGCGTTGTGATCGGTTCGGCATTTTGCGGTGCGCTGCTCGCTGCGACAATGGCGGACGCGCAAATGCCGCTGCCCTCGACAAAACCGCCGGACGGCGCGACGCTGTTCAAGCAGCAATGCGGAACTTGTCACGCCAACACGCTGACCAACTCGATCCGCCAAGGTCCGCCATTATTCAAGGTCGTCGGCCGGCGAGCCGGGTCGGTGGAAGGCTTCCACTACTCCCCGGGCTTTGCGAAAGCCGATTTCGTCTGGGACGAGGCGAGGCTCGATGCCTGGATTACCGACCCGCAATCGATGATTCCCGGCGCGGTCATGGCCTATCGGCAGCCGAAGCCGGAGATCCGCTCCGCCATCATTGCCTATCTCAAGGAGCTCAACTGAATGGCCAAGCCTGTTCACTCGATGATCCGCGTCTTCGACGAGGCGAAATCGCTCGATTTCTACAAGCGCGCCTTCGGGCTCGACGTGGCCGATCGTCTCAAGTTCGATGATTTCGCGCTCATCTATCTGCGCAATCCAGCTTCGCCCTTCGAAGTCGAACTTACCGTCAATTTCGATCGCAAGGAGCCCTATGCGCATGGCGACGGCTACGGCCATATCGCGGTCGTTGTCGACGATCTCGGAGCCGAACATGCGCGCTTCGAACGGGAGAAACTGTCGCCCGGACCAATGCGCGACTTCAAGCACAATGGCAAGACGCTGGCGCGCTTCTTCTTCGTCACCGATCCCGACGGGTACAAGATCGAGGTCATCGAGAAGGGTGGCCGCTACGGCTGAACGCAATCGAATCAAGACAATCGGATGGAGGAACCCATGAGAGAAGTCGATCGTCGCAGCAAGTTCAACCGCCGCATCTTTCTCCAGGGCGCGGCCTCGACGGTCCCGGCAGTTGCGGTTGCGACGGGCGCGGGCCTCGGCATCACCGACGCCTGGGCCGATGACGCAACCTCGCTGTCACCGGCGACACTGAAGACGCTGGTCAAAGTCGCGCGCGACATCTATCCGCACGATATCCTGACCGACAGCTACTACATCACCGCGATCAAGCCATGGGACGGAAAGGCTGCCGCAGATCCCGCCGTCAAGGCCATGATCAACGACGGCGTCAGCCGGCTCGATCAGGATGCGCGGGATCGTCACAAGGTGCCCTATGCCGAGGTGCAATGGGAAGCGGATCGCGTGATGCTGCTGCAAGGCATCGAGCAGACCGATTTCTTCAAGAAGATCCGCGGTGATCTCGTCGTGTCGCTGTACAACCAGAAAGAGGTTTGGCCGAAATTCGGCTACGAGGGCTCCTCCGCCGAGCACGGTGGCTACATCAATCGCGGCTTCTCCGACATCGACTGGCTTCCGAAGGCCTGACGCGTCGGCAACCAACGGTGAGGAGGAAACCAACATGGCAAAATTCGATCTGAACGATTCAGGCGTGGTCGTCATCATCGGCTCCGGCGCGGGCGGCGGAACGCTGGGCAACGAACTCGCGCAAAAGGGTGTCAAGGTCGTGATTCTGGAAGCGGGCGGACGCTACGAGATCCAGGACTTCATCAACGACGAGTGGGACAGCTTCACCCAACTTGCGTGGAAGGACATGCGCACCACTTCCGGAAGCTGGCGCGTCTCGAAAGACTTCCCCAACCTTCCGGCCTGGATCGTGAAAGCAGTCGGCGGCTCGACGGTGCATTGGGCCGGCGCGTCGCTGCGTATCGACCAGCACGAATTCAAGGCCAGGACCACCTACGGTGCGGTGCCGGGCGCGAATCTGATGGACTGGCCCGTCACGCTGGCCGAGATGGAACCCTGGTACGCCAAGGCCGAGTCCAAGATGGGCGTGACCCGGACCAACGGCATTCCCGGGCTGCCCGGCAACAACAATTTCAAGGTGCTCGAGGCCGGCGCCCGGAAGCTCGGCTACAAGACGGTGCACACCGGCAACATGGCGATCAATTCCGAGCCGCGCGACGGCCGCGGATCTTGCCAACAAATCGGCTTCTGCTTCCAGGGCTGCAAATCGGGCGCCAAATGGTCGACGCTGTACACCGAAATCCCGAAGGGCGAGGCGACCGGCAATCTCGAGGTCCGGCCCAACAGCATGGTGATCAAAGTCGAGCATGATGCTTCGGGCAAGGTGGTCGGCGTTGTCTACGCCGACGAGTCTGGCGCGCTGCAACGGCAGAAGGCGCGCATCGTGGCGGTCGCGGGCAATTCAATCGAGAGCCCGCGGCTCCTGCTCAACAGCACCTCGAACATGTTCCCCGACGGGCTTGCCAACTCGTCGGGCCAGGTCGGCCGCAACTACATGCGGCACATGACCGGCAGCGTATATGCGAGCTTTGACCAATCGGTGCACATGTATCGCGGCACCACGATGGCCGGTATCATCCGCGACGAGGCGCGCTATGATCCGAAGCGCGGCTTCGTCGGCGGCTACGAGTTGGAGACGCTGTCGCTCGGGCTGCCCTTCATGGCCGCGTTCCTGAATCCGGGCGCGTGGGGCCGCTCGTTCACCAGCGCGATCGAAACCTATCCGCGGATGGCCGGCATGTGGATCGTCGGAGAGGACATGCCGCAGGAGACCAACCGTATTACGCTTGACCCCGTGGCCAAGGACAAGCTCGGCATGCCGGTCGCTAGCGTGCATTTCGACGATCATCCGAACGACATCGCGATGCGCGCACACGCCTACAAGCAGGGTGCCGCTGTCTACGAGGCCGTCGGCGCCACGATGACCTACCCGACGCCGCCGTATCCTTCCACGCACAATCTCGGCACCAACCGGATGAGCGAGAAGCCGAAGGATGGCGTGGTGAACAAGTTCGGCCAGACCCACGACATCAAGAACCTCTTCATCTCGGATGGCAGTCAGTTCACCACCGGAGCGGCGTGCAATCCGACGCTCACGATCGTGGCGCTTGCGATCCGGCAAGCCGACTACATCGCCGGCGCGATGCAAAAGAAGGAGATTTGATCGTCACAAGCGCTGCTACGGCTCTGTCACAGAGACAGGCCGTAGCGCATTGACCCATGCGCGGCGCGCCGAAGGATCACTCGGCTGCGTCGAGAATGGGCGCGCCCGCGTTGTGAAATTCCTGGGCTGCGGCCGCGCTTCTCGATCGATAAATCAAACAGGAGCATCGGAGCAGCGAGGCAAAATTCCTGACCTCGCCGTGATGATCGAGCACCTCGTCGTGCAGCGTCGTGAGGAACTTCGCAAGGCTCATGTTCTGCGTCGCTGCGATTTCTTCGAGCGTATCCCAGAACGACATTTCCAGCCGGATCGACGTGCTATGGCCCCCGATCCGTAGCGACCGAGTATGCAATTCATAGTCGCGTTGCGGCTGCCGCGCGAACAAATGGCACATGGTTTCCTCTCATCGAATTTTCTTTTTTGAAACCATATACCCGCCCGCCCGGCCTCACAATCGTTGCAACGACAGGTGCAGAGCGGCTTTCGTGGAGTTTGCCCAGGACGGTATCGAACGTCATCATTTTACCGGTTCATCCCCTGCAGGAATAGTATTTGCCGTAGAGACCGCAACTCGGACATATGAGAGCTGAGCTGGCCGCATCTTCTCAGCTCGAAGTGCCCTGATTTCGCCTTGGCGCGCATTCCGGACTCGAAGTCGGCACTTCCGAAATCTGCCAGAAGCCGATCGCGTCGGGTGTTCGCACGCGACATGCCGCCGGCAAAGACAGGCGGGGACAACGCACCAATAAGCCGCCTCAGTGGCGTGGCACTCTGCTGTCGGATCGTGTACGGCTTGACGATAGATTAAGCTCGTTTTCATCAAAGGTTCTTAAACTGCCGCCTGTAGCCGAACGATCTGCCGATCAAGCGTTGAGCTTAAGGAGACGGCGGCAATGAAGACCTTGGCCGATGCGTTAGCGAAACTCGACGAGGTAGAGCGAGAAATCAGTGGGATCCGTCCGAAAGAGCTTCGCGTTGCCATCCGAGGTTATGCCAACGCGCAAAGAGAACTGATCGAAGCGCTCCGCAAATTTGATCGGCCGCTCCAAGTGGCAGGTTCTTCACGGCAAAAGCCGAACCTTGTTGTGGTGCGGTAGTTTTCGCCCACCGTGCAACCAGGCATCTAGCAAGCGCGGGATCGAAGCCGCCCTGACGCCCCTATCTCGATTTTTCTGTGTCTTCTTCGCAACAGGTTTCCTGTTCTTGGTCATGGAGGTCCTGTTCGGACTCCACACCGACAACCAGCCGTGCGTAGTCTAGGAATGCCGGGGCTGCGGCGGTGTTTTTCATCTCGAAAGGATTTTGAGCCCGGTGGGGCCGCTGGGCATATTACCGGCGGCCCTTTCATGAGGTAGGCGGTGCCCACCCCAAACGCTTCAACGAAGTAGCCGAGCGCTCGCTCTCTGGGGTAGGTGAAAAAAGGGCCGCGCCCGGCTACTCGCGCCCATACACAACGCGGGCATTCCCATGAAACAGCAAATTACCTAAGCATCGGTGTTATTCGGGCGGCGGGACCGAAGCCCCGCGCCTCGTCCAAATTCAGCCCGACGGCCTAGTTATACGTTGCAATGGGATGATTCGCTTGCGAGGCTCCGAGATGAAAGCCTTCGTTGCCGCATTGGTGGCTGTGGGAATCCTGTACACTCTCGATCACGAATACAACGATGGCCGTTACTCCTCGGTCATTCAGCAGGCCATCGCGGCCATGATCCCTCGCTAGGGACTGTAGCCTCGCTCGAAGCTGATAGCCGCATTTGTGGAGAAAAAGCGGCGCCAGGAGACGAGTGAAGCGCGGGACCGATCAAGGCCCCGCGCGCCGTGATCGGGCGAGATTAGTGGGTATCAGATGCAGCTAACTAAGATGTCTTCGGTTCGGCATGGTGCTACTGATCTTGGGCAGCGTCCACCTATTGGCCCACTTAGCGTGTTGTCCGTCCGCAACCGGGGCTGGTTGGTAGCACTGGTTTGGGCTCGGGCTAAGGGCGAAAGCAAGATGATAGCTCGTTTCGGCATGGTCCTTTACCGGTGCGGTCTGGTGATAGCTTTCTTGTGCGGGCCTAGCGGCACTGACGATTTTGGCGGCGATCCTTACAAACAAGCTGACGGACTCGGAAGCCTGGATCGCGGCGGTGTCCTTTGCGGTGGTCGGCGGCCTTTCATGGCTGGCCGGTCGCGCGGCGAAGAATGCACTGACCGACATTTGAAGCCATCGGCCGCGTGGTCGAGTTAGGGTTGCGTGCGAAAGCCAAATGATCGCGGGTCTCGCCAAGATCCTCTACTGGTGTTGCTTGGCGATAACTTTGATGTGCGAGATAGCAGTACTTATGATTTTGGCGGCGCTTGTCACAAACAAGCTTGAGAACCACTCTGAGGCTTGGATGTCGGTGTGGTTTTTTGCCGTGGTCGGCGGCGTCGCTTGGATGGTTGCTCGCGTGGCGAGAGGGAACTCGGGCTGAAGGCGAAGGGGAAATGACGCGGCTGTGGACGGAAGAGGAGACAGATCGGCTGAGAGCGTTGGTCAGGAAGAAGCTTAGCGCTGAGGACATCGCAAAATCCCTCCACCGCCACGCGGGTTCCGTTAAAAAGAAGGTGCGAGAATTGGGCCTAGTCCCGCTGAAAAAAGTGAAGGCAAAGCGGAAATAAGCCGGCTGGTCGAGATCGGCTGAAGGTGAATGAGTAGCCGAACGTAAGAGGACCAATGAGATGCATCATTTGCGCAAATGATCGTTTGGATCGTCGTCGGCTTAGTTGGCAGTGGCCTTGGCTGCTGAAGTTGCCGCGATCGGCGACGGCCTCGAGCATTGCGGTCTTCAGAACGGCCTTCGCTTGCTGGCCATATTGGCTAGTTGTGCCCGGTCCGAGCCGCTGTTCGTTACCTACCTCGTGCGCCCCAATCAGATGATGCTCGGTATCGACAGCGACCTGCACACTCACTCTGTGATTAAGGAGCCCGCCGGCTGCTTTTCGGTCGAGGGGTCTTTCAGGAAAAGGCGAGAGCGGCAAAGAACTGAACTCAGACGACCGCACTTGAAAAAAGCTGCGTCGGATTGTCGGACCTGTCGATCTCCTTGATCGGTTTGATCACCTTGAATGCCGGATCAGTCACGGCAATGACAGTCGCGATGAGTTTCTCCTCTTCTTCCGGGCTGAGAGTTTCCGGCCTCCGATCTGTACCGTGATGCTATCTGTCGTTTCCTGTCGGCAGATCTGTCATTGTTTCACAATTTTTCGATCGCCAACACCTTTCGGCCAAATCGTATCTCAGGTTCGTCAAATTAAATCCTGAAAATAAGTACCAAAATCAGTAGCTTAGAAAAATGCTGGTGCGAGAATTGATGGTTGCGCGAAGCCCAAACGTGGTTAACGCGCGGAGACGGCATGACGGGTCGATGGAGAGCTTGTTTCGCAGGAGGGGAGGTATGGCGGACAAAATCGCCCACAGAAAGCTGGCTTTGCGTCAGCATCGCAAGGAGGCTAATTAGCGTCCAATGCCTCGGACAGAAATCGCCGTCAACGCTGCGCTTAAAACCGTCGATACGAACGCCATATGCGCTGCAATGGATGTGCTCGTGCGCCGGTCAACCGACATATCAAAGCTGGCGAAGGACGCCGGCATCGATCGCTCAATACTCTACCGCACTTTCCGCGGCAAAAAGGGCCCCACGCTTGCAACGGTGATAAAGATTTTGCGCAGTGCGGGGTTTCAGTTTGTTGTTAAATTTGAGCGGCAGCCTCGAAAAGGCAGGCCGAACCGTTTTGGGCAATCCTCGAAAACGAAAGATCATCTCGAACTTCGCTCGAATTCAAAAGCCTGTGCTGAATATTTGACACGCGCGTTCCGGAATGACGATGTAATTGAGGTCGTTAAGGCACTCGAAAATGCGCTGCGTGCCCAGGAGAACGTTGTCGAATTTGCAAAGCGAGCGTCAATGGATCGTCAGACCCTCTATCGCGCGTTCCGCCAGCCCCACGTGCCGCAGTTCAGTACGGTTATACATTTCCTTCATGCCTTAGGTCTGCATCTTGCGGTGGGGCGGCGACCTGGCCAGGAGTTGATTGCGGAGACATGGCGAGATCGCTGAGCGCTGCCGCGCGTCACATAGCTCGCTGCTGCTCTTAGGTCCGCGTGAATCCGACCGGGAGACATCATGGCGGAGACCATCTAGCCGGTCGCCGGCTGGCGTCCGGACTCCGCCCAGGACCGCCCCCAAGTTCGGACCGCCGCGATCTACTACCGTTCTTCGGGCCGCGACTGCGTTGGGGCCTGCGGATGTGCGTTCGCATGCGATGACGCAGGCGTCGGCACGGGCTTGCGCGCGGCAACGGCAACCTGTGGCTGCTGCGTCGATGCCTTCGGCCGGGGCTTTGGTTCAGAAGCCCTGGCAACAAGTTGTGCCATCTGCTCTGCTTTGAGAAGCTCGACATTCCTCGCAACGTCCCGCGCCGCTTGTTCCTGGCTCGCCCGAAGCTGCTCTATGGCCTTTGCATTGTCGCTGGCCAATTGTTGCTGGCTTGCTTTCAGCTGCTCGATCTCTCGTTCCAGGTTGGCGAGATCGGCCGCCATCGTCTGGAGTAACCTCGCCGGCTCGGGAGACACTGGGGCGGCCGTCGGCATGACGTCATGCGGCGTGATCTGAGCCGGAGGTACCGGCTCCGCTGCGGCCAACTGGACGGAAGACGGGCTCGGTTGCGCGAACAGCACTAGTTTTTCCAGCGGCAGCGTTAAAGCTGAAACAAGCTGCGGCGCCCGCCGCGCAACCGCATCACCAAAGGACGACTGCGAAACGAAAGCTGCGGCAACGATGTAAGCTGCGAGCAGCAGGCCTACGATGCCGCGTAGCCACGGCCTGTCCCGCGACCGCCGAGGAACTGAACGCGGGGCCTCGCGCTGCTGTCTGGACACCTGAGCTCCCATGCTCGCGAGCTGCTCATCCGCGCTCTTGATTTGTTCATGGACGTGCGAGAGCTGTTCGTCGACGCGTGAGATCAACGCCTCGCGCATTTGCTTGATGTCCATCGTGGAATCCATGGATGCCCCCAGTTTGATCATCTCTGATTTCCGCCAGGAGACTCCCCGTCCTGTTGTGACCAAAGCAAGGCCGTAAGATGGAAAGATGGGGTCATTTAACGCCACTCCTTCAGGAACCCGCATATTGGCGAGCGTTATCGGGGCACGTCCGCCTTAGCGAGCGTCAGATCCGCGCCACTTGCCGGGTAAGAACTGTGGTTGAATACTGCCGCGCGATATAGTCGAACCCTTTCGGGGCGGGCCCTGAGAATGTCGCAGTGAAATCGCCATTCACTCGAGAGGCATGTTTTTCGTCGAAGGAGCCGTCCGATTTCATGAACACGATCTGGGCGGGTTTCAACGTGTCATAGGGGGTGCGGTGCTGGTCGGCGTGATCAGCACCCGCCTCGATCAAGGGCCCGGTCTAAAAGCTGGTAGCGCTGGTGAACCGTGCCGCGGCCGAGGCGCGATAGCCGCAGCATCCCAGATCACCAGCGGCTTTCCCAGAGTCGTGCAGGGGGCTATCGACTTCGATCCCGCGTCAGTGCGCCCGTTTCGGTCGCGCGTTTGTTTTGGGAGGGCTTGGACGCTGCGGGGGTTGGAACAGGTGGTACGCTTGGGCAGCGCAGCCATCCAAGATGGCCGAGTAGCGCGAGTTGGTATATTCGTTCTTAAACAAGGCTGTGTAGGTGATCCGCCTGGTTTCCTCTGATTGCGCGCTCCTGATGCAGACCATCCATGGAGACATCGAAAACACTTGCGCTCTAATCGGATCGGTGACTTCGATCGGCGGCTGAAAACGAGAATCTGAGATCGCTTGTATTATGCCGGCGAGAAGCTTTTCGCCATCAGGCGGCGGCAAAATCGGCGGCGGCGCGGCAGTCTCGGAAATCGATGAGCACGCGACCAATCCTAAACATATCCAAACCATCATCGTGCTGCGCATCGTCGGTCCCGTCACGATTCCGCACTCTAAGAAGATTGGCCGTATTGGGCCAGCTTACCCCTTGCCCCGCGACATCGCCACTGCGGCATTCCGCGCTCTTTATGCTACTCTTGGTCCGCGAGGCTTCTTATCCCGCAGTACGAAAGAGGCCGCTGGTCATAGCGGCCTCTCTTTACTGACGGGCGCGTTGGAATGCTTGGGCGTCCAAGGGTTCGCCGCCTGCCGGAACAGGATTTGGGCTCCCGCTCGGCATCAAACAAATCTACTTGGAAAGCGCCCCGAGGGGTTGATGCAGAATTCCCGCCCTGTCTTGGGCCCTAAAATGATTGGGGGCGGCGGAAATTGGGCTAGGGACCTGTTTATTCTGGGCGTGTAGGCTTCGAGCTGATCGCAGACCCGACCATTTGCGAGCCTTCCAGCAGACGGCCCCGCGCGATGATACGCATCCCGCGGGGCCGTTTTCCTCCTTAAGCGCCCGTCGAGTGCTTGTTCGTCACAGCTGGGACAGGCCTAATCTGGATCAAATGAATGTCGCCAAGGGGCAGTGGTTGATTATTATCTGCGATATAGTCCAACGTTTTGGACGTCCCGGATACGCACAGGGCCAGCCATTCCACGGCTGAACCGGACCGCGAGAATTCATGGCAGTTGCCGTAACAAATTCGGTACTCGGCATAATCGGAGGGTCCGGGATTTACGATCTGCCCGGGCTTGAAAATGCCCGCGACGAGGTGATCCCAAGCCCGTGGGGCGAGCCCTCGGCGGTGCTGCGCCGCGGCACCATCGCAGGTCTGCCGATCGTGTTTCTGTCACGACATGACAAGGGTCACCGGCTGTCGCCGTCGGACATCAATTACCGCGCCAATATCGACGTGCTCAAGCGCGCCGGCGTGACCGATCTGGTTTCGCTCTCGGCCTGCGGATCGTTCAAGGAAGAGCTGCCGCCCGGGACCTTCGTGCTGGTCGATCAGTTCGTCGATCGCACCTACAGGCGCGAGAGTTCCTTCTTCGGCAAAGGCTGCGTCGCGCATGTCTCGATGGCCCATCCGGTCTCGCCGCGGTTGCATGTGCATCTGGCGGCGGCGGCGCAAGCCGAGGCAATTCCGCGTTTCACGCGGCGGCACCTATGTCTGCATCGAGGGTCCCCAGTTCTCCACGCTCGCCGAGAGCATGACTTACAAGGCGCTTGGCTATTCGGTGATCGGCATGACCAACATGCCGGAAGCCAAGCTCGCCCGCGAGGCCGAGATTTGTTATGCGAGCGTTGCGATGGTGACCGATTTCGACTGCTGGCATCCCGATCACGACGCGGTCACCGTGCAGGACATCATCCGCGTGCTGAACGCGAACGCCGACAGGGCTCGAACACTCGTGGCGCGACTGGCCCGCGATTTTCCGCGTGCGCACGAGCCATGCCCGATCGGATCGGATCGTGCACTCGATACGGCGCTGATCACTGCCCCTGAAGCACGCGATCCGACGCTTCTGAGAAGGCTGGATGCGGTGGCCGGACGGGTGTTGCGGAAATGAAAGTCGATGGACGGCATTTTCGAAGCCTGTGGGTCGAGCCGGACGGCTGGTCGATCGGCGCGATCGACCAGCGCCGGTTGCCGCATGAGTTCGTCATTGCAACCATTGCCGATTGCGAGCAGGCCGCGGACGCGATCGGCTCGATGCTGGTGCGCGGTGCGCCCCTGATCGGCGCCATGGCCGCCTATGGGGTGGCACTGGCGATGCGTTTCGATGCATCGGACGTCGCGCTCGATCGCGCCTGTGAGAGGCTGATCGCGACGCGGCCGACGGCGATCAACCTGAAATGGGCGTGTCAGGAGATGCGGAAGACGCTCGTTCCACTGTCGCCTTCGGCGCGCGCTTCCGCCGCCTATGCAAGGGCGAGCGAAATCGCCGAGGAGGATATCGCGATCAACCAGGGGATCGGCCGGCACGGCCTGGCGCTGATCGAGGCGATCAAGGCGAGGAAGCAGCCGTCGGAGCGCGTCAACGTGCTTACCCACTGCAATGCCGGCTGGCTTGCTACCGTCGATTGGGGAACGGCGACCGCACCGATCTATATGGCTCACGATCGGGGCTTGAACGTCCATGTCTGGGTCGACGAGACCCGTCCGCGCAATCAGGGCGCTTCGTTGACGGCATGGGAACTCGCCCATCACGGCGTCCCGCATACGGTAATCCCGGATAATACCGGCGGGCATCTGATGCAGCATGGCATGGTCGATCTCGTCATCGTCGGCACCGATCGCGTGACGGCCAGTGGCGATGTCTGCAACAAGATCGGCACCTATCTAAAGGCGCTTGCCGCGCAGGACAACGGCGTGCCGTTCTATGTCGCGCTGCCATCGCCCACGATCGATTTCTCGGTCGATGATGGGGTGCTGCAAATTCCGATCGAACAGCGCGGCGCCGATGAAGTCGCCACCATGACCGGGCGCACGGCAGAGGGACGGATCGAGACGGTGCGGATCGTGCCCGAGGGGTCGCCGGTTGCCAATTACGCGTTCGACGTGACACCGGCGCGGCTGGTGAGCGGGCTGATCACCGAGCGCGGCGTATTGCAGGCGGATTCAAACGCGCTGGCCCGCGCCTTTCCGGAGCGGGCAGGGAAGGGGTGAGGCCACCGGTAACTTGGCCGCTCCTGCTAAGATCCCCCTCTCAATCTTCAGGTCTTAAAATCGCTCGCTTTTTTGTTCGAATTGGCCAACCGGATTGTCAGGTTGGAACTTCAGTCCGTGCTGTGGGGCATTCCAGTCGATTTGGTAGGGGCAAGGTTTTGCGACGTAATGGCCGTCTTGCCACAGCTTTTTTTCGATTGCTCGGTACCCTCGAGCCTGTTTCCCTGCTGGTAATGAGAGGCTACTCGTTTGCGTCGCGATTTGCCGCCCTTATCCTCCGCCGAAATCAAGTTCGTGGAAAAGCTTCTAAACCCATATCGCCCCGATATTGATGGCCTTCGCGCTGTCGCGATTTCACTCGTGGTGCTCTATCACGCTTTTCCGAACCAGTTGCCTGGTGGCTATGTTGGCGTCGATATTTTTTTTGTTATTTCCGGGTACCTGATCACGCAGATTCTTGCGCGTGAACTTCAGGGACGGACGTTCAGCATTGCTCGTTTTTATGAGCGGCGAGTTCGACAAATCTTTCCCGCTCTCCTGGTAGTTTTGATCGCGGTCATCCTTGCGGGCGGAGTGCTCTTGCTGCCGCTCGAATATCAACAGTTGGGGTTGGACGCATTCGCTGCAGCGGCATTCGTCTCTAATATCGCGTCGCTGATGCACTCAGGTTATTTCGACGTTGCCTCCAGCAGCAAGCCACTGCTTCACCTTTGGTCTCTCGGCATCGAAGAACAGTTTTACCTTGCCTGGCCATTGATACTGCTCTTCATCCATCGCCTTCGCCAGCCGGCAGGGCTCGCAGTTGCGATGCTAGCCCTGATATCTTTCCTGGCTAACATCTGGCTGATCGGGGCAGTTCCAATCGCGACATTTTATCTGCCGTTCACGCGAGCATGGGAGCTATTGGCAGGTGCTTTGCTCACGCTACTTCCGAGGGAACGGTCCTCGCAGGCGAGGGCCAATGTGCTCTCGATCGCAGGCATACTACTGATCGGAGCGGCAGCGTGGCTGCTGACTCCAAAGAGCCACTTCCCCGGATGGTGGGCGTTGTTACCGGTGGTGGGAACCTGCCTGATCGTTTCCTCCCCTGGCGCACCGGCAAACAGGATCGTCCTTGGAAGTCGTGGGTTCGTTGCAGTCGGTCTGATCAGCTATCCGTTGTATCTTTGGCATTGGCCGCTACTGGTTTTCGGCGACAGCGTGATCGTAAAAAACACTGATCTAAAGCGCGGTGGTCTTGTCGCACTGAGCGTGTTGCTCGCTTGGCTGACTTATCGCTTCGTGGAGCCAATCTTCAGGCGTGGAGCTTTAAATCATAAAAAAATCGCAGGACTGATCGGCGGAATGATCGTTATCGGTCTATTGGGCTGCCTGATCTTTACCGATGACGGGTTCGATTGGAGGTATCCACGCGAAGTACGAGATTTTCTCAGCAAGGCCGCTCTGGTACAACCCTGGCAAACCAGCTCATGCATGTTGGGCAATCAACAGGAACTCGTTCTCGACCAGTGCATCGATCGAAACGCTCGACCTCTATTGATGGTTTGGGGCAATTCAACCGCCGGAGCGCTGGTTCCTGGTCTTCGGTCACTACAGCAGGCCAGGCAATTCGGACTTGCGCAGTTCACCATCAGCTCATGTCCACCGTTGCTCGACGACATTGCAAACATGGGACCGGAAAACTGCAGGCGGCTGAACGAGCAAGTGCTCGACCAGGTCGGGACACTTCATCCAGACATCGTGGTGCTTCACGCCATTTGGAATCCGGCCGAAGAACACCTAACAGCCTTGCTTCGAACCATAGGACGGATACAGGAGAAGGGTGCTGGGCGGATAATTGTTCTGGGTCGAGTACCCGTCTGGTATGGGGGATTGCCCCGTCAAATTCTTAGATTTTATACGCTTCATAGATTTTTGCCGGAACGCTTGGAGCAGCCGCTCGGACTAAACCAGATCGACGCTTTCATGCGAGAAAGGATCGAACCCGCGGGTGCCATCTTCATTTCAGTTTGGGATGCACTTTGCCACGAACGCGATTGTCTGGTTCGGGTACCGAATGGTGAGGGAGGCGAGAGCATCATGGAAATTGATCAGGTACACCTGACCGAGGCTGGTTCACGATTTCTGATCAGAGCGCTTGAGCCGAAGCTCTTCGGGCCATAGCCGGCTCGATGGAGCAAGCGCTGAACGCAGTCATATTTGCCTGGACCGGCATAGCCGGCCACCGGGGATCCGATGCAGCACGGCAGAATCGCTCTCGTTATCCAGGTGTCGGAGGATGCTGGCAATAGTGAACGCCCTCAAAACGGCTGGCGTCGGGTCATCGGTGGGGAATTGTAGGGGACCCTGCAAGGCAGACGTGCTGGTCAGGCGATCATACCCCGAGCTGATTGCGAACTGCCGTTGACCTCGAACCCTGTCCTTGGAGGCTGCGAAGTTATTGATGTTTGTCGGTGCGTCAGTGTAAATCAAGAAATGGAAGAAACCCGCATTAGAGAGCTTGATGGACTGCGTGCGATCGCTGTGCTTTTGGTGCTGGCTTGGCACTACATCGGCGCGCCTGACGGCAGAGACTACTGGTTATGGAAAGCGCTCCACGTCGGCAGGTTTGGCGTGGACCTGTTCTTTGTGTTGTCGGGCTATTTGATTGCCAGCATTCTGCTGAAGAACCGCAATTCCCCAACTTACTTTTCATCATTCTACGGCAGGCGCGCGCTGCGAATTTGGCCGATTTACTATCTAATGTGCGCGGCGAGTCTTGTCGGCTGGCTCTTCCAGTTAAGTCCGACGCTGTTCGACACCAACGGCGTTCTTGGTTGGACCTATCTGTTCGGGCTACAAAATTTCGCGATCGCCTTCGCCCAGAACAACGGCGTCTACTGGCTTGGTGGAACCTGGTCGCTTGCGATCGAGGAACAGTTCTATTTGCTCTTTCCGCTATTGGTCAGGAAAATTCCTCCAGAACGATTGTTCGGCATCCTACTCGCGCCGATCATCGTCTGCCCCATCGGGAGATTGATCGACAGCCCCCTGCATGACGCCTATGGCTGGTACGTGCTGCCGCAGTTTCGTGCCGATGCGCTCGCAGTCGGTGCGTTGGTCGCGTGGTGGCGGTTATACCGTAAGCCAAGTGAAACTGTCACGCTGGTTGTAAAGAAGTGGTTCACGCGAGCGCTGCTGTGCCTTCCGCTGCTTTGGTTATTTGGAACGGGGCGCTGGTCGGTCGCCTTTTCGCACACGATCGCGGAAGCATTCTTTGGCTTGACGTTGTTCCTTGTATTGGAGAACCGCGGCGCCGCGCGCCTTGAATTTCTCCGCGGTCCCGTGGCGGCATTTTTCGCGAAAACCTCCTATGCTGCGTATATGATTCATCATGTCGTGGCCCACATTCTGTTCGCGGTGACGAGGGAGCCACGGACGCTTACGACGCTGTCCGGCGTCGCCATGACGGGGATTGCATTCGCGCTGACGTTTGGAATCTGCGCCCTGAGCTATCGTTATTTCGAAATGCCGTTGATCGCGTTCGGGCACCGAAGATTTTCGTTCGGTAAACCGACCATTGGCACGTCGAGTAATCTGATCGTTGTCGGGGGAAACTGATAGGCCAAGAAGCGGCGGCGTCGAGTTTTTCGCGGAGAACGGCGAGGAACGACCTGGCGTTCGGTTTCGCAAAGCGAAGCGCTAGCCCGGATTGCAAAAATCATCGGTGGCCAACCTCGCAGATAACGTTCACACGACCTTGTTTTGTCGCAGTGAGTTGATCTCGTCCGCGCTAAAGCCAAACTCCGCCAGCACCTCGTCGGTCTGTTCGCCCAACTCCGGCGGACGGGCCGCCATCTTGCTGGGCGTGCGCGACAGCGTGAAAGGCTGGCCGACCAGGCGGATGTGACGTCCCTCGGGGTTGGGCACGTCCTGCGCCATGCCCAGATGCTGCACCTGCGGGTCCGCGAACATCTGGTCGATCGAATAGATCGGGCCGCAGGGGACGCCTGCGGCGTTGAATTCCATGACCCAGGTTTCGCTCGATCTC
>CAWFZL010000035.1:0-287069 GCA_963820275.1 uncultured Alphaproteobacteria bacterium
CTTTCTCTAAAATGCGCCGTCGGATTTCACGCCACTGCCGTATATCCCGATACATAAACCGATCCCCCGAGGTCAATGGATTGAGCGGAATGCTTTACGTTGCCCGTGATGCGTCGCGGCAAGGCGTATCAGCAAACGGTCGCTGTGGGTCATTCTCGACTGGGCCGCCGGTCCTGCGTTCCAGTTGATGTCCCCAAAAGCGACCTGATTATCACGCGCCCGCGAAATGACGCGAAGGGTCGACTGCCCCGTAAAGGTCGGATTTCGAAACCGCGTCTCCGACAAGCTCGACTTACGTGGCGTTGGGAGACCAATGGATACATTTGTTTGACGAGGCGGGCGCCAAGGCCCAGACTGGCGACAGGCGGCATCCGCACACTGATGGTGTCGCTGGGGCAGCTTGGCCATGGAGCAAGAGCAGCCAGCTCGGGTCGGACGCAGGTTAGCCGCGATAGTAGCCGCTGACGTCGCGGGCTACTCGCGCCTCATGCACGATGACGAAGAGGCTACGCATGCCAAACTGACAAGGCTTCTCTCGGACGCTGTCACCCCGGCAATTGCTGAACATGGGGGTCGCATTGTCAAGCACACTGGCGACGGGTTGCTGGCAGAGTTTCCGAGCGCAGTTGAGGCGGTTCGAAGTGCTGTGCAGTTCCAGTCCCGCGTCGACGAACTCACAATCGCTGATCCGGAAGATAGGCGCATTGCGTTCCGTGTGGGCATCAATATCGGCGACGTAATCGTCGAGCCGCACGACATCTTTGGAGATGGCGTTAACATCGCGGCGCGGCTTGAAAGCATTGCAGAACCGGGCGGCATCTGCATCTCGGCTTCTGCCTACGATCAAGTGCGCGGCAAGGTCGCGGTCGAGTTCGCTGATCTAGGCGAGCAGAGCCTCAAGAATATCGACCGTCCGATTGGCGCGGGACAGGCTCGGCCGCGAATACGCAGGAAGGTGTCGCGCATCGATCGATCCTTCTACCCCTCGTCTGTCCATCGTGGTGCTGCCGTTCGCGAATATTGGGGGCGATCCCGAGCAAGACTATTTCGTTGATCGCGTAACCGAGAGCCTGACTACGGACCTTTCGCGCATCAGTAGCTCGTTCGTAATTGCTCGCAATACTGCGTTCACGTTCAAGGACAAAGCCGTTGACGTGAAGAAGGTGGGACGCGAGTTAAACGTCCGCTATGTGCTCGAAGGCTCGGTACAACGTGGCGGCAACCGGCTTCGGGTGAATGTGCAGTTGATCGACGCCGAAACCGGCAATCACCTTTGGGCCGAGCGGTTCGATAGCCCCGTCGCTGACCTGTTTGACATGCAAGACGAAATCGTGTCTCGGCTGGCCAATACTCTAAATTTGCGACTTATAGATGCTGAAGCGCGGCGAGCGCAACGTTCAGCCCAACCCCGACGCGATGGACTTGTATTTCCAAGGCCGGCTTCTCGTGAACAAACAGTACAACCCCGAATACTATGAGCAAGCCCGCGGCTTTTTTGAACGTGCTTTGCTACTTGACCCCGGCAATATCGAGGCATTGTACGGTGGCGCGGGTTGTCGACCTTCATACTGGCGTTAACCTCTTCACAGACAACAGGACTGCACATCTCAGAACGGCCGAAACGGTTTTGACAAAGGTGCTGTCCCTGGCACCGGACCATGCCGGGGCACATGCCCTCCTCGGTAGCGTCCTCGGTTTCACGGACCGAGTGGCTCAAGGCATCGCTGAAAACGAGCGGGCGTTGGAGCTGGATCGAAATTTGGCCTGGGCGCACGGGACCATCGGCAGGTTCAAGTATTTTATGTCTGGTCGGGGCGCGGAAACCAAGCCCATGTCCGGCGCAGGCGCTTCGGCTCTCTCCCCGCGATTCAGTCTCTGTAGATGGAGATGGTTGGTAGCGCCAAGTTGTGGCAGGGCGCCGACGCCGAAGCGGCTGCATGGCTGCGCCGGTCTGTCGAGGCCAACCGAAATTACCAATTTGCGTACTTCTATCTCGCCGTTGCCTTGGCGTATCTCGGTGAATGGATGAGGCGCGGGCTGCAGCACAAACAGGCCTTGCGCTCAACCCGAGCTTCACCATTCGCCGCTATCGCGCCAGCGCGGCATGCAGCCATCCTGCGTACCTCGCCGGACACGAGCGCGCCTATGAGGGCATGCGCCTGGCAGGGGTGCCGGAAGGCTAAGGGCTTAGGGATTAGGCACACATGTCAGACCCTATGGCAGTCAGCCGACGCCTCATAGCAGTCTTCGCAGCCGACGTGGAGGGCTACAGCCGCCTCATGGGAGCCGATGAGGTCGCTACACTCGAAGCCCTCACGGCGCGTCGGGAAATCCTGGACGGGCTGATCGCGAGCCACGGAGGCCGTATCGCCAACACTGCAGGGGATAGTGTGCTGGCCGAGTTTGGAAGCGCGGTTGATGCCGTCCGGTGCGCCATGGAGGCTCAGGATGCCTTGGCCAAAGCCAACTCAACCCTCCCCGAGAACCGTCAGATCAACTTCCGCATGGGGGTGCATGTTGGTGACGTGATGGTCCGCGCCGGTGATCTGTTTGGTGACGGGGTGAACATCGCTGCTCGATTGCAGACGCTCGCGAGGGCTGGGGGGCTCTGTATCTCCGGTGTGACCTATGATCAGGTACGGAAAATCTTGCCGCTGGAGTTCACGGACCTCGGTGCGCAGACCGTCAAGAACATTGAGGAGCCCTTACGGACCTAGTGAAGTCTGGCGGCAAGGCGAGACAGCCTCTTCAGGGTGTGAAAGCCCTTTCGTCTCTCCGGTGATCGTAGATCCGGTAAGCCATCTATCGCGGTGTTGCCCTTCCAGAACATGTCAGGCGACCCCGAACAGGATTTTTTCGCGGACGGCTTGGTTGAAGATATTACCACTGCCTTGTCACGTTTCAGGGCACTGTTCGTTGCTGCCGTAATTCTTCCTTCACCTACAAAGACGGCATCAATGTGGCGCTGAACTCGGAGTGAGTTATGTGCTCGAGGGAAGCGTCCGCAAGGCGGGTGATCGCGTGAGGATCACTGGGCAGCTCGATCGATGTCGTGACCGGCGCCCACTTGTGGGCAGATCGATTTGACGGCGCGCTGAAAGATATTTTCGATTTGCAGGATAGGGTGACGCTACAGGTCATTGGAGCCCTCGCACCTGAACTGGACCGTGCTGAGATAGAGCGAGCGAGCCGAAGGCCTATCGGCAATATCGACGCAGTGACTGAGCATTATCGCGGTCTTCCCCATGTTAACTGGCCCACAGGCTCGGAGAGTAATGACGCCGCCTTACAGCATTTCAAGAATGCGATGGGGCTTGATCCGAATTTTCCACCTCCGTACGGCGGCGCCGCGGCGTGCTTGTTGCTGCGACGATTGAACTACTGGCCTAGCGACTTCGCTGAAGACGATGCACTACTCTCGCACCTCGCTGAACGCATCAAGGAATTAAATACAGATGACGCGTTTACGCTCAGCACTTTAGGTTCAGCTCTTTTCCATAATAAGGTCAACTGCGAGGCCGGGATCGAATTGGTTGATCAGTCTATCCGGTCAAATCCCAATTACGCGTTCGCCTATCACGCGAGGGGATATTTGCAGGCTTGGGACGGTAAGTCGGATACAGCAATTGCTGACTTTGAGGAGCACTTACGATTTAGTCCGCGTGATCGCTGGACGTTCAGTTCAATTATTGGAATTGCTTTCGCACATTTTAATGCCGATAGTTATGCAGAAGCGGCAGATTGGACGGACAAGTTCATGCGAGCATTTCCCTATTATATTGGAGGGCTAAAAATAGCGATTGCCTGCTATGTGGAGGCGGGCAGGATGGAAGACGCTCAACGAGTTTTGGCGGACTTGTTCCGGCTCTCGCCTGATTGGCATCTCGCCAAAGGATGGCGCGGCCCGGTACGTTCGCCGGAAATCATAGCGAAATTTGGCGAAGCCTATCGGAAGTTAGGGCTTGGATGACGTGGAGACCAGAGGCACGGCTCGGGTCGCATAGGTGCCCTGCGAACCACAGGATGCCTGAATGAGCCCGGTGTATCCCCTCGTTCTCTGTGGCGAACACGCGGCCCTGTGAACCTCGGCGGTGGCCGCCCGATCCCATTCCTGGAGAGTAAATCACCGTGAAGGATATAACGGACAAGAACTTCGGGGTGTTGATCGCCTTTGTTTTGCCTGGGTTCATCCTGCTGCTGGGACTTTCCTATTCCTTTCCCGCCATAAAAGAATGGTTGGCGGCATCCTCTGCGAAAGATGGCTTGTCGGTAGGTGGCTTCCTTTACGCGACACTTGCGTCAATGTCGTTGGGACTTCTGCTGAGCGCTCTCCGTTGGGCCACGGTCGATCAGTTCCTCACGTTGGAATACCTCCTTTGGGGAGAGAAACTTCCTACGATCCACTTTTCGAGATTGAAGGACAAGAACGTCTATGCGG
The DNA here is from genome assembly GCA_963820275.1 of uncultured Alphaproteobacteria bacterium. Taxonomy (GTDB): domain Bacteria; phylum Pseudomonadota; class Alphaproteobacteria; order Rhizobiales; family Xanthobacteraceae; genus Bradyrhizobium. The sequence goes on from CAWFZL010000035.1 coordinate 4,439, forward strand.
CATTCTTAGGCGCTAACGAAAATCACTATCGTTACTATCAGTACTACTCGAATAGTTTGGTGGCCTTTGCGATTGCTTTCGTCGCGTACTGCATTTTTGGGGGGAACAAGAGGCCGGCATTTTGGCTATGGGTCGTGTTTCTCGCTGTAATCAGCGCACTCTTTTTTGGGACAGCTAGAGATAGCTTTACTAAGTACTACAAGCGTGTATCGGAGATCACTGGCGGGAGTGAGGACGATGACCAACGGCTGGGGTCGACACAAGGCGAGGGTGCCAAAAAAGCGAAGAAGGCGAAGAAGGTCAAGGCCGCGAAGAAGACGAGGAAAGTGGCGAAGAAAAAGAAGTAACCCGGCTCGATCAGCCCTGCCCAAGGGACCATGGTAGGCGTGCGCTTGGCTGGAATGCGTCTTCTTCGGCTCGGGCTGATGGTAGCCAGACGCGTCTCTCATATTCGCAGGAAAGGGATAAAGGGATGACCAATGGATGGGGGCGTTCTTAATTACTCGAAGTGACCCGCCGCGCCTATCAAGCGCGCGGTAGGGGTGACTTAGAGGACTTACTGGCAACTTTTCATCCCGACGCTGTGTTCACTTTGGTCGGAGATAAGAACGCGCTCGAAGTACCGGAAGGCTTCACGGTCACAGTGACCTGCGCGAGACCCTTGGTGGATTTATCGCGAACTTTCGACTTTGTTGAACGCAACGTCCTGAGCGAACTGGTCGAGGGAGACCGCGCCGCCGTGCACTCTCGGCTCGTCGTTCGTCATAAGCCGACCGGGAAAACTTGGACCACCGACGTTCTTGACTTGTTGAAATTTCGGGACGGAAAGATCATTGAGCTAATCGAATTTGCGGATACCGCGCTCATCAAGGGCATGATGTCTAGCAGTTCTGAACGCCGCAGCCGAAGCAAGCGGAGGCCGCCAAAGGCTCGGACCCGCCGCTAGAGAGCATCATCAGTGCGCGCCTGAGGCGACTCCCCATCGTAAGGCCGCCAAATCGAGGCCGGGATAAGACACTTTTTCGACGGCGGCATAGAGTGTTGGAAACCCGAACCGGCGAACCATGTCTTTCCAACCATAACCTCGCGCCACAGCATTTCCTCCGCTATGGCCCGTCAAAGCATCGTTGACGTCTTCGTGCACTCCCGCTGCTCGCAGCGCGTCCTTGAAGCCATGGCGGAACGAGTGAAAAACACTGCTTTCGTTTTCGATGCCGAGCGAGCGTTTATAGCGACCGAACCATTGTGAAAACCCGGCCCCATAGTTTCCCTTGGAGTTCGGTTGGACCAATGGAAACAAGCGCGCCTTCGGGCCGTCCGCTTGCCGTCGGTGATCTACCAACTCCAGAATGCCAATCCTCTTCAGCTCTGGGTGAATTGGAACGGCGCGCAGTGAGGTTTCTGTCTTTACGCTTCGGCCTGCCTCGTCATCCTCAATGACGGTCATGAAATGCACATCGGAAGCAGGATCGTGCTTTATGTCGTCCGCGCACATCGGAGCCAACTCGTTCAACCGTGCGCCGCTAAATAGTGCCAGCAGGGGTAGCCAGTACGCGGCCTCTCCCTTGCCTCCTGCCGGTCGTTCTCCGCGCAGGTAGATCGGAGAAGCGAAGAGCAGCGATAGCTCCGCTGGCTCCCAAGGTTGCCTCTGGGAGCGTGCTTCTGCCAACCGCATTCCCGCCACAGGGTCAGCCCAAGGCAGTTCGTCAGGGATGACACCGTTCTTGCGCGCCCAGTTCAGGACACCCTGGAGACAGGTCAGCCACTTGTTGATGGTGGCCGCAGAAATGCACACTGTGCCGGGGTGATTTCGCGTGAATTCTACAAGCTCAGGCAGACGCGCCTTCCTGAGATTTCCGGGGCGATGCTTTGGAACGAGCTGAGCTGCCGTCACGAAACTCACGGACATGTCGCTTGTTGATTTGGACCACATCCATATCCCCGTGCAGCTCTATGAAGCGATCAATCCCCTTGGAGAACTCCAGTTGCGTCGAGCGCTTACGCGGCTCCATTTTTTCCCAGCCCTCGTAAGCCGCGCGCAAGCTGCAGCCCGACACCGGGGCTTTGCCGCTCGGTTCGACCAGCTTCGGACTGTCGATCAGTTGACCACGGTTGCGCGCAAGGACATCTTCCAAAGCTCGGACAAATGCTTTCATCACAGCAAGCGCGAGCTTGCGATAATCGAGACAGTTCGGGTCAAGATTAATCCGAAAGACCTGAAGCAACTCATTCAGCTCGTAGCGGATAAAATCGATGTTCCCGCGCGCCAAGGCCTCCCTCGCGAGAGGCAGGACATCCGAAGCGGCGCCCTCAATCTTGTTCATCATCCGGTCTGACAGACCAGAGCCGGCCTTTTCGACTTTGAACGGGCTTTCGAACTCGATCCCAGCCTCGGTGAGTTGACGGTGAATGTCTGCGAACAGGGGATCATCACCAACGCCGTCTACACGCAGGTCTTCGTCGGCACGAAGTTCGTAGGCATAGAAATAGTCGCTGATCTGTTTGATTTCGACTTCGGTCAGCTCCGTCCGAACCGGATGCTCGACCTCAAGTGCCTCAGCTTGCGCGATGATGCGGTCGAACTCCATCATGACGGGTTTCGCGAGAACCCTCGCCTGCTTCTCGTCCTTGGTGCCCAGCGTTTTCTTGAGCCAAGAGACGCGCTCCTTGGGAGCACCCATCACCCTTGCAGTTGCTACTTCCAAAGCCTTAGGCACCTTTCGGCGAACATGCCAGACGCCGTGGTTGTTCTTGATCAGTCCCATACCAACACGCATCGCTTGATCCCACCGCTTGATACCAGTGCGGCAGGACGAAGCTATTGAGCTATCGAGTTAATCCACAAGAACGGGGGTTTTCGTGATTGCTGGCGCACCCGACACGATTCGAACGTGTGACCTTTGCCTTCGGAGGGCAACGCTCTATCCAGCTGAGCTACGGGTGCGTTGGGGGTTGATTTAGCCGATTGAGCCTTCCGCGGCAATGGCGCGGCGAGCAGGGAAAATCCGCCGCCGTCGGGGGAAGGTCGAACCCGGCGCCCGCTTGACGCGACCAAGGCCTTGCGGAACATACCGCGCGGTCCTCCTGCAATTTGACGTTGAAGGAGGGTCCACGGGGATGAAGGAACAAGATCAAGACATGCCAGAACCGACCTGTCCCCTGCCGGCGCGCGCCTACAATCTATCCCTGCTGCACGAACAGCGACGGACAGGTCCGAACAGCCACGGCTGGTGTTTCGGTCTGCCGCCCGGCATTTCACCAGGGCAGTGGCCGCTCGATCCGCAAACCGGTTATCCGCTGGTGCACGGCTTTACCCTGCGCCTGCCCGACGATTATCGCTGCCACGGCGCGGATATCGCGGGCTTCAGCTTTTTTGCGTTCTGCAGCGAGCACAGCGATGGCGGTACCGACCCCGACGAGGCCATCCTGTCGGCGATGACGGGCAACGAGCCCCCCGGGGATGCGCGCTATCGTCCGTTCTGGGACGCGGCGCAAAACGGGCATCCGCGCCTGTACCGCATGAAGGATATTCTGGATGAAAGTTATGCGCTCATCCTGCTCACCGAAACAGAACTCGACGGGCAGCTCTGCGCCGTACCGGACACCAGCGCCGCCGAAAGCCTGAGTTGCCACACGGCCCCCACGTGGCTGAAAATCGGGAGCGCCCTTGCCTTTGTAGAACAGGCGGCCTTTTCGTCGGAGTATTACACGAAAATCCTCGGCGTCGTGCCGGAGGCCCGGCCCGAGTGGAGCAGGGCGCTGCAGTGGACCCCGCGCGCCGTCGATCCGAATGCCGGCAAGGCCCCCGAAGATCCCTTCGCAACAAACAAGACCTCCGGATATCAGCAACCTTATTATTATGAAGGGGGCATCGCCAAGTCCGAAAACTGGCGCACGCATGCCTGGACCGCGGATCATGCGCGCAATCATATCGGCGGCACCATGCGGCCGGTGCAGGCTACCCCGCGTTTCAGCCCGTTCTACGTCGAGTTCGACGAATATCTCGGCGGCTACAATTTCGGCAGCGGCAACTGCCAGCTCGATTTCTTGAACATGCGGCTTGATTGGGCCTGCGGCTGACCGAGCGCTGCGCCTCCCAGCCGTTGCGGACAATCAGGCCGGAAGGAACGTCCAGAATCAAGGTTGCACCGCCCGCGACGGGCTACGAATGTCAGAACCCGGACACCAGCGCGGCCGACTTCCCGCGCTCACCGCCGAACAGATGTCTGACCTCGGCGGCCGGCTTGGGTGCGCTGAACAGATAGCCTTGCATCTCGGTGCAGCCGAGCGCGCACAGCCGCGCCCTTTGCTGCTCGGTTTCGACGCCTTCCGCGGTCGTCGTCATGCTGCAGGAAGCTGCAATATTCACGACCGCCTGCACGATCGCCGATGAGCCCTCGATTTCGGCGATGTCGCTGACAAAGCACCGATCGATCTTGATCTTGTCGAACGGAAAGCGCTTCAGATAGCTCAGCGAGGAATAACCGGTGCCGAAATCGTCCAGCCCGATTCGCACCCCGAGTGCCCGCAGCTGATGCAGAATGGTCAACGCCGTCTCGTCGTCGCGGATCAGCACGGCTTCGGTGATTTCGATTTCCAGCCGGTCGGCCGGCAGGCCGGACGCTGCCAGCGCCGCCGCGATCTTCAGCGCCAGGCCCGGAGTCTTCAACTGCACCGGCGAAACGTTGACGGCAAGCCGGACGTGAGGCGGCCAGCCGGCAGCCTCGGCGCACGCCGTCTTCAGCACCCACTCGCCGAGCTCGACGATCAGGCCGGTATCTTCGGCAATGGGGATGAATTCCGCAGGAGATATCATGCCGCGCTCCGGGTGGCGCCAGCGCAGCAGGGCTTCGCAGCCGGTCACTTCGCCGCTGCGAAGATCGACGACAGGCTGATAGTGAATTTCGAAGCTGCCATCGACAAGCGCCTGTCGCAGATCCTGCTGCATCACAAGCCGCGCCCTTGCACTTGCGTCCATCGCCGGCTCGAAGAACCGATGGGTGCGGCGACCGTTGGATTTTGCGCCATACATCGCCAGGTCCGCATTCTTGATCAGCTGATCCAGATCGGTGCCGTCGCGCGGGGCCACTGCAATGCCGATGCTGGCATCCGTCGATAGCTGATGGCCGCCGCAGTGATAGGGCTGCCTGATCGCCTCGTGAATCCGTTTCACAAACCTCACGACGTCGTCCACCCCGCCGATACTTGTCTGGATGACGGCAAACTCGTCGCCGCCAAGCCGCGCAACCAGGTCGGTCTCCCTGATGCAGCTTTTCAGGCGCCCCGCAACGACCTTCAGCAACTCGTCCCCGACATGATGACCAAGCGAATCGTTGATGCCCTTGAACTCGTCGATGTCGATATAGAGCAGCGCGAATTCCTCGCCGCGGCTGGCGCGCCGCAACTCGCGCTCGACCTGTTCGCGGAACAGCACCCGGTTCGGCAGGTCCGTCAGCGGATCGTAATGCGCAAGGTGGGCGATCTTCTCGTCCGCGCGCCGGCGATCGGTAACGTCGTCAACGACGTTGATGATGTAGCGAGCTTCGCCGTTCTGATCCCGGATTCCGATCCGCTTCGACGTGATGAATCGCCTGCCCAATCCCTGGCTTTCCCAGGAATGCTCGTCGAGGAAAAGACCATCCCCGGATTGCAATGTCCTGTCGTCGTCGGCGGCGATGATCTCGGCTGACTCCCTGGGAAAGATGTCGGCGGCCGTCTTGCCGACGATGGCAGACCGAGGCAGGCCAAATTGCGTTTCGGCTACCCGGTTGGCCAGCAGATAGCGGCGGTCGCGGGCATCCTTCACCGTAATCTGCGAAGGAATGTGATCGATGATCTGGCGCAGGAAGGCATAGTTCCGGTCGCGCTCCTGTTCGAGCTCCCGGCGCTCGGTCATGTCCTCCATGGTCGCGACCCAGCCGCCCTGCGGCAGCGGCCGGTTGACGATATGCACGCAGCGCCCGTCGTTGGATTCCAGCATGCTGCTGGTAACCCTGCCTTCCGCGACGTTTCGCAGGACGGTCGAGCAGAACTCGTCGATGTCCCCCTTGAAGGACCCCGTCTCCTTGCGATGCCTTATAATGTCATGGAAGCGGGCGCCCGGCTTCACGACGTCGGTGGAAAGCCCGTACATGTCGATGTAGCGCTGGTTATACACCACGACGCGTTGCGAAGCGTCATAGAGCACGAGGCCCTGGATCATATTGTTGAGCGCCGTGTCCAGCCGATGTTTTTCCTCCTCCAGCCTTCGCTGCGCTTCCTCGTGTTGCTTCGTCATCCGCCTGACAATCACGAAAAGCAGCACGGCGATCACGCAGGCGGAAAGGCAGGCTGCAGCGACCAGGAATCTGGTTTGGGCGCGCCAGTCGGCGAGCGCAAATTCAACAGTCCTGGTGGAGATAACCACTAACGGGAAATGGCGCAATTCGCTCGCCGAACCCAATCGCTCCTTGCCGTCTATGGGGCTAAGCAAACGAATGGTCTGATTGCCGCCCTTGGCCAAAATCCTGCTCATCAGCGGCGCCGATTTGAAGTTCTGCCCGATCATCGAATCGACATGGGGGTGCCGCGCCAGCATCGTTCCGTCGCGGTGAAACATGGAAATCGCGGCACCGTTCCCGAGAGCGATCGAGGCGAAGAACTTTTCAAAACTGGCGGGATCGACCCTCCTCGTCATCACCCCGAGAAAAGTCCCGTCCGGACGACTGAGCCTGTAGGCGAGAATGGTGGTCCAGTTGCCGGTGAAATGGCTGCGCACCGGCTCCATAGCCACCGTCATCTGCGGATTTGTCTTGAAGTCCCTGAAATAGGCTCGGTCCTCAATGCTGACATTTCGCGGCGGCCACGCCCCCGACGAATTGACCGCCACGCCATCCGCTCCGAAGATGAAGACGTCGCCGCCATAGGACAGGGCGCTTACCCGTGATTTGAGTTTCGAATGCTGCTCGATCGTCGAGAAGGTGCTCTTGAAGAGTTCGGGCGAAGCGACTTCGGCAAACTGCATCTGCGAGATGAGATTGCGGCCGATGATGTCGGAGTCCTGGAACTGCTGATCGAAATGATGAGTGAGCAACTGCACGGTATTCTCGAGCTCGCGCTCGCTGTTGCGCAGCGCGACTTCGCGAAACTCGCCGACCATAACCACCGTGCCGACGATGATCGACACGATCAGAAAGGATCCGCACAGGACCAGCCACAGCACCGGACTCCGCCAGGCAATGGCGCCAAGCAATCCGCCCGGCCTGGCGCGGAACTCTGCAATGCGGTGCAAAATGCCCGAACCGAGCTTGCCCATCCCACAACTCCTCAGGATAGGCATAATGGGCATTAATGGCATACCGGTTAGGGAAACAGGTTAGCGAAGGCTTAAATTGCGCGGGTCTCGCGCCCGCGAAATAGCGGCGGGCAGGGCGACATTTGTTCCCGTATCAAGGGCCTCGTGATAGCCTTGAGAAAGGGCACACGGCAGAGAAGCTTCGATGTCGGCTACAGCCTGCACGGAGACTTTCGAGCCCGGTCATTCCGGGTGATCAAGGAAGAAGACCGGATCAAGGGGAAAATCTGGAGAGGCGGAATGGCGGACACCTCCGGCTCTGCGAATTCCGAAGGCGGCAAACAACGGCCCTGGCCGGTGTTTCGCTCCCTGAAGGGATATCGCGTTCAATTCCTTGCCCGCGATCTCTTTGCCGGCATTACGTTGGCCGCGATCGCCATCCCCGAACAGATGGCGACAGCACGGCTCGGCGGTTTCTCCCCGCAGGTCGGCTTCTTCGCTTTCATGGCGGGCTCGCTTGCCTTCGCCGCATTCGGCAGCAACCGGTTTCTGTCGTCGGGTGCGGATTCAACGATCACCCCGATTTTCGCCGGAGGACTTGCCGCTCTGGCGGCGTCCACTTCGCCGGATTACCCGGTGCTCGCCGCAGCGCTCGCGCTGATGGTCGGTCTTTCGCTTTTTGCCGCCGGCATCTTCCGCCTGGGCTGGATTGCCGACCTGCTTTCGATACCCGTGACGATCGGCTTTCTCGCTGGAATTTCGATTCACATCCTGATTTCGCAATTGCCGGTATTGCTCGGGCTTCCAGTGCCCGAAGGCCCGATGCTGCAGCGGCTTGCGACCATCATCGAGCATCTTCCCCGGACCAACGTGTTTACCCTCGTCATCGGTCTCGGCGTTCTGGCGATCATTGCGCTCTCCGAGCGGATCGATGCGCGAATCCCCGGCGCCTTGATCGGGCTTGTGCTGGCGGGCGCGGCCGTGGTCCTGCTTCGCCTCGAGAGCCGAGGCGTCGGCGTTCTCGGGGCCATATCGGTCAAGATGCCGGCAATTGCTATCCCCGTGATTTCGGTTGGGCATCTTACAAACCTCGTGTCGCTCACCCTCATCGTTTCGGTCGTCATCATGGTGCAGACGGCGGCGACCACGCGGTCCTTTCCCTCCGATCCCAACGAGCCGCCGGATGTGGACCGCGATTTCGTCGGCGTCGGCGCCGGCAGTATCCTCTCGGCGCTGGTTGGCGCGTTCCCGGTCGATGCCAGTCCGCCGCGCACGGCCGTGGTATCCGAAACCGGCGGACGCTCCCAGATCTCCGGCCTCGCGGCCACGGCAATCGTGATCCTGCTGGTCGCGTTCGGAGCTTCGCTCCTGCGTCAGATCCCCAATGCCGCGCTCGGCGGCGTCCTGTTGTTCGTTGCGCTCAGGATCATCCGCTTCGAACAGATCGCGACGGTCTATCGGCAGTCGATCTGGGAATTCCTGCTGATCCTGCTGACGGCCGCGGCGATCATTGTGCTGCCGATCGAGCAGGGCGTCGGCATCGGCATCGCGCTCTCGCTGCTGCACGGTATATGGAGCACGACCCGCGCTCGCGTGCAGATTTTCGAACGTGTGCCGGGAACCTCGATCTGGTGGCCATCGAGCGCGAATTTTCCCGGCGAACGGGAGCCTGGAATCATCGTCGCGGGATTTCAGGCGCCGTTGTCTTTCCTCAACGCATACCATTTCCGGCGCGATATTCTGGAAGCATTGAAGTCCACGCCGCAAAAGGCGCGGCTTATCGTGCTGGAGGCCACCGGCATTGTCGAGATCGACTTCACAGCGGCGCAGATTTTGAGCGATATCATTCGCGAGTGCCGCTCCGGCGGCGTCGATTTTGCCATCGCCCGGCTGGAGTCGCTGCGCGCGCAGGACGCGCTGGCGCGGTTCGGCATCAACTCGCTGTTGGGCCCGGATCGGCAGTTCCGAAGCGTGGCGGAGGCGATCGCGGCGCGCGGCAAGAAGCCTCGCTCCGCCGAAGCGTGATCACGCGGCACGATCCGGACAGGAAAACAAAATATCAGGCCGGAACGATCGCCTTGCCGATCGGCCATAATGCAATGCCGGCAAGTTTCACATGGGCCCAGGCGAACGGGATGCCGATGATGGTCACTGCGAGCACGACCGCGGTGAGGATGTGGGCGAGCGCCAGCCACCAGCCAGCCAGCAGCAACCAGATCAGATTGCCGATGAAACCCAGGAGCCCGGTGCCGATATCCGGCTGGCCGGTCAAAGTATCGCGGCGCACGGCCTTCTGGCCGAACGGCAAGAGGGTATAGGCGGCGATGTTGAACGCAGCCCTCGCCCAGGGCAGCCCTATGATGGTGATGGCCATGATGATGGCGGCGACCACCCAGGCAAACGCCATCCACAAACCGCCCAGAAGCAGCCAGAGAATGTTGAGAAAGATTGACACCGGAGGCATGCGATTTCCCCACGAGAGAGGCCGGGCACGATCCCGCCCGGACGGCCGCGTCAGCGCAGAAGCGGCAACCGGTTTTTCGAACAGATCAACGTCGCCCGAGTATAGTTTTTCCATTGTGGCGACGATAGTGCTGGACGCAAGAATGAAATGCAGATCCGCCCTTTGGACGCCGATAAGCCGATAAAATCCCGCCGGCATGAGCGGTGCCGGCCGAGACGCGCCGTCGTCAGCGGCGATAGCGCTCGCCGCGCGCGTGGGACGGGCGGTTCTCCTGCGGGGGGCGGCTTGCCATCCTCACGCGCGCTTCGCTGCTGAGCGGCGCCGCCAGCCTGAGCTCTTCAAGAAAGATCGGGCGCGAGAAATAGAAGCCTTGCGCGTACCGGATTCTGGTAGCCGCCTGCAGATAGGCGAGTTCCTCGAAGGTTTCGATACCCTCGGCAATGACGGTCATGCCGAGAGCTTCGCTCAGCGACTCGATTGCCCTCAGGATTCCCTGACTGCGCGGACGCAGATGGATATCCGTGATGAAGGAGCGATCGATCTTGATCTCGTCCGCAGTGATGTCGGCGAGTGCCGACAGCGACGAATAGCCGATCCCGAAATCGTCGATCGATACCCCGACGCCGAGCTTGCGAAAGATCGGCAGAATTTCGGTCTGGAAGCGGGTCTTGGCAACGAAGGCGTCCTCGGTCACCTCGATCATGAAGCGTTGCGGAAACCCGCTCGCTTCCAGCGCCTGCGCAAACGACCGCATGAACTCCACGTTGCAGGCTTGCCGGGCCGCAACATTGATGCTGATCGTGGTGTTCGACCCGAAATTGTCGTTGATCGGGTCGATCGACCTGATGATTTCCGCGAGAACCAGTTGGGTGAGTTCGTCGATCAATCCCAGATCGGCGGCAAGGTTGATGAAGGTGCCGGGCGCCTGTATCAGCCCCTGGTCGTCGCGCAAGCGCACCAGCGCCTCGATACCCTTGATCTCTTTGGTGCGGATATCGACCTTGCTCTGGAAGGCACAGCAGAAGCGCTTCTCCAGTATGGCGAGCCGCAGCGACTGCTCGACTTTCATCCGCGCGAGTGCCTCGCGTTCCATGCCGGCATCGAAAAAGGCAACCGAACCCTTGCCGTCGTTCTTGACGCGGTACATGGCGATGTCGGCATTCTGGCTCAACGTGTCGTAGCCCTGCCCGTGATCCGGGAAAAGGCTCACCCCGATCGAGGTCGAAGCGAATATTTCCGATCCGTCGATGAAGAAAGGAGCTTTCAGCCGCTGCAGCGTAGCATTGATATATTCCGCCACTTCCTGCTTGCTCTGGATGGGACTGAGCAGCAGCAGGAATTCGTCGCCGCTGATCCGCGACAACATGTCGGATTCGCGCAAATCAAGCCCGAGTCGTTTTGCGACCTCCGTCAGCAGCGCGTCTCCGATCGCATGACCATAGTAGTCGTTGATATGCTTGAAATTGTCGATGTCGAGGAAGGCGAGCGCAAACCTGCTGTCCGGTTCGGCGCCCTGTATCAGGGTTCTGGCGCGGTGCTCGATCACGCGCCGCATCGGCAGGCCGGTGAGTTCATCGAAATAGGCCGACCGGAACAGATGATCCTCGATCGCCTTTTGCTCGCTGATGTCGGTCGAGTTCGAGACCAGATAGCTGCGATCCGAAATACGGACCGGACGATGGGTGGTCAGGAACACCCGCCTTCCCTGCGGGGCGGCGATGCATTCCTCCGTAACGAGGGAGCACCCGCTGCGGAGCAATTCGAGTCCGGCTTCGCACCGCTCACCCGGTGGTTGCGAAGGCAGCCCGTCCGGCCGAATGGAATTCATCCCGATCTGGGCGACGGCAGCGTCGTTTGCCAAAAGCAGACGTCCCTGCTCGTCCCGAACCGTGAGTCCGGTCGGAAGCATCCTGAAGACTTCTCTCAGAATGCCCAGTTCGCTCTCGGGCGAGCAACCGCCTTCACCCCCTGCTGCGGCGTGACGGAATTGAGGTGTGGTCTGGCCCTGCATGACCGCGCAGACTGGCAAAGTCTCTTGTAGTTTTGGTTAAGTGACGCTGCGGTGCTTTCCCGAGATGCGTTTTGGAGCGGCGCCGTGTATTCGTCATTAAAAAAGGGTCAACGCATCAGGCGTCGCCGCAATTCAACTGTCAGGAATCCGACATTGCATCGTGCAATGAACACCGGTCTGCAAATAGCTGACCTCGGTCTTGCCCTCGAAAGGCTTGAGGGCTGATTTCAGCAACTTGCTGCCGAAGCCCGGCTCGCCGACCGTTCCGATCGGAGGTCCCTCGGTTTCGTCCCAGGTGACGTTGAGGCGGCCGTCGTTCACCGACCACGAAACCTGCAACAGCCCGCGCGATGAGGAAAAGGCACCATATTTCCCGGCATTGGTGGCCAACTCGTGAAAGATCAACGCCAGGCTCACCGCGAGCTTGGCGGGCAGAAAAAGCTTCTCGCCGTTCAAGGTGAAGCGAACGTGGCCGTAGGGTCCGAGTTCGGACTTCAGGAGGTCCCTGATGTCGCATCCGCGGCTGTCCACCTTCGCGATCAAATCGTCGGCCGCCGAGAGCGCCCGCATCCTCTGATCGATACTGGCCCACACTTGCGGCTGGTTCTGCAGAACCTGGTGAAGAACGGCGTAAATCGTCGACACCTTGTTTTTGAGTCGGTGTTGCAGTTCGTCGACGATGAGCCTGCGATATTCACGCTCGCGGATCAGACGCTCAGAAATTTCGCGCTGCCTTGAGGCCAGCCTCCGGTAATGCTCGACACCCCAGATCGTCAGGCCGCACACGATGAAGAAAATCGTCAGCAGCGCGAATTTTGCGAAATCGGTCGGCGCATCGCCAAAATTGACGGTCATGCCGAGCAGCGCGCCGAGGACGGCCGCCGCGATTCCGATCCGGTATCCGCCAAATGCGGTGGAAAACAGGACGGCCGGGATGTAGGGGGTAAAGTAGATGTCCGGCCGGATCAAGGACAGACACCAGCGCGCCGCAGTCGATACGGCGAGGCATGAGACCGCGAAGCTGAGCGCGAATGGCAGCGACGGACGGGAAGTTCCTTGCCAGCCGCGTCGTAACTCGTCGATCAACTTCGACATGGGTTGCATCGGGTGACCTGCAAATCGGCAATCACGCAAGCATAGCGGAAATCGTGCGACGCATATCTGCAAAACCCGCAAGGCACCATCCACAAAGATAATCCTGGACGTTGAATCCGGATTCGTGCGGACGAGCTCATATCAGCCCCGCGATGCGTCGCTTGCGTTGCTCCCAAAAGCCGCTGATAGTTGCAACTTTCTCACGTCAAAAAGGAGATCAACATGGGACGGCTTGACGGCAAGGTCGCGGTGATCACCGGCGCAACCAGCGGCATCGGTCTGCGCTCGGCGGAGATATTCGTCGCGGAAGGTGCGAAAATCGTCATTGCCGGCCGCCGCGAGCCGGAAGGCGAGGCGCTTGCGAGGAAGCTCGGCCCTGCCTGCCTGTTCCGCCGGACGGATGTGACCGTCGAAGGCGAAATGCAGGCTCTGATCGGCACGGCGGTCGGGAAATTCGGCCGCATCGACTGCCTTTTCAACAATGCCGGCGGACCGGCACAGACCGGCGGCATCGAAGGACTGGAAGTGGCGCGTTTCGACGACGCGATGGCGACACTGGTGCGCAGCGTCATGCTCGGCATGAAACATGCGGCTCCCCACATGCGGCGCCAGGGTTCCGGCAGCATCATCAATAACGGCAGCATTGCCGGCAGGCTCGCCGGCTTCTCGTCGTCCATGGTCTATAGCGCCGCCAAGGCAGCCGTCGTTCACCTCACCAAATGCGTTGCGATGGAACTCGGCGAAGCCGGCATCCGGGTCAACAGCATTTCGCCGGGTGCGATCGCCACCGGCATTTTCGGCAAGGCGCTTGGTCTGCCTGTCGAGGCAGCGGAGAAAACTCCCGACGTGATGCGCGAAGTCTACAAGACCATCCAGCCGATACCGCGCGCAGGACTGCCAGAAGACATTGCTCACGCCGCGGTGTTCCTTGCCAGTGACGAGTCGACCTTTATCAATGGCCACGATCTGGTGGTAGACGGCGCGATTACCGGCGGACGCAACTGGACCGCGCAGCAGCAGGGCTATGTCGCCCTGCGCAAGGCGTTCGATCAGGCCGGAGGATGATTTCCGCCCCGCCGCTTTCAGGCGGCGGGCGACAGGGTGACGCGCAGTCCGTCTTTCGGCTTGGGGATCGGCCACATTTGCCAATCCGGCGCTGCGCCCGGCGTCAACGAGACGCTGAGATTTTGCAGGAAATGCCGGGCAAAGCACTTCGCCTGCATATAGGCAAAGTGCAGACCGAGGCACATATGCGCACCACCGCCGAATGGCACCCATGCGAAGCGATGGCGGCCGCGCTGCGCCTCGTCGGTAAAGCGCAGCGGATCAAAGGTGTCTGGATCGGGCCATATGTCCGGCATGTGATGGGTGAACAGCGGATTCACCCCGACCAACGTGCCCAACGGAATCGCATAGCCCCTGAAGCTGAAGTCGCGGGTCGCGCGCCGCGGAATGGACGGCACCGGCGGTCTTATCCGCATTGCCTCCTTGAAGGCCATTTCGGTGAGCGGCATCGCTTCGAGATTGTCGAAACTTGTCGGAGCGTCACGCGCGACGCCAAGCGCCGTCACCTCACCGCGCAGCCTTTCCTGCCACTGCTGATTGTCGGCAAGCGCGGCCACGAACGACGTCAGCGACGAGGTCAGCGTGTCATGCGCGGCCATCATCAGGAAACTCATATGGTCGACGATGTCCTGGGTCGAGAGCAGCGCGCCGTCCTCGTGGGTGGCATGACAGAGTTGCGAGAAAAGGTCTTCGCCGTCTTTGGCGCGGCGAATCGGAATCTGCTCCGAAAAATAGGCCACGATCCGCTCGCGGCCCTTGACGCCGCGCGCCATTTGCGTGCCGGGCCATGGCTGGCGGATCGGTGCGACCGACGCCGCGACCATGTCGACAAAGGCGCGCGTGATTTCCGCGACATCAGGCCCGATGCCAGTGCCCAGGAATGAGGTGGCCGCCAGATCGAGCGTGAGCTGCTTCATGGCGGGATAAAACAGCATGGGGCCCGGCCTTTGCCGCCATTGCGCCACGCGCTGTGAAATTCCGGCATCGAGCGCCGCCAGATAGGATTTCATCGGGCCGGACTTGAACGCAACAGACAAGGCGCGGCGGTGCAGGCGATGCTCGTCGAAATCAAGCAGCATCAGCCCGCGCGGGAACAACCGGCCAAGGATGGTTCCCCAGCCATAAGTCGACGAGAACAGCCTCGCCTGGTCGAACAGCACGAGTTCGTTGGCTTCCGGCCCAAGCAGGGTGATGCTCGTTTCCCCAAGCACGCGACTGCGATAGACCGGACCATGCCGGGCCGCCATGCGCTCGACTTCTCCCTTGGGGTCGGCGAGGATAGCGAGCGTACGGCCGACCAACGGCCAGCCCTCGTCGCCGGGAATGTGTGCCAGCAAGTCGCGCCTTGGCGGGCCTAGCGCGATCGCGGGGGAAGCCGCCGTTTGCATGGACATGGCAGTTGCTCCGATCGGTCACTGAAGGATCCAACAGACCTGCGGCACTTTTGTCGCCGCAGGTCGGGACTAAAACGCGTCGGCCTGGCCGACGCCGGTAATAACAAGCCGTTGCTTTCCTGCAAAGGTGGCCGGAAACCTTGAAGGTATCCCGGCGGGGGAAAACCTTTCCGTCCCGCAAGCTTACGCATCCTTACGCCTTGTTCTGCCTGGCGGCTTCCTTCTGCAAATCGGGCGCGTTGATGGTCGGGATCGCGACGCGGCCGGGCCCGGTGAGCGGCAGCGCCGCGGCAGCTTTTTCGTTCTCCATGATCTTGGCCATCACGGCCTGGCCCGCGCGCTCGAACACATCGCGGTTCTCGATCACGAATTTCTGTGACCTTCGCAGGCCGTCGAGATAGCCGTTGATTTCGGGCACCACGTAGCGAGCCACCATGTCCCAGCTACGTCTGGTGTTATCCGGGTTGGCCCAGTCGTGCACGAAGCCGATGATGCAGCCGACGCCGCCTGAAACCTCCATGAGCCTCTTGATGGTCTTCACCAGATCGTCTGGCGTACCAATGGTGGAAGCAGCCCCCTCGCCACCCGCGGTTTTTTCGACTGCGTCCTCGGCTGAAGTGAACGGCTTCAGGCCAGGCCGCTGCAGCGTGCGCACGTTATACTCGTTATGCCAGCGCATCAGTCCGGCGCCTGCCTCGCGCTGCGCCTGCTCCCTGCTCTCTGCGATGTGCCAGGACAGGAGCACGCGCCAATCGGACCGGCTCACCGTTGTGCCGTGCTTTTTCGCGGCGTCCTCGGCAAAGCTCCATTGCGTCGGCAACGCCATCAGACCCTGGGTCGACATCGAGCCTAGCGAGATGATGCCGATGCCGTATTTGCCCGCGAGCGTCATTCCCGACGGCGAGATCTGCGAGGCTACGACGAACGGCATCTCCTCCTGCAGTGGCAGAATCTGGAGCGCGGCGTCGTTCATCGTGAACCAGTCGCTCCTGGCGGTCACGCGCTCGCCCCTGAAGAGGCGGCGAATGATCGCGATCGCCTCATCCTGGCGGTCGCGCTGAACCATCGGGTCGATGCCGAGCGTATGCGCGTCGGAGGCGAGCGCGCCGGGACCGGAGCCGAAGATGGCGCGGCCTCCGGTCATGTGGTCGAGCTGCACCATGCGCTGGGCGACATTGAAAGGGTGATGGTAGGGCAGCGAGATCACGCCGGTGCCGAGCCTGATCCGCTTGGTGCGCTCGCCGGCGGCGGCCAGAAACATTTCGGGCGAAGCAATCATCTCCCAGCCCGAGGAAT
The DNA here is from genome assembly GCA_963820275.1 of uncultured Alphaproteobacteria bacterium. Classification (GTDB taxonomy): domain Bacteria; phylum Pseudomonadota; class Alphaproteobacteria; order Rhizobiales; family Xanthobacteraceae; genus Bradyrhizobium. Next base: position 21,037 of record CAWFZL010000035.1, read on the forward strand.
GATGCTCCCCGCACCAGAACTCGTCATAGCCCAGCGCATCGAGCTGCTCGACCAGGTCGAGGTCCCGGCGGAATTGCAGCATCGGATGCTCGCCGATCGGATGATGCGGGGCGAGGAAGGCACCGAATTTGAGGCGGGCCATGGGCGTTTTCTCCAGACGAATATTGTTTCTTGTTCGAGACCAAAATACGGGCAGGCAAGGTCCAGGGGAAGAGCAAAGCGGATTGCCTTGCCGCTTCTCGGAATATTGCCCCGAAATCCGGGTTTTCCGCCGAATTTACACCCCATCTCCATTCCGCTAAGACGGCATTTCCGTATTGGCGTTGAGGTGAGGATGTATCTGAGGCAATCCGATTCCGCTGCTTCCCTGCAGCTTTCAAATCAGCGGAAGCGCGATCTTGTCGAGCACTTCGAGGCCAATGGCGACGAACTGGATCGCTGGCGGAAATTCAACGCCGCCTACCACGAAGACGACTTCAAATTCATGAAGTTCCTGATTCCGCCCGGCAAGCGGGTGCTTGAATTGGGTTGCGGCCGCGGCGACCTGCTCGCGGCGCTGAAGCCTTCCTACGGCGTCGGCGTGGATTTCGGCGCCGGGACGATCGCCAAGGCCAATGAGCTGCATCCCGAACTCTATTTCGTGCTGGGCGACGTCGAGGATCCGGCTACGCTCGCCTCAATCGAAGGCCCCTTCGACTACATCGTGATCGCCGATACGATCGGGATGTTCGAGGATATCGACGGCACGCTGAGGCTGGTGCATCATTTGTGCGAGCCATCCACGCGGATCATCATCTCTTATTACTCTCATTTGTGGGAGCCGGTGCTCAAGCTTGCCGAGGCGCTCGGCCTGCGGGCCAAGCAGCCGAAGATCAACTACATCGCCACGGCCGACTTCCTCAATCTGATGGATCTGGCGGATTTCGAGGTGATCAGTCAGGAGCAGCGACAGCTCTTGCCGCGACGCTGGCTCGGGCTCGGCCCCTTCATCAACCGCTTCATCGCGCCGCTGCCGGGAGTGAGGAAGCTGTGCCTGCGAACCTATCTGGTCGGCCGTCCGGTTCGCCAATTTCCGGATCGGAAGTTTTCCGTGAGCATTCTGATTCCCTGCCGCAACGAGAAAGGCAATATCGAAAACGCCATACAGCGCATGCCTCGATTTGGCAGCCGGCAGGAAATCCTGTTCGTCGAGGGAAACTCCAGCGACGGCACCTTCGAGGAGTGCGAACGGGTCCGCGACGCCTACAAGGATCGCTGGAGCATCAAGGTGCTCAAGCAGGACGGCAAGGGCAAGGGCGACGCGGTGCGAAAGGGCTTTGCGGCCGCCACCGGCGACGTGCTGATGATCCTGGACGCTGATCTGACGATGCCGCCGGAAGCGCTGCCGAAATTTCACGCCGTGATCGAGACCGGCAAGGCCGAGTTCGTCAACGGCACCCGCCTCGTCTATCCAATGGAGCGGGAGGCGATGCGCCCGCTCAATCTTGTTGCGAACCGTTTCTTTGCCTATCTCTTCAGCTATCTCGTCAATACCCGCCTGACCGATACGCTGTGCGGCACCAAGGTGCTGCTGCGCAAGGATTATGAAGTGCTTGCCAAAGAACGTGGCTATTTCGGCAATTTTGATCCGTTCGGCGATTTCGACCTGATCTTCGGCGCAGCCAAACAAAACCTTAAAATCGTGGAAACGCCGATCCACTACAAGGCGCGTACCTTCGGCGAGACGCAGATCTCGCGTTTTCGCGATGGATGGCTGCTTTTGAAGATGGTGTGGTTTGCCTACCGCAAGCTGAAGGCGATCTGATCTTCATCGTGTCGGCCATTGCCGCATTTCCGTCACGCTGGTGCAACCCATCACAATCCCGTTTAGTCAAGAACCACAATTCCTGTTGAACGACAGCATACGGTCTTTTCATTTCGCAGCGCAGCAACTATCTCATGTGGTCGGCGTTATTGATGGTTCGCCCAGGAGCTAGCGGTGTCTCTCGCCAAAAATATCGAATTCTTGCGGCAACTGCCCAAGATGCAAGGGCTGAACGTCCTGGAAGGCTTCGGACGTGGACCGCGGCGAAAGGTCCGCAGTCCGCTGGTCGAGTCGACGGGATTTGGTACCAATCCCGGCGATCTGCGGATGTTTTCCTTCGTTCCCGAGCAGGTGCAGGCCTCACCGGCGTTGGTCGTCGTGCTGCATGGGTGCGGCCAGGATGCGGCAGGCTACGACTTCGGCGCCGGCTGGTCGACGCTTGCGAAGCATTATGGCTTTACGTTGCTGATGCCGGAACAGCAGCCCTCGAACAACGCCAACGGATGCTTCAACTGGTTCAATCCGGAGGACATCCGGCGTGGGCGCGGTGAGGCCTGTTCAATCAGGCAGATGATCGCGCGCATGGTGAGCGATCACAAGATCGACAAGCATCGCATTTTCATCACCGGCCTCTCGGCGGGTGGCGCGATGACCTCGGTCATGCTCGCCACCTATCCCGAGGTTTTTGCGGCGGGTGCGATCATTGCGGGACTACCGTACGGCGTTGCCAGGAATGTCCGCGAAGCATTGAGCGGAATGTTTCAAACGCCCAGCCGGCCGGCGCGCGAACTGGGTGAGCTCGTGCGCAAGGCTTCCAGTCATCGAGGCCCTTGGCCGAAGATCTCGGTGTGGCACGGCAGCGCCGACCGTACCGTCAACCCGGCCAATGCCGACGAGATCGTGAAGCAATGGCTCGACGTGCATCGCCTACCCTCCGCGCCGATGTCTGAAGGCACCGTCGACGGTTATCCCAGACAGATCTGGTGGGACGAGAACGGCGAAACCATCGTCGAATCCTACACCATCACCGACATGGCCCACGGTACGCCGCTCGGAACCGCCGAAGACGACGAGCGGTACGGCGTGCAGGGCGCCTTCCTGATCGAGGCGGGCATTTCGTCCTCCTATCACATTGCGAATTTCTTCGGGCTCACCGAATGGATCCGCGAGCCCGAAAAGGCCGAGAAGCGGAAGCGGGCCACCCAAAAGAAGCCGCATGCTCCGGCAGACTCGCCAAGCGCCAGACTGATCCCGCTGGCGTCTCCAATATCAATCTCGGCGCCCGATCTCGGCAAGGTATTCTGGCCCTCGAATGCTCCCGAGGAGCCATCCGCGCCGCAAGCCGAACGCCGCCGTGGCATCGATGTCGGAGCCGTGATCACGCGCGCGCTTACAGCGGCGGGACTGAAGAAGTAGCGGACCAGCCGCCACCCAGCACTATTTCTTGCCCACCCTACACTTGCCTTACATCGCGCCGGTGAGAAATGGGTTGGTCAGGCGTTCCTGGCCGAGGCTTGAACCAGGGCCATGGCCGCAGATGAACCCGACGTCGTCGCCCAGCGGCAGCAGCTTTCCCTTGATCGATTTGATCAGCGTCGCATGATCGCCGCCCGGCAGATCGCTGCGCCCGACCGAACCATTGAACAGGACGTCGCCGACATGCGCAAAGCGCATCTCCTTGCTGAAATAAACGACGCTGCCGGGTGAGTGACCGGGGCAATGCAGGATGTCAAACGTCAATTCGCCGATCGCGACGGAATTGCCCTCCTCAAGCCAGCGATCCGGCGAGAAATCGCGCACGCCGCTCATGCCGAAACGCGCCCCGCTCGATACCACATTGTCGAGCAGGAACTTGTCGGCGATGTGCGGGCCTTCGATCGGCACCTTGAGCGCATCGCGCAATTCGGCCGCCCCACCCACATGGTCGATATGACCATGGGTCAGCCAGATCCTTTCGACCGTGACATTGGCCTGTTTGATGCCAGCCTGAATTTTCGGAACATCGCCGCCGGGGTCGATGACAACGGCCTTTTTGGTCGCCGCACACCACAAGAGCATGCAATTCTGCTCAAACGGCGTGACCGGAATGATGATCGCACCGGCCTTTGCCTGGGTTTCGGATTGCTCTGTCATGGGCTGAAACAAAGCCTTTTTTTGTTACGCCGCCAAGGAAAAGATTCGCGGCTTTGCCGCCGCACATGGCCGCCATGATCTGCAAAACCGGTTTCGCCGGGGCCGGCGACGCTCTATGTTGGCAGCGATGGAATCGCAAGCTCGCCAGGTCAGTCTCGTGCCCGCCCCCGACCGCCGCCAGTCGGAGACGGCGCTGGCGGTCGCGCGAGGCACGACGCGACTGCTGCGCTCGCTGGGCTTTGCCTGTGTCAGCGAATTGCCGCTGCCCTCGGGCCGGCGAGCCGACATCGTGGCGATCAACGAACGCGGCGAGATCTGGATCGTCGAGATCAAGTCGTCGGTGGAAGATCTGCGCGCCGACCAGAAATGGCCGGAATACCGCGCTCATTGCGACCGATTGTTCTTCGCATTCACCGCGGATTTGAGCTGCGAGATATTTCCCGCCGACACCGGCCTGATCGTCGCCGATGCCTACGGCGCGCATATGCATTGCACCGCGCCCGAACATCGCCTGGCCGCGCCGACCCGGAAATTGATCACGGTGCGATTCGCCATGGCCGCGGCGCAGCGCTTCAATCGCCTGGTCGACCCGCAAGGCCACGCGGAGTTCTGAGTTTTCCAAGAACCTTTGTCAGCAGGCTCCGTTCACCTTTCCCATTGTGGAGAGGTCGGATCGCATCTTGAAATGCGATCCGGGTGAGGGGCTGGACCGTAACCTCTCACCCACCCCTTCTTCGCGGCGGTCGTCAAACCGATTTCTTCGCGCTCTACCGCGGCGCGCGTTTGGCCAGAATTCTTTGCAGCGTGCGACGATGCATGTTCAGCCGCCGCGCGGTTTCCGAGACGTTGCGGTTGCACATCTCGTAAATGCGCTGGATATGCTCCCAGCGCACGCGATCCGCCGACATCGGATTGCTTGGCGGCTCGGATTTCTGGTTGCCGCTCGCGAGCAAGGCGGCAACCACGTCGTCTGCGTCCGCGGGCTTTGCGAGATAATCAACCGCCCCCATCTTCACCGCTGTCACCGCGGTGGCGATATTGCCGTAACCGGTCAGTATGATCGCGCGCGCATCGGGGCGCTTGCGTTTGAGCGCCGAGACCACGTCGAGACCGTTGCCGTCGCCGAGCCGCAAATCAACGACCGCAAAGGCCGGGGCTGAACGACCGATCTGCGCAAGCCCCTCCGCGACGCTCTCGCAGGAAGTCACGGTGAAGCCGCGAGTTTCCATCGCGCGGGCAAGGCGTTCCAAAAATGGCTTGTCGTCCTCCACGATCAGGAGGGAACGATCGGCGTAGCCGCTCAGTTCGGCGATGGCGTTCACGATTGGTGTGTCCTCGTCCCCGGATATCCCAACATATGGCGTCACATCCGGCGCTGCCAAGAGCGCCCGACGTCGATCCGGTTGGTTTTGCGAGCTGCACCAAAAGCGCGATGGGATCGGGCTGAATCACCATTGCGCTTTAGGTTTTTGTTTTCGCATGATCTTTTCGGAAAACCGCTACGCACTTTTCCGGATCATGTTTCAAGCCGGGCTTGCGTCTGCTTCGTGCATCTCGAAGCGGCTGCGTGGCCAGGCAATCTGGACCACGGCACCATGGTCCGGGAAAACCCGATTGCTGAAGGAAACCGTTGCGCCCGTGCGCTCGAGCAGGGTCCTGGCGATAAACACCCCAAGGCCGAGACCGCTGCGCCCGCCCTGAGGCTCGTCCGCGTTGCGCCGCCTCGACACGTAAGGTTCGCCGATGCGCTTGAGCATCTCGGGCGCGATTCCCGGGCCGTCGTCGGAGATGATGATCTCGACCGTCTCGGCGTTCCACCACGCATTTACCTCTACCGTCGTCCGCGCGAAATCGACGGCGTTTTCCAGAATATTGCCGACGCCGTAGAGAACGGCCGGATTGCGCATGCCGACCGGTTCGGGAGCCCCCGAAACCGCGATGCGGACCTTGATCGCGACGTCGAAATCGCGATGCGGCGCCACCGTTTCCTCGATCAGTGCCGACAACGGCATGCGGTCGAACGGCGCGCCGGTCGAGGAGAGCTGGGTGATCTTGGCGAGAATGTCGCGACAGCGCTGCGCCTGTTCCCGCAAGGTCTTGACGTCGCCCGCCAGCGGACCTTTTTCGGGCAAGCTCCGTTCGAGTTCGCGCGAGATCAGAAAAATCGTCGACAGCGGCGTGCCGAGTTCGTGGGCCGCCGCGGCGGCAAGACCGTCCAGCTGGCTAAGATGTTGCTCCCGCGTCAGCACCAGTTCGGTCGCGGCGAGCGCGTCCGAAAGCTTGCGGGCTTCCTCGGCGACCTGGAACGCATAAAGGCTGGTGACGCCGATCGCGACCACGATCGAGAGCCAGACGCCGAACAGGTAGATCGGCGGCAGCACCAGCGGTTCCTCGCTGTCCCACGGCAGCGGAAAATGAAAAAACACGAGCGCAGACGCGCAGGCGACCGCCAGAAGACCCAGAGCAATCGTAAATCGTATGGGCAGCGCGGTCGCCGAAATCAGGACCGGGGCAAGAAACAGAAACGAGAAGGGGTTCTGCAGACCGCCGGTAAAAAACAGCAGTCCGGCCAATTCGATGATGTTGAATGCGAGGAGGGCCGCAGCGTAGGCCGGCTCCAGCCGCTGCATCGGATCGAACCTGATCTGCAGGACGAGATTGAGCAACGCGGAGAGGCCTACGATCGTCACGCATGGGACGACCTCGACGTCGAATTCCAGACCCTGAACCACGATGAAGATCGTTGCGAGCTGGCCGAGCACGGCAAGCCAGCGCAGCCGCAGGATCGTGTCCAGACGAACGTAGCGGCGCGGATGGCGAAAATCGGAGGCGGTGACGTCGCTCATGCCAGAAGCCCGGCCTTTCGAAAATCGCGTGATGTCGCGGCACAATCCTAGCTGCGCGAGGGGCTCCCGACAAACCACCGGAAACGACTCCACTGGTGTCCCGAATCCCGAGTTCGCATGAATTCGCGGCCCCTCTTTTGCGAACGTGGGATTCGAAAGGACACTGGAAAATCCCTGATTCTGGTGTGGTTCCGGTACAGAAGTTCCGGGCCCGCGGCGCCACTGAAGAGAACTTCCGAACCACCACACCAGCCCCTCGAAGGCCACAAATTCTCGTAACTGCCTTGCGCTTGCTGCGCCGTTGGCCCAATGAACGGCCCCATATGACGAAGGACCGCGCCAGCACTGCCCCGACTGCCGAAGCCGATCGCAAGGCGGCCGCGATCGAGGTCGAGCACCTGACCAAGACCTACAAGACCACCCGCGCCGTCGACGATGTGTCATTTCGTATCGCGCGCGGCAGCATCACGGGGCTGCTCGGAGGCAACGGCGCGGGAAAGACCACGACGATTGCGATGATCATGGGGCTGGTCCTGCCAAGCTCCGGGCGGATTCGGGTACTCGGTTGCGCCATGCCCGAGCAAAGCGCCGACGTACTCGGCCGCATGAATTTCGAGAGCCCCTATGTCGACATGCCGATGCGGCTCACCGTGCGGCAGAATCTCACGATCTTTGGCCGCCTCTACGCGGTGCAAAACCTGCGCGAGCGCATCGAGAAACTCGCCTCCGAGCTCGATCTCGGCGACTTCCTCGATCGCGCCAACGGCAAGCTTTCGGCGGGGCAGAAGACCCGCGTCGCCCTGGCGAAGGCGTTGATCAATCAGCCGGAACTGCTGTTGCTGGACGAGCCGACGGCTTCGCTCGATCCCGACACCGCCGACTGGATCCGGAAGCACCTGGAGAACTATCGCAAGGAAAACGGCGCCACCATCCTTCTGGCCTCGCACAACATGCTCGAGGTGGAACGGCTGTGCGACCGCGTCATCATCATGAAGCGCGGCCGTATCGAAGATGACGACAGTCCGCACGAGATCATGGCCCGCTATAACCGGGCGACGCTGGAGGAAGTGTTTCTCGATGTCGCACGTGGCCGGCTTCAGGAGCGGGCCTCATGAGCAGCCTTGTCTTCGTTCACGGCATCGCGCCGCACCGGATCAATGCGATGGTCCTGCGCTACTGGTATCTTTTGATGTCGTCATGGCCGCGGCTCTTGGAGCTGATCTATTGGCCCGCGTTGCAGATCATCACCTGGGGATTTCTGCAGACCTACATCGCGCAGAATGCCGGGTTTTTCGCGCGGGCCGGCGGCACGCTGGTCGGCGCGGTGATCCTTTGGGACATCCTGTTTCGCGGACAGCTCGGCTTTTCGATCTCCTTCCTGGAGGAAATGTGGGCGCGCAATCTCGGCAACCTGATGATGAGCCCGTTGAAGCCGATCGAGTTCCTGATCGCGTTGATGGTGATGAGCCTGATCCGGCTCGCCATCGGCGTCATTCCGATGACGCTGCTGGCGATGATCTTCTTCGATTTCAATTTCTACGGCATCGGATTTCCGCTGATCGCATTCTTCTGCAACCTGATCTTTACCAGCTGGTCGGTGGGAATTTTCGTCTCCGGTCTGGTTCTGCGGCTTGGGCTGGGAGCCGAAAGCATCGTATGGACGCTGATGTTCGGCCTGATGCCGCTGGCCTGCGTCTACTATCCGGTATCGGTATTGCCGCTTTGGCTGCAATATGTCGCCTGGGCGCTGCCGCCGACCTATGTCTTCGAGGGCATGCGGGCGCTGTTGATGCATCATCAGTTCCGCGGCGACCTGATGGCCGCTGCACTTGCCATCAATGCGGCGCTGCTTATTGCGTCATTTGCGATATTTCTTGTGCTTTTACGCAGCGCGCGCCGACATGGCTCGCTGCTCCAGGGCGGCGAATAGGCCCGCTTATTCCGTGGATTTGAGTTATCTTTGGCTTGTACGCCGCGAAGAAATGCCGATCTGTACATTGACGCTTTATTACGCATTCGGCAGTATGCTGCGATGCAAAAGGGATAAGAAATAAATGGCGATTGGTGAATTTGGCGGCGCACCGCCCCGGGTAGCCGAAGGCAGTCCGGTCCTCACGACCCCGATGTACTGGATGTACGAAATGGCGCATGCGTCGCTCAATCCGGCGCGCGCGGTGACCGACGCCACCAAAATCCTGTTTCAGAATCCTCTCAATCCGTGGTCCCACACCGAGTTTGGCAAGTCCGTTGCCGCCGCCTGCGAATTGTTCGAACGGACGACCCGCCGCTACGGCAAGCCGGAATGGGGTATCATCGATACCGATGTGAACGGCGTGCGAACCCCGGTTGAAATCCGCGTCGTCTGGGAAAAACCCTTCTGCCGCCTGTTGTACTTTGACCGCAAGATCACCCGTCCATTGCGCGTGCCGCAGCCGCGAGTGCTGATCGTGGCGCCGATGTCGGGGCACTACGCGACCTTGCTGCGCGGAACAGTCGAAGCTTTCCTGCCGACCCACGAGGTTTACATTACCGACTGGGCCGACGCCCGGATGGTTCCCCTGACGGAAGGCCAATTCGATCTCGACGACTACATCGATTATCTCATCGAGATGCTGCACATACTCGGCGGCAACATGCATGTGATCGCCGTATGTCAGCCTTCGGTGCCGGTAGTGGCCGCTGTTTCCCTCATGGAGGCCGAAAACGATCCGTTCGTTCCGATTTCGATGACCCTGATGGGCGGCCCCATCGATACAAGGCGCAATCCGACCGCGGTCAACGATCTTGCCGCCGAGCGCGGCATTGGCTGGTTTCGCAATCACGTCATTACCAAGGTGCCGTTTCCGCATCCCGGCGTGATGCGCGATGTCTATCCGGGCTTCCTTCAGCTCAACGGCTTCATCGGCATGAACCTCGACCGCCACGTGGACGCTCACAAGGACCTGTTCAGGAACCTGGTGAAGGGCGATGGCGACCTCGTCGACAAGCACCGCGACTTCTATGACGAGTATCTGGCGGTCATGGACCTGTCGGCGGAGTACTATCTGCAGACCGTCGAAACGGTTTTCATCAAGCACGCCTTGCCAAAGGGAGAGATGACCCATCGCGGCAAGCCGGTCGACCCGTCAAAGGTCAGGCGCGTCGCATTGATGACGGTGGAAGGCGAGAACGACGACATTTCCGGACTTGGACAGACCGAGGCAACGCACTCGCTGTGCAGCGCTATCCCGAACCATCGCCGGGTACACTATGTGCAAAAGGGCGTAGGCCATTATGGCGTCTTCAATGGCTCGCGCTTCAAATCCGAAATCGTGCCGCGCATTTCCGATTTCATGATGTCGGCGGCGAACACCAAGGCCTCAAATGCGAAGCCTTCGCTCGCCTATGCCGCAGAGTAAGTCGCAACTTCGCCAAGTGCAGCGCTCTCACACGCATTCAACAGCAAGGCAGGCGCGATTCGAGGGGGTATTCGACCCCGATTCGGCCCCCAAAAGCCGTTTTCAGGGGTCTTTTCAAGTAATGAGTTAGCTTTCACTCTTTGACCTCGCCCACGAGACGGCTTTTGGCCCTATTTTGGCTGGGCCAGCCCCATCCTATAGGGTCTATTAACCCGTCAGCCCCTGTATATTGGGCAAATGATTTGTTTTTGCGCCGAGCGATTTCACTGGCGGCGGATGTGGCAGAATCCGGGGGAACTTCTAATCCCCGGAATCGCAGACATGGCCAAACGCGCCCTCCTTTATCGGCGGCCTTACGAACCTTCTCGAATTTTGGTCAAGCACGGCTCGCAAATCTATTCGGTTCGGCTGCGTCGGCATCGGCGCGCGCGCCGCTATACCTTGCGCATTCATCCAAGCGATCGCGAAGCGATCCTGACCATGCCGCCACGCGGCACTATCGCTGACGCCAAGGACTTTGCGCAGCGCCACGGTGGCTGGATCGCCGCCCGTTTGGGCAGATTACCGAAGGCCGCGCCGTTTCTTCCGGGCACCGTGGTTCCGCTGCGCGGTGTCGCGCACCGAATCGTGCATCGCTCGGGTCAGCGCGGCACCGTCTGGACCGAGGTGCGTGAAAGCGGCGAACGGATTCTTTGCGTTGCCGGCGGCATCGAATATGCCGAGCGGCGGATTCACGACTTCTTGAAGCGTGAGGCCCGCAAGGACCTCCAGAAGGCGTCGGTCTATTACGCGCAAGCCTTGAGTGTAAGGGTCAGGCGACTTTCGATACGCGACCAATCGAGCCGCTGGGGTTCCTGCACATCGGCAGGTTCGCTGTCATTCTCCTGGCGGCTGATCCTCGCCCCGCCTTACGTGCTCGACTATCTTGCCTCCCATGAAGTCGCTCATCTCGTCGAAATGAACCATTCGCCGCGATTCTGGCGGGTGGTTGCAAGGGTCTGCGGCCACGTCGAGCGCGCCAAGAACTGGCTCGACACCCACGGCAACGACCTGCATCGCTACGGCATCCAGGACTAGGACAGCATCCGGCCGCTTGAGGCACGCGAAGCGCCGCGCCCGCTGGCCGTGACCGCTGGCATGAGCCATGCATTTTTTCCCAGTTAATGACTGCCTGGCGGATGTTGTCAGGCGCGACGCGGCATTGGATAAGTTCCACATGCTTGGCATGAAGGTCTTGGGAAGAATCGTGGCGGCGATTCTTCTCATTCAAGTCACCGCAACACGCGGCCGCGCCGACACCATGGAGGCTGCGCTGTTGCGCGCCTACCAGAACAATCCGCAGCTCAACGCGCAGCGGGCCTCGGTCCGCGCCACCGATGAAAACGTGGCACAGGCATTGGCCGGCTACCGTCCCAGAATTACGGCGACTGCCAGCGGCGGAGCCCAATATACCGACCAGCAAGCAGTCGCTTCGACCGGCAAGAGGAATGTTGAGAACGGGTTGCAGGAACCGCGTGCCGTGGGTGCCACGGTGACGCAGACGCTTTTCAACGGCAGTCAGACAGCGAACAAGACCCGCGCCGCGGAGAGCCAGGTCTTCGGCGCGCGCGAGGCCTTGCGCCTCCTGGAACAGTCGGTCCTGCTGGCGGCAGCCACCGTGTACATGGACTACCTGCGCGATGCCGCGATCCTGGAGGTCCAGCGCAGTAATACAAATGTTCTCAGACAGACGCTGCGACAGACGCGTGACCGTTTCAGCGCCGGACTGGTCACGGCCACGGACGTCGCCCAGTCGGAGGCCCAGCTTGCAGCAGGCGTGAGTCAGGAACTGGCCGCGGAGGCCAACCTGACGACGACGCGTGCGAATTTCCGCCGGATCATCGGCAACGAACCGGCGCGCCTTGAGCCGGCTTCCCCGGTGGACCGCTATTTGCCGGAAACGCTGCGCGACGCCGCCGATCTTGCTCTTGTAGAAAACCCCAATGTGACGTCGGCCATGTATGGCATCGATGTCAGCTTTCTGACCGTGAAGATCAATGAGGGTGCACTGTTTCCGACCGTCACGCTGCAAGCCAGCGTGCTGAAGAGCTCGCAACAGACGATTACGCAGGTGCATCAGTTCAATGCAGCGGCAGTCGCCCAGGTGAACATTCCGATCTATCAGGGCGGGGCGGAATACTCACTGATACGCCAGTCCAAGGAGACACTGGCGCAGCAGCGTTTGATCCTCGAGCAGGTTCGCGATCAGGCCCGCGCCGACCTTGTCTCGGCATGGGGCCAGCTATTGGCGGGCAAGTCGCAGGTTGCATCCTCGCAGTCCCAGGTCGACGCTTCGGAGATCGCGCTGACCGGCGTGCTCAAGGAGGCAAGCGTGGGGCAGCGGACGACAATCGATATCCTGAACCAGCAGCAGACGCTGGTGAACGCCCGCCTTGCACTCGTGACCGCACAGCATGATCGCGTAGTTGCGTCCTACGCTGTCCTGAGCGCGATCGGCCGGCTGTCGCCGCAGGTGCTGCATCTTAGGACACCGGTCTACGACCCGAGCGTTCACTATCATCAGGTGCGCGACAGCTGGGCGGGCGTTCGTACGCCGGACGGCCGTTGATGAGCAGCCTATCGTCCGAACAACCGGTCCATCAGCCAGCCGTCCAGTCCGCGGGCGGGTTCGGGGCGAACCGGCATGCGGCCAGGCGCCGGCCGGCTTGTGACGGTTGATGCCGAGTTGGCCGCCACGCTCGTTTGCGCGCCGGCCTGCGCGACGTTGCTGAAAAAGCCGCCGGTCTGCGAAGCCGGTAACGGCACGACCGGCAGCCCCTGGTGGGCCACGCGCATGAAACGAGTCCAGATTTCCACCGGCAAGCCCCCGCCAGTTGCCTTTTTGGTCGGCGAATTGTCGTCGTTGCCGAGCCAGACGCCGGTCACGAGATTGGCCGTATAGCCGATGAACCAGGCGTCGCGGAAATCCTGGCTGGTGCCGGTTTTTCCGGCGGCCATCCAGCCCGGCAGCTCGGCCTTCCGGGCGGTGCCACTCAGCAGCGTCTCCTGCATCATGGTATTCATCATCGCGACGTTGCGCGGCTCGATCACCTGGCCCAGCGGATCGGCGGACCGCATATAGAGAACCTTTCCCTCGACCGTCCGGATCTTGTTGACCACGTGGGGAGACACACCAAGGCCTCCATTTGCAAATGGCGCATAGGCGCCGACCAGTTCGACCAGCGAAACCTCGGAGGTACCGAGGGCGATCGACGCATTGGCGTCCAGCTTCGATGAAATTCCGAGCCGGTGCGCGGTTCGCACGACGTTTTTGGGTCCGACTTCCAGCCCGAGCCGTACCGCGACCGTATTGAGCGACATCGCCAGCGCCTGCGTCAGCGTCACCGCACCGAGATATTCGTGGCTGTAGTTCTCGGGCTTCCAGCCTTTGACGTCGAGCGGCGCATCCTGCCGTATCGTTTCCGGAGTAAGGCCCTGTTCGATCGCGGTCAGATAGACAAAGGGCTTGAAGGCCGAACCGGGCTGTCTGCGGGAGGTCACCGCGCGATTGTATTGGCTTTCAGCGTAATTGCGCCCGCCGACCATGGCTCGCACCGCGCCGTCCGGAGCCATGGCCACCAGCGCACCCTGGGTGACGTTGAATTTCACGCTCTTTGCCGCGAGCTCGTCGATCACCGCGGCTTCAGCGACCGCCTGCAGTTTCGGATCGATCGAGGTCTCGACCACGATGCTCTGGTCGACCTGGCCGATGAGATCGTCGAGCACCTCGCCGATCCAATCCGCCACATAGTTGATCGTCCCGGCGCCGACCGGCTTCACATTGTAGGAGGGATGCCCGATCGAGGCCTGCGCCTGCGCTTCCGTAATGAACTTGGCTTCCGCCATGGCGGCAAGCACGGTCTGTGCGCGCTGCTCGGCGCCCTCGGGGTTTCTGTTGGGCGCCAGTCGCGACGGCGACTTGACCAGGCCCGCAAGCATAGCCGCTTCCGCCAACGTCACGTTCCGGGCCGATTTGCCGAAATAGCGCTGGGCGGCGGCTTCAACGCCATAAGCACCGGAGCCGAAATAGACGCGATTGAGGTAGAGTTCAAGAATCTCCGCCTTGGAATGCTTGCGCTCCAGCCAAAGCGCGAGTTCGGCTTCCTGCAATTTCCGCTGAAATGTGCGCTCCTGGGTCAAGAACAAATTCTTGGCCAGTTGCTGGGTGAGCGTCGACCCGCCCTGCGAGACGCCGCGATGCAGGATGTTCGTCACCGCCGCCCGCGCGATGCCGATGGGATCGATGCCGTGATGCGAATAGAACCGGCGGTCTTCGATGGCGATGAAGGCCTTCGGCAAATAGGGCGGAAGTTCCTTTAGCGGGACATTTGCGCCGGGCATTTCGCCGCGGGTGGCCAGAACGCTGCCATCCGTGCCGGTGATCTCGATGGTCGGCGGCCGTTTCGGGATTTCGAGCGATTGGATCGCGGGCAGATGCGCACCGACCCACACGATCACGCCAACCGCGGCGATCGCACCCCACAGGCCCAGCACCACGCCCCAATAGGCCAGGCGCATCAGACGAAGCCGTGAACGGCCGGCAGACTTTCGTTTGCGCCCGGCCCGGCTTGCGCGCGGCTTTCGCTCGCGCGGCGCATCGTCCTCCTCGTCATCGTCGCTTTCGACGATCTGGCGCTTGGAGGACCGCTTCTTCGGCCTTTCTTCTTCCGACGGAGCGATGCGGTCTTGCAGGGAAAGGCGCAATTCCGAAAGCGAAGCACCGAGGCCGAAATACGGCTCCTTGCGTCCGCCGCTCTTTTTCCGTCCCCACGCCATACGCGAACGCCCGCTACCCGCCTGCTCCCCCCACGGTAGCGGGGCCGGTTTAAGACCGTCTTAAACCATGGTTAATCGCAACACTGGAGCGGACAGCCAACCGCCTGACAGGCAAGGCATTCAGGCCTCGCCTGACCGGCGGCCGGGCAGGACGAATTCGGGACCATGCGTCTCTGATCGGGAAGCATCAGCCGGCCGCCGCGGTATCCTCCAGGATCGGGCCGAACAGTTCCCAGCGCTCGCCGTTGAACCTCATCATCTGCAACTGCTTGTTGACGCGATAGTCGGTTGGCGTGGTGTTGATGACCATTCCGGGCAGCGACAGGTCACCCTGGACGTTCTTCAGGTGGGTCGCCTGCCTGAGCACGTTTTCACGCGTCAGGTCGTCGCCGCATTGGGTCAGGACCTGGACCAGGAGTTGCGCCGTGCTGTAGCCATAGCCATTGAAATTGGAGTTCTTGTCACCCTCCGGATAGTACTTGGCCATGAAGTCGAAATACCTCTTCATGCCGGGATCGTTCTTCCAGGTCGGATCTAGCGGATCCTTGCCGTAGTTGACACTGATCACGCCCTTGGACGCCTCAAGACCCGCTGGCTGCATCACCGCTCCCACGGAAGTGGCGTTGATGTCGAGGATATGTACCGGCTTCCAGCCGAGTTCGGCATTCTTCTTGATCGCCTGCGCCGCAAATTTCGGCGTCGACGCACTGAAGAACACGTCGGCGCCTGATGACTTCAGCTTGAGGATTTGCGAATTGATGGTCGGATCGGAGACTTCGTATGATGCCTCCGCCACGATCATGGTCGCGGCCTTCTCGCCAAGGCCTGCCTTGATGCCGTTCAGATAATCCCTGCCGAGATCGTCATTCTGGTAGAGCACGCCGACCTTGGCGTTCGGAAACTCTTTAAGGATGTACTGGCCATAGATACGGCCTTCGACGAAATAGTTCGGGTTGAAACCCATCGTCCACGGGAAATTCTTCGGATCGGTGAATCGGGACGCGCCGGTGGCGGCGAACAATTGCGGCACTTTCTTCGCGTTGAGGTATTTCTGGACCGCCGCGTTGGAGGGGGTGCCGATGAGCTGGAAGGTCAGGAGCACCTCGTCGCTCTCGACCAGCTTGCGCACCTGCTCCACCGCCTTGGGCGGACTGTAGGCGTCGTCATACTGGATCAGGTTGATCTTGCGCCCGTTCACCCCACCCTGCTCGTTGATCATGTTGAAATAGGCCGCCTGGGCCTTGCCGATGGTGGCGTAGGCGGAAGCCGGTCCGCTGAACGGTACGGTCTGGCCGATCTTGATCTCGGTGTCGCTCGCACCCGGATCATATTTCTTCTGCGCGAGAGCCGAAGACGTCGACAGCGCCAGCGCCATCGTCATTGCGGTGACGAAATGAAAGAGCCCGTTCCTCATGTCGCTGCCTCACCTGATATTTTGATTGTTTTCGATGATCTTACTTCAGACGTGAAGTCACCGTTTCACTGGATACTGGACGAACGAACCTGGCAATGCAAGGTTGCGAACCGACTGGAACCGTTTGGCAGCGAGGCGATGACGATGACAGGCCATATCGACCCGACCAAGGAAACATTCGCTCAGTTCCGCGAGAACGACCGCCCAGGACCGATCCACATGCTCAATCTGGTCCGCCTGCGCGATCGCGCCGCCTATCCTGACGGACGAGCCGTCACGGGAGCGGAAGCCTACGCCGCCTATGGCCGCGAAAGCGGGCCGGTGTTCACGCGGCTCGGCGGCCGGATCGTCTGGATGGGCGGCTTCGAGTTGATGCTGATCGGACCGTCGGACGAGCGCTGGGACCATTGTTTCATCGCAGAATATCCGAGCGTCGCGGCCTTCGTCGAAATGATCCGCGACCCCGTCTATCGTGAAGCCGTCAAGCACCGGCAGGCTGCCGTTGAGGATTCGCGGCTGATCCGCCTGAAACCGCTGACACCCGGCAAGACCTTTGGCGAAATTCCGGGCCGATGATCACCAGGTCGACAGCGGATCGATTTCGGTATCGGCCTCAGGCCGCTTCCCGT
The DNA here is from genome assembly GCA_963820275.1 of uncultured Alphaproteobacteria bacterium. Taxonomy (GTDB): domain Bacteria; phylum Pseudomonadota; class Alphaproteobacteria; order Rhizobiales; family Xanthobacteraceae; genus Bradyrhizobium. Next base: position 38,076 of record CAWFZL010000035.1, read on the forward strand.
TCGTTGGCGAGGAGATGAACGAGCGCGCTCCTGATCGCGGCCTGTCGCGTCGGGGCCGTGATCTGCGCGCCGAGCAGGTCCGTGACATAGAACACGTCTCGCGCCCGTTCGCCGAAGGTCGCGACATGGGCGGACGCGATATTGAGATTGAGCTTCGAGATCGCGGTCGTGAGTTCGTAAAGCAGGCCGGTCCGGTCGAGACCGGACACTTCGATCACCGTGTAGCGGTCGGACCATTGATTGTTGACGGTAACCTCCGGCTCGACCACGAATGGCCGCGTCCTGCCGCGTATGGCGGCACGGCGCGCCACCACTTCCGGCAGGCGCAACTTGCCCTCGAGCACGTCCTCGATCATCTGGCCTATCCTCGTGGCGCGGCGCCCCTCGTCGTCATCGCGGTCATATTCGCGCGTGATCGCGATGGTATCGAGCGCGCGGCCGTCGGTCGTGGTGTAAATCTGCGCGTCGACGATGTTGGCGCCCGCTGAAGCGCAGGCGCCGGCAATGATCGACAGCAGCCACGGATGATCCATCGCGTAGATGGTAAGCTCGGTCACGCCGCGCGCCTCGTCGAAACCGACATTGATCGCGAGCTTGTGGCCGGCCTGTTCGCTGGCGCGCAGGAAGCGCGCGTGGCGAATTTTTCGAGGCAACTCCACCTTGAGCCAGTACGCGGGATAGTGTCGCGCGACATAAGCATTGAGTTCCTGCTCGGGCCATTCGTTGAACGCCGCGCGAAATTCCGCCTGTGCCAGAGCGATGCGGCGCGCGCGATTGACCTCGGAGAAGCCTCCGGTCAGCACCGGCTCGGTCTCGTAATAGAGCGTGCGCAGAAGCTGCGCCTTCCAGCCGTTCCAGACGCCTGGACCGACGCCCCGAATATCGGCAGCAGTCAGGATGGTCAGAAGCTTCATCTGTTCGGCCGATTGCACGACGGACGCGAAATTCTCGATGGTCTTGCGATCCGAAAGGTCGCGCGATTGAGCAACCGTGGACATGGTCAGATGCACTTCGATCAGCCACGCCACCAGCTCGGTATCGGCCGCGTTGAAGCCGAGCCTCGGGCACAGCCGTCGCGCCACCTTGGCGCCGGCAATCGAGTGGTCCTCGGGACGGCCCTTGGCGATGTCATGCAGCAGCGTGGTGATGTAGATGACGGCGCGGTGTTCGGGCCGGATCTTGCGCATCAAATCGCTGGCGAGGACGAATTCGTCATTGCCGCCGCGCTCGATCTCCTGCAGGAAGCCGACGCAGCGGATCAGATGCTCATCCACCGTATAATGGTGGTACATGTTGAACTGCATCATCGAGACGATCTTGCCGAAGGCGCGGATGAAATGACCGAGCACGCCGGTTTCGTTCATGCGCCGCAGCACCACTTCCGCACCGTTCGACGTCAGGATTTCCATGAACAGCCGGTTGGCTTCGGGATCGTCGCGCAGCTCGGTATTGATCAGCTTCAGCGAGCGGGTCACGTTACGCATCGCGTCGGGATGGAAGGCGAGATTGTGCTTCTGCGCGAGGCGGAAAATCCGGATCAGGTTGACCGGATCATGCTTGAAGACGTCGGGCGTGGCCAGATTGATGCGGTTGTGATCGACGATGAAATCGTCGCTCTCCGAAAGGCGCCGCCGGGTGGTGCTCGGCCGGAAACGCGCCATCATGCGGCTGAGTACCGGGACAGGCTTGGCCTGCTCGTTTTCCAGCTTGGCGCAGAGGATCGCGGTGAGATTGCCGACTTCCTTGGCGACAAGGAAGTAATGCTTCATGAAACGTTCGACGTCCTGCATGCCGGGATGGGAGGTGTATCCCAGCCGGATGGCGATCTCGCGCTGCATGTCGAATGACAGCCGCTCTTCGGCGCGCCCTGCGAAAAAATGCAGGTTGCAGCGGACCGACCACAGGAAATCGGCGCAGCGACGGAACGTGCGGTATTCCTGCGCATCGAAAACGCCGCGATCGAGCAGTTCGTCGCTTTCGCGCACGCGGTAAACATATTTCGCGATCCAGAACAGCGTGTGCAGGTCGCGCAGGCCGCCCTTGCCGTCCTTGACATTGGGCTCGACCAAATAGCGCGACTGCCCGGCGCGGCGGTGCCGCTCCTCGCGCTCGGCGAGCTTGGCCGTGACGAATTCCGCCGCGGTGCCCTGCACCACTTCCTTGTCGAACCGCGCCACCAGTTCGTTGTAGAGCGGCTGGTCTCCGGTCAAGAACCGCGTTTCGAGGATCGCGGTGCGGATCGTCATGTCGCCGCGGGCCTGCCGGATCGATTCGTCGACCGAACGCGTCGCGTGGCCGACCTTCAATCCCATGTCCCACAGGCAGTAGAGAATGGCTTCGGCCACCTGCTCGCCCCAGGCTGTCTGCTTGTAGGGCAGGATGAACAGAAGATCGATGTCGGACTCCGGCGCCATCAGGCCGCGGCCATAGCCGCCGGTCGCGACGACCGCCATGCGCTCGGCACCCGAGGGAATCGGCGAACGGTACAGATGGCGCGTGGCGGCAGAGAACAGGATGCGGATGATTTCATCCTGCACGAAACAGAAGTCTCTCGGCGCAACGTCGCCCGTGCCGATCCTTCAGAAGCACCGCCTGTGCGATCTCACGCGCGGCTATAAGCTCGGCTTTCAGCAGTTTCGCCACCGCCGCGCGAAACACGTCTTCGCGTCCGGCATGCTCCTCGGCGAGCGCGTCAACGGCAGCCGTGATCCTCGCGGTATCGAAACGTTGGTCGGCCTCGTGTCGGGCTGAGGTGACAATACTATCCATCGGCTACCCCGATATCGGACACGACGGACTTTGTCACGGACATTCCGGAAATGGCAGCCAATCCATCACCCATCGCCTGCGTTTCGGATCATGCGGTTCCGAGCTCACGGAGTGAGAGATGGATATTTTCCAGCCGAGGTCCAGATCTAAGCATTTGAAATAAAAATGTTTCTTAACGCCCGCGAAGGCAGGCCCCGAGTGGTTTGCCTGCCCATCGCGCCAGAGCCTGACCGGTCCGCACGGCCCCGCTGCCGGCTGGGCACGTATTCTCACGAAGCGGTGGTGACATCCGCGCCCATAGCCTTTAAATCCGGGTCCTCATTGACGTCGGGAGAAAACAAAAAATGGACGCCGCCGAACTCCGCGCCACGCAGGCCCCGATCAAGGAAAAGTACAAGGCCGATCCGAAGGCCGCGCTCATCACCTTGAAAGCCAAAGGCTCGATCGACAGCGAAGGTATCGCCTGCAAGGTCGAAACCGGCCGCGCGCTGGCGGTGGCGGGCCTGCATCCGGGAACCGGCGGCTCCGGACTTGAATTGTGTTCCGGCGACATGCTGCTCGAAGCACTCGTCGCCTGCGCCGGCGTCACCTTGAAGTCGGTGGCGACCGCCATCGAGGTACCGCTGAAAACCGGCATCGTGATCGCCGAAGGCGATCTCGATTTTCGCGGGACGCTCGGCATCGACAAGGAAGCGCCCGTGGGGTTTAGAGAGATCCGGCTACGCTTCGAGGTCGATACAGCGGCGCCGCAGGACAAGCTCGATCTGCTTCTGAAGCTCACCGAGCGCTATTGCGTGGTCTATCAGACCATCAAGAACGGTCCGAAAGTCTCGGTAACAATGCAGCGGGTCTGAGAGACCTTCCCCTCCCTGGGGAGGGGAACAAGATCGAACATGTCACCCGATCTCATCTACATACTGGTGCTCGCGCTGCGCATGGCCGTGGCGGCAATCCTGGTGGTGACGGCATCCGCCGTTACCGAGCGGTCGGGCCCGGTGATCGGCGCGCTGATCGCGACGCTGCCGATCTCGGCAGGTCCCTCTTACGTGTTTCTCGCGCTCGATCACGATGCGGCTTTCATCGCCGAAGGTGCGCTGGCGAGCCTCGCCATCAACGCCGCGACCCTGGTCCTGATGCTGGTCTATGTGGTGCTGGCGCAGCGCTGGAATGCTGCCATCAGCATCGGCGGGGCGATCGCGGTCTGGATCCTGCTCGCTGTTCTGGAGCGAAAGATTCATTGGACCATCACCCGCGGCCTGATCGCGAACGCGATTGCCTTCGCCATCTGCCTGCCGCTGCTGCGGCGCTTTCGCCATGCCAAAATGCCGCTGGTCACGCGCCGATGGTACGACGTTCCCTTGCGCGCAGGACTGGTTGCGACCCTGGTGGTGACAGTCGTGACACTGTCGGGCTGGATCGGCCCGGAGCTGAGCGGCACGATCGCGCTCATTCCGATCGTGCTGACCAGCATGATGCTGATTCTGCACCCGCGCATCGGGGGACCGGCGACGGCCGCGATGATCGCAAATGGCGGCTGGGGCCTGATGGGATTTGGGTTCAGCTTTGTCGTCCTGCATTTCGCAGCTTTGAAATTCGGCTCGGCAGCCGCTCTCAGCCTCGCGCTCGCGACCTGCGTCGGCTGGAATCTCGGATTGTGGTGGCTCGGACGAGGAAAGGTGCTGAGATAACTCCTGATGGTGAGGAGCGCCTCTTTGCGCGTCTCGAACCATGAGGCCAAATATAGGCCTATCATCCTTCGAGACGCGCGTAGGCCGCTCCTCAGGATGAGGGTCACTACTTCGGCAATTTCGCCTTCAGCGCATACAGCGCTTCCAGCGCCTCGCGCGGCGACATTTCGTCGGGATGCAGCGCCCTCACCGCCTCGACCAGCCTTTCCGCTTCGCTTGGCGTTGCCGGCTCGGCTGCGGCGCGCGACGGCACGGCAAACAGCGGCAGGTCGTCGGCAAGCGCCCGCGCGGTCTGGCCGCGGTCCTGCGCCTCGAGCTTTGCCAGCACCGATTTCGCGCGTGCGATCACAGGCGCCGGCAGGCCTGCCAGTCTTGCGACCTGAATGCCGTAGGAGCGGTCGGCCGAGCCCGGCAACACTTCATGCAGGAACACGACGTCGCCCTGCCATTCCTTGACCCGAACCGTCGCGTTGAACATTCGCGGCAATTTCGAGGAGAGCGCGGTGAGTTCGTGATAATGGGTGGCAAACAGCGCGCGGCAGCGATTTGCTTCGTGCAGATGCTCGATTGCGGCCCAGGCGATCGACAGCCCGTCGAATGTCGCGGTTCCCCTGCCGATCTCGTCGAGGATCACGAGCGAACGTTCGCTGGCCTGATTGAGGATGACCGCGGTCTCCACCATCTCCACCATGAAGGTGGAGCGGCCGCGTGCGAGATCATCGGCAGCGCCCACGCGCGAGAACAGCCGATCGACAATGCCGATCCTCGCCCGCGATGCCGGCACGAAGCTGCCGATCTGCGCCATCAGCGCGATCAGCGCGTTCTGGCGCAGAAAGGTCGATTTGCCGGCCATGTTCGGACCCGTGACCAGCCAGATCTGGCCCGACTTCTGTCCCGGCCCCGGCGAAAGATCGCAAGCGTTGGCGATGAACGGCTGGCCGCCGCGCCGCAACGCCTGCTCGACCACTGGATGGCGGCCTCCTTCAATTGCAAAACTGAGCGAGCCATCCACCTCGGGCCGCACATAATTGTCGTCGACCGCGAGCTTCGCCAAGGCGGTCGCGACATCGAGGATCGCAAACGCGTGCGCGGCGGCGCGCAAGTCCTCTTGAGCCGCAATGGCGAGCGAGCAAAGCCGCTCGAAGATTTCCAGCTCCAGTCCGAGCGCGCGGTCGCCGGCATTGGCGATCCTCGCCTCGATCTCGCCGAGTTCGGATGTGGTGAAGCGAACCTGGCCGGCAAGCGTCTGGCGATGAATGAAGGCCGCGTTCAGCGGCGGCGCCATCAGCTTGTCGCCATGTTGCGCCGTGACCTCGACGAAATAGCCGAGCACATTGTTGTGACGGATCTTCAGACCCTTGACGCCGGTTTGCTCGGCATAACGCGCCTGCATCGACGCCACGACCAGCCGTGAGGCGTCGCGCAGATTGCGCGCCTCATCGAGCGCCGTCTCATAGCCTTCGCGAACGAAACCGCCGTCGCGCTTGATCAGGGGCAACTGCTCTGCGAGCGCGCGCTCGAATTCGCTGGCAACTTGCCGCGAAGGACGGCGCAACGCCTCCATGACCGAGGCGATCTCCTGCGGTGGCTCTTGCATCGACGCCAACTGCGCCAGCGCGCGATCGGCGGCAAAAATGCCGTCTCGCAAGGCTGCCAGGTCGCGCGGGCCGCCGCGTCCGACCGACAGTCGCGCCAGGGCGCGTGACATGTCCGGCGCCGCGCGAAGCGTTTCGCGAAGATCCTCGCGCAGGGCCGTGCCGACAACGAAAGCCGCGATGGCATCCAGCCGCCGCGCAATGCCCGCGCTGTCGGTGAGCGGCGCCGCGAGCCGTTGCGCGAGCAGGCGCGATCCCGCCGGTGTGACGGTGCAATCGATCGCATCAAGCAGCGATCCGCGCCGCTCGCCCGCCAGCGTCCGGGTCAGTTCGAGATTGGCCCGGGTCGCCGGATCGATCGCCATCGTCGTGCCGGCTGCCTCGCGCGAGGGCGGCGACAGCGGCGGACGTTTGCCGACCTGCGTGCGGTCGATATAGGTGACGGCAGCAGCCGCAGCCGTCGCCTCGAGCCGCGACATGGCGGCGAGGCCGTCCATGGTGGCGACGGCAAAATAATCGCACAGCCGCCGTTCGGCCGTGGAACCGTCGAAGACGTCGCGGGTCAGCGGCGTCACCGCCGGCCATTCGCGCAAAATCGGGCCGAGATCGGAATCGCCAAACAGGGCATCGGTGACGATCACCTCATTGGGATTGATCCGTGAAAGCGTCGCGGCCAGTTCACCGGTCGAACATTCCGTGACGATGAATTCCGAAGTTGAAATATCGATCCAGGCGAGCCCGAGACGATCGGTTCCCGCCGATCCTCGCGCACGCGCGATCGCCAGGAGATAGTTGTTGGCCCTCGCATCCAGCAGCGTGTCTTCGGTCAGAGTACCCGGCGTCACCAGTCGCACGACGTCGCGGCGGACCACGCTCTTGGCCCCACGGGCGCGAGCGACGGCGGGGTCCTCGGTCTGTTCGCACACCGCGACCCGATGACCCTGCGCGATCAGGCGGTGCAGATAGTCCTCCGACCGCTCCACCGGCACGCCGCACATCGGGATGTCCAGGCCCTGATGCCTGCCGCGCTTGGTCAGTACGATACCAAGCGCGCGCGAGGCGATTTCAGCGTCCTCGAAGAACAATTCATAGAAATCGCCCATCCGGTAGAACAGCAGCAGCCCGGGATTGGCGGCCTTTATTTCAAGGTATTGCTCCATCATCGGCGTGACGCGCGCGCCATCATCACCAGTGCCCACTTTCCGAAGTTCGTGCTCCATCTCAGCGCCCACCTTCACGAACTTCGGAAAGTCATGGGCACTGGCAAACTTATCGAATCCGGTACCGCTTGATCGATCTGAAGTCCCTGAAAAACAACTCGCGGCTGGTGGTGCAGGGACTTCAGATCGGCGGCACCGGCAGGCTGGGCGTCGGGATTTGCAGGGAATGGAGGATGGATCGTCATTGGCGCGCAAACTACGAAATTTCAGCCGCCGATCCTATTCGGTTTGCCGGCGCAAGGCGTGTTTTCCACGCTTCGGCGGCATTTTTGCGTGCGACAGAATACCTTTTGGCATGACCGACCTCGCCCAGCGGTCAATTGACCTGCCGCGGAGCGGCTCCTAAAACTTGGCCCGTTCAAAAGCGGCTGGCGCGAACCGCGGCACACCAAGGAGAGAGCGATGGGCGAAGTATTTGTATGCGATGCCGTGCGGACCCCGATCGGCCGTTTCGGCGGTTCCCTCGCCAAGGTGCGTACCGACGATCTGGCGGCTGCTCCGATCAGGGCCCTGATGGCGCGGCATCCGAAGCTCGACTGGTCGGAAATCGACGAGGTTTATTTCGGCTGCGCCAACCAGGCCGGCGAGGACAATCGCAACGTGGCGCGAATGGCACTCTTGCTTGCGGGCCTGCCGGACAAGGTTCCCGGTCAGACGCTCAATCGGCTTTGCGCCTCGGGCCTGGATGCCGTCGGAGCCGCGGGCCGGGCGATACGCGCCGGAGAAATCGATTTCGCAATTGCCGGCGGCGTCGAATCGATGACCCGGGCTCCTTTCGTCATGGGCAAGGCCCAGGAAGCATTTTCGCGCAGCGCCGAGATTTTCGACACCACCATTGGCTGGCGCTTCATCAATCCGCTGCTGAAGGCACAATATGGTGTCGATTCGATGCCGGAAACCGGCGAGAACGTCGCCGAAGAGTTCCAGGTATCGCGGGCCGATCAGGACGCGTTCGCGCTCCGCTCTCAACAGCGCGCGGGCAAGGCGATCGCGTCCGGCTTTTTCGCCGAGGAAATCACGCCCGTCTCGGTACCGGGTGGGAAGGCGGGACCTGTCACCGTTGATAAAGACGAGCATCCTCGGCCCGAAACCACGCTGGAGGGTCTGACGAAGCTGAAGCCGATCGTGCGCAATCCCGGCACCGTGACGGCGGGCAACGCGTCCGGGGTCAATGACGGCGCGGCCGCCGTGATTCTGGCGTCGGAAGCCGCGGTGAAAAGGCATGGCCTGACGCCGCGGGCGCGAATTCTCGGCCTCGCCTCGGCCGGCGTGCCGCCGCGTATCATGGGCATCGGCCCCGTGCCCGCGACGCGGAAGCTGATGGAACGGCTGGGGCTCAAAATCAGCGATTTCGATCTGATCGAACTCAACGAGGCTTTCGCCAGCCAGGGGATCGCCTGCCTGCGCCAGCTTGGCGTCAAGGAGGATGCCGACTTTGTCAATCCGCATGGCGGTGCCATTGCGCTGGGCCACCCGCTCGGCATGAGCGGCGCCCGGCTCGCCATGACGGCCGTTCACGCATTGGAAAAGCGTGGCGGCAAGCGCGCGCTGGCGACGATGTGCGTCGGCGTCGGCCAAGGCGTTGCGATGGCGCTGGAGAGGCTGAACTAGGTCGTGGACTTATAAATCCGGAACTGTCCGCGTTCGAGGGTAACACGGATAGGCGGCGACGGCACCGGAACGTCGCCTCGTGACCCCTGGCTGTGTGAAAACGCTGTGCCGGTGCTATGATTCTCTTGTGATTCTGCGGGGGGAATCGATGCGAGCCGGCGGCCGGAACGAGAGGCCGGACGCAACGGTTGTCCGCCCTTCGCCTTTCGTTCAGATCAATCCGTAACGCACGTCGCTAACCTCCCCGCACCGCTATTTATGCGGCTCGGCTACCGGCTTTTGAGAACGTCGCGTGAGTGACCGATACAGTCGTCCCCCCAAGTCCCGACAGAGTTTCGACTTTGGCGTTGAGACTTTGCGCAAGTGCCTTGACGATGCCGCTGCCAAGCCCGGTTTTCGGTTGCGCAAAGACGCCATCTTGCTTGCCAACCCCATTGTCAGAGACCGAAAGTTCCCAATCTGCCCGATTGATTTCAAACCTGATGATAATTTGCCCCTTTGTATCTGCTCCGGGAAATGCATGTTTCAAAGAATTCATGACGAGTTCAGTTGTGATCAAACCAATACTTTCAGCCTGACGTGAACTCAAAGTACCTTCATCGCCAACCACCTTCAGGGTGACCCGCCGAGCATCCCCAATCATCGAGGTTGCGAGCGCGTCACTCAGCCTTGTGAGATAAGCAACCATTTCAATAGGCCCTATTGTTCCCGATGTATGGAGTTGTCGTTGTACGGCTGCTATCGATATGACGCGATCATGGATGTCCTGCAAAAGCGGGCGCGTCTCTTCAGAACTGACCGTGTGTGCTTTCATCAAAATAATGCCGGCAATGATTTGCAGACTATTGCTAATCCGGTGCTGAATTTCTTCCAGCAATATATCTTTCTGTCTCAACAGATCGTCCTTTTCGTGCTCCAACTTGCGCCGCACGCTGACATCTTCAATCCCGAGCAGAATGGTCGTTTCGGCGCCTTCTTTGTAGAACACTTGGCGAGCGTTCAAGCACATGATGCGGGTGCCAAGGTGTGGAAATTCGTGCTCGACTTCATAATCCTCCATCACGCCCTGTTCCGGGATAATTTTCTCAAGCAGCACGCGAAGTTTGGGAATATCCCATTGTCCGTCACCTAATGCGTAAAGGAGTTTTCCCTGCGTCTCCTCGGGGCTCACCTCGAATGCCGAATAAAAGGAGCGGCTCGCAGCAATAACGCGCAACGCTTTGTCGAGCACAATTACAGGTTCCCGGACCGTATCGACAATGCTCTGCGCCAGAGCGCAGGCGTCTACGACATTGGTAAACTGTTCTCTGAAATTGGTCTTCTGCACATATCCTCCACGACGGTTTGACGGAGAACTCCGTCGGATGGGAGCACCACCTAAATCGCCCGCAGGGTATCCTTGGTGATCGCCTGGGGCGCCCAAGTTCTAATCTGGATGATTCCCAACCACGCCTACCAGCGTTTCCGCCACATTCCGCCCCAGCTTCCTCCCCATCGACTCCGTCCGCGGACGAGCCTGATGATCACGAGCAGCAATATCGCGCCGATCGCGGCTTCAACGATCTCCGAGACGATGCCCGAACCGAGATGGACCCCAAGCTGCGGAAATATCCAGCTCGCAATGAAGGCCCCCGCTATTCCAACAACGAAGTCGCCGACCAGGCCCAGGCCCGTACCCTGGACGATCTGGCCCGCCAGCCAGCCGGCCGCGATGCCGACAGCCAATATGACGAGAAGGCTTTCACCCGATATGTTCATTTCGCATCCTCACCATTGGGCCATTAAGATGCAGGATAGACCTCAGCGAGGACGGGTGCTGTACAAAATTGCTCAGATGTCGGCCGTTTGAGCGGCGTGCCATTCACTACAAACGTGGACCGTTCGGCCCGATGAACCTGAGCAATTTTGCTCAGCGGCAACGGAAGATAACCGATAGGTTTCAACAACGGCCGCTCCAGACTGGTGCGACGAGCCTGATTGGCCCGACTGCCGGGAATGCAGGTTCGTTCAGGAGATCTCACCTTGACCATCAGGACAACGCGGACCACCGTTTCTTTCAGTAGTCCGTTCACCCTTCAGAACCTGGGGGGCATTCAGCCCGCCGGTGAATATGTCGTCCTCATTGACGACGAGCTGATCGAAGGATTGCCAAGGATTGTCTATCGGCGAGTGGCAACGCTGTTTCAGACGCCGGCGATCTCTGCCTCGCAACGGCAAACTCAGTCCTTCTCGATCAGCCAAACGGAGCTGGACGCCGCGCTCATGAAGGACCGGCATCAGACGATCGTGATGCATTGAGCGCATGTGAGCGGTATCGCGAGCTATTGCCGCGCTCGTTGGCGGACCACATCTCAGGCTCCGCACGCGAGTCCGGTTTTTTCATCGATCGGAAGGATGTCCATGCCCCTGAAATTTCCGAATCACAGTCGAAGTTATGACCGAACCCGGCGTGCTGTACGTTTTTGGGGATATGACACTTCGATTGAATATTCCTTCTTTGTCACTGTCGATGCTCTTGAGCGGGTGGAACCGCATCTCAGGCGTGACGAAGAAGGCTTTCTCGGTGCGTTCGATGCAAATCGCGACCTGATTTGCCAGACGGCCGCGGAGGTGCATTCGCGGGACCGAAAGAGTCGCTACGAGTTGGTTGGTGCGGATTTCAAATAAGTCCGGGGCAGAAGCAAGATTTGCCTAACAGCCGGGTGCCGGACCTGCTAAGCTGAGCGTTCCCCCATCAGGGTTTGACGACTTCATGCCGAAAGCGGCGAAAAGCCTATTTGATTTTGATCCAAGACTCTTTCTCGCCAGGGTCGGCGAGGGCAAGACCATATTGAAATTTGGCAAGAACCAGGTCGTGTTTTCGCAAGGGGACGCCGCAGATACGGTTTTCTACATTCAGAAGGGAAGGATCAAGGTTCTCGTCGTCTCCGAACAGGGCAAGGAAGCGGTGGTCGGAATCCTGGAGCCTGGACAATTCTTCGGCGAAGGATGCCTCAACGGCCATCCGATCCGGATTTCGACGACGATGGCGATGGAAGAATGCCTGATCACGTCGATCACGAAAGGAGCGATGCTGACGGCGCTTCACAGCGAGCCAAAGTTCTCGGAGTTGTTCATTGCATATCTTCTTGGTCGGAACAGCCGCATCGAAGAAGACCTGATCGATCAGCTGTTCAATTCAAGCGAGAAGCGGCTCGCGCGCCTTCTCCTGCTCCTGGCAAATTTCGGAAAGGAAGGCACCCCACAGCCGATCGCGGCCCATGTCAGCCAGGAGACCCTCGCGGAAATGATCGGCACCACTCGCTCCCGAGTCAGCTTTTTCATGAACAAGTTTCGCAAGCTCGGCTTCATTACCTATAACGGTAAGATCGAGGTTCATAGTTCGCTCTTGAACGCCGTCTTGTATGACAAGCCTGAGATAATGAGGGACGACTGAGGCAACAGGGCGGGAGAATCGAAACGCCTTGAGCTATCTCCTGCACATCGCGGAACATTGAGCGCGCTGTCCCGTTGCCGACAGGGGCAATCAGCCCCGAGAGGAATTGAGATGCATAGATTCAATTATGTTATTGCCGCCTTGGCGGTTGTCGCCTTCGTGTCACCGTCCCTTGCCGAAGAGACTTCAACAGCCGGGCCAAATGCGAAGACGGAACAGACCTTGCCTACTGCTGGCCAGGTCAAGCGCGATGCGGCGGGCCGCCAAACGGGCGGAGAGATTCGCGGCAGCGGCGACCGAGTCGGCTCGCAGGTAGAGCCGCGCAAAGGCGAGCCCCGCTGGCATCACGCCCGCGCGGAACGTGTCGTAATCGTTGATCATCGACATCATCACTACCATCATCACGACGCGATGTAGGGATAATGGCCTCGGAAACGGGGCCATCTATCTTTTGGGATGATAGGATGATCGGACTTACCTGGTGTAGATGCATTACTTCCGCAAAGTGTCCGATAGCTGCCTTTGCGGCCCGAGACGATTCTCGGGCTTGTCGAGTTCCGGCCGTCCTGCACGTGAGCAAGCAACTCCTCGCCGTCGCGATCCAGGCGCTTGTCAGAGCGTCGCGCGTCGACCAGATGGCCGACCAATTCTGCCGGAGAGACGATAGATATTGGGCCCCTGGAGTTTAAAATGAAACAAGTGCTCATAGCGAGTATCGCTCTCCTGCTCTTCGGGAGCGGCGTGTGGGCAAACCTCAGCGTCGGCTCACTTTCCCAAAACACCGGCGCGTGGGTCTCGCATTCTCGTTGAACGCGGACTGAACCCGGAATGGCGCAGGCGCTTGTCGCACTGAGCTTGGCCGCTCAGTGACGATCTCTCGTGACGCACAATGTCGCTTCATGGCACGAAACCGCCGTCCCGCCGCAGTGACCGTAGGTCCGCTATTGAGGATGAACCGACATAGCTCAGACGCGGGCCGAGGTCCGAGTCTGAACCACAACCTCATCGACCGAACTTGCGAGATTTAGTGCCCGAAGTTGCTTTTTTGCCCCTTCCGGGATGCTGCGCTACAATTCCACCCAGCGAACGGGCGCTGGAATGAGACGACGAGAGTTTCTTCGCATTCTGGGCGGTGCCGCTGGATGGCCGCTACAATCTACGTAGAAAACGGACTGTTGAGCGGAATATCCGATCTATCCACCTTCGTGCGTTTCTTATCCTCTTTTTTCGTCGCCTTCTTGAGTTTTTTCAGCTTCTTTTTTTCCTCTTTTTTCTTGCCCATGTTATTCGTTCCCTCTCATTTAAGATATGGCCGGATCCACCAACTATTCTGACCGTTCAAACATAGCACCTTCCGTTCAAACATAGCTCTTCGGGCGACTGCTGTTCCGCAACTTTCCCGCAGACAGCTCTCAGTCAAGCTATACGACCGCCTGAACGGAAGGAAATGGTTCGCGGCAATTCTTGGCACGAAGGGCTGCCAAACCGGAACGTCTGCTGTCTGGTCGCTATCGGGGCTGAACCGGACATCGGGATAGCTCAATTCGGTCGAGAATGACCCAGCTCGGACATAGAGCGTGACCGAATGCGCTTCACTCAATGGGGTTTAGCGCGGGGCCACTAATCGCCCGCAGCACGGCCCCGCGTTTTCTTTGGGGGGAGGCAGGGCCGTGCCGGGGGTCTCGCAGTACGCACAAGGGCGGCTCATCATGCGTCAGGCAAGCAACTAAATGTCTAGCGGCTTTTGTTTGTCCTTCGCCTTTTCCTCGGCGAGCAATGTCAACAGCATTTTGTGCCGATCCTCGTCCCGCGACGGATCAAGCTCGGATGCAGCTATCAGCTTCTGGTAACGCGCGACGTTTTCGTTGTGGACGTAACGCTGCATGTTGTCGACGTGACGCCGCATGTCGTGGACGTAACGCTGCATTTCGACTTCCCCATGGGGTCGTGGGCAACCCACGCTGCGCTTCAATCAGCAACGATATCTGAGCAATATTGCTCACCTGCACAGTTATCTTTGCGCACGCGAGAGGGATCAATCTTGGAGGTTCAAACGCGCTCGCGAGACTAGCAACTCAATAAAGGCGGTGATCTCAATGCAACTTTGTCGCCAACGAGACATTGTAAGCCATGTTAGGCAAAGTCTCGCTCGTCACCGTCGTAGTCGGCGTCGGTATATTGCTCGGTATCGCCATAGCTTTCGTCATTACGTAAGTGTTCGACGGCACCTGTTCCTGTGCCGCGTGTCCCCCGCCAGCCATCGGCGACAGCGTCACTGTAACTCTCGATGGAAGAGGCGTGTTGCAGTCGGGTCTTCCCTGAGCTCACCGCCAAGCACAGGCTGGTCCATCAGCGGCAGGCGTTTCTTTTGGATGTTTGGCGAAACAATCTGGCTCTGAATGAGTCGTCATTCCAGGTGGGCGGTTGTTTTTGAAGAAAGACACGCAAATGATGTTTAAAGAGAGGATTATCGCCTTGTGTAGTGTCGCTGCGGTTGGCCTTCTTTCACCGACGATGGCGTCGGCCGGTCCTGAAGGTCATGGCGGTGGCGGAGGCGCAAGAGCTGCGATGCCCAGCGGCGGAGGAGGCGGCGCAAGAGCTGCGATGCGGGGCGGCGGCGGAGGTGGTGCAAGAGCTGCGATGCAGGGCGGCGGGTATCGTGGTGGTGGCGGGTATCGCGGCGATGGCGGCTTCGGCGGAGCGGGCGTTGCCGTGGGAGCCGCCGTTGGCTTAGGACTTGGCTTGGCAGCCGCTCCTTATGCCTATGGTGGGTATGGTGATGGCTACGGCTACGATTCCGGGTACGACAGCTATGCCTATGACAACGGTGGCTGCTATTTGGTCCGGCAGCGGGTGATGACGCCCTACGGTTGGCGTCTGCGCCCGGTGCAAGTGTGTGACTGATCGCGATTGATGCATCAGAAAGCCGTCACCGCTCAGGATCGGTGGCGGCATTTTGATGACCAAGGCGCTCTTACTTTGGGGGAAAAGCCCGATATGTTGTAACCTGAGGCGGCCTTTAACGGGTCCTCTAACGGGTCCTCGACCAGCACCTCTTGGACATGCACGCACCATGATCTGGCGCAAGTTCGGGCGGCTGGGGGACCTGCCCCATTACTCGAGTGCAAGAAAGATTGGAGAAGCGGCGATGACGCGCGCGTGCTCGGACGACGTCGCCCTCAGCCGCCCATCACGAGGCAGGGCACGCCGTAATGACAGTGCTCGCATTTCGCACCATCAAGTCCCTGATAAATGGAGATCGCTGTTTCCATCAACGAACGGGCCGGGGGAAGTTCGCCAGGCGATTTCGGGCGTATCGTCGAACCTGTCGTCGCTGAAATCCGTCCTTGTCCGGACAGTGCGTGAATCGACCGCAGATTCCGGTCCCCCCCGCTCAAGCACTCTTCGGCGGCGTAGCTTCATGGGGAGACGTATTCGGCGCCGGGTGACGGGAAATACCGATCGAATTCGCGGCATTGGGGCCTGCAGAACAGCGTCCAACTGCCCCGCCGCGAGGCCTTGGCGGATGTGCCCTCATGGCAACACTGCCGGAAATTGTGTTGCAGGTTGTGTTCGTGGATTGTAACAACCAGTCACGTCAACTATCCCGTTAGCGGACATGACTGGTATCGGCTGAGGAAACGATGAAACGACTGGCTTTGGGAATTCTGCTGGCTTCGATCGCTGGCGCGGCATGCGCAGCCGACCTGCCTGCGGCGGGCGTGCCTTATTCGAAGGCACCTGTAATTAGCCCCGCTACCAACTGGAGCGGTTTCTACATTGGCGCCATGGGCGGTTACGGCGCTGAGGCGACGAGCGATCTCGTCGGGATCAAGGGCGGCTTTGCGGGGGGCACGCTTGGCTATAATTGGCAATTCGGCACGCTCGTGGCTGGCATCGAAGCTGACGGGGCGTGGGCGAACATCAACGCGACCGCAAGTGAAGTCGATCCGGTTGCTGGTCTCGTCACCGCAACGGCCAAGATCGATGCCCTTGCGACAGTGCGCGGCCGGGTCGGCGCGGCCTTTGATCAGGTCCTGCTCTACGGCACCGGCGGCCTCGCCCTGGCGGACACCAAGGTGAGCGCCACAGTGCTTGGCCTGACCGTTAGCGACAGCAAGACGCAAAGCGGCTGGACCGCGGGCGCGGGTGTTGAGTGGATGTTCCTGCCGCGCTGGTCGCTCAAGGCGGAATATCTCTACCGCCGCTTCGATAGCGTGACGCTGTTTGGAACTTCCACGGGAACGCTCGCGGTCAATAGCGGACAATTCGGCGTCAACTACCACTTCTGATCGCGTTTCGCAGAACCTTGCAGAGGGCTGCGCCCCCGGGCGCAGCCCTCGTTGCTTGGCTGGCGCGGCTGCTCGATTTCCAGGGCCCTTATTCGATCACCGCGTGCTCCGGTCCCGACGCCTGTTTGCGCAGCGCGGCCTTGGTCGAGCCGATCATCAGCGCAAGCGGGATCGCACACAGCGTAACGATCATCACGAGCTGGAAATCCTGCGAAAACGCGATGATCTGCGCCTGAAGGGTCAGCATCACGTCCGCCAGCGCGCGGCCGGCATCGGTGCTCATGTTGAGGATGCTTTGCACATCGGGCATCTGCATGGCGTGGTTGAACGGGGTGACGTGCTCGTCCAGCACGGCGTAGACCCGCCGCGAACCTTCGGTGAGCTGCGCGATGACGACGGAAATGCCGATCGAGCTTGCGACATTGCGCAAGAGAGTCAGCATCGACGTGCCATCGGTGCGCAGATGGCTCGGAAGCGTGAGGAAAGCGACCGTGCTGAGCGGCACGAAGACCAGGCCGAAGCCAAACCCCTGCATGATGCTCAAGGTGACGATCTCGGGCACGCCGGTCTGATCGGTCCAGCCGGTCATATAGAACAGCGACAGGCAGGTGAGAACGAGGCCCGAGATGATCAGCGTGCGCGCCTCGATATGGCGCATCAACCGGCCAACCAGCATCATCGCGACGAAAGTGCCGCAACCGCGGCTGGCCAGCAAGAGCCCGGCGGGGATGATCGGATAGCCGATCACACTCTGCAGGTACGGCGAGGCCAGCGCCATGGTGGAAAACAGCACCAGCCCGATCACGCTCATGAACACGCAGCCGCCGATGAAATTCCGGTCCTTGAAGATGGCGAACTGGATGAACGGCCTTTCCGTCGTGAAGGAGTGCGCGAAGAAGTAATAGAAGCCGACGATGGAGACGATGATCTCGGCGATGATTTCATTGGATTCCAGCCAGCCGAGCTGCTCGCCGCGGTCGAGCGCGAGCTGCATGGCGCCGATGCCGACAGCGAGCGCGGCAAACCCGAACCAGTCGAAGCGCAGGTTTCGATCCGCCCTGGTCTCGTCCATGAAGGCCAGAAGGCCAAGCACGGTGACGATGCCGAACGGGAGGTTGACGAAGAACACCCAGTGCCAGGAATAGGTCTCGGTAAGCCAGGCGCCGAGCGAAGGTCCCATGATCGGCCCCATCATCACGCCCATGCCCCAGATCGACATCGCCCTGGCGCGTTCGTGCAGCGCATACGCATCCAGCATCACCGCCTGCGACAGCGGCACGAGGGCGGCACCGAACATGCCCTGCAGCAGGCGGAACAGCACCATCTGGTCAATGTCCCGCGCCAGCCCGCACATCACCGAGGCGACGGTAAAGCCGGCCGAGCAAAGGATGAAGACGCGCTTGCGGCCGAAGCGGTTGGCGATCCACCCCACAGGCGCGGTCATGATCGCCGCGGCGACGATGTAGGATGTCAGCACCCAGTTGATCTGGTCCTGTGAGGCCGAGAGGCTGCCCTGCATGTAAGGCAGCGCGACATTGGCGATCGTGGTGTCGAGCGCCTGCATGATGGTGGCGGTCATCGCGCAGATCGTCACCATGTTGCGGCGGAAGCCCGGAACCGCGCTCGGAGCTGAGGCGGATGTCACCATATTCAACTAGTCCTGATTGGCGGCAGCCGGCGAAAGCCCGAGCAGGGCCGCGAGCGAACGCCGATGGCCGGTGTCGATCGTGGTGTAGGCACTCATGCCGGCCTTGAGCTTCTGCACGTACTTGTCGGTGCCGTCGAAGTAGATTCGCACCGGCACGCGCTGTACCACCTTGACGAAATTGCCGGTGGCGTTCTGCGGCGGCAGGATCGCAAACTGCGCGCCCGTGCCGGGACTGAGCGAACCAATGGTGCCTTTGAACACGTGATCCGGAAACGCATCGACCTCGATCGAGACCGGCTGGCCCACGGCGATATGGGTGAAGTCGGATTCCTTCAGGTTGGCGTCGACCCATGGCTTCGAGGTGTCGATGATCGAGAATACCGGCGTGCCCGCCACAACGAAACGGCCGAGCTGAATCTGATCGACCTGCGTCGCGATACCGTCCATCGGGGCGCGCATTTCGGTGTGATCGAGATTGCGTTGCGCCTGTTCCAGCGCCGCCTTGGCCTGGGCATAGGGCGGGAATTGCTCGAGCGGCAGGTCGGGATTGCCAAGCAACTGGGTTTTCGAGTTCGAAAGCTGCTGCTTGAGAAATTCGAGCTGCGCTTTCGCCGTGACAAAGGCGTTCGACGCGTTGTCAAGGTCGAGCTGCGAACCGAAACTGTTCTTGACGAGCGTTGACTTGCGTTCGACGTCACGCTGCTTCAGATCGACGGACTGCTGCGCAAGGTCTTCCATCTGCTGGTAGATCTTGATGTTGGCAACCAGGTTGTCGTAGGTCGTGCGGGCCTGGTCGAGCTTGGCGCTGGCTTCCTGCACGGCGAAGCGGAACGGCACCGGATCGATCTCGAACAATACGTCGCCTTGCTTGACGCGCTCGCCTTCGCGCACCACGACCTTTTCGATCTTGCCGGAAATATCCGGCGTGATCAGGACCTTCTGCGCACCGACATAGGCGTCGTCGGTCGAAACGTAACGGCCGCCGTTGAGATAGAAAATCACCCCCGCAACCAGCGCGGCGAGCGGCAGCACGACGAGCAGCAGCATGCGACGGTAGCGCCGCAGGGCCGCCGTCAGGCGACGATGTCCCGCGGCGGAAGTTGCGCGCCTTGGGTCCTGCGTCGGACTGGCCTTCTGCTCGGGCGGAAATTTCAATACCGGATCAGCCATACCGCTGTTCTTTCCTTGCACTTTCTCCGCCTGCGCCCTGGATGGCGTTACGGACATTTTCCTTGATCGTTTCGAGCTGCGCGAGAAGCCGATGGGCATCGGAAGGATTGATGCCTTCGAGCGCCGTGGCCGTCAGCTCTGAACGCAGCCCGCTCAGTTTTCCGAGCAGTGGCCGCGCCGCCTTGCGCAGATAAAGGCGGTTGACGCGGCGATCGGCGTCGTCGCTGCGGCGCTCGATCCAGCCATTGTCGCAGAGACGGTCGATCAATCGCGTCAGCGTGATCGGCTGCATCTCCATCTGTTCGGCGAGTTCCGACTGCTTGAGGCCCTCGGATCGCTCCACCTTGGCCAACACCGCCCATTGCGCTCGCGTAATGCCGTGATGCGCCGCCTGCTTGTCCGCATAGGCGCGAACCAGCCGCTGCACTTCGGCAAGCGTGAACAGGAAATTGCTGTCGACGGAACCGCGGGCCATCGCGTTCCTCCCGTAAATATGAGCTATGGCAATAATAAGCTTGCTTATGATTTTTTCACGACCCGGCTTTCGAAGGGCTGACCCGCCGAAACCACATGGCTCGCGGAACCCGCCGAGTCGGGCCGGGATTCCTGTTTTTCCGTCAACGGTGCTAAATTGCTCCGATGAGGCTCGCAAAACCGACATTTCCCGCGCCCGACCATGATCACGGCCGCTGCACCGCGGATGCGCTGGAGCATGCCGAAAAGGTCTGCGGCCTGCGGGCGCAGAAATTCACGCCGATCCGACGTCAGGTGCTGCAGGCGCTGCTGTCCAGCCACCGGCCGCTCGGCGCCTATGAGGTGATCGACGAACTCGCCAAATCGATGCCGCGGCCGGCGCCGATCACGGTCTATCGCGCGCTCGATTTCCTGATGGAAAACGGTCTCGTTCACCGCATCGAGAGCCGAAACGCGTTTCTCGCCTGCGCGCACGACCATGATGCGGCAGCAATGATTGCATTCCTGATCTGCGAGCGCTGCGGCCTGGTCGGTGAAATTCCGGCGGCGCCCGTGGCGCAGGGCCTCAACGCGGCCGCGCGCGCATCCGGCTTTGCGCCGAAAATGTCGGTTGTCGAGATCACCGGCCTCTGCGCGCATTGCAGACAGGCCGACAAGGCGACTTGATCAAATGACCTGATTTTGCGAATTGGTTTCCGGCGAGTTGATTTCCGGGCATGAATTTTTCTTTCTTTCCCCATGCCCCAACAAGACGGCGACAAGCCGGCGCGGAGGTTCATGTCTTCAGACAGATTGGCGGCAATATCGGCTGGGCGTCCGCTCGGCGCGGGAGCGATCGCGTTGATGCTCGTGCTCTGCCTCAGCTGGGGTTTCAACCAGATCGCGGTGAAGCTGGCACTGCCGGACATTCCGCCGCTCTTGCAGGCGACGATCCGCTCCGCCGGCGCCATGCCGGTGTTGCTGCTGATTGCCCGACTGCGCGGCGTGAAGCTGTTTGCTGCCGACGGCACGCTCGGCCCCGGCCTCCTGGCAGGGCTCCTGTTCGGCGTGGAATTCGTCCTGATCTATCGCGGCTTGTTGCTGACTTCGGCTTCGCGCGCAGTGGTATTTCTCTACACGGCACCGTTTTTCGTCGCGCTCGGCGCCTGGCAGTTTCTCGGCGAAAGGCTGCGCGGTCTGCAATGGATCGGGCTCGGCTTGAGCTTTGCCGGCGTGGCGCTGGCGATCGGCATTCCCCAGGCCGATGTCGATGCCAATGTGCTGCTCGGTGATCTCATGATCGTCGGCGGCGGCGCATTGTGGGCGGCCACGACCTTGCTCGTGAAGGCAACCCGGTTGCTTCGGGCGCCGCCCGAGAAGGCACTGGCCTACCAGGTGGCACTATCGATCCCGATTTTGGGCCTGGCGGCCTGGATTTCGGGCGAAACCCTCAACCGGGTTCCCGGCCCCCTGGCGTTGTCGGTGATGGCCTATCAGGCGATATGGGTCGTTGGATTGACGTTTTTGCTCTGGTTTGCCCTGGTCAAGAGCTATTCAGCCAGCAAATTATCGGCGTTTACCTTTATCACCCCTTTGTTTGGCGTCATGGCTAGCTATTTCATCCTGCATGATCCCCTGACACTGGCATTCGCCCTGGCGGCGCTGCTGGTGGTCGCGGGGCTTTATCTGGTTAACCGGCCGAATACCGGTTCCGCTGATCCATTGCTGACCGTCACCAAAACCTGATATCTGGACGCCATGAACAAGCTCGAAAAGCCGCTCGAAAACGATGTCGCCGGCCCCAAGGCCAGGCATAAGACCACCAGGGTCATGGTCGGCAATGTCGCCGTCGGCGCCGGTGCGCCGATCGTCGTGCAGTCGATGACCAATACCGACACCGCCGATGTCGACAGCACGGTGGCCCAGGTCGCCGCCCTTTCGCGCGCCGGTTCGGAGATGGTGCGCATCACGGTCGATCGCGAGGAAGCGGCTGCCGCCGTCCCGCATATCCGCGACGCCCTGCGCAAGCGCGGCATCACCACGCCCCTGATCGGCGATTTCCATTACATCGGCCACAAGCTGCTTGCCGAATACCCGGCCTGCGCCGAGGCGCTCGACAAATACCGGATCAATCCCGGCAATGTCGGCTTCAAGAACAAGCGCGACACGCAATTTGCCGACATCATCGAGATCGCGAACAAGAACAACAAGCCGGTCCGGATCGGCGCGAACTGGGGTTCGCTCGACCAGGAACTCCTGTCCAAACTGATGGACGAGAACGCGGCGTCGGCCAATCCGCGCGATGCGCGCGCGGTGACGCGCGAGGCCATGGTGCAGTCCGCACTGTTGTCGGCCGCGCGCGCCGAAGAGCTCGGCATGGCCAAAAATCGCATCATCCTGTCGGCCAAGGTTTCGGCCGTGCAGGATCTGATCGCGGTGTACCAGGAACTGGCGCGACGTTCGGATTACGCCATCCATCTTGGGCTGACCGAAGCCGGCATGGGATCGAAAGGCATCGTGGCTTCGTCGGCCGCGCTCGGCATTCTCCTGCAGGAAGGCATCGGCGACACCATACGCATTTCGCTGACGCCCGAACCCGGCGGCGACCGCACGCTCGAAGTCCAGGTTGCGCAGGAGCTGCTGCAGACCATGGGCTTCCGCACCTTTGTGCCGCTGGTTGCGGCATGCCCCGGCTGCGGCCGCACCACCTCGACCACGTTCCAGGAACTGGCGCGCTCGATCCAGGATTTCATCCGCGACGAAATGCCGAACTGGAAGACGCGCTATCCCGGCGTCGAGTCGCTCAACGTCGCTGTCATGGGCTGCATCGTCAACGGACCCGGCGAATCCAAGCATGCCAATATCGGCATCTCGCTGCCGGGCACTGGCGAAGCGCCGGCGGCACCCGTATTCGTCGACGGCAAGAAATTCCGCACCCTGCGCGGCCCGACGATTGCCGCCGATTTCAAGGCGCTCGTGATCGACTACATCGACCAGCGCTATGGAAGCGGCAACAACGCCTGACCAACCGTATGTCGAAAGAGCCTAGCACATAGCCATCTGGTGCTGGTCCGCCAACTCGCCCTCTGCTTCAACCTCAGCATGGTCGGTACGGTCGGCGGCGAAATACCAAAGCATGTTGCACGTTCGGTGCGTGCCAACGATCAGCACCAATTTCTCATTAATTAACGATGCGCCGCAAACTTGCATAAACTCATTGACGCTAGTGTGCGCCGGCCAGGCCCCTCCCCGCGGGTCGCCAAGTCGGAGATTGTCATGCAAGCTACCCCTCAGGTTCCCGCGCAGGCTGCCGCCGAAACGCAAGCCAGCTTCGCTCGATATCTGATCGCCATGATTTGTGGCGTTGGAGTAGTTATGTTCTTGACCCCGGCAACTTACGGCCTGGATCTGAGTATCGGTTTCTTCTAGCGAAGCGCTTGCCCTTCGTTTGAGACATCCACATCCGGCCTGTGGTTTGTGGCGGTGAGAAGTCATGCGCGGGTCCGCGCATGCGAGCCAATGATTGCGCGAATTCCAGGCTCCGCGTGGCCGCCCGGACCTTACGTGCGCCAGCCCGGATTACGTCGTCGCTTCATTCTTGGCCATGACGGCATGATTCTTCGCCATGAAGACATGCGCGCTGAGTGAAAAAACTCCAATCCGCTCAACGTGATTTGGGCAGTCCAGTCCCAAACAAAAAAATTTTCTGCTTTCTCGCTTCCCCAAATCACCTGCATATCTCTCGCCATCCCGTTCCACCAGAGGGACGTGCGCGTCGTCACGAACGTCGGAGCGGGATGCGATGGACGCTTTGGTGCCTGAAGGACGAACGGTGCGAAAGCGGACGGCGAAGCCGTGTCGTCCTGATGCCTCGACGCTGGCATCAAGTCGGCGACGATGCTTCTCGCATCGTGGCCTGCGACGGTGACAAGAAAGCCCGATCGCCGGGGAGAACCCGGAGTAAGCCGTTAAAACCATTCGCGTGCGGGAATGCCGGGCGATTCCGGCTGTAACCGTGGTGACTAACTCGTGTGGTTTTTATTTTTCCACGCGAGGCTGCGGGTGCGACCGGCGCCCGGCATTCCCCACGCCCTCGGGGCGGAAGGATTTACCGAACAACTCGGGCGCGGTTCGCGCCGCGAGAACAAGTTGCGTTGACGCCCCGCCTGACCTGCGCCAAGCTCGGTCAAAATCAAGACCAGGCCCCGGAGGACGACCCATGCTCCGCGCGGAAGACAACCGGTTCCTCACCGAGAGCGGTGCGGGCACTGCCATGGGCGAATTGCTGCGGTGGTTCTGGCTGCCGGTGTTGCTATCCGAAGAATTGCCCGAGCCCGATTGTCCGCCGAAGAAGATCGTCGTGATGGGCGAGGAGCTGCTCGCCTTCCGCGATACCAGGGGCGTCGTCGGCGTCATCGATCAATATTGCCCGCATCGCGGCGCCAATCTCTGGCTTGGCCGCAACGAGGAATGCGGAATCCGCTGCGTCTATCACGGCTGGAAGTTCGACACCACGGGCGCTTGCGTCGACATGCCCACGTCATATCCGGACCTCAATGCCAGGGACATGATCCGCATCAAATCCTATCCGGTGCGTGAATGGGGCGACATGGTCTGGGCCTATATGGGGCCGGCCGGCGAAATGCCGGAATTGCCCGCGCTGGAGATGGCGCTGGTGCCGGCCTCGCACCGTTACGTCTCGAAGAAATGGCAGGACTGCAACTGGGTCCAGGCGCTCGAAGGCTCGATTGACACCGCGCATTTCACCTTTGCGCATTTGAGCTTCGACAAGGACGAGGACGAAATCCTCGATATCAAGAAACACTTCGTCAATCCGATCGCGCGCATGAACACCGACCACATGCGCTGGATCGCCGAGGACCCGCGCCCGGTCATCAGGATCAATCCGCATGACGCGGGATTGACGATAGCGGGCGGCCGGCTCGCCGGCGGCGACCATATCTATTGGCGCATCGCGCAATTCCTGATGCCGGTGCATACCTATGCACCGAGCGCGATGCCGGGCGAGAGCATTTTCGGCCAGAGCTTCGTGCCCGTCACCGACACGAATTGCTGGATTTACACCTACGCCTGGAATCCGGAACGCCCGTTGACGCAGGCCGAGCGCGAAATGTACGACAAGGGCAACGGCGTGATAGCGGAAGTCGACGAAAACTACGTGCCGCTGCGCAACAAGTCCAACGACTATCTGATCGACCGCAAGCTGCAGAAAACCGGGAGCTACACAGGTATCAGGGGCGTGTCGGAGCAGGACGCCGCCGTGCAGGACAGCCAGGGCCCGATCGCCGACCGCAGCCGCGAACATCTCGGCCCGACCGATCTTGGCATCATGCATTTTCGAAAACTGGTGATGGATGCGGCGCGCGCGCTGCAGCAGGGCACGGCGCCCACGCATCTCTCTCATCAGGACCGATATACCGTGCGCTCGGGCGCATGCGTGACCGACAAGGCAAAGGATCTGCCCGCCGTCATGGTCGAGCGTTTTGGCGAGGCGACCGGCTATGTCGGGCGGCCACGCATCGTCGCGGCGGAATGAAGGAACCCGGCGCGGCCCGCGCTTGGACGAGACCGCGCGATTGCTGGTATGATGAAGCCAAACGGAAAAGGGAAAACCCATGAGCTGGCTCCCCGACAACGATCCCGTACTCGGCGATGTCAAATCCTGCGACGCGCTGGACCTCGTCATCGTGCCGCGCACCCGCGACCTCGGCGACGGATTTGCGGTGCGACGCGCGCTGCCGCATGGCAGGCGACAGATGGTCGGCCCCTTCATCTTCTTCGATCATTTCGGGCCGGTGCAGTTCGTGTCCGGCAAAGGCATGGACGTGCGCCCGCATCCGCATATCGGGCTTGCCACCGTCACCTACCTGTTCGACGGCAGCATCATGCATCGCGACAGCGAGGGCAATGTCAGGGAAATTCAGCCTGGCGCCATGAACCTGATGACCGCGGGCCGCGGCATCGCCCATTCCGAGCGAACGCCCGACCTTCAGCGCAAGACCGGCCAGAACATGCTTGGCTTGCAGAGCTGGATCGCGCTTCCAGCAGGCTCGGAAGAAATCGCTCCGTCGTTCCAGCATTATGCGGCTACCGATCTGCCGCTCGTGCGGGATCGCGGTCTTTCGGCGCGTGTCATCGCCGGCGAGGCGTTCGGCGCGAAATCCCCGGTCGCGATGGTGTCGCCATGGTTCTATGTCGAGGTGACGGCCGACGAAGGCGTCGCTGTTCCGCTGGATGCCGACCACGAAGAGCGCGGCGTTTATCTGGTCGACGGCGAGGTCGAGATTGCCAGCGAACGCTATGAGGGCCCGCGGCTCCTGGTGTTTCGTCCCGGCGATCGCATTACCATCAAGGCTGTCAAGCCGACGCGTATGATGTTCCTCGGCGGAGATGCGCTGGAAGGCCCGCGCCATATCTGGTGGAACTTCGTTTCATCCAGTAAGGAACGCATCGAGCAGGCCAAGCAGGACTGGAAGTCCGGCCGCTTCGCTCCCGTGCCCAACGAGCATGAATTCATTCCGCTTCCCGAGTAGATTGTCTCCTTCGCCATGTCTCCGCATCGTTGACGCATGCGGCAGCACCCGAAAGTTAATCCATGACCACAATGCTTGCGAGCGACCTGCCCCTTCCGCGGATCGGGCGCGGCAAGGTTCGCGACATCTACGCCGTCGGCGAAGACCGCGTGCTGTTGCTCGCCACCGATCGCATCAGCGCCTTCGATGTGGTCATGGCGGAAACCATCCCGATGAAGGGCGCGGTGCTGACCCAGATAAGCGCTTTCTGGTTCAAGAAGCTTCAAGGCGTCGTGCCGCATCACATGATCAGCGCCGATGCCGATGCCATCATCGGCGAAGTCCCTGCGCTGAAGGACCATCGCGATTCGCTCAAGGGGCGGGCGATGCTGTGCCGGCGGACAAAAGTGTTTCCGATCGAATGCGTGATCCGCGGCTATCTCTCGGGCTCGGCCTGGAAGGAATATGCCGCTCACGGAACGCTCGCGGGCGAGAAGCTCCCGGCCGGCCTCGTCGAAAGCGGCAAGCTTGAGCCCGCGATTTTCAGCCCGGCCACCAAGGCTGAAACCGGCCACGATGAAAACGTTACGGTTGCGCGGATGCGCGAGATCGTCGGCGACGAGGTGACGCGGACGCTCGAGAGCATGACACGCGCGGTCTATGCGCTCGGCGAGCGATCGGCCCGCGAGCAAGGCATCATCATTGCCGATACCAAATTCGAGTTTGGCCGCGACGCCGATGGGCGCATCATCCTGATCGACGAGGCGATGACCCCCGACAGTTCGCGGTTCTGGGCGACCGACGTCTATGAGCCCGGTCGTCCGCAGCCGAGTTTCGACAAGCAGCCGCTGCGCGACTATCTCGACGCGGAGCGCCGCGCCGGCCGCTGGAACGGCGAGGCTCCGCCGCCGCCATTGCCCGCAAGCGTGGTCGACGCCACCAGCAAACGCTACCTCGAGGCCTATCGCCGCATCACCGGCGCCGCGCTCGAGCTCTAGCGCCATAGGGAGAAATAGCGGCTTGCGCCCTGTTGACCGCGTTGAGAACCCCCGCGTTTCGGCCTATGATCGCCGGGCGCGCCTGGCGGCGTATGTCACCTTTCATTGACGATTGGGAGGAAGTCATGCGTGGATTTCTGTTTGCGACCGTCGCAGCCTTGGTGGTTTTTGGACCTTGCGCTCCGGTGCTGGCACAAGACGATGCGGATCAGAAATTTGGCAAGGTGCATTTTGCGACCTCCTGCAATGAGGTAGCGCAACGGCGATTCGATCGCGCCATGCGCTACCAGCACTCGTTCTGGTACGCCGAGTCGAAAGAAATTTACGAAGAGGCGATCAAGGCCGATCCGGAATGCGCCATCGCCTACTGGGGTATCGCGTTGTCCCTTCTCAGCAACCCGCATGGTGCCATCCCCGCCCCGAATCTTCAGCCCGGGTTTGCGGCGATCGAGAAGGCGAAAGCCGTCGGCGCCAAGACTGAGCGCGAGCGCGACTACATCGACGCGCTCTCGGTGATGTATGTCGGTTACGACAAGATCCCGCAACAGGCGCGCGTGCAATCCTATCTGAAGAAGATGGAAGCGCTCGCGGCGAAATATCCCGATGACGACGAGGCGCAGATCTTCTACGCGATCACCTTGAATGTGGCGGCCTCGCCAGCCGACAAGACCTACGCCAATCAGCTCAAGGGCGCCGCCATCCTGGAGCCGATCTGGCAACGGCAACCGCAGCATCCCGGCGTCGCCCACTATCTGATCCACCTCTATGATTATCCGCCGATCGCCGCCAAGGGTCTTCCGGCAGCGCTGCGCTATTCCAAAATCGCGCCGAACGCACCGCACGCGCAGCACATGCCCTCGCATATTTTCACGAGGGTCGGCTATTGGAAGGAGTTGATTGCGGCGAATCTGGCTTCGGTGCAGGCCGCGAAGGCCGGCAACGAGCGCGGCGACCAGCTGCACGGTCAGGACTATCTCGTCTACGCCTATCTGCAACTGGGCCAGGACGCGGCCGCGCGCAGGGTCATCGACGAAATCGAGGCCACGCAACCCAATGCCGATGTCTTTGCCGGTCCATTCGCGCAGGCGGCCGCGCCGGCGCGCTACATGTTCGAACGCGGCGACTGGAAGGGCGCGGCGAATCTGGAAGTCAAGCAAAGCAAATTTCCGTCGGCGACGGCTATCTCTCATTTTGCACGCGCGCTGGGGGCGGCGCGTTCCGGCGATCCGGCCGCTGCGAGAGCCGAGGTTGCCAAGCTCACCGAAATTCGCGACAGCCTGCGCGAGGCGAAAAGCGATTACTGGGCGACGCAGGCCGATGTCGAGGCCCAGGTGGCGAGTGCCTGGATCCTTTATGCCGACGGCAAATATGAGGACGCGCTCAAGGCGATGAGTGCTGCAGCCGACGCGGAAGACAACACGGAGAAGTCGCCGGTCACACCCGGATCTCTGACGCCGGCACGCGAATTATACGGGTTCATGCTGCTCGATCGCGGCATGGCGAAGGAGGCACTCGCCGCGTTTGAGGCGACTCAGGCCAAGGAGCCGAACCGCTTCAATGGCTATGCCGGAGCAGCAAAAGCAGCCCAGGCGCTTGGCGACACGGCGAAAGCCAAGGCAAATTACGAAAAGCTGCTCGCGCTGGCAGCCGGTTCCGATTCCGACCGGCCGGTGCTTGCCGCGGCGCGGGCGTTTGTCGCGAGCAATTGAGAATGGCGATGAACCGAAGCGCAGTTCTTGCCGTGATTGCCGGTCTCGGGCTTGGCGCGCTCGCGGGCGCCGGTACATTTTTCGGCTGGCCGATGCTGGTCCACAGCAAGGCGGCATCACCGCCGGGTCATCCGAAATTTGCCGAAGTGCGGTGGCCGTTTCCGACCGACGAGTGGGGCGTGGGCAAGGCGTTCCGTTGCGAAGCAGCGAATTGTGGGGTGGAGGTCAACGTCTATATCCGCGCCAAGATCGGCTTCTGCAACTGCCTGACGGGCGTTTCGGACGATAACGAGCTCGACCGCCTGACGGATTTCTCGCTGATGGGCGAAAGGCTTTCCGTACTGGCGCCTGGACGCGAGATCAACGTCGCCTGGATGAAAGGCCGCAGCAGGCCCTATGCGCTCTCCGAACCCTACCGCGCGCCAAATTCGGCGCTGGCAATCGCGTTCAACGACCGTTGCGATGCCATCGTCGCTACCGCCGTGGTCGGCCACGATCAACCCGCGATCGTCGAGCCCAGCGTGGTCGACTTCCTCAACAGCGAGGTCGTCGTGCATTGGGCGGAGGTGACGCTCGGCCTGTAGGATTTGCCAGCGCTTGGTCCAAGCCGCGCGAACAGGCCCGGCGCCAACAACTCTACCTGTAAGCGCAATGCGGTGGCACGGCCCGCTGAGCTCCATCTATCTGTCCACCTCCATTCAAGCTAGGCTGGGTGGGGCGGATTTCCGTCCGCGAAGCAAAAAATGATTTGGGAGGAACGGATGAAGCGCATAGCGATAGCTATCGGCCTTGCGACCATTGTTTCACATGGGGTCAGCGCGCAAACCAGCGAACAGCTGGTCAAGGGAGCGACCGACACCTCGAATGTTGTCAATTACGGAATGGGCTACAATCTAAATCGGTTCAGTACGCTCAATCAGGTCAACAAGGATACCGTCAAGAATCTCGTCCCGGTCTGGAACTACAGTTTCGCCGACGATCGGAGCGAGGAGTCGCAGCCGCTGGTCTATCAAGGCGTGATTTATGTGACCACGCATGCGGCCACGATGGCGATCGACGCCAAGACCGGCAAGCAGATCTGGAAGACCAAGGTCGAATATCCACCCGAAACGCCTCGGATCGTCTGCTGCGGGATCATCAATCGCGGGGCCGCGCTGTACGACGGCAAGGTGTTCCGCACGACGCTGGACGCCAACGTGATTGCGCTGGATGCCGCGACCGGCAAGGAGCTTTGGCGCCAGAAGGCCGCCGACATCAAGGAAGGCTATTCCATGACGGTGGCGCCGCTCGTCGCCGATGGCGTCGTCCTGACCGGTATCTCCGGCGCGGAGTTCGGCACCCGCGGCTTCATCGACGGCTGGGATCCCGCCACCGGCAAGCATTTGTGGCGGACCTATACCATTCCCAGTCCGGATGAACCCGGCGGCGACACGTGGAAGGGCGACACCTGGAAGCTTGGAGGCGGATCGACCTGGATTACCGGCTCCTACGATCCGGAGCTGAACACGGTCTATTGGGGCATAGGTAATCCCGGCCCGTTCAACGCCGCGGTGCGACCCGGCGACAATCTCTATACCTGCTCGGTGCTCGCGCTCGATCCGAAGACGGGCAAGATAAAGTGGAACTACCAGTTCTCGCCGAACAACCCGTTCGACTACAACTCGGTGGCCGAGATGGTGCTGGCCGACATGAACATCGAGGGCAAGCCGACCAAGGTGCTGATGGATGCCAACCGTAACGGCTTCTTCTACGTGCTCGACCGCACCAATGGAAAGCTGCTCGCGGCCAACCCTTACGTGAAGGTCAATTGGGCGACCGGCATCGACCTGAAGACCGGCAGGCCGATCGAGACCGACGTCACGAAGGACGCGCGCGACGGCAAGAAGGTGACGGTGTTCCCGTCCATCCTTGGCGGCAAGAACTGGGAACCGATGTCCTACAATCCCCAGACCAACACGGCATTCGCCAATACGCTGGCGTTCGGCGGTCACTACAAGACCGAGCCGGCGACCTATAAGGCCGGCGAGTGGTATCTCGGCATGGACCTCACCGATCTCTGGGATTGGGGTACAGGCCCGCGCGGTCATCTGAAGGCGATCGACCCCCTGAGCGGCAAAAGCAAATGGGAAGCGCCCAGCGATATTCCGCGCTTCTCGGGCGTGCTCTCCACCGCCGGTGGCGTGGTGTTCTCGGGGCAGTTGACCGGCGAGTTCGAGGCGTTCGACGCCGACACCGGCAAGAAACTCTGGCAGTTCCAGACCGGCTCGGGCATCGAAGGCCAACCCGTGACGTGGCAGCAGGACGGCGTGCAATATGTCGCCGTCACGAGCGGCTATGGCGGCGTCTACTCGCTGTTCTCCGGGGACGAGCGACTGGCGAAAGTGCCTCCGGGCGGATCGCTGTGGGTTTTCGCGATCAAGCAGTGACCGCGGGTCACGCATGCTGAGAGAAGTGTCTTGCAAGACGGTGGCGATCTTCGCCGCCGTCTTCGCGCTGGAGGTCATGTCGATGGCAGCCATCCGCGCCGCGGACGAACCAAATGACGGTAGCGTTCAGGCACAGATTGACCAGGGCAAGGCGACCTATGCCAAAAACTGCTCGCATTGCCACGGTCCCAACATGGTGAATTCCGGCACCATCACGCCGGACCTGCGTGCCTTCCCGGACGACAGGACACGTTTTGTTACCACCGTGAAGCAGGGCAAGAACAACAGGATGCCGCCCTGGGGAGACATCCTGAGCGACGACGAGATCAAGGATCTCTGGGCCTATATCTCGAGCCGGAGGAAACAATGAAACTTCGCCTTGCGGCGGTAAGTCTTGCAGCGATCTTCTCTGGCCTGGCGGCGGCCCATGCGGCCGACGATCCCCTGAAGGTCTGTCTCGACGAGGATCGACCGCCGCTTTCCGTGCATCACCGGGGCAAGCCCGGCAGCGGCTTTGACGTGACAATGGCGCAGGCGCTCGCGGACCGGCTGGGCCGGCCACTCGAAATCCAGTGGTTCGAAAGCAAGCTCGACGAGGATTCGAGTCCCCAGTTAGAGGCCAATGCGCTGTTATCCGACGGACGCTGCTCGCTGGTTGGCGGCTATGCGCTTACGAAGGATTCGCTCGTCGTGCCGGGCGTGAAGACAGCCAAGCTTCCCGATTTCGAAGGCGCTACCCGGGACGACCGCCGGCGCCGCGTCGAGCTCGGCGTACTCGTGCCAAGCCGACCCTATATCTATTCACCATTGACGGCCGTGCTCGGACCAAAGGCACGCGGCCGCAGGATCAGCGACATCGGCGATCTCGCCGGCTTGCGCCTCGCGATCGAGAGCGGGACGCTTGGCGATGCCATCTTGATGAATTTCGAGAAAGGACGCCTGATTGACGACATCACGCATCTGGTGCCCGGCCGCGACGACCTGCTCGGCGCGCTCGACCGTGGCGACTACGATGCGACGCTGCTCGACCTCGCCCGCTACGATGCCTATCGTGCCGCACATCCCGACACAGGCCTGACCGCTTCGGGATATTATTATCCGATCGGCGCCAATCGCGGCTACGTGATGCTCGCGAGCGAGCCGACACTTCTTGCCGCCGTCAACAAGGCTCTCACCGATCTGCAGGCCGAAGGCAGGATTGCGGATTTCGCCAGGCAGACGGGCCTCACCTATCTGCCGCCACGCGAGCCCGCGATCCTCGGTGATGTCTGGGAGAAGGTCATCCAGCGATAACGCGCGGCGCCCGAATTGATGCGGTCTGTTGGCTCTCGCACGGAAGTCGCGGACGACATCAGTCGACCTCGTCCAGTGCAAGAAGCAGCGATGCGACGCGGTTGGCCGATGCAGCCCATTCGGCCAGGCGGGCATAATTGTCAGTGAACCAGCCGAAAGCGGTTTGAACGACGACGAAGGCTGCTGCTGCCTGGACCACCTCTCCCAGCGTCATCGTCTCGGCGAGATATTTAGGAATACACAGCAGGAGGCCGACGACCGGCGTCACCAGCAGGCTGGTATAGGTGACCAGCGTCATCCGCATCAGTTGCGAGCGATAGATTCGCCAGATCGCGATGACACCCTTGAGGGCCGCGCCGATGACGTGCCTCGCATCTTTCCTGTCGTCTGGCAGGGCCTTGCCCTCGCCTGTCTCGCGCAGATGCGTTCCGATCGACCTCAGCTCGGCTTCCGTCCTCTTGTTTTCCTCGATCACCCGCGTCAGGTGGCGGGCGATCAGGAAAATGCCGGCCGAAAGCAGGAAGGAGTACGTGATCACCGCGATGACGAGATAGCAGGGTATCGTGAGCATGAAGCCGCCAAGGTCGATGGCAAGGCTCCCTCCGACCGACCACAGTATCCCGATGAAGGTGACGGCATTGAGCAGCGACTGGAACAGCCCGACCGCGAGGTCCACCGGCAGATCCGTCGCAATCCTGGCGTCTTCGGCAATCCGGTATTCAGGCGTTTGATGGTCCGGGGCCGAGAATCTCAGCCGAACGTAACGATCGTCCTTGAGCCAGTAATCGTAGAGGTGATTGCTCAGCCACTCGCGCCACGTGATCTGTGTGGTCAAGCGAGCCCACACCTGGACGACCATCAGGGCGAGGCTGGCGGTAGCCAGTGGGACAAATCGCAACGCCTGGGTCCAAAGTTCCGCGCGGTCCCTGCGGCCGATCGCGTCAAAGAAATCGCGGTTCCAGAAATTCAGCGCATATTGCGTCAGCAATTGCAGGATCACGGTGGTGACGAGCACGACGAGCAGAAGCCAGGCGAGCCAGGCGGATGCGCCAAACCAGAACCCGGAGGCGCTGCGCCAGAAGCGGGCGAGAAGTTGCTTCTCTGCTGGAGCAAAGCGCGTCCGTCTGAGCATGCTGGGCTCGGGCTTCGCATCGGTCCGGCGACGACACGCCCGGCCTGAATGATCGGTTCACTTTGAGAGTACGAACCGGAAAACCAAGCGGTTTGATCTGGGTCAAATCGATCAAGCCCGGTCGGCCCGGCCTTGGCCGGGACGACCCGGGAATCCGTGCTTAAACCCCAGCCATCATCACGTATTTGATTTCGACATATTCATCCATGCCGTGGTGGGAACCTTCGCGACCGAGGCCTGATTCCTTGACGCCGCCAAAGGGCGCAACCTCGGTCGTGATCAGGCCGCTGTTCACGCCGACCATGCCCGACTCCAGCGCCTCGGCGACCCGC
The DNA here is from genome assembly GCA_963820275.1 of uncultured Alphaproteobacteria bacterium. Lineage (GTDB taxonomy): Bacteria > Pseudomonadota > Alphaproteobacteria > Rhizobiales > Xanthobacteraceae > Bradyrhizobium. The sequence goes on from CAWFZL010000035.1 coordinate 72,381, forward strand.
CAGACCCGGCCGAGATCGCGGGCATAGAAATAGGAGGCGAGCCCGAAGGGCGAGTTGTTGCACATCGCGATCACATCGGCCTCGTCCTTGAAGCGGATCACCGGCGCGAGCGGACCGAAGGTTTCCTCCTGCGATACCAGCGCGTCCGGCTTCACGTCGGACAACACGGTCGGCTCGAAGAAGGTGCGTCCGAGCGCATGACGCTTTCCGCCGGTCACGACCTTGGCGCCGCGTTTCACGGCATCCGCAATGTGTCGTTCGACCTTGTCGACGGCTTCCATGTTGATCAGCGGCCCCTGCGTGACGCCCTCTTCGGTGCCGTCCCCGATCTTCATCGCAGCGACCTTCTTCGACAGCTTCCGCACGAATTCGTCGTAGATGCCGTCCTGGGCATAGAGGCGGTTGGCGCAGACGCAGGTCTGGCCCATGTTGCGATATTTCGAGACCATTGCGCCCTCGACTGCGGCGTCAATATCTGCGTCGTCGAACACTACGAACGGCGCGTTGCCGCCGAGTTCAAGCCCGAGCTTCTTCACTCCGACGGAAGCCTGCCGGTAAAGAATTTTTCCGACCTCGGTCGAGCCGGTAAAGCCAACGAACCGCACCGCGGGATGTTCGCAGAGCACCTTGCCGATCGGCGGCGAGTTACCGGTGATGATGTTGAACACGCCTTTCGGCACACCGGCCTTTTCCGCCAGTGCGGCGAGCGCCAGGGCGCTGAGCGGAGTTTCGTTGGCAGGCTTGAGCACCACGGTGCAGCCTGCGGCCAGCGCCGGCGAAACCTTGCGGGTGATCATCGAATTCGGAAAATTCCACGGCGTGATCGCGCCGCAGACGCCGATCGGCTGCTTGATGGCCAGCAGACGGGCATCGGCACGCTGGGTCGGGATGGTTTCGCCATAGACCCGTCGCGCCTCCTCGGCAAAGAACTCGACATAGGCGCCGCCGATGTCGACTTCGCCAAGCGCCTCCGCAATCGGCTTGCCCTGCTCCGAGGTCAGGATCAGCGCGAGATCTTCGCGATTTGCGATGATCAGATCGAACCATTTGCGCAGGATATTGGAGCGCTGCTTGGCGGTGAACTTTGCCCAGGCTGGAAACGCGCGCTCGGCCGCCTCGACCGCGCCGGTCGCGTCTGCCGCACTCATCTGCGGCACTTTTGCAAGCTCCGCGCCGTTGGCGGGATTGGTGACGGGCAATACCGGAGCGCCGATCCAGGCTCCGTCGATGTAGCAGTGCTCACGTAAAAGCGACGGATCCTTCAGGCGATCACGCAGCGCCGGGCTGGATGGTTGCGAAGCACGTGCGGCGGCAGTCGGGGTCATGGCGTTGCTCCTCGGATTTTTTGGTATTGATCTTAAATATAGGGCCAAACCTGCCCCGATGCACGGGCCGCAAAGGCTCGGCAGATCAAAACAAATTTGAGGTCTGCAATCCTGACGGGATTGCAGACCGGAAACCTCGGAGGAAGGAAGCCGACCTGATCAGTCCGCGATCAGGCCGCGCCGCTCATATAGGTTTCGCGGCGACCGATCATGCGCTCCGCTACCGCCTTGGCATCCGCCTTGGTGGAAGTCGCGGAGGTACGGTATTCGAGTTCAGGGGTTTCAGCCGGTTCGCGGCGTCCGAACCAGGACTTGGAACCGATCGGCAAGAGCGCCAGCGCCTGAGCGATGTTATCGACCGCGCCAAATGAGTGCAGCGCTCCCGTTGACGCATAGCGCACTTCATAAATGCCCGGAGAAATCGGCGCTTCGAGATTTTCGCCGCGCCCCGCCCGCGGATATCGTTTCCATTCGCTCCAGGTCGAAATCATCCAACTATCCTTCCGCAGCATCCAGCCGCTGCCATTATCGTTTGACCAAATCGATCAGCTTGACACAATCGTCGCGCTACAATTCTGCAGCGTTTTGAACACATTACTTAAATAGTCGCTTCCAGGTCAGCCTCAAGAGGCGCCCCGGAATCGCCTCGACATTGCGGCACGAATGGCCGCAAATTATGGCAAATAAGGCAGTCCTTTCACCGCGTCCACAGGACTCGATCACGACATCGCTACCGTCCCGCTCCTTCGCATCGCTCTTGCCGGAAGGAAGGCCCGGGAGGAAGATCGTCTTCCACAAAAAATAATCCTGGAGGTGACCCCATGCAGAGCAAAGCTCAGATCGACCAGATCCTGCGCCAGAAAAGCGACACGAGGGAAATTCCCGGCGTTGTCGCCATCGCTGCCAACGGCAAGGACGTAATCTATCAGGGCGCGTTCGGTAAACGCGACCTGTCCAAGGACGACCCCATGACGGTGGACAGCGTGTTCTGGATTGCCTCGATGACCAAGGCAATCACGACGGCGGCCGCCATGCAGCTCGTCGAGCAGGGCAAGCTCTCGCTTGACGGGCCGATCGGCAAGGTACTGCCCGAACTCGCCGCACCACAGGTGCTCGAAGGCTTCGACGCCGACGGCGAGCCCAGGCTGCGGCCAGCCAAGAACCCGATCACGCTGCGTCAGCTCATGACCCACACCGCCGGCTTCTGCTATGATATGTGGAATGCCGACATGGGGACTTATCTGACGAAGGCAGGTCTGCCGCCGATCACCAGTTGCAAGAATGACGCGTTGAGAACCCCGATCACGACCGATCCGGGCACGCGCTGGGAGTACGGCACCAATATCGACTTTGTCGGCAAGGCGGTGGAGGCGGTGAGCGGCAAGCGGCTTGACGCTTATCTGCGCGATCACCTGCTTGCGCCGCTCGGCATGACCGACACTGGCTTCAGGCTGACGGATTCCATGCGCAGCCGCGCGGTCGGCATGCATGCGCGCGGACCCGACGGCTCGCTTGCGCCGATCCCTTTCGAGATGGAACAAGAGCCGGAATTCCACATGGGCGGCGGCGGGCTTTATGGCACCGCCGGCGATTACATCAAGTTCACGCAGATGATCTTGAACAAGGGCCGTGGCAACGGCAGTCAGCTGCTCAAGCCTGAAACGGTCGCCATGATGAGCCAGAACCACATCGGCGATCTCGTCGTTACCAAGATGACATCGGCAGCGCTGATGTATACCAACGACGTCGATCTTTACCCGGACATGATCAAGAAATGGGGGCTGTCCTTCCTGATCACGACCGACAAGACGCCGGAGGGCCGCAGCGCCGGCAGCCTCGCCTGGGCGGGACTTGCGAACACCTATTTCTGGATCGATCCGGCGCGCGACGTCAGCGGCGTGATCCTGATGCAGGTGCTGCCATTCGCTGACGCAAGCTGTCTGGAGGCCTTCGCAGGCTTCGAGCGTGGCGTCTATGCCGGGCTCGATGCCGCCGCGCAGGAAGCGGCGTAACCGGCCTCTCGTCCTCTCCCCGCAACTCGCGGGGAGAGGCCCTACACCGGCAACCCGTTCTGCTGTGCGAGACCTTTCAGCGAGACCTGCGGCCGCGCGCCGATATGCTGGATCACTTCGGCCGCCGCAAGCGCGCCGAGGCGTCCGGCTTTCTCGTAACCTACGCCACGCGCCAGCCCGAACAGAAAGCCTGCTGCAAAGAGATCGCCGGCACCCGTGGTATCGACGACCTTGTCGACCGCAAACGCCGGCACAGCGATGACGTCGTCTTTGGAGGCGACGACGCATCCCTTTTCGCTTCGCGTCACCACCGCGAGCCTTGCTTCGCTGCGCATTTGCCCCAACGCGGTGTCGAAATCAGCCGTCTGGTACAACGAATGCAGCTCCGCCTCATTGGCGAACACGAGATCGACCGTGCCATTGCGGATCAGGCTGACGAATTCGTCGCGATAGCGATCCACGCAAAACGAATCCGACAATGTCAGCGCAACCTGACGACCTGCCTGGTGCGCGATTCCCGCCGCCTTGACGAAGGCCTCCTTGGCGTTTTTCGGATCCCACAGATAGCCCTCGAGATAAAGAAGGGCGGATGCCGCGACCTGCGCGGGATCGATATCCGCAGGCGTCAGCTCCTGCGCGGCGCCGAGATAGGTATTCATGGTGCGCTCGCCGTCGCCGGTCACCAGAATGTACGAGCAGCCGGTGGCGGGGCCGTCCGCCGCGGGTTTGGTTTCGAACGAAACGCCTGCGGCACGGATATCGTGAATATACATCCGGCCGATCTGGTCATCCCTGACCTTGCCGACATAGGCGGCGCGAGCACCGAGATTGGCGACGCCGACGATGGTGTTGGCGGCCGACCCGCCGGACATTTCCACAGCCGGGCCCATGTCCCGATAGATCGCTGCGGCGCGGCCCTCATCGATCAGGGCCATGCCGCCCTTGTTCATGCCATGCCTGGCGAGGAAGCCTTCGTCCGTCTGCACCAGTACATCGAAAATCGCATTGCCGATCCCGAGTACGTCGTATTTCGCTGAGCTCATCCAAATGTCCCGTTGCGGCGATTGCGTCTGGGCAGAAAATCCGGTCATGCCAGCCTGAATTCGTGCTGCGGCCTATCACGATCATCCCGCCGCGAGCAAGCGGCAGCGCCATGGCGCTGCTATAGAGATATTCCATGATTCGCTCCTTCCTCACGGTGTCGACGGGCACCCTGACCTCGCGGCTGCTCGGCTTTGCACGCGACGCCATGCTCGCCGCCTCGCTGGGCGCCGGCCCAGTGGCCGATGCATTCCTGGTGGCGTTTCAGCTCGTCAATGTCGCAAGGAAGCTCCTGGCCGAGGGCGCGTTGAACGCCGCGCTGGTACCGGCGTGGCTGCGAGTGCGCGAAGCCGAGGGTTCGCTCGCCGCGGCCGCCTTTGCCGGACGCGTGCTTGGTACCGTGAGCGCAGCGCTGATCGTCGCAACGGGTGTGGTCGGTCTGTTGATGCCCCTTGTCATTGCCGCGCTCGCGCCGGGATTTGCGGGAAAGGAAACACTGCAACTTGCCGTCAACAATGCCCGCCTTATGCTGCCTTACCTGGCGTTCGCGGGACCAGCCACGGTGATGATGGCGCTTCTGAACGCGCAGGGCCGCTTCGCGCTGACCGCTTTCTCGCCGCTATTGTTCAACACCGCACTGATCTTCGTGATCGGCACGCTCCTGTTCCGAAACGAGAACGCCGTTCGTGCGGCACTCGTGATCGCCGCCACCGTCGGAGCCGCCGGATTCCTGCAGCTGCTTGTCCTTGTGCTGCGTTCCGGCGACGGCAGCATTGCGGGCCGCTTGCGGATCTCCTTCGATGGGGAAATGCGCGGCTTCCTGGCCAGGGCTGTGCCCGGCATGATCGCGGGTAGCGGTCCGCAGTTGCTTGTCGTTGCGGGCGCGATCATCGCATCGACTTCGCCTTCCGCCGTGTCCTGGCTTTATTTCGCAAACCGCCTGATCGAACTGCCGCTCGGCATTGTCGGCGTGGCCATGGGCTCCGTGCTGGTGCCGGAGCTGACGCGCGCGGCGCGCGCCGACGATCGCATGATGATGATGCGTTCGGAGTCGCGCGGTCTCGAACTGGCGCTGGGACTGGCCTTGCCGGCCACACTCGGTTTGATCGCGCTCAGTAAGCCCATTGTGCGGATGCTGTTCGAACACGGCGTGTTCACCTCCACCGACACGCTCGGCACGTCCTATGCGCTCGTCTTTCTTGCGCTCGGCCTGCCCGCGCAGGTGCTGACCAAGGCGCTGTCGCCGGCATACTTCGCCCGCGAAGACACGGCCACACCCTTGCTGGCGACCCTGACGGGACTGGTTGTGGCTGTCGCACTGGCCGTCGTGCTCGGCCATTTTTTCGGCGTCGGCGGCATTGCCGCCAGCCTTGCGCTTGGCGCCTGGACCGCCGCACTGTCCCTGCTCCGGCTCGGGGCCGCAACCTTCGGCTTCGCGCTTGATGAGGCTGCGTGCCGACGGCTGCCGCGCATCGTCACAGCCGGGCTGGTGATGGGCGCTCTGTTGTGGCTCGCGGTGCCTTTCGTTCTGCAACCTGACGCGGACGCGCATGGGTTCTCGCTCGCGGTTCCCGTCGCGGCGCTGATATCGGGCGGAATGGCGGTGTACGGACTGCTTCTGGTCGCGCTTGGCGTCGTTCGATGGGGCGAGGTGGTTAACGCGTTCCGGCAAACCACGAGTCCCACCTTGCGTGACTGATGCCCAGATGGCAATTGACGGCCCATGGCGCCTGTCGGTAATCGGGGCGCGGACCTGACAGGCGTGGAAAGCTGAACCATGGCGATTGTTGAGAGGGTATTTTCTGGCGTGCAGCCGACGGGCAATCTGCATCTCGGCAATTATCTCGGCGCTATCGTCAACTTTGTGAAGTTGCAGGAGACCCACAGCTGTCTCTATTGCGTGGTCGATTTGCACGCGATTACGCAGCCGGTGTCGGTCTGGGGCGGCCCGACCGAGCTCGCCCGCAATACCAGGGAAGTCACCGCGGCGTTCATCGCCTCGGGGATTGATCCGACGAAACACATCGTCTTCAACCAGAGTCAGGTGTCCGGGCATGCGGAACTGGCATGGATCTTCAATTGCGTGGCGCGGATCGGCTGGCTCAATCGCATGACGCAGTTCAAGGAAAAGGCCGGCAAGGACCGCGAGAACGCCTCCATCGGCCTCTACGATTACCCGGTGCTGATGGCGGCCGACATTCTGGTCTATCGCGCGACCCACGTGCCGGTCGGCGAGGACCAGAAACAGCACCTCGAACTGTCGCGCGACATCGCGCAGAAATTCAACAATGACTTTGCCGACTCGATTCGCAGCCACGGCTTTGCGGACGGGCTGTTTTTTCCTCAGCCCGAGCCCCTGATCACAGGCCCGGCGACGCGCGTGATGTCGTTGCGCGACGGCACCAAGAAAATGTCCAAGTCCGATCCGTCGGATTATTCGCGCATCAATCTCACCGACGATGCCGACACCATCGCACAGAAGATCCGCAAGGCGAAGACCGACCCCGAGCCGCTGCCCACGGAAGAAAAGGGCCTGGAGACCCGCCCCGAGGCCGACAATCTCGTCGGGATTTACGCGGCGTTGTCGGGCCGCAGCAAGGTGGAGGTGCTTCGCGAATTCGGCGGCGGCCAATTCTCCAGCTTCAAGAATTCGCTGGTCGAACTCTGCGTGGCAAGGCTCGCCCCGATCGCCTCCGAAATGAAGCGTCTGGTGTCAGACCCCGCTTACGTCGATCGCGTCCTGATCGACGGCGCCGACCGCGCCCGTGCGATTGCCGACGAAACCATGAAAGCGGCCAAGGATATTGTCGGCTTCATCCGGAGAAATTGAATTTCTCGTCATACGACACAAATGACGCAGCGCACTCTGGCGGTCGCGCGTCTTCGGAACCGGATTTTCCATACCCAGCTTTGAGGAACGCGCGTCCGCGATCCCGCTTGTCGGCGGTGGCGGGACCGTGGCAGCATGCAAGGTGCCTGGCGCAGCATCGGGACATGCATGACCATCCAGCGACGCAGCTACGAGACTGGTCACAAGCCCAAATGTCTTGTCCTTGTCGACGACACGGCCGAGTGGGACCGCGCGGTCTACTATGCCAGCCGATGGGCAATGCGAGCCAATGGCGGCGTTGTGATGCTTCGTATCATCGAAACCGAAGATCAAAACCAGCAATGGCTTGGCGTAGCTGACATCATGCGCGCCGAAGCGCTCGAGGACGCCAATGCCGCGCTCGACCGCGCATCCGGGCGCGCCAACGGCATTGCAGCAATTACTCCTGAGCGCGTGATCCGCGAGGGCGACCCGACCGAACAGATGATCGATGTGATCGAGAAGGATGTCGATATCGCGATGCTCGTGCTTGCCGCCAGTCCGGGCCCCGAAGGTCCCGGCCCGATCATCAGCGCGATGGCAAATGCCGTCGGCACGTTCCCGATACCGATCGTCCTCGTGCCCGGCGACCTCAGCGACGCCGAAATCGACGCGTTATCGTAAATATGACGCGCTCCCAAAGGCATGCGGGTCGGAATGGGTGCTGCCCTCACTTGACCATGCCGGTTGTGATGGCCATCTGGTAAGAGAACCCCAGGCGCCGACCTGGTGCGCGAGCAAATGTCAGGACCGGGACACCAGGACCGGCGACGCCGGAGAAAATCATGTTCATTCAGACCGAAACGACCCCCAATCCCTCTACGTTGAAGTTCATTCCCGGACGCGTCGTGCTCGATGGCGGCACCATGGAATTCGCCGACCCCGAGAGCGCGGCCCGTTCGCCGCTTGCCGAACGGCTGTTTGGCGTTCCAGGCGTAACCAACGTATTTTTCGGTTCCGATTTCGTGACCGTGACCAAGGACGCCAGCGACTGGCAGCATCTCAAGCCGGCGATCCTCGGCGCCATCATGGAACACTATATGTCCGGTGCGCCGCTGCTCACCGATGGCAGCGTGCGAAGCGATGACGCAGCCGATGAGGCCGATGAGTTCTTCGACCAGGCCGACGCCGAGACGGTCGCGACCATCAAGGACCTGATCGAGACCAGGGTCCGCCCGGCGGTCGCCAATGACGGCGGCGATATCACGTTCCGTGGCTTCAAGGACGGCATCGTCTACCTCAACATGAAGGGCGCCTGTTCGGGTTGTCCGTCGTCAACCGCGACCTTGCAGCACGGCATTCAGAACCTGTTGAGACATTTTGTGCCTGACGTCGTCGAAGTCCGGCCGATGTGAACGCTGCGAGCGCTTCCTCGGGGGCGGGTGACGCGAAGGCGTACCCGCCCCGAAGCGCAAATCTCGGGAAGCCGCGCCAACAAAGCTGCGTGCGCCGGGACGACAGCTTGAAATAAGCTGATATAACTCGCCGCATGCTGATCCTCGCCATCGACACCGCTCTGGACGCTTGCGCTGCGGCCGTGCTCGATACGGGTTCGGGCAGGCTGGTCGCGCAGGAATCGCAGTCCATGAAGCGCGGCCATGCCGAAGCGCTGATGCCGCTGATCGGTCGCGTCGTCGTCGAATCCGGAATTGGATTTGCTGGCCTCGACCGCATCGCGGTTACCACGGGCCCCGGAAGCTTTACCGGATTGCGGGTTGGCCTCTCGGCGGCGCGCGGCATAGCGCTGGCCGCCAACAAGCCGGCCGTCGGAATAACGACGTTGATGGCCTATGCCGCGCCCTTTGTCAGCCTGAACGACGAGCATCCGGTGGTTTCCGCCATCGATGCCCGGCACGACCAGGTCTACCTGCAGGTGGTCAGCGGAAACGGCGGTTCGTTGGTCGGGCCGCAGGTCGCGCCGATCGAGCAGGCCCTGACGGCGTGGCGATTCGGCGCGCCCCATCTGGTCGGCAACGCCGCAGGGATTCTGGCAGATCGCTGGCCGGCTCATGCCGCGCCACCCTTCACGGTCAATGCAAACCCGGCGCCCGATATTGCTTGGGTGGCATGGCTGGGAGCCGCGGTAAACCCGGACACGGCGCCTGCCCGGCCATTCTATCTCCGCGCACCCGACGCCAGGCCTGCGACGGAAATGCTGCAGGGGGCACGGCAGCAGATACCGACATGATGGACTGGCTTTCCGAACTATGGGGCCGCGGCAGGGCGATAGTCGAGCCGGCAGGCCTGCGAGACGCGCCGGCGCTCGCACGGATCCACGGCGCATCGTTTCATCGCGGCTGGGGCGAGGGCGAGTTCGAGCGCATGCTGGCCGAGCGCAACACGCTGGTCCATCGCCTGAGAATGGGGCGGAAGGTCATCGGCTTCTCTGTATCGCGCATCGCAGCCGATGAGGCCGAAATACTCTCGATTGCCGTCGCCGAAAGACATCGCGGACGCGGCCTGTCCAGCAATCTCCTGCTGACGCATCTCGGCCATCTTGCCGGCCGCGGCGTGAAGGCGGTATTTCTGGAGGTCGAGGAAAACAACCAGGCGGCGCGGCGGCTCTACGAGCGGGCGGGCTTTGCCGTCGTGGGGCGCCGGGCGCGCTATTACCGGCAGCCCGGCGGGGAACCCATGGACGCGCTTCTCATGCGGCGCGACTTGTCGTGACGCGCGGGCGGTGGCAGAACGTGATATGGCTGAAATCCGAATTCGCCCGGTGAATTCCCCGAGATGACCGCGTTGAAACCGACACAGGCACTCAAGGCAACCGGCATCGAGGCGCGCTGCGCCGCCACCGGCATGCGCATGACCGAGCAGCGCCGCGTGATCGCGCGCGTGCTGGCGGAAGCGGAGGATCACCCGGACGTCGAGGAACTTTATCGTCGCTGCGTCGCGGTCGATGACAAGATATCGATCTCGACGGTCTATCGCACGGTCAAGCTGTTCGAGGACGCAGGCATCATCGAACGCCATGATTTTCGCGAAGGCAGGGCCCGTTACGAACAGATGCGCGACAGCCACCATGACCATCTGATCAATCTGCGCGACGGCAAGGTAATCGAATTTGCCTCCGAGGAGATCGAAAAGCTGCAGGCCGAGATCGCCCGCAAGCTCGGCTACAAGCTCGTCGACCATCGGCTGGAATTGTATTGCGTCCCGCTGGACGATGACAAATCCTGAAGATTCCTGAAGATCAAATCGCGTTCTCCCGCAAAGCAGGCATGGTGAAGAAAGCGCGTCAGGGCAGCCACGGAAGTTTCGATCTCGTCATCTTCGACTGCGACGGTGTGCTGGTCGACAGCGAAGTCATCTCGTGCCGGATCCATGCCGAAGTGCTCACCCGCCACGGCTATCCGATCACCGCCGAAGAGGTGCGGCGGCGATTCCTTGGCCGCACGGCGCACGACGCGACGCTTGAGGTCGAACGGGAACTCGGACGGCCGCTGACGGAGGCCTACGACCTCGAGCGAAGGACCGTGTTGCTGGCGGCGCTGGCGGAATCGGTCGAGGCGATCCCATATCTCGACGGCGCGCTCGATGCGATCCATGTGCCTGTCTGCGTGGCTTCGAGCGCCGCGCATGACAAGATCTTCACGACCCTGTCACGCACCGGCCTCTACCGGCGTTTCGCGCCGAACATTTTCTCAGGATCGCAAGTGAAGAACGGCAAGCCGGCGCCCGATCTGTTCCTTTTCGCAGCGGCGCAGATGGCCGCCCCGCCCAAGCGATGCCTGGTGATCGAAGACAGCGTTCCCGGCGTTACCGGCGCGCTCGCCGCCGGCATGACCGTGTTCGGCTTTCATGGCGGAAGCCATTGCCGGGCAGGCGATGACAAGGCGCTTCGCGCAGCAGGCGCCGCGGCGACATTCAGCGATATGCGCCAATTGAGCGATCTGATCGTCGGGATGGAAAACGGAAGGTCGGAAAAGGGCCCGCTTCAGGGGACAACCCCTTGACTGTTTTGGGCCCCCAAAGCTGGATTTTCGCCCCTTAAGCCTATATCTGAACCCCGCGCCCTGTCGGCGTCATTTCGCCCCTGCCACCCGGTTCCATGGAAAAGCCGCAGCGCAAACTGCATATCAAGTCATTTGGTTGTCAGATGAATGTCTACGATGCGCAACGCATGGTGGACGCGCTGGCAGACGAGGGCTATGTCGAGACCGCCAGCGCCGAGGATGCGGACCTCGTGATCCTCAACACCTGTCATATCCGCGAAAAAGCTTCCGAAAAGGTCTATTCCGAACTTGGACGGCTGCGCGCCGCCAAGGAAGATGCTGCGCGACGCGGGCGGCAGATGAATATCGCGGTGGCCGGTTGCGTGGCACAAGCCGAAGGCGGCGAGATCATCTCCCGCGCGCCGGTGGTCGACATCGTGGTAGGACCGCAAAGCTATCATCATCTGCCGGAATTGCTGGCGCGGGCGACATCGGAAGGGAGCGCGATCGAGACCGAATTTCCCGTCCGGGACAAGTTCGAGTTTTTGCCGCCGCCGAAACCCGATGCCATCCGCGCGCGCGGTATCTCGTCCTTTGTGACGGTTCAGGAGGGCTGCGACAAATTCTGTACCTTCTGCGTCGTGCCCTATACGCGCGGCGCGGAGGCATCCCGACCGGCGGCGAAGATCATCGACGACGTATTGCGGCTGGCCGAGCATGGCGTGCGCGAAATCACGCTGATCGGCCAGAACGTCAACGCCTATCACGGCGAGGGACCCGACGGGCGGATCTGGTCGCTCGGCACCTTGCTGCGCCGTCTCGCCGAAGTTCCCGGCATTGCCCGCCTGCGCTACTCCACCAGCCACCCTCGCGACGTCGATGAAACATTGATCGAGGTGCACCGCGATCTTGCTTCGCTGATGCCGCTCGTCCACCTGCCGGTACAATCCGGTTCCGACCGCGTTCTTGCGGCCATGAACCGGAAGCATACCGCAGATGATTACCGGCGGGTTATCGACCGGTTTCGTGCGGTCCGCCAAGATATTGCTTTTTCTTCGGATTTTATCGTCGGCTTTCCCGGTGAAACTGAGGAAGATTTTCGCGCCACCCTCGCGCTGGTCACACAAATCGGATACGCTGGCGCTTATTCGTTCAAATATTCGCCGCGGCCTGGCACACCGGCGGCGGAAATGCGGGAGACGGTGTCAGCGGAAGAAATGGACGAGCGATTGGTGCGGCTTCAGGGATTGATCGACAGCCAGCAGTCGGCCTTCAACAGGGCCACGATTGGGAACACCGTCGATGTGCTGTTCGAACGCGCTGCGCGCAATCCCGGGCAGATCGTCGGTCGCACCGCATATCTGCAGCCCGCGCATGTGATGGCATCCGACGACATTATCGGACGGATCCTGCCGGTCAGGATTGAAAGCCTCGAACGCTACAGCCTGCTCGGTGAACTCGCAGGCCTTCCGCCATCCCCGCTACCGAATACGCCGTCTTCGCCAATGAGTGATACCCCCGAGACCAGAGCAGGAGCCTGAACCCTTGCCAAAAAGCGCATCGGATTCACCTTCGCTCGTTCCCAGCCGCAACCGCGACATGCAGATCCCGCCCGAAACACAAGTCGTGATCGACTTCGACGACAACCGCGCGGTCTCCGCGCTGGTCGGACCGTACGGCCAAAATCTGGCGCAGATCGAACGGCGACTCGGCGTGGTGGTTGATTCGCGCGGCAACCACATCACCGTCGCTGGTTCGCGCGACGGCTGCGATGCCGCGCGGCGCGTGCTTGAGGCGCTCTACGCACAGGCGGTACAGGGGCACGACCTGGCGCAAGGCGACGTCGAGGGCGCGATCCGAGCCGTGATCGCCCAGGGTTCGCTGTTCGAATTCGACGCCAAGACCGCCAAAACGACGTTCGATACCATCAACCTGCGCAAACGCCCGGTGAGGGCGCGTACCGCCGCGCAGGACTCCTACATACGCGCGCTCAAGCGCCACGAACTGGTGTTCGGCGTCGGCCCCGCCGGAACCGGCAAGACCTGGCTCGCGGTGGCGCATGCCGCGCAATTGTTCGAGCGCAAGGAGGTCGATCGCATCATCCTGTCGCGACCCGCGGTCGAGGCCGGCGAGCGGCTCGGCTTCCTGCCCGGTGATTTGCGCGAGAAAGTCGATCCTTACCTTCGGCCGATCTATGATGCGCTGTACGATCTGATGGACGCACGCATCGTCGAACGCGCGTTGCAGAGCGGCGAAATCGAAATCGCGCCGCTGGCGTTCATGCGCGGACGCACGCTGACCAACGCCGTCATCATCCTGGACGAGGCGCAGAACACCACATCGATGCAAATGAAGATGTTCCTGACCAGACTTGGGGAAAACAGCCGCATGATCGTTACCGGCGATCCCTCACAGGTCGATCTGCCGAACGGACAGACCTCCGGACTGGCGGAAGCAACCAGACTTCTCGACGGCGTCGAGGGCATCTCCCGGGTCACTTTCACCGCCGAAGACGTCATTCGCCACGAGCTGGTGGCGCGAATTGTCGCCGCTTACGAAGGATTGCCGCAGCGACCGCCAACCAACAAGACTTGATGCCAGAAATTGCCGCCAGTGCCGCCTGGTTGAAGTTCCTCCAGCACAAGCGGCGAACTCGACCGAGGAACTTCAAATCGACGAGCGGCACCAGAACAGAAATGTTGCCAGCGCTCATGAATTTCCGAAGTTCGTGAAAAGTGTCTGCTGCGATGGTACGCGGATTTCGGAAGGTGGGCACTGAGAGCGCGGGCGCGAGTTCCCGTCGCAAACAGGATTCCAGAGCGATGGCACGATCTGCAGCTCCCATTTCGGAGGTCCTCGTGACCGCCGATTGCTGGCAGGCCGAGCCCGATGCAGAGGCCGTTATCGAACGCGCCATCGCGGCCGCGGCCGAGTTCGTCGACGCCGATGTCGCCGACGCCGAACTCGCGGTCATGCTGACCGACGATGCTGGAATCCGCACGCTGAACAGGAACTGGCGAGGCATCGACAAGCCGACCAACGTGCTGTCGTTTCCCGCCCTGCAGACGAACGCCTCGCGAGGCGCCGATGACGCACCGCGCATGCTTGGCGACATCGCGATCGCTTATGAAACGACGCACAGGGAAGCCGACGAGGAGCAAAAGCCGTTCGACGAACATCTGAGCCATCTGGCGGTTCACGGCTTCCTGCACCTGATCGGGTACGATCACGAAACGGACGAAGAAGCCGAGACGATGGAAGAGCTCGAGCGCGAAATCCTCTCGCAACTCGGCGTTCCCGATCCCTATGCGGAGCGGATGGACTGAGATGGCGGACTCGGACCCGATCCACGACAACCCGCGCAACACGCGCAACCTGCCGGCTGTGGTGCAGGAGGGCGAGGTCATGCGCCCTCTGGTCGACAATTGGCTGACGCGGGCGATACGCACGCTGTTCGGCTGGAAGCCTGGATCGGTCCGCGACGACCTTCAGGTCGTGCTCGATGCGAGCGCGCCGGACGAGGTAGGCTTCTCCGCCATCGAGCGCACCATGCTGCGCAACATCCTTTCGCTGCACGAACGGCGCATCGCCGATGTCATGATCCATCGCGCCGACATTGTCGCGGTCAAGCGTGACATTCCCCTCGGCGAGCTGATGAGCCTGTTCGAAAGCGCCGCGCATTCGCGACTGGTCGTCTACAACGAGACCCTGGACGATCCGGAAGGGATGGTTCACATTCGCGATCTCCTGGCGTTCATGACCGCACGGGCGCGGGTAGCCGAAACCAAGGGCAAGTCGCGACGCAAGAAGCCGCTTCCCGCAGGGCTGGACCTGCGCGCGGTCGATTTGGCGCTTCCGCTTTCGGAAGCCGATATCATTCGCAAGCTCCTGTTCGTGCCGCCCTCGATGCGGGCAATCGACCTGCTCGCGCAGATGCAAGCCTCGCGCATCCACCTCGCGCTCGTCGTCGACGAATATGGCGGCACCGACGGACTGGTCTCGATCGAGGACATCGTCGAGCAGATCGTCGGCGAGATTGACGACGAGCACGACAGTGACGAGCCTCCGGCCATCGTGCGACAGGCAGACAATTCCTTTATCGCCGACGCACGTGCCAGCCTCGATGACGTCCGCTCCGTCATTGGCGCGGAGTTTGTCACTGGCGAAGCCGGCGAGGAGGTCGAGACGCTTGGCGGATATCTCGTGACCCATGTCGGCCGGTTGCCGGTGCGCGGTGAGGTCATCTCCGGACCGGGCAACTTCGAAATCGAAGTGCTCGATGCCGATCCGAGGCGGGTCAAGCGGCTGCGCATCGCCCCGCGCAAGGAACGCAGCCCGGCTCGCGCCCAACGCGAAAACCGCCGCCGCGAACCGGCAGCCGACAACGCTTCCGGGCAGGCCGGCAATTCCACCGCCCCGCCGGGTGACGGGACAGCCTCGTCGTGAGCAGTGCAGGCAAACTCCGCGCCGCGGCGCTCGTGATCATTCTCGCATGGGGGTGGAAACGCGGTGCCATTGCGTTCGTGGCCGGAGCGCTGTCGGCGCTCGCAATGGCGCCATTCAATGCATGGCCGGTGTTGTTTGCGACATTTCCCGTCGTGGTCTGGTTGATCGATGGAGCGGGCGGCGGGCGCCTGCGTGGCGTGCCGGCGGCGGCGATGACCGGCTGGTGGTTCGGGCTCGGCTATTTTGTGCCGGGGCTATACTGGATCGGATATGCCTTCCTGGTCGATGCGCCTACTTTCGCATGGCTTATGCCATTTGCCGTGCTTGGTCTGCCCGCTTATCTCGCGCTGTTCACGGCCTTGGGCTTCGCGCTCGCGCGGCTGCTTTGGACCAAGGACGGAACGCGGGTGCTCGTTCTGGCCGCAAGTCTCACGCTGAGCGAATGGCTGCGCGGCCACGCGCTGACCGGCTTCCCATGGAACGCGTTTGGCTACGCCTTGACGGAGCCGTTGGCTCTGGCGCAAACGGCGTCGCTGATCGGCCTGTGGGGCATGACATTTCTTGCCGTGGCAATCTTCGCAACTCCCGCGGTACTGATCGATGTGGCTTCGCGCGGGCGCAGGCCATGGATCGCGCCCGCGATCTCGCTGGTGCTGCTCGCAGGAATGGGAATTTTCGGTGCAATCCGGTTGACCTTGCAGCCGACCACCATGCTGGCAAAGGTCAAGCTGCGCATCATGCAGCCCAATCTGCAGCAGGATGTAAAATTCAACTACGCCGCCAAGGCGGAGGTCATGAAAAAATACCTGACTTTGTCAGACCGGGCGTCCGGCCCCCAGTCCACAGGGGTGCGCGACGTCAATATCCTGATTTGGCCGGAATCGGCGTTTCCGTTCTTCCTCACGCGTGAAGCCGACGCGATGGCGCAGATCGCCGATCTTCTTCCCAAGGGGACCGTCCTGATCACGGGCTCGGTGCGCGCACCGGATCTTCCGCCGGGCACACGCGTAACGCGCGCCTATAATTCCATCTACGTGATCGATCACGACGGCACCGTGCTGTCGGTCTATGACAAGCTGCATCTGGTGCCGTTCGGCGAGTTTCTTCCGTATCAGGATCTGCTGGAAAAGATCGGGCTGGAGCAACTCACCAGGGTTCAGGGCGGATTCATCGCGGGCGCCAGACGGCGCACGATGGAGATCCCGAACGCGCCCCGCGCGCTACCCTTGATCTGCTACGAGGCCATCTTTCCCGGCGACGTTGTCGATCGCAGCGACCGCCCCGGCTGGATCGTCAACCTCACCAATGACGGCTGGTTCGGGATATCGACAGGTCCTTATCAGCACCTGCAGCAGGCGCGGCTGCGCGCCATCGAGCAGGGCTTGCCGATCGTTCGCGCCGCCAACACCGGCATATCGGCCGTGATCGATCCGATGGGACGGGTAGTCGCGCGGTTGGGACTTGGGCTTGAAGGCGTGCTGGATTCAGGCCTGCCTGCCGCCATTTCGCCTACGATCTATGCACGAACCGGCGATGTACCCGCCGCAATCATCATCGTCGCGACCCTAATGTTCGCTATCGGACGCCGCCTGGGGAAACGATCCTCCTGACAAAGACTGATCTGCCGCCGAAAAGCTCGCGCAAGCAAATCCAGCAGTTGACAGGTCGGCGGTGCAATTCGCATTCTGGTCCAGGAGCAAGTTGCTCTCCGTCTTCACCGCTTTACGGATTTGACGGCATTGGCACATGAGGCATAATTCGTTTTGCTTCATCCCGCTGGCGTAAAAATCCCGAGGAGCGTCGAAGATGGCGAACAAAGCGCCCGACCCTGTTGACAAATATGTCGGCAGCCGTGTGCGCATGCGCCGCATCATGCTCGGCATGAGCCAGGAAAAACTTGGAGAGGCCCTGGGCCTGACATTCCAGCAGATCCAGAAATACGAAAAGGGCACGAACCGTGTCGGCGCGAGCCGAATTCAACAGATCTCCGACATCCTTCAGGTGCCGGTGTCGTTTTTGTTCGAGGGCGGCCCCAGGAGCACGGCTCATGCCGACGGCTTCGGCGAAGGCTCCTCGCCGGCCTACGTGTCCGACTTTCTTGCGACCTCGGAGGGACTGGCGTTGACCCGGGCGTTCACCCGCATCAACGACCCCAAGCTTCGGCGCAGCATCGTGGATCTGGTCGAGCAGATCGCAGAGCGCGAAGGTCCGGACAAGCGCTGAGATCAGCCTCGCGACAATCGCGCCGGGCACGCGTTTCATCGGCCCTGGTGGTCAACAGAGCAGCGGAATGCTTGCGAAATCCTCCAATCCCTTCGGCTCGCAAACCATCCTGGACGGCATCCGCCATTGGGTGGAAATCGAGACACCGACCGAAGCACCGGACCAGATCAACCGTCTCGTGACCCTGGTCGCCGACGGCTACCACGATCTGCCCGTCGAAATCGAACGCGTTGCGGGAAGTTCCGGCTGCGGCGATCACCTGATCGTCCGATCGTCATGGGGACAGGAGCGCCCCGGAATCCTGGTGCTCAGCCATCTCGACACCGTTCACCCGCTCGGCTTCATCAAGCGGCTGCCGTTTCGCATCGAGGGTGACAGCGCCTTCGGCCCCGGCATCTACGACATGAAGGGCGGAGCGTATCTGGCATTCCATGCATTCCGTCAGCTTTGCGAAGGCGGCGAACGCTCGCCGCTAGGCGTGACCCATCTCTATGTCTCCGACGAGGAGATCGGCAGCCCGACGTCGCGCGCACTGATCGAAGCGGAGGGACGCAATGCGAAATACGTGCTGGTCACCGAACCCGCCCGCGATGGCGGCAAGGTCGTCACTGGTCGCAAGGGCGTCGCGCGGTTCGAGATTTTCCTCAAAGGCATCCCCGCCCATTCCGGCACGCGGCCCGAAGATGGACGCAGCGCGATCCGCGAACTCGCCAACGTAATCCAGACGCTGGACGCCCTGAACGACCCCGCACGCGGCGTCACCGTCAATGTCGGAGTGGTCAGGGGCGGTACCCGGTCGAACGTGATTCCCGAAGAGGCCTACGCCGAAGTCGATATGCGTCTTCCTTCGATTGCGGATGCCGAGGAGCTTGTTCCGAAGGTCCTGAACCTGACCTCGCGCAGCGAAGGCGTCAGCCTCAAGGTAACGGGTGAATTGAACCGCCCTCCCTATGAGAAGGGCAATGCTGGCGCGGCCCTGTTCGAGCACGCAAGGCAGCTCGCCGCCGAACTCGGCTTCGAACTTTCCGATACCTTTACCGGCGGCGGCTCCGATGGCAATTTCACCGCCGCCGATACGGCGACCCTCGACGGCCTTGGCGTCGATGGCAAGGGCGCACACACCCACTACGAACAAATGTATATTTCTTCGATCGAGCCGCGAGCGCGGCTGTTACACCGGCTCTACCAGACGCTACGATGAGTGCTGCCATCCCCGATTCCCGAAATCACGATGAGACCGCCACGCATCGGCAAGGCTCCTTCTTCGGCCGCCGCAAGGGTCACAGGCTGCGCGCACATCAGGCAGACCTGATCGAGCGCCTATTGCCACGGCTTGCACTGAACATTGAGGCTCCGCCACCGCTCGACCTCGAAAGCCTGTTCAATGCACCCGTGGATCGTGTCAGGCTGGAGATCGGGTTTGGCGGCGGCGAGCATCTCGTCGCCGAGGCGCGCGCCTTTCCCGAGATCGGCTTCATCGGCTGCGAACCTTACGTCAACGGCATGGCCAAGATCCTGACGCTGATCGAAGCCCATAGCGTCCGCAATATCCGGCTGTTCGCAGGCGATGCAGCCGAGCTGCTCTCCTGGGCGCCTCAGCGCTCGCTTGAGCGAATCGATCTCATCCATCCCGACCCCTGGCCCAAGCGACGGCACTGGAAGCGGCGCTTCGTGCAGGACGCGAGCATCGCAGCGATGGCGCGCGTTCTCATTGATGCGGGAGAGTTTCGCTTTGTCAGCGATATCGACGATTACTGTGCCTGGACACTGGCACACTTCCTGCGCTCACCGGATTTCGCCTGGACCGCCGAGCGTGCACGCGATTGGCGCGAGCCATGGCCGAACTACACGATGACGCGGTATGGACGCAAAGCCGAGCGTGAGGGCCGAAAGCCGACATATCTCAGCTTCCGGAAAGTGGGCTGAGCCGTGGTCGATCATCGCGAAACAGAGGGTGCGAGCGATGTCGCCAGGCCTTCGACCGGCACGCTCCCACTCAAGCGGGCTGCCGGTTCTGCCAGAAAGTCAGCACCCGCTGTGCTGTCGAGGGCATCAGGCGCGCGAAATTGACTCGCACGTTCTCGATGTCTGTCGGAGACGGGATCCGGGCGGGGCCCAGACGGAGCAGGAGCAACGCGCGCACGGTCGCCCATTGCAGTCCGATTGCCTTGCCGATGATCAGGATCGGATCGTGGCGCTCGCCGCTCATCATTCGATCGAGCGCTGCGATTTCAACGCCTGACATTGCCGACAAGGCGGCGACGGATTCCTCGTACACCCACTCCTTGGCAAAACCGAGCAGAGCCGCCTCGTTCAGGTTGCCGGCGCGATAGAGCGCCAGGATCGCGCGTTGCGCCGGCACGAAGTCCCGATCGCTCCGGGCGAGCTGGGGCTTGCCGGACAGCTCGCCCATCGCCCGGCCGATCGCCGCCTGCCGGTCGGGCCCAACCGTTTCGAAAAGGCGGCGGCGAACGATATCCACCGAACCGGAGAGCAGGTCCTTCAGCAGTTGATGCGGCAAGTCTTCGCGCTGGCCAAGCGTGAGTGTCAGAATGCCGTCCTTGCCCGCGCGCTTGATCAGCGTGGAATATCCCGCTGGCGAAAACAGCGCTCCGGTATTGGCTGCCGTGCGCCTGACCACATCGCGGTCCCCGCGGCGTATGATGACATCGGTAACGTCGGGAGACAGCTTCGGTCGCCCCGCCATCGCCATCAGATGACCTTGACCCTTCATGCGCGCGATTTCGATCAAGGCCTGCTCGTCGAGAACCGGCGAGAGACGCAGCACGGGGCCCGCTACCAACAGCTCATCCGCCCGCGCGAGTTGCCCAAGCAGTGTTCGGGGTCCATTGGCAAGTACGGAAAGTCGCTCGGCCAGATTGGCGCGGGCGCTGATCTCGGTATGTGGAACAAGATCGATCAGCACGCGATCGAACAGATCGACATGATCGGGCCGGAAAGTCGCCGCTCCCTGGACCAATAATTCGGCGATCCGCTGGGTCGCCTCGCCGAGGCGCTCGGAATCGCCCCGTCTGACGATCTCATCGAGACCGGGGATCAACGAGGATGCGAGGCTCATGAAACTTTACTCAAACCCGGCAGCGGCGGCGCGTTTTCGGGCAATTTAGGTAAGGCTGGTGAACGAAGGGTTAGGCTCCAAATCTCAAGTTCCCAAGCCACCCGAAAATCGCGGAGCTGGACACTTGCGGCCTTGCCGGAGCGACGGAAAAACGCTATATCAGCCCCAACTTACAGTTCTCATACGATCACGTATTGAGAGTGGGCCCCCCGGGACCCGCTCTTTTTTATTACCTGAACGGGCCTCGCGCCAATTGACGCCAGGACCGACCTCGGGAAACCGGCTGGGCGAGCGCTTTCGGCCCCGCCTGACCATAGTCAGAGCTTCGCAAATTCAGACCATCCAAAAGGACACTTTTGACGCTGGAAATGAACGATCCAATTGCTGGTTCCCTGAATGCCGATCTGCTGGCCGAACCACGCCTCGTCGTGGAGCCGGGCGCGGCGGCGCGGGTGTCGGCGATTGCCACCCCGGTTTTGCAGGGAATGGGTTACAGGCTCGTACGGATCAAGATTTCGGGAGAGGCCGGCTGCACCGTTCAGATCATGGCGGAACGGCCCGACGGGTCGATGCAGATCGAGGATTGCGAGGCGATTTCGCGGGCGTTGTCGCCGGTGCTTGACGTGGCCGACCCGATCGACCGCGCCTACCGCCTGGAAATCTCATCGCCAGGAATTGACCGACCGCTGGTGCGGCGCTCCGATTTCGAGCGCTTTTTCGGCCACCTCGTCAAGGTCGAGATGGCGGTCGCCCATCAGGGGCGCAAGCGCTTCCGCGGAACGCTTGCCGGCGTTGACGGCGCCGCTATCCGGCTGCATCGCGACGATGCGCGAGTGGATGAAGAAAGCGATGTTCTGCTTCCGATGGAAGACATCGCCGAGGCCCGACTCGTGCTCACCGACGAATTGATCGCGGAATCGATGCGGCGCGGCAAGGCCGCCGAGCGCGAGTTGAAGCGCAGCCTCGGACTTGAGCCGCCGCCCGCACCGCATGCGAGCAGCCATAAGCCGAAGCCCGGGAAGAAGCCGGTGCCGAAGAACACCAAACAACATCGCCTCGCCGCGACAAGGGCGCGAAGAGACGAAATCGATCCTGATAGAGGAGACTAGGCCATGGCAGTCAGTGCCAACAAACTCGAATTGCTGCAGATCGCGGACGCCGTTGCGCGGGAGAAATCGATCGACCGCGGCATCGTAATCTCGGCGATGGAAGATGCCATCGCCAAGGCGGCGAGAGCCCGCTATGGCAGCGAGACCGACGTTCACGCCGAGATCGACGCCAAGAAAGGCGAGCTGCGGCTGTCGCGCCACATGCTGGTGGTCGAGAACGTCGAAAATTCTGCAAACCAGATTTCGCTGGAGGACGCCCGCCGCGCCAATCCCGGCGCGCAAATCGGCGACACCATCGCCGATACGCTGCCGCCGCTGGAATATGGCCGTATTGCCGCGCAATCGGCCAAGCAGGTGATCGTGCAGAAGGTTCGCGAAGCGGAGCGCGACCGGCAATATCAGGAATTCAAGGACCGCATCGGCGATATCGTCAACGGCATCGTCAAGCGCGTCGAATATGGCAGCGTCATCGTCGATCTCGGCCGCGGCGAGGCCATCATACGGCGAGACGAGATGCTGCCGCGCGAAGTGTTCCGCAACGGCGATCGGGTCCGCGCCTATATCTTCGACGTGCGGCGCGAAACGCGGGGGCCGCAGATCTTCCTTTCGCGAACTCATCCGCAATTCATGGCGAAACTGTTCGCGCAGGAAGTTCCGGAAATCTATGACGGCATCGTCGAGATCAAGGCGGTGGCCCGCGATCCCGGCTCGCGCGCGAAAATCGGCGTGATCTCGCGGGATTCCTCCGTCGACCCGGTCGGCGCCTGCGTCGGCATGCGCGGGTCGCGCGTGCAGGCAGTTGTCAACGAGTTGCAGGGCGAGAAGATCGACATCATTCCCTGGTCGCCGGACATTGCGACCTTCGTCGTCAACGCCCTGGCCCCTGCGGAAGTCAGCAAGGTCGTGATCGACGAGGACCGCGAGCGGATCGAGGTCGTTGTTCCCGATACCAACAACCAGCTGTCGCTGGCGATCGGCCGGCGCGGCCAGAACGTCCGCCTCGCCTCGCAACTGACCGGCTGGGACATCGACATCCTGACCGAGCAGGAGGAGTCCGAACGTCGTCAGGCCGATTTCGAGAACTCCACGCGGGTATTCATGGAATCGCTGAACGTCGATGAAGTGGTCGGCCAGCTGCTTGCCTCGGAAGGTTTTACCTCCGTGGAGGAACTGGCTCTGGTCGATGTCAGGGAATTGGCCGGCATCGAGGGTTTTGACGACGAAACGGCCAACGAACTGCAGAACAGGGCCAAGGAATATCTGGAACGGCTCGATACGGAGCTCGAAAACAGGCGCAAGGAGCTTGGCGTGGATGACGGTTTGAAGAATGTACCCGGCGTGACCTCGAAGATGCTGGTGAAGTTCGGTGAGAATGACATCAAGACCCTCGAAGATCTGGCCGGATGCGCCACTGACGACCTGGTCGGCTGGACCGAGCGCAAGGAAGGCGGTGAGTTGACCAAGCACGCGGGAATTCTCGAACCCAACGAAGTCTCGCGCGACGACGCGGAGAACTTGATCATGCAGGCGCGCGTGCTGGCCGGCTGGATCACGCAGGCCGACCTCGACAAGAGCACCGAGGGGGCCGAGGCCCCCGAAGACCAGCCAGCCTGATAATTGGAGCCATGTCGCCCGAATGCTCGCCCTCGCCGACCCCGAACTCGACCATGGACCGCGGACCAACAAGTCCGCGACCGTGCGGATGTGCGCGGTCAGCCGAAAGGTGCTGTCGATCGACGAACTGATCAGATTTGTGGTCGCGCCGTCCGGGGAGGTGATGGCGGATCTGAAACGCAAGCTTCCCGGCCGGGGCCTTTGGGTTTCAGCAAATCGTCATGCGGTTGCGGAAGCGGTTCGGCGTCACCAATTCACCAGGGGGTTCAAGCGCGACGTGAGGGTAGCGCCGACGCTTGCTGCCGATACCGAAGTCTTGCTGGTGCGTTTCGCGGTCGAGGCGCTGGCCATGGCCGCGAAAGCGGGGCAGGTCGTTTCCGGCTTCGGCAAGGTTGCGGACGCCCTCGAGCAGCATGCCCGGAGCCCGGTCAAGGTTTTGATCCACGCTTGCGACGGCTCGGCCGATGGAATTCGCAAATTGGACGCCATTGCCAGGCAAAATACCGGGAATGGCGACGGATCGGCAGGAATCCCGGTGGTTAACGGGCTGACTTCGGAGCAATTGGATTTGGCATTTGGCCGGTCAAATGTGGTACATGCTGCGCTGCTCGCCGGCCCCGCGAGCAGCACGTTCCTTTCGCGCAGCCATATGCTGGTCCGATACCGGATGGCGGACGACGACGGAACGGTCGACAAAGCGGCCAGGAATTCACCGACACGAATTGTGCAGACACGCACGATTGGACAGGATTAGGACTTGCTGAATGGTTGATACGAAAACTCCTGGCGACAAGACACTCAGTGTCCCGACCAAGACCTTGACGCTCAAGCCGCGCGTCGAGACGGGCACCGTGCGCCAGAGCTTCAGCCACGGCCGGACCAAGCAGGTCGTCGTGGAAAAGCGCGGCAAGCGGAGGCTCCCGGGTGAAGCTGCCGCCCCCGAAACGCATGCGCCCGAACCAGCCGCGGCCAAGGCAGCAGCGCCGCCTCCGGCGCCGGCGAGCCGCGCCGCAGCGCCCCCTCCTGCCCCGCCGCGCAGCGGTTCCGGCGTTGTATTGCGCACCTTGACCGAGGACGAGCGCAGCGCGCGCGCCAGCGCGCTCGCCGATGCAAAGCTGCGCGATATCGAGGAGCGGCGCCTGGCCGAAGAGGAGGCCAAGCGGCGCAGCAGCAAGGAAGGTATCGAACAGGCCGAGCGCGAAGCCGCCGAGGCGCGCCGCAAGGCTGAGGAAGAACGTCACCGTCAGGACGAGGAAGCCAAGCGCAAGGCCGAGCTCGAAGCCAAGAAGCGTTTTGGCGAGACCGAGGTCCAGGTCCAGCCCCAACGGCCGGTGGCCCGCCCCGCCGTGCCCGTCGCGCGGTCACCGGGTATCGCAGCCGACCTCGAGGAGGATGAAGGTCCGCGCCAGGTCAGGCGTGGCGCCGGCGGTGCTGCCCGTTCGGCTACCGCCCCGAAGGCGACCAAGCCCGCGCCGCAGAAGCAGCGCGGACGCCTGACGCTGGTTACCGCGCTCAACGCCGACGACGTGCGCGAGCGCTCCATCGCCTCGTTCCGTCGCCGTACCCAGCGCCTCAAGGGACATGCGTCGAACGAGCCAAAGGAAAAGCTCGTTCGGGAGGTCGTCATCCCGGAGGCCATAGCGATCCAGGAACTCGCCAACCGAATGTCGGAGCGCGCCGTCGACGTCATCAGATTGCTGATGAAGCAAGGTGCCATGCACAAGATCACCGACGTGATCGACGCCGACACCGCGCAGCTGATCGCGGAGGAAATGGGCCACACCGTCAAGCGCGTCGCCGCTTCCGACGTCGAGGAAGGCCTGTTCGATGTCGTCGACAACTCGACCGATACCGAGCCGCGTTCGCCCGTGGTGACGGTGATGGGCCATGTCGACCACGGCAAGACCTCGCTGCTCGATGCACTTCGACACGCCAACGTGGTTTCCGGCGAAGCCGGCGGTATCACCCAGCATATCGGCGCCTACCAGGTGACCTCGCCGGAAAGCGGAAAGAAGATCACCTTCATCGATACGCCCGGCCACGCCGCGTTCAGCGCGATGCGCGCGCGCGGCGCCAAGGTGACCGACATCGTCGTGCTGGTAGTGGCGGCCGATGACGGCGTCATGCCGCAGACGGTGGAGGCGATCAATCATGCCAAGGCGGCAAAAGTTCCGATGATCGTCGCCATCAACAAGATCGACAAGCCGGACGCCAGACCCGATCGTGTTCGCACCGAATTGCTGCAGCACGAGGTTCAGGTCGAATTGCTCGGCGGCGACGTCGTCGACGTCGAGGTTTCCGCCAAGAACAAGACCAATCTCGACAGGCTGCTCGAGATGATCGCGTTGCAGGCCGAATTGCTCGACCTGAAGACCAATTCGGCGCGCCCCGCCGAAGGCACCGTGATCGAAGCCAAGCTCGACCGCGGCCGCGGTCCGGTCGCAACCGTGCTGGTACAGCGTGGAACGCTGCGGGTCGGCGACATCGTCGTCGCCGGCGCCGAGATGGGCCGCGTGCGCGCGCTGATTTCCGACCAGGGCGACGCCGTCGAGGAAGCCGGCCCGTCGGTTCCGGTCGAGGTGCTCGGCTTCAACGGGCCACCGGAAGCCGGCGATCGTCTCGCCGTGGTCGAGAACGAGGCGCGCGCCCGTCAGATCACGAGCTATCGCGCACATCAGAAGCGGGAAAACGCCGCCGCCAGCATTTCCGGCATGCGCGGCTCGCTCGAGCAGATGATGTCGCAGCTCAAGACGACGGGCCGCAAGGAATTCCCGCTGGTCGTCAAGGCCGACGTGCAGGGCTCGCTGGAAGCGATCCTCGGATCGCTGGAAAAGCTCGGCACCGAGGAAGTCGCTGCCCGCATTCTGCACGCCGGTGTCGGCGGCATCTCGGAATCGGACGTGACGCTCGCGGAAGGCTTCAATGCCGCCATTATCGGCTTTTCCGTTCGCGCCAACAAGGAAGCGGCGGCGGCAGCCAAGCGCAACGGCATCGAAATCCGTTACTACAATATCATCTACGACCTCGTGGATGACGTGAAGAAGGCGATGTCGGGCCTGCTGGCACCGACGCTGCGCGAGACCATGCTCGGCAACGCCCAGATCCTGGAAGTGTTCAACATTTCCAAGGTCGGCAAGGTTGCGGGCTGCCGCGTCACCGACGGCACCGTGGAACGCGGCGCCAATGTCCGCCTGATTCGCGACAACGTCGTCGTCCACGAAGGCAAACTATCGACACTGAAGCGCTTCAAGGATGAAGTGAGGGAAGTGCAGGCCGGCCAGGAATGCGGTATGGCCTTCGAGAACTACGGTGACATGCGGGTCGGCGATGTCATCGAGTGCTATCGCGTGGAGTTGATACAGCGCAGCCTGTAAGTCTGAACCTTGCGGCTTCGGTTTCTGCTCGTCATTGCCGGGCTTGACCCGGCGATCCATCCGCCCAAGGCGGATTCTTGAAATGATGCGATGGATGCCCGGGTCAAGCCCGGGCATGACAGGGTAACTTCTTCATGCCACGTGCTCACCAGAATAAGGCCTCCGCCGCCGGCGGCTCGCAACGCCAGTTACGGGTGGGCGAGATCGTGCGTCACGCCATAGCGGACATTCTGGCGCATGGCAGCGCCCGCGATGCCGATCTTGAAGGCCACATCATCACCGTTCCCGAGGTAAGGATGTCGCCGGACCTCAAACTGGCGACGATCTACGTGATGCCGCTTGGCGGGCGCGATACGGACAAGGTGCTCGCGGCGCTCGATCGCAACAGGAAGTCCCTGCGGGGCGAGATCGCGCGGCGCGTTAACCTGAAATTTGCACCTGATGTCCGCTTCCGCCTCGACGATCGATTCGATGAAGCGGAACGGATCGAGAAATTACTGAGAACACCTGCGGTGCGGAGAGATCTCGCGCAGGATTTGCATGAATCCGACTTACACGAGTCCAGCTCGCGCGAATCCGACTCGCACGAATCTGACCCGCACAGGTCTGGCTCGGACGAATCTGAAGGGTGATGGATGACCATGACGAGGGCAAACGGCCTGATCGAACCGCCAATCGGCGATGCAGACGAACTTGCAAAAGAGATTTCTCTGCCTCGCGGCGATAATGGTCCTGCCGCCGGCAAGCGCCATAACAATCAGCCGCGCCGCGATAAACGCGACGTCCATGGGTGGCTCGTGCTCGACAAGCCGATCGGCATGACGTCCACTCATGCGGTGGCGATCGTGAAGCGGCTGTTCCAGGCCAAGCGTGCAGGTCATGCCGGCACACTCGATCCGCTTGCGTCAGGCGGACTGCCGATCGCGCTCGGCGAAGCCACCAAGACGGTCCCCTTCGTCATGGATGGACGCAAGCGCTATCGCTTCACCGTGGCCTGGGGCGAGGAGCGTGACACTGACGACACCGAAGGCCGCGTCGTAAGGACCAGTGATATCCGGCCGACGGCCGAGGCAATTTCGGCCCTGTTGCCGCGCTTCACCGGCCTGATTGAGCAGATCCCGCCGCAATATTCTGCGGTCAAGGTCCAGGGCGAACGCGCCTATGATCTGGCGCGGGACGGCGAGAGGGTCGAACTGAAGCCGCGCCCCGTCGAGATTTATGAATTAACCCTTGTAGAACAAATAGATAACAGTCATTCCGTGTTCGAGGCGGAGTGCGGCAAGGGTACCTATGTCCGGGCCCTGGCCCGTGATATCGGCCGGATTCTCGGCTGTTTTGGCCATATCTGCGCGTTGCGGCGGACCGTCGTCGGTCCGTTCGGCGAGAACGACATGATTCCGCTGGAACAGTTGCAGGCTTTGTGCGATAGAGCCGCGTCCGGCGAGGGCAGCCTCGCCGACGCGCTTTTGCCCGTTGAGACCGCGCTGGACGACATCCCGGCACTGGCCGTCACTCGGGCTGATGCGACAAGGCTTCATCGAGGCCAGGCCGTTTTGTTGCGCGGACGGGATGCGCCCAATTGTAGCGGCACAGTCTATGTCACGGTGGCAGGCCGGCTCTTGGCCCTCGCCGAAATTGGCAATGGCGAACTCATCCCCAAGCGCGTGTTCAACCTGACCGGACTGACTGCCAGTCCGGCTCGCAAAAATGAAAGTGTCTGACGATGTCGATTGCCGCCGAACGCAAAGCGGAAGTCATCAAGAACAATGCCAAGAAGGCCGGCGACACCGGCTCGCCCGAGGTCCAAGTCGCGATCCTGTCGGAGCGCATCAACAACCTCACCGACCATTTCAAGAGTCACGTGAAGGACAACCATTCACGTCGGGGGCTGCTGAAGATGGTCGCCACGCGCCGTTCGCTGCTCGATTACCTCAAGCGGAAGGACGAGGCGCGTTACCAGGCGCTGATCGAAAAGCACAACATTCGGCGTTGAGTTAACAAGTTCACGCGCGCATGTTGCGCGCGTTCTTGCGCGTGGTTTGGCAAAAGCGGTTTACGACTTTTCGACAAGGCCATGCGCATATCGTAATGCGAGCCGCCGGCGGCTCGCATAGGGCATGATCTTCGAAGCTGTTCTTCGGCCAGGGTCGTGTCCGGACAGAAGCTCGTCCAGCAGCACTCCGGCGACTGGACGATGGCGGGCAAGGTGCCCGTCGCGCGGGTCGTAGGGCGAAGGCGCAACTACCCCCGTTTTGAACCACAAAGGATGAATGCCATCCCGCATATCAAGACCATGGCAGGATCGCCGGGCGCTGATCGAAAGAAGCGGTCAGCGTCCCGCAATCTTGCGCATGGTTTTTGTGTGCGGGACTTTCATGCCTTGCGTGAACTCATGAAAGAAGACCGCAATGTTCGATATTCATACAGTCGAGATCGATTGGGGTGGACGCCCCCTCAAGCTTGAAACAGGAAAACTCGCCCGCCAGGCCGACGGCGCCGTCGTTGCAACCTATGGCGAGACCGTTGTGCTCGCGACCGTCGTTGCCGCCAAGACCCCCCGCGAGGGCGTCGATTTCCTGCCCCTGACCGTCGACTACCAGGAAAAGACCTACGCCGCTGGCCGCATTCCCGGCGGCTATTTCAAGCGCGAAGGACGGCCCACCGAGAAGGAGACGCTCGTCTCCCGCCTGATCGACCGGCCGATCCGCCCCCTGTTCGTGGAAGGCTGGCGCAACGAGACCCAGGTGATAGTGACGACGCTGTCGCACGACATGGAGAATGACCCCGACGTGCTCTCGATGGTAGCGGCTTCGGCCGCGCTGACCTTGTCGGGCGCGCCATTCAAGGGCCCGATCGGCGCGGCCCGGGTCGGCTTTGTCAACGACGAATATGTGCTCAATCCGACGCTCGACGAAATGGTCGACACCCAGCTCGACCTCGTCGTTGCCGGCACCGCCGATGCGGTGCTCATGGTGGAATCCGAAGCCAAGGAACTCAACGAAGACATCATGCTCGGCGCGGTAATGTTCGGGCATCGGCATTTTCAGCCGGTGATCAACGCGATCATCGAGCTTGCCGAGAAGGCGGCAAAAGAGCCGCGCGACGTCCAGACGGTCGACGAAAGCGCGCTGGAGAAGGAGATGCTGGCGCTGATCGAGACCGACCTGCGTGCGGCCTATGCCATCCCCGTCAAGCAGGAGCGCTACGCAGCAGTCGCCAAGGCCAAGGAAAAGGTGATGGCGCATTACTGTCCCGAAGGCCAGGAGCCGAAATACGACAAGCTGCGCATCGCCGCCGTATTCAAGGAGCTGGAAGCCAAGATCGTGCGCTGGAACATTCTCGATACCGGCAGACGCATCGACGGCCGCGACGTCAGGACGGTCCGCAACATCATCGCCGAAGTGGGCGTGTTGCCGCGCGCCCATGGCTCGGCGCTGTTCACCCGCGGCGAAACCCAGGCCCTGGTCGTAACCACGCTCGGCACCGGTGAGGACGAGCAGTACATCGACGCGCTGTCGGGAACGTATAAGGAAACGTTCCTGCTGCACTACAATTTCCCGCCATTCTCGGTCGGCGAAACCGGCCGTCTCGGCGGCACCAAGCGGCGCGAGATCGGCCACGGCAAGCTCGCCTGGCGCGCGATCCACCCGGTGCTTCCGCCGCATCATGAATTCCCCTACACGGTCCGCGTGGTCTCCGAGATCACCGAATCGAACGGGTCTTCTTCGATGGCGACCGTTTGCGGTTCCTCGCTGGCATTGATGGATGCGGGCGTTCCCTTGAAGCGGCCGACCGCCGGCATCGCCATGGGCCTCATTCTCGAGGATCAGCGCTATGCCGTGCTGTCGGACATTCTCGGCGACGAGGACCACCTCGGCGACATGGACTTCAAGGTGGCCGGCACCGATCACGGCATCACCTCGCTGCAGATGGACATCAAGATTGCCGGCATCACCGAGGAGATCATGAGGGTCGCGCTCGCCCAGGCCAGGGAGGGACGCATCCACATTCTTGGCGAAATGGCGAAGGCCCTGACCGCTGCGCGCGCCGAGCTCGGCGCCTACGCGCCGCGCATCGAAACCTTCAAGATCGCGACCGACAAGATTCGCGAAGTGATCGGCACGGGCGGCAAGGTGATCCGCGAGATTGTCGAGAAGACCGGCGCCAAGGTCAATATCGAGGATGACGGGACCGTGAAGGTCGCATCGAGCGACGGCGAGTCCATCAAGGCCGCCATCAAGTGGATCAAGTCGATCGCCTCCGATCCGGAGGTCGGCCAGATCTATGACGGCACCGTCGTCAAGGTAATGGAGTTCGGCGCATTCGTGAACTTCTTCGGCGCGAGGGACGGTCTCGTTCATATCAGCCAGCTCGCGCCCAACCGCGTGCAAAAGACCTCGGATGTCGTCAAGGAAGGCGACAAGGTGAAGGTCAAGCTGCTCGGCTTCGACGATCGCGGCAAGACGCGCCTGTCGATGAAGGCGGTCGACCAGGCGACGGGCGAAGATCTCGAGGCCAAACCGAAGACCGAGGCCGCACCGCGCGAGGCCGCCGGCGAGTAAAGTCCCGGCCATGGAATTGAAAAAGGGCGGCTTTTCAGCCGCCCTTTTTGTGCCTTTACGCGCGAAGCGAGCCGGAGCGGCCAGCGGACCGGGAGGCCGTCATTGCCGATGCATCGAACTGGTTTAGGTTTGCCGCCCTGGCTGGAGAGACTTCCGATGCAAGCCGAGATCCGCCCCGCCCGCATCGACGAACATGACGAGATCGCTCGCGTCTGGATGGACAGCTGGGTATCCACCGGGCTTGAGGATGCCAGCAATTTTCTGCTGGCGAAATTGCGGGCGCGCATTCCGCTCGAGATCGAGAAAGGCTGGAGCCTGTTTGTTGCCGACGATGGCGCCGCGATCGCGGCGATGCTGGCGCTGCACATGCCGCTGAAATATCTCGACCAGCTTTTCGTGGCACCGCAATATCAGGGGCGGGGCCTGGGCAGCGGATTGCTTGCTTTCGCAAGACAGCAATTGCCGGATGAAATCCACCTGCGATGCGTGCGCGAGAATGAGAGAGCCTGGCGCTGGTACGAGCGCGAAGGATTTCTGTTCGAAAAGGAACAGGTCGAGCCTATGACCGGCTTCGTCATGAAGTTTTATCGGTGGAGGGGGAAGGGCGATCTTACGACGCCGTGAGACCGCAGCGACGGCGTCGCCGCTCTCGCGAGTGGCACGTATAACCCGTTGCGGTGCGATGAGACACGTTCTATCTTTGATTGTACCGAGAAATTCCCTCTCATCCGTTCGTTCCCTCTGTCGCAGAGCTTCTTTCGATGTTTCGCTGCCTTGCTGTCGCCTTGCTGGCCATATGGGTTGCTCAGCCAGCTTATGCGCAGACCCAACCAGTTCCGGCTCCGCCAGCCGCTCAAGCGAAAAGACCGACCGCAAAAAAGCCGGTGGCACCCCAGACCACCAGAAGCGCGAACCCGGCCGCGGCGACCGAGAGTGGACCGTGCCAACTCGGTGTCATTTCGGCCATCGGGGACCGATTTGCAGTTCAGCACATTGGGCTCACGGTATTCGGCAACGAACTTGCTGAGGTACCGGTCGAATCCTGGGGGCTCGACGACCTTGTAGTCGCCCGGGTTCGCGCCGCTGCTGGCGGCAGCACGGTGAGGCGCATTGCCTATTCGAAGGACGCATTCGACCCGTATTATCACCCTCCAAAGCAGTTGTTCCGCGACGCCAGCAACGATCTGACAGATGCCGTCCGACAGATCGCCGCGAAGTCCAGTTGCGCGCGTTACGTTGTCGTCACGCGGTCAGGCGGACAAGTTGGCGGCACCAATCAGAACGCCTCGGGCATTGGGGTCCTCACCAACTGGTCGTCAGGCGCGTTCAAGAAAGGCGCGTTGTTCGCATTCATTCGAATAACCGTGTTCGACGGGCAAACTTTTGCCAAGCACGACCCTGGTGTTGGTGAACGGCTTGCAGCACATTTCTCGAATCTATTGAAGGACGACAATTTCCGGACGCTCGACGGCTTTGAAGCGCCCGCCACGCCCGAAGCGGTGGCGAGCAATATACGATTGCGAGATGGCGCGCGTGCCCTGCTTTCGGCAAAACTCGACCAGACACTACCGTTGTTTCTCAAGGAGGAGTAAACGGCCATGATGAAACTGTACTGGGCGCCAAGGACACGGTCATTTACGGCGCTCTGGCTGATGGAAGAAACCGGTCAGCCCTATGAGCGCGTGCTGATCGACCTCTCCAAGGGCGCGCAGAAGGCGCCGGAATATCTCGCCATCAATCCGATGGGAAAGGTCCCTGCGCTGCAAGACGGCGAGGCGGCGCTCGCCGAGGTCGCCGCGATCTGCGCCTATGTCGCCGAACGCTATCCGGAGGCGAAGCTTGCGCCACCGCCAGGCGATCCCTTGCGCGCCAGGTACCTCTATTGGTTGTTCTTCGGACCGAGCTGCGTCGAGCCTGCGGTGATGCAGGTCGCAACCAAGGTCGAGATGAACCCGGTCGCTGCCGGATGGGGCGATGCGCAGCGCGTTTTCGACGTTCTGGATAACGCGCTGAAGAAGGGGCCGTGGATTCTCGGCGAGAATTTCTCGGCCGCCGACATCGTCATCGGATCAGGGCTCAATTTCGCGATCAGGCTCTTCAAGATTGTTCCGGCGCGCCCCTCATTCAACCGCTACATCGATGCCTGTGCGGCGCGGCCGGCTTTCCAGCGTGCCGGCGCCATCGCCGCAGGATGACAACCGGACCGGCTCCAAATTCAGTCGGTATCCTTCAGATTTTCGGGCCGCGGCATCGAAATGATGTTGTAGCCGGAATCGACGAAGTGCGTTTCGCCGGTAACGCCACCGGAGAGGTCGGACAGCAAGTACAGCGCGGAACCGCCGAGTTCGTCGAGCGTCACGCCGCGGCCAAGTGGCGAATGCTTCTGCTGAAAGGCGAACATCGTCCGGGCGTCGCCGATGCCGGAACCGGCAAGCGTGCGAACGGGACCAGCAGAAATCGCGTTCACGCGAATGCCGCGCGACCCGAAATCGGCGGCAAGATACCGCACGGAGGCTTCCAGCGCCGCCTTGGCAACGCCCATGACGTTGTAGTTCGGCATCACGCGTGTCGAGCCGCCGAAGGTCAGCGTGACCATCGTGCCGCCGGTTTCCGGCATCAACTCTGCCGCGCGCTTGGCAAGCTCAGTGAATGAAAAACACGATATGAGCATGGTGCGCGAAAAATTCTCGCGCGTAGTGTCGGCGTAGCGGCCCTTCAGCTCGTTCTTGTCGGAGAACGCGATGGCATGAACTAGGAAGTCCAGCCGCCCCCATTTCGCGCGCAGCGCCTCGAACACCGAATCGACACTTGCGAGATTTTCGACATCGCAGGGAAGCACCAGATCGACCGCGAGCAATTCGGCGAGCGGTTTGACGCGCTTGCCGAGCGCCTCGCCCTGATAGGTGAATGCGAGCTCGGCACCCTGAGCGGCCAGCGTCCTGGCAATTCCCCAGGCGATCGAATGATCATTGGCGATGCCCATGACCAGTCCGCGCTTGCCCTTCATCAGATCACTCATTGTGACGCCGCTCTTTCCCTCGTCTTGCCCGGGCTTGACCCGGATCATCGACGTCCTTTTTCTTCATCTTGATCAAGACGTGGATGGCCGGGACGAAGCCCGGCCACGAAGACAAACAGCACCTCTCGAAGTTACCTTACGCATCCATCCGCTTGAACACCAGCGTGGCGTTGGTGCCGCCAAAGCCGAAGGAGTTCGAAAGAACCGTGCCGATCTTGGCATTGTCGATGCGCTTGCGCACGATCGGCATGTCGGAGAACACCGGGTCGAGTTCGCTGATATTGGCGCTTTCGCAGATGAATCCGTTGTTCATCATCAAGAGCGAATAGATCGCTTCCTGGACACCCGTGGCGCCGAGCGAATGACCGGTCAGCGCCTTGGTCGCGGAAATCGGCGGGCATTTCTCGCCGGTCCCGAACACCTTGCGGATCGCCTCGATTTCCGGCGGATCGCCGGCCGGCGTCGAGGTGGCGTGCGGGTTGATGTAGTCGATTTTGGTATTGACCGTGGAGAGTGCCATCCGCATGCAGCGCTCGGCGCCTTCGCCCGAAGGCGCGACCATGTCGTAACCGTCGGAAGTGGCGCCATAACCGACGACCTCCGCATAGATGCGCGCGCCGCGCGCTTTCGCATGTTCGAGTTCTTCGAGCACCACCACGCCGGCGCCTCCGGCTATGACGAACCCGTCGCGACCGACGTCATATGGCCGGGACGCAGTCGCCGGCGTGTCATTGTATTTCGACGACATCGCGCCCATCGCATCAAACAAGACCGAAAGGGTCCAGTCGAGTTCCTCGCAACCGCCGGCGAAGATGACATCCTGTTTGCCCATCTGGATGGTCTCGTAGGCGTTACCGATGCAGTGATTGGAAGTCGCGCAGGCCGATGAAATCGAATAGTTCACGCCCTTGATCTTGAACCAGGTGGCGAGTGTCGCCGACGCGGTGGAGGACATCGCTTTGGGCACCGCGAAGGGACCAACTCGCTTCGGACCCTTGGTGCGCGTGATATCGGCGGATTCAACGATGGTCCGCGCCGAGGGGCCGCCCGAGCCCATGATGATGCCGGTGCTGACGTTGGAAACTTCGGACGGCTCGAGGCCGGAATTCTGGATCGCCTGCTCCATGGCGATATGATTCCAGGCGGTACCTTCGGCGAGGAACCGCATCGCGCGGCGATCGATGATACCGGAGGGATCGAGAGTGGGCGCGCCTTGCACCTGGGAGCGGAAGCCAAGCTCGGCATATTTTTCCGCGCGGGTAATTCCGGATTTCGCCTCATGAAGACTCGCGAGCACTTCCTGGGTGTTGTTGCCGATAGATGAGACAATGCCCATCCCCGTGATGACAACCCGCCTCATGATCGCCTCGTCCTGTCGTTGTGGTATTGTGTGATGCCCGTCATCAAACCGAATGCCGCCTCGTCGGCCGGAGCTCGTGTCTCAGGTTCCCGGCTGCAACGGGGCGTCCTGCCTGAACAGGCCCACCTTCAAGTCCTTCGCGCGATAGATAATCTCGCCATCCATGGAAAGCCAGCCGTCGGCAATCCCCAACCAGAGCTTCATGCGCATCACGCGTTTGATGTCGATGTTGTAGACGACCTTGCGGACGTTCGGCAGGACCTGCCCAGCCAGCTTCAACTCGCCCAGTCCCAGCGCCCGGCCGCGTCCTTCGCCACCGATCCAACCCAGATAGAAGCCGACCATCTGCCACATCGCATCCAGCCCGAGGCAGCCGGGCATGACCGGGTCGTTCTTGAAATGACAGCCAAAAAACCAGAGGTCGGGTTTCACGTCGAGCTCGGCCCGGACCAGGCCTTTGCCATACTCCCCGCCGGTCTCGGAAATCTCGCTAATGCGATCGAACATCAGCATGGGAGGCAGGGGCAATTGTGCGTTTCCCGGGCCAAACATCTCGCCGCGGGCGCATGCCAGTAGATCCTCGTATTCGTAACCGCCGCGCCTTTCCAGCATGAAGCCAGCCTTTTCAAAAATCCTGATAAAAGCGTTTTCGAGCGAATGGACCCGTTTTTGGGCAGTAAGCGTGCCAATTATTGGCGATGATACCCGCAGGGCCTGGCCCCCTGCGGGGCCCCGGCGCTCGCCTTTGCCCAACCCGCGTTGGGGCAGTAGCGCGGCTCTCTATCACAGGCCCTGCGGACGGCAAAGGATTAGACCGGGAGGCAAATCGCCGCTTCCCGGTCCGCTTGGCGGCGCTTAACCCTGGGCCCATTCTAGTTGCGAAAAACTTGCATCTGAAGGAATTACTTCTTATATCTCGCTGCGGTGCCTTATGGATTACTGCAGTGTCCGAAGCGGAAATGAGCGACAAGGGCAGAGTTTTCAGCGAAGAAGGTGCCGGTTCCGAACCCCGTGTCGCGGGGCGGCAGCCGGCGCTGACCGGCTGCCCATGGCATGACGTCAATGAGATGTTGCAGGCCGCAGGGCTGCGACCGACCCGCCAGCGCATGGCGCTGGGCTGGCTACTTTTCAGCAAGGGCGCGCGCCATCTGACCGCGGAAATGCTCTATGAGGAAGCGACGCTGGCGAAGGTCACGGTGTCGCTGGCTACCGTCTACAACACGCTCAACCAGCTTACCGATGCAGGCCTGCTGCGGCAGGTCAGCGTTGACGGCACCAAGACCTATTTCGATACCAACGTATCGGCCCATCACCACTTTTATCTCGAAAACAACCACGAGCTGGTCGATATCCCCGATCCGCATCTGGTGTTGCAGAAAATGCCCGACGTCCCCGAGGGCTACGAGATCGCCCGGGTCGACATGGTCGTGCGGCTGCGCAAGAAGCGCTGAACTGTCACTCAACTAGTCACTGGTTGTCATTGAGGTGCGAGCCGCAGCGTCGAGCCACGACGCGCGCTCGCGTATAATCCGCAACCACCGGATCGCGCCTCCCCGACCGGAATGACGGTTTCGTCAATCGACCTTTTCGTCGGCGTAGACGCCCCAAAGCCGCTGCTGCTCGATCCAGCCATCGAAGCCATTGCCGGCGACGTGACACCAGCCGGACCCGCAATGCTTGACCTGGGTGACGACGCCTGCCTGCAGGCGGGCGGTGACGGCGCTCTTGGGATCGGCCTCTTCGTAAAGCGAGGCAAAATCGTCCTTGCTCTTCATGGTGACCACGGCCGTGCGCCGGCCCGACAGCAGCGAATGATAGACCCAACCCTCGGCACCCTCGGAATCGCGGACGCGACGCCAGTTCTCGAACTCGGCAGTGATCTCAACCGGAAGGCCCGAGCGGGTGTAGACCCAGGCGACGTCATTGTCCTTTGTCGGACCGGCGCGGACGTTGACGTGATCGGATTTCAGGCTGACGTAACGCGGGACCGGCAGGCCGCTGGTGGTCAGAGCTGCATCTTTTGCCGAACATTGAATTGTGATCGCCGACACGTTCAGCAGACAGCACGCCAACGCCACAGAACAAAGACGCCCCAACCCCATCAACTCGTCTCCTGCCGAGCGAACAACTCAATTACTTGTGCCAAAACACAAGCAACTGCAGACCCCAAAACCCCTGCCCCGTCCGATAGCCCTTGGGCTTGCGATTCCCGGTTCCTGCCGGAGGTTCTTGTCTTGGCCCGGCCTTCTGCTAGAGAGGACAGAAAGCCAAAGAGCAAAAAAGAGCCCGAAATCATCCGCAGCAAACCAGCGGAAGATCTCGGGGAACCCACGGAGAAGCGCCCGGACCATGCGGCAGTGCAGTGTCGAATACCCGGGTTAATGAGGTCTGAACGACCGCATGAGAGCAGGAAATGTCGGTTAAGAAAAAGCCTCTCGTTGTCGTCACTCGGAAGCTGCCGGACTCGATCGAGACCCGCATGCGCGAATTGTTCGACGCGCGGCTAAATCTTGACGATGAGCCGATGTCGAAGGACCAGATTGCCGACGCGCTCCGCTCCGCCGATATCCTGGTACCGACGGTCACCGACGCGATCACTGAAGATCTCATCAACCAGCCCGACTGCAAGCTGAAATTGATCGCCAATTTCGGCAATGGCGTCGACAACATCGATGTCGCGGCGGCGCACGCGCGCGGCATCACCGTCACCAACACGCCGAAGGTTTTGACCGAAGACACCGCCGACATGACCATGGCGCTGATTCTTGCGGTGCCGCGCCGGCTGATCGAGGGTGCCTCCATCCTGACCGAGGGCAAGAACTGGCCGGGCTGGTCGCCGACCTGGATGCTCGGTCATCGCATCGGGGGAAAACGGCTCGGCATCATCGGCATGGGCCGCATCGGCCAGGCGGTCGCGCGTCGCGCGCACGCCTTCGGCCTGCAGATCCATTATCACAACCGCCGTCCGGTCGCTCCCCGGATCGCCGAAGAACTTGGCGCGACCTACTGGGAGAGCCTCGACCAGATGCTGGCGCGGATGGACATCATCTCGGTGAACTGCCCGCATACGCCCGCGACGTTCCACCTGTTGTCGGCGCGGCGACTGAAGCTGATCCGCAAGGATGCCTACATCGTCAACACCGCGCGCGGCGAGGTGATCGACGAGGAGACGCTGACCAAGCTTATTGAAACCGGCGAAATTGCCGGTGCGGGCCTCGATGTGTTCGAGCACGAACCTGCGGTCAGTCCAAGGCTGGTTCGCCTCTCGAAAGGCGGGAAAGGTGACGCTGCTGCCGCACATGGGCTCGGCCACGATCGAGGGCCGCGTCGAGATGGGCGAGAAGGTGATCATCAACATCCGAACCTTCCTCGACAATCACAAGCCGCCGGACCGCGTGCTGCCCAGCATGCTGTGAACCTGGCGTGCTTCACCGATGCCCGCTCAGATCGGTGATGACGAGCGCATCTCCGTTGAGGGGGTTCAGTGGATCGCGCTTGTAGCGCAACGTCTCGAACCGCATCGTGCGCGCGTCCAGCATCAAAAGCCGCCCGACCAGGCCTTCGCCGAAGCCGACGATTTCGCGGATCGCTTCCAGCGCCATCATTGATCCCATGACCCCGGCGAGCGCGCCCATGACGCCGGCTTCGGCGCAGGTCGGCACGGTGCCCGGCGGCGGCGGTTCGGGAAACAGGCACCGGTAGGTTGGATTGAACTCGCCGGCCGCGTTCTTCTCGTGCGCACGTATGGTTGTCAGCGAACCGTCGAACATGCCGAGCGCCGCCGTGACCAAGGGTCTTGCCGCCAGAAAGCATGCATCCGAAACCAGGTAGCGCGTCTCGAAATTGTCCGACCCGTCCAGCACCAGATCGTATCCGCCGATCAGCTCCATCGCGTTGGAAGCCTTGATGCGCGTGGCATGCGCGGCAAACCTGACATGGGGATTGAGGCCGGCAACGCGCTCGGCTGCGCTGTCGACCTTTGGCCTGCCGATATCGGGCGTTTCATGAATGATCTGACGCTGCAGGTTCGAAAGCGAAACGACATCATCGTCGACCACGCCGAGCGTGCCAACGCCTGCGGCAGCCAGATACATCAACGCGGGCGAGCCCAACCCGCCGGCGCC
Organism: uncultured Alphaproteobacteria bacterium; assembly: GCA_963820275.1. Classification (GTDB taxonomy): domain Bacteria; phylum Pseudomonadota; class Alphaproteobacteria; order Rhizobiales; family Xanthobacteraceae; genus Bradyrhizobium. The sequence continues at coordinate 112,476 of CAWFZL010000035.1, forward strand.
AATCACCAGCACGGACGCTTCCTTCAACGCCGCCTGGCCGGGGCCGCCGACCTCGTGCAGCACGATGTGGCGGGCGTAACGTTCGAGTTCGTCGGAACTCAGCATGTTGCAAACGTGTCCTCTGATCCCGCCGTCATTTGCTGAACCCTCCGCCTGCTGTTGCCGACCAAGCAGATGTGCTTAGTTGCGCGTTCGTCAATGGACCGGAAATTGCGCTGGAAGATTTGTCATGAGATCGATGCTGACGGCAACATTGATATTGGTGGCCCTGGGCGCCGCAGCGCAGGCCCAACCGGCCCCGCCGTCCAGCGCCGGGGCCAAACCGAAGCAGGTGGCGACCGAACCGGTCCGGCCCTCGTTGCAGAAACCGGCCGATACCGCCAACGCGATGCCGCAGGCCGAGCGGCAGGCTCTCCAGTCCGATCTCGCCTGGGTCGGCCAGTACAACGGCGCCATCTCTGGCGAAGTCAGCGAACGCATGGTCGAGGCGATCAAGGAGTATCAGAAATCGCTGGGCGGCAAACCGACCGGCGTGCTCAATCCAAAGGAACGCAGCGTGCTTTCGGAGACCGCAAGACGCCGGCAGGACAATGCCGGCTGGAAGATCGTCACCGATACCGTCACGGGCGCCCGGCTTGGCGTCCCGACCAAGCTGGTCCCCCAGCAGGCTTCCGACGCCAGCGGTACGAAATGGAGTTCACCAACCGGCACCATCCAGATTCAACTGTCCCGGCGCAAGGAGGCAAGCCCAACCACGGCAAAACTCGCCGAACGCGAGAAGAAAGAACCGGCCGGGCGCAATGTCGATTACACCGTGGTCAAGCCGGATTTTTTCGTATTGTCGGGACTGCAGGGCCTGAAGAAATTCTACGTTCGCGGCACGTTCCAGGGCGACGAGGTCCGCGTCCTCACCATTCTCTACGATCAGGCCACGGAAAATATCGTCGAGCCGGTGGTGATCGCGATGTCGAGCGCCTTCAATCCGTTCCCGGTCAACACCGCCCCGGCGCTGCGCAGAACTGTCGAATACGGCACCGGCGTGGTCGCAAGCGAAGACGGCGCGATCGTCGCCGACCGTCAGATCACCGACGGATGCCTCGCAATCGTGATCGCGGGTTTCGGCCATGCCGATCGCGTCGCCGAAGACAAGGAGCATGATCTGGCGCTGCTGCGCGTCTACGGCGCACGAGGATTGAAGCCGCTTGCGGTGGCGGCAAACGATGCAGGTCGAAACGGCCTCGAACTCACCGGCATCGCCGATCCGCAAAACCAGGGTGGAGGCAACGCGACGAGCAGCGTCAGGGCCTCGGTGACGCCCGTCGGCAGCAGCAATGATCTTGCGCTGTCACCACCGCCGGCACTCGGCTTTTCCGGCGCCGCCGCCCTCGATGGCAATGGCAAATTCGCAGGCATCGCCTTGTTGAAACCGGTCGCCGTCGCCGGAAGCGCGGTCGCGGCACCGCTGCAGGCCGTTCTGGTACCCGCAGATACCGTGCGCGAATTCATCAAGGTCAATGGCGTGAGCCCGACAGGCGGAACAGGCGATGCGAAGACGTCGGTAGTTCGCGTGATCTGCGTGCGGAAGTAACGCTAGTGTCCCGGTTCTGACATTCGCATCGTGTTGCGGCGATTTCATTTGCGAATGTCGGAGCCGAGGACGCTAGCAAGATATCGATTCTAGTGCGGTTTGGCATTTGACATTCGCCGGCAGAACTCGCGCCAAGACTGAAGCGAATGTCAAATCCACCGCATTAGCCTCACTTCTGGCATTTCGGGCACCAGAAGGTGGAGCGTCCGTTTTGGGTAAACCGCCGCACCGTCCCGCTGCAGCCTGAGGTCTGGCATTTTTCGCCCTCGCGATCGTAGACCTGGAACGAATGCTGGAAATAGCCGAGTTCGCCGGAGGTCTGGCGATGATCCCGAAGCGACGAGCCGCCGGCCTTGATGGCCTGGTTCAGCACCGCGTGGATCGCCTCGACCAGACGCCGCGCGTGGCCGGTGGGTTCACCATTCTTGGCAAGCGTCGCAGCCAGTCTTCGCGGCGACAGGCGCGCACGAAACAGTGCTTCGCAGACATAAATGTTGCCGAGACCTGCGACCACACGCTGGTCAAGCAGCGCAGCCTTCAGGCTGGTCTTCTTGTTGGCGCATGAGCGGGCCAGCATGGCGGCATCGAATTCGTTGCCGAGCGGTTCCGGGCCGAGCCCCTTGAGCAAGGGCTCCTCTTCGAGGGCGTTGCGGGCGATGACCTTCATGTACCCGAACCGGCGAGGATCGTTAAAGACGATCGCCGCGCCCGACGACATGTGGAACACGACGTGGTCGTGGCTGCGATCCTTGCCTCTGGGATGATGGAAATTGCCCGATGTCTTCTCTTTGTCATCATCGAGGACGCGGAACGAGCCGGACATGCCAAGATGCATCAACAGCACGTCGCCGGAGGCGAGGTCGGCCATCAGATATTTGGCGCGGCGGCCGAGTCCGGTCACGGTCTGGCCCGCCAAACGCGCCGCAAAATCCTTCTGGAACGGAAACCGGAGGTTTTTTCGGCGAACTTCGGCGCTCAGGATTTTCGTTCCTTCCATGGCCGGCTGCAGGCCGCGGCGGACGGTCTCGACTTCGGGTAATTCGGGCATAGGGTGGCATTCACCTTGAGGGACTGACGTGATAGCGCCATTGCGGCGGGCACGCTATGGTCCGCCCGTGTGCCGCGCTCTCCGATGGGCGGCACTGGTTGGAGACGGGTTGATGAACCGACCGGACGAAACCACGCATTTTGGCTTCACCGAAGTACCGCTCGGCGACAAGCAAACGCTGGTTAACGACGTTTTTCGCAGTGTCGCACGCCGCTACGACCTGATGAACGATCTGATGTCAGGGGGTCTGCATCGCCTCTGGAAGGACCTGATGATCAACGCGCTCAATCCGCCGCGCGGCGAGACGCCGTTCGCGTTGCTCGACGTTGCGGGCGGTACCGGGGACATCGCCTTCCGTGCCGCCAAGGCGGCGGGATCACGCTTCAAGGCAACGGTGTGCGATATCAATCCCGACATGCTGGCGGTCGGTCGAGAGCGCGCCGTCGCGCGTCACCTTGACGATCGTGTGTCGTTTATCGAAGGCAATGCCGAGGAGCTTGCCTTTGCGAACAATACGTTCGACGGCTACACCATCGCATTCGGCATCCGCAACGTGCCGCGGATCGATCGTGCGCTGGCCGAGGCGTTTCGCGTGCTCAGGCCCGGCGGGCGATTCCTGTGCCTGGAATTCTCTACCGTCGATGTTCCGGGGCTTGACCGGATCTACGACCTGTTCTCGTTCAACGTGATCCCGCCGCTTGGCCGTGCGGTGACCGGCGATGCCGATTCCTATCGCTACCTCGTCGAGTCGATCCGGAAGTTCCCGAGGCCAGGCGAGTTCGCCGAAATGGTCCGAGCCGCCGGCTTTTCGCGGGTCAGCTGGCAAAGCTTCTCGGGCGGCATCGTGGCATTGCATTCGGGCTGGCGTTTGTGATTTCCGCAGTTACCCACATCGCGCGGATTGCCCGCGCCACATTCGTGTTTGCGCGCGAGGGCGTGTTCGGTGTGGTCGATCCGTCATTGGTGCCGCCGCCCGGGCAACTGGCCCTGCGCATGGCGCGGATCGTCGAGCGCCCCGGCGCCAAATCCGGCCCGCGGCTTTCGCGGGCGCTGACCCGGCTTGGCCCGGCCTATCTGAAGCTCGGCCAATTTCTCGCCACCCGGCCCGACGTGGTCGGAGTGGTGATGGCGCGCGACCTGGAAAGCCTGCAGGACAGGCTGCCGCCGTTTCCGCAAGCCGAGGCTGAAGCCGTCATCGCGGCGTCGCTGGAGAAGCCCTTGCCGCAACTGTTTGCGAGCCTCGGTCCTGCGGTCGCCGCAGCTTCGATCGCGCAGGTCCATCGCGGCGAGATCGAGCGCAATGGCATGCGCATTCCTGTGGCCGTCAAGGTACTGCGGCCGGAGGTGGCCTCCCGCTTCCGGCGCGACCTGTCCGATTTCTTCTTTGTCGCGCATCAGGCCGAAACCTATTCGGCGGAAGCGCGGCGACTGCGGCTGGTCGAGGTCATCAACACCATGTCCCGCTCGGTCGCGATGGAGATGGACTTGCGGCTCGAAGCGGCCGCGATGTCGGAGATGGCGGAGAACACACGCGACGATCCGGACTTCCGCGTGCCCGAAGTCAACTGGGATCGTACCACGCACAATGTGCTGACCATGGAATGGATCGATGGCATCGCGCTGAGCGATCATTCCCGGCTTGAGCAGTCGAACGTCGATTTGCCGGACCTCGGGCGCAAGGTGATCCAGAGTTTTCTCCGCCACGCGCTGCGTGACGGCTTCTTTCATGCCGACATGCACCCCGGCAATCTGTTCCTCGACGAGGCCGGCCGGCTGGTGGCCGTCGACTTCGGCATCATGGGCCGGCTCGGTGTCAAGGAGCGACGTTTCCTCGCCGAAATTCTCCTGGGCTTCATTACCCGCGATTACCGCCGCGTCGCCGAGGTGCATTTCGAGGCCGGTTATGTTCCGTCGCATCACTCGGTGGAGAATTTTGCGCAGGCCATCCGCGCCATCGGCGAGCCGATCCACAATCGCACCGCCGAGGAAATCTCGATGGCAAGGTTGTTGACGCTGCTGCTCGAGGTCACCGGCCTGTTCGACATGCGCACGCGTCCGGAACTGATACTCCTGCAAAAGACCATGGTGGTGGTCGAGGGCGTCGCCCGCGGCTTCGACCCCAGACTCGACATCTGGAAGGTCGCCGATCCCGTGGTCCGCGAATGGATCGAGCGCAATCTCGGCCCGATCGGACGCGTTCAGGGAGCTATCCTGGGCGCGGGCGAACTCAGTCGCGCGCTCGCGCACCTGCCTTCGATCGCCACGCGGGCCATAACCGTGCTTGAGCAGCTCGAGACCATGACGCGGGAAGGCCTGACGCTCTCGCCCGACACAATTGCCGCCATGGGACGAACCGAGGGTCGCAAGAGCCGTTGGCGGGCGCTGGCGCTCTGGATCATAGCGCTGACCTTCATCGGCATCTTGTTCGCCATTCGCCAATTGTGATTGCAATGCAATCATTATATTGATATCATTGCAGTCAATTCCCCTCGGACTAAAGGCTGCCATGGCCAGTCTGACCATCCGAAAGCTCGATGACGCGGTCAAGGACGCGCTGCGGCTGCGCGCCGCCCGCAATGGTCGCTCGGTAGAGGACGAGGTCCGGGTGATCCTGCGGGAAGCCTCGGGGAATGGCTCCTCCAGCGCCTCCCCAGCCCCTTTGCTGGCGGCGCCGGGCGCGACCAGATCACCACCAGCGGCGCACGCTGCCGGGGGCCTCCCCCGGGTCACCCTGATCATCGGCGGGGGCATTGCCGCCTATAAGGCGCTGGACCTGATCCGCAGGCTCAAGGAGCGGCAAATTCACGTTCGCTGCGTGCTGACCAGAGCGGCGCAGCATTTCGTCACGGCGCTCACCGCGAGCGCATTGTCGAACGAGCGTTGCTACACGGACCTGTTCGATCCCGAGAGTGAATTCGATGCCGGCCACATCCGCCTGGCGCGCGACTGCGACCTGATCGTGGTGGCACCGGCGACCGCGGACCTCATGGCCAAGATGGCTCACGGTGCCGCCGACGATCTGGCAACCGCCATCCTGCTCGCGGCGAATCGGCCGATCCTGCTAGCGCCGGCGATGAACCCGCTGATGTGGAACAATGCCGCCACGAGACGTAACGTCGCACTATTGCAACGCGACGGTGTCGTCATGATCGGACCCAATGCCGGCGAGATGGCGGAAGCCGGAGAAGCCGGCATCGGCCGGATGGCCGAACCCCTGGAACTGGCACAGGCCGCCGAACGTCTGCTGCGCCCACCACGGAAGCGGCCGCTGGCCGGCCATCGCATCCTGATCACGGCGGGGCCCACACATGAACCCATCGATCCCGTGCGCTACATCGCCAACCGCTCGTCGGGAAAACAGGGCTACGCCATTGCTGCGGCGGCGCAGGCTGCGGGTGCGAACGTCACCTTGATTTCGGGCCCGGTGGATCTCGAAGATCCAGCAGGGGTCGCGGTGACCCGTGTGGAATCAGCTCGTGAGATGCTTGCAAAGGTGGAAGCCGCCCTGCCCGTGGACATCGCGATTTTCGCCGCCGCCGTGGCCGACTGGCGTGTCGCCAATGAAGGCCAGCAGAAGTTGAAAAAAACATCGGCCGGCATGCCGCCGCTGCAGCTCGTTGAGAACCCGGACATTCTGGCGACGGTCTCGAGATTGAAGGACCTGAGACCGCAGCTGGTCATCGGTTTCGCGGCGGAGACCGAGCATTTGATCGAGAACGCCAAGGCCAAACTCGCGCGCAAGGGCTGCGACTGGATCGTCGCCAACGATGTCTCGGCCGCGTCTGGCGTGATGGGTGGCGATCGCAATGCCGTCCATTTGCTGACGCGCGACGGTAACGCCGAGGTCAAGGTCGAAATCCTGGCCGGTGATGACCAAGGGCGAAGTCGCCGACGCACTGGTCGCGCGGGTTGCCGATGCGGTGAAAGCGGGGAAACAACCTTGAATACGCACGTTAAAGTCGAAATTCGGCAATTACCTCATGGCGAGGGCCTGGCCTTGCCGGCCTATCAGAGCGCCCTCGCCGCTGGCCTCGACCTGCTTGCCGCCGTTCCGGAAGATGCCCCCGTGACTCTCGCTCCCGGAAAACATGCGCTCATTCCGACCGGGCTGACGATCGCATTGCCGGACGGCTACGAGGCCCAGATCCGGCCGCGCTCGGGGCTTGCTGCCAGGCATGGCGTGACCGTGCTTAACGCGCCTGGCACGGTGGATGCGGACTATCGCGGCGAAGTCGGCGTACTCCTGATCAATCACGGTGATGCGCCATTTCATGTCCGGCGCGGCGAGCGGATCGCGCAGATGGTGATCGCTGAAATAGTCCGTGGCGATCTCATTCCGGCCGGATCGCTTTCGGTTACCAACCGCGGCAGCGGCGGGTTCGGTTCGACCGGCCGCTAACTCCTCGTCCAGCTTGCGACGGGCGCTTTCCCAACGAGCCCCGTCTTGCGGTTGACTCTACCTACTGATAGGTAGATAAACGTGCTCGCTCGCTTCATGGACGGATTGCAAAAGCCCATCTCGGACTCGTTTCGCAAAAGTCCCTCGGCGCGGACGCGGACGCAGGAAATGGACTTGCGCCCCATTGCAGAGAAATTCCAGGGAGACCCACGATGTCAAGCGAACGTATCAACGCCGACTTCTCCCAGCGCATCGTCATTCCAACCGAGGAGATGACGTGGATTCCCTCGCCACAGGCAGGTGTCGAGCGCCGAATGCTCGACCGCATCGGGGGCGAGGTCGCGCGGGCGACTTCGCTCGTCCGCTACGCTGCGGCAAGTTCGTTTCCCGCGCATGAGCACGCGCTTGGCGAGGAATTTCTCGTCCTCAACGGCGTGTTTTCAGATGAGCATGGCGACTACCCGGCCGGAACCTATGTCCGCAACCCGCCGCGAAGCCGACACACGCCGCGCACTGCGCCCGGTTGCACCATTTTTGTTAAACTGAGGCAGATGCCGCCAACGGAGAGCGAGCGCATCGTCATCGACACTTCCGCCGTCGACTGGAAGGCTACCGAGCAACCCGGTCTCGCCAGACTGCCGCTATACGAGGTTGCTGGCGGCGAGAGCGTCGCGATGGAGCGGCTTGCGCCGGGCGCCGTGCTGGCCGAGTCCGACTGTCCGGCTGGCGAAGAGATATTGGTCTTGAGCGGGGACGTTGAAGACAGCCGGGGACACTATGGTCGGGGGACCTGGATCAGGAATCCGGCCGGATTCCGGCGCGCGCTTGGATCCTTGGGCGGAGCGACATATTGGGTGAAACGGGGTCACCTCGGCTCGCCGCCATGACGGAATCCCTGACGACGACGGCGTCCAAGCAACGATCCGAAACCGCCGAGCAGATACTCGACGTCGCCGAAAGACTGATCCAGACCCGCGGTTACAGCGCATTCAGCTACCAGGATATTGCCGACAGGCTGGGGATTCGCAAGGCCAGCATTCACTATCATTTTCCTTCCAAGACCGATCTTGGCATGGCCGTCGTCGACCGCTATGTGGCGCGTTTCGGCGCGGCTCTCGCCTCCATAGCTGCAGACGAATCCCAATCGTCGATCGCGATGCTGGACTATTATGTCGAGCCCTATCTCGGTTTCGCCGAGAACTCCCGACCAGGTCTGTCTCTGCGGGGCGCTCGCCGGCGAAATCCTGGCACTGCCGGCAGAATTCCGTTCTCGGGTCGCCGGGTTTTTCCGAACTCACGAGGCCTGGCTCGCCGGAATCCTCAAACGCGGCGCAGAGCGAGGCGAATTCCGTCTTGCGGCGCCGGCCAGCAAGCAGGCCCGGCTCATTTTCGCGGCGTTGCAAGGCGCGCTTCTGGTGAGACGCACGACCGGCGACGCGACGGAGCTGCGCGATGTCGTTACCGTGATGAAGCTGCAGCTCGCGACCGCCTGATTATACCGGCCTGTATCGATCAGCCGCGAATTGGCCGCAAAACTTCCGAAAAAGCCGCCGGATGCTTCCTGGTTCTGCTTTTTTCCCCAGCGAGCCTCCCGTTCACGGTCTGGACTCTTACCCCTCGGGTTCGCTTTGGGGATATTGTCTTTTGATTCGCGCTCGGTGGGGACGTTGCCGGGCGTAGTTTCGCGCGGGACCTTCGCGCCGTCTTGGGGCAAACAATGTCGGGTGTGATCGCGCCAATGCGTCGGACCCTGCTGTCATGCGTGTCACTGGCGCGCAACGGCCTGGCTGTCGCTTTGACCTGCCTCGGCACCGCCGCACTGGTCTCGGTCCGGCCGGCCCACGCAGGCGAGCCGGCCCTTTTGCAGAACATCACAACCTTGCTCCACATGAACCACCAGGAAGCCGCGGCGCTGACCACGGCGTTTTCGCTGCTGGGTTTCTCGGTCGTCTCGGCGATCCTTTTGATGCGCACGCGCCTGCGTGCGGCAAGAAACGAGGCGCGGTTGCGCAGCGACATCGTCAATCTGCAAAGCGAGGCCGACCGCTTTCGCGCCCTGCTGTTTGCCGAGCCTCAGATCCTGATCTCCTGGGCGGCCGGCGATAACCGGGCATCGATCAGCGGCGATACCTCGCTTCTGACGTTGCAGGAGACCCCGCAACGCATCCTTGCCTTTGGAACATGGCTGCCGCCGGATGCCGCACTGCGGATGGATCGCGCGGTCGATGCGTTGCGCGAAACCGGCGAGGGCTTCCTGCTCGATCTAACCGCTTCGAACGGGATCGCGGTGGAGGCCATGGGCCGCGCCATCGGCGGTAAGGCCATTGTGCGGATTCGCGAGCTTTCCGGCGTGCGCCGCGAACTGGCCGAAACCAACCTCCGTCACAAGGCGCTTCAGGAAGAGACCGAGATGCTCCGCGCCTTCGCCGCGGCGGCACCATGGCCGATATGGAGCAAGCGCGCCAATGGCACGCTCCTTTACGCCAACAGCGCCTATGCCCGGGCAACAGAGGCTGCAAACGTTGCGGACGCGATCGATCGCAAGCTCGAACTGCTCGACAGCACCGCTCGCAGCGATATGGAACATGCCCTGAAGGAAAAGGCGGGCTTTGCCGCGCGGCTGCCCATCGTTGTCGGCGGCGAGCGCCGCTTCTATGACGTGCACGCGCTCAATCTCGGCGGAGGAAGCGTCGGCATGGCCGTCGACGCTTCGGAAGCCACGGCACTGAGTTCGGCGCTGGTCAGAATGGCCGAAGCGCATCGGCGCACGCTCGATCAATTGTCCTCCGGTGTCGCCGTATTCGACGGCCAGCGGCGGCTCGCCTTCTACAATGATTCCTACCGCCGCCTGTGGGACCTCGACCGCGCCTTTCTCGACAACAACCCCGATGATTCGAGCGTGCTCGACCGGCTTCGCGCCGCGCGCAAGCTCCCCGAGCAGCCGGATTTCCGCGCCTGGAAGACAAAGCTCCATGAGGCCTACCGCGCGGTGGAGCCGAAAAAGGATATCTGGTACCTGCCCGACGGACGCGCGTTGAGCGTAGTCACCACGCCGAATCAGGAAGGCGGCGTGACCTATCTGTTCGACGACGTCACCGAAAGCCTCGATCTCGCGCGCCGGTTCGACGGCCTGATCCGCGTCCAGCGCGAAACGCTCGACAATCTTGCCGAGGCGGTCGCCGTGTTCGGCAGCAACGGCCGCGCGCAACTCTTCAATCCCGCTTTCGCGCGGATGTGGAAGCTGTCGTCCGAGGCGCTGCAGGAACAGCCGCATATCGATACCGTCGAAACCTGGTGCAGACCGCTGTTCGACGACGCCGCGACCTGGCGCACGATCCGCGACTCGGTTACGCGCATCGAGAACCGTGTCCAGGTGCCGCTGAAACTGGAGCGCAAGGACGGCAGCGTGCTGGATTGCATGGCCATGCCACTGCCCGACGGGGCCACGATGCTGACATTCCAGGACATCACGGACACCGAGAATGTCGAGCGTGCGCTGCGCGAACGCAACGAGGCGCTGGAAGCGGCCGATCAGATGAAAGTGGATTTCGTCCACCACGTTTCCTATGAGTTGCGCTCGCCGCTGACCACGATCATCGGCTTCGCGCACCTCCTGAACGATCCGGCCACCGGTCCGCTGGTTCCCAAACAGGCCGAGTACCTCAACTACATCACGACCTCGACCAACTCGCTGTTCGCGCTCATCAACAACATTCTCGATCTCGCCAGCATCGACGCCGGCGCGATGACGCTTGAGCTTGGGCCCGTCGACATTCGAAAGACCATCGACGATGCCGCGGAGGGAATTCAGGATCGACTGGCGCGCGACCGGATCAAACTCAGGATCGCGGTCGATCCCAATATTGGAACCTTCACGGCCGATGGCGGCCGCGTGGTGCAGGTGCTTTACAATCTTCTCGCCAACGCGGTCGGCTTTTCGCCCCAGGATTCAGCGATCACGCTGAGCGCGAGGCGCACCGAGCACAGCGTGGTGTTTGCCGTGACCGACCTCGGCCCCGGCATTCCGCCCGACGTCAAGGAAAAGGTATTCGACTGGTTCGAGAGTCACTCGAACGGCTCGCGACATCGCGGCGCCGGACTCGGTTTGCCGCTGGTAAAGTCGTTCGTCGAACTGCACGGAGGCAGGGTGCGCGTCGATTCGAGCGTCGGCAAGGGAACGACCGTCACCTGCGACTTCCCGGTCGATCAGGCCGCGCATCGTAACGCTGCCGAATGAGCGGCCCCGCGACATTCACGCTTGCGCTTGGAAACGAGGCCGCGACCGCGAACATGATGGCCGATCTCGCGTTGCTGGTCGGACCCGGCGACGTCATCACGCTTTCGGGCGAACTCGGCGCCGGCAAGACGGCGGCGGCGCGCGCCATGATCCGCTATCTCGCCGGCGACGATTTGATCGAGGTTCCAAGCCCGACCTTCACGCTCTGCCCAGAGTTACGACCTGCCGGCATTTCCGCTGGTTCATGCCGACCTCTATCGCATCAATGATGCAAATGAACTGGAGGAGATCGGTCTGTCGCCATTGCCCGAGGGCGTCCTGGCATTGATCGAATGGCCTGAACGCGCGCCCGAGGCGTTGCCGAAAGACCGGATTGACATCGCCCTGAGCCATCGCCCGGCACTCGGATCGACGGCTCGTGCCGCTGAAATCACGGGCTATGGCAAAGCCGCCGCGCAGGTCGCAAGATTGCAGATTTTGCGGCAATTTCTCGCCGATACAGGCTTCATCGATGCCAAGCGCCGGCGCATGGCTGGCGACGCCTCGATCAGGTCCTACGCACGGCTGATGCGCGACGACCGCGTCTTCATATTGATGAACTCGCCGCGACGGCCCGACGGACCGGCGACCTATGACGGCAAGAGCTACAGCGCGGCGGTGCATCTGGCGGAGGACGTGAAGCCGTTTGTCGCCATCGACAACGGCTTGCGCGAGCGCGGCTTTTCGGCACCCGCCATTCATCACGGCGATCTCGACGCCGGATTCCTGATCACCGAGGATTTCGGCAACGAGGGCTTGGTCGAAGGCGACCCGGCGCGGCCAATGGCTGAACGCTATGAGGCCGCGGTTGACCTGCTTGCGGCACTACATCGCAAATCGCTGCCCGATGTGCTGCCGCTGACGCCGCAGCTCAGCTACTCGATTCCGACCTTCGACCTCGAGGCGATGCTGATCGAGATCGGATTGATGCTCGAGTGGTACTTGCCGGACCAGGGCGTCGAGCTCCGCGACGCTGCGCGGGTTGAATTCACGTTGCTGTGGCGCGACTTGCTGGGCAAGGCCGCAACCGCGCCGAAAACCTGGGTGATGCGCGACTTTCATTCTCCCAACCTGATCTGGCTCGCCGAGCGGTCGGGGATTTCGCGGGTCGGCATTATCGACTTCCAGGATGCCGTGCTTGGGCCGGCCGCGTACGACCTGGTTTCCCTGCTGCAGGATGCGCGCGTGGATATACCCGAACAGCTCGAACTTGCTTTATTGACGCGCTACATCAAGGCGAGGCACGCGGCCGACGAGACGTTCGATCCGGCCGGTTTCGCCGAGCTCTATGCGATCATGTCGGCGCAGCGAAATACGCGGATCCTCGGCACGTTTGCGCGGCTCAACCGGCGCGACGGCAAGCCGCAATATCTGCGTCATCAGCCGCGAATCTGGACCTATCTGGTGCGCTCCCTGGCCCACCCGGTGCTCTCGCAGATTCGCCAATGGTATTCCGCGAACGTCCCCCCGCCGGGCTCCTGAATTTACCGGTTGTTAGCCGTCTTCCCGTTAATCTGTGCCCGACCTCTGCGCTTTTAGATGTGCGGAGGAAGCGGCTCTTTGAGGGCGGAGCGGGAACATGGTCACAGAACGGCGCAGGGGAGAGCGCGTCACATTCGAACGCGGGATCGCCGCGCACATGATGGGCATCGACGGCACGTGGCGGCGCGATTGCACCATGGAGGACATTTCGGAGACGGGCGCCAAGCTCACGATCGAGGGTTCCGTCGAGGGATTGCATTTGAAGGAATTCTTTCTGCTGCTTTCCTCGACCGGTCTGGCCTACCGGCGTTGCGAGCTGGCCTGGGTCAATGGCGACCAGATCGGGGTCAACTTCCTCAAGACGGGCGACAAGAAAAAAAGGGCGGCGGCACGGCGCGCGAGCGCCGACGCTTGAGCGGGTGGCTGTCTTACCCCCGTCATCTCGGCAAACTATGCGGTCGGCCATGGTGCGTCGCCGGAACCGCCATGCTATGATTCGCGGCAGGTTTTGATTTTTCTAACTTATTCCGATCGACGGGTCGGTTGCCGCCCTTTCGGGACACGAGGGACAGTTTTCGAGATTGATCCGACAGATGCCGGTCAAACCCACCAAAGCCATGGTCCTTGCCGCCGGTCTCGGCCTGCGCATGCGGCCCTTGACGGATCGGATGCCAAAACCGCTGGTGCAGGTGGCCGGCCGCTCGCTGCTCGATCACGTGCTGAACAAGCTCGGCGACGGCGGCGTGAGCGAGGCGATCGTCAACGTCCATTATCTGCCCGACCAGATCATCGATCACGTCGCCGGGTGCATGAAGCCGCGCGTGATCATTTCCGATGAGCGCGACCAGGTACTCGGCACAGGCGGCGGCATAGTCAAGGCGCTGCCGCTGCTCGGGGACGCGCCGTTCTTCCTCGTCAATGCGGACACGCTATGGATCGACGGTGTCCGGCCGAACCTGGCAAGGCTCGCCGAAACCTTTGATCCCGCACGCATGGACATTCTTTTGCTCATGGCGCCGACTGCGAGCAGCATCGGCTACGAAGGAAGCGGCGATTATGCGATGTTGCCCGACGGCGCGCTGCGCAAGCGGAAGGAGCATCAGGTGGTTCCCTTCGTCTATGCGGGTGCCGCAGTCCTCTCGCCGTCGATTTTCGCGGGTGCTCCCTCTGGTGAATTCTCGCTGACCAAAATGTTCGACGCCGCCAACGAACAGGAGCGGCTGTTTGGCCTGCGGCTTGACGGCATGTGGATGCATGTCGGAACTCCCGACGCGGTGCACGCGGCGGAAGAGGCCTTTCTCGAAAGCGTGGCCTGATTTTCGCACCATTCTCCAGCAGATAAAGACCAGGCGACTCCACATCGCTACCCATGCCATGATGCCTGCTGATTGCGAATCGGGCAGCCCATGCGTGTTTTCAGCGTTCCAGCATCCGTGCCGTTCCTGCGCACCGTCGTCGCCGCCCTGGTCGACGGCAGGCTTGTCGATGGTTTTGAGGCGCGCACCCGTCCGGAGCGGCTGGCCGAGGCAACGCTCTATTTGCCGACCCGTCGGGCTGGTCGATTGGTGCGGGAAATCTTTCTCGAGGAACTGAGTACGCAGTCCGTGCTGCTGCCCCGCATCGTCGCGCTGGGCGATATCGACGAGGACGAGTTCATCTTCGCCGAGGAGTCCGGATCCCTGGGCGGCGCAGATTCACTCGACATTCCGCCGAAGCTTGGCGATCTGGAACGCCGGCTCACTTTGGCAAGGCTGGTAGCCATGTGGGCCAGGAGTCCTGTCTCGGCTCCGCTTGTCGTCGGAGGGCCGGCATCGACGCTCGCGCTGGCCGGCGATCTGGCGCGCCTGATGGACGACATGGTCACCCGCGGCGTCGGATGGGAGACCCTTGATGGATTGGTGCCGGATCAGCTCGACAAGTACTGGCAATATTCCCTCGAATTCCTGCAGATCGCGCGACAGGCCTGGCCTGCGCACCTGCGGGAAATCGAGAGGATCGAGCCGGCGGCGCGGCGTGACCTGCTGATCGAGGCGGAAGCCAGGCGCCTGGCCGTGCATCGCTCGGGCCCGGCGATCGCGGCGGGCTCGACCGGATCGATGCCGGCGACCGCGAAGTTCCTGCAATCGATTGCCTCTCTTCCACACGGCGCGGTTGTGCTGCCGGGGCTTGATACCGACATCGAAGATGACGCCTGGCAGATCATCGGCGGAGTTCGTGACGCACAGGGCAAATTCACGACGACGCCGGCGTCCAATCACCCGCAATACGCGATGCATGCTCTCCTGCAGCGGCTTGGGATCAAACGCAGCGATGTCGAAATTCTGGCCGGGCCGTCCTTGCACGGACGCGATCTCCTCGTTTCCGAGGCGATGCGGCCTTCCCAGGCGACCGCGCATTGGCAACGGCGGCTGGCCGAGCCCGCCATCGCGGAGAAGATAACGCTTGGAATGGCAAATCTCGCAGTGATCGAGGCCGAAAATCCCGAGACCGAAGCGCTCGCGATCGCGGTTGCGATGCGCGAGGCAAGGCACCTCGACAAATCGGCGGCCCTGGTGACGCCCGATCGCGCGCTGGCGCGGCGCGTGATCGCCGCACTTTCCCGCTGGAACCTCGCCTTCGATGATTCCGGCGGCGATGCGCTGATGGATACGCCCGCCGGGATCTTCGCGAGGTTGGCCAGCGAGGCGGCAGCGAATCAGCTCGAGCCGCCGACGCTGCTCGCGCTGCTCAAGCATCCGCTGTGCCGCCTCGGAGCCGCACACGGGGTCTTCCGGAAATCCATCGAAGTGCTCGAACTGGCGCTCTTGCGCGGCACCCGGCCGCAAGGCGGAACCGGCGGTCTGATGCAGGAGCTCGTGCGCTTTCGCCTCGAGCTGAAGAAACTGCGCGCCGGCGAAACCTCCTCGCTGCACGGCACCGAACCGAGAACCCGCCTGACGGAGGAAGAGCTCGAAGACACAAGCCGACTGATTACCCGTTTGCGCGATGCGCTGGCGCCGCTCGAAAACATCGTCTCCGCCAAGCCAATCGATTTCGCCGAAGTCGCGCAATGCCATCACAACGCTCTGATCGAACTGTCGCGCGACCAGCATGGCGTCGCGCTCGTCTTCGAGGGTTCGCAAGGGTCGGCGCTGGCATCCGCCTTCGATGAATTGCTCGGGACTGGAGGGCCGAGCGGCCTGATGGTGCAGCTTTCGGACTACCCGGAAGTTTTCCAGACCGCCTTTGCCGATCGCACGGTACGAAGACCGGAGGGAGCGAATGTCCATCTGAAGATTTACGGGCCGCTGGAGGCGCGGCTGACGCAATCCGACCGCGTCATCATCGGCGGCCTGGTCGAAGGCGTCTGGCCGCCCGCGCCGCGGATCGACCCGTGGCTGAGCCGGCCGATGCGGCACGAACTCGGCCTCGACCTGCCGGAACGGCGCATCGGCCTTTCCGCGCACGACTTCGCCCAATTGCTCGGCGCTGAAGAAGTCATCTTGAGCCATGCCGCGAAGGTCGGCGGAGCGCCGGCGGTCGCTTCGCGCTTCCTGCACCGGCTGGAAGCCGTTGCCGGCGATGATCGCTGGAAGGCCGCGAAATCGGCGGGACAGAAATATGTTCGCTTCGCGGGCCGGCTCGATGCACCCGAGAAGGTCGTACCCGTCGCGCAGCCCGCGCCAAGACCGCCGCGCGCTGTCCGACCGCTGAGATTATCGGTGACCGCGATCGAGGACTGGTTGCGCGATCCCTATACGATCTACGCCAAACACATCTTGCGGCTCAGCCCGCTCGATCCCGTCGACATGCCACTTTCGGCCGCCGACCGTGGTTCGGCGATCCACGACGCCATCGGCGAGTTCACGCAGACCTTCGCCGCCTCGCTTCCCGACGATCCCGCCAGCATCCTGCGCGGCATCGGCCAGAAACATTTCGCACCGCTGATGCAGCGCCCGGAGGCTCGCGCATTGTGGTGGCCGCGCTTCCTGCGGATCGCACGATGGTTTTGCGGCTGGGAGATCGCGCGACGCGATTATCTCACGGGGATCGAGGCCGAGATCAGAGGCGAGATTCCGATCCCGCTCGACAACGAACGCATTTTCGTATTGTCGGCCCGCGCCGACCGGATCGAACGGCGGGCCGATGGGACTTTCGCCATCCTCGATTACAAGACCGGCCAGCCTCCGACCGGCAAACAGGTGCGGATGGGGCTGTCACCGCAGCTCACGCTGGAGGCGGCGATCCTGCGCGAAGGCGGCTTCGCAGGGATACCGGCGGGCGCTTCGGTCAGCGACCTGATCTATGTGCGCCTTTCCGGCAACAACCCGCCGGGCGAAGAGAAGCGGCTGGAGTTGAAAATCAGGAATGAAACGCCGCAGTCGCCCGACCAGGCAGCAGCCTATGCCCGCGCGCAACTCGAGGCGTTGATCAGGAAATTCGAAGACGAGAACGAGCCGTACACCTCGCTCAATCTGTCAATGTGGTCGAACCGCTATGGCGAATATGACGACCTCGCCCGCATCAAGGAATGGTCGGCGGCAGGAGGGCGGGGGATCGAGGAATGGTGAAGACGCCGCGCCCGGTTCCCGATGCGGTTCGCGCGCGGCAGGAGCGCGCGTCCGATCCGTCCGCTTCGGCCTTTGTCTCGGCCAATGCCGGTTCGGGCAAGACGCATGTGCTGGTGCAGCGGGTGATCCGGCTGTTGCTCGAGGGCGTGCCACCGGAAAAAATCCTCTGCGTCACCTTCACCAAGGCGGCAGCCGCCAACATGGCGGAACGGGTATTTTCCACGCTCGGCCACTGGATCACGCTCGACGATGATGCGCTCGACGGCGCGATCATCGAAGTCGGCATCAAGTACCCCACCGCAAAGCTTCGAAAGGCTGCCCGCACATTGTTCGCCAGCGCGCTGGAGACGCCCGGCGGCCTCAAGGTTCAGACCATCCACGCGCTCTGCACACGGCTTCTGCAGCAATTCCCGTTCGAAGCCAATGTGCCGGCGCGCTTTGCCGTGCTCGACGAGCGCGACCAGAACGAGATGATGGAGCGCGCCAATCTCAAGGTGCTGCTCGACGCCTCGCGCGACCCCGACAGCGCAACAGGTAAGGCGCTCGATATCGCGATGGCAAACGCCGCCGACGTCACCTTCAAGGAGGTCGTGCGCGAGGCCTGTCTCAGCCGCGATCGTTTCATGGCCTGGACCGACGCTGCCGGAAGCACGGAGGCGGCGATTTCGCAAATGTCCGCCGCTCTCGGAGTTACAGCTGACGAACGTCTGGAAGACATCGAACGCGAGATTGTCGATGGGCCAAACCTTCCGCGCGCGCTGTGGCAGCGGATCGCGGCGGCGCTCTCCGCGAGCAGCAACGCCGACCAGAAACAGGCCATGCGGCTTCTGGATGCGGAACGCGCGACGGATGGTGCGCAGGTCGACGAGTATCTGGGCATATTCCTGACCGACGCCAAGACACCGCGCGATACGGTCGTGACCAACAATTTCCGAAAGAAGAACCCCGACCTCAGCAACCGGTTTGACGCCGAGATCCGGCGTCTTGGTGCACTGATCGAGAAACGCCGGGCGGTGACGATCCGCGACCGCAGCCAGGCCCTCCTGCACATCGCGATCGCCGCAGCCGCGCATTATCGGCGCGAGAAGCAGGAGCGCGGCCTGCTCGACTACGACGATTTGATCGACAAGACGCTGGAGATGCTGAACCGCGTCTCGTCAGGCTGGGTGCATTACAAGCTCGACCGCGGCGTCGACCATGTGTTGATCGATGAGGCGCAGGATACGAGTCCTCGGCAGTGGGAGATCATCGCGCACATCATATCCGAGTTCACGTCCGGCGAAGGCGCGCGCGACGGCGTAGTCCGCACGGTTTTCGCGGTTGGCGACGAGAAACAGTCGATCTTTTCGTTCCAGGGCGCAGCTCCACGCGAATTCGACAAGCGGCGCAGGGAACTGCATCGCAAATTCACCGATGCGGGGCTGAAATTCGATCCGGTCAGCTTCACCTACTCGTTTCGCTCGGGCGCGGCGATCCTGCAGTCCGTCGATCATGTGTTTCGGGACGAGGAGATCTATCGCAGCATTCACGCGGAAACGAGCTATCCGCTGCATCAATCGCTCGCCGACGCCGGACCTGGCCTGATCGATCTCTGGGAATTGCAACTGCCGGACGGCAGGCAGGACATCGAGGGCTGGCGGGCACCTTTCGATGCGGTGTCGGTGACCTCTCCCGAGGTTCGCCTTGCCAGGCGCATTCAGGGCGAGATCAAGTCGCTGGTCGAAAGCGGTGTCATGACGGGGCGGGCCGGCGATCGCCGCCCGCTTCGTTATGGCGATATGCTGGTGCTGGTGCGGCGGCGCGGCAATGCATTCGACGCTGTGATACAGGCGCTCAAGCACGCCAATATTCCTGTCGCGGGCGCCGACCGGCTGAAATTGACCGAGCACATCGCGATCATCGACCTGATGAATCTCGCCGACGCCCTGCTGTTGCCGCAGGACGATCTGGCGCTCGCCGTCGCGTTGAAAAGCCCGCTGTTCGGCCTTGACGACGATGACCTGTTCAAGCTGGCATGGCAACGCCGGGGTTCGCTGCGCGACGCCTTGCGCCGGCATGCAGCTAGTGACGACAAATACAGGATCGCGCTGGAGCGTCTCGAATCATATGCGCAGCGTGCCACAGACGAGACTCCTTTTGACTTCTATGCGTCGGTGCTGGGCGGTGACGGCGGCAGGAAGCGCATCCTGCGACGCCTCGGACATGAGGCCAACGACGCGCTCGATGAATTTCTCGAGCTCGCGCTTGGCTATGAGCGCAAGGCGCCCGCCTCGCTGCAGGGCTTCATGGCCTGGCTGCGCACGGCGGACCTGGAAGTCAAACGCGACATGGAGATTTCGCGCGATGAAGTCCGAGTGATGACCGTTCACGGCGCCAAGGGACTGGAAGCGCCGGTGGTCTTTCTGGTGGACACGGCGTCGTCGCCGACGGACACCCAGCGGCTGAGACTCATCCAGTTTCCGCCGGACAAGACGGAGCCTCAGATGCCCAGCGTCGTGGTCTGGGCCGGCAGGATGGCGGACGATCCGCCTGCGGTGGCGGAGGCCCGCGCTTTGATGCTGCGCGACACCGAGGACGAATATCGCCGGCTGCTTTATGTCGCGATGACGCGCGCAGCCGACCGCCTGGTCGTCGGTGGCTGCATGCCCGGCAACAGAAACACCCTGCGCCCCCTCTGCTGGTACGATCTGATCGTCAAGGGTCTCGACAATTCCGGACTGCATCTGCAGACGATCGAGGCATCGGACTTCGCGGTGAAGCGCTACACGCGACCTGAGGATGCCGCGCCCGCGACCGGTCCTGCCGCAACGAAAAAGCCCGAATCGATCGAGCTGCCGCGCTGGCTGCGCGAGTCCGCGCCGAAGGAAATGGCCGACGCCAGCTTGCGCCCGTCAGAGCCGGCCGAAGAAGGTCGCCGCTTCCGGCCCGGTGAATCCGCCAAGACACGCGCCGACGCGCTGCGCCGGGGCATGCTGGTTCATCGCCTGCTCCAGTCACTGCCCGATGTTAGCGGCGAACGCCGCCGCGATGTGGCGTTGAAATATCTCGCCCGCAATGCGGCCGAATGGAACAAGACCGAACGCGATACGCTTGCAGGACAGGTGCAGGCACTGATCGGAAATGCGCGCTTCGCTCCGGTCTTTGGTGAGGGCAGCCGCGCCGAGGTTGCGATTGCGGGACGGCTGGAGCGGCCGGGGCGCATGCCGGCCCTGGTTTCGGGACAAATCGACCGCCTGATCGTGACGTCTCACGAAATTCTTATCGTGGATTTCAAGACCAACCAGGCGCCGCCCGCCACGGCCGCCGAGGCACCCGTCGGGTATGTTCGCCAGCTTGCGCTTTATCGCGCAGTCCTGCAGAAGCTCTATCCCGACCGGGCGATCCGGACGGCGTTGCTATGGACCGAAACCCCTGAGTTGATGGAGATTTCTACTTCCGCGCTGGACGCTGAACTGGCATCCATTGTCGGGGGGCACGTCGGAGCTTGACCCGGCAACGGCCGGTTCATACTTTGAGCCGCATCATCCGGCGGCGATTCCCAAGCGCCGCATTTTCAAAACTGAACGAGGTATTCCAATGGCCGTTGGCAAGGTTTCTGACGCCGATTTCGAAGCCGAAGTGCTCAAAGCGCAAGGGCCTGTCGTGGTCGATTTCTGGGCCGAATGGTGCGGTCCCTGCCGCATGATCGCGCCCGCACTCGACGAGATTGCCGGCGCAATGGGCGACAAGGTCAAGATCGTCAAGCTCAACGTCGATGAGAGCCCGAAGACGGCGTCGAAATACGGCGTGATGTCGATCCCGACGCTGATGATCTTCAAGGGCGGCGAAATGGCCTCGCGCCAGGTTGGCGCAGCGCCCAAGGCGAAACTGCAGCAGTGGATTACGGCTGCGGTCTGATCGCTTCGCGTAAACGATCTGCCTGTGACGGCCGGCGAAGAGCCGGCCGTTTGCTTTTTGGTCGCTGGCGCTTGATGCGCGAAAGGCCGGTAACGCTCTAACGCGGTAGGGCGCCGTTTGCCGACAGCACATGGCCGGCGAGATACAGCGAGCCGGTGATCAGGATTCGCGGCGGCACTTCATAGGCGAGCCGCGCGAGCGAGCGCAATGCCGCCTCGACGCTCGTCGAAATTTCGACACGCATGCCGAGCGCGCGCGCGGCATCGGCAAGCCTGTCCGGCGGCATCGCATTGTCGCGATCCGGAATCTTGACCGCGATGATGTGTCGGGTGAGGCCCGCGAAATTCGCAAGAAACGCGCTCGCATCCTTGTTCGCGATCATGCCGACAATGACCACGAGCGGACGCGAGACCCGTTCCTCGAGGTCGCCAAGTGCCGCCGCGACGACGCGCCCGCCTTCGGCATTGTGACCACCATCAAGCCAGATTTCGCAAGCGGGCGGCCCCTGCTCCGTGAGTGGTCCCGATGCCAGACGCTGCATCCGCGCCGGCCATTCCGCGTTTATGATGCCGGCCTCGAACGC
Organism: uncultured Alphaproteobacteria bacterium; assembly: GCA_963820275.1. Lineage (GTDB taxonomy): Bacteria > Pseudomonadota > Alphaproteobacteria > Rhizobiales > Xanthobacteraceae > Bradyrhizobium. Next base: position 134,299 of record CAWFZL010000035.1, read on the forward strand.
TGAGGGCTCGATCCGCAACGAATCGAGCGCGCGCAGCGTCGCTATCGCCAGACCGGCATTTTCGAATTGGTGACGGCCGAACAGCCTTGGCGCCGGCAGATCCATCAGACCGCGATCGTCCTGATAGACCAGCCGTCCCCGCTCGACATTGACATTCCAGTCCTGCCCCGCCGCATGCAGCGGCGCGTGGCTGCGGCGGGCGGACTGTTCGATGACGGCGATCGCCTCCGCCGGCTGCTCGGCGGAGATCACCGGCACGTCGCGCTTGATGATGCCGGCCTTTTCGCGCGCGATCGCCATCAGCGAGTCGCCGAGGAATTCGGTGTGATCCATGCCGATGGGCGAGATCACGCTCGCCAGTGGCGTCTCGATCACGTTGGTGGCGTCCAGCCGTCCACCGAGACCGACCTCGAGCAGCACCAGGTCCGCGGGATGCTGCGCGAACAAAGTGAACGCTACCGCGGTCTGGATCTCGAAAAGCGTGATCGGCTCTCCCGCATTGACGCGCTCGCAATTCTCGAGCGCACTGCACAGCTCCTCGTCGCCGACGAGGATTCCGCCGCCGACGCGACCGAGCCGATAACATTCGTTGATCCTCACCAGGTAAGGCGAGGTATAGATGTGAACGCGATTGCCGGCAGCCTCGAGAATCGCGCGCAAATAGGCGATCGTGGAACCCTTGCCATTGGTCCCGGCGACATGGATCACGGGCGGCAGCTTGCGCTCGGGATGGCCCAGACGATCCAGCAGAAGCTGCATCCGCTCCAGGCCGAGATCGATGCCCCGAGGATGCAGAGCGGACAGCCGCGCCATCAAAGCTGCAAGCGGGGTTGGTCTGGCCGCAGGCGCGTTCACGCGTGCGACGCTGCCGGCGCCAGTTCGCCAGCCGATGCGGCTTGAGCCGGAATGCCTGCCTGCGGCGCGGGCTTCGATGCGGCGATGGCTGGCGACTTCGTCAACAGGCGACAGAGGCGCGCCAGCGTCGGGCGCAGGTCATGGCGGTGCACGACCATATCGACCATGCCATGATCCTTGAGGTACTCCGCGCGCTGGAATCCGTCCGGCAATTTCTCGCGGATGGTCTGTTCGATCACTCGTGCGCCGGCAAAACCGATCAGCGCGCCGGGCTCGGCGATCTGCACGTCGCCGAGCATGGCATAGGAGGCGGTAACGCCGCCGGTAGTGGGATTGGTCAGCACGACGATGTAGGGCAGCTTCGCCTCGCGCAGCATCTGCACGGCGACCGTTGTGCGCGGCATCTGCATCAGCGACAGAATGCCTTCCTGCATGCGGGCGCCGCCGGAGGCAGCGAATACGATGAACGGCGACTTCTTCTCGAGCGCAAGTTCGAGCCCTCGGACGATGGCCTCGCCGGCCGCCATGCCGAGCGAACCGCCCATGAAATCGAAATCCTGCACCGCGATCACTACGGCCGCACCTTCAAGCTTTCCGTAGCCGATCTTGATGGCGTCGTTGAGGCCCGTCCTCGCGCGCGCGTCCTTCACCCGATCGGCATATCTGCGCTCGTCGCGGAATTTCAGCGGATCGGCCGGCACATCGGGCAGCGCCACGTCGAACCAGGTCTCGTTGTCGAAGATGGATTTGAGGCGCGCCACCGCGCCCATGCGCATGTGATAGTTCGAGCCGGGAATCACGAACTGATTGGCCTCGACGTCCTTGTAGAATACGAGCTGCCCCGAATCGGGACACTTGATCCACAAATTCTCCGGCGTCTCTCGCCGCAGCATGTTGCGGATCTTCGGCCGGACGACGTTGGTGAGCCAATTCATGTTTCGCTCCGAATCACCTGCAAAAGGATTGGTATTTGCTTTGGAATATATGGCGCTCTGAAGGAGGCCCGGCAAGCCGGCTCGTTCAGGTCTTACGCCTGCAATTGTGGCTTATTCCGCGGCCTGTTTGGCTCCGCGGACACCTTCCGCCAGCGAGGCGGCAAGATCAGCCACCGCATCGACGGTTTTCGCGGTCGCCCTGCCGTCCGCATCGAGGCTGCTGCGCAACGCATCGACCAGCGCGGTCCCGACCACAGCACCATCTGCACTCGCTGCAATCGAGCGCGCGGCTTCCGGAGTTCGGATGCCGAAGCCGACGCAAACCGGCAGTTTAGTGTGCCGCTTGATGCGAACGACGGCCTCACCGACCGCGGCCGAATTGGCGCTTGCGCTGCCGGTGATCCCGGTGATCGAGACGTAGTAGACGAAGCCGGAGGTGTTGGCGAGTACTGCCGGAAGTCGCTTGTCGTCGGTGGTTGGCGTTGCGAGCCGGATGAAATTCAGTCCGGCCTTCATCGCCGGCAGGCACAATTCGACATCTTCTTCGGGCGGAAGATCGACGACGATCAGGCCGTCGACGCCGGCGGCCTTCGCATCGACGAGGAATTTGTCGACGCCATAGATGTAGATCGGGTTGTAGTAACCCATCAGTACCAGCGGCGTCGAGTTGTCGTCTTTTCGGAACTCCCGCACCAGAGCAAGCGTCTTTTTCAGCGTCATGCCGGCCTTCAATGCCCGCTGTCCGGCCGCTTGTATGGCCGGACCATCCGCCATCGGATCGGTGAAAGGCATGCCGATCTCGACGACATCGCTGCCCGCCTTCGGCAGAGCCTTGACGATCTTAAGCGAGGTCGCCGGATCCGGATCACCCGCCATCACGAAGGTGATGAAGGCGGAACGGCCTTGCTTTTTCAGTTCAGCGAAGCGGGTATCGATGCGGGTGGTCACTTCTTCCCCCGCAAGATTTCGGCCACCTGCGGAATGTCCTTGTCGCCGCGGCCCGAGAGGTTGACCACCATCAGATGATCCTTGGGCCGCTTGGGCGCGAGCTCCATCACCTTGGCGATGGCGTGCGCCGGCTCCAGCGCCGGAATGATGCCTTCCAGCCGCGACAGCAGTTGAAACGCGGCGAGCGCCTCGTCATCGGTGGCCGACAGATACTTCACCCGGCCGGTCTCGTGCAGCCAGGAGTGCTCCGGCCCGATGCCGGGGTAATCGAGCCCCGCCGAAATCGAATGCGCGTCCTGGATCTGGCCATCGTCGTCCATCAGAAGATAGGTGCGGTTACCGTGCAGCACGCCCGGCCGGCCGCCGGCGATCGAGGCGGCGTGCAATTGCGTGAGCCCATGGCCGGCGGCCTCGACGCCGAAAATCTCGATGGAGGGATCGTCGAGGAAGGGATGAAACAGGCCCATCGCATTGGAACCTCCGCCTATGCAGGCGATCAGCGAATCCGGCAGGCGGCCTTCGGCCTCCTGCATCTGCGCGCGGGTCTCGATGCCGATCACCGATTGGAAATCGCGCACCATCATCGGATAGGGATGCGGGCCCGCCACCGTCCCGATGCAGTAGAACGTATTGTGCACGTTGGTCACCCAGTCGCGCAAAGCCTCGTTCATCGCATCCTTCAGCGTGCGCGAGCCCGACTGGACCGCCACCACACTTGCGCCCAGCATCTCCATACGGATCACGTTGGGCTGCTGCCGACCGACATCGACGGCACCCATATAGACGACGCATTCGAGCCCGAAACGCGCGCACAGCGTGGCGGTGGCGACGCCATGCTGGCCGGCTCCGGTTTCGGCAATGATGCGCTTCTTGCCCATGCGGCGCGCCATCATGATCTGGCCAAGCACATTGTTGACCTTGTGCGAGCCGGTGTGATTGAGCTCCTCGCGCTTGAAATAGATCTTGGCGCCGCCAAGATGCTCCGTCAGCCGCTCGGCGAAATACACAGGCGACGGCCGGCCGACATAATGCTTGAGGTGGCCGTTCATTTCCGCCTGAAACGCCGGATCGACCTTGGCCTCGGCGTATGCCTTCTCCAGATCGAGGATCAGCGGCATCAGGGTTTCAGCAACAAAGCGGCCGCCGAAAATGCCGAAATGCCCGCGCTCGTCGGGGCCGCTTCGATAGGAGTTGGGAAGGGCCTTGTTCATCGGACCGTCAATTCCTGGGTTGCGCGTGCCGCAGTGATGAATGCGCGAATCATCTCGGGATCCTTGTGACCGGGCGAGCGCTCGACACCCGATGAGACATCCACGCCGCCTGCCCGCGTCACACCGACGGCTTCGGCGACGTTGCCCGCATGAAGGCCGCCAGAGACCATGTACGGGATCTTGAGATCAAGCTTTTCGAGAATGTGCCAGTCGAACACTGCACCCAATCCGCCGGGACGGGTGGCCTCCTTCGGCGCACGGGCATCGAACAGGATTCGATCGGCAACCCCGGCATATTCCGGCAGGGTCGCGAGATCGGCCGAGGTCTCGACCGCGATCGCCTTCATGACGGGTATCGAAAACTTCCGCCTGACGTCGCGAATGCGCGCCGCGGTCTCGCGACCGTGAAGCTGCAGAATATCGGGCCCGAGCGCTTGCACAATCCCTTCAAGAGTTGCGTCATCGGCATCGACCGTAAGCGCGACCTTCAACGCGCGGCGCCCGGCGAGTTTGCCGAGATCGCGCGCGGTCTCAAGGCCGAGATGACGAGGCGACGGCGGAAAGAAGACGAACCCCACCATGTCCGCGCCGGCATCCAGCGCGACGTCGAGCGTCTCGCGCGTGGACAGGCCGCAAATTTTGACGATCAGGGACATGTTTCTCAGGACATCTTGCAAGTTTGCACTGTTGGAGGAGCGCGATCGCCGGAAGATGGCCCTCGCGCCTGGCGCGGGTTCTACAACGTAGCGCCGCGCTTGTCTCGCCCGCCAGCCCATCCCTGCCCCGGGGCCACCAGAGCCCGCGGATGCTGCCGGGGAGCCGACGTAGATGCAGACCGCAGATCGGCGAGTTCGGTCCGCGCCTGCCGCGCGTCGGCCTCATGCAGGCGTGCGGCGCGCCGCCAACGGCGCTGCCGGATCCAGGTTGCCGATCCGCCGACCACCACGCCCAGCATGGCCATCACAATGATGACGACGAAGAGCGGCAGCGTGAGCCCGAGGGAAGGATCGCTCGAATTGAACGGATCAAAAGACACCGTCACCAGATGACGGTTGGCGACCGCAAATATGACGATAATCACGCCCAGCGGGATCCATACCACGACGTTCAGAAACTTGCGCATGACCGTCTCTCGTCATCGTTACCAGAGAACGGATCAGCTTCAGGTGCCGGCGTCCGTTCCCCCGCCGTCGCGGTTCAGCCGCTCGCGCATTTCCTTGCCGGTCTTGAAGAATGGCACGCTCTTCTGGTCTACCGGAACGTGCGCCCCCGTGCGCGGATTGCGGCCAGCCCGGGCCGGCCGATGCTTCACTGAAAAAGCGCCAAAACCGCGCAGCTCCACGCGGTCACCGCGCGCCAGAGCGGCGACGATCTCATCGAGGATTGCGTTTACGATGTTCTCGACATCCCGCTGGTAGAGGTGCGGATTATGCTCGGCGATACGCTGAACGAGTTCGGATTTGATCATCGAGGCGAGGACCCGTGAAGGTGCGGAAATGCATTTCCGTGAAAATACCTTGAATTGTCAAGCCGCTAAATGAAATTTGCTGGAACCGAAAGGACGTGACAAGCCGCCCAAATGGGTGTTGTCGCAGCGCACCACAACCCGGCGAGCGTTCAAACGGCCTGAACCCCTCAATTCGCCCCTGAAGGATGCCACAGCGCGAGCATCCCATCGAGGCCGAGACGATCAACCGCCTGCGCCATGCCAGATTGCTCGATCTGGCGCGCAATCGCGCTCAAGCCGAGCGCATCCAGCGTTACCGCAGCCGCGGTTCGCAGGAACGTCAGATCGCCGAAACGGGGCGATAACCTGTAATCGCGAACCGGCAAATCGGCCTTGACGCCTTTCTGCGCTACCAGCCACGCGATCGCGGCTTTTTCGTCGCCGAGTTCATCAACCAGTTTGAGGTCGATTGCCTGGCGGCCGGTGAACACACGTCCATCGGAAACCTTTTCGAGCAGCGCATCGTCCATGCCGCGGCGCTCTTTTACGAGCCCCCGGAACCAGGCGTAGGAATCCTTCACCAGCGATTCCAGCGCGGCGCGCGCTTCCGGACTGGTCGGCTCGAAGCCGTTCGGCGCTGCTTTCAACGGCGAAGACTTCACCTCCTCGACCTTGACGCCTACCGTCTTCATCAATTCGCTGAAATTCGGAATCTGAAACAGCACACCGATCGAGCCGACCAGCGAACTCTGCTGCGCGACGATATGATCGGCCGCAATCGCCGTGATGTAACCGCCGGACGCGGCCAGTCCCTCGACCACCACGACGAGCGGCTTCTTTGCCTTCAGCCGCGTGAGCGCATCATAAAGCTGCTCGGAGCCGGCCGTTGTGCCGCCGGGAGAATTGATATGCACGACCACCGCCGCAGCACGCGAATTTTCCAGCCGCTCCAGCGCCTCGACGCGGTCCTGGTTGCTACGGATCAGGCCTTCGATATTGATACGCGCAATCGAGCCCGCGGTGGTCAAGGTGCCGCGGCCGGCCGGTGTCACGACGAGACCGACGGTGATAATAGCACCGATCGCAATCAACGCGGCCATCACACGCCAGAACGTCAGCTTGCGCCGGATCCTGCGGCGATCGACGATCACATCCGAATCAAGCGACATCGATAATTCTCCCGAAACCGGTCTGGATCCCGCTCTGGAGGGCTCGCTCGTGTTTGGCGGCACACTCCTAACATCTCGTATTCTGATTACATCAATTGGCGCCCAATATGAAGAAAACAAGGCCCGGTGCTGCTGCCCGGAAGGCCGGAATGGCCGCCAAAAATAAGGGGCCCCGGTCGAAACCGGGGCCCCTCTTTGCTCCTTGCGAGAAAGCCGAAAGCCTATTTGTCGGTGCGCTGCTTGAGCGCCGTGCCGAGAATATCGCCGAGGGTTGCACCCGAATTGGAGGAGCCGTATTGCGCAATCGCCTCCTTTTCCTCGGCAACTTCCAGCGCCTTGATCGAGACCTGCACCTTGCGAGCCTTCTTGTCGAACTGGATCACCCGCGCATCGACCTTTTCGCCGACGGCGAAACGGTCGGAGCGCTGATCGTTGCGATCGCGGGCGAGCTCCGAACGCTTGATGAAGGTGGTGAAATCGGTGCCGACGATCTTCACTTCGATGCCGCCATCCTTGACCTCGAGCACCTCACAGGTCACGACCGCGCCCTTCTTGACGTCGCCGGGTTCGGCGAAGGGATCGCCTTCGAGCTGCTTGATGCCGAGCGAAATTCGCTCCTTCTCGACATCGACGTCGAGCACCACGGCCTTGACCATGTCGCCCTTCTTGAAGTTGTCGATCACCTGCTCGCCCGGAAGCTTCCAGTCGAGGTCGGAAAGATGGACCATGCCGTCGACATCGCCCTCGAGCCCCAGGAACAGGCCGAATTCGGTCTTGTTCTTGACCTCGCCTTCGACTGTGGAGCCGACCGGGAATTTCTCGACGAATACTTCCCAGGGATTGCGCATGGTCTGCTTGAGGCCGAGCGAAATCCGCCGCTTGACCGAATCGACCTCTAGAACCTGCACTTCGACTTCCTGCGAGGTAGAGACGATCTTGCCGGGATGCATGTTCTTTTTGGTCCAGGACATCTCCGAGACATGGATCAGGCCTTCGATGCCCGGTTCCAGTTCGACGAACGCGCCGTAGTCGGTGATGTTGGTGACGCGGCCGGTGAAACGGGAGCCCAGCGGATATTTCGCCTCGATCCCCTGCCACGGATCCTCCAGCAACTGCTTCATGCCAAGCGAGATGCGGTGGGTCTCGTGGTTGATCTTGATGATCTTGACCTTCACCGTCTGACCGATGGTCAGGACCTCGGTCGGGTGATTGACCCGGCGCCAGGCGATGTCGGTGACGTGCAACAGGCCGTCGATGCCGCCGAGGTCGACGAACGCACCGTAATCGGTGATGTTCTTGACCACGCCGTCGATCACCTGACCCTCTTCGAGGTTCTGGACCAGTTCCTGGCGCTGTTCGGCGCGGGTCTCTTCCAGAACCGTGCGGCGTGACACCACGATGTTGCCGCGACGGCGGTCCATCTTGAGGATCTGGAACGGCTGGGAATTGTTCATCAGCGGCGCGACATCGCGGATCGGACGGATATCCACCTGCGAGCGCGGCAGGAAGGCGACTGCACCATCGAGATCGACGGTGAAACCGCCCTTGACCTGATTGAAGATGACGCCGTGCACCTTCTCGTTGTTGTTGAAGGCCTTCTCGAGCTTGCCCCAGCTTTCCTCGCGGCGGGCCTTGTCGCGCGACAGCACGGCCTCGCCGAGCGCATTTTCGATGCGGTCGAGAAAGACCTCGACCTCGTCGCCGACCTTGAGATCGCTTTCGCGGCCGGGCCCGGCAAATTCGCGCAGCGCCACGCGGCCTTCCGTCTTCAGGCCGACGTCAATGACGGCCATGTCCTTCTCGATCGCAACGACCTTGCCCTTGATGACGGAGCTTTCGTGCAGATTGCCGCCGGCAAAGGACTCATCGAGCATGGCGGCAAAGTCTTCACGGGTCGGGTTATAACTACTAGCAGTCGAAGCCATTTGTTCTCCAGATGCGGGATCTTGCCGGCCGTTCGGGTTAACGGGCGTGTCGGACGCGAAGGGCTAGAGATCCGCAAACTCTAGCGACCGCCTCGCAATAATTCGCGAGAGCGGGCCGGCAGCTTGCCTTGCGCGTTCGATACGATGATTTTGTCCGGAAACTTGAAGCGTTCGATCTCGAAACCTGGAGCGGGCTTACCTCCACTGACGGCGAAGGCTCAAACCTTCTGCCGGCCCGCTCGGACGGCTTCGACAATGTCGATGGCGGCCCGGACGCCGCCTTCTATATCCAAATGGGAGTTATCGAGCAAGTAAGCATCCGGGGCCGGTTTTAAAGGCGCAACAGCCCGATTCTGGTCGCGTTCGTCCCGTTTCAGGATATCGGCGAGGACGGCGGCCTCGTCGGCGTCCTCGCCCCGCGCCCGTGCCTCCAGCGTCCGGCGCCGGGCGCGCACCCTGGGATCGGCAACCACAAAGATTTTAACGTCCGCATGGGGACAGATCACGGTTCCGATGTCGCGGCCATCCAGCACCGCGCCGGGCGGATCCGCGGCAAACTGCCGCTGAAAGTTCAGCAGCACTTCCCGCACCCTCGGATAGGCAGACACCACCGAAGCGGCATCGCCGACGGCCTGGGTCTTCAGCGCGGGGTCTCCGAATCTTTCCGGATCCAGTTCAAGCGCGGCGGAGACGGCGATCATCTCGTTGTTCAGGTCGGCGCCGGCATCCAGCAGCGCCTTGGCGACTGCCCGATAGATCACCCCGGTGTCGAGGTGTCGGTAGCCGTAATGCTTGGCGAGCCGTTTTCCCAGCGTTCCCTTGCCCGAAGCGGCCGGTCCGTCGATGGCGATAATCATGAAAGCTCCGCGCCAATTCCGCGCATCATCGGGATGAATTCCGGAAAACTGGTAGCGATGAAGGCGGTGTCGTCGACCGCGACCGGCTTGTCGGAGGCCAGCCCCATCACAAGCGCCGACATCGCAATGCGATGATCCATGTGGGTGGCGACAAGGCCCCCGCCGGGCACATGGCCCCTGCCTTCGACGATGAGATCGTCGCCCGATATCTCGCAGCTGACGCCGTTGACGCGCAGCATGGCGGCGGTGGCTTCCAGCCGATCGGACTCCTTGACCCGCAGCTCCTGCAAGCCGCGCATGATCGTCGTGCCTTCGGCGAAACCCGCCGCAACGGCCAGCACCAGATATTCGTCGATCATGGAGGGCGCGCGTTCGGGCGGAACCTCGACGCCGCGCAGTCTCGACGCGCGCACCCGAAGCTGCGCCATAGGCTCGCCGGTATCGCGACAGATTTCGTCTTCTTCAATTCTGGCGCCCATCTCGCGCAGTGTCGTGAACAGCCCGGTGCGCAAGGGATTGGTCATGACATCCGACAGAGCGACGTCGGAGCCTTCCACGATCAGGGCCGCTACGATCGGAAAGGCCGCCGACGACGGGTCGGCCGGCACTACGACATTGGCACCGTGCAGCTCTGGCTGTCCGGTCAGCGCGATTTTGCGACCGTGCTTGCCCTCCTGCGTCGAATTGATCTCGGCGCCGAAAAACCTGAGCATCAATTCGGTGTGGTCGCGGCTCGCCTCGCTTTCAATCACGGTCGTGACGCCAGGCGCGGCGAGGCCTGCGAGCAGCACCGCGGATTTGATCTGGGCCGAGGCCACCGGGGTGCGGTACGTGATCGGCAAGGGGTCCCGCGCGCCGATCAGCGTCAGCGGCAGCCGTCCGCCCTGCTCGCTCGCCGCAACCCGCGCGCCCATCAATTCAAGGGGATCGAGCACCCGCCGCATCGGCCTCGAGCGCAAGGACGCGTCGCCGTCAAAAACGGCCGTAATCGGACAACCGGCAACCGCGCCCATCACCAGCCGGCAACCGGTGCCGGAATTGCCGAAATCGAGCGGGGCGTCCGGCTGGGCAAATCCGGAGACGCCGGCGCCCCATACCGACCAGGCAAAATCCCCTGTTCGGTCGACTTTGGCGCCCAGGGCGCGCATGGCCCTGGCGGTATTGAGGACGTCTTCACCCTCCAGTAGCCCCGAAATGCGGGTTTCGCCCACCGCCAGCGCCCCCAAAATCAGGGCCCGGTGGGAAATCGACTTGTCCCCGGGGACGCGGATCTTCCCGGTCAGGGGACCGCTGGTGCGGGCTTCAAGCGGGGTTTTTTGATCGGCAAGGCGATCCGAATGGGTCAAGATCCAGTCCTCTGAGGTGGCCGGCTTCTAACACTGCCCGGCCGCCGCTCAAACTTCTGCAAACCACTATTGACAGCAGCGTGCCAACTAGCCAAGTGAAGCTCCGATTTTTCGAAAATTCCCTGGGATTTCACTGTGGCCAAATCCGATCTCGGAACCAAACGCATTTGCCCGACGACGGGCAAGAAATTCTATGACCTGAACAAGAATCCGGTGATTTCGCCCTACACCGGTGAGGTCGTGCCGATTGCGCCCGTAGCTCCGCCGCGCACTCGCGGAGCCACTGCCGCTGCTGCAGCTAATACCGTCGTAGCGGAGACCATCCCTGAGCCGGCGGAGGCAGAGGAGTTGGTGTCGCTCGAGGAAGCCGACGCCGAGGAGAACACCGGCAAGGTCAAGGCGGTCGTTCCCGAATCGGAAGACGATATTGAGATCGACGAGACGATCGAGGGCGATGACGACGACGATTCCACCTTCATTCCCGACGAGGAGGAAGGCGACGAGGATGTCACCGACATCATCGGCGACGTGGGCGGCGACGAGGAGACTTGAGATCGGCCCTGAACTGTGATCAGGGTTTTGCGTGGCGCGTCGCCCAAGGCGCGCGGAGCGTGATTGCAGGGTCATGCTCAATATTCACGACAGCTGCTTGAGAGCGATCTGGCGATCTGATCTAAAGCCGTCGCGCTCGGGTGCAAGGGGCCATAGCTCAGCTGGGAGAGCGCTTGCATGGCATGCAAGAGGTCGGCGGTTCGATCCCGCCTGGCTCCACCAGCCTCGGCTGACGGCGAAGGGGTTTCCTGATGAGCATATCATTCATCGGAAAGAAACTTTCGGTGGGAGACGCCGGCAGCTTTGGCGAGCTCAGTGCCAGGAGAAATCCGGACGGGCTGATTCTTGTCTACATACCCGGGCTTGCAGCGCTTCTCGAGCGAGCCAGGCAACTCAAGGGCTGCGAGTTGTCCGAAGCGGAAGCGGCGCGCATTGCCGAACATGCCAACGTTGTGGCAGCGACGCCGGAAGTCGCCAGAGAGACGATCGCAAACAGGGGCTACAAATAGCCTCGGGGAGCCTGCGGCATTTGCGAAGAAGCGGCGACGGTGCTTAAAACCTCGATGCATCCCTCAGGCGCAACGAAACGCAAATAACCCATGACCGACCCAACTCCCCAAGGCGCGATGACCGGATTGCGCGTGATCGACCTCACGCGCGTTCTCGGCGGACCCTACTGCACCCAGATCCTGGCCGACCATGGCGCCGACGTGATCAAGGTCGAACCGCCGGCCGGAGACGAGGTACGCGACTGGGGACCGCCGTTCCATGGCGAGGATGCCGCCTATTTCGTCGGCATCAACCGCAACAAGCGCTCGATCGGGCTCGACCTTGCTTCCGAGGGCGGCCGCGTCGTGCTGATGAAAATGCTCGATGGCGCCGACGTCCTGATCGAGAATTTCAAGCCCGGCACGCTCGACAAATGGGGGATCGGAAGCGAAGTCCTGCGGGCGAGGTTTCCCAGGCTCGTCCACTGCCGCATCTCCGGCTTCGGCGCCGACGGCCCGCGCGGCGGCAATCCGGGCTACGACGCGATCATTCAGGCAATGACCGGGATGATTGCTGCGACCGGCTCGCCGCAATCAGGGCCGATGCGGATCGGCGTTCCGCTGGTGGATATCACCACCGGCCTGTACGCCGCGATCGGCATTCTGATGGCGCTTTCGGAGCGCCAGAGATCGGGCCTCGGGCAGTTCCTCGAGACCACGCTGTTTGAAACGGGCCTGGCCATCATGCATCCCCATGCGGCGAACTATTTCATGCACGGCAAGCCGCCCGCGCTCACCGGCAACGAACATCCGAACCTTGTCCCCTACGCGATCTTTCCGACACGCACGGGGAACATCTTCATCGGCGTCGGCAATGACGGGACGTTCCGCAAGCTGGCGAAGGAGATCGGCAAGCCCGAGCTTGGCACCGACCCGCGCTTTGCGCGCAACAAGGATCGCATCGCCAACCGCGACGCCCTGCGCGCCGAACTTGCCGCCGTATTCAGTCAGCACGATGCCGTGCCCCTGTGCGATCGCCTGCTCGCGGCAGGCCTGCCTGCAGGGCCCGTGCAGTCGATCGACCAGGCCCTGACCAGCCCGCACGCCGTTCATCGCGGGGACGTCGTCGAGAAGGATTGGTACAAGGGGGTCGCCTCCCCGATCCGCCTCGAGCGCAGCAAACCCAGCCTGCGCAGCGTGCCGCCTGCCTTCAGCCAGCACACTACCGAGGTGCTGATGGAATTTGGGTATTCCAGCGACGAAATTAACGCTTTGGTAGCCAAGGGAGTCGTATGCGGCGGGGAACGCCGGCGCTGAGGGTCCGTGGTGCGTCCGCCCGCCTCGGATTTGGGATGGATTGGATGCGGTTCCAGGACCTTCCCGAGGAGTGCTTGAACACCCCCGAATTATGCCCATATTGGTTATCGATCGGAGGTTCTTGAAGAACTTCGGATCGTGCTGGGCGCCGAAAGGGCCCTGAACTTCAAAGTCGCTTCGAGAGGACTTTGCAAAGATGTCTCGTGTTCCCTCGTTATCCAGTCCGTTCCTGCTGGGCTTCGACGAGATTGAGCGTGCGCTTGATCGCGTCGTCAAAGGCGCCGACGGGTATCCTCCTTACAACATCGAACGGTTCGACCGCGCCAATGGCCAGCCCGAACGGCTGCGCATCACGCTGGCGGTGGCGGGATTTACCCGCGACCAACTCGATGTGACCATTGAGGAAAATCAGCTCGTGATCCGCGGCCGTCAGCAGGATGACAAGACCCGGCAATATATCCATCGCGGCATTGCCGCACGCCACTTCCAGCGCACCTTCGTGCTGGCAGAGGGGATGCTGGTGCTGGGCGCGGACCTGAAAAACGGGCTTTTGTCGGTCGATCTGGCCCGGCCCGAACCGGAGAAGGTCGTTAAGACAATCGCTATCAATGAACACGAATAATGGAACCAGGAGCGGACTCGACCGCTTAGATTCGGAAGGAGTCGAGACCATGACTGAAGGTAATGTTGCGTTGGAACCGCGCGTGTCCCTGGAGGCGCTGGCTGATCTCGGTGCCGGACATATTGCCTATGTGAAGCAGATCCGATCCGAGGACGTGCCCGGACTGTTTCCGCAGGCGCCAAGCATCGCGCCCGGATTGAAGCTGTTTGCCCTGCATGCCGCCGACGGAACGCCGATCATGCTGACCGACAGCCGGGAGGCAGCCATCGCCAATGCCTGGAGCAATGAGCTTCAGGCGGTCAGCGTGCACTGACGCCGAGCTGACGAGAGGCTGCCACGCGCCCCGCTGTGAAGGCCGCACGCATTTTGATACGGCTGCGCTGGCATGAGTGATGCTTGACCAAGTGACACCGGGGAAATAACCCGCGTATCCCGGCGAATTCCCGCTAAAGCGCGATGGGATCAGGCTGAATCATCATCGCGCTTTACGTTTTTGTTTTCGCATGATCTCCGCGCAAACGCGTCCCGCGTTTGTCGCGAGGGAAAACCGCTACACGCTTTTCCGGATCATGCTCTAAAGCTCCAGCAACGGCAGCGTCGCAGTCGCCCTGTTTGGGGCGACCGTGCCCTAAGCGGCGCTCGCTGGCGGCAGCGCCAGCACGGAGTAGATCGCCTGCGCATCGCGCGAGGCGCGCAATTTCTTGGCGACATCCTGATCGCGCAGGAGCCGGGCGATGCGCGCCAATGCCTTCAGGTGATCGGCGCCGGCACCCTCGGGAGCGAGCAGCAGGAACACCAGATCGACCGGCTGGCCGTCCATCGCCTCGAAATCGATCGGGCGTTCGAGGCGCGCGAACAAACCGAAAAGCTTCTCGAGCTTGGGGAGCTTGCCATGTGGAATCGCGACGCCATAGCCAACGGCGGTGGTTCCAAGCTTTTCACGCTGCAGCAATACCTCGAAAACGGCGCGCTCGTTCTGTCCGGTCAGGCTCGCTGCGCGCGCGGCAAGCTCCTGCAGGGCCTGCTTCTTGCTGTTGACCTTCAAAGCCGGGAGAATCGCCTCGGGTGCGACCAGATCGGTAATCGTCATGGGGCGTTCCGAGGTAAATTGACCGTCAATTGCGAAACAGGCCTAAAGCACGCGGCTTTGAAGGCCTTGAGGCTAGAAGAAGGCTGCTGCTTGCCGCCCGGGACCTAATTGGGTGGGCTTCTACTCCAACGCAAGAGCGGTGCCAACACCCGCGAAAAATTTCCGACCCCTACCGTTAAGGGCGCGGACCATAGGGAGGGCCGCGCTGGCCGTCAATGCCGATTGGCGTCCTCTCCCCCGGAGTTAACCGGTGGGGGATCGATCCAGCCGAGATTGCCGTCCGGGCGGCGGTAGATGATGTTAACCCGGCCGCTTCCCCCATGCTGGAATATAAGGCAGACGGCCCCGGTCAAATCCAGTTCCATCACCGCTTCGCTGACCGAAAGCCGCTTCAGAGAGGTGGTGGATTCGGCAATGATCACTGGACTATATCCGGTCACGTCCTCATCGCCTTCCGCGGGGGCCTCGATCACGTAGCTCGGGGCATCGAGCTCCTGGGCCTGCATTGCCGCGAGCGCTTCCGAGGCCGCATGGGCCTTCCGGGCAGAGCGGTCCTTCAACCGGCTCTTGTAGCGGCGCAGCCGCTTTTCGATCATCAGCAAGGCCTGATCGGCGCTGCTATAGGCGTCAGCGGCATTGGAATCCGCCTCGAGTGTGATGCCGGAATCCAGATGGAGCGCACAGTCGGTCCTGAAACCGAAACCATCCTTGCTGAGCGTGATGTGGCCGGAATAATTGCCATCGAAATATTTGCGCAGGACTTCCTCAGTGCGCTCGCTGACTCGTCCGCGCAGCGCATCGCCGACGCTGATGCTCTTTCCCGAAATCCGGAGAGTCATATTGTTGCCTCGAACGTTGAATGAACGAAGACTATTCCGATTTCGGCGCAACGCAATCAGGCAGGCTGAGTGGCGCGGGACCTGTCGGAGGGTGCGGCGGGCGCCGAAAGTGCGCTGCCGAGCATGCTCTGCTTGTCGCGTCGGCGTTGCACCGACGAGGGGATTCGCATCGCTTCACGGTACTTCGCGACGGTGCGGCGCGCGATATCGATGCCTGATTCGCGCAATCGTTCCACGATGGTGTCATCCGAGAGGATCAGCGCCGGATCCTCCGCATCGATCAATTGCTTGATATGGTGACGGACTGCTTCCGCCGAATGCGCTTCGCCTCCGTCGGCAGACGCAATCGAAGCGGTGAAGAAATATTTCAGTTCGAAAATACCGCGGTTGGTCGCCATATATTTGTTGGCGGTAACCCGCGACACCGTCGATTCATGCATCTGGATCGCATCCGCAACGGACTTCAGGTTGAGCGGTCTCAGATGCGCCACGCCGCGGGTGAAGAAGCCATCCTGCTGACGCACGATTTCGGTTGCGACCTTGAGAATGGTCCGGGCGCGCTGATCGAGCGCACGCACCAGCCAGGTTGCGTTCTGCAGGCAATCGCTGAAATAGGATTTGTCGCCGTCCTTGCGGATCGTCTTCGACAGCTCCGTGTAGTAGGTCTGGTTGACCAGCACGCGCGGCAATGTGTCGCTGTTGAGTTCGACATGCCAGCCGCCATCCGCGCCCGGTCGCACATAGACGTCGGGCACCACGGTCTGCATTCGCGACGAGCCGAATTTCAGACCCGGCTTCGGATCAAGACGGCGGATTTCAGCGATCATGTCGGTGATGTCGTCGTCATCGACACCGCACAGCTTTCGTAACGCGGCGATGTCGCGTTTGGCCAGGAGATCAAGATGCTCGACCAATGCCTGCATCGCGGGGTCGTAACGATTGAGCTCGCGCAACTGGGTTGCCAGGCACTCGCTCAGGGAGCGCGCGCAGACGCCGGGCGGGTCGAATTTCTGCAGCACTGAAAGAACCGCTTCGACGTCTTCCTGCGACGCGCCGAGTTGATCGGCAGCCTGGCCGAGATCAGCAGGCAGATAGCCCGCCTCGTCGACGAGGTCGATGAGGTACTGCCCGATCATGCGCTGCGCAGGAGACGTGAAGGCAACCGCGAGTTGCTCGGCGAGGTGGCCCGCAAGCGTTACCTCCGCGGCAACGAAGGCCTCGAGGTTGTAGTTCTCATCATGGGATGCGCCGCCGCCCCACTCCGTATAGGCCGTGGGCGCCGCATCCTGCGCATTGCGCGCGGCGACCTCCGCGGGCTCCTCCGAGAACACATTGTCGAGCGGGGCATCGAGCGTCTGTTCGATCTCGGCACGGCTGCCGAGATCGCGGTTCATCCAGTCTTCCTGAGCGGGCTCGAAGACGTCGGCGCCAGAAACGCCGGCCTCCCCCGCCGGGCCATCGCCATCGTTGGAATCATGGAATTCGGCCCCTTCGGGCGCCAATTCTCCCGCCACCGGCGCTTCAGGACCCTCGCCGGCACGTTCGAGAAGGGGATTTCGCTCCAGTTCCTCCTCGACAAAGACCGACAGATCGAGATTCGAGAGCTGAAGCAGCTTGATCGCCTGCATCAGCTGGGGTGTCATCACCAGCGATTGTGACTGGCGGAATTCTAGTCTCTGCGTCAGCGCCATGGAGGCAAGAACCGGTCCCTAACTTGGTCCGAATCTTGCTTATCCTACTCCCGTAGCGATGTACACGGCTTGACGTATTGGAAAAATAGACTATGGCGCGGCCCTTTTCGCTGGCGCAGACGTGGTTGCAGCGTTTTCAGGCGGTATGCCAGCCGCGCGCGCCGCTCCACTGATGAATTGTGAACCATAAATCAAAGCCGGAACTCCTCTCCGAGGTAAAGCCTTCGGACATCCGGGTCGTTGACGATCTCCTCCGGGCTGCCTTCGGTCAGGATCTCCCCTGCGTAGACGATATAGGCGCGGTCCGTCAGCCCGAGCGTTTCCCGCACGTTATGATCGGTGATCAATACGCCGATACCGCGATTTGTGAGATGGCGAACGAGATCCTGGATGTCGCCGACTGCAATCGGATCGATGCCCGCGAATGGTTCGTCGAGCAGCATGTAATTGGGGCGGGTTGCCAACGCTCGCGCAATTTCGACGCGGCGGCGTTCTCCGCCGGAGAGTGCGATCGACGGGGTCTTCCGCAGGCGCGTGATGTTGAATTCGTCGAGGAGAGCGTTGAGTTCGGCCTCCCGTTTTTTCCGCGAGGGTTCGACGACCTCCAGCACCGCGCGAATATTCTGTTCGACGGTCAAGCCGCGAAAAATCGAAGCCTCCTGCGGCAGGTAACCGATGCCGAGCCGGGCCCGCTGATACATTGGCAGCTTGGTCACGTCGTGGCCGTCGAGCTCGATTGAGCCACGATCCGCCTTGATCAGGCCGGTGATCATGTAGAAGACCGTGGTCTTTCCTGCGCCGTTCGGACCGAGCAGACCCACGGCTTCGCCGCGACGCACGTAGATGCTGACGCCACGCACCACGTGCCGGCTGCCAAAACTCTTTTCCACGCTATGCACAGCCAGATAGCCTGCCCGCGGGGCCGGCCGCGGGGCCGCCGAACCGCTGGTTCTCGCGGGCGATCTCTGCGGAGACGGGCGCGGTCTCCCCGCCTGGGGCGAATCCACTTTCGGCACCGGGGCCGCGCGCGCCAGCGGCGGGGCGTCGCGCACTGTGGTCGTCAGCATTTCGCCCATGCTGTCGCCGAGCGCGGTGATGTCGTCGCGCGCGCGTGCAAAGCCTGTCCCGCCGCGTTTAGCGGGGCGTCGTCGGAACATGCCAAGTAAATCCACCATCCCGCTTCGCTTGAATCTCCGACGATGTCCCACAACACGCCGGAGCGGTTGATTCGCCGGTCCAGAATGACCGAACGGATGCCCATTGCCCAGCAGCCGGTTGATACAGGCTCAAAGCACCCCCTTCAACCCTCGCCAGCCGTGGGACAATTACAAGTAATTGATGTTATTTCGGTTTATTTGAGCTGGCAGGCCCAAGCGGCGTCGGCGGAGCCGTGGGGGTCGGGGCGCCCGGGGTCTGGCTGTTGCATCCCTGTTGGTTGACGAGCAGCCCCTGCACCTTGCCGCTGTCCGATTCTACGCGCGATACGCCGGTGGTCATGTCCACAATGAGACGATCGCCCTTGATCACGTTCTTGCACTGGGTGAGCACAACCCCGCCAAGCATGGTGACGAGGTTGGTCTTGGTATCGAACACGGCCGTCTCACCGGTCACCACCTGATCTTTCTGGGTGACGACTACATTGCCTTTCGCTTCCAGCCGCTTGATTGACGACGCACCGCCAGGGCCGGGCGCTGCCGACTGGATCGGCGCCGCAGATTTGGCCGCGGTCTTCGCATTCGCCGGCTGCCCGGCCGGCGCGGTGCCGGTCGAATTCGATTCATAGAAGACCACGAGAACTTTGGAAGTCATCGTGGTGTCGCCCTGCACCACCTTCACATTGCCGGAGAAGGTCGCTTCCTTTTTCTTGTCCCGCATCTCGAGAGAAGCTGCCTCGATCTGGATCGGCTGGTCGCGGTTCTGCGAGAAGCCCTGCATCGCGTTTGGCACGCCTGACACCGCGCCTTGCGCAATGGCCTCGCCCGCGCCGAACATCAAAAGCGCAGCGACAAGACCGGTGCCGCCGAACGCGATCCTTATCGAGGTGCTGCGCAGGAAGACCTTCATCGGATCATTTCGCGCTGGAGGATTTGCTGGCGGCCGAATGCGCCTTTGCAGAAGTCGCAATCGGCTGTTCCGGCTGGCTCTCGGCAGCAGGCACCTTATCGATGTTCATCACGACATTGCCGTCGAACCTGACGTTGTCGCCGCCATCGGTAATTTTCATCTTGTCCGCGGAGAGCTTGCCGCCCTCCCATTTCACATCGACATGTTCATCGGAGGTCACTGTGTTCTTGCCCATGTCGACAAAAGCCTGACTCAACCACGCTTCGTAGCCGGAGGTCGTCTGTAGATAGATATCCTTCCGCAAGTCGAGCTGCTGCTGCTTGGTATCCATCAGCCCTGTGAGCGCCTTGAGCGTGAGCGTGGACTGGTCCTCCATCAACACCTTGGCCCGCAGCGTCTGCAGTTCGACCCGATCGGGCGCCGTCACATCCTGGATTGCGGTTTTCGCCCAGACTTCGTAGGGCCGCCGATCCGGCGAATAGCCAGACAAATGCGGCGATTCCATTGTGATTTTGGTGCCCGACACGACAAGGTTGCCTATATCGAGCGGAAGCTTTGGCAACAGCATCCGGAAAGGATTGAAGACCGAGACCAGGATGATCGCCGCCAGAGAAAGGATCACGGCCGCCGGAACCGCCACGCGCAGTATCCGCACGAGCCGGCTGTGGCGCGCGGCACTCGCAAAGCGTGCCTCCATGCTGACTTGATAGGGCGGATTTTGAACTGAATTCACCACTGCTCCAGGTGAAGTGTTGCAGGTGAAGTGTGACAAGTGAAGCATACCTGGTGGTGTCAAATCCGCTCCACCGGATCATTCTACCCGGCCATTGCCTCCTCGCACAGCCACCGACCATGCAAGTTTCGCCGGGTTAGCCAGGCGGCGCCAAAACGGCAAGGCGGTTCATCACTGTGTCCGAAACGAGGCAAGGGCTAGTACTGCCGATCTGAAGTCGCTACACCACAAGCGGCGAGTTCTTTCAGGGACTTCAGATCGATAAGCGGCACTAAAATCATCAACGTACCAGTACCCATGGCTTTCCGAGGTTCGCAAAAAAGGGGGCTGCTGGAGAGGGATCGCGAACTTCGGAAAGTGGGTACTAAACCTGCTCGGCGCCCGAACTGCTCCGCTTCAAGAATGGGCGAATATGTCCTCGGCCTCCCAGCCCTGCAGATCAAGCCTTGCGCGCGCAGGGAGGAACTCGAAACAGGCCTGGGCCAGGTCGAGGCGGCCCTCGCGGGCGAGCATGGCGTCGAGGCGTTCACGCAAGGCATGCAGGTGGAGCACGTCGGAAGCGGCATAGGCGAGTTGCGCTTCGCTCAGGGTCGGCGCACCCCAGTCGCTCGACTGCTGCTGCTTCGACAGATCGATATTGAGAACCTCGCGCGCCAGATCCTTCAGCCCGTGGCGATCGGTGTAGGTGCGGGTCAGCCGAGAGGCGATCTTGGTGCAGTACACGGGGCTCGCCATCACGCCGAAGGTGTTGTAGAGCGCGGCCAGATCGAAGCGCGCAAAGTGAAATATCTTGGTGATTTTCGGATTTGCCAGAAGCGCCTTCAAATTCGGCGCGTCGGCGGCACCCTTCCCGTGACCCTTCGGTATCTGGACGACATCGGCGCTGCCGTCGCCGCTCGACAGCTGCACCAGGCAGAGCCGATCGCGGTGCGGGTGCAGCCCCATGGTCTCGGTATCGATCGCCACTGAACCCGTGTAGCGGGAGAGATCGGGCAGGTCGCCGCGATGCAGGCGTACGGTCATGGTCCTATCAACCTCGTCGAATTGTTGCGGTCCAAACTACCGCTCAAACCGGCTAGTGGCGAGGGTGAGGTGAGGCCGAAATGGAAACCAGGGGTTATCAGGCAAAATGGTGCCCAGGAAAGGACTCGAACCTTCACGGCTGTGAGGCCACTGGCACCTGAAGCCAGCGCGTCTACCAATTCCGCCACCTGGGCATTGGGGGCGCTAGTTAAGGATCGGTTGCGCGCTTGTCAAATTGGGCTCCCACTTTTCCGGATCATGCTCTAAATAGCCCCCTGATCGACCGAATTCTTACCCCGCGCAGGAACGAAAACCCCATGACATCGAATCTGGAGACCTTGGTCACGATTTTCGGCGGATCGGGCTTTCTGGGAAGAAGCGTGGTCCGCGCGCTGTGCAAGCGCGACTATCGGATCCGCGTCGCGGTGCGGCGCCCGGAACTGAGCGGCCATCTGCAGCCGCTCGGCAGGGTCGGCCAGATCCACGCCGTGCAGGCCAACCTGCGCTACCCCGCCTCGGTCGAGGCCGCCATGCGCGGCGCCCAGGTCGCCATCAACCTCGTCGGCATCCTCGCACCTGGCGGCGCGCAGACCTTCGACGCGGTCCAGGCTGAAGGCGCGGGCACCGTGGCAAAGGCGGCGGCCGCCGCGGGAGCGCGGATGGTGCATGTTTCGGCGATCGGCGCCGACGAGAACTCGCCCTCGCACTACGCGCGCTCCAAGGCCGCCGGCGAAAAGGCAGTGCTGTCCGCCGTTCCGTCCGCCACGATCTTTCGCCCCTCCATCGTGTTCGGTCCTGAGGACGATTTCACCAACCGTTTCGCAGGCCTGGCGCAAATGTCCCCGGCGCTTCCGCTGATCGGCGGCGGGCTGACCAGACTGCAGCCGGTCTATGTCGGCGATGTCGCGACGGCGATTGCGGACGCCGTCGACGGCAGCACAAAAGCCGGCGCGACTTACGAACTCGGCGGTCCGGAAGTGCTGACGATGCGCGAGATCATGGAACTCATTCTCAAGATCATTGAACGCGACCGCATGCTGGTGTCGCTGCCGTTCGGGCTCGCCAAATTGCAGGCGCTGTTCCTGCAATTTGCTCCCGCGCCGCTAACGCTGACACCCGATCAGGTCGAGCTGTTGCGCAGCGACAATGTGGTGTCGGAGGCCGCGAAAACTGCCGGTCTCACCCTCGAAGGGCTCGGGATCGTGCCGGATTCACTGGAGGTAATCGCGCCGCAATATCTCTGGCGCTTCCGGAAAGCCGGACAGTTCGCGCAGCAAAGAGGCGCCTAGCAACGACCTCATCCTGAGGAGCGGCAACTTCGCCGCGTCTCGAAGGATGAGATGCTTTTCGACCTCATGGTTCGAGACGGCGCATGACTGGTGGAGGTCTCGCCTTCGCTCGGCTTACCCGGAGCATGCGCCTCATCGCCATGAAGAACAATTATTTCCCCATCGCCAGTGCGATCAGGCCGAGCGTGCCGACGATGACGCGCCACCACGCAAACAGCGTAAAGCCGTGACGGGTCACATAGCTCAGGAACGTCTTCACCACGATGATCGCGGTAATGAACGACACCACGAATCCGATCGCCACGATGCCCAAATGATCGGCGGTCATCTCGGCGCGGTTCTTGTAGAAGTCGTAAGCGAAGGCGCCGACCATGGTCGGTATTGCGAGGAAGAACGAGAACTCGGCCGCCGCGCGCTTGTCGGCGCCAAGCAGCATCGCTGCGACGATGGAAGCGCCGGAGCGCGACACGCCCGGGATCATGGCTAGGCACTGCGCAAACCCGATCCACAGATAGGTCAGCAGCGGAAACTTGGTGGCATCGTGCAGGCGCGGCTTGTGGTCGATCTGGTCGACCCACAGCAGGATGGCTCCGCCGACGATGAGCGAGAAGCAGACGACCCAGGGATTGAACAGCACTTCCTTGATGTATTTCCCGGCAATCAGGCCGATGACGACGGCGGGGAGAAATGCCAGGAGAACGCCGATCACGAAACGGCGGTCGTCGGGGTTGGAAAACACGCCCAGCGCTATTCGCGACAGCTTGACGAAATAGATGGCGAGGATCGCAAGGATAGCCCCAAGCTGGATCAGAACGGTAAAACTGTTCCAGAAGCTTCCCTGGCCGAGATCGAAGAAGCGCTCGGCGAGCAGCAGGTGGCCGGTCGACGACACCGGAAGAAATTCGGTGACGCCCTCGATGATTCCGAGAATCACCGCCCTCAGAGAATCAGACATCATGGATCCAGTGTCCCGCGATCGACATCGGCCGAAAAAAGCCGGGTTCTTCTCGCTTATTCCAATCCCGGCCGCAACGCCAAAAACGCGAAAGCGGTGGGTTGATTCCGGTTTGGCTTTCGGTCAGAGGTCCGCTGGCGTGCTTGCCCACGCCCCAAAGTCAGCGAAGTCTTAAGAATACAAACCTATCAAGAGTTTCATGTTCACGCTGTTTCACCACCCCTTCTGCCCGCATTCGCGATTCATTCGCCTCGCGATCGGCGAACTCGGGATGGAAATGCGCCTGGTGGAAGAACGCGTCTGGGAGCGGCGAGAAGCCTTTCTCGCGTTGAATCCCGCGGGCACGACGCCGGTATTGATTGCCGAAGGACGGCCCGCCATTCCCGGCGCCGGCATTATCGCCGAATATCTCGACGAGACCCTGGACGGGGAGATGGCGCAACGCCGGCTCTTGCCGTCCGGAACAAGCGAACGCATCGAGGTGCGCCGGCTGGTGGCGTGGTTCAATGAAAAGTTCTTCGAGGAAGCCTCCAACCCGCTGGTGACCGAGCGCATCTACAAGCGCTTCATGAGAGAGGATAATGGCGGAGGCCCGCCGGCCGCGGATGTCATCCGCGCGGCGAAGGCAAATGTGCGCTACCATCTGGCCTATATCGGCTGGCTGGCGAAGACACGGAACTTTCTCGCCGGAGAGCGCCTCACCTATGCGGACCTCGCCGCCGCAGCCCATCTTTCGGCGATCGACTACCTGGGCGACGTTCCATGGACCGAGGACGACGCAGCAAAAGCCTGGTACGCGCGGGTGAAATCCCGCCCCTCGTTCCGCCCGCTCCTGAGCGACTGGCTGGCGGGCGTGCCGGCCTCGCCGACTTACGTGGATCTCGACTTCTGAACACGACCACGCCATCGGCTCCGGCCGACCTTAAAAAGGAACTCGCGCACCAGGCGCGCATGCTTGGCTTCGATTGCGTCGGCGTCACCGATCCCGGCGCGATTGCGCAAGCGGCGCGGCATTTCCGCGATTTTCTGGATGCAGGCGCGCATGGCGAGATGGACTGGCTGGCCGCAAATCCGCAGCGCCGCACCGATCCGCGCGTGCTGTGGCCCGCCGTGCGCTCCGTCATCATGCTCGGGGTCAATTATGGCCCCGATGAGGATCCGCTCGCGATCCTGATGCAGCGCACGCGCGGCGCGATCTCGGTCTATGCGAGAGGCGACGACTATCACGACGTCATCAAGAAGCAGCTCAAGACGCTGGCGCGATGGCTGGCTGCTGCCTCGCTCCGCGAGGTCAAGGTATTCGTCGATACCGCGGCGGTGATGGAAAAGCCGCTTGCGCAGGCGGCGGGACTCGGCTGGCAGGGCAAGCACACCAACCTCGTCTCGCGCCAGCTCGGCTCGTGGCTCTTTCTAGGCGCAATCTTTGCCGGTTGCGACCTGCCGCGCGACGAGGCCGAGACCGATCATTGCGGGTCATGCCGCGCGTGTCTCGACATATGTCCGACGCTCGCCTTTCCGGCACCGTACAAGCTCGACGCGCGGCGCTGCATTTCCTATCTCACCATCGAGAACAAGGGCGCGATCCCGCGCGAATTCCGCAAGGCGATCGGCAACCGCATCTATGGCTGCGACGATTGCCTTGCCGTCTGCCCGTGGAACAAGTTCGCGCAGGAAAGCCGTGAGACGAGGCTCGCTGCGCGCGACGAATTGCGCGCGCCCGATCTCGCCTCGCTCTCGCGGCTCGACGATGCCGCGTTTCGCTCCCTGTTTTCGAAATCTCCGGTCAAGCGCATCGGTCGCGACCGCTTCATCCGCAACGTGCTGATCGCGATCGGCAATTCAAACGAACGCTCGCTCGCGGTCGAGGCCGAACGGCTGCTCGGCGATGCAAGCGCGCTGGTACGAGGCGCCGCCGTGTGGGCATTGTCGGAATTGCTCGGGCGAGAGAAGTTTGCGGCGCTCAGGTCAAGGGTGGCGGGGGCCGAGCAGGATCCGACCGTGCAGGCCGAGTGGCACAGGACGTGAATTCGAGACTTTCGAAGTCGAATTTCAAGATCGCGGCTTCGCTGGTTGCGCTCGCGCCCGTAACGACTGTAAGACTTACTCCAACTCCGCCACCGCGGCGATGATGCGCGCGATGTCCTGCGGCCGGGACAGGCGATGATCACCATCCTGAATCATCGTCAGCACCACGTCATCGGCCGGCAACCGTTGCAGCAGCGCAAACGCGTGCCGCCACGGTACGTCAGGATCCTGCGCTCCCTGCAGGATGCGAATCGGACATCCCACCTCGACGGCACTGCCGAGCAACAGATGCCTGCGGCCTTCTTCGATCAGGTTGCGGGTGATCGGATAGGGGTCACCATATTCGGAAGGCCGCAACCACGCGCCCCTGGTTTCGATTTCCCGCCGGATTTCCGGCGAGAAACCCTTCCACATCAGTTCCTCGGTGAAGTCAGGCGCCGGCGCGATCAGCACGAGACCGGCGAGAGAGGCACGGGAGAGCGGACGGCCCGCTATTTCGCGTGCCAACAGCAGCGCAATCCAGCCTCCCATCGAGGAGCCGATCACCACCTGGGGCCCCTCGCAGAAGCGCTCGAAAACCGCGACGCTCTCTTCCAGCCAGCGCCCGATAGTACCGTTGAGGAAATCGCCGCCGGACTCGCCGTGGCCGGAATAGTCGAACCTGACGCAGGCACGATTTTGTTCCCCAGCCCACGCATCAAGGGCCAGCGCCTTGGTGCCCTGCATGTCCGAATTGAAGCCGCCAAGCCAAAACAGTCCGGGCGAGCCACCAGCCCGCATACGGAC
Organism: uncultured Alphaproteobacteria bacterium; assembly: GCA_963820275.1. GTDB lineage: Bacteria > Pseudomonadota > Alphaproteobacteria > Rhizobiales > Xanthobacteraceae > Bradyrhizobium. The sequence continues at coordinate 160,466 of CAWFZL010000035.1, forward strand.
CGCGATACGGCGCGTTTCGCTCGCCTTTCCGACCTCGATGAAGACAGGAGGCTGCGATATGGCGGCGGAACTGGTCATGGATCATCACTCCGGTGCGTTCTGTTTGAGTGAGCAAGAACGATCCGTCAACGGAGACCCGAGAAGTTACCGCAGTTACCGCCACTTGCGGAGCAAGCCCGTGCCCTCTATCTGCGCCGGCGTGAACCATCCACGAGGACAGACGTTGTCGGCGTGGCCAAAATGTCTCGCAATTGATGCTTTTTTTACTGCCGCGACACCAGTTGGCTTGCCCGCGAAGCGTTATTCCTTCAAACTGCAATCTTCGTTCACAACTTTGGAGAAGTACCCATTCGCCGTCCCAACAGAGCCCCGCCCGCTGCCGCCAAAGACGGGCCGCGCACCAATGACGAAATCCGCAACGCACAGATCCAGCTGATCGATCAAAACGGCACCAACCACGGCACCGTCGAGACCATCTTGGCCATCAGGATGGCACTCGAAGCCGGCATGGACCTTGTGGAGATTTCGCCGAACAGCATTCCTCCCGTTTGCAAGATTATGGATTACGGGAAGTTCAAATATTCGGCGCAGAAGAAAGCTGCTGAAGCCCGCAAAAAGCAGAAGATCGTCGAGATCAAGGAGATCAAGCTCCGGCCGATGATCGATGATCACGACTACGAGGTGAAGATGCGCTCCATGCAGCGTTTCTTCGAAGAGGGCGACAAGGTGAAGGTGACCTTGCGCTACCGCGGCCGTGAAATGGCGCATCAGGAAATCGGCACCAAGCTGCTGGACAAGATCAAGAGCGACGTCGCCGAGTTCGCCAAGGTCGAGCAGGATGCGCGCTTCGAAGGCCGCCAGGTCGTGATGGTCCTTGCGCCGCGCTGATCCGCAGCTTTACCGATTCGCCAAGCCCGCAAATCGAGATGACCATCGTCCCCGCAAAGGCGGGGACGATCGGGGGAAGTTCAGCCTCGCCTCGCCTGCCACGTGCCGCTGCAGCGGTCGCCGGAAATGATCCCGCTCCACCTGCCCGCGCCTGAATTGCCGACGAGGCGACCGCTGCCGCTGGCCGCCGAAAGTCCGAGGCTTATCCGCACCGAAACGTAGCCTGCCGGGCTGATGCCGCCGGTAACCTTGCCGCCCCCGGCTGGAAAGAGGCGTCTGCCTGAAACGGTAAAGGGAGCGCTGTTGGTCGAACTGCAATTGCCGGCGCGCGTGATGAAGACCACGCTCCAGGTGCCGTCATACGTGCCGTCACGTATGCCGGACGGCCGGGCATTCCTGGCACCGGCGGTACTGGGCGCAACGGCCATGGCTGCAACAACAGCCAGGGCAAAAATCCCAGGCCAGGCGCCGCGTCGCCATGAGCCTGCGAAAACTGCGAACAATCGGGCTGAAACGGTCATTTTTCCTGCCCTCCTTGGAGCGAGCCTCATCCGACTCGGCGATTCGTCAGAGGACGTAACTTCGCGGTTCATCGTTGCCAAGGCGTGACAGTTCTGCCATAAGCGCGACCTTCATCGCCCGGCTGATCAAGGGCTGCCGTGGCGATGTCCGTGCGGGTTACCGCAATAGCGAAAACCTTAGCACTTTCAACGCTCTAGCGAGCATTTCAGCCGGGAAGGCGTCCCTCCGGGCGCGTATTTTCCACGGCAACAGGAGAGCCAAATGCCCAAGCTGAAGACCAAGTCGGGCGCCAAGAAGCGCTTCAAGGTGACCGCCACCGGCAAAGTGATGCATGCCCAGCGCGGCAAGCGTCACGGGATGATCAAGCGGACGAAGAAGCAGATTCGCCAATTGCGCGGCACGCGTGTGCTGTTCAAGACCGATGGCGACAACATCAAGAAATATTTTCTGCCGAACGCCTGAGCCGAGCCGCGTCCGCGCGGCGATCCGTCACCAATTTTCACTCTTCAAGGAGACCCGTCATGTCTCGCGTCAAACGCGGTGTGACCTCCCACGCCAAGCACAAGAAGATCTACAAGGCCGCCAAGGGCTATTACGGCCGCCGCAAGAACACGGTCCGCGCCGCAAAGCCGGCGGTGGAAAAGGCCGCGCAATACGCCTTTCGTGACCGCAAGCGCAAGAAGCGTACTTTCCGCGCGCTCTGGATTCAGCGCCTCAACGCCGCCGTGCGTCCGTTCGGCATGACCTACAGCGTTTTCATCAACGGCCTTTCGAGGTCGGGCATCACGGTAGATCGCAAGGTGCTGTCGGATCTCGCGATCAACGAGCCGGCGGCCTTCCAGGCGATCGCCGAAAAGGCCAAGGCAGCGCTCGCGGCTTGATGCAAGAGCATCAGTGGGCCGGCGAGGATCGAGCCGCTTGCGCCCGGCGCGAGTAACGCTGGGCCACCTCGGCCCGGCAGAAGGCTGTAAACGAGCGATACATCGTGCCTTCGTTGTTCCGGTATTTGCTGTCGCAAAGACGCATTTCGCGCAGATAGGTCAGTCTTTGCGGCTCCGTCAGCCGGGCCAGAAAGTCGGATTCGCATTTCTTCTCGACCACGGCGCCAAAGCGGACATCGCCGCTGGTGCCGTATTCGCAGGCCTCGAATATCTTCATCGCGCGTTCGCAGCCGGGAGCATCGTTCAGGACCGCAATGATATCGTCCATCATCGTCGACTTGGCGGGGCAATCTTCCGCGCTCGCCGATTGGACGGCCAGAGACAGGACTGCAAAAATGCCGACCAACCGGGTCTTGAGGCGCATGACGCTCTCCTTGCTCGAACAGATCTTGGTCGTCGCAGGGTGGCCCCAGGTTTCAGGCGAGGGTTCAAGCGTGGGTTCAAGCGAGCTTTCACCATTCGATCAATCGTTCAGATTCGCGGGTTTTTGCTTGACCTTTCGGCCCCGGCGCGGCCACAACCGGCCGCCCTTTGAATGGTGAGATTAAATCCGTGTCCGACCTCGCAACCCTCGAACAGTCCATCCTCGCCCAGATTGGCGCCGCAACCGATGAAGCTGCCCTGGAAGCCGTACGCGTCGCTGCGCTCGGAAAGAAAGGTTCGATATCTGCGCTTCTGTCCACCCTCGGCAAGATGTCGCCCGAGGAACGCAAGACGCAAGGTGCTGCGATCAACCTCGCCAAGGACAAGATCACCGAAGCGCTGGCTGCGCGCCGTGAAATCCTGAAATCTGCCGCTCTCGATGCCCGGCTTGCCTTCGAGACGATCGACGTCACGCTTCCCGTCCGCGAGGCTCCGACCGATCAGGGCCGGATCCATCCGCTCAGCCAGGTGATGGACGAACTCACAGCAATCTTCGCGGACATGGGATTCGCAATCGCTGAAGGGCCCGACATAGAGACCGACGACTACAATTTCACCAAGCTGAACTTTCCGGAAGGCCATCCAGCGCGCGAGATGCACGACACGTTTTTCTTCAATCCGAAGCAGGACGGCTCGCGCATGCTTTTGCGTACCCACACCTCGCCGGTGCAGGTGCGCACCATGCTGACGCAGAAGCCTCCGATCCGCGTGATCTGCCCGGGCCGCACCTATCGCATCGATTCCGACGCCACGCACACGCCGCAGTTTCACCAGGTCGAGGGCCTTGTCATCGACAAGGGTTCGCATCTTGGTCACCTCAAATGGATCCTGCACGAATTCTGCAAGGCGTTCTTCGAGGTCGATCACATCAACATGCGATTCCGCCCGTCGTTCTTTCCGTTCACCGAGCCTTCGCTCGAAGTCGACATCCAGTGCCGGCGCGACAAGGGCGAGATCCGGTTCGGCGAAGGCGAGGACTGGCTCGAGATTCTCGGCTGCGGCATGGTGCATCCCAACGTGCTGCGCGCCTGCGGCATCGATCCTGATGTCTATCAGGGTTTTGCCTGGGGCATGGGCATCGATCGCATCGCGATGCTGAAATACGGCATGCACGACCTGCGGCAGTTGTTCGAGAGCGACATCCGCTGGCTTGGTCATTACGGCTTCAAGCCGCTCGACGTCCCGACGCTGGCGGGGGGATTGAGCTCGTGAAATTCACCCTCTCCTGGCTGAAGGAACATCTCGACACCGACGAGCCGATCGAAAAGCTCGCCGACAAGCTCACCATGATCGGGCTGGAAGTCGAAAACATCGAGGACAAGGCAAAGGCGCTTGCGCCTTTCACGATCGCCCGGGTGATCTCGGCCGAACAGCACCCCAATGCGGACCGCCTGAGGGTCTGCATGGTCGATACCGGAAACGGCGCCGGCCCGGTGCAGGTTGTGTGCGGCGCGCCGAACGCGCGCGCAGGCCTGGTCAGCGTGTTCTCGGCTCCGGGAACCTACATTCCTGGCAAGAACATCACGCTCGGCATCGGTACCATCCGCGGCGTCGAAAGCCGCGGCATGCTGTGCTCGGCCGCCGAGCTGCAAATTTCCGAAGACCATGACGGCATCATGGAATTGCCGCCCAATGCGCCGATCGGCGTTGCCTACGCAGAGTGGGCGGGTCTCGGCGATCCCGTGCTCGAAATCAACCTGACGCCGAACCGGCAGGATTGCACCGGCGTGCACGGGATTGCCCGCGACCTTGCCGCCGCCGGCATGGGCAGGTTCAAGGACCCCGCGATCCGTCCCGTCAAGGGCGAATTCCCCTGCCCGGTGAAGGTAACCGTCGAAGACAAGACACTGTGCCCGGGCTTCGCGTTGAGGCTGGTGCGCGGCGTCAGGAACGGCCCGTCGCCGGAGTGGCTGCAACGGCGCCTGACCTCGATAGGCTTGCGGCCGATCAACGCACTGGTCGATATCACCAACTTCATGACCTATGACCGTGCCCGCCCGCTGCATGTGTTCGATGCTGCGAAAGTGAGGGGCAATCTCATCGTGCGCCGGGCTCGCGACGGCGAGACACTGCTGGCGCTCGATGGCCGCACCTACACGCTCGACAGCGATGTTTGCGTGATTGCCGACGATCATGGCGTCGAATCGCTCGCCGGCATCATGGGCGGCGAAGCCTCCGGCTGCTCCGAGGCGACCACCGATGTGCTGATCGAGTTGGCGCTGTGGAACGAGATCAACATCGCCCAGACCGGCCGCAAGCTCGGCATCAACTCGGATGCGCGCTATCGGTTCGAGCGCGGCGTCGATCCGGCCTTCATGGTCCCGGGGCTGGAGATGGCCACGAGGCTCGTGATGGAGATCTGCGGCGGCAGCCCTTCCGAAAACGTGGTCGTGGGCAAATCGTTCGGCGACGATCGCGTGATCGATTTCCCGCTGACGGAGGTCAAGCGGCTAGCCGGCATCGACGTGCCGTTCGCGGAGACAAAACGTATCCTCAGTCTTCTCGGATTCATGCTCGCGGGCAGCGGGCAGGTGGTGAAGGTCGCGGTGCCTTCCTGGCGGTCGGACGTTCACGGCAAGGCCGATATCGTCGAGGAGATCGTGCGTATCGTCGGCGTCGATAAGGTGCCGGAAACACCTTTCCACCGCGGCGATACTCCGCGCAAGCCGATCCTCAAGCCGATCCAGCTGCGTACCCGCCGCGCGAGGCGCGCGGCTGCGGCGCGTGGCATGGTCGAGGCGGTGACATGGTCCTTTATCGCCAGACCTCATGCCGAGCTGTTCGGGGGCGGCAAGAGCGAACTCGCCTTGGCCAATCCGATCGCTTCTGACCTGTCCGACATGCGGCCGAGCCTGCTGCCGGGCCTCGTTGCCGCGGCGCAGGCCAATTCGGACCGGGGATTTCCTGACGTCGCACTGTTCGAAGTGGGTCAGGTGTTTTTGGGCGACAGGCCCGAGGATCAGCTCACCGCGGCAGCGGGCGTGCGTCACGGCTTTGCCTCCTCGCAAGGCCTGGGGCGGCATTGGTCCGGTTCGGCCGTCGCCAATGCGCTCGACGCCAAGGCGGACGCTTTCGCCGTGTTGTCAGCCGCCGGCGCGCCGATGCAGGCGCTGCAGGTCGTGCCTGGCGGCGCAGCCTGGCTGCACCCCGGACGCTCCGGCACGATCCAGATCGGCCCTCAAAACGTGCTCGGATATTTCGGCGAGCTCCATCCGCGCGCGCTCGAGGCGCTCAAGGCCGACGGGCCGGTCATCGCCTTTGAGGTGATGCTGGATCGAATTCCCGAGGCCAAACAGAAAGCAACGCGTGCAAAGCCCGCGCTCGAACTCTCGGCCTTCCAGCCGGTGTCGCGTGATTTCGCCTTCATCGTCGATCGTGCAGTCAGGGCTGGCGATATCGTCCGCGCAGCGCAGGGAGCCGACAGGAAGCTGATCACTTCCGTGACGGTGTTCGACGTCTATGAAGGCAAGGGTATCGAGGAAGGCAGGAAATCGATCGCCATTGCGGTCACGATGCAGCCGAAAGAGAAGACCATGACCGATCAGGAGATCGATGCGGTGGCTGCCAGGATCGTGGACGAGGTCGGCAAGAAGACCGGCGGCGCGCTGCGCTGAGAGCGTGTTCGAGCGAAGTGGGAACCGGTTCGCCTGAAAAAGAGCGCTTCAAAGCGCTCACGATCCTCGCCGCCGCTGCCTCGGCGCGCGCGAGGGCGCGGCGGCCGGCTCGCTGAGCGCGCCGATTTTTCGCAGCGCCGCTTCGGCCGCGCGCTCGCCGCTTTCCCACGCCCCGTCGACGGTGCCCCACAGCGTCTCGTGCGTCGCTTCGCCCGCAAGAAAGACATTGCCAAAGGGCTCGGCGAGAATCTTGCGGGACGGCTGGCCGCCCGGCGGAGCAACGGACATTGCACCGAGCACGAAGGGAGACGCATTCCAGCGCGTCACACTCGATTTCCTGACCGCGCCGGCGACATCGCTGCCGAACAGCGTGGTCAGCCATTCCACCGCGAAGGCCACCATCGCCTTCTCGCCTTGAGCTGAGAGGTCTCGTCCGAACGAGCCGGCGACATCGATCACACAAAGCGGCGATCCGCCGATATTCGCGGACAACAGCGCGGTACGCGTGGACTTGCTCTGCTCGATGACGGTGTCGTCGCGCGAAAGCCCCAGCGGGTTGCCGGCCAATTGCAGCGCTATGCGGTCGTAGCTTCCGAGAGACAGTTTTGCTGCTGCATCCAGGTGACGCCTGGGGATCTCGGGCGTGAACTTGATGTTTCCCTCGGCAAGCACGTTGCTCGACACCGTGACGATGACGGCGCGCGCGGCGAGCTTGCCGGCCGATGTCTCCACGGTTACGTCGCGATTGCTCCAGCTGACCTGACGGGCCGGCGTCGACAGCGACACCGGGATCTGCTCACCGAGCCTGGCGATCAGGACGCCCAGGCCCTGGCGGCACGCGAAGGCTGCACTGCGGTCCTGGGCGCGGGACTTGTCGACAATCGAAACATCCTTGAGATCCTTTCCCGTGGCGTTGGCCCCGAGCACGAATTCGATTGTGCCCGCCCAGTCTCCGAGATTGGCGGGCAACGCCGCGGCACAGCTAACGTCGGCCTTGCCGCCGCGTAAGGCGTCGTCGATGGCGCGGTTGGCGCGAACAAGGGCGGCGAGAAACTCCTCGGTTTCTCCCGCGCGAGCATTGCGCTGGCCGATGCGTATTTTCTGGGAGAGGGGTGCTGCGGCGATATCGAGGCCCGCATTGCGGGCCAGCCTGATCATCTGGTTGGTGTCGGGATTGTGCAGCCATCGCGCGCCACGGTCGAACGGCACATCGAACGTCGCCGTATCGGTGAGACAACGTCCGCCGATCTGTGCGGCGGCCTCCACCACGATGGCCTTGCGGTTTGCAGCCTGAACCCGCCGCGCCGCAGCAATGCCGGCGGCGCCCGCGCCGATCACGACGATGTCGGCCTCGCGCGGAACCGGCGCGCTCCATGCGCGCTGGCCTAACGCAGGCGCTGCCGCAATCGCCGCCGCTGACAGGAGATCGCGTCGCGTAATTGCCATGTCATGGTTTCCGGACTTTTGCGAACGGATGGAACATCTGGCGAACTTGCCGCATCTCGACGCGAGCGGCAACGGTCATGGTGAATCAATCATGATTGATCGGTCGTCTGCATGAACTAAATTGCAACGGCTTTCGGTCATGATAAACGTGGAAAAAAAGCGGTCAGCGGGACCAAGACCGCCGGGGCGAAAAATGGGCGTGATGCTCGATACCATCGGCAAATGGATTGCTTCCTATCTTCAGAAGGAAGTGCCTGGCTATGAGCCGTTCACGCCGAGCGATCCGGATCATTTGCGCGGCATCATTCAACCGGGCGACGTTCTCCTCGTCGAGGGCAACAACCGGGTTTCCGGCATCATCAAATATCTCACCCAATCGACATGGTCGCACGCCGCGTTGTTCGTCGGCCCGATCGACGGCGCGGCCGAACCCCATGGCGAACCGCATGTCCTGATCGAGGCCAATATCGGCGAGGGCGTCACCTCGGCGCCGCTGTCGAAATATTTCTCATACCATACGCGGCTGTGCCGGCCGGTAGGCCTGACCTACGAAGACCGCTACACGGTCTGCCGCTACGCCATCAACCGGATCGGCTTCGGGTACGACACCAAGAATATTCTCGACCTGATGCGCTATCTGATTCCGCTGCCGATCCCGCAGCGCTGGCGGCGGCGCATGATCGCCTTCGGCTCCGGCGACCCCACCAAGATCATCTGCTCGGCGCTGATCGCGCAAGCCTTCGACGCCGTGCGTTACCCGATCCTGCCCAGGATCACGCGCGCCGGGTCGCGCCAGGCGCGGCGCGAGATCCTGCATATCCGCGATTCATCGCTCTACATGCCGCGCGATTTCGATATCTCGCCCTATTTCGAAATCGTCAAACCCACCATCGTCCATGGTTTCGATTACACTGCCTTGCATTGGGCCGACAAGCAAAAGCCGCTCCAGGAGGTAGCGGGCCAATTCGGTGTGTTTCCAGAAACGGTCAGATCGCCGCCGCTTGTTCCTGAAACGGCTGACGAAGAAGCGCCGCTTCCGATTCGGGAAGTAGTGCTTGAGGAAAGTGAAGTGGTGTTGGTCGACTACGTCACGGCGACCGAGGAACTGCTCGACATCGAGGTTGTCGCGATTTCGCTGCCGGAGCCCGGCGCCGGCCGGACATCATCCAACTCGGCTCCGTAAGCAGATCCGCCCGATATTTTTCCTTTTTCCTCTTGCCGGTATTCGGAACCGGCTCATCCATTCAGCGAACATCAGAGTTCAGCGGCACTTGCCGAAACATCCGGACATGTCTACGTCTCGCGGGGGCTTTTCGCGAAAGGACGAGACCTCATGTTGGATGCAGCCGTCAAGGCGCTGACGCAAATCCTCTCGCCGCCGATGCGTTCGATCCTGTGGCGATCGATCGGGCTTGCGCTGGTGCTGATCGTGGTGCTCGCGATTGGCCTGCAACGGCTGTTGAGCTGGCTTGCAACGTCGGGCGAGAGCTGGCTCGAGGCGCTGCTGGGCCCCTCTTTCCAGACGCCGCTGGATATTCTTGCCTGGATCGTCTCGATCGCGGCGGGGCTGGGCATCGTGTTCGGCGCGGTATTGCTGATGCCCGCGATCACCTCGCTCGTCGCAAGCGTATTCGTCGATGAGGTCGCCGATCATGTGGAGCGCGAACACTATCCGGCCGAGCGCCCCGGCGTGGCGTTGCCGTTCGGTCTCGCCATGACCGAAGGGGTCAAGACGGCGTTGCTGACGATCCTGGTCTATCTGATCGCGCTGCCCTTTGTGTTCTTCGCCGGCGTGGGTTTCCTCGGCTTCTTCATCGCGACCGCCTGGCTGCTGGGACGGGAATATTTCGAACTCGCCGCGATGCGATTTCGCCCGCCGGAGGAAGCCAAGGCTATGCGCAGGGACAATGCGGCGATCGTGTTCACGGCAGGGCTCATCATCGCAGCCTTCGTGTCGATACCGATCGTCAATCTGGCGACGCCACTGTTCGGCATGGCGTTCATGGTTCACATGCACAAACGCCTGAGCGGACAACGACCGGAACTGATCGAGCCGTCGCCCAAGACGCGCATGCCTTACGTCTGATCCATCGAGGTGAAAGGCTCGTCCCGTAACGACGAGAATGACCTACCGGGCCTGAGAGATGTCGGCGAGCGCATCGACCGGAACGGACACGACGTTGGGCATACCCCAAGCGGTCGAGTACCGTATTTCCCGCGATGCCCAATAAAAGCTCTTGGTAAAGACGTAACTGACCACCGCCGCGACGCGGCCGTCGCAATCGACAACCGGCGCTCCCGAGGCGCCGTGATCGATGATGAGGCGATTCTCTCCCTGGTAGAGCTCGAGGAGCGCCATTCCGGCCAGCTTGTCGCCGTCTCCAAAACGAACGAAACGCCCGCTCACCACCTGCGGACGGCCACCTGGATAGGCGAACGTCACGACCTGGTCTTCCGGCGCAAGCGGCTCTTGCCGGATCGAGACGCTCTGCGCACTGGAAACGGCGCTTTGCAGTTCGATCAAGGCCAGCTTTTCGTCTTCGGGCCCGACGAGGCGCTGGAGGCGCGCGGGAATGAATTGCCTGCCGGCCTCGCCCACGATCTCCAGCATCTTCCAATCTTCATTCGACAGTCTCATGGCCGCCGTGACGTGCTCAACCGTGACCACGGTGGTCGGAGAAAGGAACCAGCCCGTGCCCTGGATGCCGATCACGTCCGAATGCGCGGCACGCTCCGTGTCGTCGAAATGCCGCACGATCCTGACGGTCGAGTGCGAAAGATTTGGGGTATCGGCGCACACGGCGCGAGCTGTGTTCGAAGCTGCCAGCAGTGCCAAAAGGACAAGCAGCAGACGATCGACGCGTCCAGGCATCGCAAGATATCCCCAACCCGAGCGTAGTGGGCGGGGGATTTTGCGACAGAACAATAGGGCCGATCGACTTATCCGAAGGGTTTTCTTTCCGCTCGATAGTTTTGTGCGCCGTGTAGCGCTTTGATCACACCCGCGCCTTCAGGATGCCTGGGGAACCGTCAGCACGTCTCCAGCCGGGATCGATCCACGCGCGTTCGGCCGCACCAAGCGCGCTCGCATGCCCCTCCGGCAGGCGAAGCCCGCCGGGCCAGCCGAGGCGATCCAGTTCGTCAACAAGCCGATCAGGCAGCCGCAGCAGGCACGGCCGCCTGGACGCCAGCCAGAGCTGCTTGCAGCGCTGCTTCCTTGGTGTGATCGAGCGAAGTCTTCAACACCGTGCCGCCCTCGCCCTTGAGACCCTCGAGCACCTTGTCCGCAGTGACCTTCCGCACCAGAACGAAGAGCGCCGCTGTCCCGGGCTGGATGGCGGCCGCCGTGTCCTTCATGAATTTGTCGTTGATACCGACATCGGTCAACGCGCCGCCGACAGCTCCCGAAGCGGCACCCAGCGCGGCTCCGGCGAGCGGCATCAGGAAGATCAGGCCAATCAGCGTCCCCCAAAAGGCCCCGCCGACGGCTCCCGCGGCAGTGGTGTTGATCATCTGGTTCAGCTTGATATTGCCCTTCGCGTCCTTCACCGCGACCACGGCATCGCCCAATTCGAGCAAATATTCCTTCTGCATCGATAGTAATTTCTGCCGAACCTCCTCTGCCTTCGCCTCGGTCGGGAATGCGATTACGACAAGATCACTCATGCTATCCTCCACTAACTATTTTCCTCGCGAACGGCCGCGGTGCTTCTCCTCAAAGACCTGAAGCCGTTCCAGGCCGCGTTGCCTTGGCGTTCCGTCTGGTTTGCTTACCACCCATGGCCCTGGGGCTGGTAGCAGCCGTTCACCCAGCCGAAGCCATTCCAGAACAAACACTGGTCATGGCCCGCATAGGCGGCGGCGACACGGGCGGCCCCAAATCCGCGGTCGAAGTTGGCGCCACCTCTCGCTGCAGCAGAATCTGGAGACAGCACCAGCAGTGATGCGGCGATGGCAACGCCGCTCAAGAACATCAATTTCTGATTGAGCATGGTATACCTCCCGTTCGTTGGGCCTTCGAAATCGCATTGCACCCGGCCCAACGCTCTGCGGGCTTTGTCGAGGTTGGCGCGCAGTCGGACCCGGGCGCTTCAGTACGCCTCACGTGCGCAGGCAATTGAGCCGTGCGAGTTCTCCGGAGGAGTAGATGAGAAACAAGTCGCCCGTGTAGTGGAAATATTCTCCGACAAATTCCTTTGTCGCGAACCTGAGCTGGATCTTGTTGTCGCTGATCCTGCGGGGCGAAAGGATCACGCCCTCGCCAGTTTTCATGGATAGCTTTTTGCCTTCACCCAGGGTTACATTCAGATCAATCTGTTTTGGCTGGGCGTCGGGGCTGCCGCCTCGAATGAGCTGCCCTTTGCAGGAAAACTGTTGTTCTGCAGAAGCGCAGGGCTCAACCATCGTTGCCAGCAGAATCAAGCTACCGATTGCCAGTGCATTTGCTTGCGCCATGACATTTCTCCAATGGCCTCGCCGGGGTTTGCATCATTGACGACTGCCGCACGTGGCGAGGTCCTCGTCCGAGCGGGCGCCCGTGTCCGGGCGCCCAACACGTCGCGTCAGTCTTGCGAGAGCCTAGTCGCTGGCGTGACTGGCGTTCGCCTTCTTGACCTCGTCCAGGACCTGGCTGAGGTTGTAACTCTCAGGGGCCTGCAGTGGCGGGAACTTCTCATAGGACGTCAGGTGCTCAAGCCACAGCCGCTGGCCGATCGGCAACATGTTCCAATCGTACTGGAAGGCTGTCGCAGGCGCGCCAAGCGCACCGCCCAAGGACATGGCTGACTTCTGTTGAACGCCGACGTTTTGCTCGAATGGATCGCGCTTGATGTTCTGGACGAGAGTGAAGTGGAACGGCGTCAGCGGCATGATCCACCCCGCCGGTCCGGGCTCCGACATGGTGTAATACATCTTCCAGTTCTTGTAGCGCACCGCCGACGGCGTCGCGCCCGAGAAATAGAAGAAGTGGTCACGGGCCGATTTCTCGGACTTGCCCTCGAGATATTCGCGCTGGTCAAAGCCATCGAGCGTCGTCTTGACGATGCCGGGGTATTTCCCTGCCTCGATCTGCTGCTTCAGCTCGTCGCCCTTCGGTCCGCCGGCGATGTCGACAAGCGTGGGTACCCAGTCGAGCGCCGCGAACAGCTGGTTCTTGACCGTGCCCGGTTTGATGTGGCCCGGCCAACGAACCACCATCGGCGCCCTATAACCGCCTTCCCAGGCCTCGCCCTTTTGGCCCTTGAATGGGGTCACGCCGCCGTCCGGGAAGGAGATCGCTTCAGCACCGTTGTCGGTCGTGAACACGACGATGGTGTTATCGAGCTGGCCCATGTCTTCCAGCTTCTTGAGGACATCGCCGATGTTGTCGTCGAGCTGCTTCATGCCGGCTTCGTTGACGCCCCAGTCCTTGCCGCCGCGCTCGCCCACCATCGCCTCGTATTTGGGGGACAGCACGGTTACGACGTGCATGCGCGCCGGGTTGTACCAGACGAAGAACGGCTTGTTGGTCTTCTTCGGATCGTTGCGGTCGAGGAAGTCGATCACCTTGGCCGAGATCTCCTCATCCACTGTCTTTGAACGTTCCAGCGTCAGCGGCCCTTCGTCGCTGCACGTCTGGTTCTTGCTTGAACCGTCGGACGACTTGCATGACAGCACGTTGCGCGGCGGCGTGAGACAGAGGGTCGTCTTGGGATCCACCGCGCCGGGGACTTCCGGAAGGCCCGGGATCGGCGTGTTCTTGCAGGGCGGCGCCACGGTTTGCTGCAGCGGTGTCTTGTTGATGTCCGGGAAGCTCACCTGCTGCATCGCGTCCAGATGATAGAGGTAGCCCCAATATTCCTGGAAGCCGTGCGCGGTCGGCAGCGCTTCGGTGTGGTCGCCGAGATGGTTCTTGCCGAACTCGCCGGTGGTGTAGCCAAGATCCAGCAGGAACTGGGCGAGAGCGGGCGTGCCAGGCCGCAGGTAGGATGGACTGCCGGGGAGCTGCGGCGGGATCATACCCGTGCGCAGCGGGTACATGCCGGTGAAGAAGGCGTTGCGGCCGGAGGTGCAGCTCTGCATGGCGACGTAGTCCATGAAGATTGCGCCTTCATTGCCGATACGATCGATGTTGGGCGTTTCGCCGACCATCAGCCCGCGATGGTAGATGCTCGGCTGCATCCACCCGATGTCATCGCCCATGATGAAGAGGATGTTGGGCTTGGCTTGCTGCTGCGCCGAGGCCGGCGATCCCGCGCCCAACGCAGCAATCGCTGCCAGACTGATGCATAACTTCTGAACGAACTTCATGATTTCCTCCGCTGACGCTTCTCAAAGGGTTGATGTCCCGATGTCTTGTCGTCTTAGTCTTCAGAGGATTTTCTTGAGCGAGCGCCCGGTCGCTGGCCGTTTATTGGCGCGAGCATTGTTCGTACCCACGCGCCACAAAATTACTCCGCGAGGATTGTGTTTGCTCAATAACAAGAGCGTGATCGAACTCTCGCGGCAGCTCTTTGGCAGCGAGCCCGCGATATCGCGAGCTTAATCAAGCGCATAGCCGCCCTCCCGACCGCCGATCGGTTGATCCCCGGCCGTTCATCACGGCCGCCGGATTCAATTGCATCGACTGTTAGGGAGCAGACAGCAACAACGGGAAAAAGCGCTCTTTCAGTGCCGCATCCGGCAGAATGCCGGCTTCGTTCCGAGCCCTGCATATGACATCGCCATCGGTTGCGCGGAGGAGCCACTTCCAGCGTCGGCCGCATTTCTTCAACACCATCTCGAAAAAGCAGAATTGATCAGGCATCTCGATCAGGTGAAGGATCCGCTAGCCAATCCAGCATCTGGCGCTGACCAATGATCTTCTTGGGACAATGCGGATTGATGGTTCCCGCGCTTACGTCGCAGCCGTCTGCCAGTCTTTCTGCCGCGAACTTCCTGGCGTGATCTTCCGTCGGAAATGTCATGGTCGTCCGCGCGTAAATTTCCACCGGCTGGCGCCGGTCACGGTAGGCCACGTACCAACTATGCGGTTTTGACATCGAATATGATCGAGCAGCAATTATTAAGGCGTGGCGGCCGCATAACTTCACGTCTTTGGCTGATGACCGTGTTTGCGTTCTTCTTCGATCGAGCGCAAGATCGCCTCTTCATTGGCAAGCAAGTTGACGATGGTTTGCCTTTTTTGCTCGTTGAGCTCGGTCGCAAGCAGCCTTCCGTAATGCTCGATGTTCTGTTGGGCGATGAACCTGTCCATGGCTGAACTACCTGGCTGACTCAGTTCCATTGGTGTTCGGAACCAGCAATACCGAAACGCCTGCAAAAAATTACAGACAATCGCAAGGCAATGATGTTTCGGTTACCTCCCGCAGGCATTTGACAAGATAGCTTCGAGCCAATCACCACGACCGGTCCGTCGCGTATCGGCGGGCGCAACCGAAGCGGTGCGCTCCGGGCTCGGCTGCGAAGCCAGCGTCTGGAATTGCGAGGTTTCCAACCTTCACGGGTGACTCCTTCCACGCTATAACCGCTCGGGCGACGGACGCCTTTCTGCAAGCAATCTGGCGAGGATCGACGCAGTGTCAGATTGACGGCTGAAGTGCTTTCCCCGTGGATACAGACTAGTGGAGTGACGGGCGGAGGGGACCCCTCGGAAAATACTGAGGTGCAGACGTCGGGGAGTTCGAAGCGGCTCAGCGGAGAAATGGCCAAGACAAAGCGACCCGGACGCACCCGGAGAACACAGCCAAAGAGGCCGACGCGGGAAGACATGGCTGGCAAGACCAGCCAGCCGCGCGCGGCCAGGGCAAAGGGGCCGGCCCATTCCAAGAGGCGCGCGGCCGCAGCGCCGGAACAGGCACATCTGCCGGACGACGATCATTTACTTGTGGTCGGGCTTGGCGCCTCGGCCGGCGGCCTCGAAGCGGTCAGAAAGCTGTTTGCCGCGCTGCCGGCAAAGACCGGCTTCGCCTTCGTCCTCATCCAGCATCTCGACCCCACCCACCCGAGCATGATGGCCGAGCTGCTGGCGCGCGACACCGCGATGGAGGTGGTGCAGGCCGCAGACGGCATGCCGCTCGAGCCCAATCGCGTCTATGTCATCCCGCCGCAAGCCTATCTCGCGCTTGACGACGGCGCGCTCCGGCTTTCGGCGCCGCCGGCCCGCGCCGGCGCGCGCATGCCCATCGACTTCTTCCTGAACTCGCTCGCAAGGAATTGCGGTGAGCGCGCCGTCGCGATCATCCTGTCCGGCACCGGCAGCGACGGCAGTGTCGGGGTCAAGGCGGTGAGCGAAAACGGCGGTCTTGTGATAGCCCAGGAGCCGGACGAGGCTTCCTATCCGGGGATGTCGCGCAGCGCGATCGCGACCGGCGCGGTCAATCTCGTGCTGCCGGTGGCGAAAATTCCACGCGCCCTCGTCAACTACGCGCAGCATCCCTATGTCATCGCCCGCCCGAGAGCCGTGCTGCCTGTCGAGCAGTCGGAAGAAGCACTGGACGCGCTGATCACCCTGCTGCGCAGGCGGACTGCTCGCGATTTCGCCCAATACAAGAAGGCGACGCTGCTCCGTCGCACACAACGGAGGATGGCGGCAGCGGGGATCAAGGACATCGAGGATTACGTCAAACTGCTGAGCGAAAATGACGGCGAACTCGAGCTTCTCGCGAAGGATCTGCTGATCCATGTGACCAGTTTTTTTCGCGATCCAACTGCCTTTGCAGCGCTGGCCAGGATGATCATCCCCGAACTGGTGCGCCGGCACAAGGAGGACGATCCGATCCGCGTCTGGGTACCGGCCTGCAGCACCGGCGAGGAGGCGTACTCCATCGCGATGATCTTCATCGAGGAGTTGACCGCGGCGAAACGAAGCATCAAGCTTCAAGTGTTCGCCTCGGACGTCAGCGGCGAGGCCGTCAACTACGGGCGTAGCGGGCTATATCCCGACTCGATCAAGGCCGACCTCTCCGAGGACCGGCTCGCGCGATTCTTCACGCGCGAGCATGACGGCTACCGCGTGAGCCGTCTTCTTCGCGATTCGATTGTCTTTACCGTCCACGATTTGTTGAGCGATCCGCCCTTCTCGCAGCTCGACCTCGTCTCCTGCCGCAACCTTTTGATCTACCTTCAGCCGAATGAGCAGGAGAAAGTCCTGACGCTGCTCCATTTTGCGTTGCGGGTGGGCGGATATCTTTTCCTCGGCGCTTCGGAGACGATCGGCAGGCTGACCGACCATTTTGAGCCGGTTGCCGACACGCTGCGGGCCTTTCGCCGGATCGGGCCTGTCCGACCGCGCGCGATGACGGCGGCTCCGCTTATCGTCGATCGCAGCCGCGCCTTTTGGCCGCGCCTGGTCGCGCCAGCTGAGGCAAGGCAAACGGGCCTTGCCGATTTGGTCAAGGCACGGCTGCTTGAGGCCTATGCACCCGCCGCGGTACTGGTCAATAGCAAGTATCAGGGCCTGTACTTCTCCGGTCCGATCGATCGCTATCTCCGCGTGGCGCCGGGCGAACCGAGCCGTGACCTGCCTGCCATGCTTCGCAACGGCCTGCGGTCCACTTTTCGGGCGGCAGTGCGCCAGGCAACCGAGAATCATGAGGTCGCCACCGTCCGTAGCGGTCAAATCAGGCGCAATGGCGATACGGTCACGGTCAGCGTTTCAGCCCGGCCCGTGCACCAACAGGGCGAGGAGCTGGTGCTCGTTACATTCGCCGACGAACCCGAGCGCCGGAAACCTTCCACGACTGCAACTCCGGCCGAAGCGTCCCGCGCCGAGCAGGTCGAGCGCGAGCTCGAGACCACGCGCCGCGAACTCGAACTGACAATCCGAGATCTGCAGGCCTCGAACCAGGAGCTGACGTCGCTCAACGAAGAAGCGATCTCCATGAACGAGGAGTTCCAGTCGACCAACGAAGAGCTGGAAACTTCCAGAGAAGAACTGCAGTCGACCAACGAAGAACTCACCACGGTCAACAGTGAGCTCCAGGAGTCCCTCGACCGTGAGCGCAAGGGCGGCGACGACCTCAAGAACATCCTGAACAGCTCGGACGTCGCGACATTGTTTCTCGACAGGGATCTCAACGTTCGATTCTTCACTCCTGCCGCCGCTCCGCTGTTCAATCTCATATCAACCGACATCGGCCGGCCTCTTAGCGACCTCGCAGTCCGATTCGAGGGCGTCGATCTGCAAGCCGACGCGCGCGCCGTGCTCGCAAGCCTCACGCCGATCCGGCATGACGTGAAGAGCACGTTGGGGAGCTGGTATCTCTGCAGCGTCTCTCCCTATCGGACCCAGGCGGATCGGATCGAGGGCGCGGTGATCAATCTCGCCAACATCTCGGATATCAAGACCGGACAAGAAAAGCTTCGCGTCGCGCACGCCTATACCGGAGCGATTATCGATACGATCCGCGAGCCACTGGTAGTGGTCGATCGCGAGTTGCGAGTCGTCTCGGCCAGCCAATCCTTCTATCGCTTCTTTGGCGCCAGCCCTGA
Source organism: uncultured Alphaproteobacteria bacterium (assembly GCA_963820275.1). GTDB lineage: Bacteria > Pseudomonadota > Alphaproteobacteria > Rhizobiales > Xanthobacteraceae > Bradyrhizobium. The sequence goes on from CAWFZL010000035.1 coordinate 178,770, forward strand.
AGACACCCTTGGACGCGCGCTTCCCGACACCGACGCGCATCATCTGGATGTTCCGAAGCTGCGCGAATTCCTCGACCGCTTGAAAGGCCGTTACAGCAGCCCGGGGAATTTCGAGATGGCGATCGACCTGCCACTACTCGGGCAGCGCGTGCTTGCGGTCACGGCCGAAGAAATCCATGAAGCAACGCGGACCGACGCCAGAATTCTGATCTCGTTTACCGACATTACCGACCTCAGGCGTTCGGCCGAGGAAATTGTCGCCAAGCGGGCGGCCGAACAGGCCAATCTTGCAAAATCCCGCTTTCTCGCTGCCGCAAGCCATGACCTGCGTCAGCCTCTGCAGGCTCTGACGCTGTTGCACGGCGCCCTGGAGCGGCGGGTCAGGGATGAGCAAAGCCGCGAGATGCTTGGCCGGATGCGGCGCATCCTCGAAAGCATGAGCGGCTTGGTCACCGGTCTCCTCGACATCAACCAGCTCGAGGCCGGAGCGATACGTCCGGTCTTGACCGATTTTCAGGTCATGGAAGTGCTCGGGGCGCTGGACAGCGAGTTCTCCGATCAGGCAAAGGACAAGGGCCTGGATTGGCGGCTGGTTCATTGCGGCGTTGCAGTCCACAGCGATCGGCGACTGCTTGCGGAAATAGCCCGCAACCTGGTCTCGAATGCGATCCGCTATACGGACAAGGGAAGAATTCTGGTGGGCTGCCGCCGCCGCGGAAGCAGCCTTCTGATAGAAGTTCGCGATACCGGGATCGGTATTGCCGAGGAACAGCTGCCGCGCATTTTCGAAGAGCACTACCAGGTCGCGGAGGATACACGTCGCACCGGGCTCGGCCTCGGTCTCGCCATCGTGCAGCGCCTGGGAGAACTGCTCCGGCATCCGATCGGCGTGCGCTCCCGGATCGGCAAAGGCTCGGTTTTTTTCATTGAAGTTCCGCTCGCCGAAGCCATGCCGCCGGCCGGCCGAGCGAACTGAAGAGCTGCAGCATCACGGACAAACAGGCCGCACCGGCACCATTCTCGTCATCGAAGATGAGCCGACCGTGCGGGAAGCGCTCAAGGCCATGCTCGTTGCGGAAGGACACCGCGTCGTCGCGGTCAGCAATGGACAGCCGGCGCTCGATCTGCTTGCCAAAGACGCCTTGCGGCCCGACGTGATGATTTCCGATTATAGCCTGCCGGGAAAATTCACCGGCGCGGACGTTGCGGCAACTGTGCGCACGACGCTCGGCTGGCAGGTTCCGGCCGTCATCCTGACCGGCGACGCGAGAGCCGAAACGCAGCGCGACATCCAGGAAAAGGGGCTTTCGTATATCATCAAGCCAGTCGAGGCGCGCTCACTTTCGAAGCTCATCAGGCAGCTTCTCGCGAACTCGCCGCAGGCCGCGCCACAACGGATGACTGCGCCTGAAACCGAACCGCCGCTGGCGCCCGGTGCTGCGACGATATTCGTCGTCGATGACGACCGCGACATTCGGGAAGCGATGCAGACCGTGCTGACACAGGCCGGTTATGAGGTCAGGACCAGCGCCGATGCGCAGTCATTCCTGAGTTCGTATCGTCCCGTGGAAAAGGGTTGCGTGATCGTCGACGTCCGCATGCCCGGCATGAATGGAATCGAGATGCTGGCCCGGCTCGCGGACATGGGCAGCAATCTTCCGGCAATCGTCATTACTGGCCGGGCAGACATCGCCATGGCGGTCGAGGCGATGCGAGCCGGTGCGGCCGACTTCATCGAAAAGCCCGTCGAGCCGGCGGCACTGCTTGCTTCGGTCGATCGCGCGCTGCGGCAGACGGCAAGTACCAGCGAGCGCTCGGCCGGTCAGGCGGCCGCGGCAATGCGGATCGCGCGACTGACCAAGCGAGAGCGCGAGGTGATGGACCTCGTCGTCTCCGGCCATTTGAACAAGGAGATCGCTGCACGCCTCGGCATCAACCAGCGCACCGTCGAAACGCATCGTGCGACTGTCATGAGAAAGATGGGAGCATCCTCGCTGTCAGAATTGGTCCGGCAGGAGATTCAGGCGCGCGGGGGCGGATTAGCTTGACCTGCAATCACGGTCGAGCCTGATCAAGGCGATGATTTCATCCCGCAAACAGATTTTGCGCCACCGGGACGATTCCAGCTCAGCTCAGTGCGCGACCAGAGGACAGCCGCCCTCCGCGAGCGGGCGGAACGCCTGATCGCCCGGGATGGTGCCAAGAATCTTGTAATAGTCCCAGGGTCCTTTCGATTCCGACGGCGCCTTCACCTGCGCAAAGTACATGTCGTGGACCAGGCGGCCGTCTTCCCGCAAATGTCCGTTCTTTACATAGAAGTCGTTGACGGGTTTTTCGCGCATCTTCGCGATCACGGCCTTTGCCTCGTCGGTGCCGGCAGCGGCAACGGCGCCGAGATAATGGCGGACCGCCGAATAGACGGCCGCCTGAGGCATGGTCGGCATCCTGCCGTGCCGCTCGAAGAAGCGTTTCGACCAGACGCGGCTTTCCTCGTCGCGATCCCAATAGAAAGCCGTGACGAATTTCAGGCCCTGAGCGGCTTGAAGCCCCATGCTGTGCACATCGGAAATGAAGACCAGCAGCGAGACGATGTTCTGGTTCTTCGTTAGCCCAAACTCGTTTGCCTGTTTCGTGGCATTGACCATGTCGCCGCCGCCATTGGCAAAAGCCACAACCTTGGCGCCGGAGGCCTGCGCCTGAAGCAGATACGAGGAAAAATCGGCGGTATTGAGCGGGTGGCGCACACTCCCCAGCAGCTTTCCGCCGGCCGTCTTCACCGCGGCCGTCGCGTCGGCTTCGAGCGAATGCCCGAAGGCATAATCCACGGTGATGAAAAACCAGCTGTCGCGCCCCTCGGCCACGATCGCTTTCGCAAGGCTCGTGGTCAGCGCGTAGCTGTCATAGATCCAGGACGCTTCGGTCGGCGTGCATGATTTTCCGGTAAAGGCGGTGCTGCCGACAGCGCCGGCAATCGCGACGCGGTTTTTCTCGGCGGCCAGCTGCTCGACAGCAAGCGCGACCGCCGAATGGTCGAACCCGATCACCATGTCGACATCGCCGACCTCGAACCATTCGCGGGCGATGGCAACTCCGACGTCGGACTTGTTTTGATGATCGGCGAAGACGATCTCGATCGGCTTGCCCAGCACCGTGCCGCCGAAGTCCTCGACCGCCATCCGCGCGGCCACCACCGAGCCCGGACCGCCAAGGTCGGCATAGAGGCCGGACTGATCGTTGAGCACGCCAATTTTCACGGCGTCGCCGGATACTTGCGCGCGTGCGCCCGGCGAACCGAGGCTTACGGCTGCCACAACGAAAGCATGCACGAGCGGAAATCGCATGGCGTCTCTCCCCTTGAATGCGCGGCCCTTGTTCCGGGCCTTTCGCGTTCCGGGAAGCCTACAGCATGATGGGTGAAGGTGGGAGCCGGTTTTCTGATAAGGCTGTGCCGTGATGGCGTGGCTCTCAGACCGTCTTTTCCGGCCACTGGCAGAGATCGTTGATAAGGCAGACCTCGCAGCGCGGCTTGCGGGCGAGGCAGGTGTAACGGCCATGCAGGATCAGCCAGTGATGGGCATGCAACATGAATTCGGCCGGGATGACGCGTTCGAGCCCGAGCTCCACCTCGAGCGGCGTCTTGCCGGGCGCAAGCCCGGTGCGATTGGCAACCCGAAACACATGGGTATCCACCGCCATGGTGTGTTCACCGAAGGCCATGTTGAGCACGACGTTGGCGGTCTTGCGCCCCGCCCCCGGCAGCGACTCGATTTCCGCGCGGGTGCGCGGCACCTCGCCGCCGAATTCCCTGATCAGCTTCTCCGACAGCGCGATGACGTTCTTGGCCTTGTTGCGGTAAAGCCCGATGGTCTTGATGTAGTCGCGCAATCTGTCTTCGCCGAGCGCCACCATCTTTTGCGGGGTGTCGGCGACCTGGAACAATGCGCGCGTGGCGCGGTTGACACCGGCATCGGTCGCCTGCGCGGAAAGCACGACCGCAACCAGGAGCGTGAACGGGTTGAGGTGTTCGAGTTCGCCCTTCGGGTCCGGGTTGGCCTTGCGAAAGCGGCTGAAAGCTTCGTGAATTTGAGCCGGCGTCCAGGGTTTTGGCTTTTTCGCTGCTGGCGCGGCTTGCGATTTGGCCGCAGTTCGCTTCGAAGATTTGCCTGGAAATGTTCTGGTCCGTTGGCGCTTGGCGGGCTGGTTCCTGGCAGGTTGGCTCTTGGCGGGTTTTGATCGAGCCCCTGGGCGGCGGGTGATTTTCGGCATGGTTCGGGTATACTGACAGGCCATGACCACAGGCAACGATTTTGATCATGACGCGCAGCCGGAATTGTTTTCCGCCCTGCTGACGCCGCATCGATCGCTCAACCACACCGGTTTCCTGGTGGTGATGGCGTTCGTGAGCGGAATCAGCTTTGCCGCGGGAGTTGCCTTTCTCCTGATGGGCGCATGGCCTGTGCTCGGCTTCTTCGGCCTCGATGTGCTCGCGATCTACTGGGCATTCCGGATCAATATCCGGCGCGCCAGGGCGAGCGAGGAGATCCTCGTGACCCCCTCGGAGCTTCGCTTCAGGCGAACCAGTCACTCGGGCCATGTGGTGGAATTCGTGCTCAATCCGCTATGGGTGCAGCTCGACCGCAAGGCCCACCCCGAATTTGGCGTGGAAAAGCTCTATCTGCTTTCGAAAGGCCGCCGCCTCGCCATTGGCAGTTTTCTGAGCCCTGACGAAAAAGCAAGCTTTGCCAATGCCTTGGTCTCCGCGCTCCAGGCCGCCCGGCGGGGTCCGACCTACAATCCGGTGGTCTAGAATCATCCCCACAAAGTCAGGAAACGGGTGGTTTGGACGGGGCCGCCAGCCTACATCAGGCGCATGATGAACCTTGCAATCAACGACCATCGTCTGGCCAAACCCGGTGCGCTGAACGCCACGTTGCGCGACTATGACTCTGTTCGCCGCGCCATCGCTTTTATTTCCGAGCGCTGGCGCCAGCAGCCCGCAATCGAAGCCGTTGCGGACGCGGCCGGCGTCACGCCTGACGAACTCCATCACCTCTTTCGCCGCTGGGCCGGACTGACGCCGAAGGGCTTCATGCAGGCACTCACGCTCGATCATGCCAAGGGGCTGTTGCGCGATTCCGCGAGCGTCCTCGACGCCGCGCTCGATTCGGGCCTTTCGGGTCCGGGACGGCTGCACGATCTTTTCGTAACCCACGAGGCGATGTCGCCCGGCGAATGGAAAAATGGCGGCGCCGGAATGACGCTGCGCTTCGGATATCATCCCTCCCCGTTCGGTACCGCGATCGTGATCGCGAGCGATCGCGGCCTGGCTGGGCTCGCCTTTGCGGATGCGGGCGGAGAGCGCGAGGCGCTGGCCGACATGCAGCGGCGCTGGCCGGCAGCGACCTATGTCGAGGATCACACGGGCACGGCAGCTCTCGCCCATCGCATCTTCGATCCAAAACTCTGGCGGCCGGAGCAGCCGCTGCGGGTGGTGCTGATCGGAACCGATTTCGAGGTTCGGGTCTGGGAGACGCTGTTGAAGATCCCGATGGGCCGCGCGGTCTGCTATTCCGATATCGCCAACACCATCAAGAGCCCGAAGGCCTCGCGCGCGGTCGGCGCGGCGGTCGGGAAGAACCCGATCTCGTTCGTGGTCCCCTGCCATCGCGCGCTCGGCAAGAGCGGTGCATTGACCGGCTATCACTGGGGCATCACGCGCAAGCAGGCGATGATCGGCTGGGAGGCCGGGCAGCTCGGGATGCACTGAAGCAACTTGATGCGTCAGCGATCGAGCCGCTTCCACATGAAGGCTGAGTTGCAAAGCCTTCCGTCCGGAAACAATGCATAGTCGGGAACGATCCCGGCCTGCTGCCAACCGGCGCGAAGGTAGAGCCTGTGACCGTCTTCGCCCGGCACGGTGTCGAGCACCAGCAGGTACCGGCCGCGGCTGCGTGCCTCCTGTTCGATCCGCGCCATCAGGGCCCCACCGATGCCCCGGCCACGCACGGCGCGATGCACCAGCATTTTCTTGATGTCTGCGCGATGACGCTGGTTGGGCGGAGTATCAAGCCCAAGCTGCACCGTGCCGACGATCCTGCCGTCCAGCACTGCCGCGAGCAAGACGGCGTCGCCGGTCGCGACAGATCCCGCGACTTTCCGGAAAAACCCGAGCGCCTCCTCATGCGAATATGGCCAGAGGAAATTGACGCTGGCTCCGCCCGCGACACAGTCCACCAGTATGTCAGCGAGCTGTCCCAGTGCCGGATTCGCGACCGGCGCAGCGAGAGAAATAATTTCGGCCGGCTCGCTCACGCCGCCAGATCGAGCTTCGATGCGACGGTCGAGTCCGCATTCAGCCGGTAGATCACGGGAACGCCGGTTGCGAGCTCGCGCTTGAGAATGGCTTCGGGCGAAAGCTTCTCCAGCACCATGATCAATGCGCGCAGCGAGTTGCCGTGCGCCACGATCAGCGTTCGTTCGCCGCGCAGCACGCAAGGCTGGATTTCCTGAACGTAATACGGAAGCGTGCGCGCCAGGGTGTCTTTCAGGCTTTCGCCGCCGGGCGGCGGCACGTCATAGGACCGCCGCCAGACATGCACCTGCTCCTCGCCCCATCGCTTGCGGGCGTCGTCCTTGTTGAGGCCGGACAGATCGCCGTAGTCGCGTTCGTTGAGCGCCAGATGCTTGCGAACGGGAATGCCGGTCTGCCCGAGTTCGGCAAGCGTCAGATCGAGCGTATGCTGCGCGCGTTTCAACACCGATGTGAAGGCGATATCGAATACAAGCCCCTGCCCCTTCAATCGGCGGCCAGCCTCTTTCGCTTCGGCAATCCCATGTTCGGTCAGATCAGGATCTTTCCAGCCGGTGAAGAGATTCTTGAGATTCCATTCGCTCTGGCCGTGGCGCACCAGCACGAGAAGACGATCGCTCATGGTTCAAGGACTTCCGTTTGCGAGAACTTCCGCTTCAGATGAGTTAGAAATCGCCGAGGCCGAGCACGTCGGCCATGGTGTAGAGCCCGGGCTTTTTGCCCCTCGCCCACAGAGCGGCCTTTACGGCGCCTTGCGCAAACATGGTGCGGTCCTCGGCCCGATGGGTGAGTTCGATTCGTTCCATTGACCCGGCAAAGATCACGCTGTGGTCGCCAGTGACGGTGCCGCCGCGCAAGGACGCAAAGCCGATGTCGCCCGCGCGACGCGCGCCGGTGACGCCATCGCGGCCCCGAGCCGAATGATTCTCGAGCGCGATCCCGCGGCCCGCCGCGGCGGCCTCGCCCAGCATCAACGCCGTGCCCGAGGGCGCATCGACCTTGGCGCGATGATGCATCTCCAGAATCTCGATGTCGAAGCTTTCGTCGAGCGCCTGCGCCACGCGCCTCACCAGCGCCGCCAGCAGATTGATGCCCAGGCTCATATTGCCCGACTTGACGACGATGGCGCGGGAGGTGACGCTCTTGATCACCGCATCGTCCGATGCCGAGAGCCCGGTGGTGCCGATGACATGGACCAGGCCGCGTTGGGACGCGATGGCGACATTGGCGATTGTCGCGCCGGGCACGGTGAAGTCGAGGATGCCGTCGGCATTGGCCGACATTGTCCAGAGATCCGCCGAGAGCATTACGCCGTTGGCGGGAAGGCCCGCGAGCACACCGGCGTCCTTGCCGAGCAGCTCCGAACCCGGCGCTTCCAGCGCACCGGCGAGCACCGCCCCCCTGGTCTCGGAAATGACGCGGGTCAGCGCCCGGCCCATCCGGCCGCCGGCCCCGGCAACGATCAGGCGCATGTCGGTCATGGCTCACCTCTTCCCGCCCTAATAGCCGCAGCCGGCCGGTCCGGCAACCGGCCACGACGAGATCTGGCGATGGGCCGAAGCGCCCGACCCGGGCAGATTGCCGCTGGTCAGGGCTGCGGGCCGTCGAAACCTTCGATGACGATGAGGTCGACGAGCGAATGCGGCTGCCGGACCTTGATGTTCGCCTGATATTCCGGCGAGCGATAGCAGGCGAGCGCCGTGTCGTAATCGGGGAACTCGATCACCACGTTGCGCGACCGGCTCTGGCCTTCGGCGCCGGTGAACCTGCCGCCGCGCACGACAAACCGCCCACCGAATTTCTTGAAGATGGCCGGATTGGCCGCCGCGTAGGGCTTGTAGCCTTCCTCGCTGTGAACGTCGACGCGAGCGATCCAGTATCCTTTTGCCATCTTGCAACTCTCCCTTCGGCCCGCTGGAGTGGATTTGGAATTCGCTACCCGGCTGGCCGCATGCTCTCGAAGCGAATGTCGGAATCAGACGACCAGCGCCTGCGCGATCTCCGCCTGGATGGCCTTTGCCATCGCCGCGGGATCGGCGGCTTCCAGCACCGGCCGTCCGACCACAAGATAATCGGCGCCGGACGCAATTGCACGGGCCGGGGTCATGATGCGTTTCTGGTCGCCGACAGCCGCGCCGGCAGGACGGATGCCGGGGGTCACCAGGCTCATCTGGGGCCCTGCAAGTTTGCGTAAAACGCCCGCCTCTTCCGGCGAACACACGATGCCATCGACGCCAAGCGCCTTGGCCTGCCCCGCGCGCGTTTCGACCAGATCCGATACGCGCACGGAATAGCCTGCCGCCTTGAGATCGCCGTCGTCATAGGAGGTCAGAACGGTAACGGCGAGAATTTTGAGCGAAGAATTCCCGCGCGCCTCCACGGCTGCCTTCATGGTTTGCGGATAGGCATGCACGGTCAGGAACGTGGCGCCGAGCGCCTTGAGGCTTTCGACGCCTCGCGCCACCGTGTTGCTGATGTCGTGCAGCTTGAGATCGATGAAGACTTTCTTGCCGGCGTCGGCGAGCGGCCGCACCAGCGACAGGCCGCCCGCATAGGCGAGCTGATACCCGATCTTGTAGAAGGTGACGCTGTCGCCGAGCCTTCCAATCATCGCCTGTGCCGCTTCGACCCCGGGAACGTCGAGCGCCACAATCAATCGATCACGGGGGACGATAGCGGATGGCTGCATGTCACCTCACGTCAGACGCTGGGAAACATCGATCAATTGCCGCACCAGGGCATCGAGCGCCTCGATATCGGCCGGATGTTTCAGTTTGTCCATATCGTCATATGCATCGCCGGCATACGACAGCGCCAGCTGGTTCGGGATCACCAGCGCCCGGCAGGCGGAAAGGATCAGCCGCAGCGCCGCGAGCGAGCGCGATCCGCCGAGCCTGCCCTGCGAGGCGGCTGCGATCGCGAAAGGACGCCCATGAAATACCTGTCCGCGGGTCTCTTGCCCGTCCTGGACGCGCGTCACCCAGTCGATGGTGTTCTTGACCAGCGGGGGAATGGAGGCGTTGTATTCGGGCGTCACGATCAGGACGCCGTGATGCGCACCGATCATCCGCTTGAGATTGATGGCATTCTTGGGCACGCCCGATCTGGCTTGCAGGTCGCCGTCATAGATCGGCAGCGGAAAATCAGCCAGCGAAATTCGGGTCACCTCGGCGCCGGCCTGCGCAAACCGGTGCGCCGCGACGGCCGCAAGCTTCGCGTTGAGCGAGCCGGTGCGCAAAGAGCCGGGGATTACGAGAATTTTCAGCGCAGCCATGATTTAAGTCGGACGAGCCTCCGCGCGAAAAGAACGGAGCGCGTGCAGTGCAGGAACTTCAAATGGGCGACACCAAAGCGCGACGGATCAGGCTGAATCACCATCGCGCTTCAGGTTTTTGTTTTCGCATGATCTCCGCGCAAACGCATTCGCGTTTGTCGCGAGGGAAAACCGTTACACACTTTCCCGGATCATGCTTTAGCGTTTCCGGTACACCCAGACGCGAGCCGGCGGAATATTCATCCAGATGCGCTCGGAAGCTTCCGTGGAGACTCCGGGCAGCGATTTCGGGATTGGAGGCACGACCGAATAGGTGAACTGCACGAACGGCGCCCCGTGGGCGAGCGCATGGAAGGCCTCGCGGATCAGTTTCAGGCGCGTCTGCATCGGCTTGGTGACCAGCGGCAGACCGGACACGACGGCCGATGCGGGAGCACCAAGCACGTTTCGCAGCGAATCCCGCAGCGTATAGGCGTCGCCCTGCACCACCGTTGCATGCGGATAGCGGTCGCGCAGCAGCGCGCAGAAGCCGGGATTGTATTCGACCAGGACGAGGCGCTTCTGATCGACGCCGCGTTCGATCAATGCGCTGGTGATGGCACCGGTACCCGGGCCGAGCTCGACGACCGGGGCCTGCGAGTTGGCGTCGACATACTGCGCCATGGTGCGCGCCAGCAATCGCCCCGAGGGCATGACTGCGCCTACGTGAAGGGGCTTCTCGATCCATGAACGAAGAAAACGAACCTCGTCGTCAAGACGAAGCGGTTTTTTCAACGCACGCGCGGACGATTGCAATGGCATGTCGCTACCAGGCGGGACCGCGATTTAGCGGCAGTGTCAGAAAACAGTCACAAACAGGTATAGCTAGCCGGCAACTCGGTCAAGCCAGACGCGCGTTCGCCGATCACGGACAAGCGCCAGCGGGTTTCGAGATAAGACTATGCTCTCCCTATGATTTTGGACCGCCGCCAATGCGGCGAGCGAAACCGATTTCGTCGATTGCACGTCAGGTATTTGCGCGGTTGCCGAAGAAATCCTTGACCCTGGTGAAGAAGCCCGCCGCCTCGGGCTGGGTTGCACCGGAAGAGAGTTTTTCGAATTCCGCCAGCAGTTCCTGCTGCTTCTTCGTCAAGTTCTGTGGCGTTTCGACCACGACCTGGACGTACATGTCCCCGGTCTGGCGCGAGCGCAGCACCGGCATACCCTTGGACGCAATACGAAACCGCCGGTTGGATTGCGTGCCGGCAGGGATTTTCACCTTGGTCTTGCCTTTGTCGATGGTGGGCACCTCGAATTCACCTCCGAGCGCCGCCGACACCATCGAGATCGGCACACGGCAGTGCAGATCGGCGCCGTCGCGCTGGAAGAATTCATGAGCAGCCAGCGACAGGAAAATATATAGATCGCCGGGAGGCCCGCCGCGGATACCCGCCTCGCCCTCGCCGGCGAGCCGGATGCGTGTCCCGTCTTCTACGCCTTGGGGAATATTGACCGCCAGGGTGCGATCGCGAGTCACACGGCCGGAGCCCGAGCACGAGGGGCATGGGTCTTCGATCATCTGGCCGCGTCCCTGACAGCCCGGGCAGGTTCGCTCCAGCGTAAAAAATCCCTGTGACTGCCGCACCCGCCCGGCACCGCCGCACATCGCGCAGGTTTTCGGCTTGGTCCCGGCCTTCGCGCCAGTGCCCGAACAGGACTCGCAGGTGACCGAGACGGGAATCTCGATCTGCGCGGTCTTGCCCTGGTAGGCTTCCTCCAGCGCGATTTCCATGTTGTAGCGCAGGTCGGCGCCGCGTTCGCGCCCGCCACCGCGGCCGCGCTGGCCGGCCATGCCGAACAGATCTTCGAAAATATCGGAAAATGACGACGCAAAGCCGGCTCCGAAGCCCGGACCGCCGCCGCCCTGCTCGAACGCCGCATGGCCGTAGCGGTCATAGGCCGCGCGCTTTTCGCCGTCCTTGAGGACCTCGTAGGCCTCGTTGATTTCCTTGAAACGTATTTCGCTGGTGGCGTCGCCCGGATTTTTGTCCGGGTGCCATTTCATCGCGAGCTTGCGGAATGCAGCCTTGAGTTTGGATTCATCCGCGTTTCGATCAACTTCAAGGGTTTCGTAGTAACAGCGCTTGGTGGACATCCTTCAAACCCGCCCGAAGTTCATCCTGATCCCCACTTTTCGAAGTTCGTGTTTCATTGCGCGCCCACTTTTCACGAACCTCGAAGAGTCATGGCACCAGCAAACCTGTGATTCCAGTGCCGCATTCCATTTGAAGTTCCTGGACAGAATTTGCCGCCTGCAGTCCAGGAACTCCGAAGGCGGCACCAGTCCCCGAGGAATGCGGTTCACACAATGCCGCGTCCGCCTTAAGGAAAAATGACCCCCACTCTTCGAGGCACGCCGTGCTCGCAAGAATGAGGGTCATGATCGTCCGCCGCTCGTCAAGCAGACTTCTTCTTGTCGTCGTCGACTTCGGTGAACTCCGCGTCGACCACATCGTCCTTTGCGGCATCCTTGGCCGCCGCGTCGCCCTCGGCCTGTTGCTTGTACATCGCCTCGCCGAGCTTCATCGAGGCCTGGGCCAGCGTGTTGCTCTTGGCCTTGATCGCCTCGGCATCGTCGCCCTTCAGCGCTTCCTTCAGATCGCTGACCGCATCCTCGATGGCGCGGCGCTCGGCGTCCGCGATCTTCGAGCCGTGCTCGGCCAGCGCCTTCTCGGTGGAATGCACCAGCGCGTCGGCGTGGTTCTTGGCATCGACCGCTTCGCGCCGCTTCTTGTCCTCGGCGGCATTGGCTTCGGCGTCCTTGATCATCTTGTCGATGTCGGTTTCGGACAGACCGCCGGATGCCTGGATCCGGATCTGCTGTTCCTTGCCGGTCGCCTTGTCCTTGGCGGACACGTTGACGATGCCGTTGGCGTCGATGTCGAACGTGACCTCGATCTGCGGCATGCCGCGCGGCGCCGGGGGAATGCCCATCAGGTCGAATTGCCCGAGCATCTTGTTGTCGGCCGCCATTTCACGCTCGCCCTGGAAGACGCGGATGGTAACGGCGTTCTGGTTGTCCTCGGCGGTCGAGAACACCTGGCTCTTCTTGGTCGGAATCGTGGTGTTGCGATCGATGATGCGGGTGAACACGCCGCCCAGCGTCTCGATGCCGAGCGACAGCGGGGTCACGTCGAGCAGCAGCACGTCCTTCACGTCGCCCTGCAGCACGCCGGCCTGGATCGCAGCACCGATGGCGACGACCTCGTCCGGATTGACGCCCTTGTGCGGCTCCTTGCCGAACAATTGCTTCACGACCTCCTGGACCTTCGGCATGCGGGTCATGCCGCCGACCAGTACCACTTCGCCGACCTCGCCAGCCGTGAGGCCCGCGTCCTTGAGCGCCTTGCGACACGGCTCGATCGTCTTCTGCACGAGATCATCGACCAGCGCCTCGAACTTGGCGCGCGTCAGTTTCATCGTCAGATGCTTCGGACCGGATTGGTCGGCCGTGATGAACGGCAGGTTGATCTCGGTCTGGGTGGTCGAGGACAATTCGATCTTGGCCTTTTCGGCAGCCTCCTTCAGGCGCTGCAAGGCAAGCTTGTCGTTGCGCAGGTTGATGCCCTGCTCCTTCTGGAATTCATCGGCCAGGTAGTTGACCAGCCGCATGTCGAAATCTTCGCCGCCGAGGAAGGTGTCGCCGTTGGTCGACTTCACCTCGAACACGCCGTCGCCGATTTCGAGAATCGAAATATCGAAGGTGCCGCCGCCGAGATCGTACACAGCGATGGTGCCGGATTTCGACTTGTCGAGGCCGTAGGCGAGCGCGGCCGCGGTCGGCTCGTTGATGATACGCAGCACCTCAAGACCCGCAATCTTGCCGGCGTCCTTGGTCGCCTGGCGTTGCGCGTCGTTGAAGTAGGCGGGAACGGTGATGACGGCCTGCTCGACCTTCTGGCCGAGATGGGCTTCTGCCGTCTCTTTCATCTTCTGCAAGATGAAAGCGGAAATCTGGGAGGGCGAGTAGGTCTTGCCGTCGGCCTCGACCCAGGCGTCGCCGTTGGAAGCCCTGACGATCTTGTAAGGGACGAGCTTCTTGTCCTTCTCCACCATCGGATCGTCATAGCGACGGCCGACAAGGCGCTTGACGGCGAAGAAGGTCCGCTCGGGATTGGTCACTGCCTGGCGCTTGGCCGGCTGGCCGACAAGGCGCTCGCCATCATCGGTAAAGGCCACGATCGACGGGGTGGTCCGCATGCCCTCGGCGTTTTCGATGACCTTCGCAGTCTTGCCATCCATTACGGCGACGCACGAATTCGTGGTGCCGAGATCGATCCCTATGACCTTTCCCATGGTCCTGATGTCCTTCTCTTTGCGGCAGGTTGGCCGGGCCCTGACGGCGCACCAATCCAAACCCCCAACGATCAAATACTCGCGATATTGCGACGGTGAGCCTCATATAGGAGTGAGGGCAAGGCCCGCAAGGAGGCGGGCGCAACCTTAATCCATCAAATCCCTCAATCCTTAAAGGTTGTTTCGGCAGGACCTCTTCCAGGCCCGCGCACGCAGCGTGACCGAGGCCCGTCCCCGCGCCATAACGCTGTTGCCGGAACGGCAAAACCGTTAAAAGGCGGGGGTGGCCGCCACAATGGGCAGCGAACTTCGGATCTGGGACACAGGGGTCTGATCGATCCTGCACCGGCCCGACCACCGAACGGCCTCAATGCGAACCCAGTAGATTGCCGATGAAGCACCTTCGACTGATTTTTGGGGTGGCCCTGCTCGCCATCGCCGCCAGCCCCGCGCCCGCCGCAGACCCCGTTTTTCCGCCCGGCTCCCGGGTCGGAATGATCCCCCTCGTTGGCCTCGTTCCGGCGAAAACATTCGCGGGCTTCGAGACCGAGGACCAGAGCGTGAAGGTCCTGGTGGCGGAGCTTGCGCCCGATGCATATGGCGAAGTCATGAATGCCCTGAAAGCCAATCCTTCATTGGCCAACGGCGCCAAGGCCGAGAGCATCGAAACCGGCGCAGGAAAGGCCTATTTCACCGCGGAAACCGCGAGGGACGGCGCAAGCGTCGTCCGGCGCTACTCGATGATCCTGCAGGGCGGGACCTTCTCCGGCTATGTCGCCGCCCAGGTCCCCGAGAATGCCGCCAGGATCTACACCGACGAGGCGATACGGCAGATGTTTACTTCCGCGGTAGTCCGCAAGGAAGTCCCGGTCGTTGAGCAGCTGGGGCTGATGCCCTTCAAGGTGAGCGAACTCGGAGAATTCAAGAGTGTCCGCACCTTGACCCCGGGCCCGGCCATTCTTCTTGCCGATGGCGATGAAAAAACCGGCTTTGAGGCCGCGCCCTTCATGGTGATCGGGCTCATGGGAGCCGTGCCCGCGCAACCCGGCGACCGCGGCCGCTTTGCCGAACAGGCCGCCACCGCAATCCCGGGCTTGCGCAGTTCGCGGATCACCACATCGGAGCCGCTGCGCATCGACGGCGTGGCCGGATATGAAACGCGGGTCGACGGCATCAGCGGAAGGGACAATACGCCCGTTACTGTCGTGCAATGGTTGCGCTTCGGCGGCAGCCAGAGCGCCTTGCGAATCATCGGCAGCGCCCCGCGCGACCAATGGGCTCAGGCGTTCCCGCGCTTTCGCGCCGTGCGCGACGGGATTCAGCCCTGAGGCGGCCCTCGTCCGCCAGTACGGAAGACGTCTTTACGATCGTCCGCCGAGCTGATTTGCTGGCGGATCAGCAAAGCGCAGGGAGATACGACATGCTGGACCGAAGGCAGTTTCTCGCCGTCCTGGGTACGACGGCCGCCGCGACCGTAGCCTCAAAATCCCTTTGGGCTGCGGCTCCGATCAAGATCGATGAGAGTTCCGCGCTTCTGGTCATCGACGTACAGAATTGTTTCCTGCCGGGCGGCAGCCTGGCGGTGAAGGACGGCGACCAGGTCATTCCCGTGATCAACCGCCTCGCCAAAGGGTTCGCGAACGTCGTTATGACCCAGGACTGGCACACCCCCGGCCACACCTCGTTTGCTTCCGCCCATGCCGGCAAGAAGCCGTTCGAGACCATCGATCTCGCCTACGGCAAACAGGTATTATGGCCAGATCACTGCGTGCAGGGAACCGAAGGCGCGGCGCTCTCAAAGGATCTTTCCATACCGCAGGCGGAGCTCGTCATTCGCAAGGGCTACCACAAGGACGTCGACAGCTATTCGGCGTTCACCGAGGCTGACGGCAAGACGACGACGGGACTTGCCGCCTACCTCAAGGCGCGCAAGCTGGAACGCCTCTTCATCGCCGGGCTCGCCACGGATTTCTGCGTCGCATGGACCGCGATAGACGCCCGGAAAGCCGGATTTGAAGCCTATGTTGTCGAGGATGCCTGTCGCGGCATCGACACGCAGGGGTCGCTGGCCAAGGCCTGGTCAGACATGGCCAATGCCGGCGTCAAGCGCATACAATCGAGCGATATCGCCGTTTGATCCTTGTTCGTCGCGCCTTGGCGCGGCAGCAGCCTTGGGGCGGCACGCGCTCCAAGGCTTCAGTTGGACATCCGGAGCGGCTGCTTTCGCGCCGCCCTTGGCAACGCCCACCAGGGCCGGGCGCAGAACGCGATCGCCGATCATGTAGCCGGCCTGAACGACCTGCACGACCGTGCCAGGGGGGACCGACGCGTCGGGCACTTCGTACATCGCCTGCTGGAAATTCGGATCGAACTTCTCGCCGGTGGGATCGAATTTCCTGACGCCGTTCTTTTCGAGCGCATTGAGGAGCGAGCGCTCGGTCAGTTCGACGCCTTCGATCAGGGCCTTGAGCATCGGATCGGCGGATTCCCTCGTTTCGGCTGGAACCGCATCAAGCGCGCGCTGCAGATTGTCGGCGATGCCAAGCACGTCGCGTGCAAAGCCCGAGATGCTGTAGGTGCGCGCATCCGCCACCTCCCTGGCGGTGCGCTTGCGCAGGTTCTCCATCTCCGCAAGCGTTCGCAGCATCTTGTCGCGAAAATCCGCGGCTTCCCTGACCAGCGCCTCGGCCGATCCTTCCTCGGGATCGTCGGGCATGATGTAAGGCTTGGAAACCGAGGGCTCGGGGCCTTGCGCCGGATTGGCCGGATTGTCCTTTTGCCCGTAGGGATCGGTCATTACTCTGCCTTCTCGGAGGATAATTGGGAATTTTGCGAATGCTGGCCGGGATATCGTGCTTTGGCCGCAGAAAATCAAGCGCCGCGCCGCTTCCCGGAGAGCCCGGGGGAACATGGTCCTGGAGGGAGCGCCGGCCGCATTAACACAGGATTCATGGCAGCGCCGGGGTTTATGTGAAAAATCATGGACCGAGCATCTTGCTGACGATGCGCGCGGCATAGTCGACCGTCGGTATCACCCGTGCATAGTTCAGCCGGGTCGGCCCGATCACGCCGAGAACGCCGACGATATGACCCCCCGCGTCGCGATAGGGCGCGATGATCGTGGAGGAACCCGACAGCGAAAACAGCTTGTTCTCCGACCCGATGAAAATCCGCACGCCGTCGGCGCTCTCGGCACGTCCCAACAGGTCGATGACGCCTCGCTTGGTCTCGAGATCGTCGAACAGCAGCCTGACGCGCTCCAGATCCTCGAGCGCATGCAGATCTTCCAGGAGATTGGCATGGCCGCGCACGATCAGTTGCCGGTTCTCGCTTTCGCCGCCGGACCAGTTGGCGATCCCCGCGGCGATTACCTTCTGGGTCAATTGATCGAGTTCTGTGCGGCTTTGCGCCAGGGACGTTTCGAGTTCGAGGCGCGCCTCGGCAAGCGTCCGCCCTCGAATTCGCGCGTTCAGGAAATTGGTCGCTTCCGTAAGCGCCGATGAGGGAACGCCCGGCGGCAAGGTCAGCACGCGATTTTCGACCTGGCCATCCTCGCCGACCAGCACGACCAGCGCCCGTTCCGGCTCGAGCCGGACGAATTCGATATGTTTCAGGCGGGAATTGGATTTGCCGGTGAGAACCACAGCGGCGGCCCGGGTGAGGCCGGAAAGCCGCGTCAGCGCTTCGCCAAGCGCTGCTTCGACGGATTGCGCCTTGCCAACGGAGGCAAGCTGGGTCTGGATCGACTGCCTTTCGGCTTCGGTGAGATCGCCGACCTGCATCAGGGCATCGACGAAAAACCGCAAGCCGATTTCGGTCGGCAGCCGTCCAGCCGAGGTGTGGGGCGCGTAGATCAGACCGAGCGCCTCGAGATCGGCCATCACATTGCGCACAGAGGCCGGCGACAATGGCATGGCAATCAGCCGCGAAATATTGCGCGAGCCGACCGGCTCGCCGGTCGCCAGATAGCTTTCCACGATCTGACGAAAGATGTCGCGCGAGCGTTCGTTGAGCTGGGCGAGCCCGCTATGAGACGTGATCAGGCCAATTGGCTCGTGCTGGGCCAAATCGAAACTCCCGAATGGAAAATCCTGGCAACAAGCAAGCCGATTGTGTCCATCTAGGGTACCGGTGACAAGCCGGCAATGACCAGTGGAAAGGCCTTGCCGCTGTCCCTTCCCGCTCCTACAAGCAAGCCCTTGTTGAATTGGAGGACTTCCCATGCGGCCAAGCCGCCGTGCGCCGGACGAACTGCGCGCCGTAACGCTGGAACGCGGTGTCGTCAAATATGCCGAAGGCTCCTGCATGGTTAAATTCGGCGATACCCACGTCCTGGTGACGGCGACGCTGGAGGAGCGGTTGCCGCCCTGGCTCAAGGGCCAGGGCCGCGGCTGGGTCACGGCCGAATACGGCATGCTGCCGCGGGCAACGAGCGAACGCACCCGCCGCGAGGCCGCCACCGGCAAGCAGAATGGCCGGACCGTCGAGATCCAGCGCCTGATCGGCCGTGCGCTGCGCGCCACGATCGACCTGGAGGCGCTCGGCGAGCGCCAGATCACGGTCGATTGCGACGTGCTTCAGGCCGATGGCGGCACGCGGACCGCCTCGATCACCGGTGCCTGGGTGGCGCTTGCGGACTGCATCGGCTGGATGAAGGCGCGCAACATGATCAAGAACAACGTGCTGCGCGACAATGTCGCCGCGGTTTCCTGCGGCATATTCGAGGGTACGCCCGTGCTCGACCTCGATTATGCCGAGGATTCCGAAGCCGAGACCGACGCAAATTTCGTCCTGACGGGCGATGGTCGCATCATTGAGGTGCAGGGTACCGCAGAGAAGACGCCATTCACGCAGGACGAATTCCTCAGCCTCATGGCGCTGGCGCGCAAGGGCGTGGCACGGCTCGTGGACCTGCAGAAGCTGGCCGTGGCGTGATTACATTCACGCGCACCTGACGCATAGACAGAAAGCATGCACCGTCGAATAACCGGCCGACTCGTGATCGCGACCCACAATCCCGGCAAGCTCGCCGAGATGCGCGAGCTCCTGGCGCCGCACGGCATCGAGGCGGTTTCGGCCGGCGATCTCGGTCTTGCCGAGCCCGAGGAGACCGGCGGCGGCTTTGCGGCCAATGCCCGTATCAAGGCGATGGCTGCCGCGAAGGCTGCTCAGCTTCCGGCTTTCGCCGATGATTCCGGACTGGTGGTGGATGCACTGGACGGCGCGCCCGGCATTTACTCGGCACGCTGGGCCGGGGAAAACAAGGACTTCACCGCCGCGATGAGCAGGATCGAGCGCTTGCTGGCCGAGCGCGGCGCAACCCGGCAAGCGCAGCGAAAGGCCCATTTCGTGTCCGCGCTCTGCGTCGCATGGCCCGACGGCCATGTCGAGGAGGTCGAGGCGCGCGTCGACGGCACGCTGGTCTGGCCGCCACGCGGCACGGCCGGCTTCGGCTACGACCCGATGTTCCTTCCCGATGGACATGACCGCACCTTCGGCGAAATGAGCTCGATCGAGAAGCATGGCCTGCCGCCGCTCGGAAAAGGGCTCTCTCATCGGGCGCGCGCCTTCGTCAAACTGGCGGAGATCTGTCTTGTTTAGTGCCGTCAACAGCACGGAAGCCTTCGGCGTCTATGTTCACTGGCCGTTTTGCCTGTCGAAATGTCCGTATTGCGACTTCAACAGCCACGTCCGCCACGCTCCGATCGACGAAGAACGGTTCGCCGCCGCCTTTGCGCGCGAAATCGCGACGACGGCCGCGCGCTTGCCTCGTCGCGAGGTCACATCGATCTTTCTCGGCGGCGGCACGCCGTCGCTGATGCGGCCGCAGACCGTCGGAGCGATCCTGGACGCCATCGGCAGCAACTGGCGCGTGGCGGAGGACGTCGAGGTCACGCTGGAAGCCAACCCCACCAGCGTCGAAGCCACGCGCTTTGCCGGGTACCGCGCCGCCGGCGTCAATCGCGTGTCCCTGGGAGTGCAGGCGCTGGATGACGCGTCGTTGAAGATGCTCGGACGTCTGCACACCGCACGCGAGGCGCTCGATGCCGTCGCGATCGCGCGCCGCTCCTTCGAGCGCTATTCCTTCGATCTGATCTACGCGCGCCCCGACCAGACTCCGCGGATGTGGAGGGAGGAGCTGGGGCGCGCGATCGCGGAAGCGGCCGAGCATCTTTCGCTGTATCAATTGACGATCGAGGAGGACACGCCGTTTTTCGGCCTGCATGCCGCCGGCAAGCTGAAGACGCCCGATGAGGCGGTTGCGCGCGCGCTTTATGACGTGACGCAGGAAGTCTGCGACAGCCATGGCCTGCCGGCCTACGAGATCTCGAACCACGCGCGACCAGGCGCCGAATGCCGGCACAATCTCGTCTACTGGCGCGGCCAGGAATATGCCGGCATCGGCCCGGGCGCACATGGCCGGCTCGACTTCGACGGCTCAAGGCACGCGATCTCGAATGAAAGGCGGCCGGAGGCGTGGCTGATGCGGGTAGAGGCCAGCGGCCGCGGCGCCGTCACCGACGAGTTGCTCAACAGCGAGGAACGCGCCGACGAATTCCTGCTGATGGGCTTGAGGCTTGCGGAAGGCATCGACCCCAGACGTTATGCGGCCTTGGCCGGCCGCCCTCTCGATCCCCGTCGCATCGCGATCCTGCGCGAGGAAGGCGCGATTTCCGTCGACGAAGGCGGCCGTCTGCGGGTCACCCAGGCCGGTTTCCCGGTGCTCGATGCCGTGGTGGCGGACCTGGCGGCGTAGCGATAGCGTTTTCGAGCGAAGTGGAAACCGGTTCGCGTGAAGAAAACGCGTCAAAACAGAAGAACCACTCGCACGCGGCGCGCAGGCAGGTCCACAGCGAGAACCTGGCTAGGCCCCGAAGCTCTTGGGCGAGGCAGCCGCCACCGCCGGACCGCCCGAGCCGACGCGCATCACCGCGAGCCCGCGCTCGTTGGTTCCGTCGGCGCGGAAACGGAACAGGCCGTCGATGCCGGCGAAACCGGACGGGTTCTGCAGCACGTCGGACGTGAAGCGTTGTCCGCCCTGGGTTCGCGACAATGCAGCGGTCAGCGCCACCGCGTCGTAGGAAAGTGTTGCGGTTCGCACCGGCTCGGAACCGAATTTGGTGCGGTAGCGTCTTGCAAAGCTCTTGAAGCCGGCCGGGTCGGGCGCGGCGAACAGGCCGCCCTGCAATCTGGAACTCGCAAATACGCGCGGATTGTCCCAGAGGCCCGTCCCCAGCAGCTGAATATTCTGCAGGTTCGCGCCGGCCGCCGCGAGCGCATCGGCCACCGTCACGACGGAATCGCCGTCATCGGCCAGAAACAGCGCATCCGCCTGGCCGAGGGCTTGCGCCACATTCCGCGCCGGCCCCGAACGATCGGCCCCGTATTTTTCGAAAGCGACGATGCGGCCGCCTCGTCGCGGCACCGCCTGCTTGAAGGCCGCTTCGACCACGCTGCCATAGGCATTCTCGGGCAGCAGCGCGGCAAAGGACCGCTTGCCGATGCTGGCGGCATATTCGATGATCCGGTTGACGTCCGACTCCGGCAGGAAGCTGAGGAGATAGACGCCGCGGCCGGCCACGCTGGAATCGGTGGAGAACGCGATCACGGAAATGCCCTTGCCGCGCGCCGCTTGCGCGGTTGCAGGCACCGATGACGCAAACAGCGGACCCAGAATGATCTCCGCCCCTTCGTCGATGGCCTGTTGAGCCGCCTGCTGCGCGCCCTGCGCACTGCCACCGTCGTCCTTGATCAGGAGCTGTAGATTGGGATTGAGGAACTCGCTGAGCGCGAGCTCGGCCGCGCTTTTCATCGACTGTGCCGCCGTGCCGGCATTGCCGCCCGCCGATAACGGCAGGACCAGCCCCACCTTGACCTGCCCGTTGCCGACGGAAACCGGTTGCTGCGGTGGTCCGGCGGGAGCCGTTGGCGCTTGCGCCGGGCCGCTGTTGCTGAAGGGATTGGAGAACTGGCTGAGGCTCTGCTGCACGCTGGAACAGGCGCCGAGCAGCGGCGCGCCCAGAATCAGGCCGAGAGCGGACCGTCGGGTCGCCTGGCAACCCGAGGAGCGGAACTCGGCCGCTGCCTTCGCTGCCTCGGTGCTGGCTGTCTCAGCCTTTGCAGGCTCGCCAGATCCAGTCCTCGCAGCTTCAGATCTCCGATCGAACGCCCCCACCATCGCTTCTCTTCTCTTTGCCGACCCTTCATCGCCGGATTTCGCCTTCCGCGGCGAGCAGGAGGGACGGATTCGGGCATAATGTCGGCGAATAGTTAACCGAAACAACAGGATTATGGCATCCCGATGCCGCGACCGGTTGCAGGACCGTCCCGTTACGTCCGGCAGGACGCCTGCCCGTTTCGCGCATCTTTAAGGAGCCGCAAGCCGTCTTCCTCGCGCGAAGTGGTATCGCCTTCGCAAACCTTCTACATTGTCGGTCATTATGCGCGCAAAAGCGGCTTCCATAAACAGTTCTCTTGGGTCCGTTGAACCCTCGGCGCGGACATTTTCCGTGAACGGGCAGGTCCTGACGGCGCCGAAGCCGGTTCCCGGCCTTTACCTCGTGGCAACGCCCATTGGCAATCTCGGCGATATCACGCTTCGTGCCCTGGAGACGCTCGCCGGCGTCGACATCATCGCCTGCGAGGATACGCGGATCACCCGGCGGCTGACCGAGCGATACGCGATCAAGGCCGAGTTGAAGCCCTATCACGAGCACAACGCGGCGCTGGCGCGGCCAAGGATCCTCGAACGCCTGGCGCAGGGAGCATCGATCGCCCTTGTCTCGGACGCGGGAACGCCGCTGATTTCCGATCCCGGCTTCAAGCTGGTGCGCGAGGTCTGCGCGGCCGGCCATCGCGTGGTCGCCCTGCCCGGGCCCTCTTCGGTGCTGGCGGCGCTTTCGGTTGCCGCACTTCCCACCGATCGCTTCTTCTTCGAGGGCTTTCTGCCGGCGAAAGAGACCGCGCGGCGCGCCCGGCTTGCCGAACTTTCGCGCATCGACGCCACGATCGTGATGTTCGAATCGGGCAACCGCGTGCAGGAGACGCTCCGCGATCTCGCCGACATCCTGGGCGGGCGCAGTGCCGCGATCTGCCGCGAGATGACGAAGATGCACGAGGACATTCGTCGCGCGCCGCTTGCGGAACTTGCGCGTCACGCCGATACGCTTGAAACGCGCGGCGAATTCGTGCTGGTGATCGGCCCGCCCCCGGCCGATGCGCAAAGCATGACCCAGCAAGCGCTCGATGATTTGCTGCGAGAGCGGCTCGAGCGCGACAGCGTCAAGGACGCGGTCGCGCATGCGGTCGAGATTTCCGGGCGGCCCCGCCGCGAAATCTATGCCCGTGCACTGGAGCTTGCGAAGGAAACGGGCGAGAAACGGGCCGCAAGGGGCGCGCATGAGCGAGACTGACGCCAGTCCCGATCGCCCCGCGCCGGCCAAAGGACGCGCCAAGCAAGCCTCGCCCGAGCGCGTCGCCGCCTTTCGCACCGGCCTTTCGGCGGAATCCCGCGCCGCTGCCCTGCTGATCGCCAAGGGTTATCGCATCCTCGCACGGCGGTTTCGCACGCCTCACGGCGAGATCGACATTGTCGCACGGCGACGCAACCTCGTGGCCTTCGTCGAGGTCAAGGCCCGCGGCCGCCTCGACGACGCCGCCTACGCGGTCACGCCGCGCCAGCAGGGGCGCATCATCGCGGCCGCGCAGGCCTGGCTTGCCGCGCATCCTGAACACGCGGATTTTGAACTTCGTTTCGACGCCATGCTGATTGCGCCGGGCAGGCTTCCGCGCCATGTGTTGGCGGCCTTCGACGCAAGCCCGTAAGAATTTCGAATGGACCGAGCATTTTTCTCACAGCAGGCCGGCCACATGGTTCGAGACGCGCGGCGTCGCCGCGCTCCTCACCATGAGGGTCTGAGACCTCGTCCTGAGGAGCGCGCGATTGCGCGCGTCTCGAAGGATGAAGCCATCATGGCTTACCGGACGGCTGACTGTGCCTCAGGACATCTCCTCACCGCAGCCAACGGATCCCGCCCATGAAATTGAACGTCGCCGTCCAGATGGACCCCATCGCGCGCATCAATGTCCGCGGCGATTCGACCTTCGCTCTGCTCCTGGAAGCGCAGAAGCGCGGGCACGGCCTTTCCTACTACACGCCGGACAAGCTTTCGCTGCGCGGCGAGGAAGTGGTCGCGCCGGTGCAGATCCTCACCGTGCGCGACGAGGAAGGCGACCATTTCACGCTCGGGGAGCCCAGGCGCGAAGCGCTGTCGGCTTTCGACGTGATCCTGCTCCGGCAGGACCCGCCCTTCGACCTCGCCTACATCACCTCCACGCATTTTCTCGAACGGCTGCATCCGAAGACGTTGATCGTGAACGACCCGGCCAGCGTGCGCAACGCGCCGGAAAAGCTGTTCGTGATGAATTTCCCGCATCTGATGCCGCCGACGCTGATCTCGCGCGACCTCGAGGAGATCAACGCCTTCCGCGACGAGCACGGCGCGGTGGTGATGAAGCCGCTGCACGGCCATGGCGGAGCCGCGGTATTTCGCGTCATGCCGCAGGACATGAATTTCGGCTCGCTGTTCGACATGTTTTCCGTGACCTTCAAGGAGCCATGGGTAATCCAGCGCTTCCTCCCCGAGGTCAGGCATGGCGACAAGCGCATCATCCTGGTCGACGGCGAGTTCGCAGGCGCCGTCAACCGCGTGCCGGCTGCGGACGACCTGCGTTCCAACATGGTGCGCGGCGGCGCGGCAAAGGCCACCGATCTGACCGACCGCGAGCGCGAAATCTGCGAAAGCCTGGGCCCGGCCTTGCGTGAGCGCGGGCTGTTGTTCGTCGGCATCGATGTCATCGACGGCAACCTCACCGAGATCAACGTCACCTCGCCGACCGGCATTCGCGCCATCGCCCGCCTTGGCGGACCCGATATCGCGGCCAAGATCTGGGACGCGATCGAGCAGAAGCGCGCCGCCAAGGCATGATCCGGAAAAGCGGGAACCGGTTTTTCGACGCGACAAACACTGAAACGCGTTGGCGCGGAGACCCTGGATAACAACTCGCGTTGCGGTTGTGACCGCCTTCCAAATGTCAAAAAGCTTTCGCAGCTTTTCGCTAGCGTCCTGAATAAAGACCAGGGCGCCGGGGTTCGAATCAAGGCCGCGATCACATCGGGCAGAACCGGATCGGGGCAGAACCAGGCAGACGAACATCAGGCAAACGCTGGAGGAAGACGCATGACATCGAATGTATCGCGAAGGTCCCTGCTCGCGCTCGGCGCGGGTATCGGCACGACCGCCATGCTCGGCGGACCTGCGCTGGCACGTGCGCCGAAGGTCGGCACGCAATCGCCCTCTTTCTACCGCTTCGGCGTCGGCGATGCCGAGGTGACCGTCGTCTCCGACGGGGCGCTGTCGCTCGGCGATCCCAAGGGCACCTTCACCGGCGTGCCGGAGGATGAAGTGCGCAAGATGCTGACCGACAACTTCCTGCCGCCGAACCTCGTCATGCTCGAACAGAATTCTCCGATCGTGAACATGGGCGACAAGCTCGTGCTGTTCGATACCGGCCTTGGCACATTGAAGGCATTCGGCGCGACGACCGGGCGCCAGCAGAAGAGCATGAGCGAGGCCGGCATCAAGCCGGGGGATATCGACGCGGTGGTTTTCTCCCACGCCCATCCCGACCATATTGGCGGCGTGGTGGACGAGAGCGGCAAGGTACTGTTCCCAAACGCGCAATTCTATATCGCCCAGAGCGACCTCGAGTTCTGGACCGACGAAGGCAAGCTCGGCGGCGGCCTGAAGGATTTCATCGTCCACGCGCGCAAGAACCTGATGCCGGTGCGCGATCGCATCGTCTTCTACAAGGACGGCCAGGAATTCCTGCCGGGCATTCAGGCGCTCGCCGCGCCCGGGCACACCGTCGGCCACACCATTTTCATGATCACGTCACAGGGCAAGAATTTCGCCTACACGGCCGACCTGAGCCATCACCCGATCCTGCTTTTGGAAAAGCCGCGGATGGAATTTGCCTATGACACCGATCCGAAGCAGGCCGTGCAAAGTCGCTTGAAAATGCTGGACATGCTCGCCGCCAACAAGATCGCGGTGCTGGCATATCATTATCCCTGGCCGGGCATCGGGCACGTCGTCAAAGCCGGAGAGGGTTATCACTACATCCCCGAATGGACGCAGACGTCGCTTTGAGGATGTGAGAGTCGACCCGGGACGGGCTGATGGTCTGCTCCCGGGTTTGGTCCCTGCCATTTTGTTCCCTGAATGTTCTTGTCGGCCGTCCGCCAATCTGCTAGGTCATCCTGCAACCAAAAGTTGTATGTCTGACCTGGCGACCGTGGCTTAGGGCGCAGTGCTGCGCAGGCTTCCGAATGCAGCCGATCCGGTGGGACGGCGAGCGTAACGGCAGCCTGTCCGGCATTTTGCCCAATGGTTCCGGCGCCTTGCGCAAAAACAGGGTGCCGGAGTGCGGTGGATACTGCTCCTGCTCTTCCTCATCGTGGTGCTCATGATCGCCCGAACCCCTAGCACGCATTGCGAGATGCTGATGGCCGACGGAAGCTACGACCGCAGCGGTTGCGAATGATGACACGGAGCCGACCGTCGTTCCCTTTATGTTCTTTATCATGGCCCGCCCCTCCGCTACCGTGAATTGCAGGAGGGGGCATGGTCCAGCGCGTTTCCACCGTCGCGTTTGAGGGGATCGAGGCGAGAAGCGTCGATGTCCAGGTGCAGGTCGCGCCGGGCTTGCCGGCCTTTGCCATCGTCGGCCTTCCCGACAAGGCGGTGTCGGAAGCGCGCGAGCGCGTGCGCTCGGCGTTGATCGCCTCGGGCCTTGCGCTGCCCGCGCGCCGCATCACCGTCAATCTCGCGCCGGCCGATCTGCCGAAGGAAGGCAGCCATTACGACCTCCCCATCGCGCTGGGGCTGATGGCTGCGATCGGCGCGATTCCAGCCGATGCGCTCTCCGGCTTCACCGTGCTCGGCGAACTCGGGCTCGACGGATCGATCGCGCCGGTCGCGGGCGTGCTGCCGGCCGCGATCGGCGCCAACTCCCGTGAAGAAGGCCTGATCTGCCCCGCTTCATGCGGCCCCGAAGCCGCCTGGGCGAGCCCGGACATCCAGATCGTGGCGGCGAATTCGCTGATCCAGATCGCCAATCATTTCAAGGGCACGCAGGTGCTGTCGCGGCCTTCCCCGAAAGTGCATGCGCAGGAATCTAGCCAGCTCGATCTGCGCGACATCAAGGGCCAGGAGAGCGCCAAGCGCGCGCTCGAGATCGCGGCCGCCGGCGGGCATCACCTTCTGATGATGGGCTCGCCCGGCGCCGGCAAGTCGATGCTGGCTTCCCGCCTGCCCTCGATCCTGCCGCCGCTGTCGCCCGCCGAACTGCTCGAAGTCTCCATGATCACTTCCGTTGCGGGAGAGATCCGCGACGGCGCGTTGACGGCGCGGCGGCCGTTTCGCAGTCCGCATCATTCGGCGAGCATGGCGGCGCTGACCGGCGGCGGCATTCGCGCCAGACCCGGCGAGATCTCGCTCGCCCATCAGGGCGTGCTGTTCCTCGACGAATTGCCGGAATTCGATCCGCGCGTTCTCGATTCCCTGCGCCAGCCGCTCGAGAACGGCGAGGTCTCGGTCTCGCGCGCCAATCGCCGCGTCACCTATCCAGCGCGTTTCATGCTGGTGGCGGCGATGAATCCGTGCCGCTGCGGCAATGCCTTTGAGCCCGGCTTTGCCTGCAAGCGCGGACGCATCGATCGCTGCACCTCGGATTATCAATCGCGCATTTCCGGTCCGCTGATGGACCGCATCGATCTGCGCATCGAGGTGCCGCAGGTCACCGCCGCCGATCTGATCCTGCCGCCGCCCGCCGAAGGCTCGGCCGAGGTGGCGGCCCGGGTCGCAGCGGCGCGCGCGTTGCAAACCGCGCGGTACGCCTCGCTGGGACTTCCGAACATCCGCACCAATGCGGAAGCGCCCGCTTCCGTGCTCGAGACCGTCGCCCAACCGGACGCGCAGGGACTGAAGCTCCTGCGCGATGCGTCAGAATCGATGAAGCTGTCGGCGCGCGGCTATCATCGCGTGCTTCGCGTTGCGCGCACGCTCGCCGACCTCGATGGCGCCGACAAGATCAGCCGCCTGCATCTGGCCGAGGCGCTGTCCTACCGCGCGCTCGCCGACGAGGTGCGGCACGCGGCGTGAGGGGGCGCCGACGAATTGCGCGTCGAGAGCAAAAACGCCAGGTCCATCAACGTGATTCCACCTGTCCAGCCCAAGGCAGGAAAATATTCCGCTTTGTCGTTTCCCCAAATCAGCGGCATATCCACCGCCGTCCCGCACCTCATCACAAGGGGCGTTTCGCGATCGTCACGAACGTTGGGCGCGGGATGCGATGGACGCCTCGAGCGCGAAGACGAACGTGCTTGCAGGCGGACGGTGAAGTCGCACGGTCCTGATGCCTCGACGCTGGCATCAAGTCGGCACAAGCACTACTGCCGACGACGGTGACAAGAAAGCCCGATCGCCGGGGAGAATGCGAAATAAGCCGTTAAAACCATTCGCGCGGGGAATGCCGGGGGAAACCGGCGTGACCTGTGGTGGACTAACTCGTGTGCGTTTTTATTTTGCACGCGAGGCCGCGGGCGCATCGATCGCCCGGCATTCCCTGCGCCCTTTGTTTTGGGGCAAGGACCGGTGAACCTGGGCGCGATTTGCGTCGCGGGAAGGTGAAGCCATGGATGAAAGCCATGCACGCTGTTTGAAATCTCAAGTCGGCGCCAACTCTCTCGTCGTGCTCGCGCACGCGGGAACGACCTCAAATGGAAACCTGCGGGGCACGCCGCTAGATCGCCGAGTTGTGGCAGCAAGGTGTTTTAAAATTGGACAACGCTGCGATTGAGCCTCCTTCCGACATGATCCTCGTCAACTTCCTGGTAACGAGTTTTATTTACGCTCCGCCAACCATAAGCCCTGCGTATGTTCGTTTCGGTTGCAGGCTTGTTTTGTGCGGGTCGCGTACATGTTGCGTTTGAAAGTCATTGCCTTCTCCATACCGCTGCTCGCGCTTGCGGTTCTCGCCGGCACCAGCCTGCTTCCTGCCTCCCGTCCCTGCATCGCCCTCGGCGACACGTCGGTCGAGATGTCCGACCTGCCCTGGCATGCCGACCTCCATGTCGCGTTCACCGACGATCCCGCGGCGGCGACCATCCGCGTCGGACTTTCCGACAGCTCCGATGTCGCCGATTTCGCCGTCGTTGACGATGCCGCCGATGCCGATCAAGGCGCCTGCGCGGCCAATCCGGCGACGCGGCTCGTGACGGTCTCGGCCTATCCCGATCGAGGCACGCCCGTCATCTACCTCTCGCAGGAAGGTCCTGCCGATTTACGGATTTACGTCAGGTCGAAGAGCTTTTCGATTCGCGATGCCGCGGCGCTCGTCGTCGGCGCCGGCGGCAGTCATCACCGTGAGCAAGCGGCGGCTTCGCTCTAAAGCTTAATGTCTTGTTAGCCTTGTTCTCAGCGAGCGGCGGAGAGGCAAGTGTCCTCAAGTACTTTGCAAGGCGGCCGCCGCATCTTCGATATCAAGCTACAGCGCGGATAGGCCTTTTGAGCATGATCCGAAAAAGTGGAAACCGGTTTTTCGAAAAGATCATGCTCAAATAAAAAGATGAGATCACGTTCCGATTCCTTCGAAACGTGATCGAAATATCGCGCAACAAAAGCGCGACGTGAACTCAGGGTAGTTGGGCGATGGGGCTGATTCGCTGGATCAAACTGCGCATGCGTCGTTTCTCACGGCGCCATCCCTGGATCGTCTATTCCGTCCGATCCGTCATGGTCTTCTCCGCCACCTTTGGCGGCGCGTACGGGTTCATCGCCGGAAGCCGGTCGGAAAATTCAGGTTACGATCCGAATACTTTCGCGATCGGAGCGAGTTTTCTGTTTGCGCTCGCCTGCCTGGCGCTTGCCCTGCTCAGCATGCGGCTGCGCTTCATCAAACAGAAACTCCGCAAGATCGCGATGCACAATGAAGCGCTTGTCGATCGCAATTGGGAATTGAAGGAGGCCGAGGAACGCGCCCGCAGCCTGTTCGAATCGCAAGGCGACCTGATCGTGCTCCGCGACCGGCAGGGCCGCATTACCTTTGCCAACGACGCCTTTTGCGAGCTTGCCGGCCAGGCGCGGGCCGCGCTGATCGGCAGTTCGTTTCAGCTCACCATTCTCGAGCAGGGCGAAAGCGCGATCGAGCCGCGCGGCACGAAAATCCACGACCAGAAGATTGCCACCCCCCTCGGACCGCGATGGATCGCATGGCGCGAAGCGCTGGTTCGCTTCGATGCGGGCGCGCCCGCCGAGACGCAAAGCGTCGGCCGCGACGTGACCGACCGTACCGAGACCGAACGCGCGCTTGCGGACGCCCGCGACCAGGCCGATGCGGCCAACCGCGCCAAGTCGCGTTTCCTCGCGATGGCAAGCCACGAAATCCGCACTCCCTTGAACGGCATCATCGGCATGAGCGGCCTCTTGCTCGACACGCCGCTGACGCCGGAGCAGATCACCTATGCGAAGGCGGTCAAGACCTCGGGCGATGCGCTGCTCGCATTGATCGAGGAACTATTGGACTATTCCAAGATCGAGGCCGGAAAGATCGACCTCGAAACCCGCTCCTTCGCGCTCGCCGGCCTGGTGGAGGACATCACCGAGCTTCTGGCGCCGCGGGCGCAGGCGCGAAAGCTCGAGATCGCCGCCTATGTCGACGAACGGCTGCCGGCGCAGGTAATTGGAGACGCCGCGCGGCTGCGGCAGGTGCTGCTCAATCTTGCCGGCAACGGGATCAAATTCACCGAAACCGGCGGCGTGGCATTGATCGTCGAGCCCGGCATATGGCCGAACGAAATCAGCTTTCTCGTGCGCGACACCGGCATCGGAATCGCGGTGGAAGCACAACAGCGCATTTTCCGCGAATTTGAACAGGCCAACGACAGGATCGCACGAAGCTATGGCGGCACCGGACTGGGCCTGAGCATCTCCGAGCGCATTGTCAAACGCATGGGCGGCCGCATCACACTGCAGAGCAAGCCAGGCGGCGGCTCGACCTTTGAAGTTTCCATTCCTCTGCCGGCCGCCGGCAGCGGGCATCAAGGCTTCGTTCCACCCGATCTGAGCGGCCAGTCGATCATGCTGGTCGCACCCCAGGGCATCGAGGCTTCGCTGATCGCGCGAAGGCTCGAACGCTGGGGCGGCCAGACCTGCGTGGTCGCAGATGGCACGGTGGCGCAGGCGCTGCTGCCGGAGCGGACATGGCAGGCGGTTCTGCTCGATCACGCGCTCGGTTCGGCGGAGGTCGAGCAGCTGGCGGAGGCTGCGCGCCCCCATGCGACGCTACGGATCATCCTGTTCACGCCGGCTACGCGGCATGAACCTCCATCCACGTCGGCCCTGACCGGCTATCTGGTCAAGCCGTTGCGCGCGGCCTCGCTCGCGGCGCGTCTGACGGCGGGGGCCGAGACTTTCGCGCCGGACCTCGTGGCCGATGACGCGATCGAATTTTCCGACGAGACCGAGGCGAAAGCCGCCGCCTCCCCGCGCGGGCTGTCAGTGCTGGTTGCCGAAGACAACGAAATCAATGCGCTTCTGATGCGTTCGCTGCTGACGCGGCTTGGACATCAGCCGATCGTCACAACCAGCGGCGAGGCCGCGCTGGAATCATGGCTATCGGCGAAATCCGCCGGCGCGCCCTATGACATCGTGCTGATGGACATTCAGATGCCTGGGCTCGACGGTATCGAAACCACCAGGCGCATCCGTGCCCACGAGGCCGGCGCGCCCGACCGCCAGACGCCCATCCTCGCATTGACGGCCAATACGCTGGTCGAGGATCGCTACGCCTGTTTCGAAGCGGGCATGGATGGCTTTCTGATCAAGCCGCTCGATCGGGAAAAGCTCGCCGACGCGCTCGCAGGCCTGGCTGCCGCGAAGCATGTCGCGGCCTGAAGAATCGCGCTATATTACAGCCGCCGCAGCGCCACCGTCTCCACCACATGGTCCGCACCTTTTTTGAGGATCAGCGTTGCGCGCGGCCGCGTCGGCAGAATGTTGTCTTCGAGATTGGCAAAGTTGGTGCGCTCCCAGATCGCGGTCGCGGTTGCGATCGCCTCCTCGTCGGACAGCAGTGCGTAGCGATGGAAATACGATCGAGGATCGTGGAAGGCCGTGTCGCGAAGCGTGAGGAAGCGCGTGACATACCATTCGCGCAATACCGGCTCGTCGGCATCGATATAGACGGAGAAATCGAAGAAGTCCGAAACCACGGGCACGGCCTTGCCGTCGCGCGGAAGCCGGCCGGTCTGCAGAACGTTGACGCCTTCGACGATCAGAATGTCCGGCCGGTCGACCTCGATCCACTCGCTCGGAATGATGTCATAGGTCAAATGCGAATAGACCGGTGCGCGCACCTTTCCCCTTCCCGCCTTGATATCGCTCAAAAACGACAGAAGCGTCGGCAGGTCATAGCTTTCCGGGAAACCCTTCTTCTGCATCAGGCCCTGGCGTTCGAGCACCGCATTCGGAAACAGAAAACCGTCGGTGGTCACCAGGTCGACCTTCGGCCGCGGCGACCAGCGCGCCAGCAAGGCCTGCAGCACGCGCGCGGTGGTCGATTTGCCCACCGCGACCGACCCGGCCACGCCGATGATATAAGGCATCTTGCGATCCTGGATGCCGAGGAAGCGACGCTGGGCAATAAACAGCCGCTGGGCCGCGTCGACATACATCGACAGCAGCCGCGACAACGGCAGGTAGATCTCCTCGACCTCCTTCAGATCGAGGCGATCGTGCATCGAGCGAAGTCGCGCGATCTCGCCGGCCTCCAGCGTCATCGGCGTGTCCTCGCGAAGGCGCGCCCACTGCTCCCTGGAGAAGATCCGGTAGGGATTATACGTCTGTTCAGGTGCCCGAATATCCATGACGTCGCCTCGTGCGTATTGCGTCGGGGCCTGTCCCGAACGCCGGTCAATCGCGGTTGCGTGCCGCCTTTTCTTCCAGTCCGGACTTCGTCGTGCGTTGCGCCAGCGCCGCTTCCACTTCCTCGAGCTTTACGCCGCGCGATTTCAAGAGCACCAGCAGATGAAACAACAGGTCCGCGCTTTCGGCGATCAAATCGTCGCGGTCGTTGCCAATGCCGGCGATGACGGTTTCCACCGCCTCCTCGCCGAGTTTTTTGGCGCAATGCTCCGGCCCCTTGTCCAGAAGCTTGCGGGTATAGGACGCCTCTCCGCCCGCCGCCGCGCGGGCATCGACAATGCTGGCCAGGTCATGGATCGTGAAACGCGACATCAACTCAACTCAGAACATCAACGGGATATGCGTGCCCCGGGAATGTAGCACTTCTGTCATAAAAAATCGTCAGGGATCGAGCCGCATCGGCAGCCCGGCACGGGCCATGTGGTCCTTGGCTTCACGTATGGTAAATTCGCCAAAATGAAAGATAGAGGCCGCCAGCACGGCGGTAGCATGCCCCTCGCGAATGCCCTCGACCAAATGGTCGAGATTGCCCACGCCGCCCGAAGCGATGACCGGGACTGCGACGCTGTCCGCGATCGCCCGGGTCAGGGGCAGGTCAAATCCCTGCCTCGTGCCGTCCCGGTCCATCGAGGTCAGCAGAATTTCGCCGGCACCGAGCGAGACGACCTCCTGGGCATATTCGAGGGCGTCGATACCGGTGGCATTGCGGCCGCCATGGGTGAAGATTTCCCAGCGGTCGGAGCCGCCGCCGCGTTTGACCCGCTTGGCGTCGATCGCGACGACGATGCACTGGTCGCCGAATTTCTCCGCCGCCTCCTGGACGAATTCGCGTCGGCTGACTGCGGCAGAATTGATCGACACCTTGTCGGCGCCGGACCGCAGCAGGGTCCTGATATCGTCGATCGTGCGGACGCCACCTCCCACCGTCAACGGCATGAAACAGGCCTCGGCGGTGCGGCGGACCACATCCAGCATGATACCGCGATTTTCGTGGGTTGCCGTAATGTCGAGGAAGCAGAGCTCGTCGGCGCCGGCGGCATCATAGGCGATCGCCGCCTCGACCGGATCGCCGGCATCGCGCAAATCGACGAAGTTGACGCCCTTGACCACTCGGCCGTCCTTGACGTCCAGGCAAGGGATCACGCGCACCTTGAACATCTGAACCTCCTCAGGCCACGGCGCGCGCGCTGCGGATCAGCGCCAGCGCGGCTTGAGGATCGAGGCGACCGTCATACAGCGCGCGGCCAACGATTGCGCCCGCGAGCTTTTTCGCGCGTGGTTGAAGCAGCGCCTTCACGTCATCGATGGAAGCAAGGCCGCCCGAGGCGATCACGGGAATCGAGATGCGCTCGGCGAGAGAAATAGTGGCCTCGAGGTTGAGGCCCTTCAGCAAGCCGTCCCGCGCGATGTCGGTGAAGATGAGGGCGGCAACGCCGGCATCTTCGAACCGTTTCGCGATTTCGAGCGCGGTCACTTCCGATGTCTCGGCCCAGCCCTGGACCGCAACCTTGCCGTCGCGCGCATCAAGCCCGACCGCGATACGGCCCGGAAATTTTCTCGCAGCAGTCTTGACCAGCTCCGGATCTCGCACGGCCGCGGTGCCGATAATGACCCGCGCGACGCCTTTTTCGAGCCAGGCTTCAACCGTTTTCAGATCGCGAATGCCGCCCCCGAGCTGCACATGCGTGCTGACCGCCGCCAGCATGGCCTCGACCGCATGCGCGTTCATCGGCTTACCGGCGAAAGCGCCATCAAGGTCGACGACATGCAGATATTCGAATCCTTGCGCGGCAAAGCTCGCCGCTTGCGCGGCGGGATCGAGGTTGAAGACAGTCGCGCGCGCCATGTCACCCTGTTCCAGGCGCACGCACTGGCCGTTCTTCAGATCGATGGCAGGGAACAGGATCACGGCTTCCACTTCAAGAAGTTGGAAATCAAAGCCAGTCCGAAGCGCTGGCTCTTCTCCGGGTGAAATTGCGTCCCGATGGCGGTATCGCGCGCGACGATCGCCGTCACCGGACCGCCGTAATCGGCGCGTGCGAGCACGTCCGCCTGGTTGGTGGCGTTAAGATGGTAGGAGTGGACGAAATAGGCGTGCCTGCCCTGTGGTCCGAGCGACAGGCGCTCGAGCACAGGGTGCTCGCCGACGAGATCAAGCGTGTTCCAGCCCATATGCGGAATCTTCAGGCTCGCATCACGCGGCGCGATTTTTTCGACATCGCCAGCGATCCAGTCCAAACCATCGGTCGTGACGTGTTCCTTGCCGCGCGTCGCCATCAGCTGCATGCCGACGCATATCCCGAAGAACGGCCGCGCCTTTTGCCGGACCGCTTCCGTCATCGCCTCGATCATGCCGTCGAGCGACTCAAGACCGCGACGGCAATCGGCGAAGGCCCCGACGCCGGGAAGCACGATGCGATCGGCGCGAAACACCGCTTCTGGATCGCGGGTCACGACGATCTTTTCCGGGCTTTCCAGGCTCCTGCTTGCGCGCTCGAAGGCCTTGGCCGCGGAGTGCAGGTTGCCGGATCCATAATCAATGATGGCAACGCTCAACGCGGAGCTCCCGGTTCCGGAAACAGCCCGATGATCCCCTCTCCGGGCAGCGGCGGTGGCCGTGAAAAGGCCTGGCCCGGAACGTCCCGTGTCGGCGGTGGCGCGCCACGATCGACCGCCTGTTGGTCATTGACCGACATGCGTTGTTTCGCGGTCCAGCGATCGAAAAACCGTCGTTCCGCCGCCTCTTCGTCATCGGCGACCACGACGTCCAGCTGGCGCCAGTTGCGCCGAGACAAGGTCCACCGCTTGAGGCTCGAAGCCTCGAAGCCCAACAGAAGAGCCAGCAGGCCATCGACGAGGAAAACCGTCGCCGCGCCGACCCCGAGGCGAACCAACCCGACATCCACGGCAATCATCAGGATGATCCAGCCGACCAGAGCCAGCCACAGACGATGCCATGCAAGCCACACAGCGCCGAGAACCGCAGCCCAGACATGAAAGCCGTCGCGGACGAAAGCGATGCGATCCGTGGCCCTGAGATCCACGATATCGGTCGCCGGAGCATGAACTGTGTAGACCGGCATTGCTACTCTCCGCCGATAAGCAGGGTCAGCCGCCGAGCTGACCCTTGGTGGATGGCACTTCGCCTGCCGCGCGCGGGTCGATCGCGACCGCCGCGCGCAGTGCCCTCGCCAGACCCTTGAAACAGGATTCGGCGATATGATGGCTGTTCTCGCCATATAGGGTTTCGACGTGCAATGTCACGCCGGCGTTGATGGCAAAGGCATTGAACCATTCGCGCACCAACTCGGTATCGAACTGGCCGACCTTGTCGCGCGGAAATTCGACTTTGAAGACCAGCACCGGCCGGCCGGAAATGTCGATCACGACCCGCGACAGGGTCTCATCCATCGGCATATGGACGCTGGCATAGCGGGTGATTCCGGCCATGCTCCCCAGCGCCTGCTTTACCGCCTGGCCAAGCGCAATGCCGACGTCTTCGGTGGTGTGGTGGTGGTCGATATGGAGGTCGCCGATCGCCTTCACGGAGATATCGATGCGCGAATGCCGGGCCAGGAGATCTAGCATATGGTCAAAGAAGCCGATTCCGGTCGCGACGCTGGAAACGCCGGTTCCGTCGAGGTTCACGGCGACTTCGATGTCGGTCTCTTTCGTCTTGCGCTTGATGGTGGCGCTGCGCATGAAAAGGGCTTCCCTTCGGAGCATGCTCCAAAAACGCGGCCCTTTTAACAGGCTCGGCCAGGCTTCGCCACTGCGGGATGGCGCTCAAGGAGGCGAACCTCCGCCTATGGTGACCGAAATCCAGCTTCTTTCGTGCTCCGCGGGTTTTCATCGCTGCTCCGCTCGGAAGAGCCGTGTTGTAACCGTCCACGCAAGTCCCTAAATCTGGCCGGACAAGAGGTCCATCATGCAAACATCACCCCCCGGAACGCCGCCGGTTTGGCACGGCACCACCATTTTGACGGTTCGCAAGGGCGGCAAGGTGGTGATCGGCGGTGACGGGCAGGTTTCGATCGGCCAGACCGTCATCAAATCCAACGCCAAAAAGGTCCGCAAGCTCGGCAAGGGCGACGTCATCGGCGGTTTCGCTGGTGCTACCGCCGACGCCTTCACTTTATTCGAGCGGCTGGAGAGCAAGCTCGAACAATATCCCGGGCAATTGACCCGGGCCGCGGTCGAGCTCGCCAAGGACTGGCGGACGGACCGCTATCTAAGGCGGCTGGAGGCGATGATGATCGTGGCCGACAGGGACGTGTCGCTGGTTCTGACCGGTACCGGCGACGTCCTGGAACCGGAAGCCGGCGTGATGGCGATCGGCTCCGGCGGCAATTACGCGCTGGCTGCCGCACGCGCGCTTGCCGATTCCGATCAGGACGCCGAGGCTATCGTACGACGGGCGCTGGACATCGCGGCCGACATCTGCGTCTACACCAACCGCAATGTGACCATCGAGACCCTGGGCGGCTGAGCATGACGGCCTATGTGTTTCGTCCCATGTCGGTAGCCGACTTGCCGACGATCCAGCGATGGCTCGCAACACCTCACGTATCTCAATGGTGGCATGACCCGTCGGAACAGTTCGAGCTGGTGAGCGGTGATCTCGATCATCCCGACATGGCGCAGTTCATCGTCGCCGCAGACGAACGCGATTTTGGTTATTTGCAGTGTTACAATTTGAGCGCCTGGAACAGCGGTCTCGGTCCGCAACCCCAGGGCACGCGTGGACTCGATCAGTTCATTGGCGAATCCGACATGCTCGACCGCGGTCACGGCTCGGCATTCATCCGGATGTTTTCGAACCGGCTGTTTGCCTCCGGCACGCCGCGCGTTGTCATCGACCCCGATCCAGACAACGCGCGCGCTATCCGCGCCTGTGAGAAGGCAGGATTTTGCCGTGACAGGGTCGTCGCCACCCCGGACGGCCCTGCCCTGCTGATGGTTCGAGATTCATGACGATTCCCGCAACGCACGGTAGTCCCGGCTCCGCAGCCTCCAGCGCCCGCTTGTGCAGCCGAAAGCTCCGACATAGTTAGAACCCATGACAGATTTTTCTCCCCGTGAAATCGTTTCCGAACTCGATCGCTATATCGTCGGCCAGGCCGACGCCAAGCGAGCGGTCTCCATCGCCTTGCGCAACCGCTGGCGGCGCCAGCAGCTCGC
The DNA here is from genome assembly GCA_963820275.1 of uncultured Alphaproteobacteria bacterium. Classification (GTDB taxonomy): domain Bacteria; phylum Pseudomonadota; class Alphaproteobacteria; order Rhizobiales; family Xanthobacteraceae; genus Bradyrhizobium. Next base: position 216,916 of record CAWFZL010000035.1, read on the forward strand.
CGGCACGTTACGCGAGGAAGTGCTGCCGAAAAACATCCTGATGATCGGGCCGACGGGTGTTGGCAAGACCGAGATCGCGCGGAGGCTGGCCAAGCTCGCGGGCGCACCCTTCATCAAGGTCGAAGCCACCAAATTCACCGAGGTAGGCTATGTCGGTCGCGACGTCGAGCAGATCATCCGCGACCTCGTCGAAGTCGCGATCGCCCAGATCCGTGAGCAAAGGCGCAAGGACGTGCATGCGCGCGCGCAATTGGCCGCCGAAGAGCGCGTGCTCGATGCGCTGGTCGGCGCCAATTCCAGCGCCTCAACCCGCGATTCGTTTCGAAAGAAACTCCGCGCGGGCGAGCTGAACGACAAGGAGATCGAGATCGAGACCCAATCATCGGGCGGATTGCCGATGTTCGAAATTCCGGGAATGCCGGGAGCGCAGATGGGCGCGATCTCGCTTGGCGATATCTTCGGCAAGCTGGGCGGCCGCACCAAGACTCGCCGGCTGACGGTCGCCGGGTCACATGAGATCCTCGTCAACGAGGAATCCGACAAGCTCCTGGACAATGACCAGCTGGTTCAGGAGGCGATTGGCGCGGTCGAGAACAACGGCATCGTGTTCCTGGATGAAATCGACAAGATCTGCGTGCGCGACGGCCGCATCGGCGGCGACGTCTCGCGCGAGGGCGTCCAGCGCGATCTCTTGCCGCTGATCGAAGGGACGACGGTATCGACCAAGCATGGCGCCGTGAAAACCGACCACATCCTGTTCATCGCATCCGGCGCGTTTCATATCGCCAAGCCCTCGGACCTCCTGCCGGAATTGCAGGGGCGGCTGCCCATTCGCGTCGAGCTGGAACCGCTGACCCGCGACGACATGCGGCGCATCCTGACCGAGCCGGAAGCTTCGCTCATCAAGCAATATGTCGCGCTGATGCGGACCGAGGGCGTGACGCTGGACGTCACCAACAGCGCTATCGACGCGCTTGCCGATGTCGCGGTTGCCGTCAATTCGACGGTTGAAAATATCGGCGCCCGCCGGCTGCAGACCGTGATGGAGCGCGTGCTGGACGAGATTTCCTTCACCGCCCCGGACCGAAACGGCGAGACCATTCGGATCGACGCCGACTACGTCCAGAAGCATGTCGGTGATCTCGCAAAGAACGCCGATCTGAGCCGGTTCATCCTGTAGCAGGCGAGCGTAGCCTCGGCAGGCCGGTAAAGGATCGTTTCAGGGTTTCGCGCGGCGCACGCGCACGTAAAGTGCGCCCTCGCCGCCATGACCGATATGGGCTTCCTCGAAGCCGACCACCAAAGCGCGGAATTCCGGCTGGCTGAGCCAATGCGGCACCTGGCGGCGCAAAATCCCGCGCTCCTGTTCGGCACCCGCCCTGCCCTTCCCCGTGATGACCAGCACGAACGTCAGTCGATCGTGGTGAGCACGTCGCAAAAAGGCGGAAAGCGCCTGGTGCGCGCTTGCCTGGGTCATACCATGCAAATCGAGCCGGGCGTCGATCTGTCTTTTTCCACGTGAAAGTTGCGAGCGTTCGCGACGCGCAAGCGGTGCAAGAGGCAGCGTCGCCGGTTTCATGGGCTTTGGAGGGCTCGCGGTGGCAAGCGATTCCCGCAAGAGGACGGGTTTCGGCGCCGCGTGCGGCTCGGCCTCAGGGGAAGCGGCTTTCGGCTTCGCCGTGCGATGCTTCTTCAAGGGCTTTGTCAGTCTCGCAACTCCTTCCCAAAGCGCCCGCTCTTCTTCGCTCAAGGTGCGCTTGCGGCGCGCCGGCGCCGACAATTCCGGAAAGAGGGACGAGGGCGGCCGTTTCATGGGCTCTGCGGCTGATAGTGACGAATGTGATGGCGATGCGGGTCGCCCGGAGGCCTGATCGCGGGACGGGCCTGCGGAAGCGGAACCTTGCCAGTCACTTCGGGCGCAGCAGCATAGGACGGCTTTGCACCGCTGCCGGCTTTCGGCTGGACCTTCGGAGAATCAGCTTGCGGAAACAGCCTGGCGATTTTCTCCGATGGCCGCGGATCGGGCACTGGCATTTTGCGGCCACGGGCGACCGGATCGAGGCTTCTCGGAATGAGCATGACGAAGCGCATGTTGTGGCGGAATTGGCCGGAGATTCGTCCGGCTTCGGCGCCGGCTCCGTAATAGATGTCGGCGCGCGCGGGCCCGGTGATCGCCGATCCAGTATCCTGCGCCACCATCAACCTGTGAAATGGCGTCTTCGATTGCTCCGATTGGATCGGCAGCTCGCCCTCGATGAAAAACGGCGTACCGTAGACGTGCAGGGATTTATCGACCGCAATCGAGCGGCCCGGCGTCAGCGGCACGCCCTGCGCCCCCACCGGTTCGTCCTTGTCGGAAAGCGGCACCTCGCGGAAGAACACATATGACCGGTTTTGCCGACGCAGCTCCCTGGCACCATCGGGGTTCTGCTCCATCCATTCCCTGATCTTCTGCATAGACATCTGTTCTTTGGGAATAATGCCGCGATCAATCAGTATGCGGCCGACCGCCATATAGGGATAGCCGTTATGGGCATCGTAGTTGATGCGAATGGTGGAGCCGTCTTCGAGATGAATCCGCGCCGAACCCTGGATCTGCGCAAACAGAAGGTCCGTCTGATCCTTGAGCCAGCATATTTCGAGGCCCCGTCCGGCAATCGCACCGTCTTCGATCTCGGCCCGATCGTAATAAGGCACGAGCTTGCGACGGCCGATCTTGCGAAACACTTGTCCCTTGTTGGGCAAGCTCGTCGCGTCTTGCGAAAAGCCACGGACGAAAAGGTTCGAGGGACGCCGGTAGACCGGCACGTTGTAGACTTCAGTCTGGGTCAGGGACCCGTCGAGTACGGGCTCGTAATAACCGGTGACGAAGCCCGCATCCTCTCCCAGTCGCGAGATCTGCAAGGGAAGAAAATACTCTTCGAAAAACCTGCGCGCCCTCGCATTGTCGGCAATCTCGACTGCCCTTGCGGCCCGACAGGGTTCTCCCAGCGAAGCGCCAAGCGCCCTGGGTTCCTGGGGAGGTTTGCGTTCGGCGGGAATGGAGGCACAGCTGGCGCGGAAGGCCTTGAACGCCTGCAGATGATCGTCTGCGCTCCAGCCGGCGATATCGTTCCATGCGACGGGTATATACTGTGCGCCGCTGATTTCGATCGGCCACTCAAGTCGCGGATAGGGAAGCGGGCGTATTCTCGGCAGAAGGGAAATTGCCCGGTGCGTCGGAAACGATGTCTGGGCCTTGCGCGCCGCAATTGCTGCCAGCGGAGCCAGGGGCAGCATCGCGGCGATCACGCAAAGCGCAAGCGCAGGTCGCCGCTGGCGAAGCGTTTCAGTGAGCGCTTCCGGTGCCAACCAGCTTCCAGTTCGGGTCGCGTGAAGTGGTGTCGCGGGCAAATGTCCAAACATCGGTGATATCGGTGACCTTGTCCGGATTGCCGTCAACAATGGTACCGGCCTTGTCACGGGTGACCGAAATCATCTGCGACACAAAACGAACGGTGAGCTGGGCGGCTCGGTCGCGCGCCTCCGCGCTCACCATTTCGGCCTTGTCGATCGACACAAAGCGCGTCTCGGTCTTCTGTTCCTGCTTCTCGCGCTCCTTGATCGCGGCGTCGAAGCTTTCATAGACCTCCGAAGACAAGAGATCCCTCAATGCGCGGCGATCGCCGTTGGCGAAAGCCAGCACGATCATCTCATAGGCACTGCGCGCGCCGCTGATGAAGTGGCCGGGATCGAACGAGGAATCCTGGGCGGCAACGGCGTCAAGACCCTGGGCCAGCGGGGTGCCGGGCTCGGCAATGCCCTTCCAGCGATCCGTCGCGGGTGCCACGTCAGCGGTCGGCGCCAGTGGCGCCTGGTCGATCACCGCCCCCGGAATCGGAACGACGTTGTTGTCCTGCGCGCCCTGCACGACATTGCGCGCGGCGCGATCATAGGGTGGCCGTTCATTCCCGGTGCGCTGTCCGAGGACATTGCGCAAGCGCAGAAAGATGAAGACGGCCAACGCCAGGAAGATGATGGTGTAAATATCCACGTCGCATTCGCTTTCTGATTCTCGCGCTGGCGAGCGGTCCAGCGGTAAAGCGCTCCCTTCAGGAGAAAGCACAGATTACATCATGGATGGGTCAGCATTATGTAGGCACCAAACCCGGCCCGGCCAATGGCGCGCCCTTAATTCCCGTTCGAACGAAACAATTCGAACCTGTACACTCATCCAAATTGAATTGTAGCGCCTTTTCACCTCAGGGGGAAACCCCGAATATGGGAGGAAATCGCGTACATTCAATAATTTAGAGCCTATGTTCGTCCTCCTTGCAGGAGGCGTCAGGTCTCCCGCGTGCCCGCCGCAACCCAGAGGGTGATACGAGGGGTCATGGCACGGATCGAGAGTGGCGACCGTGATCCTTGTGGAAGGTGGCGCGGCTATGATAGCCACTCGCCGACCAGCCATTTTCGTGCCTCACAAGCGAATTCGGGCTCGAATGGGTCCCCGCTCGCTCAAAACGTTCCAGGAGAGATTGAAGATGACGAACGGCAACGGCTCGCCTCCGGAGGCGGCCCCTCCTCCCCAGTTGAACGTGCTGGCGCAATATACCAAGGACCTTTCGTTCGAAAACCCGAACGCACCAGCCTCGCTTGCGCCACAGCAACAACCGCCGGCGATCAATATCCAGATCAATGTCGGCGCCAACAACGTCGCCGAAAATGAATTTGAAGTAACCCTTTCGGTCGAAGGCAAAGCCGAAGGCGGCGGCAAGCTGATGTTCAGTTTCGAGCTTGCCTATGCCGGGGTGTTCAGGATCGTCAACGTGCCCAAGGAAAATCTGCATCCCCTGGTCATGATCGAGTGCCCGCGGCTCCTGTTCCCGTTTGCGCGCGAGATCATCGCCACGGCGGTACGCGACGGTGGGTTCCCGCCGCTGATGCTCGATCCGGTCGATTTCGTCGGGCTTTATCGTCAGAATATGGAGCGGCAAGCGGCGCAGGCCGCGGCGGCGCAGGTAAAGCCGAGCTAAGCGGCACCCGAAAGATCACTCAGGAAATCGTTCCAGATCGGCTTGTCGCCCAGCGTGAGTACGAACTGTCGATGCGCTGCGCGATCTTCTTCGGTCACCCTGGTCGCAAGGGGCACCTCGCGTTGTCGGCGCGGCATGTCGCCACACGCGCCGGCACGCGTGTCGTGGGATTCCGCGGCAAGTATCAATTGCGACTGCCGGGCTCCGATCAGGTCGATATAGACCTCGGCCAGAAGTTCGGCGTCGAGCAGCGCGCCGTGCTTGGTGCGGCGGGAATTGTCGATGGCGTAGCGCGAGCAGAGATCGTCGAGGCGATTCGAGACGCCCGGATGCTTGCGGCGCGCCAGCAAGAGCGTATCGACGAGCCGTTCGCGGAGAATGACGGGCCGCTTGATTCGCTCGAGTTCGGCATTGATGAAGCTGACATCGAACGAGGCGTTGTGAATCACCAGCGGCGCGTCGCCGATGAATTCCAGGAACTCGTCGGCTACCTCTGCAAACAGGGGTTTGGTGGCGAGGAATTCGCTGGAAAGGCCGTGCACGGCAAAGGCCTCGGCCGGCATGTCACGCTCGGGATTGAGATGCCGATGGTACGTCTGGCCCGTGGGCATGCGGTTGAAAATCTCGACACAGCCGATCTCGACCAGCCGGTCGCCCCGCAGCGGGTCGAGGCCGGTAGTTTCGGTATCGAGAACGATTTCGCGCATGAATAACCGCCAGGGATGACGAATCAGGATCGTCGCGGCGTCATTCTAGCAGCCTGATCCAGAATGTCGCGAATTCGCGCACGGACGGGCTCAACGCCGTGCGACGTATCCACGATGAAATTTGCGCGTCTTCGCTTTTCGGCATCCGGCATTTGCCGCGCTAGAATTGCATCGAGCTTCTCGTCGGTCATGTTGGGACGCGCGAGGATCCGTTCGCGCTGGACTTCCGCCGTTGTCGTGACCACGACCACCGCGTCGACCCGCTTTTCGCCTGCAGTCTCGAACAACAGCGGCACATCGACCACCGCAACCGGGGCACCGGATTGCTCGGCTGCCTGCAGGAATTTCTGACGCGAAGCGCCAAGCATCGGATGCACGATGTCCTCGAGCTGCTTCATTGCCGCCGGATCGTGGACAACTCGCGCCGAGAGCCTGTTGCGATCGACCCTGCCATCGACCGTCGTGCCCGGGAAGGCAGCTTCGATGGCGGGCGCGGCCTCGCCTTCGTACAGCGCATGCACGGCCGCGTCGGCGTCGTAAACCGGAACGCCCGCCTCCGCAAAGAGTTTTGCGGTAGTCGATTTCCCCATCCCGATCGAACCGGTCAGCCCGAGAACTATCATTGAATTATGATCCAGGGACTACCACTCAGTGCCATCCAGCAGTCCTCATTCAGATGCCGAGCAACCCCTTGCTGCGAAAAAATGCCAGTAACGGCAGCAGCGGCAGGCCGAGAATGGTGAAGTGATCGCCTTCGACGCGGTCGAACAGGTGAGCGCCAAGGCCCTCGAGCTGGTAGGCCCCGACGCTCGACGTCACCGCCGCGCCTGCTTCACCGAGATAGGCTTCGATTGCACCTTCACTCAACGGCCGCATGGTCATGTGTGCCACCGCGACTTTCTCGAACAATATCTTCCCGTCGCGCGCTGCTGCAACGGCGGAATAGAGTTCGTGCCTGTGGCCGGCCAGGGCACGCAATTGTTCTGCGGCCTGCAGCCGGCTGGCCGGCTTGCTGAAAAGCTGCGTGCCAAGCGCCAGCGTCTGGTCGGCTCCGACGACGTAGCGGCCCGACCGCCGGCTCGAGACGAACAGAGATTTTTCACGTGCGAGAAGGGCCGCGACGTCAGCGGGTGCCGAAAGGCCTGATGTCTGCTGTATCTTTCGTTCGTCAATTCCGGCAGGTTCGCTTTCGAACGAGATTCCGGCGTTGTCCAGCAGCATCCGCCGCGTGCGGCTTTGCGATGCAAGGATCAACGGATCTTTTTCTCGCCACACCGTCATTCCGCGATCCGCTGCCGCTGCCGGTCAGTGAACAGTTTCAAAACCGCGGCCGCGGTTTCCTCGATGGACCGACGCGTTACATCGAGCTGCGCCCAGTTGAATCTCGCACTCAAGCGCCGCGCGAACGCGACTTCATCGGCTACCGCCTGGCGATCGATATAGGTCTCGTTGTCGCGGTCGCCCATGCTCAACAGCCTGTTTTGACGCACCTGGATCAATCGCTCCGGCGTGGCGTGCAGGCTGACCACCAGCGGCTTCTTCAAGGTTTCCAATTGATGCGGGATGGGAATGCCCGGTACAAGCGGGACATTCGCAGTGCGGATGCCGCGATTGGCGAGATAGATCGAGGTCGGTGTTTTCGAGGTTCGAGAAACGCCGACGAGAATGACGTCGGCTTCCTCCAGTCCTTCGACATGCTGCCCGTCGTCATGCATCATGGTATAGTTCAGCGCATCGATGCGCTTGAAGTATTCGGCATTCAGCGTGTGCTGTGCGCCGACCCGCCCCGTCGTCGGCGCTCCGAGATAGGCATGAAACAGCTGCATCACCGGGCCGATGATCGAAAGGCTTGGTACGTTGATTTCCTGACACTTGGCTTCCAGCCGGGCGACCAGATCCTTCTCGAGCAGGGTGAAGAGCACGATTCCCGGGGCTTCCTCGATTTCACTCAGGACCCGGTCGAGTTGTTTCTGGCTGCGCACCAGAGGATAGACGTGTTCGACCGGCGTCACATTTGCATACTGCGCAGCGACCGCACGCGCCACGGTTATCAACGTCTCCCCGGTCGAATCGGAGACAAGGTGCAGATGAAAATAGTTGCTGGTCGTCGGCACGAATATCCCTGTGTGATCTGTGAATCCTTGTGAGCTTGCCCGAGGAGAATCGCGAGACTGTCTCACGACCGGGGATAACCCAACCCTTTCTTCACAGTCCTCGAAAGGAGGACAAGTCGGTTCAGCCTTGCGAAGGATAATGAGGTTTTGTGGATTTGTCTCTTGATAAGCTGGCGATGCTATCGGGCAACCATCTGAAGAGAATGGCAATAGGCAGGACCATCGAGTTTGGAACTGCACTTGTTGAAGGATGTGAAGAAGCCTTTTGGAACGATCTAACAATGCTGCGCAGGTACATTCCACCGCTACAAAGACTCAGACCTTAAGATTCTAAAATTATTAGTTTAGATAAGTGCCGTCTGCGGATAGATCTGGTGATGAGGAAAATGAAACGTTCTGGGACGCGGAAAGCTACCGAGACGTTTCCGATAGACGCGGCGCCAACGGCACGTGTCCGGTATGGGTGAGGCCAGAATGTACGATTGGGTCAAGGCACTGCACGTCATTGCGGTCATCTCCTGGATGGCCGGAATGCTCTATCTGCCGCGGCTTTTTGTTTACCATTGCGAGGCTGAAAGAGGTTCGAAACGGTCCGAGACGTTCAAGATCATGGAGCGTCGGTTGCTCAAGGTAATCATCAATCCAGCGATGATCGTGACCTGGCTTGCCGGGCTTTACCTCGCCTGGGCCGGCCACTGGCTGTCGGCGGGCTGGCTGCAGTTAAAGTTCGTGCTGGTGCTGGCACTGTCCGGAGTTCACGGTTTTTTTTCACGATGTGTGAAGGATTTCGCTGCTGACCGGAATGTCAGAAGTCAGAGATTTTTTCGTATTATCAATGAGGTACCTACCCTCTTGATGATCGCTATCGTCGTCCTGGTGGTGGTGAAGCCGTTTTGAGCGCTCATGTGACCGCCAGCTGACATCTTGCAGAGGGTCGGCGGATTTTCTATATTATCGCCATCCCACCCTACGCAGGCGGATGTGGTCGCGTTCCGGTTCCTTAATTGGACCGGCCGCCGCATCAGGTTTGAAGCCTCTCCGGCGCTTTCCTTGCTCAGACCTGCGGACCTTCCAGATTTTTTGTCCGCATTTTCTAAAGCCACCTCGCGATCCCCCTCCCCCAGTTACTCTACAGGACCACCCCAATGCGGGAAATCAAACTTCAAGACCTCAAAGCCCAGACGCCAGCTGAACTCGTTTCATTCGCGGAGGAAAAAGGGGTCGAAAACGCCAGTACGATGCGCAAGCAGGAACTGATGTTTGCCATTCTCAAACAGCTTGCAATCCAGGAAACCGACATCATTGGCGAAGGTGTCGTCGAAGTGCTCTCCGACGGTTTTGGATTCTTGCGCTCGCCTGACGCAAACTATCTGCCAGGGCCAGATGATATCTATGTTTCGCCGTCGCAGATTCGCCGCTTCGGTCTTCGCACCGGCGACACGATCGAAGGGCACATTCGAAGCCCGAAAGAAGGCGAACGTTATTTTGCGCTGCTGAAAGTCAACACGCTGAACTTCGAGGATCCGGAGAAATCCAAGCACAAGGTCAATTTCGACAATCTGACACCGCTGTTTCCCGACGAACGTTTCCGCCTCGAGCTCGATGACCCCACCAGAAAAGATCTTTCGGCAAGGGTTATCGATATCGTTGCGCCGATCGGCAAAGGCCAGCGTGCATTGATCGTTGCCCCGCCCCGTACCGGCAAGACCGTGTTGATGCAGAATATTGCGCATTCGATCACGGCCAATCACCCGGAATGTTACCTGATCGTGCTGTTGATCGACGAACGGCCCGAGGAAGTCACGGACATGCAGCGCTCGGTCAAGGGTGAGGTCGTCTCGTCGACTTTCGACGAGCCCGCCGTACGGCACGTCCAGGTCGCCGAAATGGTGATCGAGAAGGCCAAGCGGCTGGTCGAACATGGTCGGGATGTGGTGATCCTGCTCGATTCGATCACCCGGCTCGGACGGGCCTACAACACCGTCGTGCCGTCATCCGGCAAGGTGCTGACCGGCGGTGTCGATGCCAACGCCTTGCAGCGTCCGAAGCGGTTTTTCGGTGCGGCTCGTAACATCGAGGAGGGGGGCTCGCTGACGATCATCGCGACAGCTCTGGTCGATACCGGGAGCCGGATGGATGAGGTGATCTTCGAGGAGTTCAAAGGCACCGGCAATTCCGAACTGATTCTTGATCGCAAGGTTTCCGACAAGCGGACCTTCCCGGCGATCGATATTTCCCGCTCCGGCACCCGCAAGGAAGAGCTGATCACCGATCCGCAGGTGCTCAAGAAAATGTACGTGCTTCGGCGGATCCTCAATCCGATGGGGACGATGGACGCGATCGACTTCCTGCTCGACAAGCTCCGCAATACGAAGAACAACTCGGAGTTCTTCGAATCCATGAATACCTGAGCCAGTGGCCTGATATATCCCGCTAGGCCATTGGCCTAACGGTTGGCGTCTCTGCGCGGGCGGAGACGCCGTTTTATTTTGCGAAGGCCGCGGCAAACCCCGGCAAGCCGGAAATTGCGTTGCATTCTCAAGGGCTCGCGCACAAATAGGGCATGCACCCTCGCGAACAGACCATTTTTGCGTTGTCATCGGGCAGGCCGCCGAGTGCGATCTCGATCGTGCGGCTTTCCGGAGGGCAGGCGAGGGCGGTCCTTTCAGGGCTCGCCGGCAGGGTGCCGGAGCCACGGATGGCGACGCGGGTCCTGCTGCGAGATCCGGAAAAACAGCCAATCGATGACGCGGTGGTGCTGTGGTTTCCTGGGCCAGCCAGCGCGACTGGCGAGGATGTTGCCGAATTTCACGTTCATGGCGGGCGCGCGATTCTGGCCGCATTGTTCGCGGCGCTGTCAAGGTTCGAGAATGTCCGTGCGGCGGAGCCGGGTGAATTCACGCAGCGGGCCTTCGAGAACGGCAAGCTCGACCTGACCGAGGCCGAGGCGCTCGATGATCTGATTCGCGCCGACACCGAGAGGCAGCGCCGGCAGGCGCTGCGGCAGTTGAGGGGACTCCTTGGCGACAAGGCACGGGAGTGGCGGGCACGTATCATCGAGGCCTCGGCCTTGATCGAGGCTGGGATCGATTTCTCTGATGAGGGCGACGTTCCGAAAGAGTTGATGGCGACCGCATTGGTCAGGATCGAATCGCTGTTGGAGGAAATTAGAGAAGTCCTTGCAGCTCGAGGTCGAAGCGAGCGGTTGCGCGATGGCCTGATCGTCGCCATTTCGGGTCCGCCGAACGTCGGAAAATCGACGTTGATAAATCTTCTGGCCCGCCGTGAGGTGGCGATCGTTTCGCCTCATGCCGGCACCACGCGAGACATCATCGAGGTTCAACTTGATCTCGACGGCTATCCCGTGACGCTGATCGACACGGCAGGAATCCGGTACACGGACGACCCCGTGGAGCAGGAAGGTGTGCGGCGGGCCCAGATGCGGTCGGCGGAAGCCGACCTGGTACTGTGGATGATCGATGCGGAATGCGAGCGAAGCGCTGTCGCGAGCGATCTGCGGGCGTCAGACGCAGTCGTCTGGGTGGTGCATAACAAGATCGATCTCGAAGGAGAGGGGAGGGTCGGCGAAGCAGGTGGTGGGCCAATGGACCAGGGGAGTGCGGCCGAGTTCAGGATATCAGCGAGCCGGGGTGACGGGATTGCCGAACTGACCGCGGCGATGGCGGCATTTGCGCGAGATTATTTGGGCTCGGGGGAGGGGGCGTTGATCGGGCGGGAGCGGCAACGAAAATTGCTGCAGCAAACGGCGGAGGCGTTGGAGCGGAGCATCGCGGCGGCCGGGGCGGGCGAAGAATTGGCAGCTGAGGAGTTGCGAGCCGCAGCTAATTTCCTGGGCCGGCTTCTGGGCCGTGTCGATGTCGAGGAAATTCTTGCTGCGATCTTCAGGGAGTTCTGCATCGGGAAGTAATGATTATAAGTTCATTACTTCGATACTCTGCTCCGATCGGAATGCAAAGGACCGGGGCCCGTTTCACGTGAAACATTTTCCTCAGACCAACTTGCCACTTTCGACTCGGGCCATCGCAATATAAAACCCGGCCATGATCCGCCCAAAATCATTTGACGTCATCGTTATTGGCGGTGGCCACGCCGGCTGCGAGGCCGCGAGCGCCGCTGCGCGGATGGGTGCACAGACGGCGCTGATCACCCACCGCTTTATGACCGTCGGCGCGATGTCGTGCAATCCTGCCATAGGCGGACTCGGCAAGGGTCACCTGGTGCGCGAGGTCGATGCGCTCGATGGTCTGATGGGCCGGGTAGCCGATGCGGCCGGGATTCAGTTCCGCATGCTCAACCGGCGCAAGGGACCGGCCGTTCGCGGGCCGCGAGCCCAAGCTGATCGAAAGCTCTACGCCGCGGCGATGCAGGCCGCGATCAATGAGACCGATAATCTGCATGTGGTCGAAGGCGAGGCTGACGAACTGATCATCTCCAAGGGCCGCGTCACCGGGATCCGGCTCGGCGATGGAAGTGAACTATCGGCAGGCGCCGTGGTCATCACCACCGGCACTTTTCTTCGCGGCCTCATCCATCTCGGCGAGCGAAACTGGCCCGCTGGACGAGTCGGAGAGGCACCGGCGATGGGGCTTTCGCGATCATTCGAGCGTGCCGGGTTTGTCCTGGGCCGGCTGAAGACCGGGACTCCTCCGCGGCTTGACGGCACGACGATCGACTGGTCCTCCGTCGAGATGCAGCCCGGCGACGATCCGCCGGAGCCATTTTCGGTGATGACCGATCGAATCACGACGCCGCAGCTTCAGTGCGGGATCACGCGAACGACTGCCGCTACGCATGAAGTCATCCGGGCAAATGTTCATCGTTCGCCAATGTATTCGGGGCAGATCAAGAGCACCGGGCCTCGCTATTGTCCGTCGATCGAGGACAAGATTGTTCGCTTCGGTGAGCGCGATGGACACCAGATCTTCCTGGAGCCCGAGGGTCTCGATGACACGACCGTCTACCCGAACGGCATTTCGACTTCGCTGCCGGAAGAGGTGCAGCTGACGATTCTCGCTTCGATCCCTGGCCTTGAGCGCGCACGGATGATCCGTCCCGGCTACGCCATCGAATACGACCATGTCGATCCGCGCGAACTCGATCCGAGCTTGCAGACGATGCGGCTCGGCGGGCTGTTTCTGGCAGGGCAGATCAACGGCACGACGGGTTATGAGGAGGCCGCCGCGCAAGGGCTGGTAGCCGGTCTCAATGCGGCTTTGGTGGCAAGCGGCTCAAAGCCGATCGTCTTCGACCGGGCCGACGGCTATCTCGGGGTCATGATCGACGATCTCGTGACTCGCGGAATCACCGAACCCTATCGGATGTTCACATCGCGGGCAGAGTACCGCCTGACGCTCCGCGCCGACAATGCCGATCAGCGGCTGACGGACAAAGGCGTCGCGCTGGGATGTGTGGGGCGGTCGCGGTCGCTGCGGCATGCCGCCAAGATGGCGGCTTTGGAATCCGCGAAAACAAAGGCCAAGTCGCTGACCCTTACGCCGAACGAGGCTGCGAAACACGGGCTGTCGCTCAACAGGGATGGCCAACGGCGGTCCGCCTTCGAGCTTCTGGCCTATCCGGAAATTGGTTGGATGCAGGTACGCTCCATCTGGCCCGAACTGTCAGCCATTGACCCAGGCATCGCGGTCCATCTCGAGATCGATGCGAAATACGATGTTTATCTCAAGCGGCAGGTCGCCGATATCGAGGCGTTCCGCCGCGATGAGGGACTGATTCTCAGCGACGTCGACTACGATTCCGTCCCGGGACTTTCGAACGAGGCGCGTGCCAAACTCGCTTCCGCGCGACCGCTCAACCTGGGGCAGGCGGGTCGGCTCGATGGAGTGACGCCGGCTGCGCTCGGCATCTTGGCGGCCTATCTCCGCCGGGAGGCCCGGCGGACAGTTTCCGCGCGAGCCGCCGTTGGAGGCCAACAGGAGGCGCCGCGTTTCACGTGAAACAGATGGCTGGGTTGGTCGCAAGAAAGCCCTCCGATAGCTGCGTCAGTGGCCGGGGAAGGTGAGGGGTAGTGGCGTCATGAGTGTGGCCCCAGGCGGGTCTCAAGCAAAGAACCATGCGGCTTCGGACAGGACGGCAGCGCTTCAGCTGACACCCGTTTCACGTGAAACGGAGGCGCGTCTGGATCGCTTCGTCGATCTGTTTCTGGCCTGGCAAGGCAAGACAAATCTTGTGGCCCCCTCGACCATGCCGACCCTGTGGACCCGTCACGTCTCGGATTCACTTCAGCTTCTGGATATCGCTCCGTCGGCAAAAGTCTGGATGGATCTCGGAAGCGGAGGCGGCTTCCCTGGGGTAGTGCTTGCCTGCGCGCTCGCAGAGAGGCCCGGCGCTTTTGTCCATCTGATCGAACGCAACGCCAGGAAGGCCGCCTTCTTGCGCGAGGCGTTGCGCGTGACCGGCGCCCCCGGCACAATCCACCTGGCGGACATCGTGGATGTTGTGGATAGAATCCACGATCACATCGATTGCGTCACCGCGCGAGCGGTGGCTCCGCTAAATCAACTGATGGCTTTCGCGGAACCTCTGGTAAAAAGGGGTGCGAAAGCCCTGTTTCTCAAGGGACAAGATGTAGAGGCTGAATTGACCGAGGCTACTAAATATTGGAATATTCAGCCGCGTTTGCACGCCAGCCGCACCGGTGGACACGGCTGGATCGTCGAGCTTGATCGGATCGACCGGCGCTAATTCGTCCTCCGAAACCCGTGGGCTTCTGCGCATGACCGTAATTGATCAGGTTTATCAAGAGGATAAGGACCAAGCCGCACCTGGGCATCCGCGCATTCTGGCGTTGGCCAACCAGAAGGGTGGTGTTGGCAAGACGACGACCGCGATCAACCTCGGTACGGCGCTGGCAGCGATCGGCGAGCGGGTGCTGATCGTCGATCTGGATCCGCAGGGCAACGCATCGACGGGACTGGGCATCGACCGCCGCAGCCGCAACTGCTCGACCTACGATGTGCTGATCGGCGAAGCCTCCCTGCGCGAATCAGTGGTGCCGACCGCGGTGCCGCGGCTTCATATCGCTTCATCCACGATGGACCTGTCGGGCCTGGAGCTCGAACTGGGAACGACGCCCGGCCGCGCCTTCCGCCTGCGCGATGCCATCGCTGCTCTCAATACCAATGCCGCGCAGAACACCGAATACACCTATGTGCTGATCGATTGTCCGCCGTCGCTCAATCTTCTCACCGTCAACGCGATGGCCGCCTCCGACGCGATTCTGGTGCCGCTGCAATGCGAGTTCTTTGCACTCGAAGGTCTGTCGCAATTGTTGCAAACGGTGGAGCAGGTGCGCACCACGCTCAATCCGAGCCTGTCGATTCATGGCATCGTGCTGACCATGTTCGACTCGCGCAACAATTTGTCCAACCAGGTTGTCGCCGACGTCAGGCAGTTCATGGGGAGCAAGGTTTACAAGACCATGATCCCGCGCAACGTGCGCATCTCCGAGGCGCCGTCCTACGGCAAGCCGGTATTGGTCTATGACCTCAAATGCGTTGGTAGCGAAGCTTATCTCAAGCTTGCAACGGAAGTGATCCAGCGCGAGCGCGAGCTTCGCGCGCATTGATCTCTGGTGCATGCCACGCCGTCGTCGGGTTGGGGTACCGGGCGTGCTCCGCGCAATCAGGATAAGTGAAACAGGAGCGCTTGAGTTGAATCCGAGGGAGCTGGCGATGGCCGAGGAAGCGCGTTCGCGTCTGGGACGGGGTCTTGCAAGTTTGATCGGAGATGTTGGCGGCGAGGCCGCGCATCTCGAACGGCCGCGTGCGCAGCGCAAGGTGCCGATCGAATTTCTCAAGCCAAACCCGCGCAATCCGCGCCGCGAATTCGCTGAGACCGAGCTCCGCGAATTGGCGGATTCGATCAAGCAGCATGGCGTGATCCAGCCGATCGTGGTGCGGCCGGTGCGCGGTGCGCATGATCGCTTCGAAATCATCGCCGGCGAGCGCCGGTGGCGGTCCGCGCAGATCGCGGGCCTGCACGAAGTTCCGGTCGTGCCGGTCGATGTCAGCGATTCCGATGCGCTCGAAATCGCGATCATCGAGAACGTGCAGCGTGAGGATTTGAACGCGATGGAGGAGGCGCAGGGTTACCATGCGCTCGCCAACGAATTCAAACGCAGCCAGGACGACATCGCGAAGATCGTGGGCAAGAGCCGTAGCCACGTTGCCAACATGATGCGGCTGACCAAACTTCCTGCCGAGGTTCAGGCCTATATCGCGCTGGGCCAGCTGTCGGCTGGCCATGCCCGGGCGCTGATCGGCGTCCCCGACCCCCTCGCCGCCGCCAAGCGCATCGTGGAGGAGGGGCTCAACGTCCGTCAGGCCGAGGCATTGGCTCATGTCGAAGGGGTGCCCGCGCGCAAACCGCAGAAGGCGCGTGGTGGCAAGGTAGTGAAGGACCCCAACACCGTAGCGCTGGAGAAAAGCGTCAGCGATGCACTTGGGCTCGCCGTCAGCATCGATCACCGCGATTCCAGCGGCACGGTTCACATCCGCTATCGCGATCTCGATCAGCTCGACGAGATCGTGAGAAGGCTGGGCAGGAAAAGCTGATTACTATTTGGGATCGGCTATTCAGCCTGATCCCATTGCGCTTTAGGTCCTATCCACGCGCCTGGCGTTCGCCGCGATTGACATCAGCGCGCGTTGTGCGATGACGGCCGCGAGCGAGGCCTGCTTGCGCGCCTCAAGTGCGGCGGTTGCAAGTTGATCCATGATGAGTGTCAGGCGCGATACGCTCAGGCCGCGCAGCGCGGCTTCGACATTGCCC
The DNA here is from genome assembly GCA_963820275.1 of uncultured Alphaproteobacteria bacterium. GTDB lineage: Bacteria > Pseudomonadota > Alphaproteobacteria > Rhizobiales > Xanthobacteraceae > Bradyrhizobium. The sequence continues at coordinate 233,563 of CAWFZL010000035.1, forward strand.
TTGCGGGAAAAGTGCAGGCGCGGAAATCCGCCCTCGAGCACCGCCGAAACCGGCGTTCCTTCGGCAACGGCCAGCGCGGATTTGTGCAGCCAGGCGGCCTGGCGTTGGGCGGCGGAAATAATCACGCCGGGATAGGTACCGGCCACCATGGCCTTGGCAAACTCGGTCTCGACAATGGCGGGGTTTCCCGCAAAGGCGGCATCCACGATCGGGTCGATTTTGAGTTCCGAGGCGTCGGCAACGACCGCCATCACGTCATCGAGCGTGACTTCGCCCTTGCCGTGCGCGTACAGCATGAGCTTGCGCAATTCGTTGCGCGAAGCCTGGCGATCGCCGCCGAGCAAGGTCATCAGGACCGCGCGTGCTTCGGTCCCGATACGCAGGCCTGAGGCGCGGAGTTCGTCGTCGATCAGCTTGGAAAGCTCGCGCTCCGTATCCGGATAGCAGGCAATCGCAACGGCAGTCCGCGCACGCTCGCAAGCCTTGCGCAGCGGCGATTCGGGCCGCAGCTCACCCGCTTCGATCACGACGCGGCAATCCTTCAAAGGCACCTCGGCCAGCGTCTCGACGCCGCTTGCAAAGCTCCGTGAGCCAGCGCGAACGCGAATCGCGCGGCGGCCGCCGAACAACGGAATCGTCAGCGCCTCCTCGACCAGTCGTGACGGCTCCGCCGAAAGCTCATCGCCATCCAGCCTCACCAGCGAAAACGGATCATTGGGGTCATCGACCGCCGAAGCCAGCAGCGCATCGGCACGCTCCCGCACCAGGCCGGCATCCGGACCGTAGAGCAGGATAATCGGACGGACGGGATCCGGCCGGGCCAGGAAGGCGTCGATTTCCTTTCCGCGAAGCGCGACCATCAGCGGACCGATGGTCGATCAGGCGCCGCTAAAGAAATAGGACGCCAGACGGGTCTTGATATTCTCGGCAATTTCCTGACACGCGCGGTCTTCCGCGTCGCGCAAGGCGCGCGCGCGGGCGAAACGCTGATAACTGCCGGGAATGTCGTATGTGACGCGCGAGAAGGTTGACCCGGTCATCACCGACTTGTTGGTCGCGATCTCGACCAGGTTGTACTGCGCATCGATACCGTAGTTCTCGCTCGTCGGCAGCGCGGTGAGGGGATCGGTCATCAGAGACGAGCGGTTGGTCGTGAACTTGATGTCCAGCTTATAAGTCGGCGGTACTCCGGTGGCATTCCCGTAGAGCTTGAATGCCAGTGCATTGCGAATTTCCACCCCTAACCGGGCCTCGGGCGAGGAATTCGCCTTGCCGACGATCGGCGGGAGGTCAACGGCCATCAATTTTTCCCGCAAGGCCGGCGTACCGTCCGCATGCTCGGCATACATCGGCTGAAAACAGCCGGCCGTCAGCGCCCCGAGGACGGCCACGGCGAGGAGCCGAGCGGCGGTACTAGCCAACGACATTGACGATCCTCATGGGAACAATGATCACCTTGCGAACGGCCTTGCCGCCCAAGGCCGATTTTACCGCATCCAGAGCCAACGCGGCAGTCTCAATTTCCGGATTTTGGGCAATACGGGGCACCGTGACTTCACCGCGTTTTTTGCCATTGACTGTAACCACAAGCGTTACCGTGTCTTCAACCAGCAAATCTCGTTCGATTTGCGGCCAATTCGCCTCGGAAACCAGACCGGGCTGCTTCAGCACGGCCCAGCACTCTTCGGCCAGATGCGGCATCATGGGCGCGATCAGCTGAACAAGAATGACCGCCGCCTCGCGTATCGCCCAGGCAAGATCCGGCGAGGGCTGCCCGTCCCGGGCCAGCATCTCTGCCAGGGTGTTCGAGAATTCCCGGATATGGGCCAGACAGACGTTGAAATGGAGCTTCTCGATTCCGCTTGTCACCTTGTCCAAAGCGCCATGGGCAGCCTTGCGCAGCGCCAGCGCGTCGGGGCCGAACGCAGTTGGTCTCGCCCTCGGTGCGCCCGCGCCAGCCTCGGCTGATTCGTTGACCAGCCGCCATACCCGCTGCACAAAGCGGGAAGCGCCCTGCACGCGCTCGTCACTCCAGATCACGTCGCGGTCGGGCGGCGAATCCGAGAGCATGAACCAGCGTGCCACGTCGGCGCCGTAGGTTGCGATGATGTCGTCGGGATCGACGGTGTTGCGCTTCGACTTCGACATCTTCTCGATCGGGCCGATTGTCACCAATTCGCCGGTGTCGATCATCGTCGCGCGCCTGTTGCCGCTCGTATCGGAGTTGATCCTGACTTCGGCCGGCATGACATAGCCGCCATCCGCCTTTTGATAGGTTTCGTGCACCACCATGCCCTGTGTGAACATGCCGGCGAACGGTTCCTTCAATTCGATGTGGCCGGTGGCCTTCATGGCTCGGGTGAAGAAGCGGCTGTAGAGCAGGTGCAGGATCGCGTGCTCGACGCCGCCGATATACTGGTCGACCGGCATCAACCGATCGACAACGGCGCGCGTGGTCGGGGCCTTGTCGTTCCATGGGTCGGTGAAACGCGCAAAATACCATGACGAATCCACGAACGTGTCCATGGTGTCGGTTTCCCGCAACGCCTTGCCGCCGCATTGCGGGCAGGTGACGTGCTTCCAGGTCGGATGATGGTCGAGCGCATTGCCGGGCTTGTCGAACGTCACGTCTTCGGGAAGCGTCACGGGCAGGTCTTTCTCGGGTACCGGCACGACGTCGCATTTCGGACAGTGGATGACCGGGATCGGACAGCCCCAATAGCGCTGACGCGAGATGCCCCAGTCGCGCAGTCGGAAGTTCACCTGGCGTTCGCCGACCGGCGCGTTGCCGCGCAATTCCGTTTCCAACCGCCTTGCGACCTCTTCCTTGGCCTCCTCGATGGTCATGCCATCGAGGAAGCGCGAATTGATCATGCGTCCGTCGCCATCATAGGCGGTGTCGGTGATCACGAACGTCTTGGGATCCTGCCCTTCGGGACAAACCACCGGGACATTGCCGAGCGCGTATTTGTTGACAAAGTCCAGGTCGCGCTGGTCGTGTGCCGGACAGCCGAAAATCGCGCCCGTGCCGTATTCCATCAGGACGAAATTCGCGACATAGATCGGCAGTTTCCAGTTCGGATCGAACGGATGGATCGCGCGGATACCGGTGTCGAAACCCTGTTTCTCCGCCGTATCGATGATTTCCTGCGCGGTCCCGATGCGCTTGATCTCAGCGATGAACTCGGCGAGCTTCGGGTTCTTCGTGGCAGCGGCCTGGGCCAGCGGATGATCGGCCGAAATCGCCATGAACTTTGCGCCGAACAAGGTATCCGGCCGTGTCGTGAAAATCTTCAGTTCGGTCTCGCCCGCGGGCGTCGTCGCAGCGTCGAGCGCGAACCGGATCAGGAGGCCCTCGCTGCGCCCGATCCAGTTGCGCTGCATCAGCCGCACCTTGTCCGGCCAGCGATCCAGGGTATCGAGGGCGTCGAGCAGCTCCTGGGAATATTTCGTGATCTTGAAGACCCACTGGTTCATCTCGCGCTGCTCGACGACGGCGCCGGAGCGCCAGCCCCGGCCGTCGATCACCTGCTCGTTGGCGAGCACCGTCATGTCCACAGGGTCCCAGTTGACCTTTCGCTTTTCGCGCTCGGCCAAACCGGCACGCAGGAAGTCGTTGAACAGTTTCTGCTGGTGCTTGTAGTAGCTCGGATCGCAGGTAGCGAATTCGCGCGACCAGTCGAGCGACAGACCGATCGAGCGCAATTGCTTCTTCATCGCGGCGATGTTGTCGTAGGTCCACGCCTTCGGAGCCACCTTGCGTTCGATCGCGGCATTTTCGGCCGGCAAACCAAACGCATCCCAGCCCATCGGATGAAGCACATTGAATCCCCTGGCGCGCATGAAACGCGCCAGCACGTCGCCAAGCGTGTAGTTCCGGACGTGCCCGATATGGATGCGCCCGGACGGGTAGGGGAACATCTCGAGCACATAATATTTCGGCCGCGGATCATCGTTCCCGGCGGCAAAGATCGCCTTTTCTTCCCACTGGCGCTGCCAGCGTGGCTCTGATTCGCGTGCGTTATAGCGTTCGGTCATGGAAAGTTGGGGCTTTTCGTGAACTGGTGAGGCGGTTCAGAATTCCGCACCATTGCCGGAGCGACTGCATCATTCGGACTTCTGAACCAAAGCCACACCAGAATCAATGCCCGCTCCGCAAAGCGCGGCGATCAAGCGGTGGAGTGGGTTTGATGTTGCGACTCGCCCGGCCGCGGACTTTCGCGAAAGTGGCCGCTGAATCGCAGGATGCGCTAGCTGGCCGCCGCCATGCCGTCGCCGTTCTCTCCGAGCCCGTGCCCGGCCACGGAGTTTCGGCCGCTTCGCTTGGCCACATAGAGGCTGGCGTCAGCGGCCTCGATCAGATCGCTGGGCTGCATCACATCGTTCGGCACCGAGGCGGCGACACCCACGCTGACGGTCACCGTCCGGTAGCTCGAGGCAGCGTGCGGCAGGGCAAGGTCCTGCACGTCCGCGCGCACCCTCTCCGCGATCTGCAGCGCTCGGTCCGTACCGGTATTCGGCAGCAACAGGCAGAATTCCTCACCGCCATATCGCCCGGCAAAGCCCTTCATTTGGGCGGCGACGCCGGCCAGTGTCTCGCCAAGTCGGGAGAGGCAAGCGTCACCCTCGGGATGGCCATAGGTGTCGTTGAACAATTTGAAATAGTCGACGTCGATCATCAGGAGCGACAATTCGCTGTTGTGCTGACGGGCCTTCATCCATTCGAAATCGAGCCGGCTCTGGAACCCGCGCCGATTCGCTAGACCCGACAGCATGTCGATCGATGCGATCACGGTGAGGTGGTCGTTGGTAGCGATGAGGTCGCGCTCGCGTTCGGCGAGCTGGCTCGCCATGGTATCGAACGCGCGGGCGAGGGGAACGAATTCGGCCGGCAGTTTGCTGCGCGCTGCCCGTGCCGACCACTCGCCCTGGCCGAAGCGCTGCGCGATCGCCACCATGGTATTGATCGGCCGGATGATGAGCGTTTCCGCGGCGATCAGCGCGCCAAGCAGAACCAGCAGGCACACGAATCCGAGCTGGAGATAGGCGGTACGAATCTCGCTGTTGATGTCCGCGGCCACTTTCGCTTCGTCGATGCAGACGATCAGGCGGGATGGCGTTCCGGGAATGCGGGCGAAACCGACCGTGCGCCTGGAGTCATCGGGGGCGACGAACGAAAAAGAACCCGCCTCATTCTCGGGACTGGTCGCATTTGCCGCGATCGCCGACAAGGCCGGCAGGCGATCGAGCGGCTGTCCGATCATCTCGGACTGACTGGCCGGCGCCGCCAGCACGGTCCCCATACTGTCGACCAGAACGGCCAGGATGCCCGGACGATCTCCGAGATCCTTCATGACCTTCGACATCCAGGAGAGATTGACGCTGGCGATGACGACGATATCGGAAGCCGGATCAACCGCGGCTACGGGATAGAGGCCGATCATGATCGGCTCGTGGTCGGTCCTGGCAAACATGAAGTCGCTGAACACGACGTCGTGCGCTTGCCGTGCCTTCTTGTAGAACGGGCGCTCGCTGAGATCAATTCCAACCAATGTGTCGCGTGTCGCGCATTGAATCCGACCGTCCTTGCCGGCAATCATCAGATTGCGGACCCACAGCCTGTTGACGGGAACGCTTGCGCGCAGCGCCTCGCAACTGCGGCCCGCAGCTTCTTTCGAAGCCTGGATGTTGGCGGCCCATTTCAACACCGTCTCGACGGATGAAATGACCTCGAGCTGCCCATCGGCGCTATGCTGGGCCAGTCTTGCGAAATCCGCGTAGGCGAGTGCGATCTGCTTGTTACGGGCGTTTTCGAGCGAGCGGGCGCGTTCGAGCATCAATGGCGCCACCAGGATCAGCGCCAATAATGCCAGCCGTGCACGGATTCCAAGAAGCTTGTTGAGTTTCACTCTGTTGCGGCCGAAACTAAAGGCTGACATCACGGGCCCCTGTCCCGCATGCAGGCTATAGAAGGGGGCTCAAGAAGCCTTTTTCGGACTCGGTAAAATTGGAACTAACCCCGCAGAATCGCGACCCGGCAGATGACATCCTCATGATCTCCGAAGGCTCCCCTCGACAAACCACTCATTTATCAATCGGGCTCTCCGCCGTGGAGCAAGCCATCGTGCGGGCCTGCGAGGAGGCGCGCCGCGAGCGGTCGTCGGTCACCCTGGTTGCGGTCTCCAAGACCTTCAATGCCGATGCAATTGTGCCGGTGATCGAATCCGGACAGCGGGTGTTCGGCGAGAACCGCGTCCAGGAGGCGAAGGCAAAATGGCCAGGGTTAATTTCCTCTTACCCAGGCATCGAGTTGCATCTGATTGGGCCGCTGCAATCCAACAAGGCGAAAGAGGCCGTGGCGCTCTTTGACGCGATCCATTCGGTCGATCGGCCGAGCCTTTGCGAGGCCCTGGCGAAGGAATTCAAATCCCGGAAAAGGCATCCCCAATTGTTTGTCCAGCTCAACACTGGTGAGGAACCGCAAAAGGCCGGGATCGCGCCCGCTGAGGCCGACAGCTTCATCGCGAGTTGCCGCGAAAAATACGGACTGCCGATCACCGGCCTGATGTGCATTCCCCCGGTAAACGAGCCACCGGCGCCGCACTTTGCACTGACTGCGAAGATCGCCGCGCGCAACGGGCTGGAAAACCTGTCGATGGGCATGAGCGCCGATTTCGCGATTGCGATTGCGCTTGGGGCCACGCATGTGCGCGTCGGCTCGGCGATTTTCGGCGAGCGTTAATTGAAACCTCTGCGACGCCTTTACCCGACGATAATTTTCGTCTCGGGTCCAAGCCGTCGCAACAGCCGTAGCATCGCCGATTTTGTCATGGAGACGCAGCCGGCGGTCGGAGCAAAATTATCACGCGCCAGATGCAAGAACACGGCGCTGCCGCGGCCCGCCACGCGGGGTGAGGTATTTTGGTCGATCTCGACGATGAAATCGTAAAGATGATCGTCCCGCTTGAGCCGGTCGCCTCCACGAGCAAGTTCGAGCCTTACCGGCCTGTTATAATGCCGGCTGGCCGGGTCTTCGCACCAGGCGTCGCCGCTGCGGATGGGACGAATCGGCAGGAAGGTCTGCGGCCGGGAATGACGGTCGGCGCGCCACCACAATCGCCTTGGCCGAAAGATGCCCCTGGGCGTCCCGCCATCCCCCTCGCGCTTGTTGGCGATGACGCCGCCGCGCCCCAGGGCGACCGGGATCGTGTGTGCGCCGGCCGCGAGCCAACCGCGGCTCCTGTTGCCGGCCGCCGTGCGAAGGCGGATCGCGCTGAGGGGCTGATCACGTCTTTTTGTTCGATAAGCCATTGAATTAACGGAATTATATGTGCATTCGGGGGCCGTCTGGTTACGGCCGGTTGAATCCGATCGCCGCATTACGAGACATTTCCCTAAATGCGTCCGAATTCCAGCTTAGATTGCGTTTCGCCTTGTGAAACCGTAACAGGCTCTTACGTCAAGACGAACAGTCCTGACGATCCTGATTTGCAGTCACGACCCCGCCCAAGCCGTTTTGGGCTCGCACCGCCGCACGGAAGAGGATTCTACCCATGGCCAATGCCCGCAAGATCCTGATCGTGGATGACGATACCGATCTGCGCGATACGCTGGTGGAGCAACTGTCACTGCACGACGAATTCGAAGCCTCCGCAGTTGATACGGGAGCCAAGGGCGCTACCGTCGCCAAGACGGAAGCACCGGATCTCGTGCTGATGGATGTCGGGCTGCCGGATACCGATGGCCGCGAGGTCGTGCGTTCCCTGCGCAAGGGCGGCTTCAAGGCGCCGATTATCATGCTGACCGGGCACGATACCGATTCGGACACGATCCTCGGGCTCGAATCCGGCGCCAACGACTATGTCGCCAAGCCGTTTCGCTTCGCGGTGCTGCTGGCGCGGATTCGGGCGCAGCTCCGCCAACATGAAGCCAGCGAGGACGCCGTATTCTCCGTCGGTCCCTACAGCTTCCGGCCGGGCTCCAAAATGTTGACCGGTGCCAATTCCAGAAAGGTGCGACTCACCGAGAAGGAAACTGCGATCCTTCGCTTTCTTTATCGCGCCGGTCAGTTGCCGGTGTCGCGCGAGACGCTGCTGCAGGAAGTCTGGGGCTATAATTCAGGCGTCACCACGCACACGCTGGAAACGCATATTTACCGCCTGCGCCAAAAGATCGAGAAAGACGCAGCCAACCCTGAGATATTGGTTACGGAAGCCGGCGGCTACAAGCTGGTGCCGTGATACAATTCGGCCGACAATTCGTGATCGCGCAACTGGCCCTTCATGTCGATCGAGGATGATGTTGCCCTGCTCGAGCGTGTCCCGACACTTCGCCTGTTGGGAGCGAGTTCCTTGCGCATGCTGGCGATCGGTTCCGAGCAGCGAAATGTTGCGCGCGGTGGCACGCTCTTCAGCGTAGGCGATGAGGCCGACGCCGGCTTTATCGTTCAGAGCGGCGCGTTCAGGATCGAGGATGCAGGGGGCGCTGCGGTCGTCGCGGGTCCAGGCGCGCTGATCGGCGAACTTGCGCTGATCACCGCGATGAAGCGCCCTTCGACTGCAGTAGCTCTCGAACAATCATCTGCGATCCGGATCGCGCGCAGCCTCTTTCAACGAGTACTGGAAAGCGATCCGGCCGCGGCGCGCCGGCTGCGCGATGAATTCGCCAGCCGCACCAGCCAAATCGCCAGCGATATCCTGATTGCCGGTGCGAAGCTGAGCAACTGACGCAGTCGACGATCTGCGTCGTGGCTGGCAGACCCGACCGCCGGACTTCCCCGGCCGAACTGTCAGATCTCCAGTGTCACCGTCACAGGAACATGGTCCGATGGCTGCTCCCAGCCGCGGGCATCGCGCGTGATGCGGAAATCGCTGACGCGATCCTTCAGCGCGCGTGAGATCCAGATGTGATCCAGCCGTCTCCCCCGATCACCCACCGTCCAGTCGGCGGCACGATAACTCCACCAGGTATAGACTTTCTCGGAAAGCGGGATGCGATCGCGCGCGACATCGATCCATTCGCCCTGGCTTTGCGCCCCCAGCAGCTTTTCGCATTCGATCGGGGTATGGGATACGACTTTCAATAGCTGCCTGTGCGACCAGACGTCGTTCTCATGAGGCGCCACATTGAGATCGCCCACCAGCACATGGTGATCGTCGCCGCGCGGATGCAAGGGCTCGCACGCCTTCATTTCATCGAGGAAGCGAAGCTTGTGCTCGAACTTCGGATTGACCGCGGGATCGGGGATGTCGCCGCCGGCCGGCACGTAGAAATTATGCAGCACCAGAGGCTTTGAAAGTCGCGCCTTTTCGCCGAACTCGACCGAGATGTGGCGCGAATCGATCTTGTCGCAGAACGTACGAATGTCGGTCCTCTCGAATGGCAATCGGGAGACGATCGCGACGCCATGATAGCCCTTCTGCCCGTTCAGCGCGACATGCTCGTAGCCAAGGCGTCTGAAGCGCTTCAGCGGAAACGCATCGTCGATGCACTTGGTCTCCTGCAGGCACAAAACGTCCGGTCTCGCCGACTTGATGAATTTCGCGACGAGATCGATGCGCAGGCGCACCGAATTGATGTTCCAGGTCGTCAGGGAAAGCGGCATGGGACCAGAAAGGGAAGGCGTGCGGTGATGAGGCACGTCTTCGTCCCGCAATCAAGCAGGAATTTCACGGCATCCCGCGCGGGTCTGGCGGCAGCCGCAGAATCACGTGGAAAAGCGGCTATCGAAGCCGATCAGCCCGGCGGAAGGTCTAAAACCGAGGTTCAAACCAGCTTCGACGCGAAGGCTCAGCCCGGCGGTATCGAATGATCGGTGAAATCGATCTTGAACATGCCGGGATCGACTTTCTTCGAGGTATCGAGGTTGTAGACCGCGACGGTGGTGTCGTAGCCCTGCGGATCGGTCACCGTCCATTGCTTGAGCTGACCGTCCTTGGCGCCAACCATCAGAAGCAGGCGGCTGGTGCCTAGCAGGAGCTGTTTTTCCTCGATGGTGATGCTGATGAAAAGGTCATCGGAGGTTACGCTGACGACATTGGTGTCTTTCAGCAGGTCGATGCGATCGGACAGCAGATATCGCAGCGGCGTTTGCGACAACGGATAGATGTCCTGCGTTGCAAGCCTCTCGTCGCGCACGGCCAGCATCGAGCCGTCGGCGATGATCGCGATCGGAGTAGGCGGCTCATATTCGAAACGCAACTTGCCGGGCTTCTGGATGAAGAATTGGCCCTTGGTCTTGGTGCCGTCAGGCCCCACCTGGACGAAGTTTCCGATCACCGTCTGAAGCGATGACAGATAGTTGCTGACCCTGGTGGCCTGCGCCTTCTGCTTGTCGTCGAAGGTCGCGAAAAGGTTGGTAGGGACGTTTCGGCGCGGATCCGGAATGATGGGGTTGGGCGGTATCGCGTTCGCGCCCGTCGTCCCCTTTTGCCCGTCTGTCGCGCTCATCTGGACGTCACGGCCCTTGGGGGCCGGCTTCGGAATCGGAACGTTCTGCGCACGCGACCGCGTCGCATATCCGGCGATTGACGCCGCGACCAAGAGCGCAAGCGCTGGTCGCGCGAGCGCAAGCAAGAATTGTCCGGATTTTCGAGAGGTCTGAATTCTGGTCAACGCGTCGTCCTGCCTGCCCGGCCTCGCGGCCCCTTTATAGTCGTTCGTGCAAAGGAGGTGTGGCTTTTCCGTGAAAAGATAATAGCAGTTCCCGAGGGTTCCAAGGCTTGAAGAACAGGGCCCGACGGGTAAGGGCCCTGCGAATCAGAAGCCGCCTTCTTCTTCCTCGATCAGAATTTCACGCTTTCCGGCGTGATTGGCCTGCCCGACAATGCCCTCAAGTTCCATCCGCTCCATGAGCGAAGCGGCACGGTTATATCCGATTTGCAGCCTGCGCTGAATATAGCTGGTAGAGGCCTTTCGGTCGCGCTTGACGATCGCGACCGCCTGCGTGAACAGGTCGCCCCCGCCATCGCCGCCCATGCCGGTCGAATCGAATACCGCGCCGTCTTCGTCCGAAGGCTCCTCCTCCGTGACCGCTTCGAGGTATTCCGGGGAGCCTTGGGTCTTGAGATGGCGCACCACCTTCTCGACCTCCTCGTCGGAGACGAAAGGCCCGTGCACGCGGCTGATTCGTCCGCCACCGGCCATGTAGAGCATGTCGCCTTGTCCGAGCAGTTGCTCGGCGCCCATCTCGCCGAGGATCGTACGGCTGTCGATCTTGGAGGTGACCTGAAACGAGATGCGTGTGGGGAAGTTCGCCTTGATCGTACCGGTGATGACGTCGACCGATGGCCGCTGCGTCGCCAGAATGACGTGAAGGCCGGCAGCGCGCGCCATCTGCGCCAGCCGCTGCACCGCGCCTTCGATGTCCTTGCCGGCAACCATCATCAGATCGGCCATTTCGTCGACGATGATGACGATGTAGGGCAGGGGGTCGAGATCGAGCTTCTCCTCCTCATAGACCGCCTTCCCGGTTTCCTTGTCGAAACCGGTGTGCACCGTGCGCGTCAGCTCTTCGTCCCTCGATCTGGCTTCCGCCAGGCGCTGATTGTAGCCGTCGATGTTGCGCACGCCGAGCTTGGACATTTTCTTGTAGCGCTCTTCCATTTCGCGCACCGCCCATTTGAGCGCGACCACGGCCTTTTTGGGATCGGTGACCACAGGCGTCAGCAGATGCGGAATGCCGTCATAGACCGAGAGCTCCAGCATTTTCGGGTCGACCATGATCAGACGGCATTGATCCGGCCTTAGCCGGTAAACGAGGCTGAGGATCATGGTGTTGATGGCGACCGATTTGCCCGAACCGGTGGTGCCGGCGATCAACAGATGCGGCATGCGCGCGAGATCGACGATGATCAATTCACCGCCAATGTTTTTGCCAAGGCATAGCGGCAGTTTCGCAACCAACTCGTGGCTGTCTTTCACCGAAAGCAGCTCGCGCAGGTAAACCTTTTCGCGGTGTGCGTTCGGCAGTTCGATGCCGATGGCGTTGCGGCCGGGAACCACGGCGACGCGCGCCGAAAGCGCGCTCATCGAGCGCGCGATGTCGTCGGCCAGTCCGATTACCCGTGACGATTTGATGCCAGGCGCGGGCTCGAGCTCATAGAGCGTCACCACTGGGCCAGGATGGGCCTTGACGATTTCGCCGCGGACGCCGAAATCTCCAAGCACACCCTCAAGCGCGCGCGAATTGGCCTCAAGCTCCGCCTTGCTGAGCGGCTGGCGGTCGGAAGCTCGCGGCGCGGTCAGGAACGAGACTGACGGCATTTCGAAGCGGTCGGACGATTTGCGGGCTGGGGCGCGAGCGGCCTTCTTGCGCCGGGCACGTTCGGCGGCAACTTCCTCCTCGTCTTCCTCCTCCTCGTCCTCTTCTTCTTCACCTTGAGGCGCGAGCGATGGAGACAGGCGACCGCCGAGGCTCGGCTCCTGACGTTCGAACGAGGAAGCGCGCTGCGGTTGTCCGCTTGCGACCAGCCAGCGATAGGCTATGCCCGACAACCACATCAGGCGTGCCTTCGTGCTCATCAGCGCATGAACTGCCCATCCCAGAGATATGGAACCCCGATCGTCCTCCTCGGCGAACTGATCTTCGTCATCCTCGATCGACGTCAATTCCTCTTCGCGCGGGCGTGAACCCATGCCAGTGGCAAACAGGAACGATGCGAGCGTTGAAGCGCCAAGAACCAGCCCGAATATCAAGTGGTATATGAAACCGGGCGGACCGAAGACGACGGCCGGCGCCCGCACCAGCGCATCGCCGACGACGCCGCCAAGCCCGGTCGGCAGCGGCCACGCTCCGCCATGCGGCCAGCAGCTCGCAAATCCTGCAGCCAATATCGTGCACAGGATCCAGCAGCCCAGCCGCAGCGCCTCGCGGTCGAAACCGCGGTGCGTCAGCATGCGCCAACCCCATACCGCAATGGGCAGGATCAGCATGATCGCGCCGAGGCCGAGAATCTGCATCAGAAGATCGGCGCCAATGGCGCCGGGGTAACCGACCAGATTGCGGATCGTGCGCGAAGTTGCGTGGCTGAGGCTTGGGTCCTGTACAGACCAGGACATCAAGGCGGCGGCTACGAAGCCGGCAAGCATCAGCAGGCCGAGCCCGGTGAGCTCGCGCAGGCGCCGCACCAGCGCTTCGCGGATCGCTGCCGGCAAGTGGCCGACGAGAGGAATGACACGTTCGATCGCAGCCATGCTCACGGGCCTTCGCGACTGGATTGCGATGCGATTGAATCACACTGCAATCGCATCCTGTTTACGGAGAATCCCTTCAAAAACCGCTTTTCGCTTTCCCGGATCATGCTTCAGTCCAGAATGTCCACCAGCCGGTGCAATGCTTCGGCCGTTGTTTCACTGTCAGCGACCAGCGCCAGACGAATATAGCCCGCGCCTGGGTTGCTGCCGTCTCTTTGCTGCCGAGCCAGGTAGCTGCCCGGGATCACGCGAACGCCGGCATCCCTGTAGAGCTTGATCGCGGCTGCTTCGTCTCCGCCCCTCTCCGATACGTCGAGCCAGACGCAGAAGCCGCCAGCCGGCCGCCGATAGCCGTACCGGTTGCCGAGGATCTGGTCTGCAAGATCGAACTTGGCCCGATAGAGCCTCCTGTTCTCTTCGACATGTGCCTCGTCGCCATAGGCAGCCACCGCGACGTGCTGCAGCGGCACCGGCACCTGGGGCGCCGCGACGTTGCGCAATTCGTGAAACGCGCCGAGAAAATTCCTGTCGCCTGCGGCGAAGCCTACGCGCATGCCGGGCAGGTTCGATCGCTTCGAGAGCGACTGAAAGACGACCACATTGCTGAAATCGGGCCCGGCGCATTCCAGCATGCTGCCAGGGGCTTCCTTCGTGTAAATTTCAGAATAGCACTCGTCGCTCAGGATCATGAAGCCGAAACGATCGGCGAGCTTTTTCACGCGGCTGAAATACTCCCTCGACGCCACTGCGCCCTGGGGATTCGCCGGTGATGCAATGTAAAACGCCACCGTTCTGACCAGCGTATCCTCATCCAGCGTGTCGAGGTCGGGAAGGAAGCCGTTCGCGGCCGTGGTCGGGAGATAGATCTGCTCGCAGCCCGCCGCGCGTGCGCCGGCTCCGTAAGCCGGATAGAACGGATTGGGCATCAGGATTGCCGGCCGGCCCCGACGCTCGCCGACATGGCGCGCGGCAGTGAGGGCAGCGAAAAACAGACCCTCTCGGCTGCCATTGAGCACGAGCAGCTCGGAATCGGGGTCGATTTCCCGCGGCAGGTCAAATCGCCGCGACAACCAGTTCGCCGCGGCCTTGCGGAAAGGCTCTATTCCTTTGGCGATCGGATAGCGCCCGAATTCGGCGATATGCCGGGCCAGCACCGGGCCGACGAAGTCGGGTACCGGGTGCTGCGGCTCCCCCAACGACAACGTTATCAAGGGCTTGGCTGGTTGAAAGGGGGCCAGCAGTTCGGCCGTGCGCAAGAACGGCGAGCGTTCGCTGTCCTGACTTCCGCCGCCCAGCGGCGCGCGGGATGAAGCGGTCATGGCCATACTTGTCGCGCCAACACTCTTGACGCCGCCGATCGCAGGTTGAGACCGGTGGCAGCGGATCAATTCACCATAGATACGGCGAGGTTAAGACGCGATTAACCATCGACCGCCGCCGGTGGTCCGGTGCCCGATAATCCGCCGGGGATCGGCCGCAGCGGCCTGCGGCGGCAAAAAAAGAAAGGGGCTCCAACTTGCGCTGGAGCCCCTCAACGGTCGGGGCATTGCCGGGTATGTGCCCAAACCGTAGTTCTGGACGCGACCGCCTAAGGAGATCGCGCCCTCGGGAGAACTCACATATTGTAGGCGCGCTCGGTGTGCTCGGTGATGTCGAGCCCTTCGCGTTCGCTTTCGACGTTTGCACGCAGGCCGACGATGACGTCGACGATCTTGTAGATGATCGCCGAGCCGATCCCCGACCACACCAGCGTGGTGCAAACGCCCCAGATCTGGGAAACCATCTGCGTGCTGAGTTCGTAATCGGCAATCTTGCCGGTCGCGTAGTCCATGATGCCGGCGCCGCCGAGCGCGGGGTTGACGAGAATGCCGGTGCCAAGGGCGCCAACGATTCCGCCGATGCAATGTACGCCGAACACGTCGAGCGAGTCGTCATAGCCCAGCGCATTCTTCACGACGGTCACGAAGAACAGACAGACCACACCCACCACGAGGCCGAGCACGATCGCACCCATGGGGCCGGAGTAACCTGCGGCCGGCGTCACCGCCACAAGTCCCGCGACTGCTCCCGAAATGGCACCAAGCACCGAGGGGTGCCCCTTGAGCATCCATTCGGCGAACATCCAGGACAGCGCGGCAGCCGCGGTTGCGACGAACGAATTGGTCATGGCCAGCGCGGCGCCGCCATTGGCTTCGAGATTTGATCCGGCGTTGAATCCGAACCAGCCCACCCAGAGCAGCGAGGCGCCGATCATGGACATGGTCAGCGAGTGCGGCGCCATCAGATCCTTGCCGTAGCCGACGCGCTTGCCGATGATCAGCGCGCCGACGAGGCCTGCAATGCCGGCATTGATGTGCACGACGGTGCCGCCCGCGAAGTCGATCGCGCCCTTCTTGTATACCCAGCCGGCGTCCGCATTGACTTCGGCAAGCTTGGCTTCAGCCGCAGCCTTCGCCGCCGCGTCGCTTCCGGCCGCCGCGATCGCCTTGACCGCATCCGAAATCGCGTCCGGACCGGCCCAGTACCAGACCATGTGCGCGATCGGGAAATAGACCAGCGTCGCCCACAGCGGGATGAACAGGGCCACCGCGGAAAATTTCATGCGTTCGGCAAACGCCCCGACGATGAGCGCGGGCGTGATGGCCGCGAAGGTCATCTGGAAGCAGACATAGACCAGCTCGGAGATGTTGGCATCGACGCTGAATGTGGCAGCCTTGGAGTCGGGCGTTACGCCCATCAGAAAGGCCTTCGAGAAACCGCCGATGAAATCGGACCCGCCGGTGAATGCGAGGCTATAGCCGTAAAGGGACCAGAGGATGGTCACGATGCAGACCGTGTAGAACACCTGCATCAGCACCGAGAGCATGTTCTTGGTGCGTACGAGGCCGCCATAAAACAGCGCGAGCCCCGGGATGGTCATCAACAGCACCAGAACAGTCGAGGTCAGCATCCAGGCGTTGTCGCCCTTGTTGATTGTCGGCTCGGCATAGGCGGCGGTTGTGGCGAACAGGCCGACTCCGAGGGCCGCTAATCCCGCGCTATAGGCGCGCTTGAACGTCATTTTCTTACTCCTGATTGGAAAGTTGGGCGCGAGATCAGAGTGCCGCGGCATCGGCTTCGCCGGTCCGGATACGAATCGCATGGTCGAGATTGATGACGAAGATCTTGCCGTCGCCGATTTGGCCGGTCTTGGCGGCCGCTGTGATGGCTTCGATGGTCTTGTCGACCTGCTCCGTTGCAACCGCAACCTCGATTTTGATCTTGGGCAGGAAGCTCACCGCATATTCGGCGCCTCGATAGATCTCCGTATGGCCTTTCTGCCGACCATATCCCTTGACTTCCGTGACCGTCAGGCCGTGTACGCCAATAGCGGTCAACGCGTCACGGACTTCTTCGAGCTTGAACGGCTTGATGATCGCCATAACAATTTTCATCGGTCTTATCCCCGCATGGGCTCGATCCAGACCTGACCGAGCATTCTCAAAAGAGCCTCACCACGCGGAGAAGTTCACTACGCGGGCACAGCCGCTGCCCATAGAATCAAATGCCGTGCCAGAAGGTTGAAGTTTCCTTAACGGATTACGAATGTGGAGCTTTTCGGAGTTCATGGCAGCGGCACGGAAATGGGCTTTCCGACCCCGCTCAATCCCTAGGCAGGTATGTACGTGATTTAGGCAGAGGCTATGCAAAAAGATATTCCTGCCCATTGCCCAGGCAAAACGAGCAGTTTTTGGGCCCTATTGCAGGGCTTCGCCATGTTGCGAAATGTCGAGGCCCTCGAGTTCCTGTTGAAGCCTGACACGGATCGGTACGAAGGCACCGACCAGCTTCAGCAACGCGAACGTGACCGCGGCGGACCACGCCAAGGTGACCGCGACGCCGTAGAACTGCGTCAACAGCAGGCGCGGATTGCCCTCGAACAGTCCTGAGACCTCCCCGATCGAAGCGGTGGCGAAAACCCCGGTCAGCAGGACACCGGTCATCCCGCCAATGCCATGGACTCCGAATACATCGAGCGAGTCGTCGTACTTGAAACGACGTTTGAGCCAGGTGCAGGCCCAGAAACAGACCATGCCTGCGATCACACCGATCACGATGCCATGCCATGGCGCGACGAAACCGGAGGCCGGGGTGATCGTGCCCAGCCCCGCCACCGCCCCCGAGATCATCCCGAGCACCGATGGCTTGCGCTGGATCGACCATTCAAGCGCGGCCCAGGTCAGCGCACCGGCGCAGGCGGCAAGATGGGTGGCGGCGATTGCCATGACCGCACGGGAATTGGCACCCAGTGCCGATCCGCCGTTGAATCCGAACCAGCCGACCCAGAGGAGTCCGGTTCCCATCACCGCAAGCGAGAGATCAAACGGCGAGAGATTTTCTGTGCCGTAGCCGTGACGCGGCCCCATCACCTTGGCCGCTACCAAACCACCGGCGCCCGCGCTGAGATGCACGACCAGCCCGCCGGCAAAATCGAGCACGCCCGCCTGACCGAGAAAGCCGCCGCCCCAGACCCAGTGGGCCAGGGGAATGTAGACGAAAATGAACCAGCCGATGGAGAACAGCAGAAATGCCGAAAACCGCATCCGGTCGGCGACCGAGCCGGCGACCAGCGCCACGGTGATGATCGCGAACGTCATCTGGTAGAGCACGAACAGGCTCTCCGGAATCGTCTTGGCCGCGGGATTGACGCTGTCCATCGTCATCCCCGCGAGAAAAAGGCGGTCGAGCGTGCCAAGCCACGGGCCGCTGCCGACGAACACCAGCGAATATCCGAAGGCCACCCAGAGTAACGATACGATGGCAACCGCAGCGAGGCTCTGCGCCATCGTCGCGAGCACATTCTTCTTCCGCACCATGCCGGAATAGAACAGCGCCAGGCCCGGTATCGTCATCATCAGGACCAGCGCGGTCGCAACGATCATCCATGCGGTATCGGCCCCGCTTATGTCTGACGTTCCCGCAAGAGCCGGTGTCGCGAAAGAGAAGATTGCTGCAAGAGAAATTGGCGCAGCCGATCTCGCTGCAAGACACGACAGTGCCCCCATTGGTGCTTCCCCACTCTGCTATGATTTTGTTGATCGCGGGCCTGGCGCCGTTGCCAGGTGCGAGAGAACCTAGAGCGCGTCGCTGTCGGTTTCGCCAGTTCTAATCCGCAGCGCATGATCAATCGGCACTACGAAGATCTTGCCATCGCCGATTTGTCCGGTGCGCGCGCTGGAAGTAATGACCTCGACCGCCTTGTCGGCGATGTCGGCAGAAACGGCGATTTCGATTCGCAGCTTCGGGAGAAAGTTCACGACATACTCCGCGCCGCGATAGATCTCGGTGTGGCCCTTCTGGCGACCGTAACCCTTGACCTCGGTCACGGTCATTCCGTGGACGCCGATAGCGGTCAGCGCCTGACGGACTTCGTCGAGTTTGAAAGGTTTGATGATGGCGACGACGAGCTTCATTTTCGGGCCTTCATGTCCTTGGATTCTGAAAATCGGTCAAGCCTTGATTTGCTCCGATGCAAGTCTGGCATCTTTCTTACCCCTTGGCACAAAAAGTTGCGGGCCAGACCGAAAAACGATTGCGGACGCAGGTTCTCGCCCG
The DNA here is from genome assembly GCA_963820275.1 of uncultured Alphaproteobacteria bacterium. Classification (GTDB taxonomy): domain Bacteria; phylum Pseudomonadota; class Alphaproteobacteria; order Rhizobiales; family Xanthobacteraceae; genus Bradyrhizobium. The sequence goes on from CAWFZL010000035.1 coordinate 252,352, forward strand.
ATAGCCTCCCTGTACAGGCGCGGCAATTGTTCGCCAAGCTCTGGTTTCGTGCGATTTCGGTGGCGCGGGCATCCCGCCGATGCAGCATCTAAACTTCTGTTTTGACGTCGCTTTCCCGGGAAACGCGTCCGCGGTCATGCTGTTCTCTGGGGATCGCTTCCGGGGGGAAAAGAAATGTCTGACCGAGACTGGTTCTTCGCTTCGCAGGGGCAACAAAAGGGTCCTTACAAGGAAGCTGAGCTCCGCGAGTTCATCGCCAGGGGGATGGTCCACGCCGATACCCTGGTTTGGACCCAAGGCATGGCGGCTTGGCAAAAGGCTGGGGAAATTCCGGGCCTGATGTCCGTGGGTGCGGTCACTCGCGCAGCTACGCCGTTTGCCGTTGGGGGCGTGAGCGATGACTTGGGTGGCGACTTGCGTGGCAACTTGGGCGATGGCTCGCTGTCGCTCGATTTCGGGATCTGGGAATTCACCTGGCGCTCACTGGTATTTTTCATCGGCGGGATGTTCGTGATCCCACTGCCATGGGTCCTTGTCATGTATTGCAGGTGGATCGTTGCCCGCACTCACGTGCCGGGCCGACCCAATCTCACCTTCACGGGCGATGCGCTCACCATAGCGTGGTGGTATTTCGGAGCGGTCGTCCTGCTCGTTTTCACTGCGTTCATCGCTCTGCGTACGACCGAGCTCTGGCTTTTCAGGACCGTCCTGATCCTGATCCACTTCGGACTTTACTGGCTCGCCATCAGATGGTTCGTCGCAAACCTGGCGTCGAACGGCCAGTCGCTTGGACTGAGCTTTTCAGGATCGTACTGGGCCTATCTGGGCTGGAATATACTGGCAGGCCTGTCCACCATCACCATCATCGGCTGGGCCTGGGTCTACACGGCGCTGATGCGCTGGATTTGCCGGCATATCGAAGGCACGCGACGTGAAGTGGTCTTCAAGGCTACCGGGTTGCAATATCTGTGGCGCGCCGTTGTCACCATCATCGCCTGCGCCTTCATTATTCCAATTCCGTGGGCGTTGCGCTGGATCATGCGTTGGCTTGCGTCGCAAATCGTGGTGGTCGAGAGAACGACACTCTCCGGCGCGTGATGGCGCATCATCGGCGCTCGCGAAGTGAGCCCTCCTGGGCAACGGAAGCGACCAGGGTGCCGTCCTGCTTGAAGATCATGCCGCGGGTCAGGCCACGCCCGCCCTGTGCGCTCGGCGAGTCCTGGGCGTAAAGCAGCCACTCGTCGGCGCGGAACGGCCGGTGGAACCACATCGCATGATCGAGGCTCGCCGGCATCATGCGCTTGTCGAACAATGTACGGCCATAGCGGGCCATTGCCGCATCGAGCAGCGAGAAATCCGAAGCATAGGCCAGCGCGCACATGTGCAGCGCCGGGTCGTCGGGCAGTTTCGAGGCGGTGCGTATCCAGACATGGATGCGGCCATCCTCGATCTTCTGGCCGAAATAGCGGCCGAGTTCGACCGGGCGCAGCTCGATCGGCCGGTCGGATTCGTAATAGCGGCGAATGAATTCCGGCATCTCGCGGAACATCGGCTGCTTGGATACTTCCTCGGCGGTGAGTTTCTCCGGCGGCGGAACGTCCGGCATCAGGTCCTGATGGTCAAAGGCACCGGGTTCGTCGATATGAAAAGACACCATGATGGAGAAGATCGCATTGCCGTGCTGGATCGCGGTTACGCGCCGGGTCGAGTAGCTCTTGCCATCGCGCAGCCGTTCGACCTCGTAGATGATCGGTATCTGTGGATCGCCAGGCAGAATGAAATAGCAATGCAGCGAATGCGGCAGCCGGCCTTCGACGGTACGACAGGCCGCGACCATCGCCTGTCCGATCACCTGTCCACCAAAGACGCGCTGCCAGCTCGTTTTCGGACTGTTGCCGCGAAACATGTTCACCTCGAGCGCTTCGAGGTCGAGAATGGAAATCAGGTCGATCAGGCCCTTGGACATCGAAGCACTTCCAATTTTTTGGCAAATCCGTCAATCCGGACCGGAAAACCGCGACATTTTCCGGCTTTGCGCTGCCTGACATCCCGGAACCGGGTCCCGAGACCAAAGGCCTTGTTTCACCCGCCTGTTTCGCCCAGCTATAATGAAGTGACAAGGGCGGGTGCAAGCAGGTCCAGTATGTCGATACAGCGAAGCATTGTCATCGGAGGCGGGGCATTTGCAGGACTGGCGCTCGCGCTGGCGTTGCGTCAGGGGCTTGGCGATGGCGTTCCCATCATCGTCGCAGACCCGGCGCTTGCGGCGAGGCCAAGCCGGGACCCACGCGCCACCGCGATCGTCGCCGCCTGCCGGCGGCTGTTCGATGCCATAGGCGTCTGGGATCAGGTCGCGGACCGGTCACAGCCGATTCTGGACATGGTGGTCACGGACTCCAAGCTGCAGGATGCGACCCGTCCGGTGTTCCTGACCTTTGCAGGAGATGTCGAGCCGGGTGAACCTTTCGCCCATATGGTGGAAAACCGTCATCTGATCGATGCGCTGGTCGAGCGCGCGGCGGCGGCGGGCGTCGATCTTCGCAAGGATACGGTGACGGATTTCAACACGCGCGGCGACAGCATCGATGTATCGCTTGCGGACGGCAGCGTGATCGAGGCGAGCCTTCTGGTCGCGGCCGACGGCGCGCGATCGAAATTGCGCGAGCGCGCGGGCATCGCCACCAATGGCTGGGAATACGATCAATCAGGCATCGTGGTTACCGTCGGTCACGAGCGCGATCACCACGGCCGCGCCGAGGAACATTTCCTTCCCTCCGGTCCGTTCGCGATTCTGCCGCTGACCGGAAGGCGCTCGTCGCTGGTATGGACGGAGAAGCGCGCCGAGGCCGCGCGCATCACGGCGCTTGGCGAAGAGGAATTCCACGGCGAACTTGAGCTTCGCTTCGGACTGCATCTCGGCGAGGTCAAGGCGCTCGACAAGCCACGCGCTTTCCCGCTGGGCTATTTCGTGGCCCGCTCCTTCATCGGCGAGCGTCTCGCATTGGTCGGCGACGCCGCGCACGTGATTCATCCGATTGCGGGGCAGGGGCTGAATATGGGCCTGAAGGACGTCGCAGCGCTTGCCGAAGTCGTCGTCGATGCGGCGCGGCTTGGCATCGATATCGGCCAGGCCGATGTACTCGAGCGCTATCAACGCTGGCGGCGGTTCGACACCATGGCGATGGGCCTCGCGACCAACTCCCTCAACCTGCTGTTCTCGAATGAATCCACGTTGCTGCGCACGGTGCGCGATATCGGTCTCGGGCTGGTCGATCGTATGCCGCCACTGAAAGGCATGTTTATCCGCCAGGCGGCCGGACTGGCGGGTGAGGTGCCGCGCCTCCTGAAGGGCGAGGCACTTTAGAGCGTTTTCGAACGAAGTAATAATTGCTTGGCGTAAAGAAAACGCGTCAAGGATTCCAGGACGGTCATCAAAGCATGATCCGGAAAAGTGTTTAGCGGTTTTCCCTCGCGACAAACGTGAATGCGCTTGCGCGGAGATCATGCGAAAACAAAAACCTAAAGCGCGATGGTCATTCAGCCTGATCCCATCGCGCTTTAGCGCAGCGCTCACGGCAGGAAAATCATCGCGCCTCGCCCGCGAGGATGAAGTCCGAGACAGCGTCGATCAGCGCGGCATCCAATTGCCGCTCCGGCTGGTTATAGGCGGCCAGATCGTCGTCCTGGTCGGCGACATCGACCAGAACGTGATTCATTTCCGGAATCCACAGCGTCTTGGCGACCGGCGCCGCCGCCGACAGCGCCACGAAATCAAGCCGCGCCACTTGCCGGTCGCGGCCACCGGCGATGATCAGGATCGGCCGGTCGATCAGTTTCAGGGGCTCGATCGGGTCTTCGGTGAAAGCGGAGGCGAGGCCGGGCTGCATCGAGGGCGCAATCGACAGTCCCGGCGGGGACGGATCGACGATCTGCCCGGCCATGATCCTGTCGATGGCACTGAGGATCGGCGCAAGCATATCCGGAGGAATTTGCTTGCGCTCAAGTTGGGCCTTCAACAGGTCGCCTTGCTTGCGCGCCGCGGTGGCAAGCAACAGCAGACGATCGACTGCCACTTTCCGCGCGGCAAGAATGGCGACCAGACCGCCTTCGCTGTGTCCCACCACGGTGATCCGACCGAATTTTCCGCTGTCGCGGAGATAATTCAGGAGCGCCGCCGCGTCCTCGACATAATCCTTGAAGCGAAAATCCTCGGGCTTTCCGAATTCCGGCTTCCATCCGCCGGCGCCGCGCTTGTCATAGCGAAGCGTCGCTATGTTGCGGGCGGCCAGCTGCTCGGCGAGCTTCTTCAAGGTCGCAGGTTTGACCTGCGGCCCGTTGCCGTCGTGGTCGGTCGATCCGGAACCCGCGATCAAGAGCGCGACGGGAGGCCGTTCCACATTCGGCGGGGTCACCAGCACCGCATCGATATTGCCGACGCGAGCCCTGGTCTCTTCGCCGAAGGCGCAGGCGATCGCGCCGCAAAGATAGATGATAGCGAGCGCGCCGATGAGCTTGCGGATGCGCATGGTTACTCGATCTTCCTTGCCTCTTCGGGCAGCATGATCGGAATTCCGTCGCGGATCGGATAGGCGAGCTTGGCCGAACGCGAGATCAGCTCCTGCCGTACTGAGTCAAACTCAAGCGGGCCCTTGGTCACCGGGCAAACCAGAATTTCCAGGAGCTTGGGGTCGACGGTGGTTTCGGGGCGCTCGGGGGAAGCTGTCATGCGGTGCTCTCCAGCCTGGTTGGACGATCCTCTAGCAGATTCGGGCAAGACACGCAGGGGCGCCGCTCGGCTGGTGACAACAATCGCCCGATGGAATCGCCTCCCGGGAAAAGCTCAAAAGGGCCAATCAGCCGAAAAGACGGGACCGGAAATCAGGGCCTGAGGCGTAAGCCAGCGTTAAAGTTTGAAGGTAAGAAAACATTTCCGCGTTCGGGATAGTTGCCGGATCAAGCCCGAAGCCGGCTTTTTTCGCAGGCGTTTCCCGCTGTGCGCGACCGTTTCTTTCCAGGTGCACGCAATTGGGTAAAGGAAATTCAAAAACAACAACTACATTCCGAGTGGTCGAGCTAGGCGGATTCCAATCTTTCCTCACTAAAACGGGCATTGAGCCAGATGGATCACAATCTGACCGAGTGAAGGTTCGAAATGCTGACGTTAGTGAATCGGCGCAGAAGCGAGCGCCGCCTGTGCAGGAGTTTCGCGAAAATCCAGTTCGGAACCGGGACATTGCCGCGTGATTGCACGATCACCGACATATCGGATGGCGGCGTGAAGGTCATCGCCGAGCATCTCGATATTCCTTCCGAGTTCACCATCATCATGTCGGAAGGTCGCCCTCGCCAATGTCGGCTGGCGTGGCGGATCGGCTATGAGTTCGGCGCGCAGTTCGTCGACTAGTGTAGCGGTCCGCAAGTTCTCTTCCGCCGCCAATTCCAGCGAACTTCGGATTTGGAACACCAGGCCCACACAAGGGCCGGTTTAACGGTAATTTAGGGTTAACCTGTAAGCATTCCTGACCAGTCGGCGGTACAGGTCAGGAAATGCCCCCCCAATCGCTTCAGCGACACGGCAACGCGAGATCGCTCGCGTCGAAAGCCTTGTCGACGCTTCTTGTGTTGGGGCTTTGCAGCTGCCAGACCGACGGCCTGTCGGACGTTACGGGGTCGCTGGGCGACAAGGCCGAGAAAGCCAGCTCTGCCGAACCCGCCCGGGGGCTCGACTACTACCGCGATCGCTTCCGCGCCAATCCCGCCGACGCTGACGCTGCACTAAGTTACGGAAAAGCGCTTCGCTCGGCCGGCCAGCGCGCCCAGGCGGTTGCCGTGCTCGAACGGGCCACGATCGCGCATCCCGGCAACAAGGCGCTGCTTGCCGGTTATGGGCGAGCCCTGGCCGACAACGGCAATTTCCAGCAGGCCTTTGATGTTCTGAGCCGCGCACATTCTCCTGACGATCCGGATTGGCGCATTCTTTCTGCGCAAGGGGCAGCACTCGATCAACTCGGCCGCGGCGAAGAAGCGAGACAATACTACGCCAGCGCGTTGAAGATCGCGCCGGACGAGCCTTCGGTTTTGTCCAACCTCGGACTTTCATACGTCCTTGCAAAAGATCTGCCCAAGGCCGAAGAAACCTTGCGTCGGGCGTATAGCCAAGCCAATGCAGATCCACGGGTGCGGCAAAACCTCGCCCTGGTGGTTGGCCTGCGGGGCCATGTTGCGGAAGCCGAAAGCATCATGAAGGAAGGCCTGCCGCCGGAGCAGGCGGCCGCCAACGTCACCAATCTGAGGCGAATGTTGGCCAAGCGGACGAATGCAAAGGACGCCGACAACACCGCGTCGATCGGCGTTGCCCGGCCCCAATGAAGGTCTGCTAACCTCTGGCGCGCAATTTATTCATGATCGGCGCCAGGATCGAACGACGCGGCGTCCTGGGTTCGCTGCGGCCGGTGAGCTGGTTGGCGATATGCACGAACGTCTTGCTGATCCGGTGGTTGGCGGAAATTTCGGCGATCATCTGACCATTATTGGCCGCGGTGCCGAACATCCGGGGATCGAACGGAATGGCCGCGATCGGCTGATTCTCCATCGCCTTGGCGAATTCGCGCGTGCTGATTTCCGGCCGTTTCGACATGCCGACCTGGCTCAGGCAATAAAGAGGGGGACGGTCGTTGGGCCGTGCGGCCTTGAGCATGCTCAGCATGTTCTTGGCATTGCGCAGGTTGGCAAGATCCGGTTCGGCAACGATGAGGATGTCGTCCGCGCCGACTAGCGCCCGCCGGGTCCAGCCCGACCATTGATGGGGGATGTCGAGAACGATGCAGGGCGTCGACAGGCGCAAGGTGTCGAAAACCGCGTCGAATGCATCCGCGCCAAAATCGTAGACGCGATCAAGCGCGGCCGGCGCCGCCAGCAGGCTGAGATGGTCGTTGCATTTCGCCAGCAACCGTTCGATGAACGCGCTGTCCGGCCGCTCGTTCGCGAATACCGCGTTGGCTATGCCTTGCAACGGATCCTTGTTGTAATCGAGGCTGGCGGTACCAAATGCCATGTCCAGGTCTATGACGACCGAATCCAGCGCCAGGTCATGGGCGATAGCCCACGCCACGTTGTGCGCAACGGTGGATGCACCAACGCCGCCCTTTGCGCCGACGACCGCGATGATGCGGCCGACGGCAACCGCTTCCGATGCGGAGAACAGGCCGCAGATCGCGCGGACCACATCGAGTGTTTGCACCGGTCCGACGACATAATCGCTGACGCCGCGGCGTACCAGTTCGCGATAAGGCGCGACGTCGTCTTCATTGCCGATCAGGACAACTCGCGTGCCGGCGTCGCACACCGTTGCAAGCTCGTCGAGGCCGGCAAGTACGTCGCTGCTGGCCGCCGTCTCCAGAATGATGACATTCGGCGTGGGCACGCTGTGGTAGGTCTCGATGGCGGCTTCCATGCCGCCCATCTTGATAGTCAGGTGCGCCTTGGCGAGGCGCCGGTCGAGGCCCGCCGACTGCACGGCCTCGGCGGTCGCTTCCGTTTCGCAAAAGGCCTGCACCGATACCCGCGGCGCCGCCGCGATGTAGTCGTCGGCCGGCGGCGGCGGAGGATCCAGCTCTTCGGAATCTTGACTGGCGGACATCATTTGCCTGTATCGCTGAGTTTGGCCTTTTCGGCGTCGGGGTAATCGGTCGCGGTCGTGGAGCCCTTGCGGTATTTTTCAAATGCCTCGGAACGCCGAGGCGTGTATGCCGGCGTTTCAGGACGAGGCTGCACGAGGTCCGCTGGATTTTCGACCATTGCCGCCAGATTGCGTTGGTTGGCGCAGCCGAAATTGTAGTACGACTTGTTCTCGTAGTAGCCCGCGTTCCTCACCGAGGGCCCAAGGTCTTCGGGCCACACCCCGCACGGTCCGACTACTGCGGCCATTCTCGGGTAGCTCAGCCGGATCGTTGCCAGAATTCGGGGATCATCCGGCGTGTAGCGATGCACCTTTACGGCATTCGGAGGTACGCCGCCTCCCATAAGCAGCGCCCTGATTTCGGGCAGCGCGCTCTCGGCGGCCCGGGCGTTGGGCGTGTTGACCGGCACATCGACGACGACGGCGCCGGTACCTTCGCTGGCCCATGACCGCGCCAGTCCGGCAACATCGACGCGTTGCGCAGGCGACAGGCCGCCGCGAGCGTGACCTACGAAAACCACGGTGGAGCGATCGGCCTCCTCCACCGTGATCGGATGCCGAAGGCGGTAATCTTCCGGAACGCGCGTCGCCGTTACGACACTTCCGGTGGTTTCCGTGCAAGCGCCGAGCAGGACCGAAACGCCGGACAAGGCGCACAGGAGGCGCAGCGTTCGCCAGCGGTCGAGGAATGTCTTGTTGGTCATTGTTCTGTGTGTCCTCGTGTCGCCGCTTCAGTCGATGATGAAACCGAAATTGGGCTGATAATTTCCGATCGCTTCGACGCGCGCCGGAACGCCATAGATCCGGCTCATCTGTGCCAGCAGCGTCGATTGCGAATCCGATGCAGGCGCGAACCCATCATCGGGCCGCGACAATTCCTTCTGCGCAACTGCCCGAACAATGTAGGGCGTCACGATGACCATCAGTTCCGTCTGGTCGTTGATGTAGTCCTGGCTCCTGAAGAGCTGGCCGAGGACCGGAATCTGATCGACACCGGGCAATCCGTTGACGGCTTGTTTGGTCTGCTCCTGAATGAGGCCTGCCATGGCGATCGAGCCGCCGGAGGGAATTTCCAGGGTGGTTTCCGCGCGACGCGTCTTGATCGAAGGGATCGTCGTTCCGCCCGCGCCGCCCTGCAGCGCGTTTTCCTGCGAGACCTCCGACACTTCCGTCATCACCCGCAGGCTGATGCGGCCTTCTGTCAGCACCACTGGCGTGAAGTTGAGAGAGATGCCGAATTTCTTGAAGCTGACGGTCTGGACGCATTGTCCGATTGCGCCCGCAGTCGTCGTCTGGCAAGTCACCCCGGTCGGGATCGGGAATTCGCCGCCGGAAATGAACGTCGCGGATTCGCCGGAGATCGCCGTCAGGTTCGGCTCCGCCAAGGTGTGCACGACGCCCGCGCTCTCCATGGCTCGGAGCGTAGCGGTCACCGACGGCAGGCCCTTGGTGAGCGCGGACGTGGACAGGCCGTTGCCAGGGACAAGCGGGCCATTGTTTGCAGTAAACGGATTGACGTTGTTGAAATTCACCACGGCGGTGCCGTAGTTCATCGTCGCGCTGAGATCGATGCCCAGCTGCTTGATGATGTCCCGCCGCACCTCGGCAACGCTGACCTTGAGCATAACCTGATCGCGGCCGCGAACAACGATGGAATTGACAACCTTGTCGGCTCCGCCCACCAGTCGCGCCGCGACATCGGCCGCCTGCTGCGCCTCGACCGGCGTGGCTACCGAGCCGGTCAGCATGACGCCCTCACCGACGCCATCGACCTGGACTCCCGCCCCGGGCAGCATCTGCTTCAGCGCCGCGCGCACGCCATTGAGGTCGCGCTTGACCGCGATGTCATAGCCGGCAATCTGCTGGCCATCGGCATCGAAAAACACCACGTTGGTCTGACCAACTCCCGCACCGATGATGTAGGCGCGCTGCGGGGAGCGGATCACGGCATTGGCGATCTTCGGATCGGCCACCAGGACGTCCTTGACGTCGCGGGGCAAGTCGATAACCACGGATTTGCCGATACCGAGAGAAAGAAAGCGAACCTTCGCGGAGATGCCTGCGGCTGACATCCCCATGTCGGCCTCGGCCGCGATTGCCGGGGAATTGGCCGGATCAAGCACCAGTGCAGCTGCCGAAAGCGAAATTGCGATGAGAGCGGATCTTGTCGACAGCCGCTTTCCGCTGCTGCATTTCATATCTTTGGTCCTTCTGGCCACGTGTAACCTTCTGGTCACTTCAGGATGATCGTTGGATTTGTGACGCCGTAGCGAACCACATTGATATTGCCGCGCTGGGTCGTACGATCGCCGGATCCGATCTCGACCTGGTTGGCGTCGGCGATGCTGCGCAGCGCCAGCGACAGCGTGCCCGCCTGCCGTCCTTCGGCGAGCTTCGCCGTTTGCTCGGGCTTCAGCTCAAGCGTGACTGTCCTGCCGACCACGGCGTTCTGCCCTTCCTTTTCCTTGGGCGCCTGGTCGATGGCGAGAACGCGAATGTTTGCGAGGATGATTTCGGCGTGAACGACGTCCTGCGCAGCGGTGGGGTTCGGGTTCTTCTCGCGACGTGTAAGCAGCACATCGACCCTGTCGTTCGGCAGTATGAATCCGCCGGCGCCGGTCTCCGGCGAAATCTCGGCCGAAACGGCGCGCATCCCCGTGGGCAGGATCGCAGCCATGAAGCCCGAGCCGTCCGCCCTGACCAGCTTCGCTTCCCGAATAGGCTCGCCCGCGATGAAGGGCGCACGGGCAATCGTGCCCGCAAGCTGCGTTGTTGCATCCGGACGGTCGCTGCGGCGAATGAATGTGCTGCTCGCCGTCGATGCAGGCCAGCTCTGCCACTGCACGTCGTTGGCTGTGACCGTCTGGCCAAGCCCGATGTCGGCTTTGGCAACGAGAACCTCGACCGTCTTCAGTTCGGCGACGGGCTCGGCCGGAGGTGCTTTGCTGCTGTCCGATCCGCTCGCGAGATATGCGGCGACACCGCCGGCAGCGAGAGCGATGGCCAGGACGATGATGCGGGCGGTATTCATACGCTTACTACCCTTGTGCAGGGGATACTGAACTGGCCGGAGCCTTTCTTCCAACGATGACTAAGCGGTAAAGGTATAAGGGAGTTTGAGAGCGGAACCATTTGCGACCGGCGATCGCGAGATTTATCCTCATGGTGAACGCGAGGTTATCGCTTCGAAGAGCGCCAACACTCCGCACTGCCACTTCGCACCACGAAGTGACGCACCATCGCGTCGTTGCCGCGGAAAGATCGAGACCGCGCGCGTTGCCGTTCCGCTTGCCGCCAATGTCGCCTTGAAGACACATGATTCACCAAGCGAATAAAAGGTCGCAAGGGCGCTACGCACTCTCACACGGCTATGGGGATGCCATCCGGAGCATTTCCTCCAGCAGCGCGAGCCGTTGACGCCGCGGCAGCGGGCTGTCGGTCAGCGCAAAGCCGAGAAATGCCCAGTACAGAATTTGCGCCCGCGCGCCCGCCACGTCGGGTGATAGCCCGGAACTCCCGAGCAGTCCCTGGACGTACCTTACCCTGCGCCGGTCGATCGCCTGCACGGCTGCTCGTGCCGCCGGATTGACCGTGGCCCAGCTACGGACCGCTCTTTCGAGCGCCAGTCTCTCGCCGAATACGCGGCGCAGCAGAAGCTGCAACGGATTCTCACCGCCAGCCGAGGCCTCGACTTCGGCGATGATCCGCTCCGCGGCGACCTCTCGCCAATGCTTGAGGATGGCCGCATGGAAAGCCTCCACATCGGCAAAATGCCAATAGAAGCTGCCGCGCGAGACGCCCAGGGCTTTTGCCAGCGGCTCCGCCTTCAGCGCCGTATAGCCGTGTTCGGCCAGTGCCTTGAGCCCCTGATCGAGCCAGTCCTTCGCGGAGAGTTGATCGGCCATAAGTCGTCCTGCGACAATCCACCATACATTACTGTATTGACAGGCGCGAGCATAGAGGACACATTGACCATACAGTTGTGTATGGAGTTGGTTCGATGCGCGATCTGTTCCTGCAGCTTGCGGGCCTGGCCGCGATCGCGGCCGCCCTGATCCATGGCACGCTTGGCGAAACCAGGGTATTTGCGCGGGCGACCATCGAGCCGCCTCGATTGCGAACCCTCATCCGGGTCTGCTGGCAGATCGGCACTGTCGGCTGGATATGCGGCGGGGTGCTGCTGATAGCGACGCCCTCGATGGCCTCGGTGTCGGCACGGCACTGGATCGTGATCACCGTGTCTGCGATGTACGGGTTCGGAATGATCGGAAACGCCGTTGTGCTGCGTGGTCGGCATTTTGGATGGGTAGCGCTTTGTGCGGTCATCGTGATGGCGATGGCTGGCTACTAGCGCTTGCTGCAATGGGTGGCGAGCGTCGGAATCAGACGACTGGCGGCCGGGCGCACCGGCTGAAGCGCACCCTTGATCCATCGCAAGGCGGCCAACGTCTCCCGGTTCCAGGCTGCATATGGGCGTCAACTTCGTTAGCCGATTTACAATTCCTCTAAGGTAAATGGGTTTCGATTTGGTCGCGCTTGACCTTGGCGCCGGCCGTTGAAAATACAGACCATGACCAGCACCACCAAAAAGACCGACGTGAAGCCGCAACTGCCCCTGGGGTTGGCCAGACGCGGCTTCTCCGGCGTGATCCTTCACCTGGCTGCCGACAAGGCCAACTCCGCGCTCTCCTCGGTCGAACTCGAGAGCCGGTTGATCGAACTCGGCTTTGTGGAAGGCGCCAAGGTCGAGGTGCTCCACGAGGGTATTGTCGGACGCGATCCAATTGCCGTGCGCATCGAAAATGTCACCGTCGCGGTGCGCCGGCGTGAAGCAATGGCCGTCATTGTCGTCTGACGAAGAAGTAAAGCGCCATGGAAGCCCCGTTGATGCATCTGGCCCTGGTGGGCACGCCCAATAGCGGCAAGACATCCCTGTTCAATGCGTTGACCGGCAGCCGGCAAAAGGTCGCGAACTATCCCGGTGTCACCGTCGAGCGCAAGGAAGGGTTCTTCGTCACTCCCCTCGGGCGGCAGGTTTCCGTGGTCGATCTGCCCGGCACTTATTCTCTGCGCGGCCGCAGCCCGGACGAAGAGATTACCCGCGATTTCGTGCTCGGGCGCGCCATGGGCGAATCGCTGCCCGACTTGATTCTCTGCGTGGCCGATTCCACGAATCTGCGGCTGACCATTCGTCTCGTGCTCGAACTCAAGCGCACCGGCCGGCCGCTGATGCTGGTGCTGAACATGTTCGACATCGCCACCAGAAGGGGCGTGACGGTCGATGTCGCGCGCCTGTCAGAGATGCTGGGCATCCCCGTGGTAACCTCGATCGCGGTACGCAGGGGCGGCACGTCCGAGCTCTTGCGGAAAACCGACGAGATTGCCGCACAGGCCGCCCTCCCCGCGCGGCAAAACCTCTGGCAGCCGCTCTCGACCGCCGAATTGCGCGCCACCCAGCGCGAGGCCGATCGCATCATCACCGCGACTGTCAGCCTGCCGGCGAGACCCGACACCTGGACGGCGCGCATCGATGCGGTGGTGCTGCATCCGGTGGCCGGGCTCGTCATCCTCGGCCTTCTGCTTTTCGTCATGTTTCAGGCGGTGTTTGCCTGGGCGCAGCCGCTGATGGAACTGTTGTCGCAGGCCTTTGCCGCATTGGGGCAACTGGTGCATGACACGTTGCCCGCAGGTTTGCTGCAAAGCTTCCTGCAGAACGGTGTGATTTCGGGGGTTGGCAGCGTCATCGTGTTCCTGCCGCAGATCGTGATCATTTTCCTGTTCATCCTGCTGCTTGAAGATTTCGGCTATATGGCGCGCGCGGCATTCCTGATGGATCGCATCATGGGCGGCGCAGGCCTGCACGGCCGCGCCTTCATTCCACTGCTGTCAAGCTTTGCCTGTGCCATTCCCGGCATCATGGCGACGCGCGTGATCGACAATCGACGCGATCGGCTGACCACGATCCTGATCGCGCCGCTGATGACATGTTCGGCTCGCATCCCGGTCTACACGCTGATTATTTCGGCCTTCATTCCCGCCGAACAGCTTTGGGGCTGGGTCGATCTGCGAGGCCTCGTGATGTTCGGGCTCTATGCGGCCGGCATCACCAGCGCATTGGGGGTATCTTTCCTGATCAAGTTCTTCATGCTGCGCGACTATGCGCCGGCGCCATTCATGCTGGAACTGCCGGACTACAAGATGCCCCGCCTGCGCAGCATCGCCATCGGCGTCTATACCCGGGCAAAGATGTTCCTGCAGCGCGCCGGCACGACGATTTTCTCGATGATGGTTCTGATCTGGTTTCTGGCGTCGTTCCCGACGCCGCCGGCGGGCGCCGAGGACCCCGCCATCAACTACAGCCTCGCCGCCTTGATCGGCAAGACGCTGGCGCCGTTGTTCGCTCCGCTCGGCTTCAACTGGCAGATCGTGGTGGCCCTGATCCCGGGCATGGCGGCGCGTGAGGTCGCGGTCGCAGCGCTTGGCACCGTCTATGCGATCGAAGGCGGCAAGGAGGCGGCCGACCAGATCGGACAGGTTCTTGCCACGAAATGGAGCCTGGCAACGGCGCTGTCGCTGCTGGCCTGGTACATTTTCGCTCCGCAATGCGCTTCCACCCTGGCGGTGATCCGGCGCGAGACCGGGAGCTCGAAATGGATGGCGCTCACCTTCGCCTACATGTTCGCGCTCGCCTATGCCGCGAGCCTTGCGACCTACAACGTCGCGCTGGCGCTCGGGGCAGGCTAGCGAATTTTCTCTTTAGTTTTGTTCTAATTCTAATGTGGAGCGATTCCAGTCCCGTCGCGCGCTTTCCGGATTCCAAAAGCGATCAGCTACGGTCATAGGTTTCCACGAAATCGCGGAGCCCTTGAACTCCGAAGATTGGGGGACCCATGTCGCTGCATCATTCTCTCCGCCTTTGTTTGTCTCCAATCCATGCCGATAGCCGGCCAAGACGGAAAACGCTGCTCCTGGCAACCGCCATATCGATTTTCAGTTGCGGCGGCGCCTGGGCAGCCGATGGAGATGTCAACGAGGCCGTGCTGAAGAAAATGGAGGCGATGGAAAAGCGAATCGAACAGCTCGAAGCTGAACTCAAGCAAAAGCAGACCCCACCGCCAGAGAAAAAGACCGCTCCCGCCGAAAAGGCCGCTCCTGCCGAAAAGCAGACGGTCTCATCGGAAAAGTCGCCCAAAAAAGCGGCGGCCCCGGATTCGAGCAAAAATGACAAGACTGCAACAACCACCGATGCTCCGCAGGATCCAAAGGCCAAACCATCGAAGACCAAGCCGCTGGACGCTTCGACGCCATCGTCCGATCTCCCGATTCTCGGCCTGGCGCCCTCGCCTGTCACCGGATTGAGCATCGGCGCTTATGGCGAGGTCAAGTTCGGCACGATGCAAAATCCCGCCGCCAACGGCCAATGGCAAAACGGCTTCGATGCGGCGCGCATGGTTCTGTTACCGACCTATGCGATCACCGACAACATCATCTTCAACGCCGAAATCGAATGGGAACATGCGGGCTCGGGCTTCGACAACGACGACAAACTGCACGGCACCGCCGAGATCGAGCAGCTCTGGATCGATTTCAAGATCGTGGATCAGTTCAACTGGCGTGCGCCCGGTATTGACCTCGTGCCGATCGGATACATCAATCAACATCACGAGCCGACGCAGTTCTACAGTGTCGACCGGCCGCAACTGTATAACGGCCTCATTCCGTCGACCTGGAAGCAGCCGGCCACCAGCGTCTACGGTACGATCAGCGAGGATCTGAAGTATCAGGTGATGCTCTCGACGAGCAATGAGGATTTTGGCGATACGTTCGACGCTCGCACCCCGGCCAAGACCGTACCTCCGCCTCCGATACCGTATTTTCCAGGCGTGGACGGGCTCAATGCCCTGACATTCTCAAACGGGCCGCTCGGCAACTTTCAGCAGCTCAACAACTCCATCGCCGTGTCCGGCCGGCTCGACGTGACGCCGACGATCCTGCCGGGCTTCGGCGGCAGCGTCAGCGCCTACTACTCGCCGAACATCGAGCCGCGCGGCGCGCATGGTGACCTGGGCAACTTCCTCGGCAATACGAGCATGGCCATGTTCGACGCCGAGTTTCGCTACCGGGTACCCAATACGGGGTTAGAATTGCGGGGCGAGTATGTCCTCGTCCAGTTCAGTCACCCCGAAAACCTGCGGGCCAACAATGACAGCGATCCCACCGACAATGTGGGCAGGTCGATGTACGGCTATTATGGCGAAATCGCCTACCACGTGCCGATGGGCACGATCCTGAACAGCGATTGGGAGGCGGTCCCCTTCTATAACTACACCTACGAAAACTTTCAGACCGGCGGATTTGCCGGAACCGATGCAAATACTCCGACTGGCCACGGCCAGCTTCAATTCCATACGGCGGGCGTTGCAATCTTTCCGTCGCCAAAAGTGGTGCTGAAGGCAACGTACCAGAGGGTGATCGACAAGAGCCTTGTCGGGGCGCTTTCGGATTCGTTTCTTGGCGGCGTCGGATTTTTCTTCTGAGGGGCAAGATTAATCATGACGCAATGGATTCGTTACACCCTGTCCGCAGTGGCGGTCGTTTCGGCTGCCTCGCCCGCTTACGCGGTCAAATACCTGTCGATCGAGGAAGCCCAAAAGCAGGCCTTTCCCTCCGCCACGCATTTCACCGAGGTGCAGGCCGGTCGCGTCTGGAAGGCCGATGCCGGCGGCCGCGTCGCCGGGTTCTTCATCTTCGATCGCGTGATCGGGAAACATCTCTATATCGACTACGCGGTGGCGCTCAGTCCGGCCGGCGCCGTCCAGCGCGTCGAGATACTGGAATATCGGGAGTCCTATGGTGGCGAAATCAGGAGTCCGAGCTGGCTTGCACAGTTCGTCGGCAAGACGTCTGGCAGCTCGCTCAAGATCAACGCCGATATCAGAAATATTGCCGGTGCGACCTTGTCGTCGGCGCATATCACCGAGGGTGTGAAGAGAGTGTTGGCAGCCTATGGCAACCGCCTCAAATAAGGTCCGCCGCGCCAGACCGTTGCTCGGGACCTTCGTCGAAATCGAGGCGGCGGGGCATGCCGAATCCGAAATCAATGGGGCGATCGATGGCGCGTTCGAGACCATCCAGAACGTCCACCGACTGATGAGCTTTCACGATCCCCACAGCGACGTCAGCCGCCTCAACCGCGAAGCCTTTGACCGCCCGATCAAGGTGCATGCCCTGACATTCCGCGTGCTGGAAACCGCGGTGGAAATGCATCGACGTTCGAACGGCATTTTCGATGTGGCGGTTGCGCCGGTGCTGCAGGAGCTGGGACTGTTGCCGCGAGCGAACGAGAAAACTTCAACGGACACCGAGACCCAGGCATTCGATGCCATCGAACTGGCCGATGAAAATACGGTTCGCTTTCGGCGGTCCGATGTCAGGATTGATCTTGGCGGCATCGCAAAGGGCTTTGCGGTCGATCGGGCGCTCGAGAGTCTGCAACGATCCGGTGTGTTGAGCTGCGGCCTGGTCAATGCCGGTGGCGACATTGCCGTTTTCGGAAATGAGGCGGAATTGGTTCATATCCGTCACCCGCGCGATCCCTGCCGCCTGATCTGCAGCGTCGAACTGATCAACGAGGCCATGGCATCGTCGGCGCGTCGATTCGATCCCTTCAACTCTGCGGATACGTCTGCCTCCGCGATTATCGATCCCCGCAGCGGAAAGCCGACAACAGTCATCGATGGCGCAAGCGTCCGCGCGGCGTCCTGCATGATTGCCGACGGGCTGACCAAAATCGTGATGATTGCCGGAACGGATGCAACCGCTTTGCTTGAGCTTTACAATGCAAGTGCGCTACTGATCTCGGCGGACGACGACGTTCAAATTTCCCCTGACTGGCAACTCGCTGTGCATCTTGCGGCTTAAACCCTCATTTCGCTACGGCATCTACGCAGTATTCGCTGTCCTGGTCCTGACCGGGGCCGGCTGGCTTGTCGCGGATTGGCAAAAAGATGTTCCCGGCGATGAGATCTGGCAGCAGGCTATCGCCTGGCTTCTGATGGTGCATGGCGGCGCTGCCATGCTCGCTCTGATGTTGCTGGGCGCTCTCGTGCCGGTACACCTGATGCGCGCCTGGCGTGCGCGGAAGAACCGCATTTCGGGATCGGTCATGGTCACGCTCAACGCGGTGCTGATCGCGACCGCGTTCGGGCTCTATTACCTCGGGTCGGATATTTTGCGGCCCTGGATGAGCTGGATCCACATCGGCGCAGGGTTTTCACTGGCGATGTGGTTTCCCTTGCATATTTACCGGGGCCGGCGGCATTTGCGCTAAAGCGTGATCCGGAAAAGTGTGTGTAGCGGTTTTCCCTGGCGACAAACGCGAATGCATTTGCGCGGAGGTCATGCGAAAAAAAGCCCAAAGCGCGATGTCGATTCAGCCTGATCCGATCGCGCTTTAGGCGACGCGATTCACTGCAATCCCGTGTCGCCGCTGGTGCGCTTTTTGGCGAGGTCCATTTCAGTGACTGCGATCAGTATCTCCGCTCGCGTCTTGAGGTCGGGTGCCTCCAGCATCGCCTGCTTTTCCGGTGGGCCGTAAGGCGACATCATGGCGAGTGCATTGACCAGCGCTTCGTTCGGCGCGGCTTCGATGCCTTCCCAGTCGACCTTGAGATTGTTGGCCTTGAGGAAATCCGCCAGCACCGCAAGCAGGGCTTCGCGATCCACGGCCTCCTCGCCTTTGCGGGCGGTGAAATCGTCGATATAGGGAAAGTAGTCGACCTTGCACTGCCGGTACGCGGTCAGGACTTCCATTTCCTGCAACACCTTGAAGCGCGCGATGCCGGTAAGCTCGAGGATGTAACGGCCGTCACCGGACTCGGCGAGCTGGGTAATGCGCCCGACGCAGCCGACCTGGAACAGTTTGGGATGGCTCTCGTCCGCCGAGTGAGAAACGTCCGGCTGAATCATCCCGATCAGCCGATGACCGTCGCGCAGCGCGTCGTCCACCATTGCGAGATAACGAGGCTCGAATATGTTGAGCGGAATCTGCCCGCGCGGCAGCAGCAGCGCGCCGGCCAGCGGAAACACCGCAATTACCTCGGGGAGGTCGCCGGGTCCGCGGTATTCGGCATTGATGGGCATCTGCGAATCCGGTGGTGGCTTTGGAGCTTCAGTCAGGCGCGTATCATGCCAGGATCAACTCACGCAATCAGCCTTGATCCGGTCGTGCGCCAGCACCGGCGCCCCTTACGAAAACAATATCGTTGAAAGCCGCTTTCGTCCCTCGACCGTGGCCTCGTCGGTCGAGCCCCACGCATCGAAGAATTGCACCAATTGCTTTCGGGCGCCGTCCTCGTTCCATTTGCGGTCGCGCTTGACGATCTCAAGCAACTGATGCGTGGCCTCGGTGCGCTTGCCGCTGGCATTGAGCGCGGTCGCAAGATCGAATCTCGCCTGATGATCGAGTGGGTTCGCCGCGACCTTCCGTTCGAGTTCGGTCAAGGGGCCGAGCGCCTTGGCCTGTTCGGCAAGATCGATCGACGCCTGTACGGCCCTGACGGCGGCCTCCCCCCGCTTTGATTCCGGCACCATGGCCAGCGTCTTCTTGGCCTGCTCGATCGCGCCTGTCGCGGCGTAGCATTTCGCGAGCCCCGCCAGCGCGACGATATTGGTGGCGTCCGCCGCCAGTACTTCGGCATAGATTTGCGCCGCCGTGGCCGGATCACCCTCCGCCAGCACGATCTCGGCCTCTTTCAGGACTTCCGCAATGTTAGGCGCGCCGGGCATGCCTGCCGTCAGCTTGTTGATGAAGGCGTTGACCTGGCTTTCCGGCAAGGCACCCATGAAACCGTCGGCCGGCTGCCCGTTAACAAAGGCGATCACAGCGGGGATCGACTGGATTCCCATCTGGCCGGGTACAGCCGGATGTTCATCGATGTTCATCTTGACCAGCTTGACCTTGCCGTTCGCGGCGCGGACCGCCTTTTCGAGGATCGGGGTGAGCTGTCGGCAGGGGCCGCACCACGGCGCCCAGAAGTCGATCAGCACCGGCTGGCGCTTCGATTCCTCGATAACGTCCTTCACGAAGGTCTGGGTGGTCGTCTCCTTGATCAGGTCGGGCGCTGGCTGCGCCGATCCGCCACCCTGCTCTAGTATCGTCACGGGATTCCTCGTCTGATGTGGTGCGGATCATGCCCTTTTAGCACAGCCCGCCGTCGCGGTTCAGGAGTTCTGGCTATCCAGATGGCGGTTTGGCCGGAAATTTCAATCGGTTCCCATCACGCCGGACGCGCGGCCCGCCGAGTCCGCGACTGACTTCGGATCAAAGATCGGGTTCGGTCCGCCAGGCGGATCGGAGATAATTGCGGCGGAAACTGTCCCCAACGCCCGACGACTCGCGATTTGCACGCTGATTCGGTTGATTTCGGTGCAATACCTCTTGAATTCGACCATGGAGGCCCGGGCGATAAAGCCAACCGGGCTGTTGCATTCGAGGTCCGCTTTTGGCATAGCTCTGCCGGCCCGGCGCCGATCATTCGTCGCCAATCTCTCGGATGCGGGTGTAGCTCAGGGGTAGAGCACGACCTTGCCAAGGTCGGGGTCGAGGGTTCGAATCCCTTCGCCCGCTCCAGATTTTTCAAGGTGTTAGCAGTTCCCCGCAAGGGGGCTGCCTTCGCCTAGCTAGCAGATAGCTAGCAGAAATCCTCGCTTCGTGCGCCGATCGAGGCGTTGGAATGCCTTTAGAGATCCCCTCGCGCTCCGAGAGCTTCAATGCCAACCCCGTCGCGCTTTGACACGCATGAACGCGTCTCATGAGAGGAGAGCGCGCGAGGCAAGCCGACCAACATTCAAGTGGTCAAACAGACGGTAAGCAGTTTAACGACGATAGTACCTTCTAAATCGCGCTTTTTGAGATTTCGGGGCGGTCGATTTGCATTCGCGACAGTGACGACCCAGACCAGACTTGGCGCTATCGTCACGAAACATATCCAGTGGAAGGTCTCGGTCACACTTTTTGCAGCGCTTGTACTCGCCGGTCTTGAGACCCTTTTCTGTCTCCCCTGCTTTCTCAGCCATTTTTGCGACCAGATCATGTGGGCCGCCGCCATTAATCAGATCGTCAAGTCTCTCGCGGAGCAGACCGTCGATGGTAGCAACCGGATCGCTGCCAAGGTTGAACCTAATTCATCGACCCTCGCCCTTTCGCCGATCCCGACGTCGCCGCGCGCAAACTCGTCGAGCTGGCCCATGCCGTCGAGCCGGTGCAGGACGGGCGCATCTATATCGAGAAGATTAACAGGCCAGACCGAGAGGCGGCAAAAGAAAGAGGACCACGACTGAGATTCTGTCGCCCACTGCCTTACCGGCCAACTGGATTTGACGCATGGGCGGGACCGCCCGTTCGGACTATGTTTGCGGCTATCTAAGGGTGAAAGATCATGCATTTCAGGCACGGGGTTCGGAATTGGACAGACGGCTTTGCGACCATAGCCGCAAGAACGCGTGGCATCGTGCGATGGGTTGGTTGGATGCTACATTCTTTGAGCCTGCTTTCGCCGACACAATGGATGTACATCGGTTACGGGAGAGAAAGAGACGTTAATACGTGGATCGACCTCTACGTGATCGTCGCGCTTGCAATCTCAATATTGTCTTTCCTTTTTCTCTCCCCAGTCACCCGATGGGTGAGCACGTACATCTCGGCAGTGACGCTCATCGCTGTCTTGAATATCGTTCTTCTGCAGCGGGTGTTCGGAGATATATCATCGCCGGAGCGTTCGCTATTGCTGTTCATTTGCAACGTGGTGCAGATCGTGTTCATGTTCGCTACGTGGTATTCTCTCTATGGCGAGGAGCACCCGTTGCTAACATCGGTCCTGACGTTTGCGACGATCGGCCATTCCGCAACCACACCAAGGATTGCGATGGTGCAAATCGCAACAGATTTCGTGCTGTTGGCGGTTTACCTAAGCCACCTAGTAGGTCGAGTTGGAGGACAAGGCGCGAGCTGACTTCACCGCATCGTTGAGGCGTTGCTGCTGGTTGCCAAGCACGGCTGCGACACCATGCTGGCGCGCATTGGCATCATGCGGGTGCCGCATGCGGGACGCCCAGAGCCGCCGCCTGACCTGAGACGGAAGGCCGCCAAGAAATTTCAGATCGTGCGCTGAGGGGCCGTGATTGGGAAACGTCTGCTGTGCCCATCAGAACGGCCCGAAGCAGGACCGAGGCAGGGCCCATCGGAGACCATCACCTGGCACAGACCCGAACTGCGCCCTCTCAGTCACTGCAATCAGGGCAGTGTGTAAACCGCGGGTCTCTGGAATTGAGGCGGGTCGCTACCTGAGGGCGGTTAAACAGCCCTGAGAACTCAATGGATCGCCGCAATGCCGCGGCTCTGGCGCGGGCGACCAGATGTAAACAGCCCGCTGCACCTACTCCTCTCAACACAATTTGTGCACTCTTCAAGATAGCCATTTTTCCAATCAGAGATTGATCGGACTGCGTAGGGCCAGATAGAAGGATCAACCACGCATCGTGGAAGATTGTAGACAGAAACATTCATGCCAGCGGCTGCTAAAATCTGAACGCCTTCAGAGAGACTCTCGCGGTAATCTATTGGATCGATCCAGAGCGACTTCTCGTTGGCAATAGCGAATCCAGTATTTTCCATCCCCATCAGCGCAACATGATCAACAAATGGGAGATTTCGAGCAATCCATCGGCTCGTCGCAGCAATGATCGGGGCCGTGTGCGCATGAAGGACAACGCGCACTTCGACACGTTGTCCTCTATCCTTAAGCTTTAGGATACCAAGGATGGTTTCATCAAACGCACCTTTGGCCTGAACCACGTAATCATGTACGTGGTCAACTGCCGAATAGACGGGAATAGCTGCGATCAGGCTTGGATGACTGACGGCCCGCCACGCATCAACGATTTCGGACTTGGCGAAGGCTCGTCCATTCGTCAGGACCTGGATAGCCGTGTTTGGAAGCAGATCGCGGCAATCAGCGAGGACGTCAATAAAGTAAGTCCAATCAGAGAGTGGCTCTCCCCCCGTAAACGTTAGGGTAGGTGTGCTCTTAGGAACAAGTGGCAAGCTCTCTCTTATTTCATCCAGAATCCAGCGATCATCAATGTCTTTGGGTGGCTGTGAACACATCAGACAATAATTGTTGCAACGCTCCGTCACCAGGAAGGAATTGTGGCGGGAATCACTCCGAAAAAGAGTCCGAAACTTTCCAGTCGGAACGTGAATGCCAAGAACATCTCCTGAATTAAGATAATCGAATCTAGCAGAGACCGAGATTATTCTGCTCGCGGTCGATACGGAGATATCGAGTGATTCGTTGATTACAAATATCGAGCTCCGCTTCTCCTCCACTGATCGCGACAGGTCGTCATTCGACCTGACGATAGAAAAGTCATGATCGTCAAAAAGCTGATCTGTTCCAGATCTTAGACGAACAACGACCCTTGAAGGCTCACCAATAAACCCCTGGCAGCTAACCGCCGTCCCAAATAATGGAAAAGTCATATGGCCGCCCAACGCCGCAGAACCGCTGCGTCCTTTGGTGAATTTTCTAATATCTCCAAGAGCAGGCGCATTGTCCCTTTCTGGCGTTCGCAGAAATCCGAAAGCGGCTTAATGCCAAGCATGTCGCCTTGCGTTGCCAGCACAGCCTTCTCGTTTCGAACGACAAACTCCCCATCACTCAGATGCAAACCTGAGACTTTCACATCAGGAAACTCGCGGCTGTGCTCCAAATTTTCAATGAAGCCGCGAGTGTCGGTTATCAATTTGCGGAGCTTTTCGGCAGCTTGTTGACCCACAACGGACCTATCGAACCATCAAACGAACGCCGGCGCGGTGACGTTCGGGGCGATCCTGATTGGGGGACGAGAGGCAGGGTATAGTAGGGTCAGATTGATTACCAGATCAAACTGCGTGGGCTGCTCGAACGCTTGCCGTCCAATGGCGCAAAGTAAGCAGCTTCCGGTTTCAGTTTACTCATTAACGCTTCCAATGTTTTTCCAAGCGATCCGTCTTTGAAGGCTTGGTTTCCCTTTTCGACCGGAAGCATAAATTTAAGCATCATTCGCATTGTCGTCTCCGATAGATGTTTTGAAAATCGCGCCCTCTAACCATGTCATCTCTGCTGCGGGATCACAATGATCTTCCGGTGTCCAAGCCAAACTGCGCCCGCTGATCCAAGCCAAACCACCGCAGCCCGCGCTCTCTAGAAACGCGACCCCCCATGAATCCATACCCGAGTTAACGTCCGCTTTGCTTCGCATTCCGGACTCAAGTCCGACATCGCGCGAGGTCCGAAATGTGCCAACAACCGACATCGGCATCGACAGGTCGGCGATACTTACTTCGTCACCGACAGCGAAAATACTGGTGCCGGTCCATTTCCTTACGCCACAGCATGCCGGCGTCGCGGCAGCCGCACCGTGAATTCGGTGAAATCGCCAATCTCGCTGTCGACCGCGATGGTGCCGCCATGCTGTTGGGTTACGATCTCATAGCTGATCGATAGCCCAAGCCCGGTGCCCTCGCCCGTCGGCTTGGTCGTGAAGAAAGGCTGGAACAGTTTATCCCGGTCTTCCAGCGGAATGCCGATACCATTGTCGCGCACCCGAACCTCGACGCTTTCGTCGGACACGCGGGTCGTGACCTTCAGCGCCGGGCGGAATGTGCCGTCACCCTCGTTGCTCCGCTTGTTGGCCGCATAGAACCCATTGGCTATGAGGTTAAGGAGCACGCGAGTTATCTCCTGCGGCACGATATTAACCGGCACGAGATCACGATCGAAGTCGCGCTCCAATGTGATTTCGAAGCTCTGATCCTGCGCACGGGCACCATGATAGGCGAGGTTCAGGGCCTCCTCGACGAGCGCATTCAAATCAATGGCTTGCCACTCGCCGCTGCCACCGCGTGAGTGCTGCAGCATGCTTCGAACAATGCCGTCAGCGCGGCGACCGTGCTCGACGATTTTCTCGAGATTTCCGGTCAGCGTGCGAATTGTCTCGACTATCTCCGCCCGTTTAGTGGGATCGAGGGTGCCGGTCGACAGTGCCGCCGCCTCTTTTAGCTCGTCCAACAGTTCGACCGAGAGGCCGGCAAAGTTGTTAACGAAATTGAGTGGGTTCTTGATCTCGTGCGCGATCCCGGCCGTCACCTCCCCGAGCGCCGCCATCTTCTGTGCATGGACCAAGCTCGCCTGCGCCGCCTGCAAATCGCGCAAAGCCGTCTCGGCGGTGTCTCGCGCAGCGCGGATGGCCTCCTCGGCACGCTTCCGCTCAGTGATATCGCTGTAAATAAGCACAAAGCCGCCCCCCGGCACCGGGTTGCGGCGCACCTCGATAACTCGCCCGTCCGGCCGCGTGCGTTCAAGGCGCAGCTCCTGCCAGGGGTCTTCGTTGGCACGGCTCAATTGAGCTTCGAGATCGGCCGAAACGTACTCACCACGCTCAGCGAGATAGCGGAAATACTCCGCAAAGCTCGGCCGCTCCGCGAGAAAGGCCTCGGGCAGCTCGAGCATCTCCTGGAAATTGCGGTTCCACGCAACAAGACGCGTGTCAGCGCCGAACATCACAACGCCATCGCCCATATTGTCGAAGGTGACGCGCAACTCGGCCTGACGCTCGCGCAACTCCTCAAACAGTCTTGCATTCTCGATAGCAATTACTGCCTGATCCGCGAAGGTCGAAACCAGTTCGATCTCCTTATCCGTGAACGGATCGACGCGGGTGCGGTTGAGGCTAAATATGCCGACCAGGGTCTCCTTGCGCAGAAGCGGAACCCCGAGCACGGTCCGGAAGCCGGCGACCTTCTGGACTTCCGTGTAGGTGTATTCCGCATCCTGCAGTACATCGGGAATGTGTACGGTGCGACGCTCCAGCGCCACACGGCCGGCCATCGTTCCGCGACCTGGTTTGGGCGGATGAGCGGTGAAGTAAGCCTTTGCCTGCTCTAAAAGCCCACGAGTCGCGACCGGCTCAAATACATCATCCCGCAGGCGGAACATGACCGCCTGGTCGGCGCGGCAGAGTCGCGCGGCCGTCTCTACCAGAGTGTCGAGCACCTTCTCGAGGTCGACCGTGGAGCGGCTGATGATCTTGAGCACATCGGCGGTGGCGGTCTGGTAGGTCAGCGCCTCTGTGAGATCGCGCGTCTTGGCCTGAACCTCGTCGAACAGCCGCGCGTTCTCGATCGCGATCACCGCTTGGTCGGCGAAAGTTTTCAGAAGATCGATCTGGCGCTGCGGGAAGGTGCCTTTAGCCGCCCGCACTAGCGCGATCGCGCCGACAGGACGGTGTTCCTTCAGCATCGGCACCGCAATGACGCTGCTGATCTTCATGATATCGGGCACGTTGCCCTGGGCGTACTCGAGGTCGGCCCGAACGTCAGGTACCTGCTCGACCTTGCCATTCAGGATCGCACGCCCGGCACAGCTGCCCCGTCCGGGGCGCATTGGATAGAAGTGTCGTAAGTCCTCGATGGCTTCGCGCGAGTACCCGTACGAATGCATGAAATGGATGAGCTCGCCGTCGAACCGGAAGACGTTGCAGAATTCGGCCTTGCAGAGGCGCGCCGCGCTCTCGGCGATCGCCTCGAATACAGGCTGCACATCCGACGGCGAGCTCGCGATCACCCTCAGGATGTCGGCGGTCGCGGTCAGCCGTTCTAGCGCTCGATCTAGCTCTGTAGTCCGATGTTCAAGCTGCGCCTGTAGATCGGCAACCGAAGGTGCTTGGTGGGGGGTGACGGACGACGCAATCCCTCGCTTGGTCTTGGCGGATTTCCGGCCCCTTGGCGCACTTGTCTTGCGGGCTCTCGCCTTGGCTGCCTTGCTGCCCGTCTTTAGCACGCGCACCATTTCCGCACCTTGGGTCCAGAGCCGGCATCTTATCTGTCTGGCCAGTGGAGCGGAAGGTGCGATGTCCGAGATGGGTCGATAGTGTTGAAAAAGTCGCTCGAGATTATAGGCGAATCATGATTCCGTTTCGTTGAGGCTTTCAGCGGCGGAGAGGGATCATGATGGGTCGGCAGACGGTCGATCAGAGCCAGCTGTTCTATCTCTTCAACCTTGAGAAGCGCATCCCGGAACGCCACCTCCTTCGCCGCATCAATCCGATTGTGGGTCGGATACTGGCTGAGTTCCGGGAGAAGCTTGCGCCTTTCTACAGCGAGATCGGGCGGCCATCGATCGACCCCGAGCTGATGATCCGCATGCTCATCGTTGGCTACTGCTACGGCGTTCGCTTTGAGAGGAGGCTTTGCGAGGAGGTCGAATTGCATCTCGCCTATCGCTGGTTCTGCCGCCTCGATCTTGACGACAAGGTCCCTGACCACTCGACGTTCTCGGCCAATCGCCACGGCCGGTTCCGCGAGAGCGATCTCTTTCGCCGGGTATTCGAGGCAGTGGTGCGAGCGTGCATGGACGCGGGCCTGGTCAAGGGTGAAGCGTTCGCCGTCGATGCCAGCGTCATGGAAGCGGATGCCAGCCGTTATCATGGCAAGGCTCCAGACGAGATCGACTGGTCGGCGCCGGAACGCCAGACGCGGGCGGTGGCCGAGTTCCTCGGAGCCCTTGATGATGAAGATATGGACGCCGATCGCAAGGTGCCAGAGGTGATTTCTCCAGTGGACCCGTATTCGGCCTGGACTGCGAAAGCCAACAAACGCGTCCAGTTTGGCTACGGGCTGAATTATCTGATCGACATCGAATATGCGATCGTCGTTGACGTGGAAGCCACTCCGGCCCGCACCTACGACGAAGTGGCCGCGACCAAGACCATGATCATGCGCACCGAAGAGATCTTAGGCTTGAAGCCCGACCGCCTGGTGGCCGACACGGCATACGGGACAGGCAAGTTCCTCGGCTGGCTCGTCGCCACCGGCATCACGCCCCACATTCCAGTGTGGGACAAGAGCGATCGAGAAGATGGAACCTTCTCACGCAAGGACTTCACGTTCGATCGTCAGCGTAATGTCTACATGTGTCCCGCGGACAAGCTGCTCAAGACCACCGGCAACGTCGGCAGAGACCACAAACTGCGCTATTTTGCGCTTAAGCGCGACTGTGGCGCATGTCCCCTCAAGCCGCAATGCTGTCCAAACACGCCCTCGCGCAAGGTCACACGCGACGTCAACGAGGATGCTCGCGACCATGCGCGTTCCTTCATAGGTACGCCGGAGTTCGAGAGATCACGCGACGAGCGCAAGAAGGTCGAGATGCGCTTTGCACACCTCAAGACCCACCATCGATTCGAGCGCATGCGCCTGCGGGGGCTCTCCGGTGCGCGCGACGAGTTCTACCTCGCAGCCATCGTGCAGAACCTGAAGACGCTTGCAAGGCATCTCTGGCGGCCGAGGCCTCACGAACCGACGGCCTGTCTCGCATGAGGGATTGCGGTCTCTACCCTGCAACGGTGAGACGCCACTGCCAAAGCGAATGACGCCACCACAAGGGGATAGGGTAAAAAACCTAAATGCTGTCTCGCAAATGCTCACGTGACGAGCCAGTCCAAAATAACAGGGCCTTTTTCAACGCTATCGGTCATTTTCGGAAGTGACGGCGCAACTTCGCCACTTCCGCTTCACCCCGATCATCGGACATCGTCAGCGCCGTCAGCGACGTCCGAAACGTGCCATCAACGGACTCATGCACCGCAGCGAATTCGGAGGATTTTGGTCGGCTATGCGGCACGTTCCACGCGGCTATCGATCTCGCTGCGCAGCGTTCCGAAGTCGATCGGCTTGGTCAAAAGCGCCTCGGCGCCATTCGCAAGCGCCCGACGCTTGGTCTCCGGATCGCCGTAAGCAGTGATCATGACGATCGGAACATCAGGCCGAATGGCCTTTGCCTTGGGAAGAAGCTCAAGGCCGCTCATCCCCGGCATGTTGATGTCGGACAGGATCAAAATGAGAAATTCGTCACCCGCATTCGTAATGCGCTGAAGCGCCATCGGGGCCGATTGCGCAAATTCCATCGCGAAGCGACCAGCACGGAGTTCGCGCCTGAACTGCTGGCGAAACAGCGCCTCGACATCCGGCTCGTCATCGACCACGAGAATGAGCAAGGTCACGCATGTTCTCCTAACTTGACGAGGGATACCCGGCACGCGGCAGGACAATCCTGAATTCGGTGAATGCACCGGGCGCGGTATCGACGTCTATGATGCCGCCGTGTTGTTTCACGATGATGTCATGGCTCATCGAAAGACCAAGCCCTGTGCCTTCTCCTGCAGGCTTGGTTGTGAAGAAGGGGTTGAATATCTTTTCTATTACTTCATCCGGTATTCCAGTGCCATTGTCGCGGATCCGAATTTCAACTTTTTCACCAAGATCCTTCGTCGTGGCGGTCAGTGTCGGCTCGAAGCCGTCACCGGCTTCCTTCTTGCGTTTGGCCGTGGCGTAGAATCCGTTTGATATCAGATTGAGCAGCACGCGCGTGATTTCCTGCGGATAGACATTCGCCATGCCGACCATCGGATCAAAGTTGCGCTGCATCGTAATAATAAACCCGGTCATTTCGGCGCGCGCACCGTGATAAGCCAGGTTCAGACTCTCTTCGACGATCGCGTTGATATCGAACGGACGACGCTCGCCGGAACCTTGGCGAGAGTGCAGCAACATGTTCTTTACGATGGAGTTGGCGCGTTTGCCGTGCTGAACGACCTTTTCAAGGTTCGTCTTCAGCATTTGCGTGATCTCGTCAAGTTCTTCCCGCTTGCTATTATCGAGGTCCATGCCCGATAGGACGCCCTTCATCTCGCCGATCAGTTCGGCCGACAAAGCCGAAAAATTGTTAACGAAGTTGAGCGGGTTCTTGATCTCATGCGCAATGCCCGCCGTGAGCTGCCCGAGCGAGGCGAGCTTTTCGGTCTGAATCAGACGGTCCTGCGCGGAGCGCAGGTCATCGAGCGACTTTGCTAATTCGATTGTGCGCCGCTGCTCGGCCTCGAACAATCTGACGTTCTCGATCGCGATTGCCGCCTGGTTAGCGAATGTCTCGACCAGGGCAATCTGCCTCTCCGTGAAGGCTCGAACCTCCAGACGATAGATCATCATAACACCGAACAATTCGTCGCCCTTGAGGATAGGAACGCCAAGGAGCGTTCGGATCGCTTCGACCTGTTTCGCTCCATACGAGTATTCCGCGTCATCACGGACATCGACAATTTGAACGGTTCGCCGCTCTAGGGCTGCGCGAGCTGAGCCGCTATGCCGGCCAGGACGGATCGGATTTTGACGGACGAACTCGGTGAACTCGGCGGAAGCGTTATAGGCAACGACCATCCGCAGTAGCTCGCCATCGAACCTGAAAATGAACGCCCTGTCGGCTCCGCAGAGCCGAACGGCGCTTTCAGCAACCGTGTTGAACACTGTCTGAAGGTCAAACGCGGAACGACTGATGACCTCCAATACTTCGGCGGTCGCGGTCTGCTGCTGCAGCGACTCCGAGAGCTCGCGCGTACGCGCCTGCACCTCTTCAAACAGGCGAGCATTCTCGATCGCTATCACGGCCTGGTCGGCGAAGGTCTGTACCAGTTCGATGATGCGCGGCGCAAACCGGCCAGGGTCGCGGCGCACGAGGGTGAGGGATCCCTCGATGCCTTGTTTGCCAAGCAAGGGCACGCCGAGCAACGCCCGGGCTGGTAGGCCGAGCGAGGCCAGCGGAATCTTGTATTCGCTGTCCTCGAGAACATCGGGAATCTCTTCAATCTTGCCCGAGAGCAACACTCGTCCGGGAATTGAGCCACGGCCCGGAAATACGGGCGTGCTTTCGAGATAGCGCTGAAGCTTCTCGCTGTAGCCCGGTCCGGCGCCCGCGCGATAGCGGAACGTTTCACCGTCGCGTATGCAGATCGCGCCGGAGAACGCACCCGTTAGCTGGACGGCCGAGCCGACAAGCGCCTTCAACACGGCTTCCAAATCAAAAACCGAGCGGCTGATCACCTTCAATACGTCCGCGGTCGCGGTCTGCTGCTGCAGCGATTCCTCAAGGTCGCGCGTTTTTGCCTGCACCTGGTTGAACAGCCTTGTGTTCTCGATCGCGATCACAGCCTGGTCGGCGAACGTCTGCATCAGCTGGACATGATGGTCGGCGAACGGGCCGGGCTCTGCCCGTGTCGGACCGATCATGCCGATCGGCTTCCCGTCACGCATCAGGGGAACGCAAAGACAGCTGCGCCAGCCGCGCTTTCGCGCGAGATCGCGCAGCCGTTCAGGTTCTTGTTCAGCATCGATGACGCGATAGATCTCTCCCTTACCAATCGATTCGCCCCAGCTAAACGTCGACAACGGCGCGGGAAACGTGGCCTGTAGCGTTGCATCAGCCTCCGGCGTGGTAGGCGTGAACGCCCGCAAGTACATCGTGCCGTCGACCAGCCTGAAGACCGTAGTCGAGAGGGCGTCGACCAGCCGGTTCGATCGATCTGCAATGGCCTGGAACACGGGCTGCACATCATCCGGCGAAGTTGCGATGACCTTCAAAATGTCCGCGGTCGCGGTCTGCCGCTCCAGCGCCTCCCGGGTCTCGTTGAACAGACGTGAGTTCTCGATAGCGATCACGGCCTGGTCGGCAAAATTCTTCACCAGGTCAATCTGTTTCTCTGTGAAAGGCCTTACTTCTTGACGGTAGATTACGATTGCCCCGATTAATTCGTTCTCCTTCAGCATCGGCACGGAAAGAAAGGACCGCGCTCCTGCCTGATCAACGGTGACGATACGCAAGGGCTCACGCTGAGCGTATGCGGAGTGAGCTTTGAGATCCGGGATGTGTGCAATCTGCTTTGTCCGCACAAGCAGACCAAGACCTGTATTGGGGTTTGGCCGTATCGGCCCGTGCTCCTCCCAAAACGCTCGGTACGATGCCGGAACATCGTGCAAATGCGCCGCGTGAAAGCATTCACCATCGTAAAGCAAAATATGACCGAACTTCGCCTCACAAATGCGCAAGGCGTTCGCGAGCATCGCCTCAAATACAGATGTCAGTTCGCCGTCCCGGGACGAGCCAATCACTTTTAGCACTTCGGCGCTCGCGGCCTGCAGCCGTAGCGCCTGATCGCGTTCGCGCCGGAGGCGCTTTATGAGTTCTTTTTGCCGATCATCACTGGACGTGACGGCGACCGACAGCTTGCGCGCCTTGGAGGTCTTCGCGCGCTGACCCTTTACAGCCCGTTTAGTCGCACGACGTTGCTGCATATCACTCCCTCACGCGGCCCGTGATGCTACCAAAATTGGCGTTCCGCGTCATGCCAGGATGTCTGTTCAGGGTCCAGACTGTGTGAAAACGGCCTTAGGGGTGTCGGCCCTGGCAGCCAAAGACGCGGGTGTACTTAGGCTGCGATCGCAGCGATTAGCGGCTTGATCCCGATGATGTTCATGACCCGGGTCAGATTATATGCAAGGACCGAGAGGGCCATCTCGGCAGCTACCTTTGGGAGCGTTTTGGTCAGGAAGTGCGTCGCTCCCATGCGGGCTTTCATCGTTCCGAACGGATGTTCGACCGTCTCCCGCCGCTGCCGCATGGCATGAGGGTTGTTGTCGAGGCGTCTCTGTGCCTCCTCCAGCACGTGCTCGTGCTCCCAGCGCGTAATCCGCCGCTCCTTGCCGGTTGTGCAGCTAGCTTTGAGTGCACAGTCACGACACGCATTGGTCCAATAGCGTCGTAGTTGCTGGTCGTCTTCCTCGTTGGTGTAGTGGTAGATCAGCTTTTCGCCGGCCGGACAGCGATACGCATCCTCGTCATTGAGATAGACAAAGTCCTGTTTGCCAAAGCGACCCCGTGCCTCAAGACCTGATGTCATCGGCTTGGGAAGCGTCACCGCAATTCCCGCCTTGTCGCAGGCGAGGATTTCCTCGCCACTATAGTAGCCACGATCAGCCACGGCTTCGAGTTTTTCGACGCCGAGGACAGCCTTTGCACGACAGGCGATGTTGGCGAGTTGCGCCCGGTCTGAACCGGTGTTTGTCACCTCATGCGCGATGATCAGATGATGCTCGGTATCGACCGCGACCTGCACATTGTAGCCGACAACGCCGGACCCACGTCCGCTCGTTGCCATCGATCGGCTGTCGGGATCGGATAAAGAGATTTGCTGGTCGGGCGAAGCCAGCATCTGCTTCTCATAGGCGGCTAGCTTGTCCATCTCCTCCTTCAACTTCGGCAATTTCTCGGTGAGCCTTGCTACCTTCGCCGCCAGTGCTTCTGTCGGCTCCTGCCGGTCGGCCGTGTCAAGCTGGCTCAGATAGCGGCCGACGCTCTCCTCCAACTGAGCTCGCCGCCGTTGCACCTTCGCCTTTGTGAAGTTCTTGTCCCGATTGTTTACGGCCTTGAACTTGCTCCCATCGATGGCAACGCTCGCCGTCGCCAGAAGGCCCATCTCACGACAGAGTTCGACAAAACGTGCACAGACCTTGCGAAGCGCCAGGCTGTTGTCCTTTCGAAAGTCCGCGATTGTCTTGTGATCGGGAGCGAGCCGACCCAAAAGCCACATAACCTCGACGTTGCGTCCAGCTTCTCGTTCCAGCCGCCGGCTTGACTGAACCCGGTTCAGATAACCGTAAATATAGAGCTTAAGCAGAACCGAGGGGTGGTACGACGGCCGACCAGTCGCCGCCGGCTCAACCCCTTCGAAGCTCATCTCGGCCAAATCGAGCGCATCGACAAATACGTCGATCACGCGAACGGGATTACTCTCGTCAATGAAATCATCCAGGCATTCGGGCAATAGCGACCATTGCCCACGATCTGCCCCTTCCACAAAGCGCCGCATCAATTCCCCCAGAATCAACGGGAGAATCATAACAGCGGCACAGCGTTTTCGCACAGCCAGGGTCATTTTCAGACCTCGGGCTGCGTCTGAGCTACGTCAATTCCTCCCCAACAGCGGACATGCGAGGAGTGCTGCGGCGTGTCGGTTTCGTGCCAGAAGCGGTCATTGGTCACGAGGCCGCAACCCGTCAAAATCAACGCAATCTTCTCAACCAACCCCAAACCAAATCAGCAAGAAAGAAATCGTGACCACCGACATGCCGGTTGAAACTACGACAGCCGGCGACACGGTCTTGGAGTACACATTGTATTGCTGAGCGATGATATACGTATTCGTAGCCGCAGGCATCGCGGAAAGAATTACTGCTGCCTGTGACCACAACGGCTCCATCAGAAATATGTTGGCGACGAGTGCGAACGTCAGAATAGGACTGATGACGGTTTTCAACGCTGCGAGCCAAATCACTTCGCCGACTTTGCCGACTAGTTCATGACCGACGAGAGAAAGACCCATAGCAAATAAGGCCGCCGGGGCTACAGCGGCAGCCATCAGATCGAGGTAATTGCTGACCGCTTTAGGAAGCGGCAACGAAGTCATCGAAAATGCGATGCCGAGCAATGGAGCAATCAGTAGCGGATTTCGTAAGAGCAGTCCCGCCAAGTGTAAAGCCACACGAAGTGGCGATCCTCCAGAAGCGCGCGTTCCCTCCAGAACGGCGACAGCACTCCCCACAAACAGCAGGATAGAGCTAACGATGGAAACAATCGTCGGCAGGGCACCAGCCGGCCCATAGGCCGTAACCAGCAGTGGCAAACCCATGTATCCAACATTTCCCCATCCAGCCGTCAGTCCGACGATACTGAGCGTTGCTGCGTCACGGTGATGAAACCAAAATCGTCCAGCGATTACCGAAATGAGAACTGTCAGCAATACACCGCTGACGTAGGCACCGATAAAAGGCCAGTTGAAAATCCTGTCGATAGGTGCGCGGGCGGTGATCGAAAAAAGAGCGGCAGGCAGCGCGAAGTAAAACACGAACCGGTTGATTGCAGCAGCCGAGTCCGATCCCAATGCCTTGAAGCGCCCGGCGAGGTAGCCGGTCAATATGATGCCGAAAACGGGAAGAACGACATTTATGAGCGCGCCCATGGAACGAACTCCCCCGAAGGAAGACACACCGTACATTGCTGAGCGCGGAAACGCGATCTAGTTATCGGCGGACGCAAATCGCCCCATGTCGCCT
>CAWFZL010000036.1:0-149071 GCA_963820275.1 uncultured Alphaproteobacteria bacterium
GCTTTACCGGCTTTGTGCCGGCCTTGGGCGGAGTATCCTGGGCGAATGCATTTACTGAAAAGCAGATCGCGGCAAATACAATTAAAAACCTCATGATCATTTCCCCTTCGCCAGCCCGAGATCGACCAGACGGCTCATTTCCGCTTTGCCTTCACCTTTTTCAGCGGGACCAAGCCCAATTCTCGCATCTTCTTTTTCACGGAACCTGCGTGGCGGTGGAGGGCTTTTGAGATGTCCCTTCGGCGCTAACCTTCTTCCTGGCCAACGCTCTCAGCCGATCTGTCTCCTCTCAGTCCACAGCCGCGCCATGTCCTTCGCCTCCAGCCCCAGCTCGACCAGCTTCAGCGGCCCCACCTTCTGCTTTTGAATGACAAGCTCGACGCCTTTTTCTAGCGCCGCCTTCACCACAGTCTTGAACTCGGGATCGCGCAGGAGTTCTTCGGCCGCACTGAATTTCGTGTCGAGTTGCCATTCCGCGCCCGGCAATGGCTTTGGCACATTCCACTCATTGGTGACGTATACCACGCGCTCAGTTCGCTGGCCCCTGGACCTCCACTCCACGTACCGCTTGAGCCGAGCCATCTGTACTACATTCCCTTCTTCAGCCCGATCTCGACAGGCGCCGGATTGGCTCCTCCGATCTGAAACGGCTTATTCCGATAAACGCCACGTCGTACGACAAAGAAACCACAATAGGCAGGCAACCGCTGCTAGAAACGCCGCCGTCTTCCAAGCTTCCGCATCGTTGAGCTTGCCGGTCACTATCGCCACCGAGATAACGATCGCTGCTATCCCGCACATCACGGCAATCACTAAACTGATGAAGTAAACGGCGATGAATATAAGGCGAACCATTATCTGTGTTTCGTCTTCGGCTGGATCTCCATCGGCCCCGTTCTTGACAAAGGCTGCATTGGGAGCGGCACCTTCATAGCCTCAAGCCCGAACTCGGTGAGGCGATACGCCTGACCGCGTTCTGTCTGCTGACACTCGACCCCAACCCCTTTTGGTCAAATTTGCAACGACCGTCGGGCTGTGTGGCAACTTGAACGCTTTGACCCAGCCGGCGCCTCGCAGATGCTGCATGAACTGCCGCTCACGGGAATTAGGAGTTTTCATTTTTTCGCTTTACGGATCTCAACCCAAGCGGGGGATGGCTTCGCCCTGATTCTGTTCACCGGCAAATCACTTGTACGCGCTTTTTCGCTTCTCGAACTAACTCAGACAGCAGCAGCTTGGCGACGGCTTCTGGTGGCAAGCTGCCGACTTGAGTAGCCATCGCTCCGAGGGGCGATCGAATATGCAGCGTTAAGTCCTGAAGGAAATAGCTCCCCTCATGCATGACTCCATCTATTATGATGGTGACCGGCTTTACCGGAGCAGGCCTGCTCATGAAAACCTCCGCTCAACCGTTGCCTAAGGGTCTAGCTTTTAGCCGAACATGCGCGTGATTCGCTTGGGCGTAGAAACCCCGAACAAGCCTGAAAGCGCCGCACGGGTCTCGCTGGCTCGTTTTCAGCCCGCGGTTGCCCGGTCCGACACCGAGCTTCCAGCCCCTCGGGGTGACGACGCAGGTTGAACGTTGATGTTAAGGAATAGAACGATCATGACGTTGGCCGCGGCGCCCTACTGCTGTCGGTTTCTCGATCGCGACTGCGCGGGCAGAAGGACCTGCGGTACCGAAACGAAGCGCGTATCCCTGAGCTCCAGGACAAGCCGTCAACGAGCAACAAGCCCGGGATGACGGCCGACGAAAAGGAGAAGCTCATGAAAGAATTGATCAAGGCGCGCGATAAAGCCAAAGGGAGCGCTGCGCCCGCTAAAGCCGAAAAACCCAAAGCCGCATACAGTGCAGGCGCGGGGCGGGCGTTGATCGGTCCCACCGAATGAAAGAGGCCGCCGATTAGAGCGGCCTCTTTCATTCGGACGCCTCTGGGGAGCACGCCGCCAACCGGGACAGGATTTGGGCTCCCGCTCGGCATAAACAAATCTAGTTGGAGGACGCCCCGAGGCATTGATGCGGATCAAAGCTGCGGGGGCCTCGGTCCCGCGCTCAACGATTGGCGGCCTTGGTCTCATTTTAACTGTTTGGGTTGTCGTTTGTCTTTTGCCTCTTCCTCTGCCAGCAGCTTGAGGATGATCTTACGCTGTGCCTCATCTTCCGTTTCGGCGAGCTTCTTATCTGTAGAGGGCCAAATTTTCTTGATGGATGAATTGTTCCATTACACCCTCCCATTAGGGAGGACATTTAACCGCCCCTGCGAAACGGAGTCGAGCGACAATTCAGTGATGTCAATCCGCCCCCGGAGGACAGCCCCGGTCAAATACAGCCATCGCGGGGCACACGACCCTGAACTGAGGCGGCCTCACTTCTCGCCAAGTAACTTGCCGGTCTTCCTATTGAGGAAATGCAGCCTTGTGCAGGCTGGGCAGATGATCCCCTCATATTCGTTTTCTCGCACGTCATCGTATTCGTCCAACCAATGTTGGACGCAAATCGATGTTGTCGGGCAGGTGAAGACGAACGGGGCCGCTGTCAGAATATGACGGCCCTGAGACGCTAGACCATGATGTAGCGCAAGTTCCGGCTGGGACCGCAAAGCCAGGGTTGCCTCGCTTCCTGCGGGGCGGCCCAAACGCGCCGATCATCGATTAGAATGGTGGCGCCGCGATAATTCGTGGACGTAGCCTTCACCCCAAGCAGGAAGGGGCCGGTGAAATGGCAGACGAGATCGTTGACCTCGGCAAGGTCCGAGAGAGTAAGGCGAAGGAATCCGAAGGCTTTTGCCAACACATGGATGGGCGCCGACAGCAAATTCTTCGTCTAGCGATCAAAGACATGAGAAAGTTCAGCAGCAAAGAAGAAATTGCGAAGACGCTGAGGTTCGCCGTCGACGTTCTCGAAGGCCGAGCCGGCTGAGGGGCGGGCGGTCGGTTTCAGAGATTGGCCCGCACTCAGGAGCCCGCCGGCCGAACTCGCACCAGCAACTCGCTCAGGCCAGGCAATCGACCCATCTCCAGGGGTGGGACAGTTTGATTGCGGCAGGATGGTTAACTGGAAAACGGACAGTCCAGAGCGCATATTGGGCTATGTCCAGAATCTTCTGGTTATCGATCCTGTAAGTGTGGCGCGGTTTATGACCGCAGTGAGCATATGGTAGAGGAGCGCGAGATCAGCAGCTTCGAATGCGCCGTGTGTGGCGAGACCATCGAGAATTGGAACTCAGCTTGGGTGCCTCGATATCGGTTCATTGCCTGTCCAGCCAGGACGCCCAATGATTGACCACCTCAAACACCCTAGGGACTCCGACCAGTTCGCTAAATCGATCGACTGACGGCACACAACGCCCGCGCGGCCCTAACTCACCGGCGGCCTTTCTAGAACTCAGCAGGGGCATCGAGGCGCGGGCTTCGGTCTCGCGCTTTTCTTCATGGCTCAGGTTGTGGTCCGCAGAAGACACCCGCTAGAAAAAG
Source organism: uncultured Alphaproteobacteria bacterium (assembly GCA_963820275.1). Classification (GTDB taxonomy): domain Bacteria; phylum Pseudomonadota; class Alphaproteobacteria; order Rhizobiales; family Xanthobacteraceae; genus Bradyrhizobium. The sequence continues at coordinate 3,475 of CAWFZL010000036.1, forward strand.
CCAGGGCTCAAGTCCAGGCCATAAGTTGCAAAGAGCGGGGCCACGGCCAGGACGGCGCCGCAAAATTTCGCATAGCGCGCCGGTTCCGGGCAATGACCGGCAGGTCACCGCCCTGGCCAGCCAGGCCGCGGGCGGAACGCTTCGTGGCTGCGGCGGGTTAGGTTCTTGCGGCTGGAGGCCAACGGGAGAGACCCCCGATGGACGAGCGCACCAAGATGGAAATTTGGGACTTGGCCGCCGGCACGGTCATCGCCGTTTCGGTCGTCAGCGGCATGGCGTTCATCATTGCAAGCGCAATGCACTAGCCTTGCGCGGCCCGCGGCCTCGAAGGCGGATCTGCGCCGGGTCCCAAATGAGACGGAGGGGCGGACGGGACCGTTCATGCCCCGCAGCGTTAAATCCAACCAATTGCTCGGGACATAATGCCGGCCATGATCATTACTGATGTTATATGCCAATGCGGTGCGGGGTATCGGCGAGCCGAGGCCACCACACGGACCGGCCAGAAGCAGACGTTCCACTGTGCCGCCTGCGGCCAGGTATTAGAGGCGCTGGAGTCACCCGTCGAGCCGGGGAAGCCTTACGCGCGAGCAACACCACGCCGGTGAACCGGCTTATTGAGCCAACTGGCCAAGCCGCGGCCCTCGAGGGATCGATCAGGGAAAAGGAAATGCGCGGGCACCGAGATGGGGTCAAGGCGCCCGCGCAGCCGTGCCGAAGGCAACTCGAGCACGGCTTAGCCCGACCTTTAGCGCGGGATCATGACGGCTGGACGATGCGCGACGGGGCCAGGATCAAGGTTGCGCGGGTGAGGCCGGTGGGTTGCGATCCTTTTTTAAGGGCCGTCCGTTTGTCTGTGGTCACCCCGGATTCGGGCCCGGCAGCAAGCCGAGCCGTGGCCCGCGCGGGCACATAATCAAGAGGCCTGCCACCCGTTCGGTCCTGCGAACATCGCCGTCTCTTTAGAGAGACGGGCGGTCTGTTCGGCAGTTGGACAACCGAAAAGAAACGAACAAATGTTCGGTTTTGTTCGTGTTCGTTCGGCGAAAATTGGTCATTTGCCGTCGTTTTTGACGATAACTGCGACATTCTTGGCACAGATGTGCGAACATGTCGCATCCTATTCGGTCTGTTCGGATCTGTTCGAATTTGTTCGGTCTTGTTCAGCGAAAGGGTTAGTGAAATACCCTAATCGTAGGCAACCCACACCCACTCGTTCTTGATCCCAATCCGGCCCTTGTTCGCCAGATCGGTTTTCGCTCTATTGAATGCCATGCGCTGGGCGTCATCGGCGCCGTCAGAAAGGGCACCTTCCTTACAACTCTTACGCCAATCGTCGAGCGTGACCACCTTGACGACGCCGGGTGGCGCGTTGGGCGGCGACGCGCGCCCGACGTCATTGATGGCCATGATCAGCAGATCCATCGCGCGGCGCTGGGTCGCCGTGAGCGGCGTTTTCTCTTTCGACTTGCTACCCGTCGCCGACCCGCAGTCCTCCCTCGAGATGATCATTGTCGTAATATCGTCGCCGTCCTCGTCCTCGCCCAGCGTCGCGATCTCCCCCTTGAACTTGGTAAGGACGCCTTCCTTCTGGTCATTCGCCTTTGTGACCTTAGCTTCTTTGACGCTGTCGCCGCTGATCTGCACCAGCAAGTCGACGTCTCCGATTTGGCTGTTCGATCCGCGCGCACCTTTCTTCTCGTCTTTGCCGGTATGGCTGACAATGGCGATATGCGCACCGGTGAGCTCCTGAACCTTCCGCAGATTGGCCAGGGCTCGGCCCATATCCTTCGCTTGGTTCTCATCACCGCCGCCGGCAGCTACACCTTTCGCTAGTGTGTCAATCACCACGAACCCAACATCGCAACCGAACTTTTCCTGCGCCGCCCGTATCGTATCGATCATCAAGGAGACGTTTGCTGGATGCATCAGATCGATAACGCCGCCGGCTACGGCGATCGGTAGCCCTTTCAACTCATCTCGCCTCCGGTGTGCCGTCAGGCGCCGCTTGACAAGGTCAGCTCGCTCCAGTGCGAAGTACACCACGCCGCACACTCCTTTTGATCTGTAGCCTCGCCAATCCGTCCCGGATGCTATGCAGACGGAAATGTCGGTCATCAACGCGGACTTGAGCATGCCTGGCGCGGCGATCCACTCTGATGTCTCTCCCTTGGCGACAGCGTCTTTCAAGAGCCAGATCCTTGCCGCGAAGTTCTCAACGTCGTCAAAAAACGTCAGCGGCATGACTTTGGATGGCGGGTTGCCGTCGATCTTGATGTCGCTGTTGATGGGGGTGACATTGTTAGTCACGGCTGCGGGCGGCGTCGTCCGCTCCGGTATCGTCTTCGGCTGTGTCTTACCGAATGACATCCCGCTCTCGATCGTGGCCATGCAGGCATCCCTTCCGGTTTCGTCCAAAAGCCCGTTGTCCGCGCAGGCCTTCATCATGACGTCGATGGCTTCGTGCTCATTGATCACGCCGCCGGCGACATACTTGCCGAGTTTCATCGACGAGACGTTGAGTTGATCGTTCTGGCAGCCTTCTGATGGAATCGAGGCCACGGCCTCGTATTCGCCGCGCAGTACCGCCTCGACGAAAGGGCGGTTGCTGTAATCGAACCCGAGACTCCTACGGTGAGACGCTTTCGCGCCATATTCGGCAAAGGCATTAGCGGGTGGCCGGGCCGTTGCCATCGCACGCTCGCTGATCGGTCGCGTATCGACAGGCGTGGCCGGCGTTGGCGGCGGCTTCTTGATGATCAGATCATCGAGCCATTCCGGCGCCTCTGCGAATTCGAAGAAGTCGGCCGGGTCGGCAATCTCATATCGCTTGCCGTTCTTGCCGACCGATGGCGGGGCGATGAAATACCCGCCTTGACCTTTGACGTCGATCTTCTGGCCCTTCATTTGCCCGGAAGAGCCCTTGATCGGACGATCGGCATGCCACTTGAAAACAAGGTGATGCCCGCCACCAGGCGTGCGGTGCTGATGCGTGCGCGGAACATCGCCGTGCTTGGCAAGGATCGCTGCCCAATTCGCTAGTCCCACTTCGCCGTCGGGATCGATCGCAAACACGCCAGAAGCCTGCCCGGCGCGAATGCCGATCATTGCGCCGGGCCATTTCTTCCACCATGAACGAATCTGATCTTCGTCGGTCGTCGCCTTGTAAAACCCGCCGGTCCCTCTGATCTTGTTACCGTTTGCATCCTTGTCGCGCGCGGTCAGCGGTGCCTTTCTGCCGCAAGGAAAGACATGCCAACCTAGCCGCGCATAGTAGAGAGCGAACTCCACCATCGGTGCGTCGGGCGCGGGCCATCCGGCGTAGGCTGCGCTGATGGCTGGAGGAGACAGCGGCGGTATTTCGACTGTGACCTCAAATCCGTCGACCTGAAATCCTTTGGCGGCGCGCCTGGATGGCCGTCGCGCTATCCTCGTCGATGTTCTGACGCGCGTTCATGACCGCACCGCCAATCCCACGGCCGGGATCGCGATGTACGGAAAGACGTTAGCCAGATGCGTGAAAAACTGCTTGCGCAGCGATTCGGCCTGCGCTAGGAAATAAGCCACTTGAATGCCCCTATTATTTGGAACCCCGATCTCGCCGGACCCTCCAAGGTGGTCGAGATCGGGGTTTTGCTTTTTGAGTTTAGATTTTCATTTTCGGCATCAGGCCGCTTTTTCTGCCGCCCGCTCGCGCTCAAGGTATTCATCCATTTGCCGCTGATACCGAACGAGGTCTTCTTCGTTCTCGTACCAAGGGCCTCCAGTGATCTCTGCGCACTCGCCGTCGGGGGCGATGATGATGTTGCGTCGATGGCCGCTTGATACGCCGTCGGCGCAAATGGCCTCGACCCCGTCGCCCGAATTCGCGACCCTGAAGGCAATCACGGGGGACTTGTAGATAAGGCCCTGCATCCTGTCGTAGGCTGCGAGTTGATACCCCGACGGAGCAGGGATGACGGTGTTGCTTCTTAACTCCCGCAGCAGGGCCCTGAGTTCGTGCCGGTCCAGATGCAACTCGTTCTGCGCCTGATCGCCACAAAACTTCAGCAAAACTGTTGTGCAGCCCTCGTCGTCTCCGGGCAGTATCTTGATCCCGCTTACGTCCGCGAGGTTGATGAAGCTTCCTTCTTGATATGCAAAAAATCTCACTACTCTTCTCCTGTGGTTGGTGATGGTTGGAATTCCCCGCGCGGCTTAGTGAACACAAAGCGCATATTTGTCGGCGGTGGCTTTGGCCTCTTGTCTTTCTAGGAAGGAGTCCCACGGCATCTCGAATGGTTAGGGCGACGTAGACGCTGCCGGCTACCTGCATGTAGCCGGCGACAAGCGTTTCGCGCTCCAGCGCACAGCTGCCGTCGTGGAGTACGTCGTCGACCGCTTGAATGGCCGCGTTCAGCGCGTCCAGCGCGTGCTCGCAGGCGCTCGACATCAGCGGCGTTAGTTTGTGTTTTGTCATTGTCTTAATTTCCATTTGGTCTTGCTCTCGCTGCTCCTTGCCAAGGCCGCGAATTGGCAATCCCGCATTCGGTGCGGAGCCGTTGACTGTCTGGGCAACTGCACTGCACTGGTTGGCCTGAAGACGCGCGTCATCGCGCCGTCGCAAGTCCGCGAGGCGTTCGAACGATTGACGATGTCGGTGGCCGGAACGCTGGGTGAACGCCACGCTTCGTGGCTGTGTCACTGGTGTGTCAAAAGATCTGCATGTTCCTGCGATGTTCATGCCGAACTGACACGAACCTGCAAGGGGCGAGCTATCAAAAGCCCTTATAATATCGATGTTTCTTGAGTGTTCCATAAACTGTTGCGGCCTTCGCCAGGGGAGCTGACGAAGGCCGCGCAGTACATCTCACCGCGCCTAGGTTCGCGATGCGATGTGGGAGCTCGGATCATGCCTCAGAACGGCAGCAACACGTCCATGACCTGGCTGCCATATCTGGGTTGCTGCACGTCGGTGATCTGGCCGTGGCCGCCATAGGCGATGCGCGCCTGGGCGATCTTGCTGGAATCGATCGTGTTGTCGCTTTGGATGTCCTCCGGCCTCACGATGCCGGCCACGATCAGCTCGCGCTTTTCGAAATTGACCCGGATTTCCTGCTTGCCCTCGACCACGAGATTGCCGTTCGGCAACAGCTGGGTGACGACGGCGGCGACGTTGGTCTGCAGCGTTTCCTGGCGGGCGATCGAACCGTTGCCGATATAGGACGAATTGGAATCGGCGGTCAGGAATTTGCCGGGAAGGACCTTCGCGGCCGCTCCGGACAACAGGGCGCTGCCGAAGAAGGCCGTGACGCCCAAGTCCTCGCTCGATTGCCGGCTGCGCTGGGTTTCGTTGGCGAAGTTGGCCTGATCGGTAATGTTGACGGTGACGGTCAGGAGGTCGCCGATCTGATGCGCGCGCTGATCCTTGAAGAACGACCGTGAACCGTTTCGCCACAGCGAATTGGCGTTGTAGGAAACCGCTTCGGGTTTCGGCATCGGCATCTGGACCGGCTTGTAGCCGGGCCTTGCCGTCGGATCGTCGATTTCCGTCAGTTTTGGCTGTTCGCCGATCTGCGAAAGTCGGTCCACCGCGGAACATCCGCCGGCGATGCTGACGATCGTCAGCAGGGTGCCGGTGAGAGCGATACGATTGATACTGGCTGTCAACATGTACGTTTACTCGGCTTTTGGAGAAGTCTGCGCGTTGCCGGTGGCGACCGAAACCGGCGCAGCGGTTTCCCTCGCTCCGATGGAAGCTGTTGTGTCGGCACCGGTGGAGAGGCGTGGCGTGGCGACCGTGATTGCGACCTGTCCGCGGCCGACGACGACGCCGGAAACGGTGCGCTTGGATTGCAGGTTCAGAACGCTGATCGTGTCGCCCTCTGTGCCCGTCTCGATCGCCTTGCCGCGCATGGTAAGATAGAGGCCGGTCGTCTCGTAGATCAGCGTGACGTTGTCGTCGCGCTGCACGAGGTCCGGCTTTCCGAGATCGACAATTTTCAGCGCCTGACCGGCGCGAAGCTGTCGTCGCATCTGCATGCCGACAGCCTGGCCGCGGGCCGCGGCGTCGCCGCCCACTTCGGCTTTCGGACGGCGCTCGCTGATGACGTCGGAGGATTTCAGAACTTCGCCGCGATCGACGTTGCGCGTCAGCACGGCTGCGTCCACGGTTTCGATCACGGTTCCGGTAAAACGCAATCGCGCCGGGGTGCTGTTGATTTCGTTGCCGACCTCGAGAGTGACCTCGAAGCGGCCGTTGCGGGGCTCGTAGCGCGAGGATACCGGCTGGATCGCGCCGGTGTTGAATGCCTCCAGCCTGACGTCCTGAAGGTCGCGGTCGAATGTCAGGTTGAGGTTGGCGGCCTCGCCGAGACCCTTGCGGTGTTCGAGTGCCTGGGCGACCTGGGATTCGATTTCCCTGGCCTGGATTGTCCGCGCCAGGCGGGTGACGGAAACCGCCTTGATATCCCTGGTGTCGACGCCGATCACCCTGTGTGCCTGCAAAACGGCGATCACCTGTGCGGTCGGCAGCGAGCCGGTGGTGCCAAGATCGGGCGCGCGATAGACCGCGACCTGCCCGGCCGAACCGGCATTGTCGATCAGGTCGCCGATCCGCACGAGTTCGCTGTCCACCGTGACGTTGGCGCGAAGCACGGGAACCGCGATGGCGTTCTCGCTGGTCTGCGACAGCGCCGACGCCGGCGCGGCGACGAGCAGGGCGGTGGCGAGAAGCAGGGAACGAGCGGCCATCTTCAGCTTCCTCAGCGGAACAGCGCGGTTGTGGACTGCATCATCTGGTCGGCCGCGGAGATCACCTTGGCGTTCATCTCGTAGGCGCGCTGCGCGGCGATCAGGTCGGACATTTCGGAGACCACGTCGACATTGGCCTGTTCGAGGCTGCCCTGGTTGATGGTGCCGAAGCCTTCGGTGGTGGCGATGCCATCCTGCGGCGGGCCGGACGACGGCGTGTCGGTGAAGTTGTTGTTTCCGACCGGCAGCAGGCCGCCCTTGTTGATGAAGCGCGTCAGCCCGATCTGGCCGATGATGGTCGAGGTGTTCGGCGATCCCACCAATGTCACGGAGACCTGGCCCTGCGCATTGACCGTCAGGCCGGACGCATTCTGCGGCACCGTGATCGTCGGCTGCACCGGATTTCCCTGGGCGTTCACGATGCGCCCTGTGTTGTCCATCTGGAACGTGCCGTCCCGGGTGTACTGGAAGGTGCCGTCGGGCATCAGGATCTTGAAGAACCCTTCGCCGGTGATCGCAAGATCGAGATCGTTGCCGGTCTGCGAAAGCGTGCCTTGAGTCATCTGCCTCGGCGTTCCGACGGTCTTGACGCCGCCGCCAATGTCGATGCCCACCGGCAGGATCGTGCCCTGGTCCGACGCCTGCGCGCCGACCCGGCGGATATGCTCGTAGATCAGGTCCTGGAACGCCGCCGTCTGTCGCTTGAATCCGGTGGTGCGAAGGTTTGCGATGTTGTTGGAGATGACCTGGACACTGAGTTCCTGGGCCGCCATTCCGGTCGCTGCGGTATGAAGAGCTTGCATGGATGATCTCCTGAACGACCGTTAGGCCGGAACGTCGGCGAGTTGCTGAATCGCGTTTTTGTGAAGGTCATGCTGCTGCTGCAGCAAACTCGAGACCATGGTGTAGGCGCGCGTCACCTCCATCATGAGGCTCATCTCCGATACCGCGTTGACGTTGGACCTCTCGATGAAGCCCTGGCGCACGACGGATTTGGTGTCGGCCTGCGCCGCACCGTCATTGGCGGTGAAGAGATTCAAGCCTTCCTTCAGCAGGCTTTGCGCGTCGGCGAAGCTGACCAGACGCAACTTGCCGCGGATCGAATCCGTCCTGCCATTGCCTTCCACGACAGTGACGGTGCCGTCGGGGGTAATGTTGATGTCGTGATCGGTCGGCTGAAAGGTGATGGCGCCCCCGGTGCCGAGAACCGGATTGCCCGCGACGGTCACGAGCTGGCCCTGGTTGTTGAGATGCAGGCCGCCGTCGCGGGTGTAGCGCTCGCCGGCCGGCGTCTGCACCACCAGGAAGGCGGAGCCGTCGACGGCAACGTCGAGAGGATTCTTGGTCTCTTCCACCGCGCCTTGCTTGAAATCGCGGAAGGTGCCGCGGTCCTGGACGAAGCTGACGCGGCGATCGATGCCGACGAAGTTGTCCTCGTGGGCCGGCGTATTCAGATATTCCTCAAACAGCGAGCCGTCCGACTTGTAGCCTGCCGTGTTCACGTTCGCGATATTGTTGGCGATGACATCCAGCTGCCGCTCGAGTGCCGTCTGCCGTGCAAGTCCGACGAGAAGCGCATTCTCCATCGTTCATTCTCCCCTGAACGATCCGCGCGCCTTGCCCTCCCAGGCCTGGACCTTGCGGATCCTGTCGAGCCGCCTGGCTCTCCCAAGCCGCGGCTCGCCGAGGTAACAGCGAAAGCCGTGCCAGACTTGAAAGATTCTTTATTTCAGTGGCTTGGACGATCTGGAAGCGATCTGCCGGGCCGGCAATAAGGTCTTGTTGACCATGTTTGCCCGGCAACTTTTTCCCAGTCCGAGGTCAAAAGAAAGGTTCCATTAACCATTGTTACCTTAGCGTCCACATCGAGAGCGGCGGCTGCATTTGTATCGCGTCATCGAGCCGCCTGCCGGCATCGAAATCAATTCCGGATCGGACCGCGCGGGCGATGGCAGACAACGAACAGGCAGAGGGGGGCGCCGAAGCCGCCCCGGAATCCGTCAAGCCCAAAGGCAGGCTCAAATTGATCATCGCGGCGGTCGCCGTTCTTGCCATCATCGGCGGCGCGACGGGCTGGTTCTTCCTGATGCGCCATCACGGCGAAGAATCGCATGCGGAGGCCGGGCCTCTGATGAAGCCGCCGTCCTATGTCGAAGTGCCGGACATGCTGGTCAATCTGGCAGGATTGCCCGGCGAGCGCGTGCAATTTCTCAAGGTCAAGCTCGTGCTCGAGGTCAAGGAAGAAAAGCAGGCGGAGGCAATAAAGCCGTCGCTGCCGCGCGTTACCGATATTTTTCAAACCTATTTGCGAGAGCTGCGACCGAACGACCTCAATGGTTCGGCCGGTCTGTTCCGCCTGAAGGAGGAACTGACCAGGCGCGTCAATCTGGTGCTGACGCCCTATCAGGTCAGCGCCGTGCTGTTCAAGGAAGTCGTGATCCAGTGACGGGGCGGATCTAGAATCATGGCGGGCAACGACCCAGTCGACCAGGATGCCATAGCGGCGCAATGGGAAGCGTCGCTGGGCTCCGAGGATCCGGAGAAGGCCGCGGAATCGGCGGCTGCCAATGAACTCACCGAGACGATGGCGCTGCAATGGGCCGCCATGGTCGAGGACGGCAGCCGCGACTTCGGCGGCGGCAAGAACGGCGGCGAGCGGGTCCTGTCGCAGGAGGAAATCGACAACCTGCTCGGCTTCAATGCCGGCGAAGTCAATCTCGACGACAATTCCGGCATCCGCGCCATCATCGACTCGGCGATGGTCTCCTACGAGCGTCTGCCGATGCTCGAAATCGTGTTCGACCGCCTGGTGCGGCTGATGACCACCAGTCTGCGCAACTTCACTTCCGACAACGTCGAAGTCTCGCTCGACCGCATCACCTCGGTTCGCTTCGGCGACTACATGAATTCGATTCCGCTGCCGGCGGTGCTCTGCGTGTTCAAGGCCGAGGAGTGGGAGAACTTCGGCCTGGCGACGGTGGATTCGAGCCTGATCTATTCCATGATCGATGTTCTCCTCGGCGGCCGCCGCGGACAAACCTCGCTGCGCATCGAAGGCCGCCCGTACACGACCATCGAGACCAATCTCGTCAAGCGGCTTGTCGAAGTGGTGATGGCGGACGCCGAGCAGGCCTTCCGGCCGCTGTCGCCCGTCACCTTCACGATCGACCGGCTCGAAACCAATCCGCGCTTTGCTGCGATCAGCCGGCCCGCCAACGCCGCCATCCTGGTGCGGCTGCGCATCGACATGGAAGATCGCGGCGGCAATGTCGAATTGCTGCTGCCCTACGCGACCATCGAACCGATCCGCAACGTTCTGTTGCAGATGTTCATGGGCGAGAAATTCGGCCGCGATCCGATCTGGGAGGGTCATTTCGCAACCGAGGTCGCGCAAGCCGAGATTGCGGTCGACGCCGTGCTTTACGAAGCCGATATTCCTTTAAAGCAATTGATGAAGCTCAAGGTCGGAGATGTCCTGCCGCTGGACATGCGAGCCGATGCGCTGGTGGCGGTGCGCTGCGGGAGCGTCACCCTTACGGAAGGACGTATGGGCAGGGTGGGGGACCGCGTGGCGATCCGCGTCACCAAGCAGCTGCGCAAGCCGAACACCACCTTCGCGATGTTCGAAAAGGCCGACGAGCAAACCAAGATGATGGAGGCCCAATGAGTCATTTATTCGGAGTAGCGATAGAGAGTCTCGTAGCCATTTTGCTCATAGTCACGATAGCTTATTGCATGCTGTTGAACAGGCGCCTGAAACGCCTGAAGGCCGATGAGCATTCGCTCAAGGCGACGATCGCGGAATTGATCACCGCGACCGAAATCGCCGAGCGCGCCATCGGCGGCCTCAAGCACACCGTGCGCGACGTAAACGAGAATCTGGGCAACCAGCTGAATTCCGCGGGCGAGATGACTTTCCTTTTGAAGAAGCAGCTGGCGGAAGGTGAAAATGTGGTCCGGCGGCTGTCCAGGATCGCAATAGCCGCGCGACCGGCGGAGCCCGAGGCTGCGCCGTCGAATGCATCGTCGGCCAAGGCGGTCGCGGCAGCAGCGCAGGCATTTGCCGAGCGCAGAAGGTCGAATGGCCTTGCCGCATGAAAGCGTTTCGCGACATTCGCGTGCTTCCGGTCGTTCTGGTCGCGATCTTCGGCCTCGCCGTGCTGAAGATCGCGGGCCTCGTGATCGACGGCGGCTATGTGTTCGACTATCGGCCCGAATTGGCGACGCCATCCTGGGCGCAGGACGTCTTGAACTTTCCCGGCAGAAACAGGGCGGAATCCGCGGATATTACGGGCTCGGTCCAGGAGAAACCCAAGGAGGAGGCCGCCAAGCCGGCCGCCGCGCCCGAAGCCGCGAAAGCCGATTCCGCTGCGCGCCAGGAGCAGCAGCAGCAGCCTCAAATCGTCTCGCCTTCCGAGCGGGCGATCCTCGAGCGGCTGCAGGCGCGCCGACAGGAGCTCGATACCCGCGCGCGCGAAATCGACATTCGCGAGAGCCTGCTGAAGGCCGCGGAAAAACGGGTCGAGGCGCGCGTCGAGGAGTTGAAGGCGATCGAAGCGCGGATCACTACGGCGGGCCAGCAGAAAAATGAGGCAGAGGCGGCTCGCTTCAAGGGAATCATCACGATGTACGAGGGCATGAAGCCGAAGGATGCCGCCAAGGTGTTCGACCGGCTCGAAATGCCGGTGCTGTTCGAAATCGCGTCCCAGATCGCGCCGCGCAAGATGTCCGATATCCTCGGACTCATGTCGCCGGAGGTGGCCGAGCGGCTCACCGTCGAAATGGCGCGCCGTGCCGGGACCGACAAGTCGGCTTCCACCGACGATCTGCCGAAGATCGAAGGCAAAATGCTGGCGCCGCAAAAGTCCAATTAGCGGGGATGTTTAACAGCTCCTTAAACCGCCAATTCTAGATTCGGACGGGCAAGGCGCGTGGCCTGCCCGGATGTTCGAACTGAAAGACGTGACCCGAATGGCGCGAACGGCTGCCGCTGGATTTTGGTCGCAGGTGCGCGCGGCCTTGCGTACGCGTTCGCTCTGGCGAAGGCGTGCGTCACGGCTCGCCGTCCTGATCCTCATCGCCGTTCTTGCGAGCCCGCGCCTCTGCCTGGCTGAGCCGGTCAAGGCCGAGGCCACCTTCACCTCCGCCGGCGGCTTTGCCAGGCTCGTTCTGAAATTCTCCGAGGATGTCGGCTCCGAGGTCACCACGGCCGGATCGATCATCGTGATCCGCTTCGAGCGTCCGGTGGATATTTCCGTAGACCGGTTTGCCGATGCGGTCCCCGATTATGTCGGTTCGGTGCGACGCGATCCGGACGGCATGGCGATCCGCCTGTCGCTGGCGCGCAGGGTAACCGTCAACACCATGACTGCCGGCGAGCGATTGTTCGTCGATTTCCTGCCGGACTCCTGGAGCGGTCCGCCTCCAAATCTTCCCCAGGAAGTCGTTCGCGAACTGGCCGAGCGCGCAAGGATCGCCGAGCGTGAATTGCGCCAGCAGCGGGCGTTGTTGGAAGCCAGCAAGCGTCCGCCTGTCAGAGTCCATGCCTCGGTCCAGCCGACCTTCGTGCGGTTTGTTTTCGAGATGCCTGAAGGCGTCGGTGTCTCTTCGGTCTTGAACGACCAGAAGCTCAAGCTGGTGTTCAGCAGGCTGCTGGTCTTCGATCTGACGGATGCCAAGCTGGCGGCGCCGCCAAATGTCGCGTCGATCGAGCAGAAAGCCGAAGGCGAAGCCTCCACCATTGAGATTTCCCTGGTCGGCGATGTCGATGTCCACTCCTTCCGGGAAGACAAGAACTACGTCATCGATGTCGCGTTCCAGCAGTCCGAGAAGACTTCGATGCGGCCGAATTTGGCGGATGCCCTGCGCGCGCCGAAAAAAGCCGCAGAGACGCGAGCCCCGCAGGCGGCCGTCGCCATGCCATCCGCTGCCATGCCATCCGCTGCGATGCCATCGGCCGCAACCCCTGCCGGCGCAATGCCGGCAGCCCCGACTGCGGACGTCCCGGGCCAGCCTGCCTCAAGCGCGCCGGCAATGACCCCGGCCGCCCTTCCCGACAATCCTCCCGTTGCCGCGGAGCAACGGCAGACCGGCGAAGCCGCGCCTGCCGCATCGCAGACGCCGGCGCGGCAAGCCGAAACCGTCACCAATCCCGAACAGGTGCCGAAGAAGCCGCAGGCCACCGAAGCCCAAACGTCCGCGCCGCCGTCCCCGAATGAACCGGCGGCTGCCGCCGCCGAAGCCCCGGCGAAAGTTCTTCCTTCGCCCGCACCTTTGCCCGAAGAAAGGTCCGGCGTCTCCCTTGCGCCGCTCACCGCCAGCCGCGACAGCGACGGCCTGCATCTGACGTTTTCATTTCCGGTCCCGACGCCCGCGGCCTTGTTTCGCCGCGCCGATACGCTGTGGCTGATTTTCGATTCCAAAAAGCCGATCGGTGTCGAGAAGATCCGCGGCCAGGTCGGGGCCGTCATTGCCGATGTCGGCGTCCTGCCGCTGGAAAAGGGGCAGGCGATCCGAATCCGCCTCAATCGACCGCAATTGCCCGCGCTTGCCAGCGAGGATCTGCCGGACGGCATGACCTGGACGCTCACCATCGCCGATACGGTGCAGACGCCGACACAACCGCTCGCGGCGATACGAAATATCGCCGAGCCGTCGCTTGCCAGTGTCACCGTACCGCTCCCCAAGGCCGGCCAGCTTCATCGGTTCGTCGACCCGGACGCCGGCGACACCTTGATCGTGGTTACGGCGCTGCCGCCGGCCCACGGGCTCGTCAAGCGGCAGGATTTCGTCGAGGTGTCCTTGCTCGAATCGATCCACGGCGTGGCAATTCGTCCGAACTCCGACGACGTCACAGCCGACGTCGCACCGGACAAGATCATCCTGGGCAAGCCTGGCGGGCTTACGCTGTCGCCGGCCGATACCGGGGCGGAGCGGGCGCCGACGGCCGTTCGGCCCATTTTTGACCTCGGCGAGTGGCGCAGGAACCAGGAAGGAAGCTTCAACGGGCGACAGGATGCGTTGATCGAGGCCGCGGGTGCTGCCGCACCCGATCAGCGCACCCGGGCCCGCATCGATCTCGCGCGCTTCTACATGTCGCGAGGCCTGTTTCCCGAGGCTGCCGGCGTCCTCGAACTCGCGCTTGCCGATGCCAAGCCCGGTTCTGAAGACCCGACCGCCCTCATCGTTCATGCGGTCGCGAGTATCCTGATGGGACGTCCGGAGCGCGGGCTGAAGGACCTGGCCAGCCCGGCGATCGGAACCAATTTCGATTCCCAGCTGTGGAAGGCCGTGGCCAGCGCGCGAATGGGAAAATGGCCGGATGCGCGCGAGAAGTTCAAAAGCATCGAGTTTGCCATCAGCTCGCTGCCGCTCGAGCTGCAGCGCATCGTGCTCGCCGATGCGATGCGGGCATCGCTGGAGGTCAGGGACTACGCCAGTGCCGCAAAGCGGGCCGCGGAGCTCGACGTCGTCGGATCGTCCGACGATCTGAAATTCGACATTACGGTATTGCGCGGCAGGCTGGCCGAAGGGCTCGGACACGACAAGGATGCGCTGGATGATTATACGAGCGCGATCGGGTCGGACGATCGCCCGGCAGCGAGCGAGGCCAAGCTGCTCGAAATCGCGCTGAAGCAGAGGCGGGGGGAGATCAATCAGGCCGATTCCCTGCGCGAGCTTGAGACGCTTGCGGTGACGTGGCGCGGCGACGCGATCGAGGTGCAGACGCTCGAAATGCTCGCGCGCATCTATGCCGATACCGGACGCTACGCCGAATCCTTCGCGGCAGTTCGGACCGCCAACAGGCTGTCGCCGAACTCGGAAGTCGCGCGTCAGGGCCAGGACGCGGCATCGGCGCTGTTCGCGCAGATATTTCTGGGCCAGAAGGGCGACGACCTTCCGCCGATCGACGCACTTGGAATGTTCTACGATTTTCGCGAGCTGACGCCGATCGGACGGCGCGGCGACGAAATGATCCGCCGGCTGGCCGACCGTCTCGTCGCGGTCGATCTGCTCGATCAGGCCGCCGAACTGCTCCAATACCAGATCGACAAGCGGCTCGAAGGCGCCGCGCGCGCGCAGGTGGCGGCGCGCCTTGCCATGGTCTATCTCACCAATCGCAAGCCGGATCGGGCAATCGAGGCGCTTCGATCCACCCGCATCGCCGACCTGTCCGGAGAATTGCGCCAGCAGCGCCTGTTGCTGGAGGCGCGCGCGCAAAGCGATATCGGCCGTCACGATCTCGCGCTCGATATTGTTTCCAACCTGAGCGGCCGGGAAACGATCCGGTTGCGCTCCGACATCTACTGGGCGGCACGGCAGTGGCGCGAGTCCGCCGAGCAGATCGAACTGTATTACGCCGATCGCTGGCGCGACTTCAAACCGCTCAGTCCGGCGGAGAAGAGCGACATGATCCGCGCGGTGGTGGGATACACGCTCGCCGATGATACAATCGGCCTGGCGCGCTTTCGCGAAAAATACGCGCCACTCATGAGCAGCGAGGCCGATCGGATCGTCTTCGATGCCGCAAGCAAGCCGGTCGGCTCCAGCGGCGCCGATCTCGCCCAGATTGCCAGGATGGCGGCGAGCGTCGATACGCTCGATGGATTCTTGCGCGAAATGAGGGCGAGATTCCCGGACGCGACGGCTCGCGCCAACATGCCGCCGGGGACACCGAAGGCCGATCCTTTTTCGACCGGCTCGTTGCCCGCGATCGTCGGCGTAAAGCCGGCGCGTTTGGCGAAGTAGCCTCCGCCTCGTCGTCAGCCCCCTCGACAGATGCCTTGCGAGGCGTCAATTTGCGATCAGCGATCAGCCAACCGGGCAGGAGAGGAAGGCATCACCATGAGCAAGCCTGGCAAGACCGCGGCCGAACTCATCGCAATGGCAAGGGCGGAGCTCAAGGTTCACGCCGACTGTCCGGATGGAATAGAGATTTCCGTCGTCCACTCGGACGGTAGCTGGGAATTTCGCACGGCGGCCGATGCAGCGACCATCGGCAAGCCAGGTTATCCCGAGTGCGTGGCGATGATCGTCCAGATCGGCGACCACCTGAGCAGGCATTTCGACGTGAAGGACTGATCTCCTTGCCTCAGCCGCCGTAGCTTTGCACAAGGCTGCCGGCCACCAGCGACCAGCCGTCGACCAGCACGAAAAAGATCAGCTTGAAGGGCAGCGAGACAACCACCGGCGGCAGCATCATCATGCCCATCGACATCAAGACCGAAGCGACGACGAGATCGATGATCAGGAAGGGCAGGAACAGCAGGAAGCCGATTTCGAAGGCGCGCTTCAATTCGGAGATCATGAAGGCAGGCACCAGAATCCGCAGCGACATTTCTTCCGGCGTGGCAGGCGGCGGTTCGCCCGACATGTCGATGAAGAGCTTCACGTCCTTTTCGCGCACGTTCTTCTGCATGAAGCCGCGCAGCGGCACCGCCGCGCGTTGCAGTGCGTCTTCGACGCCGATCTGGTTGGCCACCAGCGGCTTGATGCCGTCGTCATAGGATTTCTGCAATACCGGAGCCATCACGAAGGCGGTCAGAAACATCGCCAGCGCGATGATGACCGAGTTCGGCGGCGCGGTCGCGGTACCCATCGCGGTGCGCAGCAGCGACAGCACGACGACGATACGGGTGAACGACGTCATCATGACCAGGATCGACGGGGCGATCGACAGCACCGTCAGGAGAGCGATCAGCTGGATCGCGCGCTCGGTAACGCCGCCATTGCCCTGGCCGAGATTGATGCTGATGTCCTGCGCAAGCGCAGGCGCCGCCGCCGTTGCTGCGGTAATCAGGATGGCAAAAAATAAAACTCTACGCGGGAAAGCCGGCCGCCTCACGAAGAGTTCTTTGGGCGCCCGAGCAGGGACGCCATTTCGTCTTCGAGGTTGTCAAATCCGCTCTTGGGTGCCGGAGCCGGAGGGGGTGCCGGCGGCTCGGCGCGGGGTGCGGCGCGGCCAGGAGGCGGCTCGGGGGCAACCGGTGGCGCGACGGCGTCGCCGCCAGATGGCCGGCGAAGCGCCGCTTCGAGCCGTTGTGCCATCTCGGCAAGATTCTGGTCGGCCGCCGACAGAGGCTGCGGTTGCGGCGGTGGTGGAGGCGGCGGAGCGGCGCGCTCGGCCGGGCGGATCGGCGGCTTGGGCGGTTCGCCTGGACGCGAGGGACGGGGAATCATCGGCTCGCTGCGCGGCATTCGCGGCGCCATCGGTTCGGGGCGAGGCTCGCGAGGTTCCGGACGGCCACCCATCGGCTCGGGCGCAAATCCCGCGAGATCGCCCCGGTCGATGCGCCGCTCCGCGGCCGGTCGGCGCACCTCATCCGCAAACGGTGGCCGTATGGGGCGCGGAGGCGGTTCGGGCATTTGCGGCTCGCCATGCTCGAAAACTTCGCCACGCTGGCTCTCGTCGCTCCAGCCTCCCGTCTCGGGGAGCGGGGCAGCGCGGACCTGCGGTTCCGGACCGGCAACGGCGGGTCGGGTCGGCAGCTGATCCCGTCCGGGCATGGCGCGCACGATATTGGGTTCCACGACGATGTCGGTGGGGCCGCCGATCATCAACAGATGCTCGATGTTGTCGCGACGTACCAGGACGAGCCGCCTGCGTCCGTCCACGGCCGCGGCATCGATCACCGCCAGGCGCGGCATCCGGCCGCGGTTGGTGTTGGTGCCCAGCCGGTTGCTCGCGAATCGACGCACCAACCAGGCCGCGACGCCAATCAGCGCCAGGACCGCCACAAACGCCAAGAAAAATGTAAGTGCCTGCATGCTCTGTCCCCGGCAAACAGCGTTTTCCTAGGGCCTTTATTTGTCGAACGCTCGATTGGACGCGATTACGCCGAACGCCAAACCCAACCCAAGTCTGAACTGCTGAACTGAACTGTCTGAACTGAAACCTTAATCCCCCGCGGCAGAAACTGCCGCCCCCAATGATTAATAACCCATGAATCGGCTGGGCCAAAACGACTTCTCGCCATCCCACAGCCGATGAATTGGTTGGTTAACGCAGCATTCGTGGCGAAAATGCGCTCGAAGCGAGTCCTGGTCGGTAAATCCGTCTTTTGGCGGCGGCGACCATCTTAACCGGCTGTTAACCATACACGCGGCAAATTCTGCCTACCTCGACGCGGTGTCGACGAGGTCAAAGGGGAAAGCGCGCGATGTCCATCAACGATATTCCGGCCCTGTCGGCGCTTCGCACCAGGATGCAATGGCACCAGCAGCGTCAGAACGTTCTTGCCGAGAACGTCTCAAACGCCAACACACCCAATTTCAAGCCGCGCGACCTGGTCGAGCCGAAATTCGACGAGACGGGTGCCAATGCGGGACAGGCGGGATCGCTGCCGATGCTGCGCACCAGCCAGGCCCACATCTCCACTTCGGGGGCCGAACCAACCTTCGACCAGAACCGCCGCGTGGGCTTTCAGACACGTCCTGCGGGCAACGCCGTCAGCCTGGAGGAAGAAATGCTCAAAGCCTCTGCCAACCAGATGGACTATGCGGCGGCGACGTCGCTTTACAGCAAGAGCCTGCATCTACTGAAGATGGCCGTCGGCAAGGCCTGATCACCTGGGAGTCCTTCGAGCGGCCGGGAAGAATTGAGGAAACGGCATGGCAAGCGACGCGAATGATTTTACCCGCTCCATGGGCATTGCCACCTCGGGCCTGCGTGCGCAGGCCGGGCGGATGCGGGTGATCTCCGAAAATATCGCCAACGCGGATTCCACGGCGCCGACCGCCGGCGGCGACCCATATCGCCGCAAGGTTCCGACATTTTCGTCCGCGCTCGACCGCACACTGGATGCCAAGGTGGTCACGCTCGGCAAGATACGGCCCGATCAATCGGCATTTCGCATCAAATACGAGCCGGGGAATCCGGCGGCGGACGCAGCCGGCAACGTCAAATATCCCAACGTCAATCCGCTGGTCGAAATGACCGACATGCGCGAAGCGCAGCGATCATACGAAGCCAACCTCAACATCATCAGCGCCACGCGGCGGATGATCCAACGCACGCTCGATATCCTCAAAGCCTGAACAGAAAGCTTTCAGCCATGGCCTCACCCACGATAGCTGCAAATGCCTACGCCTCGGCCGCCCGGATTTTGGATACCGGCGGCGCCCCGAAGGGATCGGACACCGGCGGTCCGACATTCGGCGACGTGCTCAAGGAGACGCTTGGCGGCGTCCTCGATTCTGGGCGCAAATCCGACGCCCAGACAGTGGCGATGGCGGCAGGCAAGGCCAATGTCATGGACGTGGTGACCGCGGTCGCCGATACCGACGTGGCGGTTTCAACGCTGGTGTCTGTGCGCGACAAGGTGATCGCGGCTTACGAAGACATCATGAAGATGGCGATCTGAAGTGCGCCAATAGCGAAGAGCGAGTGGCGAGCAGGAATTCGAAACCGTTCGCTGTTCGCTATTCACTGAAACAATGAAGTAGCAAAGCTGGAGAGTGCGACAATGACCGGCCCTGAAACCCTCGACGTTGCCCGCGATGCGATCTGGACCATCGTCGTGGTCTCGTCGCCGCTGATGATCGTCGGCCTTGTCGTCGGCGTCGTGGTGTCGCTGTTCCAGGCGCTCACGCAGATCCAGGAGCAGACGCTGATTTTCGTCCCGAAAATCCTCGCGATCTTCGTCACCTTGCTGCTGGCGCTACCCTTCATGGCCGATTCGCTTCACAGCCACATGATGCGGATATCCTCGCGAATCATAGGCGGATGATGGCAATCTCCCTGCTTGCGAATGGCGAATCCGCCATGCGGCTGGTGAGAAATGCGCATCGATATTTCATTGCTGCCTGCGCTGGCCGCGGCCTTCATGCTGGTATTCGCCCGTGTCGGCGCGATGGTGATGCTGTTGCCGGGACTGGGCGAGTCCAACATTCCGGTTCGCGTCAAGCTTTCGATCGCGCTGCTGCTGACGCTGATCATCCTGCCGCTGCACCGTTCCTCCTACCATGTCGACATGAGCGCCCTCGCGCCGCTTCTGGTCATGATGTTCTACGAGATCATCGTCGGCATCGTGCTCGGCGCCACCGCAAGGGTGACGCTGGCGGCGTTGCAGGTCGCGGGCGCCGTGATCGCCCAGCAGCTCGGTCTTGGATTTGCGACCTCGGTCGATCCGACCACCCAGGGACAGCAGGGGATATTGATCGGGAACTTCCTCACCATGCTCGGCGTGACGATGCTGTTTGCGACCGACAGCCACCATCTCGTCATCGCGGCGTTGAACGACAGCTATTCGATCTTTTCGCCCGGAGAATGGATCCCCAGCGGCGACGTTGCCGCGCTTGCCACCCGAGCGTTCAGCGCAGCTTTCAGGATCGGCATGCAACTGGCTGCGCCGTTCCTGGTTTTTGGCCTGGTCTTCAACGTAGGGCTCGGCGTGCTGGCGCGGCTGATGCCGCAGATGCAGGTCTATTTCGTCGGCGTGCCGCTGTCGATTCTCGCCGGATTCCTCATCCTCACGGTCGTCATCGCGGCGATGATGGGGACCTTCCTCGATTACTTCATCTCTGTCATGCACGAGATGATACCGCTCAAGTGAGGGCATGAGCGATGGAGGAAGAGGACGACGCAACAGAACGCACAGAAGACCCCACGCAAAAACGCCTCGACGACGCCCACGACCGCGGCGACGTCGCCAAGAGCCAGGAGGTCAACACCTGGTTCATGATCTCCGGCGCAACGCTGGTGCTCTCCACCTTTTCCGGATCGATCGGCGGCATCCATGTTCCCTTGCGCAATCTCATTGCCAATTCCTGGATGATTCGCACCGACGGGGCGGGGCTGCTGGCGCTTGCGAGAAATCTGGAATTTGTGCTGATTGCAGCACTCGGCGTGCCCCTGCTGATGCTGGCAATCGCGGCGATCGCAGGCAACATGCTGCAGCACCGGCTGGTCTGGTCCGCTGAATCGCTCAAGCCCAAGCTCAGCAAGATCTCGCCCCTTGCCGGAGCGAAGCGGATTTTCGGCAAGCAGGCGCTGGCGAACTTCGCCAAGGGCCTCTTCAAGCTGGTGGCGCTTGGCGCGGTGATGACGTCGATCCTCTGGCCGGAGCGGCATCGCCTCGAGGGGATGCTGCGGTTCGATCCGGCCACCATTCCCGGCGTGATCGTCACCCTTACGCTGCAATTGCTGGGGGCCGTCGTCGCCATACTCGCCATCGTCGCGATCGCCGATTATTTCTTCCAGTACCGGCAGTGGTACGAGCGGCAAAAAATGTCGCTGCGGGAGATGAAGGAGGAATTCAAGCAGTCCGAGGGCGACCCGCATATCAAGGGACGAATCCGGCAATTGCGGCAGGCGCGCATGAAGAAGCGCATGATGGCCGCCGTTCCCAAGGCCTCCGTCATCATCACCAACCCGACGCACTATTCGGTCGCGCTTGCCTACGAGCGCGGCATGTCGGCGCCGGTTTGTGTCGCCAAGGGCATCGACAACATCGCGCTCAAGATCAGGGAGGTCGCGGGCGCGAACAATGTTCCGATCGTCGAGAACGTGCCGCTGGCGAGGGCGTTGTATGCCACCGTGGAGATCGACGAGGAGATCCCGGTGGAACACTATCATGCGGTGGCCGAAATCATCGGTTACGTCATGGGTCTCAAGCGGACCCTGTCGGGCAGGCGGATTTGACTTGCGCGCGGTGGGTTCCTTCAAACCGGCTGGACATGATCGCAACCGGGGAATAACCGCTTGATGGACTTGCGCTTGCAGGTCCGATTCAGGCACTTGAGGGGTGGCGTGCGGACCGCGCGTCACACCTATCTCGACAGGCCGCGTCCACACGCATGACCGCCGAACTTCACGATGATCCGTCAGGAGAGCCGGTTACCGCCCACGAGCCGGTGCGGCGCAGCGGCAGCATCGTTCTCGTGCTGTTGGTGGCAGCCGCGATCGTCGTCGCCGCCGTGGCGCTCGCGACGATCGAACGAGCGCAGGCGCAACCCTATATTCTCGCCATTCTGGCGCTGCTCGCGATGGTCGGCCTGTTCGGCCTGTTTGCTTTCGCGGCCGGAATCATTCGTTTCACCGATCGCTCGACCGACGACCCTGTGATCCGCCGCATCCCGGATCTGGCCTATGACGGTATTGTCGTTACCGACGCGCGCGGCCATGTGGTCTATTCCAATGCTGCCTATGTCGCGCTGACGGGCGCGACGGGCCCGCGTGACGTCCGGCCGGTCGAGCGGGCCTTCATCGGCAATCCCGACGTATCGGAAGTGGTGTTCCGCTTGCTCAAGGCCGCGCGCGAGGGCAAGCGACAGCAGGAAGAGGTCCGCGTCGCGGGCACGGACGGCGCCCATGGCCGCTGGCTTCGGATGCGGGTTCGTCCGCTGGGCAAAGCCAAGCGCGAGGCGAAATATGCGGTGTGGTCGATTGCCGACATCACCCGCGATCGCGAACGGCAGGAGGACGTGTTCCAGGAACTGCAGCACGCCATCGAATATCTCGATCATGCGCCTTGCGGCTTCTTCTCGGTCAATCCGGCCGGAGAGATCGTCTATGTCAACGCCACGCTCGCCAACTGGCTCGACTACGATCTGGCGGAGATCGGTTCGGGCGGGTTGAAGCTCGCCGACATCGTTTCGGGAGATGGCGCTTCGCTCCTGACCTCGATCATGCCGGCGCCGGGCGAGGTCAAGACCGAGGTATTCGACATCGACCTGCGGATGCGGACCGGCAGGACCATGCCGGTCCGTCTCTACCACAAGCTGGCATTCGGGGCCGGGGGCGAGCGGGGTGCCTCGCGGACGCTGGTGATCAGCCGGGCGCGGGACGAGCGTTCCGACCCGCAGCGGGCCGCCGAGGTCCGCTTCATGCGTTTCTTCGACCATACGCCGATGGCGATTGCGACCGTGGACCGCTCCGGCGCGGTGGTGCGCGCCAATGCAAGGTTTGCGAAGGTTGCCCAGGGCCTGGGCGCCGACGGCGCCGGCAGCAAGTCGATTCTCAACACCGTCAACGCGCGCGACCGGCATATGCTGGCCGCGGCCATCGCGCGGGCAGCGGAGGGTCAGGGCGATATCGCGCCGGTGGAAGTGATGCTTGACAGCGCGGGCGAACGCTGGGGCCAGTTCTTCGTCACCGCAGTCGAGGAAGACGAACGCGAGGCCGAGGCAGCCATCGTCTACCTGCTCGAGACGACCGAACGGCGCGCACTGGAAAACCAGATCAACCAGTCGCAGAAGATGGACATGGTCGGCCAGCTCGCCGGCGGCATCGCGCACGATTTCAACAATGTGCTCTCCGCGATCATGATGGCGAACGACTTTCTGCTCAACGCGCACAAGCCGACCGATCCCTCGTTCCAGGACATCATGCAGATCAAGCAGAACGCGACGCGGGCGGCGACGCTGGTGCGCCAGCTTCTGGCGTTCTCGCGCCGGCAGACCCTGCGTCCCCAGGTGCTCGATCTCGGCGATGCCCTGTCGGATCTCACCATGCTGCTGCGCCGGCTGATCGGCGAGAAGGTCAAGCTCGACCTCGTGCATGGCCGCGATCTGTGGCCGGTCAAGGTGGACGTCTCGCAATTCGAGCAGGTGATCGTCAACCTGGCCGTCAACGCCCGCGACGCTATGCCCGAGGGCGGCAAGCTGACGGTGCGAACGGCCAACGTCTCCGCGGAAGAATCCGCCCAGCTCGCCTACAAGGGCTTGCCGGCGGCGGAATATGTCCGGATCGATATAAGCGATACCGGCACCGGAATTCCTGCCGACATCCGCGACAAGATCTTCGAGCCGTTCTTCTCGACCAAGGAAGTCGGCAAGGGCACCGGGCTCGGGCTCTCGACGGTGTACGGCATCATCAAGCAGACCGGCGGTTTCATCTACGTCGATTCCGAGGAAGGAAAGGGCACCACCTTCCACATTTTCCTGCCGCGGCATCATCCCGCGCAGGAGGTCCAGTCCGGCAGTGCTGCAGCCAGCGAGCCGCAGGTGGAGGCCAAACCTCGCATCGATCTGACCGGGCAGGGCACCATCCTTCTGGTCGAAGACGAGGAGGGCCTGCGTTCGCTGAACGCGCGGGGCTTGCGCTCGCGCGGCTACAGCGTGATCGAGGCCTCGAACGGGATCGAGGCGCTGGAAGCGCTGGAGGAAAAGAACGGCGCGATCGATCTGGTGGTATCCGACGTGGTAATGCCGGAAATGGACGGGCCGACGCTTCTGAAGAGGATGCGCGGCCGCAATCCCGATCTCAGGATCATCTTCGTGTCCGGCTACGCGGAAGACGCCTTCGAGAAGAGCCTGCCCGAGAACCAGCAATTCGCCTTCCTGCCGAAGCCCTTCACGCTGAGCCAGCTGGTCGCCGCCGTGAAGGAGACCATGGCGCCTTCGTAAAATCGTGCGGTCATTCCGCGTAGGGCCGGGGCGGGCTCTCGTGCCCGGCGCAACTGCGACGGATCGCTCCGCAATCGCCCATCCCCGCGACCGAGCGCCGCAGCCCCTTTCGGTTGCACCCGCTTCACATTTAGGCACACGTGCCCATGTTAGGGCGGTTTCTCCGGTTTTGGGGACAAAAGGAAATTGTCATGAAATTCACCCGAAGCGCCCGTGGCATCGTGCAGGCGGTCGCCGTCGTCTTGTCGCTCGCGCTGCCGCTGGCATTGGCCACCTCGTCGGCCGACGCGCGGATCGGCGGAGGGAGCAGTTCGGGGTCGCGGGGCGGGCGAACGTTCTCGGCGCCGCCGAGCACGTCCACCGCGCCGAACGCGGCATCCCCGTTCAACCGCACCATTACCCAACCGGGCAGCCCGGGTATCGGAACGCCTGGCGGCGGCTTGTTCAATCGGCCCGGCATGGGCCTGTTCGGCGGCCTCGCCGCGGGCTTTCTCGGAGCAGGTCTTCTGGGAATGCTGTTTGGCGGCGGCCTGTTCGGCGGGATCGGCGGGTTCTCGTCGATCATCGGACTTCTGCTGCAAATCGCCCTGATCGTTTTCCTGGTGAGGATGGCGATGTCATGGTGGCAGCGCCGCCATGAAACGGCTGCCGCATTTGCCGGCGGGCCATCGGGATTGGGCGCGCCCTCGAACCTTCGCGCGTCAACCGGGTTCGGCCTTGGATCGGGCAGCGCGCCGCTGCAGATCCTTCCCGCCGATTATGAAGCGTTCGAACGCCTGCTCGGCGAGACCCAGGCTGCCTGGTCGAATGAAGACATCGCCAGGCTTCACACGCTGGCCACGCCAGAAATGGTCTCCTATTTCGCAGCCGATATCGAGCAGAACAAGGCCCGCAACGTCATCAACAAGGTTTCCGGCACGAGGCTCCTGCAGGGCGACCTCGCGGAATCA
The DNA here is from genome assembly GCA_963820275.1 of uncultured Alphaproteobacteria bacterium. Taxonomy (GTDB): domain Bacteria; phylum Pseudomonadota; class Alphaproteobacteria; order Rhizobiales; family Xanthobacteraceae; genus Bradyrhizobium. Next base: position 28,503 of record CAWFZL010000036.1, read on the forward strand.
TGGCGCGAGGGCGACACCGACTACGCTACCGTAGCGATGCGGTTCTCGATGGTGGACAAGACGGTTGATCGCGCTACCGGCCGGCTGGTCGAAGGCAGCGAACAGCCGACGGAAGTCACGGAAGTGTGGACCTTCCTGCGCCCGCGGGGCGGTACATGGGAACTCTCGGCGATCCAGCAAACCTGATTCCCTTGCAGGATGACAGGAATTCAAAGCGCTGCGGTTCGTTCCGCGGCGCTTTTTGCTTCGGCGTCATGCAGGCGGAATAATATGGATGACGGTGTGTTGATTTTTTCGCACCAACCGGCTCATGTTTGGGCCGCCAAAAATCAAGACAACATCGGAGGAACAGATGCCCACTTTGGCTCAATTCATCTCGCGCGCTTGCCTCGCCACCGTAGCGGCGGCAACTGCCGTCGCGGCGGCTCATCCTGCACGGGCCCAGTCGGCCAATGCCAGTTTCTTTGTGACCTCGGTCGGCGTCGGCAACGGCGCCAATCTCGGCGGTCTTGCGGGCGCCGATAATCATTGCCAGACGCTGGCGCAGGCAGCGGGCGCCGGCGGCAAGACCTGGCGGGCCTATCTTTCGACGCAGGCTGCCGACGGCACGCCGGCCGTGAATGCGCGCGATCGCATCGGCAAGGGACCGTGGCAGAATTCAAAGGGTGTCGTGATCGCAAAGGATGTGGCCGAGCTGCACGGGTCCAACAACCTGACGAAGCAAACCGCGCTCAGCGAAAAGGGTGACGTAATCAACGGCCGCGGCGATACGCCCAATCGCCACGATGTGCTGACGGGATCGCAGGCGGACGGCATGGCGTTCCCGGCCGGGGAGGATCGCACCTGCAAGAACTGGACGAGCAGCTCGCAGGGCGCCGCGATGGTTGGACATTCCGATCGGATAGGCCTGCGCGACGACGATGCGTCGAAATCCTGGAACAGCTCGCACCCTTCGCGCGGGCCGGATGGCGGCTGTTCGCAGGCCGACCTGCGGAGCACCGGCGGCGACGGCCTGCTGTACTGTTTCGCGGCGAACTGAGTTCGTCAGCTCGTCGGTCGCGGTTGGGCGACGGGGTTACTCGAATCCGTCGCCCAGCACGCCTTGCGCGATGTATTCGCGACGCTGCTCCTCGTCATGGCTGATGACGATCGACAGGTTCTTCTCGGTACGGCTGAGGCGGTTGAGCCAATCGAGTTCGGCGGCCATCAGCTCCGGCGGTTCCTTGATCCACGGCGCATCCTTGCCGGTGTTCAACCGCACGCCGTCCATGTGCCAGGCCACGTCACCGGCCAGCAGCAACTCCTTGCCTGATTGCAGGGCCACATAGACCATTTGCGAGCCCGGCGTATGGCCCGGCGCCTTGATCAGCGCAATGCCCGGCGCAAACGCCATGTAATCGGCATAGTCGATGACGCGCAGCCGCGCGGCCATCTCGGGGGTCGGGCGCAATTCGGGTATCTGCGGTTCGTTCACAAGAGTTTGCAATTGCTGGCGCGTCAGCACTGCCTTCGGCGCAAGCTCGGCGAACGAAGAGCTGCGCACGAGCCCCGCAACGTGGTCGCCATGCTCGTGGGTGACGATGATTGCTTTCGCGCGCAACAGCGCCTGCGCCACGCGCGCGGCCGCTTCCGGAAAATACGGCTCCTCCACGCCGCGGCCGAAGAAGCGGTGCGTCGCGAGATCCATCCCGGTGTCGACCATCACGGTCCCGTCCGCATAAACGATCTGATAGGCGGTTCGCGCCTGCACGCTGGGCTCGGCCGGCAGGCCCTTGACGGCGAAATTCTTCGCGCGGCGGCTTTCGGCGAATTTGATGACATTGACCCGGATCGGGCGCGGACCGGGGATCATTCCGGCGACCTGCCGGACCTGGTCGATGTCCGCGCTCCACGGCGGCGTCGCATCCGCCGAGAGACTTTCTGCCGGTATCACCGCGAGGCCGAGCAGCAACAGGCAGAGATACAGGGTTTTTCTCATATCGAACTGACGCCTTCTTGCTGCGGGGGAGTGACTACGTTAATCGCGCTGTGCGCCCGCGCAACCAACCCATGAGGTCACTTATGCGCTATGAACTCTATTATTGGCCGGGGATTTAGGGTCGCGGCGAATATGTGCGCCTCGCGCTGGAAGATGCGGGCGCCGACTATGTCGATTCCGCGCGCACCGAGCGCGGCATGGCCGCGATGATGCGGATGATGGGGGCAAAGGGCGGCACGCCGCCATTCGCGCCGCCTTTTCTCAAAGCAGGCCGGCTGGTCATCGGGCAAACGGCGAACATCCTCTTTTATCTGGGTTCGCGCCATGCCCTGGCTCCGAAAGCGGAAGCCGCGCGGCTCTGGGTGCATCAGCTGCAGCTGACGATTGCCGATCTCGTGCTGGAAATTCATGACACCCATCATCCGCTGGGGCCTACGCTGTATTACGAGGATCAGCGCAGCGAGGCGAAACGGCGCAGCGGCGAATTCTGGAAAGAACGCGTGCCGAAATATCTGGGTTATTTCGAGCGGCTGATCGACGGAAGCGGCGGAGCCTATGTCACGGGGCGCAAGGCCAGCTATGTCGACCTTTCGCTGTTCCAGATCGTCGAGGGGCTGCGCTACGCCTTTCCGAAACGCATGAAAACTTTCGAGCGCCGGATTCCCGGGCTTGTCGGTCTGCACGAGCGCGTGGCGCGGCGGCCGAATATCAAGGCGTATCTTTCGAGCGAGCGCCGCATCCCCTTCAACGAGGACGGCATATTCAGGCATTACAAGGAACTGGATATTTGACCCGGTTTCGCGCCCGGGTGTCACCCTCTACCTGCTTCGTCCGTCGACCGGCGTCATTGCAAGTTTTGCAAGCTCGATGCCGTCGATGCAGCTGACATTGAGCGCCACCACCTCGGTGCCGTCGGGCTTCTTGCCCCGGGCGAATATTTCGACCCCGCAATCGATGCAGGACTGATGCCGTATCGCGTGCTTGTTGAACAGATATTCCTTCAGATTGTCTTCGCCGGCGCGCAGTTGAAAATTCTTCGGCGGCAGGAACGCGAAATGCAGGCCCTTCTTGGTGCAGATCGAACAGTTGCACGCGGTCACCATCGCCAGATCGCTTGTGCATTCGAAACGCACCAGGCCGCAATGACAGCCGCCGGTGAAGGTCTTGCTCTCGGGCATCGCTCCGCTCCGTTCGTGGCTTTTGGACGGAGCCTATAGCGCTTTCAAGCGAAGTGGAAACCGCTTCGCGTGAAGAAAACACAAAAGCAAAAGAATAGGCCCGGTTCTGATTCAATCAGAACCGGATTGGCCCCAAGGTCAGACCAGCTGGTCGACCCGCGTCCCCTGTCCGGGCGGGAGAGCGGCCTGTACCGTCGGCTGGGTCGCGCCGGCATCGTTGGCGTCGCCGTCCGGCTTCACGTCGGGCGTCCGCGACGTGCTGGTGTCGGGATGGGCGATGGGGGCCGGAGGGGACGAAGGAATGCTGGAAATGCTCATCGACGGGTTCCTGTTGCGCTTGCTTCGCCACCCTGACCCTGCCGCCACAAAGGCTTTATGAATCCAATCCCTAAATCGGGACACATCCCCGGCCTTGGCCGCCACATGGTGAACGGCTCGTTGTCCCGGATCTGACATTTGTATCTTGTTGCGGCGACCTCTCTTACGAATGTGCGCCCTTTTCCTACTGATCCTTGCCGCGCTGGATCGCGATCGAAGCGTCGGCCTTGGTTCGCGTGCATTCCATGTCGAGCCGCTTGTAGCGCATGCTGATCTTGTCGCCGCGCAAAAAGCCCATGCGCTTGAGACAGCGCGTCGTGCCGGTCATCACGTCATCCTTGGGCAGGGTGAAGACAATGGCCGCCGCCGCGCCGACCAGTTCGAGGAATTCAGGCTTCAGCTTGCGGTCGCCCTTGGCATAGAGCTCATTGGCGTATTTCCGGTTCGGACAGCCGAGCGACAATTCCTTCGCCGCGGGATGCGACAGGTAGATGACGTTGGCCGCCGGGAAATGAATCTTCAGGCCTTCGATCTGGTTCTTGAGCTGGTTGGCGATGTCCTCGCAGTGGTCGGCGCGCGCGGGCAGCGCACCTGCAATACTCAGGAACATGGCGGCCAGCGTTGTCGTTGCCGCGACGAGCGCAGTGGGTCTCATAAGCCTTGCTTTCAATGTCATTGTGGATGCCCCTTCGCGCTATTGAAGCGTCCGTCGGTGTTTCGCGCAAGGGCGGGCGCTCCCGACGGTTATCCCTGTGAAAGTTGTTTAAAGGAGCGCGGCCGGGCGTGGTAGAGGGGCTGCCGCGAAGCCCCATATCGCGCTGTGCTCCCTTTCTTTTCGCACAAAAGTGCTTAGAACGGGGACATTGTCGGCTGGCGCGCCCTCGAGGCAGGCGCCTTTGGCCCCATAACAACGCGAGCACCCCCATGAACGCCCCGACCGCCTTTCCCGACCAGCAAAAGCCCGTTCCGCCCTACAGGCACACCCCGCTGTTTCCGCTGGGTGCGGACACCACGCCCTACAAGAAGATCGGAACCGAAGGCGTGCGAGTTGAAAAGGTGCTGGGCAGGGATATGCTCGTGGTCTCGCGCGAGGCGCTGCGGGCACTGTCGGAAGCCGCCTTCGGCGAGATCAACCATTACCTGCGCCCCTCGCATCTGAGGCAGCTGCGCGCGATCCTCGACGACAAGGAGGCCAGCGACAACGACAAATTCGTCGCCTTCGATTTCCTGAAGAACGCCAATATCGCCGCCGGCGGGATCTTGCCGATGTGCCAGGACACCGGCACCGCGATCATCATGGGCAAGAAGGGCTGCAACGTGCTCACCGACGGCGAGGACGAGGCTGCGCTGTCCGAAGGCGCGCGGGACGCCTATCTGCGCCGCAACCTGCGTTATTCGCAGGTAGCGCCGCTGTCGATGTATGAGGAAAAGAACACCGCCAACAACATGCCGGCGCAGTGCGAGATCTATGCCGAGGGCGATGACGCCTACAAGTTCATGTTCATGGCCAAGGGCGGCGGCTCGGCCAACAAGAGCTTCCTGTTCCAGGCAACGCCTTCGGTGCTTACCAGGGATCGCCTGCTGGCCTTTCTGAAGGAGAAGGTGCTGACGCTCGGGACCGCGGCGTGTCCGCCCTATCACCTGGCCATCGTGATCGGCGGCACCTCGGCCGAGCTCTGCATGAAGACCGTGAAGCTCGCATCCGCCCGCTATCTCGATGCGCTGCCGACCCACGGCTCGGCCGACGGCAACGCGTTCCGCGATCTCGAGATGGAGCAGGAAATCCTCAAGATGACGCAGAGCCTCGGGGTGGGCGCGCAGTTCGGCGGCAAATATTTCTGCCATGACGTCCGCGTGATCCGCATGCCGCGCCACGGCGCGTCGCTGCCGATCGGCCTTGGCGTATCCTGCTCGGCCGATCGCCAGGTGCTCGGCAAGATCACCAAGGACGGCGTCTATCTCGAGGAGCTCGAGCATAACCCGGCGCAATATCTGCCCGCCGTGGAGCAGGCGCTCGACGGCGAGGTGGTCAGGATCGATCTGGACCAGCCGATGAAGGACATCCTGGCGACGCTGTCGAAACATCCGATCAAGACGCGCCTGTCGCTGACGGGAACCATGATCGTGGCGCGGGATTCGGCCCATGCGAAGCTGCGCGAGCGGCTGGAGAAGGGTGAGCCGCTGCCGGACTATTTCAAGAACCATCCGATCTATTATGCCGGACCCGCCAAGACGCCGGAGGGTTACGCCTCGGGCGCCTTCGGTCCGACAACGGCGGGCCGCATGGATTCCTTTGTCGACCAGTTCCAGGCGGCGGGCGGCTCGATGGTGATGCTGGCCAAGGGCAACCGCGCGGCCGCGGTGCGCGAGGCCTGCAAGAAGCATGGCGGCTTCTATCTCGGCTCGATCGGCGGGGCGGCGGCTAACCTCGCCGAGCACTGCATCAAGAAGGTCGAGGTGGTGGAATATCCCGAACTCGGGATGGAAGCGATCTGGCGCATCGAGGTCGTGGATTTCCCGGCCTTCATCATCATCGACGACAAGGGCAACGACTTCTTCAAGGAATTGAATCTGGGGTGAGGGAATGGTCGAGTGGTTCGATGACCTCAAGCTCGGAATGCGTTTTCAGAGCGACAAGGTGACCGTCTCCAGGGAAGACATCCTGCGCTTCGCGGCCGAATTCGATCCGCAACCGTTTCACATGGATGAAGTGGCCGCGAAGGAAACCATCCTCGACGGGCTTGCGGCTTCGGGATGGCATACGGCGGCGCTGGCGATGCGATTGGCCATTACCGCGCGGCCGTTCGGGCCGCATCCGCTGTTTGGCGCGGGCGTCGACGAACTTCGCTGGCTCAAGCCGGTGCGGCCGGGCGACACGCTGCATCTGGAGGGGGAAGTGGTCGAACTGATCCCGTCGCGAACCAAGCCGCAAGGCATTGCCCGCATCAAATGGACCGCCTTCAATCAGAACGGCGAGGCCGTCTACACCTTCAATCCGATCGCGATCGTGCCGCGCCGGCCCGCCTGAGGGGTGTCTCGCATCCGACGGCTTGAAAAATCGCCTGATATCGCCAAGCATCAGGTTGGACCGCAAACGCGATGGAGAACTCCTGTGCGCAAGGACCTGTTCGTGGCGCTTACCCTCGCAACGCTTGTTTCAGGCCCCGCGGCCGCAGGCGCGGAGGAACTCACAGGGACGCTTCAGAAGGTCAAGGAGCTCGGATACATCACCATCGGGCACCGCGAGGCGTCGGTACCGTTCTCCTATCTCGACGACAAGCGGCAGCCGGTCGGTTTTGCCATGGACATCTGCGCGGGAATCGTCGACGCCGTGAAGCGCGAATTGAAGCTGGACAAGCTCGGGGTGCGGTATCAGCTGGTGACGGCTTCGACCCGCATTCCGCTCTTGGCCAACGGCACCATTGACCTCGAATGCGGCAACACCACCAACAACGCCGAACGGCAACGGCAGGTTTGGTACACCAACACGCATTTTCTGACGGCGAGCCGATTCCTCTCGAAGGTCGAGTCGAACGTCCGATCGATCGCCGACCTCAAGGGCAAGACGATCGTCTCTCCGGCCGGCTCGACCAACATCAAGCAGGCGCTCGAATTCAATAGCAGACTGAATCTGGGCATGACGATCGTCCCGGCTCAGGACCAGGCCGAAGCGTTCCTGATGGTCGAGACGGGCAGGGCGGTGGCCTTTGTCCAGGACGACATCATACTGGCAGGCCTGATCGCGACATCGAAGGATCCGAAGGGCTATGTCATCTCGGAAGACGCGTTCTCCAAACCGGAGCCGTACGGAATTATGCTGCGCAAGGACGATTTGGCGTTCAAGGCGCTTGCCGATGCAGCCACGGCTGCCCTCTACAGGAGCCCCGAGGGGGCGGCGCTCTATGCCAGGTGGTTCACGCAAGCCATCCCGCCGAAAGGTATCAACCTGAACGTCCCAATGAGCCCGGCTATGAAGCGGGCCTTCGAGAAGCCGACAGATTCGCCCGATCCCGCGGCCTACTGATTGGCGTAGCCACTTTTAACCCGCCCCGCTACGCGGCCAACTCGCCGCGCGCCTGGGTCCAGATCGCCATCGGGTGCTCGAGGCCGCGGATCGACTGCGGGAGTTGCGCCTTCAGCGGCCGAAACAGTGCATCCGCACTTCCAACCTCGGCCCTTGCGCGCCTGACGAGATCGTCGCTCGCCACCAGCGCGCAATCGAGCGCGCGAGTCAAGGTTTCGAGCCGGCTTGCGGCGTTCACGGTCGAACCGATCACCGCAAATTCGAGACAGGTCAGCCCGATGTCGCCGAGGACGACCGGTCCGTAATGCAAGCCGAAACTGACGCGGATTGCAGCTTCACCGGCCGCTTTGCGTTCGCCATTCCACTGATCCGCGGCCGCCATCATGGCCTGGACACAGCGCAGCGCGTTGCTGGCGTCGGCCTCTCCGGCGAACGGCGTGCCGAAGGTCGCCATCAGCCCGTCGCCAAGGTATTTGTCGAGCGTGCCGCTGTGACGGAAAACCTCCTGCTCCATCAGCGCGTGAAATTCGCGCAACGTGCGCACGACTTCTTCCGGCGTGCGAGCGTCGGCAAAGGCGGTGAATCCGACGATGTCGACAAACAGCACGGCGACATTTTGCGTGCGCACCTGCTTCAGTGGTTCGTCGTTCCTGGACAATTCCTCCACCACGTTAGGCGAGAAGTATCGCGCGAGATTGCCGCGTTCGCGTTCCACTGCGGCATGGCGGATCACGAGATCATTGCCGCGGCGCACGGCTACGGCGAGTGTCATCGCAACAATCATGAACACGACAATCTCCTGGATGCGAGCAGTGAACACGATCGAATTGGGTGAGATCAGCTGGAGCAGCCTTTGATCGCTGCCCAGCGCCGCTGCGACGCGCGCGGTCAGCTCGGGAGCGCGATCGGGCTGCCACCATACCCACACCATGCCGACTATCCAGAGCGAGGAGGTCCACGTGCCGACCGCGATGACGGTCCGCCAGGAATAGGCCAGCGTCGCGCCCGCCAGCAGCACGAAGAAATAGATGAAGTTGCCCAAATGGTACTGCATCGCGACCGGCCATTTGGCGGGGCCGAAGGGATTCGGCACGACGGCGATGAAGGTCAGCAACGCGAGGTCGCAGAACAACAGCGCAAGCTCCGGCCTCGACACGCCGACCCGCCCAACCCTGACCTGAGCCCAGCCAATCAGCGCGAAGAGGCCAAGCAGCACCACATAGTAAAGCTGATCCCAGCTCGGGTTGATAATCGGCAACAGGCAGGCGATTACCGCAAGCGCGACATAGCGCGCCCGCACCGCCAGTTGCAGGCCCTCCCGCTTGGCCGCGGCGAGCGCCGCCTGCGCGAACTGAACGGTTTCGGTTTCGGTGTCGCGCCGACTGCGTGCGCGTGGCAACGCAGCCGACAAGTCGAGGCGATCGACAAGCGTGGTCACGGGGTGGTCTCCTCGGGTGCCGGTTGGAACACAGTAACAGAGGCGATCAGCCGCAACCACCTCATCGAGGCTGCAGTGACAGCCAGGTCTCGGCACGCGTCGGCCGGACGAGCGCGGCGATGCGCGCGGAACCTTCAAGGCGCCCTGGAAACCCGGAGGTCGCTTCGCTCATCCGGGCTAAGTCTGGCTGGCCGCATCGTCGGAGTTGGCGCGTCGGGTGATATGGTCCTATACTTCCTATCGTCCGCTCCTTGCGAAAATTGCATTAAGGTCTTTGGCTGGCAGTCGGCTTGATGGATGTTTGACCCCATCGGCGGATGACATTGGACGGAGAAGGAAACGCCAATGAATTCCACACCGAACACAAAGGATAATTTGATCGCGCGCGCCGATGAGCAGATCGCGCGCACCTACGAACAAATCGCGCGCACCGACGAACAGCTTGCGCGTGTGTCTGAACAGTTTTCGAAAGCCGGGCGCGATGCCGTACCCGATCCTTCGGCTGGATCCGCCGCGCAGTCACCGCATGGATGGCTTGCGCGGCGCGGCCTCATCGGCCTGCTGTCGGCGGTGTGTATCGGGGGCCTCGTCGCCCTCGTTTTGCAATCGTCTCATGGCGGCGTGATGCTGTTTGGCGCCCAAGAGGCGCCGCAGTCCATTCCAGCGCCATCCATCCCATCGAAGAACCCGCCGTTCCCTGCCCAAGCGGATCCATCGCCCGCTCAGGTGACCGTGGCGGAGGCGGCGCCGCCGCAAGCGGCACCGTTGCCCAACACCGGACCGCAGGATGCCGCGACGACCGCCACGGCGAATTCAGAGCTGACACAGTTGCTGCAAAAGATGACGGGCGATATCGCAAATCTGGAGCGCGCGATCGAACAGGTCAAGGCGAAGCAGGACCAGATAGCCAGCGACAATGCAAAAGCGATTGAGCAGTTCAAGGCGAGGCAGGAAGAGATGGGGCGCCTGCTCGCCAAGGTTTCCGAGCAAAGCGCGTCGCCGAAGACGTCTACGCCTTCGGCTGGACCGACCCAATCGCCGCACGCCGCAATGCGGCCGCAGGCGCCACCGTCGCGCCGGCTGTACCCACCGCGGCTGCCGTACCAACCTCGGTGGCAGTACTACGACGACGAATGGTAATTGCGGCAAGTAGCCCGCTGCTAGGTCCACTTTACCCCGCAAGCACGCCCTTTATCTGGAGAACCATTGATGACGGCCTTTTACATCGGCCAGCACGAGATCGACGACGAGGCAGCTTTCGCTGACTACCTCAAAGAGACAATGCCCTTTATCGAAAGGCATGGCGGACGTTATCTCACCAAGGCGGGCACACATGAAATGCTCGAAGGGCAACGGCCAAGCCGCGTCGTCATTGTCGAATTTCCGAGCAAGCAGGCGATCAAGGATTGGTACAACGATCCCGGCTATCGGCCGCTGATCGCCAAGCGGCATGCGGCGGCGCGCAGCGTCATGATTGCGGTGGAGGGCCAGTGAAGATCTGGACGACCCGCTTCCCGGAAGCGGGACCGGCCGTCCGATCGTTGCGGCGTACCTGTGGTGACTATGCTCGTATGCGTAACCGATCTTGCATGCGAGGCTGCGGGCGCCTCTCGCGCCCGGCTTTCCCTGCGCCGTCTATCTTCTTGAGGGACGTGTTTGCTGCAAGGCTCGGGCGAGGTTTCGCCGCGGGAATGCTGACGCATGTTTTTGAGTCGTCATTGCGAGGAGCGGAAGCGACGAAGCAATCCAGAGTCGTCGGTAACAATTCTGGATTGCCTGCTCTGGATTGCTTCGCTCCGCTCGCAATGACTCTGAAACTGCCTGTTTGAAAATTGAATCAGTCAAGCCGCGCCCTCCGTTCGTTCTTCCGGCGCGACTGCGTTTCACCCACCGCCGCCATCGCCCGACTTTCGGTCGGCGTCATCATCGAACGGAGGAGGCCATTTGTTGCAGTCGATGCTTCTAGCGTTGCCCGGACAGGCGCTGTCGGCAAAGCTGTGAGACGAGGGCGCGGTGCGGACGTCTTGCGCAGCCCAGGATTCGGTCCAGCCAGGGCTCATTCGCTGATGATGTTTCCTGATGTGTCGGCTCATCGCCTCGCCCCCGGCCGACGTCACCACACCCACCGCCATAGCCGCGGTCGCACAGACGGCCAGCGTCAAAAGCCGGATCGCGTATGGACGCATGTGAACCTCCCGAAAGTTTCCAGCCCTTCCGAAGGTCGGACCTAAACTCGGCTCAAGGTGGCAAAAGCATTGCCTTAATGAAACTTCTCGCCCCGAGCCAACTTCTCGATGATTGCCTGCGTCCGCTTCTGTTTGGTTTCGGGCGTTTTCGCGGTCTGGAGCCGGTACGCTATTGAGTACAAATTGGTCTTGTTGAGGGTTTCAAAGAAGGCGTTCGCCTTTTTGTTTCGAGCAAGCTCCTTAATGAAGTCATCTGGAACAACGGCGTTGGCAAAGGATTCATATGCGGCCTTCCAGCGTCCGTCCGCCTTTGCGGCTTTCACCTCCTTCAGCCCGGAGGGAGCCATTTCTTCGGTTTTGATAAGGCGTTCAGCATGCCGGGTGTTATTCTTAGACCACCCGCTTTTAGGTCGTCTTGGTGTGAATTTCTGAAGCCACGATTGTTTGTCATTTGGCCTCTTTTGTCCGTCAACCCATCCGAAGCAAAGCGCTTGATCAAGTGCTTCTGCGTATGTCACCGTGGAGACACCTGAATCCTTTTTGTAAATGCGCAGCAAGATTCCGTCTGATTGGCCATGGTTTTTCGCAAGCCAGCTTCGGAAATCACCCGACGATGTGAAGGTCATTATTTTCATGAAAATCCCATAGCCATTTTAGACAATGCATTGACCGTTTAGCAGCTCACGCTGTCAAGGAGTTCCACGCGAGCGCGTTGTCCCTAACGGCGGTACGTTCTAGGACACTACGTGACCTAGCGCCCGCAACTGGAGAACCTGCCCTGCGGTCCTGGGACGGGGTTTGCCTGCCGGATCCGATTTCAGAATGGCATCGTACCAATGTGTGCAGCGAACAGGAACAACATCGCGGCGCCAACAAGTATCGCAGTTACACCTGCAGCATAGACGGCTGGCAAACGCTCGACAGGCACTGCAACTGCATTCGCTGCGAGTGCAAGCGCGACGATACCCATACCCGCCACGAAAATTATCACCGGCATTGGCAAGCGCGTTGGGTTCGTCGCTTGCCGGCGCTGCGGGAATGTCAATGTCCAACTCCCGAGAATAATCGCCATCGAGCCACTTGAAAGCGCCAAACCGTTGGCGTCGACGATGACATATCGTTGGACTTTGAGTATCGCAGTAACAACGCGTTCTTGATGTCCGAAGCGTCAGACCGATAAGTTCGTGATGAGCTCAATGTAGTCCCGGTGCAGCGTCATCGGATATTTGGCTCCATCGAATCGAACGCGCACGCTGGTGTAGTATCGGCTGCTGCCGCCGATGATGATCCCTTCCTTGCCAGCGAGGCTCGGGTTGCGCGCCGAGCCGAGGGGACTCATTTTGAAGCGAGTACCTATCACGATTTCGTTTTCTGCCGAGGACATGTTCAGGCAAATCTCATCAGCGACCCGCTCTAAATCGACCTAGATCGATCGCCGACGAGGCGGGCCGACCAACGAAACCATCGTATTAAGCAAGTGGGCTTTTACTCCTTTGGTCGGTTCGGCCTGACGGCGATCCTTGAAGTATTGCCTGAGCCAGTGACGGAAATCGGTTGATCGGCGAAGATTGGCATGATGCAAGACTTGAGCGAGATCATCGAATTGAATGATTTTATCCTTGTGCATGGCTTTACCCCTGACGTGATAGGAAAATTCAAGCACTCAAAAACTTCTTCCACTGCGGTCAAGGCTAAATCCGGCAGGTTTCCGCGTTCTTTCGCAAGCCAGCGAAATGGCTTCTTGCCGCTGTCATCTTGTTTCATCGGCATCCCGCGCACGAAGCAGATTCACGTGTCCGTGAAGATTTCTCCCGGCAAACAACCTGAGCGTGCGCTGTTTCTGATTTTCCGAAATTGGGCTTGACCGTCGGGTAGACGCAGGATTATTGCGATTCGTATCCCGTCCTTTCTGAGGGGCGTTTCGCGATCGTCACGAACGTTGGGCACGGGATGCGGTGGACGTTTTGACTTCGCGCTGACGAGCGTCGCCAGAACGGACGGCGAAGTCGTGTGGTCCTGATATCCCGACGCTGATATCAAGCCGGCGGGATGATCCGCCGGTGATGGTGGCAAGAAAGCCCGGTTCACCAGGGAGAGCACGAAGGAAGCCGTTAAAACCATTGCGCAGGGAAGGCCGGATCGTTGCGGCGTACCTGTGGTGACTATGCTCGTATGCGTAACTGATCTTGCATGCGAGGCTGCGGGCGCCTCTCGCGCCCGGCTTTCCCTGCGCCCTCTATCTTCTTGAGGGACGTATTTGCTGCAAAGCTCGGGCGAGGTTTCGCTGCGGGAATGCTGACGCATGTTTTTTAGTCGTCATTGCGAGGAGCGGAAGCGACGAAGCAATCCAGAGTCGTCGGTAACAATTCTGGATTGCCTGCTCTGGATTGCTTCGCTCCGCTCGCAATGACGCTGAAACTGGCTGTTTGAAAACTGAATTTGAGGATTGGGCTTCACGTCGCCGCGCGGTCCACCCTTTTCGAGACGGCGCTGCGCGCCTCCTCCGGGTGAGGCGATGCGCCTGGCACCAAGTCAGTCCCTCATGGTGAGGAGCGCGGCGCGGCCGCGCGTCTCCGGACGATGCTTCGCTCGCCGGGTGAACCATGAGCCCACTGGTGTTTTCGCGGGGCATGACGTCGGTCGCTACGCGCGCGTCCCCGAAAACGGAAAGCTGCCCATCGGGCCGATGCCCACGTCGCCGGCGATGCTGTCGCCGGAGACCTTGCCGGTGAATTCGAGCGTCAGCGGCATCGGGTTGCTGATGGAAACCTTCCACGAGACATCATCGCCATTGGCCGTGCCGTCGAAGATTTCGATCGAATTGCCTTCGGCCGCCTGCGTGCCTGTCAGCGTACCGCCCGCGGTCTTCAGGCTCAGCGTCGAGTCGCGGTCGCCCATCGGCGTGTTCATGGTGATCTTCCAGTTTCCGTCCACGGCCATCTGCATCTCCAGGTATTTCTCGCAAGACCGAAATGGTCTTCGGGCAAGGCTCAGGCGGCGGTATAGCGCATCTTGCAGCCAATGCCCAATGGGGGAGCTTGCGACTTTTTTGTTTTGTCTGTGGGTGTTGTGTGTCGAGCGAAGCCGCCGTCAGGCGCTGCGGGCGCGGAGCCGGTTGGTGACCAGGACCCTGAAGGCGACATATTGGATCGTGAAAGCCAGGATCTTGGCTCCGAAGGCAACAACCGACACATAGATCGCCCACAGTCTCAAGTCGCCCGTGAGTGCCACGGCGATGGTGCCCGTGCCCAGCGCAAACATCAGCACAGCCCAGGCGTAGCCGGCTAGCGTCACGTATTCCGGAATGGTCTCCGCCACCACCGGCGGCATGTAGCGCAGCATCCAGCCGCGCTTGAGCATGATGGCGCCGATCGCAAAATGCGCGATAGCGGGCTTGGCGAGCACGAAGCGAGGATCGCTCGTCAACAGCGTCGCGCTGCCGAGCACGATCACCAGCACAAGGCTCGCATAGGCCACGAAGCCGAGAGACTCACCCTTGATGCTGGCGTGAATCGTCTGCGCCACGGCGGTCGCGATCGCCATCCCTGTCGCCAGCATGAGATTGCCGGTCCCGAAGTACAGGGCGAGGAACAGGAGGGTGGCGAGGAAATCAGAGCCCAGCCTCTTGAAGACGTCGCGCATGGTTATGTCTTCCGTTCGAAACGTGGCGTTTCGCGCCCCTGTCAGGATCGCGACGGCGCGATGGCCGGAGGCGCGAATTTTGTCTTCCTGTATTCGGGATACCACCTGCTAAAATAGACCGCGGTGTTGCGGGCAGCGAACGCGATCGCAAGTCCCGACCACAGCGGCAGGCCCGGCAGATAGATGAGGAGCGCGTTGGCAAGCATCATCAGCAGCAGCGCCAGTACCCAGGCCCAGGTGATCACATAATTGGCGGTCTGAAAGCCCGGCAATCCGGCCGTCTCCGCATCCACCATTTCCCGGGCATATTGCAGCGTGAACGGTCTGCCGATGGCGAGCGAAACAAGGGCGATGGCCAGCACGCCGGCGTCCACCGCAAGCTTGACCGCCGAAGCGCTCAAGGGAACTTCGGCCAGCGCGAGGTAACAGCCGAGGCCCAGGAAAACGATCGCGGAGCCGATGCCGAGCATCTTGATCGAATGGCCGCGAGAGGCGTCATAAGCGATCACCGCCAGGCAGATTGCCGCCGCTGCAAAGAGGCTCACCGTGGCCGGGCTCACCAGCATCAGGAGCGCAAACGCGCCATAGGGCGCAAGGATCAGGAAGATGGTCATGACAACCTCTCCGCACCGATCTTTACGGTGTAAAGATATGATTAGGCGTGAACGAAGGGAGCGTCAAGGCAAATCTTTACGATGTCAAAATCGTGATCTATATTAGCGAAAAATGGCCAGAAAACCCCAAAGCAAGCGAATTCGCACGCCCCGCGCGGCCGGAAGCCGCGTACCGGCGCGGAAATCCCCGGGTTCCCGCGCCGCCCGCGGCGAACGTGCGCCCTATCATCACGGCGCGCTGCGCGACGCGCTGCTTGCGGCCGCCGAAAGGGTACTTGAGCGCGAGGGGCTGGTAGGGCTGACGCTGCGGGCGGTGGCGCGCGAGGCCGGCGTCTCTCACGCCGCGCCCGCCCACCATTTCGGCGACCTGACCGGGCTCGTCAGCGACCTTGCCGCGATTGGATTCCGCCAATTCAACGCTGCGATGGTGGCGGCGGAATTTGCCGGCGACACTCTTTCGGAAAAGGCGAGGGCGCGGGCCATGGCCTATGTCACCTATGCGCAAGCCCATCCCGGAATTTACCGGCTGATGTTTCGCACCGAGCGTCTCGATATGTCTCGACCGGCGCTGCGAGAGGCGGCCACAGCCGCCTTCACAGGGCTGGCCGGTGCGATCGGTGCCCAGCGCCAGGAGCCGATTTCCGCAGACGCATTGTCGCTCGATCAGGCCGCAGCCATTGCACGTGCGTGGTCGCTTGTTCACGGCTTCACGATGCTGCTGCTCGACGGAAGGCTTGCCGACTTCCTTCGGCGCCTTCCTGAAGGCACCGACGCTGCGATGCTGCTGGAGGCGATGCTCAAGACATCGGTGGTGCGACCGGCAGGAGATTGAGATTGGGCAATACCTTGACGAGGAACGTGTTTCATTCGCCGCTGTTGTAGAAGAAACACATGTTCACCTGCGCAATCTGGGGAAGGTTCGAGCAAATGGCGCGAAGGGCCTGACATTTGCACGGAATCGTCCTACAACACGTCCGTTGCATTCCAGCGTGTCAGTGCCTTATGCCTGTCGTCTCGTCGAAGAAACCCTATCGCGTCGGCCGATCCCGCACCGGATTTGGCCTCTTCGCCACCAAACCCATCAAGAAGGGCACCAAAATCATCCGTTATTTTGGGCCGCTTCTGGATTCGAAGAAGAAAGACGACGACGCGATCGAGAACAAATACCTGTTCGAGCTCAACGACCGCTGGACGATCGACGGTTCGGTGCGCAAGAACATCGCCCGCTACATCAATCATTCCTGCAAGCCGAACGCGGAATCCGACGTCAAACCGCGCAAGCGCAAGGTCTTCATCCGGGCAATCAAGAACATCGAGCCCGGCGAGGAGATCAACTACGATTATGGCACCGATTATTTCAAGGCGTACCTGAAGCCGATCGGATGCAAATGCGCAGCCTGCGATAAAAAGCGCAGAAAAAAGCGCGCTGAGGCACGGGCCGAACGGTTGCGCCTGAGGGCCAAAGCCGAGCGAAAAGCCTTGAGGCAAGCCGAGAAAGAAGCGGCGAAGGCGAAGGAGCAGCTCAAGCGAAAGCTGAAGGCGGAGCAAAAGCAAAGGCTTGGTGGCAAGACTTTGCATGTCGAAGCAAGCAGAGGCAGGTCAATCAATGGAAGGGCCGCCAATGGCAAGCCTGCCAATGGGGTTCCTCTGAACGGCCGTCTTCGGAACGGGCATGGCCGGTTCGAGGTTACCGCAACACGATCGTCCGCTGCGAAGCCCCAAACTTCCATTGAGCCTGGGGCTCCGTCGACGGCAATTGTCGGGGAACAGCGAGCCTCGGCCTAGGCGGCCACCGCTACGCCGCTCCGGCGCAAGCCGGTATATTGCAATTCGGCAAGCGCGCCGACCGCGATTGCCTGAATTGCGATCGCGAATTCGCCGAGCAGGTTCGGCGTCACCACATCGCTGAACAGAAGCACAATGCTCGCCAGCGTCCATGCCGCATTGCCTGCGATCACGATCGTCACCAGGATTCTTGGCATGGTCGTTCGCGTGCCGAGCCAGCCGACGAAGGCCGCATAGGCGATCAGGAACAGACCAGTCTCGCGCAGCAGCGCCTCGGGGAGGTTCGTCAGCGGCGCCAGATCGGCGGCGCCGAGTGTAAGCACAACGGCCGATAGACCGCTGAAGACGGCGTCGGCCTGCAGGGCGCGGCGCAGAAACGAGGACGGATGGATCATCAGGTTTCTCCTTGATCGAGAATGGAGATGGATCAGCGCGTCGAAAGCTGGACGCGTCATCTCCTGTGATCGCGACGATGATCCGCTTTGGAAGGCCAATCCATTACGTCCGAGGTAATGGAAGACGTGAAATTCGCATGCTAGCTTTCTCATTATGAACGCAACGTCAGCTACCGCCCGTGCCGATCAGGCGAGCCCCGTCCATATCGGCGAACATCTGCGTCAATGGCGCCAGCGCCGCCATTTGAGCCAGCTCGATCTGGCAGGCGATGCCGAGATTTCCGCACGGCACCTGAGCTTTGTTGAAACCGGACGCGCGGCGCCGTCCCGCGACATGGTGCTCAAACTCGCCGAGCGGCTCAACGTGCCACTGCGCGAGCGCAACGTGCTTCTGGTGGCGGCGGGATTTGCGCCGGCCTTTCCCCAGCGCTCACTCGACGACCCGGCGCTCGGGTCGGCGCGGGCCGCGATCGATCTCGTGCTGCGCGCGCATGAGCCCAGTCCGGCGCTCGCTTATGACCGGCACTGGAACCTGGTCTCGGCAAACCGCATGGTATTCCCGCTGTTGCAAGGCGTGCCGGAAAGGCTGCTCGGCCAGCCCATCAATATTCTGCGACTGGCCTTTCACCCGGAGGCGCTGGCGGGCCGCACGGTCAATGTCGCCGAATGGTGCGGGCACCTCCTGGAACGGTTGCACCGCCAATGCGAAGCGACGGCAGATCCCGGACTGATCAAGCTCTATGGCGAGCTGAAGTCCTACCCGATCCCCGCACGATCTGCGCCGTTGCCGGTCGATAACGTTGCGATCCCGTTCAAGCTGCGCTTCGGCGGCGACGTGCTCAGTTTCATGTCGGCAACGATGATTTTCGGCACGCCGGTCGACATCACGCTGTCGGAACTGGCGCTCGAGACCTTTTTTCCGGCGGACGAGTTCACCGCCCAGCGGATGCGGTCGATGGCGGTAAATCTGCAATAGGACTTGTTGGAGTTTGCCTTGCGGCTTATGTGGTAGCTCCTCTGCCAGGAAGGAGGCCCAGATGAGCACCCTGAAACCGCTTCAAATCGATATCGTCTCCGATGTGGTGTGCCCCTGGTGCTATATCGGCAAACGCCGGATCGAAAGTGCCTTGCAGCTTGCGGCCGATGTGCCGGTCGAAGTGCACTGGCGTCCGTTCTTCCTTAATCCCTGGGTGCCGCGCGAAGGCATCAGCCGCGAGGAATATCTCACCGCCAAGTTCGGTTCGGTCGAGGCCTATAACGGCATTGCCGGCCGCGTCGTCACGGCGGCAAGCGAAGAGGGCCTCATCTACCGGCCTGACCTCGTCCAGCGGCAGCCGAACACGATCGATTGCCATCGGCTGATTTACTGGGCCGACGAGAAGGGCAAGGCGGTCGAGATGAAGCAACGGCTGATGGAATTGTATTTCCGCGATGGCGGCGACCTGACCGATCAGGACGTGCTGGTACAGGCGGCGGCCGATTGCGGGCTTGATGCCGAACAGGTGCGGGCCCGCCTTGGAACGGACGAGGACGTGGCGCTGATCTCCGCGCAGGCGAAGGAGGCTTCTGAAATGGGCATCTCCGGCGTCCCAACCTTCGTGTTCGCGCAGAAATACACGATTTCAGGCGCGCAGCCGGCGGAACTGCTCGCGCGCGCCATCCGCCAGATATCGGCGGAAGTAAACGAGCAGGAGTCCACGGCCTGATCGATTGGTTACCGCATCGAAAACGCGAAACGACGCATTCTTCGGATCGAGTGAACGAACGGATATGATTTGTCCCGTAGATGAAGGTGCATGAGCACACTCTCGATAGCTACATCCGGTCTTTCTGCCGCGAGCCTGCGTCTGAACGTGACCGCGAGCAACATCGCCAATGCTTTCACGACTGGCCCGTTGCCGGCGACAGGCGGTACGCCCGCCGGCGGAAATGGTGGCAGTTCGAGCGCCAGCGCGGCTTTTCCCGCGGCTTATGTGCCGCTGCAGGTCAATCAGGTCGATCAATCGAGCGGCTCGACGCCCGGCGGCACGGTTGCGACGGTGTCGGCGGTTTCGCCGAGCTTTGTCCCGCAATTTGACCCGAACGCGCCGTTCGCCAACCAGGATGGTCTGGTCGCGGCGCCGAATGTCGACCTCGCCGACCAGTTCGTTCAACTGATCACCGCGAAGTACGCCTTCGCCGCCAATGCGAAGGTCATTCAGGCCTACGACAATACGACCAAATCGTTGCTCGATATCACGGCGTAGGCGTTACTAACTACCTCGAAAGAGTGTATCGCGCGGCGCGCCAGATCGCGCGCCAGCTGCCGTGCCCTCATCGCCGCGACAATCAGGAATACAATCGGGTCGTGTCGACGCAGCGGAATGACCGCATCGCCGATCCTGAGCCGTCCGCGCCAGATCGGATTGATCATCGGATGATCGGCGCTCGCGGTGGAATTCGCCGCGGCAATCGTGGCATCGGCGCACAAATGCCGTGTCAGATCGATGGTCAATTGCACGCCCGGTGAGAACTTCGCGAAACGCTCGTCTATGCCGAGCTTGAAATAGAACGCGCGATCGATGTGTCGGAGCACGACAGCGGCCGCTACCGGCGTATCGCCGGCGTGAAGTGAGACGATTTCGCATTGACCGGTGGCCGCAAGCTCTTTCGTGGCACGGCGGATGAAGGCGGCATCGCCCGCATCCTGCAGGAGCGCGGTGCCGCGCCTCGCCTTCCAGCCGCTTGCCTCGAGTGCCAGGAATATCTCGGTCGCCCTGGCCACCGCTTCGGGCGTTCGCGCCACGTCGAAGCGCACCGCGCCATGCTCGGCCAGCCGGTTACGTTGGCGGCGCAGCTCCTTCAGCTTCTTTCCCCCGAGCGCTTTCTGCAGCAATTGGTCCGCATCGCGCCTTGCGTCAAGACAGGCGCGATGGTGCGATTGCAGGATCTGCGGCCGCAAGTCGTCGTCTAGCAGCGCTTCGGAGAAAGCCTTCATCGCGGCGCCACCAAGCGAAACGTCGCGCAGGATCAGCGCGCGAGCGCCGGCGGAACGCGCATGTGCCATCAAGCACGTGACGGCGTCGGCGCCGAAATCCCGGTCGATCAGCGGGGTACAGAGCGTGCCGTAGGGGTTCGCGCTGACCAGCGCGGGCAGGGGAATCCTGCAGGCGCGCCACAACGAAACGACCGGCAAGAGGCCAATCAGCCGCGCCGGTCTGGCTTGCATGGGCGAAGCTTCGCCCCACGCGCCGAGTGCCGTGACAGCGGCGCGTCCTCGCGCCGAAGCGTTTACCGCCAATTCCCACTCGGGAAGATAATAGCCGTTCGGGTCGATCGCCCGTTCGGCAAGCGCTCGCCAGTCAGCGACAGGAATTTCGTCGAGCGGTGCAAATCCGGAAGCCTGCGGGAAGGCGATTGCAGATGCGCGTTTGCCCCGGACATCGTCCGATGCGCGACGGACCACCGCTATTTCGGCAATTTCGGCCACGTGCCGCTTTCCGCTTGCGAGCATTGCACCGGCGGTTCGCGCCGTGCTTCGCCCCTTCGGCGAAATCCTATCGGAGAGACCGGTCGATACGGTTGGCGGGGGAATCGAATTCGATCGGTAATGTTAATCCGGCGGTTGCGCTCGCAGCGTCGGGTCGGAGCTTTGCCAGAGTGCGGTTCATTGCGTGGGCGGAATGAAGTGATCCGCGGCGCCCACGGTTTGTCCGGTAGTGGTGTCTGTGGCCGTGATCTCGATTGGCACCGGGCTCGAAGGCACCGATGTGCTCCTTACCTGCACGGAGAGGCGGACTTCGCGAGTTTGGTCCTGTCCCACGTCCACGGCGAGCTTTCCGTCCGCGCGGGGCTGGATGCCTGGCGAGTGCAGTTCCGCACCCGGCAGACCGGAAACCTCGACGGTGAAGTTGCGCTCGGAACCCTTGTTCAGAATGTGCACGGAATAATTGTTGCGAACGCCTCCATCTCCGAGCAGCACAAACAAGGGGTTGCGGTCGTGGAGCACGTTGACATCAATCATACGTCGGGTCGCCAGCACATAAAGCATCACGCTGCCGACGATGGCAATGATGACGGCGTAAAGGATCGTCCTCGGCCGGATCAGGCGATAGATCGGCGGCTTGCCGGCCTGGCGGCGCAGAGCGTTGATGTCGGTATCGTAGGCGATCAAGCGGGTAGGGCGGCCTATCTCGCTCATCACGTTGTCGCAGGCATCGATGCAAAGGCCACATTGAATGCATCCGAGCTGGATTCCATCGCGGATGTCGACGCCCGTGGGGCAAACGTTGACACATTGGTGGCAATCGATGCAGTCGCCGGCGGGCTCGCCGTGCAGGCGCAGTTGCTCCGCTTTCTTGACCGATACGCGCGGCTCGCCACGGTCGCGTCGATAGGTGACATTGAGCGCCCATTCATCCGTCAGCGCCGCCTGAATCCGCGGCCAGGGGCACATATAGATGCAGACCTGTTCGCGGGCATGGCCCGCGAAGGTGTAGGTGGTTGCTGTCAGGATACCGATCCAGAGGTAGGCAATGAAGGGCGCCTGAAAGGTGGCAAGGTCCTTCACCAGCGTCGGCGCGTCGGAGAAGTAAAGCACCCACGCACCGCCGGTCCACCACGCGATCATCAGCCAGATGAAATGTTTGGTGGCGGCCTGCCGGATATGGGTCAACGTCCATCCGCGCTTGTCGCTCAGTATCCGTTCGCGACGGTCGCCCTCGACCCAGCGCTCGACGGCGTAAAACAGGTCGGTCCAGACGGTCTGCGGACAGAGATAGCCGCACCAGACGCGGCCGGCGACCGCATTCATCAGAAACAGCGCCATGGCCGCGATGATCAGGAGGCCGGTGAAATAATAGACCTCCTGCGGCCAGAGCTCGATGAAGAAGAAGTAGAACCGGCGATTCGGAAAATCGACGAGGACGGCCTGGCTGGGCAGGCCGGGTCCGCGGTGCCAGCGAACGAAAGGCAGCAGGTAATAGACGCCCAGCGCAAAGATGAGGATAGCCCATTTGATCCGGCGAAATGTGCCGTGAACGGCTTGCGGATAGACCTTCTTGCGCGCTTCGTAGAGCGGGCCTTCGATGGTAGTGGTCATGGTTGCCGGCAATCCAAGGAAGCTTCGCGAAGCCAATCGCGCTCGCAAGGCAGGGAAATGATTTCACTTCAATAGCCCGCGCACCAGGCCGCCGGTTTGCGCTAGCTCAAAGGAACCGGACGCGGCAGGCTGACTACGAAAATGCGCTGCCGCCTCGCAGGCCGAGCCATTTGAATACGATCGCCGCCGGGCAGAAGCCGGTGAAAGACGACTGGATCATGTTCAAGCCGGCAAACGCTGTCAGCAGATACCAATAGGGGTGGACGAGCCAGCCGAGGACGAGCCCCAGCAGCACCACACATCCGGCGAATCTCAAGACGGCCCTGTCGATATTCATGGCGAGTTCCTTCTTTGGCTTTGACTGAAAATGGTCTTCACGAGGCAAGCCCCGCATTCGTCCAGGCGACGATGGACCTGGCGTCCATGGCCCCGGAAGTCCGGGCGATCTCGCGGCCGCCCTTCATCAAGAGAAGAGTTGGGATACCGCTGATGCCCAGGCGCGACGAGAGGGCAGGCGCGGTATCGGCGTTGAGCTTGAGCAGGCGGACCGCCGGCTCGAGTTCCTTGGCGGCCCGCTCGAACATTGGCCCCATCACGCGACACGGTCCGCACCATGGCGCCCAGATGTCGACGAGAAGCGGGACATCGCTGTTTGCCATATGGCGGGACAAACCTGCCTCGTCGACTTCGATCGGATGGCCGCCGAAGATCGGCTCGTGACAAGATCCGCAACGCGCGGCCGTCGGCGGGCGGTCGGCAGGGAGCCGATTGGTCCGCCCGCAATGTCCACAGACGATCTGACGGCTCGCGCTCATGTGCCGGTCTTCTTGAGTTCCTCGGTCGCCTTGACTTCCTTGATCTTCCCGATGTTGAGCCTGTCGAGCACGAAGCGCTCGTAGAACGGCTCGCTTTCGCCGCGGCGGATCTTGCGCAGGAAGTACTTCTCGAAGGCGACCTTCGCATAGTGAACCCATTCGCCCTTCGAAGACCAATTGACGTTGCGCGGCGGGATTTGCGGCTGCGCCAGAAACGCGACGCCGGAGTCGCCAAAATCGGCGAGGCAGATCGCGTTCCACGTCGGCTGTGCCGAGACTGACCGGCCGTGCAGCAAAGCGCCGATATTCATCGCGGTCGCCGTCACCATGGATTCGATCATAAAGCCGGTCTTGGGCACGCCGACCGGAACCGGAGTCGCTCCGACAGGAGCAATCGCCACGCAGACGCCGATTGCAAACACATTCGGAAACGCCGGATTGCGCTGGTATTTGTCGACGACGACAAAGCCGCGGGGATTTGTCAGTTTCTCGATGCCGCGAACGGCGCCGACGCCGCGGAAGGCAGGGAGCATCATCGAATAGTTGAACGGAAGCTCGTGCGTCTTGCGGATTGCGCCGTCCTCGGTCAGTTCTTCGACCGACATCTTTCCGGGTTCCACATTCTTGACCCGGGCATTGGTGATCCACTTGATGTGCTTCTCGCGCATCTCGCTTTCGAGCAGGCCCTTGGTGTCGCCCACGCCGTCAAGGCCGAGATGCCCGATATAAGGCTCCGAAGTGACGAACGTCATCGGCACGCGGTCGCGCAGCTTGCGCCGTCGCAATTCGGTTTCAAGTATGAAGAGAAATTCGTAAGCCGGGCCGAAGCAGGAGGCGCCTTGCACGGCGCCGATCACGACCGGCCCGGGATTGGCCGCGAGCTTTTCGAAAGCGTCCCTGGCATGGACCGCATGATCGACGTGGCAGATCGACTGCGTGTGGCCGTCGGGCCCCAGACCGGGAATCTCGTCGAAGGCAAGCTCTGGACCGGTTGCCACGATGAGGTAGTCGTAGTCGATCGACGTGCCGTCGGCGAGTTCGATCCGGTTCTCCACCGGATGGACGCGCTGCGCGCCCTGCGTCAAGAGGCGGGCGCCCTTGCGCTTCATGATATCGACCAGGTCGATCTCGATATCGCGGCGCTGGCGCCAGCCGATTGCGACCCAGGGATTGGACGGTACAAAGTGATACACAGGGCCTTGGGAAACCACCGTGAGGCGGTCGTCCTTCCTCAATTGCGGCAACAGTTCATAGGCCATCAGCGTCCCGCTGAGACCGGCACCTAAAACAACGACTTCCGCCATATCTGCCTCCGTTGGCTGCATTCCCATGGACTTTCGGCTTTGGCCATTCTTGAGCGTGGCTGCTTTCGCCGGACCTTGACTATATATTCACATTATCGTATATACGCAAGTATGAAAATAGATATTGCGATAATGGAATCTGCCGCCGACCGGGCAAGCGACCTCCTGAAGTCGCTTTCCAACCGGCACCGGCTCCTGATCATCTGCCAGTTGATCGACGGCGAGCGCTCGGTCGGCGATCTCGCGGAGTTTCTGGGCCTGCGCGATTCAACCGTGTCCCAGCATCTTGCTCTCCTTCGCAAGGACGGCCTGGTGTCTGCACGACGCGACGCGCAGACCATCTACTATTCGATCGCAAGCGACCCCGCGCGGGAGCTTTTGAAGACGCTTTATCAAGTCTATTGCAGACCTCCAAAGCCTGCGAAAGCCAAACGCAATTTATGAGAACACGCACGGCCGCGCCTTGAGGCAGGTCAACGTTCTCGAGCCGATCTTCGATGAGATGTCGCGGCGAGTGCCGCAGCGTGGCTGATTAGTCCTGTCAGAGTACGGAACCGACCGATGCGGGGATTGAGAATATTTTGCTTCTTTGCGGTCGCCGTGATGCCCGTCGCGGCGTCGGGTGCGGAAACCTTCACGGTTGCCCGGCACTCGGTCGTCGACGAGAAAGCTGTATTCGCAACCGTCGAAAGCATCAGCGTGGTACCGGCCCGCAGCCGCATCGGCGGCACGGTCGCTGAGCTCCATGTCAGGGAAGGCGACGCGGTGACGCGGGGTCAGGCGATCGCGGTCGTCGGAGACGAGAAGCTCGTGCTGCAAATGAGGTCGCTGGACGCTCAAATCCAGGCTCTGCAGGCGCAGGCCGATCAGACGCAGATCGATTTTGACCGCATTGAAGGGCTGGTCGAGCGTGGCACGCTTCCACGAACCAGGCTCGATGAGGCACGAACGGCCCTCAACGTCGCCCAGAACAATCTCCGCGCAAAGACGGCCGAGCGGGGAGTTGTCCAGCAGCAGCAGACGGAAGGACAGGTACTGGCCCCGCAGGACGGTCGGGTATTGAAGCGCCTGGTAACGGTCGGCTCGGTAGTGCTGCCCGGTGACCCCGTCGTGACGGTTGCACAGCAGGATTTCAAATTGCGTTTGAGGATACCGGAAGAGCACGCCCGCTTCCTGAAAGCCGGTGACAAGATTCGCCTCGATGCCGCTGAATTCGGCGAGCACACCGCCAAATGGGGCGTCATCGATCTCGTCTATCCGCAGATCGAGGAAGGCCGCGTCATCGCCGACGCGACTGTGGAGGGCTTGGGCGAGTATTTTGTCGGCGACCGGCGCAGGGTCTGGATTCCCGGTGGCGAGCGGTTGGCATTCGTGATTCCGTCAAGCTATGTGACCACGCGATTTGGAATCGATTATGTCCAGCTTCGCAAGGCCGCGGGTACGATCAGCGTGCCGGTGCAGCGCGGGCGCGACCGTCCAACACCGGAGCTGCCCAACGGTCTTGAAATCCTGTCCGGCGTTGGTGCTGATGACGTTCTGGTGATGCCGTGAATCTGGGTGTCTCGGGGCGTCTGACCAGGGCGACCATCAACTCGCCGCTCACGCCACTGTTTCTGCTGGCCTCCCTGGTTGTCGGGCTGATCGCCCTTGCCGT
Source organism: uncultured Alphaproteobacteria bacterium (assembly GCA_963820275.1). Taxonomy (GTDB): domain Bacteria; phylum Pseudomonadota; class Alphaproteobacteria; order Rhizobiales; family Xanthobacteraceae; genus Bradyrhizobium. The sequence continues at coordinate 54,914 of CAWFZL010000036.1, forward strand.
GATCCCCCGCGAGGAGGAACCTCAGATCAGCGTCCCGATGGTCGACATCCTGGTCAACACCGATGGCTTGCGCGCGCCCGACGGAGTCGAACTTGTCACGAAGCCGCTGGAAGCCATTGTGAAGGGCATCAACGGCGTCGATCACGTCTACAGCCAGACGGAAGACGACCGGGTCATGGTGACCGCGCGCTTTCTCGTCGGAACGAAATTCGACGACGCCATCCTGAGAGTTCACGAGAAGATCCGTGGCAATCTCGACCGTATCCCGGTCGGAATCCCCGAGCCCTTGATCGTCGGCCGCGGCATCAATGACGTTGCGGTGAACGTAATCACGCTGTCGCCGAAGCCGGATGCCGCCGAGCGCTGGACCGACAAGGACCTCTATGAGCTCGCCGACAAGCTGCGATCCGAACTCGTGAAAGTGGACAATGTCGGCCTGACCTACATTTCGGGCGGCAGCCCCCAGCAGATCAGGGTCGAGCCGGACCCGGAAAAGCTGTCGCTCTATGGCGTGACGCTGCAGCAACTGGTCGCCAAGGTGAAGGATGCCAACCGCTCGTTCCTTGCCGGAAGCGTGCGCGAGGCCGGGGTCGTTCGCAACGTAGTGGCGGGCCAGACCCTGAGCGGGATTCCCGATATCGGTCTGCTGCTGATTTCGACCCGCGACGGACGGCCGGTCTATGTCAAGGATGTCGGCTCGGTTGTCGTGGCGCCCAACACGGCCGAGCATCGCGTCTGGAACGATGCCCGTGACGCGCAGGGTAATTGGAAGCGGACCCCCGGGGTGAGCATTGCGCTGGCAAAGCGGGCAGGCGCCAACGCGGTCGTTGTCTCCGAGGATATCTCCAGCAGACTGGAGGGATTGAGGGCACGCCTCATTCCCGACGACGTCCAGGTGACGGTTACCCGCGACTATGGCGAGACCGCCAACGAAAAGGCCAACGAACTGCTGTTTCATCTTGGCCTTGCCACAGTCTCGATCGTCGTTCTGATCGCGGTCGCGATCGGCTGGCGCGAGGCGATCGTCACGCTGGTCGTGATTCCGACCACGATTCTTCTGACGCTGTTCGCCGCCAACCTGATGGGCTACACCATCAATCGCGTCAGCCTGTTCGCGCTGATCTTTTCCATCGGCATTCTCGTCGACGACGCCATTGTCGTCGTCGAGAACATTGCGCGCCACTGGGCGATGAGTGACGGGCGGCCGCGTGTGCAGGCCACCATCGAGGCCGTCGCCGAGGTCGGCAATCCGACCATTGTCGCCACGCTCACCGTGGTCGCCGCGCTGTTGCCGATGCTGTTCGTATCCGGGCTGATGGGTCCCTATATGGCGCCGATCCCGGCGAACGCGTCCGCCGCCATGCTGTTTTCCTTCTTCGTCGCAATGGTGGTTGCACCTTGGCTGATGTTGCGCCTGGCGCCGACGCAGGCCGCGGCGGGCTCAGGCCATACCAAGCATGAAGAGGGACTGTTCGGGCGCATCTACCGGCGCTTCGCAACTCCTGTCGTCAGCAGCAAGCGTTCGTCCTGGATATTCCTGATCGGCGTCGGCCTGGCGACGCTGTTGTCGATGACATTGTTCGCTACCAAGGCTGTCACCGTAAAATTGCTGCCATTCGACAACAAGTCAGAGATTGCGGTCATGGTCGACTTGCCGGAAGGCGCAAGCCTGGAGGATACCGAGCGGGTGTTGTTTGCCACCGCCGATATTGCTCGCGGATTGCCGGAGATCATGTCGGTGCAGGCCTATGCCGGGACTCCGGCGCCGTTCAATTTCAACGGTCTCGTCCGTCACTACTACTTGCGCGAAAGGCCGGAACTGGGCGAGCTGCAGGTCAATCTTGCCGCACGCGCGGATCGCAAGCGGGCAAGCCATGATATCGCGCTCGACCTGCGGCAGAAGCTCAAGGCCGTTTCCCTTCCGACCGGTACCAGCATCAAGGTGGTCGAAGTGCCGCCCGGGCCGCCGGTTCTGGCGACGCTGCTCGCCGAAGTCTACGGACCCGATGCCACCACGCGCCGGGCGGTTACGGCCGAGTTGAAGAAGATCTTCGCGGAAGTGCCCTTCATCGTCGATATCGACAATTCGATCGGCGAGAGGCGGCCGCGGCTGCGGCTGTCGATCGACCAGGACCGGCTCGAATTCTTCGGCGTCGAACAGCGCGATGTCTACGACACCATTCGGACGCTGTTCGGCGGCGTGCCGGTCGGCTATTCCCATCGCGGTGAGGACCGCAACCCGATCGAGATCGCGGTCAAATTGCCCAAGCGCGATCTCGCCTGGAGCGAGGCGCTGGCATCGACCCCGGTGCCCGCCAATACCTTGCCGGGCAGCAAGACCGTTGTCGAACTCGGACAGGTCGTCAAGGCCACGATAGAGGAAGGCTCTCCGGTCATCTTTCGGCGCGACGGCCGCTTCGCCGATATGGTGATGGCGGAACTCGCAGGCCGTTTCGAGGCGCCGCTGTATGGCATGCTCGAAGTGGCCAAACGCATCGACGCCCATGATTGGGGAAAATTGCCCAAACCGACCATCGGCCTGCACGGTCAACCCGCCGATGAATCCCATCCGACATTGTTGTGGGACGGCGAATGGGAAATCACCTACGTCACCTTCCGCGATATGGGCGCGGCGTTCGGCGCGGCGATCCTCGGCATTTACGTGCTGGTCGTGGCGCAGTTCCGCAGTTTCCGCCTGCCGCTCGTCATCCTGACGCCGATTCCTCTCACATTGATAGGCATCCTGATCGGCCACTGGCTGCTCGGGGCGCCCTTCACCGCGACCTCCATGATCGGTTTTATTGCGCTGGCCGGGATCATCGTGCGCAACTCCATCCTGCTCGTCGACTTCATCCGTCACAGCGGGGGGCAGGGAAAGGCCTTGCGCGATGTGGTGCTGGAAGCGGGCGCCGTACGCTTCAAGCCGATCCTGCTCACCGCGCTGGCCGCCATGATCGGCGCCGCGACCATCCTGCTCGATCCGATTTTCCAGGGGCTGGCGATTTCGCTGTTGTTCGGGCTTGCGTCCTCGACGCTGCTCACGGTCCTCGTCATCCCCGCCATTTACATCGTGTTGCGGCAACCATCGCCACAGCCGTCATCCGCGAAGTGAGGAGTGCATTGATGGAGAAGAACTACACCGACATCACCAGGCGGATTTCCAGCGATTTGCGGAAACTGCGTCAGGATATTCCAGACACCATGAAGGCCTTTTCCGCCCTGGCGCAGGCAGCCAGCCGCGAGGGTGCGCTGGACAAGAAGACCAAGGAACTGATCGCGCTCGCGATCGGAATTGCAACACGCTGCGACGGCTGCATCGGCTTCCACATGGAGGCGCTGGTCAGGCTCGGCGCCACTCGTCAGGAAGTGGAGGAGACGCTGGGCATGACCGTCTATATGGGTGGCGGCCCGTCGCTGATGTACGCGGCAGACGCCATATCGGCCTACGAGGAGTTCTCCAACCGCGTCAACGCAGCGGCGTAAGGCGATCACCGCTACTCGTGGCGTTCGGCACTTTCGCCTTCCAAATTCTTTCGGTCGGCTTATCGGCCGATAGCGGCGCGCAAAGATGCGACAGTTTGTCCTGCCAAGCTGACCACACGGCACGAGTTCGTCGGCGCTGGAATGGATCAGGCGGGGTGGCTGCCCTCGCAGGAGTCAAATCGCCGCATTTCTCAGCAACGCCTGGATTCGAAATATGACGACTCTTTTGTTCGGCATAAGCCAGATCGCGTGTCGCTTATAGACAAAGCGCGCTATCCTGCGGCGTTCAGCATACAACCTCCGATTACATTTTCGTGATTTGGGAATGTTCGCCTGTTCGAGGCGTATTGCCTTTTCTGAAGAGGACTCCGCCCGCCGGGTGCGGACAAGAACAATTGGAAAAGGTCATGATCACGAAGACAAAACTTTTTGGCCGGAAACATATCCGGCGTAGCGACAATCAAGCACCGGCGCGAGGATGAGAATGGTCAGTCAGCCGCATCATCGCGAACAGGTCCGGCAAAGGATCATTCAGAGCGCACTGCAACTGTTCAATCGCCATGGTTTCAACGCCGCCTCGATCGACGACATCATGGCCGGCGCAGGTATGACACGAGGCGGCTTCTACAGCTACTTCCAGAGCAAGAGCGAGCTCTACGCAGAGGCGATCAGCTGCTTTGTGAGCGAGAAACTGGAAGACATAGCGACTGCGGACAAGGCATCGGACCGCGCCGCTCACCTTCTGCGCGACTATCTTTCCAGCAAGCATGTCGACGAAGCGGATGCGAGTTATCCCCTGATCGGACTGCCCAATGATGTCTCCGGGACCGACCAGTCGGTCAGGGAGGCGCAGGAATTGGCGCTGCGAATGATGATCGAAACGTTCGAGAAGGGGATATCGGTCGCAACCCAACCGGCGAGGCAACTTGCGCTGGCGCTGACTTCGCTGTGCATCGGCGGAATGGTGCTGGCGCGCGCGGTTGACAATCGTACGCTGGCGGACGAACTCCGCGAGGCTACGATGTCCGTTGCGCTGAAACTTGGAGATTGGGCCTGAGGCGCGACTGAGCGGGTAGATTCGGCGCAATCTCATCCAGGGCAAATCTCGCAACGGCCATTTCGCAATCGCTCAGAGCGGCCGGTAACTTTCCTCGGCACAGCCGTCCTCGGGTTCGGCGCGTCGGCGGTCGATGATCAGGCCGCCCTGAATGGCGATGCGATAGGTTTCTTCTCCGATCGGCTTGCCGATCGCGGAGGTGAGGTCAGCCTTGACACACGCCGTATAGCCCAGACCGCGCAGAGCATGGCGCGGCGTCGAAACCTGCACGTTTTGCGGATTGGAAGCCGCGACGAATATCGAATTCAGCCCGTCGCGCACAACCTGTGCCACGTCGGGAGGCGGCTCGGGAGGCGGCGGGTCGGGCGCCTTGGCGCGCATGAAATCCGGCACGGGTGCATGACTGTCGGCAAGGCCGCAGCCGGCCAGCGCGAGCGCGCCGCAAACGATCAACGCTGCACGAGCAACGACCCACCCCATCGTCCGATCATATCTTGAAGCGGGGTGGAATGCGCTCAGATCTCAACAGAAACGCTGCGGAAGACCGTTAAAAAAAATTCATGTGAGTTCGAGCACCATCCCGGGTCGGGACGGAGCACACCGGTATGGCAACGATCAAAAGCCACAGCGCTTCAATGGAAAGCGACACCGATACGTGTTTCGCTGCACCATACCGGACGGCAACGACGCATCATCCGGTCGGTCTCGATGAGGAGTACGAAGGATGGCGGCAGGCTCAAGGGATTGGCGACATCGAGCCGCGCCCCACCCGAGGATATGTTTCGCACGGTGCACTCCATGCCACCGCCACTGTCGAAGGTGATGGTGCCATGCTTGAGAACTCTGTGCCTCGGTGCTGTTCGCTTCTCGTTCATTGCCGGAAAAATCCGAAACCCTTTCGACTTTCCTCCGATCCCGATAGCAAGCACGAATTAGCGGCAATTGAATCGAATATGCCTTCTATTTTCCCGAAGCTTCAGATTTCGTTAACTACCCTGGTCGGTGCCCGCCATCGCCGTTATTCCTGCAACATCGCAAAGGCGCTCGATACCATCGCAACCGGCTTGTCGTCGGCGGCGTTGAGCAGGGTGACGCGTCCGAAGCTCATGGTGCGTCCCAGCCGGACCACCCTGGCATCGGCCAGCACGTCCGAATTGGCGACGGCGCGCATGAAATGGGTGGTCTGGTCGACCGTCGTCATCGGCCGATAGCCGTGGTTTGCGGCAAGAATCGCAATGACCATGGAGGTGTCGGCGAGCGCCATCAGCGCCTGGCCGCAGACGACGCCGCCATGCCGGCACAGCCGCTCCGAGAATGGCATTCGCAGGACTGCGCCAGGCTGCCAGTTGGCCGCGGCGGACGAAGGCGGGGCACATTCGATGCCATCGATCGAAAGGCGCAGGTCCTGCACCCAGGGCGCGAACACCTCGCCGAGGATGCGTCTGGCCGCCTCGAGATCGAATCCCCCCGACTTTGGCTCATTTTGCATGGGGTTGCGGCTCCGTTTGCGATGGTGCGTGAAGGCCTGTTCGGGCGCCTTTCGGCACAGGCGAGGCTGCGGCTTGAAAATGCCTGATCGTGGGTCCTATGATGGAGCTAGTGCGGGGAGTCTGTCGAGATGTTCAGGCGGTTGGCATTGGTTTTCAGCATTGTTGCCATGGGTTTGCTGCTCGATGGCTGCACCAAATGCGGCCCGATCTGGGATGACTGGATGACGTCACCGAAATCCTGCAAATCGGATCATCTCTAGTGTTCCGCATCCGAGGTTCGGCGGAACTAGCGGCCCCCTAATTCAACCCACTGGCGATGCGCGGACCGCAGCCCGGCTGCGCTTGGCCGGGCGGCGAGCGCGATGATATATTGGTCGAGAATACAGGGAGAATCCCATGAAAGTTTTCCGCCTTGCAGCTGCCTTCACCTTGCTGGCGTCGCCAGCCTTTGCCCAGCTGCCCGCACTTAATCTGATGCAGGACAACAAGCCTGCCAAGTCGCAGGAGGAAAAGGACGCCGAGGCGGCTAGACAAAAGGCCTACGAGGATTCGTTGAAGAAGATACCGGACGCCAAGGCGCCCAGCGATCCCTGGGGGACTGTTCGCAGCACCGACGCAAAGACCCCGGCCGCCAAGTCGGCATCATCCACCAAACCGAAGCCCAAGACCGGAAGCTCTTCGAACTAGCAGAACCGGCTCAGATCAACGCCTTCGACTGGTCGATCATGGTTTCGTAGCATTCGCATGACAGCCGCATCAGGGCGGGCCGATCCACGATCCTGATGACGCCGCGCGAATAGGTGATCACGCCGGCGTTCTGCGCCTTGCTTGCAACCTCCGTCACCGAGGTGCGCCTGACCCCAAGCATCTCCGCGAAGAATTCCTGGGTGAGCGCGATCGTGTCGCCGCCGACCCGATCCGCACATTGCAGCAGCCATCGGCAAAATCGCGCCTCGATCGAATGCAAGGCGTTGCAGCCGGCCGTGATCCGCGCCTGCGACAGTAGCACCTCGTTGTAACGGAAGCAGAGATTGCGCACGGGATCGCTGGCGGCAACCACGTTGCGAAAATGCGCAGCCGCGATCTTGCTGCACGACGTCGGCACGTGCGCCATGACGCGAACCAGCGATCTGGAAAAGCCAAGGCCTGCCATCGCTCCGACCACGCCTTCGCGGCCGACCGCGGCCGTCTCGATCGCCTTGCCGTCGCGCATCACCGTCAACAGCGAGAGCATACCCTGGTGCGGGAAGTAGATGTGGTCGACCTCGTCGCCGGTTTCACAAAGAACCGCGCCCTGTGGGAACGACGTCGTGACGAGATGGGGTTGCAGCCGCTCGAAATGATCGTGGGGAAGAGAAGCCAGTAATAGGTTGTCCAGTGGAAGGCCGATAACTGAAATGTGCATTTCCAATGCAATAGTTTTCCCGCCCGATCGGACGGGCCGATATGCCGAGGGGAGGTGGGATCAAGTCGAAAGCCGAGCCGCGAAAAAAGGTTCCTTATAGCGAACGGCGGCCCTTGTCGGTCCGGTAGCCGTCATAGGGCCCGGCCGAAGCGCTGAGCACGACCGCATGATCGCGGCGGAGGCAGGCTTTAAAACCGCCAAGTCCGTAAAACCGCCAAGTCCGTCAGGATCCGAAAATCGGATCGAACGGCAGCGCTCGTTCATCCGGCCTGGCCGGCCAGACGGTGCTTTTTGTCGGCTCTCGGGGCGATGGAGACGGAGGCCTCCAGGCGATCGAACTCCGATCTCGATATGCCATAGCACTCGCAAGTGCGGTGCAGGAGACCCTCGCGATCGAGGATGACGACGTGGCCGCGCCGGTAGCGGATGAGCCTGGCCTTCTGCAAGGTCCCCATCACGTCGGTGACCGTGGTTCGCCTGACGCCCAGCATCATTCCCAGGAATTCCTGGGTCAGCAGGAATTCGTCGGACCCCATTCGGTCGCGCGTCATCAACAGCCAGCGGCAACAGCGCTGCTGCGCGCGATGAAGGCGGGCGCAGGCGGCCGATTGCTCGACATGATTGAGGAACGCCTGGGCATAGCGGAGCATGAGGCGGCTCAAGGTCCGGCTTTGCTCGAACTCGACGGCAAAAATTCCGGCGTCCATCCGCAGGGCCTTGCCCGGAACCTGAACATAGATCGACGAGGGCGCGACGCGAACGCCCAGGCAGAGCGGCAGTCCCACGAACCCCTCATTGCCGATCGTGCCGACTTCGGCGCTCGCCCCGTTTGACATGGTGATCACCTGCGAAGCGACGCCCTGCAGGGGGAAATACACCTGCTCGATCGGTCGCGACATGTCGCAGAGAGGTTGCCTGTATTTCAGTTCGACGAGCGACAAATGCGGTCGCAACAGCTCATAATCCTCGTCCGCCAGGAGCGACAGCAGACGGTTCGTTTTGCGAATGGGCATCTCTTCTGTTCCATCGTTCGGCCGGCCGCGCGGGACTCGGTTTGACCGCGGCGGGACCCTATATTGGGAGTGTCGTCATTTGTTGGAGTTGCGACATGGTCTCACGCCCGCGCGATCTTGCAGACCGGATGGCAGGCCGGCGCAAGCAGGATGATGGCTATTTGCGCGAGACCTTCAACCTGCCGCGCGCAAAGGCGCGCACAAAGGCTCGCGACTTCCTTACCCGCTACCCCAAGCAGGCCTATATGAGCGGTGTCGAAAGCTGGCGGGAACTGCCCGACGGCAATATCGAATTCACGATGCGGCGGCTGCGCAGCGCCGACTGATCGGGACCCGCTGCGTCGCGTCGGCGCAAAGTCCGGGGCGAGGTCTCTCATGAATTAAATGTACGGCGCGCGCACGGATTCCCGCTTGATCCAGGTCAATTCAGTCGGGACCCGGTGGGGGCCGTCGTAATTACTCGCTCTCGGTGATCCGGATCAGGCCGTCGCCTGTGACGAGCGGACCCTTGGCTGTCTCGATGACATAGCCAAGGCTGATCAGCTTTGCGAGGTGATGCGCCGGCACTGCAGGCGTGGGCGAAGTGATTGCGATTTCGATCAGCGAGGCAAACTCTTCGGGCGTCAACAGCTTCGGGGTATGAACGGTCATTTTGAACTCGCGATCGGATCGACCAACACTCAACGGGGCTCATCTCGACAAGACGCATCTCGACGGTCCTCATCTCGAAAGGCCGAAAGAGCGCTCGTGCGAACGGGAGTCTAGCATCCATTTCGCTGGATTTGACAGGCCCGGCATCTCGACTTTCGGCTGCGGCAGATATTGCGGAATGCCGACGCATTATTCATTCTTTCGGCACGGATTGCGCCGAGAACGACTGTCCGAACGAGGCTAATAAGAGAGCCTCCGGATCCGGCGTCCGGAGGCTCTTGTCAAGGTCGCAGCTTCCTTGTGGGACAGTTCGGCAATGACGAAAATATCGATAGAGCAGATCGCCCCGCGCCGCATTGCGTGAGATCAAGCAACGCGCGAGATCGTTCACGCGTGAGATGGACCGAACTCGAATGCGGGATCTCCACATACATCCGGCACGCATCCGGCACGAAGGCGCGGCGGTTTGCCGCATTCGTCGCGATCGCGATGTTCAGGGCTGGCCCGCCAAAGGCGGCGAAGCGGGCCGTCGACCAGGCAGAAATAGGTCGACGGCCCTGCCGCGCAATTGAAATTGTGGCCCATGGGGGTCAGCTCTACGCGGCGATTTAGGAGACGCCCTATTGTGACTGCACGCGCTACTCAAAAAGTGCCCGCGCCGTTCCAGGGTGGGGAAAATCATGACGGGAACTCGCCCTGATTGAGACCGAGCAGCGCCCAGATGGGCCTTGATGACCACCGGACGCGCAAAAATGTCAGGGATAGCGCCTTGCTGGCGCTTTCAGAGGCTTGTCTTCGAGGGCTTGCAGCGACAGCGAACGTTGCGGCAGGCAACCGTCGGCGGCGCGAAGCCCCCGCTCATCCGCTCCTTGACCCCGTCTCCTGGCTCTCCTGCTGCCGGTTTTCTTGACCGTTTTCCTGACCGTTTTCCTGGCCCAGGAGCTTGCCGGTTGAGCTGTTGATGAAGTGCAATCTGTGGCAGGCCGGACAAACGACCGACTTGTGAGTGCCCTCGTCACCGTTCGATTCAGGCAGCCAATGCTGCACATTCATTCCGGTTTGCGGACATTTGAAGATGATCGGTCGGGACATGCGTGACAGTTGAGGATGATCGGGCGCGACATTTCGTGACAATTAGGCGACGTCAGCGATCCTGAAAACTACGTATCTTTACGGAGGTGCTTTCGTAGGGGTATGCGGTTGTGGAGATTGCCGGCTGGTTGCAGCGGGCAAAGCCGGGTGGCTCACCGCGGCGGCGACCTTCACTGACTGTATCGAAAAAGGCTGCCAATTGCTGGCGGCTGCTGACGAACGGAGGAGGAAAATCAATTGATTAAAACATTGGTCCCGGCCGCCCTCGCGATGGTCGCCGGAACGAGCGTGGTGATTCAGCAGATATTGAACGCAAACCTGCGCACGCAATTGAACTCGGCCATCTGGTCCGGTTTCGCGAGCTATCTGCTCGGTGTCCTCTGCATGATTGGACTGGCCATCGCCCTGCAGGAGCCTATTCCTTCAACCGGTGTAATGGCGCGCATCCCGTGGTGGGCCTGGAGCGGCGGCATTTTCGGAGCGATCTTCATCGGCATTTCCATCCTTGTAGCCCAGCAACTCGGAGCCGCGACCTTGATCGCTCTTTTGGTCACCGGGCAGATGATTGCGGCGATCATTCTGGATCACTTCGGATTGCTGGGGCTCGCTCAGCGTCCGATTGACCTTTCCCGAATGATCGGGGTCTGCCTGCTTGTCGGGGGCGTGGTGCTGATCCGTCGCTAGCCCCAAAAGGCGGCGCCAATCCCCGGATTCTAAAGGGACCACTAACCATCTGACACGATGAAAAGGGGCCGGTACCCCCAGCCCAGAAAAGAACATATTGCGAACATGGAACAAATGGTGTACGGTGTTGGCACTCGCTGAATCAGACTTTCCTCCTGTTTGTCCGGCTCGCGAATCCTCGCCATAAGGAGCACCACCTATGTCTGTTACTGCCCTGCGCATCGTCGAAGGATCTTCCATGGACAAGACCAAGGCCCTGTCCGCCGCGCTTTCCCAGATCGAGCGTCAGTTCGGCAAGGGCTCGGTGATGCGGCTCGGCAAGAACGACCGCTCGATGGACATCGAGACGATTTCCTCCGGCTCGCTCGGGCTTGACATCGCGCTTGGCGTCGGCGGCCTGCCGAAGGGGCGGATCGTTGAAATCTACGGTCCGGAATCGTCGGGCAAGACCACGCTGGCACTGCACACGGTCGCGGAAGCCCAGAAAAAGGGCGGCATCTGCGCCTTCATCGATGCCGAACACGCGCTCGATCCGGTCTATGCCAGGAAGCTCGGCGTCAACATCGACGAACTCCTGATCTCGCAGCCGGACACCGGCGAGCAGGCGCTGGAAATCTGCGACACGCTGGTGCGTTCCGGCGCGGTCGACGTGCTGGTGATCAATTCGGTCGCGGCGCTGGTGCCAAAAGCCGAACTCGAAGGCGAGATGGGCGACGCATTGCCCGGCCTGCAGGCGCGGCTGATGAGCCAGGCGCTGCGCAAGCTCACCGCCTCGATCAACAAGTCCAATACCATGGTGATCTTCATCAACCAGATCCGCATGAAGATCGGCGTGATGTATGGCTCGCCGGAAACCACCACCGGCGGCAACGCGCTGAAATTCTACGCCTCCGTCCGCCTCGACATCCGCCGCATCGGCGCGATCAAGGAACGCGACGAGGTGGTCGGCAACACCACCCGCGTCAAGGTCGTGAAGAACAAGCTGGCGCCGCCGTTCAAGCAGGTCGAATTCGACATCATGTATGGCGAGGGCGTCTCCAAGATGGGCGAAATTCTCGATCTCGGCGTCAAGGCCGGAATCGTCGAGAAATCCGGCGCCTGGTTCTCCTATGACAGCCAGCGGCTCGGCCAGGGCCGCGAGAATTCGAAAGCCTTCCTCAAATCCAATCCCGACATCACTGCGAAAATCGAGGCGGCGATCCGCCAGAACTCCGGGCTCATCGCCGAGCAGATTCTGGCGGGCACGCCCGAACGCGACGAAGGCGACGAGCCCGCGGCCGCGGAGGAGTGAGCGTCACCGTTCGGTCGTCATGCCCGGGCTTGACCCGGGCATCCACGTTTTCTTTTCGCTTGTAGAAGCACAGACGTGGATGGCCGGGATAAATCCGGCCATGACGAATTCTGTCTGACAGCTTCACTCCGCCGCTTGCGCGTAGTCGGCAACCGGCGGGCAGGAGCAGACGAGATTCCGGTCGCCATAGACGTTGTCGACCCGCCCCACCGGAGACCAGTATTTGTCGGTCCGCGAAGTGCCCTCCGGGAAACAACCCTCGGCGCGGCTGTAGGCGCGCTGCCAGTTATCGTCGGCAATGTCGTGCACCGTATGCGGCGCATGCCGGAGCGGCGAATCCTCGACCTTCCAGCGACCGCTTTCGATGTCGGCGATTTCGCGGCGGATCGCGATCAGGGCATCACAAAAACGATCAAGCTCGGCCTTCGATTCGGATTCGGTCGGTTCGATCATCAGCGTGCCCGGTACCGGGAAGCTCATGGTCGGCGCGTGGAAACCGTAGTCGATCAGCCGCTTGGCAATATCATCGACGGTGACGCCCGATGACGCCTTCAAGGGCCTCGGATCGACGATGCATTCATGCGCGACGCGTCCCTTCGCGTTCCGGTACAGCACCGGGAAATGCGCGTTCAACCTGGCCGCGACATAGTTGGCGTTGAGGATCGCGACCTCCGTGGCGTGCTTGAGCCCTTCGCCGCCCATCATCAGGATGTAAAGATAGGAGATGGTCAGGATCGACGCCGAACCGTAAGGGGCAGCCGAAACCGCGCCGACCGGCGTTTTGCCGTTGGTTGCGGGATGGCCCGGCAGGAACGGCGCAAGATGCGCCTTGACGCCGATCGGCCCCATGCCCGGCCCGCCGCCGCCATGCGGAATGCAGAACGTCTTGTGCAAATTGAGATGGCTGACATCGGCGCCATAGTCGCCGGGCCGCGCCAGTCCCACCTGCGCATTCAGATTGGCGCCGTCGAGATAGACCTGTCCGCCATGGCCGTGCACGATGTCGCAGATTTCACCGATGTGCTCCTCGAACACGCCATGGGTCGAGGGATAGGTGATCATCACGGCCGCGAGTTTCTTGCTGTGCTGTTCGGCCTTGCTGCGCAAATCGCCGACATCGACATCGCCACGCGCATCGCATGCCACCACCACGACCTCCATGCCGGCCATGTGGGCGGAGGCCGGGTTGGTGCCGTGCGCGGAGGAAGGGATCAGGCAGACGTTGCGGTGATCTTCGCCGCGCGAGGCGTGGTAACCGCGGATCGCAAGCAGCCCGGCATATTCGCCTTGCGCGCCAGAATTCGGCTGCAGCGAAATCGCGTCATAGCCCGTGATGTCGCACAGCCATTTTTCCAGCCGCGAAAACAACGCGTGATAACCCGACGCCTGCTCGCGCGGGGCGTACGGATGCAGCTGGCCGAATTCGGGCCAGGTCAGCGGAATCATCTCTGTCGTCGCGTTGAGCTTCATGGTGCATGAGCCGAGCGGAATCATGGCGCGGTCGAGAGCGAGATCGCGATCGCTGAGCTTTCGCATGTATCGCAACAGCTCGGTCTCCGAGCGATGCGCGTGAAATACCGGATGGGTGAGGAAGGTGGTCTCGCGCTTGAGTTCGACAGGCAGAGCCTCGTTCGCGCTTCTTTCGATCTCCGAATAGGAAAGCCTGCCGCCAAAGGCGCGCCATACCGCCTCGACCATGGCTGATGTCGTGGTCTCGTCGAGCGCGACGCCAAGCGTGCGGTCACCAATGCGCAGGTTGATTTTCTCGCTTGCTGCCCGCGCGATGATCTCGCCTTGCGCCTTGCCAACATTCACCGTCAAGGTGTCGAAGAAGGCGGCCATTTCCGGCGCGAAGCCGAGCTTTCGCAGTCCCGCGGCGAGAACGGCCGTGCGGCGATGAACATTGCGCGCGATCCGGGTGAGGCCCTCCGGCCCGTGATAGACCGCATACATCGAGGCGATGACGGCGAGCAGCACTTGCGCGGTGCAGATATTCGAGGTCGCCTTCTCGCGACGGATGTGCTGCTCGCGCGTCTGCAGCGCCAGCCGATAGGCCGGTTGCCCGCGCGAATCGATTGACAGCCCGACGATGCGCCCCGGCAATGAGCGCTTCAGCACGTTGCGCACGGCCATATAGGCCGCATGCGGTCCGCCATATCCCATCGGCACACCGAACCGTTGCGCCGATCCGATGGCAATGTCTGCGTCGAGTTCGCCGGGCGACGCAATCAGCGTCAGCGCGAGCAGGTCGGCGGCGACGACGGCGAGCGCGCCTTTGGCATGCAGGCCCGCGATCGCCGGACGCAGGTCTCGCAGCGCTCCCGACGTGCCCGGATATTGCAGGATGGCGCCGAAGACCTCGGCGCGGTCGAGCTCGCTCAGGGGATCGCCGACGATCAGCTTCCATCCCAGGGGCTCGGCGCGGGTGCGCAGCACGGCGAGCGTCTGCGGATGCACTTCGGCATCGACAAAGAACGACTTCGTCTTCGTCTGCGCCACGCGCTCGGCGAGAGCCATCGCCTCGGCCGCCGCGGTCGCCTCGTCGAGCAGCGAGGCATTGGCGACATCGAGCCCGGTGAGATCGCAGATCATGGTCTGGAAGTTGAAAAGCGCCTCCAGCCGTCCCTGGCTGATCTCCGGCTGATAGGGCGTATAGGCCGTATACCAGGCCGGGTTCTCCAGGATGTTGCGCTGGATGACAGCCGGCAGGATCGTCCCGGAATATCCTTGGCCGATCAGCGAGGTGAAGAGCTGGTTCTTCGCGGCGAGCTCACGCATATGGCCGATGGCTTCGGTTTCGCTCAAGGCCTTGCCGAGATCGAGCGGGGCCTTCTGCCGGATCGATGGGGGCAAGGTCTGCAACATCAGCGCATTGAGGCTTGCCGCGCCCACTGTCTCCAGCATGGCGGCGACGTCGCGCGGCGCAGGGCCGATATGGCGGCGTAGGAAGGTGGTTGCGGGCTCGTCGGAATGTCGCAGCGGCGCGTTCATGGGTTTCCCTCGCGATCAGGCGATGTGCTTGGCGTAGGCGGCCTCGTCCATCAGGCCGTCGAGTTCGCCTTTGTCGGCAATCTTCACCTTGAAGAACCAGGCTCCGCCTGCGGCGTCCGAATTGACCAGCGCGGGCTCGGCGGCGAGCGCCTCGTTGACCTCGGTCACTTCGCCCGAGATCGGCGCATAGACGTCGGAGGCGGCCTTGACGGATTCGACCACGGCCGCGGCTTCGGCCTTTTTCAGGGTTCGGCCGATTTTCGGCAGTTCGACGAACACGACGTCGCCAAGCTGCGACTGCGCGTAATCGGTGACGCCGATCGTGGCGACATCGCCCTCGATGCGGAGCCATTCGTGGTCGGCGGTGTAAAGCGTCGTCATCTACAGGTCCCTTGGTGTTTGCGAACAGGCGTTTTCCGAGATCAGCGTTTGTAGGTGTTGGGAACGAAAGGCATCGGCGATATCTTGAGCGGCAGCCGCTGGCCGCGCACTTCCGCAAACGCGAGCGCGCCTGCTTTCGAAAGCGGCGAGGGCAGATACCCCATCGCCACCGGCGCGTTCAGGCTTGGACCAAAACCGCCCGAGGTTACTCTCCCGATCGGCTCGGAGGCATTGGCGTCGGCGAACAGGGCTGCGCCTTCGCGCACGGGTGCGCGGCCTTCCGTCTTCAGGCCCACGCGGCGGCGCGGGGCGCCTCGTTCGAGCTGGGCGAGGATCAATTCGGCGCCGGGAAATCCGCCGGCACGCGCGCCGCCCTTGCGGCGGCTCTTTTGAAGAGACCATTCCAGCCCAGCCTCGACCGGCGTCGTCGAGGCATCGATGTCGTGACCATACAGGCAAAGCCCGGCTTCCAGGCGTAGGCTGTCGCGCGCTCCGAGCCCTATCGGCAGCACGTCGTCATCGGCGAGCAGCTCCCTTGCCAGCCGTTCGGCAGCCTGGTCCGGAACGGAAATCTCAAAGCCGTCCTCGCCGGTATAACCCGAGCGCGACACGAAGCAGTCGATGCCGGCGACGCGGCGGGCGCCAGCGTCCATGAACCGCATCGAGGCGACACCGTCGCAGAACCGGGCCAGTACCGATTCCGCCTTTGGTCCCTGCAGCGCGATCAGCGCGCGGTCGGCGAGGGGTTCGACGGTGCAGACGTCGGAGAGATGGGCGCGCAGATGTGCTTCATCGGCGGCCTTGCAGGCGGCATTGACGACGACAAACAGATGATCGCCGAAATTGGCCACCATCAGGTCGTCGAGGAGCCCTCCGGACACATTGGTAAACTGGACATAGCGCTGCCGGCCCGGCGGCAGCGAGAGAATGTCCTGCGGCACCAGCCGCTCCAGCGCGAGCGCCGCGTCCTCGAGCTTGCCGGATTTCGGGCGGAGCACGATCTGGCCCATATGCGAGACATCGAACAGGCCGGCATTCCTGCGGGTGTGCAAATGTTCCTTCAACACCCCGGTCCCGTACTGCACGGGCATGTCATAGCCGGCAAACGGCACCATCTTGCCGCCGCTTGCGAGATGCAGCGCGTGCAAAGGGGTCTGTTGGAGGGATGGCGGGGAAGTTCGAGCTTCGCTTGCAAGCATCACAGGGCCCTCGCGGATTATCGAAGGCCAATTCCCTCGAAAACCCGAAAAAGCCCCATCTGTCGCTGTGCCTGAGAGTATTATCCCGTCGGCGGGCACATCCGGGCCTCAAGCCCTTCGATGCCTCTTTCCAGATGCTGTCAAAGCCACGCGGTCCGTTTGCCTGAGAGTTTCCGGGGCGGTTGCTCCTTCGGCGCCGGCATCGAAGCCGATCTCTCCCGACGTGGCTGTCTTGAGTAGATAGGAGGAGAACACGAGGGCGCCAAGCCTGTCAACGCAGCTGCAGCAATCATCAAAGGGTTTTACGCTATCGCGGCAAGCCCCTGATCGGCCTGCACAGTTTCTGGACAGCGCCGGTTCGCTTGTCTAAAAGCGGGGCGACGAGGCACGGCCGGCAGGATTCTAAGGGCTGGTTTGCCGCGCCTGAATCAGAAGAATGCGCACCTGAAACAGCAGAGTGTGATCGGGCTAAAGGCCGATTTGCGATTGGACCGAAATGAGCGGCGTTAACGAGATCAGGTCGACATTCCTCAAATTCTTTGCCGACAACGGCCACGAGATCGTGCCGTCGTCGCCGCTCGTGCCGCGCAACGACCCGACGCTGATGTTCACCAATGCCGGCATGGTGCAGTTCAAGAATGTCTTCACCGGCGTCGAGAAGCGACCTTACCAGCGCGCCACCACATCGCAGAAATGCGTGCGCGCCGGCGGCAAGCACAACGATCTCGACAATGTCGGCTACACCGCGCGGCATCACACCTTCTTCGAGATGCTCGGTAATTTTTCGTTCGGCGACTATTTCAAGGATCGCGCCATCGAACTGGCGTGGAAACTGGTGACCAAGGAATTCGGCCTGCCGAAGGACAAGCTCACGGCCACCGTCTATGTCGACGACGATGAGGCCTTTGGCCTCTGGAAGAAGATCGCAGGCCTTCCCGAATCGCGAATCATCCGCATCGCGGGCTCCGACAATTTCTGGCAGATGGGCGACACCGGCCCCTGTGGGCCGTGTTCGGAAATCTTCTACGACCATGGCGACAAGATCTGGGGCGGCCCGCCCGGTTCGCCGGAAGCCGACGGCGACCGCTTTATCGAGATCTGGAACCTCGTGTTCATGCAGTACGAGCAGGTCTCGCCGGGGGTCCGCAATCCCCTGCCGAAACCGTCGATCGATACGGGTGCGGGCCTCGAGCGGGTCGCGGCCGTGCTCCAGGGCAAACACGACAATTACGACATCGACCTGTTCGTGGCGCTGATCCGCGCCATCGCCGAATTGACCGGCGCCGATCCGCAAGGACCGCACAAGGCCTCCTTGCGTGTCATCGCCGATCATCTGCGGGCGTCGTCCTTCCTGATCGCCGACGGCGTGCTGCCGTCGAACGAGGGTCGAGGCTATGTGCTGCGGCGGATCATGCGCCGCGCGATGCGCCATGCGCAGTTGCTCGGCGCGCGCGAGCCGTTGATGTACCGCCTGGTGTGGGCTCTGGTGCGCGAGATGGGCCAGGCCTATGGGGAACTGGTGCGCGCCGAAAAGCTGATCGAGGAGACGCTGCGGCTGGAGGAGACACGGTTCCGCAAAACGCTCGAACGCGGGCTGGCTATCCTCGATGAGAAGAGCGCGGGCCTCAAGAAAGGCGACATGTTCGACGGCGATACCGCCTTCACCCTCTACGACACCTATGGTTTCCCGCTCGACCTGACCCAGGATGCGCTCAAGTCGCGCGGGATCAGCGTCGATCAGGCGGCTTTCACCGATGCGATGGACCGCCAGCGCGAGAAGGCGCGCGCGGCTTGGGCGGGAAGCGGCGACACGGCGAGCGAAAGCGTATGGTTCGGCTTGCGCGAAAAGCTCGGCGCGACCGAATTCCTCGGCTACGAGACCGAAACCGCCGAAGGCGAGGTGGGCGCGCTGGTGAAGGACGGCAAGGAGGTCGCGCGCCTTGCCGCGGGCGAGAGCGGCGCGGTCGTTCTGAACCAGACGCCATTCTATGCGGAATCCGGCGGCCAGGTCGGCGATACCGGGATCCTGACGGGCGAGGGGGTGCGGTTTCGCGTCACCGACACCCAGAAGAAGGCCGGCGATCTCTTCGTTCATATCGGCACCGTGGAGCAGGGCACGCTCTCCGTCGGCACGGCGCTGCAGCTCGATGTCGATCACGCAAGGCGCTCCTCGATTCGCGCCCATCACTCGGCGACCCATCTGCTGCACGAGGCGCTGCGCCAGGTGCTCGGCGATCACATCGCCCAGCGGGGCTCGCTGGTGGCGCCCGACCGCCTGCGCTTCGATTTCGTCCATCCAAAGCCGATCACCCCCGACGAACTCTCCCGTGTGGAGGATATCGCCAACGAGGTGGTGCTGGAGAATGACGAGGTCACCACGCGCCTGATGGGCGTCGACGATGCGCGCGAGGCCGGCGCGCGTGCTCTGTTCGGGGAAAAATACGGCGACGAGGTGCGCGTGGTCTCGATGGGGAGAGGCGCGCGCGAGCACGGCGCCAACGCGCTTGGCTGGTCGGTGGAACTGTGCGGCGGCACCCATGTGCGCCGTACCGGCGACATCGGCCTGATTTCGGTGATCGGCGAGAGCGCGGTGGCCTCGGGTGTCCGTCGCATCGAGGCGTTGACCGGGCGTTACGCCAGAAAGCACGCCAACGACATGATGCAACTCGCGAAGTCGGCGGCCGCGGAGCTGCGAAGCCCCGTTGACGAGATGCCGACCCGGATCGCTGCCCTGATTGAAGAACGCAAGAAGCTCGAGCGCGATCTGTCGGAGACACGCCGGAAGCTGGCGATGGGCGGCACGGCCGGATCGAACGGATCGGAAGGCGGCGCTGCGGGCGTCCGCGAAGTCGGCAATGTCAAGCTGATGGCGCGCGCGGTCGAAGGCATCGAAATGAAGGACCTCAAGAGCCTTGCCGATGACGGCAAGAAGCAGTTGGGCTCGGGCGTGGTGGCCATCGTCGGCGTCACCGGGGATGGCAAGGCCGGCGTCGTCGTCGGCGTCACCGCCGATCTCACCTCGCGCTACAACGCGGTCGATCTGGTGCGCGTGGCGTCGGAGGCGCTCGGCGGCAAGGGGGGTGGCGGACGGCCCGACATGGCGCAGGCTGGCGGACCCGATGGCGCCAAGGCCAGCGAGGCGCTCTCGGCCATCGAAAGGGCCATGGCAGGCGCGTAAACCTTGTCGACCGCGGCCGTTGACAGACATCAAATCGTCCGCGGAACAAGGCTCTAGAATTGGCTTTCCCTTGACTTCGAAAGTTCCCGTCAAGGGGCGAGAGCGAAAGTTCGAAAAGGTCTAGGACGCTGGCGATGTTTCCGCGCAAGGTGCGGCTGAACGATCCCGCTTTTCGGGATCGCCTCTATGAACTGCTGGAGCACGATCATCCACCTGACTCCATCGGTTCCAGCTTCTCGCGGCTGATCATCTTCATCATCATCGTCTACCTGCTGGCGACAATCTTTGCCTCGGTGCCCGACTACGAGACGCGCTTCGGATGGCTGTTCTCGACGATCCGGATCGGTGCACTCCTGATGTTCGGCCTGGAATATGTAGCCAGAATCTGGACGGTTCCCGGCCATTCGCCGCGAAAGAAATCGCCCGCGAAGGACCGCATCGAATATGCGACGTCGAGCCTCGGCGTCATCGATCTGGTGGCGTTTCTGCCGGCGGCCATCGCGCTCGGCTTTGGCAGCCGCCCGACGCTCGCGCTGTTGGGCGTGCTGCCGTTCTTCAAACTGGTCCGCTATTCCCCGGCGATGCGCTCGCTGCTGGCGGCCCTGCATGCCGAGCGGCGGGCGCTGTTCGGATGCCTCGTGATCCTGGCGGGCGCGGTACTGGTGTTCGCTTCGCTGCTTTATGCCGCCGAGCACGACGTGCAACCCGACAAATTGGGCACCATTCCACAGGCGATGTGGTGGGCGATCGTGACGCTCGGCACCGTGGGCTACGGCGATGTCGTGCCGGTCACGCCACTCGGCAAGGCGATATCGGTGTTCGCCATCATCGGCGGACTGGCGATGATCGCGCTGCCGATCGCGATCATTTCCACCGCATTTGCCGACGAGGTGAGGCGCCGTGACTTCGTGGTGACCTGGGGGATGTTGGCCCGGGTGCCGCTGTTTTCCCATCTTTCGGCTACCGAAATCGCCGACATCATGCGGCTGTTGCGGGCGCAGACCATCGAGGCCGGCGAAGTCCTGGTACGGCGGGGCGATATCGCGTCCTCGATGTATTTCATCACCGCGGGCGAGGTCGAGATCGAATTGCCGAGCAGGCGGATCCGGCTTTCGGACGGCACCTTTTTCGGAGAAATCGCATTGCTGCAGCGGGCCAATCGAAGCGGCACGGTCACGGCGAAGCGAAAGACGAGGCTGTTGGTGCTGGATGCGCAGGATTTCCACGCGCTGCTTCATCGCGTGCCCGGGCTCGCCGCCCACGTCCACAAGACCGCCAAGGCCCGGCTGGCCGAAACCGGTGATATCGCAGTCGCCGAACTCGCGCAGGCTGCGCATGATGATCAGCCAGCGGCCGAATAGTCCAGTGACGGACTTTGTCCTAATTCTCGCGCAGGAACACGTAGTCTGCGGAGTAGGGGGCGCTGCGGAAGGTGCCGGCCACCTCACATGTCCCTTCAACTTTCCCGCCTTTGGTGTTGATTCGTTGCACGGTCGTGACGCCTGACAGGACTCCGCTCCCGCGGCTCGAGGTGACTTCCAGCTTCAGCCAGGGGATGTCATCTGCCGCGGCGCCCGGCGCGTTGCCGATCACCTTTGCCGTAACGGCGCTGCCGTCGCTGTGCTCCCAGTTCGGGCCGGCATAGTGGCGGCCCACCGTCTTGCCGTCGACAAGCAGCGTGGCGATCGGTTCGCGGAACGCAAACGCGAGTTTGCCGTCCGCGCCGGCCTTGCATTCGTAGACCTGCGCGCCCTCGGCATGCACGCTGAGCACGATGGTTTCCCCCGGCGCGGCGATAGCGCCGGGAAGGGCCGTCTCGGCAGACGCGCTGATCACCGATGTCGCCGCTGAGAGCAGTGACAACGCCAGCACGAGGAATCCCTCGTTGCGAGGAGCAAAGCGAGCATGCAATCCAGTCGTTTTCGGTGACTCTGGATTGCTTCGCCGACGCTCGCACCGACGTGGATAGGTCATCAAGCCGCCATCGCCTTGTTCAGGTTCTCGGCGACCTTGTCGAGGAATCCCGTGGTGGAAAGCCAGCGCTGATCGGCGCCGACCAAAAGCGCGAGGTCCTTGGTCATGTAGCCGGCCTCGACCGTCTCGACGCAAACCTTCTCGAGTGTCTCGGCGAACTTCGCCAGTTGCTCGTTATTATCGAGCTTGGCGCGATGCGACAACCCTCGTGTCCAGGCGAAAATCGAGGCGATGGAGTTGGTCGATGTTTCCTTGCCCTTCTGGTGTTCGCGGTAATGCCGCGTCACCGTGCCGTGGGCGGCCTCGGCTTCGACCGTCTTGCCATCGGGGGTGAGCAGAACGGAAGTCATCAGGCCGAGCGAACCGTAGCCCTGGGCCACCGTGTCGGATTGCACGTCGCCATCGTAGTTCTTGCATGCCCAGACATAACCGCCGGACCATTTCAGGGCCGACGCCACCATGTCGTCGATCAGGCGGTGCTCGTAGGTGAGATTCTTGGCTTCGAATTCCTTCTTGAATTCGCGGTCGAAGACGTCCTGGAAGATGTCCTTGAAGCGGCCGTCATAGACCTTGAGAATCGTGTTCTTGGTCGAGAGATAGACGGGATAGTTGCGCATCAGCCCGTAATTGAGGGAGGCGCGGGCGAAATCGATGATCGAGTTGTCGAGATTATACATTTCCATGGCAACGCCCGGACCGGGCGCCTTGAAGACTTCGCGCTCGATCACGGTACCGTCCTCGCCGACGAACTTCATCGACAGCGTGCCCTTGCCGGGAAATTTGATGTCGGTGGCGCGGTACTGGTCTCCATAGGCATGGCGGCCGATGATGATCGGCTTGGTCCAGCCCGGCACCAGGCGCGGCACGTTCCTGCAGATGATCGGCTCGCGGAAGATGACACCACCGAGGATATTGCGGATGGTGCCGTTCGGGGACTTCCACATCTCCTTGAGGCCGAATTCCTTCACCCGTGCCTCGTCGGGAGTGATAGTGGCGCATTTGACGCCGACGCCGACCTTCTTGATGGCATTGGCGGCATCGATGGTGACCTGGTCATTGGTCTTGTCGCGGTATTCCATTCCGAGATCGAAATACATCAGGTTGATGTCGAGGAACGGATGGATCAGCTTGTCCTTGATGTACTGCCAGATGATCCGGGTCATCTCGTCGCCATCGAGTTCGACGACGGGGTTGGTCACCTTGATTTTTGCCATGGGAGATAGGGCCTTTTTGGAATAGCGCGCTGCGGGGGGAGGGGATGCGAAACCGACCTCTTGCATCCGCGCTATAGCACCGCGGATGCGCTCGCGAAAGCCAAGGCGGTATGCAGTTTGAGCCCATCTTTTGGCCGGGAGCCCCCAAGGCGCCAAAGCGGCGGTACTCAACGTCCAAAGGTTCGATCCGGGTCAGAAAGCCTCGCTAACTCGGTTATATTGCTTGAGAAATTCTGCCTGATATACGGACAGGAGAGCGTTTGCTGTTGCGATATCGAATCGGTTGCTTCCAAGGGCCGGTTCGACGCTTCAGAGAGTGGAGCGAGATGACCGGATCGGGCACCGACAAGACCAAGGCAGGCTTCGACCTCGCTGGTCCCATCATCATTCTGGTCGAACCTCAGCTCGGTGAGAACATCGGGATGGCGGCGCGCGCGATGGGCAATTTCGCGCTTTCGCGGCTGCGCATTGTCAACCCGCGCGACGGTTGGCCGAACATCAGCGCGCAGCGCGCGGCCGCCGGGGCCGATCATATCCTGTCCCGGGTCGAGCTGTTTGATACCGTCGAGCAGGCGGTCGCCGATTGCACGCTGTTATTTGCCACCACCGCCCGCGCCCATGATCAGGCCAAGCCCGTGGTGGGGCCGCAAGAGGCGGCTGCGGAAATGGTCGGCCAGATCAGGGGTGGCGGGACCGTCGGCATCCTTTTCGGCCGCGAGCGCGCGGGATTGCTGAACGAGGAGGTGGGCCTCGCCAACCGCATCATCACCTTTCCGGTGAACCCCGGTTTTGCGTCCCTCAATCTGGCGCAGGCGGTTCTTCTGGTCGGCTACGAATGGTTCAAGCTTGCAACCGCCGATGCGCTGCCTTTTGCGATGCCCGAACGCTCCGAGCGCGCCTCACAGCACCAGATCCAGGCATTCTTCGAAAACCTCGTGCGCGAACTCGACAAGGTCGAATTCCTTCGCCCGGCGGAGAAGCGCGACACCATGCTGGTCAATTTGCGCAACATCTTCACCCGAATGGATCCGACCAAGCAGGACATGCACACGCTGCACGGCGTGGTGATGGCGATCGCGGAGGGCCGCAAGGGACCGGCCAAGGGTGGCGTGCTCGATGGTGCGCAGGCCACCCGGCTGCGGGCATTATTGGCCGAGCACGGGCAGGGCGCGATGCCGTCGGAAAGCGGCACCGTGCGCGGGCTGGCACGCCTGCTACGGCGCAATCCGACCGATGCAGAACGCGTCTTGTGGCAATCGCTGACCCGCGACCGCCGCTTTGCCGGCCAGTTCAAGCGCCAGACGCCAGTCGGCCGATACATTCCGGATTTTGTCTCCTTCGTGCACCGTATCGCGATCGAACTGATCAACGCGGAGGAGTCCCACGTCATCAGGAAAGACCGTGCCGATCGGCAGGCCTGGCTTGAGGCGCGCGGCTATCGTGTCGTCAAAATGACGGTTGGCGATGTCGAGGGCGATCTGGCAGCTGAACTCGATCGGCTCGCCTCCGTTTTGCCGGGCGATCATGACTGACGGGAAGAGGCGGGACAAATTCTCGCGGGTTGCCAGGACTAAGCGGGGCGGATTAGGGTTCCATAACAAGTCAAAACAGTAACAGGGAGACTCCAAATGCATTCCGCCAAGCTTGCACTGCTCGCCTCGATTTCGATGATTGCCGCAGCGCCCGCCTTTGCCCAGGCACCGCAGGTCGAAAAGAACGTCTCGATGGCGATGTCGCTCGCCGTCATCCAGGGCGCGATCGAACAATGCAGCAAGGACGGATACAAGGTCTCCGTCACCGTCGTCGACAAGAGCGGCGCGGTGGCAGGACAACTACGCGGCGATGGCACCAGCCCGCATACCATGGAATTCAGCCGCCTGAAGGCCTACACTGCCCGCATCCGCAACCAGACCTCGCTCCAGACCATGAAGGAGCTGGAAGATCCGGCCAGAGCGCCGCTTCGTCAGATTCCCGGTTTGGTCGGAGTCGGCGGCGGCGTTCCGATCCGCGCCGGCAACGAGGTGATCGGGGCGGTCGGCGTGTCCGGCGCGCCCGGAGGCGAAAAGGACGAAGTCTGCGCCAACGCGGGCATCGCCAAGGTCGAGGCCGCCCTCAAATAGAGCGCGGAAAAGATTATCGGCGCGCCGTTTCGCTAACGCGCGATGGAGATTTGATCAAAAGCAATCGCGCCTTATATCGCGGCCAGCTCCGGCGCGCTGCCCGCGCGCCTGGGCTTTTTCAGTTTTGGAGGCACGAAAAGCGAGCACGCCGCAAGCCCCGCCGTGTCGGCGACGGTCGGGTCGCGCGAAACCATAGCGGCGACGATTGCGCCATCCATCAACAATCCCAGCTGATGGGCCAGCATTTCCGGCTCGGCCGCCCCCATCTCCTCGGCGAGCTTCTCGATATAGGCCAGCACGACCTTCTTGTGTCGCATTGCGATGGCGCGCAGATGCTTCTGATCCTTGTCGTGCTCGCCGACAGCATTGATGAACGGGCAGCCGTAGAAACGCTCCTGCCGGAACCAGTCCTTCAGCGCGGGAAAAATCCGCGCAAGCTTCGCCTGCGGGCCGCCGCCGCCCGCTTCGATCGTGCCGATGAACCATTCGCGCCATTGCTTGCCCTCGGTTTCAAGCACCGCGTGGACGAGGTTGTTCTTCGACCCGAACAATTTGTAGAGCGTCGTCTTCGCCGTGCCCGCCTCGTTGATGATCGCATCGATCCCGGTGGCGTTGATGCCGTTCTTGCAGAACAGATGCGTCGCAGCACTCAATAACCGGCTGCGCGCCGACTCGTCGTCGCCGGCCTCGTGTCGAGGCGCTGCGGAACGCCCCTTTGAAGATGATTTGCCCATTTCCTCAGTTAAACCGACTGCGCCACACTCATCAAGCCGCATCTCGGCTTGCGCGCAAATTGATCGCGCGCGGCATTCAATTGCATCGCCATTGAGCAGATCGCGGTTGCCCGATTCAAAGGCAGGGCGCTCTAAACAGCTTTGAGAGTTCGCGTTTTCTCACCCAGCGGCGTCTGGCACGCTTCATGCAGGAAACAGACCGTTCGGTATCCTGCCTCCAGGGAGAAAACAATGACCGCGGTCGCCCAGAAAACAGCACTTACAGGTTGCCTCGCGCCGATCGATAAACAAGGGCTTGAGCAGCTGATTGCCAATGGAAAAGCCAACCCGAAGGTCATCAAGACCTTGAAATGCAAGACGGTGGCCGAAGGCAAGTTCCGTCACGCCAACTACATCCGCAACCTTGCTCCCTACATCGTCGACGAGCCTCCGGGGCTTCTCGGCGACGACACCGCGCCCAATCCCTCCGAGGCTTCGCTGGCGGCGTTGGGGTCGTGCCTTGCCGTGGGACTTCACGCCAACGCGGTGCATCGCGGCTGGACCGTCAACAAGCTCGAGCTCGAGCTCGAAGGCGACCTCAACATCACCGCCGTATGGGGCACCGGCGACGTCAGCGAGAAGCCGGTCGGCTTCACCGACGTCCGCGTCAAGGTCGACATGGAATGCGAGGGCATTCCGAAGAGCGAGGTCGAGGCACTGATCGCTCATGTCAAGAAGTGGTCTCCGGTCGCCAACACCTTCACCCGCCCGGTCAATCTCGAGGTCGGCGCTTCCTGAGGGAGTTTCAAAAAGACCAGGCAGGTTGTGGAGGAGTCTCATGGGTTCGTTGGCTGCATCGCGGCGCGTGGTTGAAGATGATCTGCCGTCCGCGTCCATTGCCGATCAGGTCGCGGACATTGCGCGCAAGAACCTTGCGCCCATGGCAGCCGCGATCGATGCCGGGACGGTATATCCGGATGAACTCCTCCGCCGGCTCGGCGATGTCGGCGCCTGGGGAAGCCACCTGCCGAAGAATGGCGCAGCCGACCTTCGCTGCGCCATTCAGTCGATCTCCGCGCTTGGCGAGGTATGTGGCGCTACGGCATTCATGGCGTGGTGCCAGAATACGCTCGTCTGGTACGCGGCGAATTCGGATAATCCCAGGCTGACGGCCAGGTTCGGCGACAGGTTCGCGACCGGTCAGATTCTCGGCGGCACCGGTCTTTCCAATCCGATGAAGAGCTTCTTCGGCATCGAGAAGCTGAAGCTGAAGGGGCGCAGGGTCGAGGGCGGCTACATCGTCAAGGGCGCTCTGCCCTGGGTTTCGAACCTCGGGCCCGGTCATTTCTTCGGCACCATCTTCGAGCGTGAGGACGAAGGCGGTGGCATCGTGATGTTCCTGGCCGATTGTTCCGATCCCGCAATCGCCCTGCAGCCTTGCAAACCATTTCTGGCGATGGACGGCACCGGTACCTACGGCGTGCAGTTCCGCGACCTTTTCGTTCCCGACGAATTCATCCTGGCCGATCCGGCCGGGCCCTTTGTGAAGAAAATCCGCGCCGGATTCATCCTGCTGCAGGCGGGCATGGCCACCGGACTGATCCGGGACTGCATCAACATCATGAAAGAGGTCGAAGCGCCGCTGGCCCACGTCAATCGCTATCTGCCGCATCAGGTCATCGATTTTCACAAGCTGCTCGCGGATCTCGAATCGCAAACCATGGATCTGGCGCGAGATCCCTACAACGAAGACGAAGGCTACTGGCGACGCGTCGTCGAGTTGCGCCTGGAAGCGGGTGAAGCATGCGTCGCGGCAGCGCACGCGGCCATGCTCCATTGCGGCGCCCGCGGCTACCTGAGGAGTCACCGCGCGCAGCGGCGGCTTCGCGAAGCCTATTTCGTTGCCATCGTCACGCCCGCCACCAAGCAGCTGCGCAAGATGCTGGCCGATATGTGAGTTTTTCAACCCGACCGACTTAAAGCGTGCACCACAAGACAGGAGAGGCTGCCATGACGGACGTTCTGATTTCTGCCAGCGAACTCGCCGAACTCGTAACCAGGGAGCCGTGTGTCATCATCGACACCCGTAATCCTGATGCCTACGGCGCGGGGCACATCCCCAGCGCCGTGAACGTGCATGAAATCTTCACCTACCTTGCCACGTCGACGCCGGAGGGGATGCACGAACTCAAGACCAAATTCGCCGACGCTTTCGGAAAAGCCGGGCTTTCCGGCAAGGAGACCGCCGTCATTTACGAGCAGTCGATGAATTCGGGCTTCGGCCAGTCCTGCCGCGGCTATTACCTCCTGGCCATGCTCGGCTATCCCAAGGTCAAGGTGCTCCATGGCGGTTATGACGCCTGGGTCGCCAAGGGATTGCCGACGACCACGGCCGTGCCGACGCCAAAGCCGGCATCGTTCTCGATTATTCCGGAAGCGGGCGACATCCTGATCGACGCCAAGACCATGTTGGCCGCCCTCGGCAAGCCGGGCATTGCGCTCCTCGACGTGCGCGACGTCGACGAGTGGATCGGCGAAAGCTCCTCGCCCTATGGCAAGGACTTCTGCCCGCGCAAGGGACGGATTCCGGGCGCGGTGTGGCTCGAATGGTACCGGATGATGAAGCCGACGGCAGAGGGGCCACGCTTCAAGTCGAAAGACGAGATCCTCGCCGAATGCGCGACCGTCGGGATCACGCCAAGCACTCCGGTCTATCTCTATTGCTTCAAGGGGGCGCGCGCCTCCAACACCTTCCTCGCGTTGAAAAACGCGGGCGTGAAGGATGTGAGGATGTATTTCGGCTCCTGGAACGAATGGTCGCGCGACCCGGCGCTGCCGATCGAAGAGGGACTGCCGATCGAGCCCAAGCTGACCGAAAAAGCGGCATAAAACCTGCATGTTTTTTCACCGTCCGGCTGCTTTTCGCGGCCGGGCGGTAAATCTCGTGCCGTAGCGGGATTTGCCTCCGCCGTCCGGCCTCGTGAGGAAAATGCAAGCATGTCCACCTTCGATGATCCCTTTGATGCCGAGCGCGAACTCTCGCGACCCGGCTGCGTGTGCGGCCAGCATCGGTCTGCCGCCGAACACGAGCAGGCGAGCCTCGCGCTGCGCTGCGAGCCGGTGGAAAGCCGCGAGGCGCGTTACGAGGGCGTCGTCGCGTCGGCGGTCATGCGGGCAATGTTTCCAAAGGATGCCGCACGCCGCGCCTTCCTGAAATCGGTAGGAGCCACGACTGCGCTGGCCGCCATCTCTCAGTTTTTCCCGCTCAAGCTGGCGACGGAAGCGTTTGCGGAAGGGGGCGTGCCCGAGAAGAAGGACCTGAAGGTCGGCTTCATACCGATCACCTGCGCCACGCCGATCATCATGGGGGCGCCGCTCGGCTTTTATTCGAAGCACGGCCTCAACGTCGAAGTGGTCAAGACCGCCGGCTGGGCGGTGGTCCGCGACAAGACCATCAACAAGGAATACGACGCGTCCCATATGCTGGCGCCGATGCCGATCGCAATCTCGCTAGGCCTTGGCGCCCAGGCGATCCCGTTCGCGGTTCCGGCGATCGAGAACATCAACGGCCAGGGCATCACGCTTTCGATCAAGCACAAGGACCGGCGCGACCCCAAGGACTGGAAGGGCATGAAGTTTGCCATTCCGTTCGACTATTCCATGCACAACTATCTGCTGCGCTACTATCTCGCCGAGCACGGTCTCGACCCCGACACCGATGTTCAACTGCGCTCGGTTCCGCCGCCCGAAATGGTCGCCAACCTTCGCGCGGACAATATCGACGGATTTCTGGCGCCCGACAATGTATGCCAGCGCGCGATCTATGACGGCGTCGGCTTCATGCATATTCTTTCCAAGGAGATCTGGGACGGGCACCCCTGCTGCAGCTTCGCCGCAAGCCGGGAGTTCATCACGACGTCGCCCAACAGCTTCGCGGCGCTGACGCGGGCAATCCTCGATGCCACCGCCTACGCTTCGAAGGCGGAGAACCGCAAGCAGATCGCCGAAGCCATCGCGCCCGCCAACTACATCAATGCACCCGTCACCGTGCTGGAGCAGGTGCTCACCGGGACCTACGCGGACGGACTCGGCAGCGTCAAGATCGATCCCAAGCGCGTCGATTTCGATCCATTCCCGTGGCAGTCTTTTGCGGTCTGGATGCTCACTCAGATGAAGCGCTGGGGCCAGATCAAGGGCGATGTGGACTACAAGGCGATCGCCGAGCAGGTTTATCTGGCAACCGACACCCGCAAGAGCATGGTTGAAATGGGCCTTGCGGCACCTTCGGATTCCTACAAGTCCTTTTCGGTGATGGGCAAGACCTTCGATCCGGCGAAGCCCGACGATTACCTCAACAGCTTCAAGATCAGGAAGTCGGCGTGAGAAGGGTGATGGCGTCTTTCGCCTTTTCACCTCTCCCCGCGCGCGGGTGGGCGGGGGGAGGGAGATGACTTCCTCGCTTCGCGTTCGCGCCGCGATTGTGTCGATCGCGCTGTTCATCGCCTTCATCGGCATCTGGCATATCGCTACCCGCGAGCGCGGCGCGGTCGGGAGCATGAGCCCGGAATATGCGAAGCTGATGGGATTAACGGCGACGCAAGGCAAGTCCGTGATGCCCGGCCCGCTCGAAGTCGGCGCCAAATTGTGGGAGCATCTCAAGCAGCCGTTCTACGACAACGGTCCGAACGACAAGGGGTTAGGCATCCAGCTCGGCTATTCGATCGCGCGCGTCGGGCTAGGTTATCTCCTGGCGGTGATCGTTGCCATTCCGCTCGGATTCCTGATCGGGATGTCGCCTCTGATCAACCGCGCGCTCGATCCCTTCATTCAGGTTCTCAAGCCGATCTCGCCGCTCGCCTGGATGCCGCTGGCGCTCTACACGATCAAGGATTCCTCTTTGTCCGCGATATTCGTCATTTTCATCTGCTCGGTCTGGCCGATGCTGCTCAATACGGCATTCGGCGTCGCCTCCGTTCGCAAGGAGTGGATCAATGTCGCGCGCACGCTGGAAGTGGGCACGCTCCGGCGCGCTTTCACCGTGATCCTGCCTGCGGCGGCTCCGACGATCCTCACCGGCATGCGGATTTCGATCGGGATCGCCTGGCTCGTGATCGTCGCGGCCGAGATGCTCGTGGGCGGCACCGGCATTGGTTACTTCGTCTGGAACGAATGGAACAACCTCTCGATCACCAATGTCATCATTGCCATTCTCCTGATCGGCGTCGTGGGCATGCTGCTCGATCAGATCCTGGCGCGCTTCACCCGCATGGTCACCTTCCCGGAATGAAGCGATGAGCGAGAAGTTCATTTCCATCGAGGCCATTGCAAAGCGCTATCCTGGCGCGGATGGCGGGCAGATCTCGGTGTTCGAGAACCTCTGGCTGTCGATCCAGAGCGGGGAATTCGCCTGCGTGATCGGTCACTCCGGTTGCGGCAAGACCACGGTGCTCAACATCTTGGCGGGCCTGGACACGCCAAGCGAAGGCGCCGTGATCGTGGACGGGCAGGCGATCGAGGGCACGAGCCTCGATCGCGCCGTGATTTTCCAGAGCCATGCCTTGTTGCCGTGGCGCAGCGTACTCGGCAACGTCGCCTATGCCGTGACGTCGAAATGGCGCGACTGGAACCGTGCCAGGGTGAAGGCGCACGCGCAAAGCTTCATCGATCTCGTGGGTCTGACCGGCGCCGAGCACAAGCGTCCCTCGGAACTGTCCGGCGGCATGAAGCAGCGCGTCGGAATCGCGCGCGCTCTTTCGATTACGCCGAAGATCCTGTTGATGGACGAGCCGTTCTCGGCGCTCGATGCGCTGACACGCGGCACGTTGCAGGACGAGGTGCGCCGCATCTGTCTTGAGACCGGGCAGACCGTCTTCATGATCACTCACGATGTCGATGAGGCGATCTTTCTCGCCGACAGGATCTTCCTGATGACCAACGGTCCCGGAGCCGTGCTGGCCGAGATCGTCGAGAATCCGCTGCCCAAGGAACGCGGCCGCACCGATCTGCACCGGCATCCCCTCTACTACGCCGTGCGTAATCATATTGTCGATTTCCTGGTCAGCCGGAGCAAGACTTTTTCGACTGACACACCCGGTCACGATCCACGTAGCGTGCCATCGGTGCGGATCGGCAAGCCGGAGCTTTCGATCGCTTCAAGCGAGGAGGAACCAAGGCAGGCGGCGTGGGCGGGCTTGCCGCGACCCTCCGCGTCCTGCTGAATCAATCAGCCCGGCTCAAGGCCGGGCACAACTCGGGCATAACCAGGCATAACCAAGAGAGAAGGAGACCCCAGATGAACCGAACCGAACTCACCGAGAAGCTGCTCGACATCAAGCGCGAGAAGGGCTGGACCTGGAAATACATCTGCGAAAGGATCGGCGGCTATTCCGAAGTGCTGATCGTCGGCGCAATTCTTGGGCAGATGAAGCTGACCAAGCCGCAAGCGGCCAATGCCGCCGAATTGTTCGCGCTTTCCAAGTCCGAAACCGCGATGCTCAACGAAGTGCCGATGCGCGGCGTGCCGATGCCGCCCACCGATCCCCTGATCTACCGCTTCTACGAACTGGTGATGGTCAACGGTCCGGCCTGGAAAGCCCTGATCGAGGAGGAATTCGGCGACGGCATCATGTCGGCGATTGATTTCGACATGGTCATCGAGCGGCTGCCCAATCCGAAGGGCGACCGCGTCAAGCTCAGCATGTCGGGCAAATTCCTGCCGTACAAATATTACGGCGCCAGCGGCAACGTCCCCGAATACGGTTTCAAGGAAGAGTAGGCCTCGCCCGACTCTGCAACGGAACCGTCAGGCCAGCGGCGGCAGGGACGCCGAGCCCTTGCACCTACGTCCCCGCCTTCACCTGGGCGATGGCTTGCACGAGGAACTCGCCCATTTTGGTGCGGATCGCATCCTCGGTGATCGCTATTCCCCTGGCCGAAAAATCGCTCATCAGCTTGGCGATGACGGCGGCATCGCCGCCTTCGCTGAATTCGGCTGCGACGACGTCTCTGGAATAGGCGGTGGCTTCTTCGCCGGACAGTCCAAGCTGGCCCGCCGCCCACAGCCCGGTGAGCCGGTTACGGCGCGCTTCGGCCTTGAACCTCAGCTCCTCGTCCACCACGAACTTCTTCTCGAAGGCCTCCTCGCGCTTGTCGAAGGTGGTCATGGCAAGGGTTCCCTTTGGGTGATCAGATTTAGGCCTTTCCGGCCTCGTTGCGGCAGGACGTCTTGCTGCCTAAATAATACGGCGAATCGGCGAGTTAGCGAACTCCTCAAGGTCGCTGTCAAACACGGTAAAACCCCGGTTCGGGAGGTCGGATCGATTGTACTGGATAGGCCAATCGGATAGGTTCGATTCCAGGCTCGGTTCTCGTTCTGTTTCCTGTCCCTGGCCTTCACGGCAGCTCCGTCGTGGGTCGTTCCTTCTGGCATCCGGAGCACACCAAATTCATGGATTTCAACAACACACGGTACATCCCTATGAGCCGTCGACGCCGCATTTATGAGGGCAAAGCCAAGGTTCTTTACGAGGGGCCAGAGCCGGGAACCCTGATCCAGCACTTCAAGGACGATGCGACCGCGTTCAACAAGCAAAAACACCAGGTGATCGAGGGCAAGGGCGTCCTCAACAACCGGATCTCGGAATATCTGTTTCAGCACCTCAACGACATCGGCGTGCCCACTCACTTCATTCGCCGTCTCAACATGCGCGAGCAACTGATTCGCGAAGTTGAGATTGTGCCGCTGGAAGTGGTGGTGCGAAACGTGGCGGCAGGATCGCTGTCGCAGCGCCTCGGTATCGAGGAGGGCACCCAGCTTCCGCGCTCGATCATCGAGTTCTACTACAAGAACGACCAGCTCAACGATCCCATGGTTTCCGAGGAGCACATCACGGCGTTCGGCTGGGCCACGCCGCAGGAGATCGACGACATCATGGCGCTCGCCATCCGCGTCAACGACTTCCTCACCGGGCTGTTTCTCGGCATCGGCATCCGTCTTGTCGACTTCAAGATGGAATGCGGTCGTCTCTTCGAAAATGAGATG
This sequence comes from uncultured Alphaproteobacteria bacterium, assembly GCA_963820275.1. Lineage (GTDB taxonomy): Bacteria > Pseudomonadota > Alphaproteobacteria > Rhizobiales > Xanthobacteraceae > Bradyrhizobium. The sequence goes on from CAWFZL010000036.1 coordinate 88,891, forward strand.
ATGCGAATTATCGTGGCCGACGAGATCTCGCCGGATTCCTGCAGGCTGTGGGACATCAAGTCGAACGAGAAGCTCGACAAGGATCGCTTCCGCCGTGATCTTGGCGGATTGCTCGAGGCCTATACCGAAGTCGCCAAGCGGCTCGGCATCCTGATGGAAAACGAACGGCCCGCGGGCTCAGGGCCGGTGCTGGTGAAGAGTTGAGGTTGTCCTAGTGCTGCCTATTTGAAGTTCCTGCCCACGAGCGGCAAATTCCATCCAGGAACTTCAAATAGAAAGGCGGCACTGGAATCGTAAATCCGCTAGTGCCCATGACTTTCCGAAGTTCGTGAAAGGTGGGCGCTGAGATGTAACACGAACTTCGGAAAGTGGGCACTAGTGAAAGCGCGCGTCACCGTCACCCTCAAATCGGGCATTCTCGACCCGCAAGGCAAGGCCATCGAAGGCGCGCTGAAATCGCTCGGCGTCGATGGCGTCGCGAGCGTTCGCCAGGGCAAGGTTTTCGACATCGAGCTTTCCGGCTCCGACAAGGCCAGCGCCGAGGCGGCGCTGAAGGAAGCCGCCGACAGGCTTCTGGCCAACACGGTGATCGAGAATTACCGGGTCGAGGTTCTGGGCTAGACTTTTTCCTCTCCCCTTGCGGGAGAGGGTGACGAGCGAGCGAGCCGGGTGAGGGGTTCGCATGCTTCGTCGTTCAGAAGACCCTCACCCGGTCCTCCATGCCGCAGACGGCATGTCAGACCACCCTCTGCCCCAAGTGGAGAGGGGAAGAATGCAGGTCTCTATGGAATGAAATCCGCCGTTCTCGTCTTTCCCGGAATCAATCGCGAGCGCGACATGGCGCGTGCGCTCAAGCTCGCCTCGGGCCATGAGCCCGCGATGGTCTGGCACGCCGAGACGTCATTGCCCCAGGGCACCGATCTCGTGGTGGTGCCGGGCGGGTTTTCCTATGGCGATTATCTGCGCTGCGGCGCGATTGCCGCGCGCGCGCCTGTCATGGACGCGGTGCGCGGCTTTGCCGACCGCGGCGGCCTTGTGCTCGGCGTCTGCAATGGATTCCAGATTCTTTGCGAGGCAGGCCTCTTGCCCGGCGTGCTCATGCGCAATGCGCGGCTGAAATTCATCTGTCGCGATGTTCACCTGCGCATTGAACGCTCCGACACGCCGTTTACGCGCGGCTACAATGCGGGCCAGGTCATTCGTGTGCCGGTCGCCCATGGCGAGGGCAATTACGAGGCCGACGAAGAGACGCTGAAGCGGCTCGAGGGCGAGGGAAGGGTGCTCTATCGCTACTGCTCGCCCGAAGGCGCGGTCGATGAGCGGTCCAATATCAATGGCGCAGCGCATTCGATCGCCGGCATCGTCAACGAGCGCGGCAACGTGCTCGGCATGATGCCGCATCCGGAAAACCATGTCGAAGACATCATGGGCTGTACCGACGGCCGCGGCCTGTTCGCCGGCCTTGTCGCGCATCTAGAGCAAGCGGCGTAGGCGCCGTCGAGAAATGCAATCCAGCCAACCCCAAATCTCCCCCGAACTCGTAGCTGCCCACGGGCTCAAGCCGGACGAGTATGAGCGCATCCTGAAGCTGATCGGCCGGGTCCCGACCTTTACGGAACTGGGCATCTTCTCGGCGATGTGGAACGAGCACTGCTCGTACAAATCCTCGCGCATCCATCTTCGCGGCCTGCCGACCAGGGCGCCCTGGGTGATCCAGGGACCGGGCGAGAATGCGGGCGTCATCGACATCGGCGATGGCCAGGCGGTGGTGTTCAAGATGGAGAGCCACAACCATCCGAGCTACATCGAGCCCTATCAGGGCGCGACCACCGGCGTTGGCGGAATCCTGCGCGACGTATTCACGATGGGTGCGCGGCCGATCGCCTGCCTGAACGCGCTGAGCTTCGGCGCACCGGAACATCCCAAAACCCGCGATCTCGTGTCAGGCGTCGTCGCCGGTATCGGCGGCTATGGCAATTCGTTCGGCGTGCCGACCGTCGGCGGCCAGGTGCGTTTCCATACCCGCTACGACGGCAACATCCTGGTCAATGCGATGGCGGTCGGGCTTGCCGACGCCGACAAGATCTTCTACGCGGCGGCCTCCGGCGTGAACATGCCCATCGTCTATCTCGGCTCCAAGACAGGTCGCGACGGCATTCATGGCGCCTCAATGGCCTCGGCCGAGTTCGACGAGGACTCCGCTGAAAAACGGCCGACCGTGCAAGTCGGCGATCCCTTCGCCGAAAAACTGCTTCTGGAGGCATGTCTCGAAATCATGGCCAAGGGCTGCGTGATCGCGATCCAGGACATGGGCGCGGCCGGCCTGACCTGCTCGGCGGTCGAAATGGGCGCCAAGGGCGATCTCGGCGTCGAGCTTGATCTGGATGCCGTGCCGACGCGCGAAACCGGTATGAGCGCCTATGAGATGATGCTCTCGGAGAGCCAGGAGCGCATGCTCATGGTCCTCAAGCCCGAGAAGGAAAAAGAGGCGGAGGCGATCTTCCGCAAATGGGGCCTCGATTTCGCTGTTGTCGGCCACACCACGCCAAGCAAGCGCTTCGTCGTCAAGCATGGCGGCGATGTGATGGCCGACCTGCCGATCAAGGAATTGGGCGACCAGGCGCCGGTCTACGACCGGCCGCATGTAGCGCGAGAGCCGCTTGCGGTGGTGCATGCGCGCGATGTGGCGCCGCCGGTGGCCATCATGGCGGCGCTGCAAAAACTGATCGCAACGCCCGAGCTTTCCTCCAGGCGCTGGGTGTGGGAGCAATATGATCACGTCATCCTGGGCAACACCGTGCAGCGGCCGGGCGGCGACGCGGCCGTGGTGCGCGTGCAGGACGGACCGAAAGGACTGGCCCTTACCGTGGACGTCACGCCGCGCTATTGCGAGGCCGATCCGGGCGAGGGCGGCAAGCAGGCGGTGGCCGAAGCCTGGCGCAATATCACCGCGGTCGGCGGTCGGCCGCTGGCGATTACCGACAATCTCAATTTCGGCAATCCGGAGCGGCCAGAAATCATGGGCCAGTTCGTCGGTTGCCTGAAGGGCATTTCGGAAGCCTGCCGCGCGCTCGACTTCCCCGTCGTGTCCGGCAACGTCTCGCTCTACAACGAGACCAACGGGCGGGGCATCCTGCCAACTCCCTCGATCGGGGGCGTCGGTCTGCTCGACGATTTCACCAAATCCGCGACCCTTGCATTCAAGGCCGAAGGCGAGGCGATCCTTTTGATCGGCGAAACCCATGGCTGGCTCGGTCAGTCCGTCTATCTGCGCGACATTTGTGGGCGCGAGGAGGGTGCGCCGCCCCCGGTCGACCTGGCGGCCGAAAAACGCAACGGCGACGTCGTGCGCGGCATGATCCATGCCCACACCGCGACTGCCGCGCACGATATCTCCGATGGTGGCCTGTTGGTGGCGCTGGCTGAGATGGCGATCGCAGGCGGAATCGGCGCGCACCTGCTCGCCGCGCCGGGGTCGATTGTGCCGCACGCCTATTGGTTCGGCGAGGATCAGGCGCGCTACGTCGTCACCGTACCCGCCGAGCAGGCGGGCTTGGTACTCGCCAAGATGAATGGTGTGGGCGTGCCTTGCGCACGGATCGGGACCACGGGCGGAGACACGATTTCCATTTCCGGCGAGGAGTCGTCCGTCTCGGTGGCGTCGCTCAGGGATGGCTTCGAAAGCTGGTTCCCGGCCTTCATGAACGGATAGGCGAAAGCACCTTCGTTCGCTGCGCGCGGTTCCAGGGGGCTCAGCGGCTCCCGGCCGTTGGAACCAGCCTTGTGGCCCCAAGTTAGACCACCGGAATTCAAATCACCCTATTCGACAACCCGCCAAACGGACGCGCGGCGGTGGAGGCATGGCCGATGACAATTCTGAAATGGGCGTTGATCTTCCTTGTGATATCGATCATCGCCGGCATCCTCGGCTTCACCGGCGTGTCGGCCGCATCGGCGGATATCGCCCGGTTCCTGTTTTACGTCTTCGTCGTGATTTTCCTGGTGCTGCTGATCCTGGGGCTCACGATCTTTCGCGCGTAGGCGTTCTCGCCATCGCGGATCGGCCTTCTTTCCAGCCTCTGGATCGAGTGCGCGAAGCGCGCGCGCACCATCCAGGAATTCACGCCACTTCCTCGACCCTGACCTTGTCGGGGTAGAACGCCAGGTGACCGGCGATTTCCGTCATCGCCGGAAACGGCGTTTCATAGGTCCAGATCGCATTCTCGACCGTCTTGCCGTCGGCGACGATGCTGAAATAATTCGCGTCCCCCTTGTAAGGACAGTGCGTTACCCGCTCGGTGCGCGCCAGCATCGCCATGTTGGCATCTTCGCGCGGGACGTAGTTTACCGCCGGATAGCTAGCTTCCTTCAGTTGCAGCGCGTGGGTGGTTTCGGCAATCACCAGATCTCCCAGTGAGACGCGGATGCGCCTGGGATTTGCGGTGATGGTGATCGGGTGGTCGGGGCCGGGAAGTTTCATTTTCATCAGCCTTCTGTCAGCCGGATTGGTCTTTTCGGGATCGTTCCGGGCTTTGCTGCAATTGCCGGCGAATATAGTGCGAGAACGCGTGACCCAGAAGGGCGTTCGCGCTAAATTGAAGCGTCGCGGCGGTAAGGCCGCGGCCAGGCCGAATGGAGAAATTTGGGATGCCGATGGACGCCCGCGATATCGAATCGATGATCAAGGCCGCTATACCCGACGCCGAGGTGACGATCCGCGATCTGGCCGGCGATGGTGACCATTATGCGGCCACCGTGATCTCGGAATCTTTCCGCGGCAAATCTCGCGTTCAGCAGCACCAGATCGTCTATCAATCGCTGAAAGGGCAGATGGGCGGCCTGCTTCACGCGCTGGCGCTGCAGACCGGGGTTCCGGATTGACCGGATGACACGACGACCTTCCGGGCGCTGGATAAATCCGGCACGTCGCAAGATCGGAATAAATATCGGAACGGCGCGCCATGGCCTGGGATAGCGAACGCGGCCCGCTGTTTCGACCCATCGTGCCGAACCAGCACAGCCGCGTGACCTACGCCGAGTTGTTGTTCGACCTCGTGTTCGTTTTCGCGATCACGCAGGTATCACACGCGCTGCTCGCCAATTTCACCCCGCTCGGGGCCGTGCAAACCACCATGCTGCTTCTGAGCATCTGGTGGGTGTGGGTTTACACCTCCTGGGTCACGAACTGGCTCAATCCCGAACTCACCCCGGTCCGCCTTCTCCTGTTCCTGCTCATGCTGGGCGGGCTCGTGCTATCGACGTCGATCCCGAAGGCATTCGAACTCGCGGGGGCTGTGGTTTGCCATCGCCTATGCCGCGATGCAGGTCGGCCGAACCCTGTTCTGGCTGGCAAATACGCCGCGTGCCCGGAAACCGGCGCGCATGAATGCGTTTCGAATCCTGGCATGGCTGTCCGCCTCCGCGCTGTTCTGGATCGCGGGCGGCCTTGCGCCGGGGCATGCGCGGCTTTTTCTTTGGGGGGTGGCACTTGCGATCGAGTACGTCTCGCCCGCGGTGCGCTTCTGGATACCCAAATATGGCGCCTCGTCGGTCGCGGACTGGTACGTCGAGGGTGGCCATATGGCCGAGCGCTGCGCGGGCTTCATCATCATCGCGCTCGGGGAATCCATCGTGGTGACGGGCGCGACCTTTGCCGATCTGAGCTGGACCAGAGATGTGGTTGCGGCCTTTCTGTCGGCCTTTGTCGGTTCACTTGCGATGTGGTGGATCTATTTCCACAGGGGCGCCGAGGCCGGTTCCGAATTGATTTCAAATTCGAGCGAACCAGGGCGGCTGGCGAGACTTGCCTACACCTACCTGCATCTGCCGATCGTCGCCGGCATCATTCTTTCTGCTGTCGCCGACGACGTGGTGTTGCTGCATCCTCAAGGACATTCCGATCTCCGGACGGTGCTGAGCGCGGTGGGCGGGCCGCTGGTGTTTCTGGTCGGAACCATCCTTTTCAAGCACACCATTCGTGGCTTTCTGCAGCTCTCCCATGGCGTCGGTATCATCGCCCTCGGCGTGCTTGGCTGGTTCGGCGATCAGTTTTCGCCGCTAACGCTCTCGCTGCTGACGACGGCGCTGATGATCGTGGTCGCGATCTGGGAATCGGTTTCGCTGCGGTCGGGTGCGGGCAGATCGCGGCCGGAAGGGTTGCCGAAAAAAGAAGCTCAGTCCGAGGCCACCAGCGCATGAACCGAGAACATGCCGGCCTCGTCCGTCCACGATTGCACCGGCTTCCAGCCCGAGCCACGGGCAAGCGCGGAGAACCTTTCGAAACTGTATTTGTAGCTGTTTTCGGTGTGAATGCTTTCGCCGGGACGGAATGAAAATTTCCTGCCCAGCACGCGGGCGGTCAGCGCCTTCCTGCTGATCAGGTGCATCTCGATGCGATGACGGTCGCGGTTGTAAACCGCGCGATGGATGAACGCGCCGACGTCGAAATCGCCGCCCAGTTCGCGGTTGATGCGATGCAGCACATTCAGGTTGAAGCGCGCCGTGACTCCGGCTGAATCGTTGTAGGCGTCGTACAGCACGCGCTCGTCCTTCTCCAGATCGACCCCGATCACCATCCGCGCGCCGGGACCCAGGATCTGGCGCGCACTGCGCAGGAAGGCGCTCGCCTCGTGCGGCTCGAAGTTTCCGAGCGTCGAGCCCGGGAAAAATCCGACTTTCGGCATTTCCTTGATGGTCTCGGGCAATTCAAACGGGGCGGTGAAATCGGCGGCGACCGGATAAACATGGAGCGCGGGGAAGTCCGCGCGCAAAGCTTCCGCCTGTGCTCTCAGGAAGTCGCCGGATATATCGACAGGCACATAGGCGCCAAGCGCGCATTGGGTCAGCAACAGCCGCACCTTGGTCGTCGCGCCCGCGCCGAATTCCACCAGCGCCGCGTCCTTTGGAATGATCGCCGCTATCGCCCGGCCGCATTCGCGCAGGATCGCAAGCTCTGTGCGGGTCGGATAGTATTCCGGCAGAAGCGTGATCTGCTCGAACAGCTCGGAGCCGGCCGCGTCGTAGAAATATTTCGGCGACAGTCGTTTCGGATGCCGCGACAGGTCGTCGATTACGTCGCGCCCAAATGCCGAAGCCTGGTCGTCGAAGTGATGCACTTCGGCCAAAGCGGTTGCGCGCACATTCATGATACTCTCCCGAACGCGCGGTCCCGGCGCGGTTAAAGGCAAAAAATCTAGTCAGCGTAATCGGCGAGGCGCAGCCCCGTGAATTGCCAGCGGTGATGGGGATAGAAGAAGTTCCGGTAGGTGACACGACTGTGTCCGGAAGGTGTTGCGAGCGATGAGCCGCGCAGCACCAGCTGATTGACCATGAACTTGCCGTTATATTCGCCGAGCGCGCCCTCGATCGCGCGATAACCCGGATAGGGCGAATAGGCGCTGCGGGTCCATTGCCATACGATCCCGAAGGCATCGTTGAGAAGGCTGGCCCTAGCCGCGACTTCCCATTCCATCTCGGTCGGCAAATGCCTGCCGCTCCAGCGCGCAAATGCGTCGGCCTCGTAATAGCTGACATGGCATACCGGGGCGGAGGGATCGACCGGCTGCAGTCCGGCCAGCGTCATGACATGCCATTCGCCGTCGATCTCGCGCCAGTAGCCGGGCGCCTGCCACTGTTCAGCGCTTGCAGTGGCAAACCCGTCCATCAGCCAGAGCGTGGCCGTCGAATAGCCGCCGTCCGTCATGAAGGCGAGCCATTCGCCGTTAGTGACGAGGTTACGCGCGATGCGAACCGGTCCCACCAATTCCCGGTGCACAGGCTTCTCATTGTCGAAGTGAAACGAGTCGCCGGCATGTCCGATGCTGTGGATGCCCTCGTTGATCGTCGCCCAGTCGTTGCCGCCTCGCGTGGAGGCGGGGAAACGCCATGACCCGTCGTAAGCGGGCGAGATCGGGTTCTGTGCGAAGGCGTGCAGGATATCGGTGAGCATCAGCTCCTGATGCTGCTGCTCGTGGTTGAGGCCGACTTCCACCAGAGGTGCGATCGCCGTCAACTTGTCGTCGGGAAGTTCGTGAAAAAGCTTCACGGCCGCGGCGTCGACATGCCGACGGTAGGCGGTGATCTCATCGGCCCCGGGCCGGGTCAGGTCGCCGCGCCTGTGGCGGGCGTGCCGGGGGCCGGCGCTCACATAGTAGGAATTGAACAGGAAGGCGTAGTCGGGATGAAAGGGCCTGTACCCCGGCCAATGTTCTGCGAGCAGGAACTGCTCGAAAAACCAGGTCGTATGGGCCCGATGCCACTTTGCGGGGCTCGCGTCCGGCATCGATTGAATCAACTGATCCTCTGGCGTGAGGGGGGCAGCCCGCCGCTCGGTCTCCTTTCGCACTGCAAGAAAAGCCTCTGCCAAGTTATTGGCAAAGCTATCGGAATCGGAGAACAGGGATGGGCTGGCGGTGGCGAGCGCGGCGGATGCTGGTTTCGTCACGGGCGTCTCCGGTTCGGCAGGTAACGTTGATCCGGTAGAAGGGTTCCAAGAAGACAGCCCGTCCTAGATAGGGGTTCCATTCCGGGAAACAAACCTCAGGGGGTACGGCGCTGATCCCGAAATTGTTACCGCCCCCGGGGGAAAATGGCGGGGAAGCGGGGCGATGCCTGCCAGTTTCTCGCCAATTTGCTTTGGATGCAGAATCCTTTCAGGTACATATATGAGAGTTACTTATTCGGCTGATTGCCGAAAGGCTTAAGCCTGCGAGGGGGTGTCGCCCGCGCGCCCGAAGAGGAAGAGAACAAGTTATGAGCATCGAGCAATTCATCGACAACGAAGTGAAGTCGAACGACGTCGTGCTGTTCATGAAGGGTACGCCGCAGTTTCCGCAGTGCGGATTCTCCGGACAGGTCGTGCAAATCCTCGACCACATCGGTGTCGGCTATAAGGGTCTCAACGTCCTGGAGTCCGCCGAGCTTCGCAACGGCGTCAAGACCTACTCCAATTGGCCCACCATCCCGCAGCTTTACGTCAAGGGCGAGTTTATCGGCGGCTGTGACATCGTCCGCGAGATGTTCCAGGCTGGCGAATTGCAGCAGCTTTTCGCTGACAGGGGCGTGACGCTTTCTACGCCTGCCTGAACTTGGCTTCGCCCGACGGGCTCTCAGCGAATTTCGGGTGCCGGCTACTCGGCCCGGCGCGGTTGGAAGTTATCGTCGCCGATATCACCAGGATGCGCGTTGACGCCATCGTCAACGCCGCGAACACGACGCTGCTCGGTGGAGGCGGCGTTGATGGCGCGATCCATCGCGCCGCGGGGCCGCGCCTACTCGAAGAGTGTAGTGCGCTCGGCGGCTGCGAGACCGGCGGCGCCAGGATCACCAAAGGCTATCGGTTACCGGCAAAGCATGTGATCCATGCGGTCGGGCCGATCTGGAACGGCGGTAAACGCGGCGAGGATGAGCAACTTGCCTCCTGTTATCGCCGCGCCGTTGAGCTTTGCCGCATCAGCAACCTGACTTCTCTCGCCTTTCCCTCGATATCGACCGGCGCGTTTCGCTTTCCCGCTGACCGCGCGGCATCGATTGCAGTCTCCGCTACCGTCGCGGCCTTGCAAACCGCGCCCGCGATCAGCCACGTGATCTTCTGCTGCTTCTCGGACTACAGCGCCACTCTGCATTCGCGGGCAATGGCTGGAGTTCGGCCACCCTTGTCCATTTTAGGTGAATAGCTACACTCCGCGGGTCCGGCACGCGGGCGAAAAAATCATGAGACCCTGGACGCGCTTTCACCTCGCTTGGCCGCTTCTTCTCTTCCTCGCTGCGATTGCGGTCGGCATCGGACGCGCCGACGCGCCGGCATCGGTTTCCCCCGGGTTCTCTCGGGAAGGTCTCGGGCGCGTCAGCGAATACATGCGCGACGAGGTCACCGCGGGCCGGATTCCCGGCGCAGTGCTTTTGGTTCAGCAGCACGGCCGGCCGGCCCTGTTCGAGAGCTTTGGCGCGCGGGACGTCGAGACGGGACGTCCCATGACAGAAGACACGATCTTCCGGCTTTACTCGATGTCGAAGGCGGTCACCTCGGTTGCCGCGATGATGCTGGTCGACGACGGCAAGCTGTCACTGGATGATCCGCTCTCGAAATACATTCCCGCCTTCGCCGACGTGAAGGTTGCGGTCGAGAAGCGCGACGAAAACGGAAATTCGGTCCTGCGAGAAGAGCCGCTCGCCCGTCCCATCAAGATCGAAGACCTGCTTCGCCACACTTCCGGGCTGACTTATGGATTCTACGGCGACAGTCCGGTGCGAAGGCTCTATGACAGTTCGGGTTTGTTCGACGGTGATTTCGACAATGCGCTGTTCGCCGAGCGGCTCGCACGATTGCCGCTCGCCGAACAGCCCCAAACGCTCTGGGACTACGGACATTCCACCGATATTTTGGGCCGCGTGGTCGAGATCGTATCCGGGCAGTCGCTGTTCCAATTCGAAAGGCAACGGCTGCTCGATCCGCTCGGGATGAAAGAGACGGCATTTTACGTCGCCGATGTCGCGAAGCGCCAAAGGGTCGCCGAACCGTTGCCCGCCGATCGCTTCAAGGGCCTGATCGCCGGACTCAATGATCCGATTCTGCCGCGGCGCTGGGAGTCTGGCGGGGCGGGGATGGTCGGGACCATCGGCGACTACGCGCGCTTCGCGCAAATGCTGCTCAATGGCGGCACGCTCGATGGCAGGCGCTATCTCAAGCCCGAGACCGTCGAGCTGATGAGGTCCGACCATATCGGGCCGGGGACAAATATCGGCCGTGACGGCATGTATTTTCCGGGCGAAGACAGCGGCTTCGGGCTCGGCTTTGCAGTGCGGACGTCAGTGCCTGCAAAGGAACCGCTGTGGCCGACGGGCGAATACCGCTGGGACGGCGTCGCTGGCACTTTCTTCTTCATCGATCCCAGGGACGACATGTTCTCGATTTGCATGATGCAGTCGCCCTCGCAGCGCGACCGCATCCAGACCGAGCTGAAGACGCTGATCTATGCGGCGCTGAAGAGATGAACCATGCCGCTTCCGCGCCCGAGATCGCAGAGCCCGTCAGCGGACCCTTTCCGCTGACAAGAGCAGCGTTCTGGACAATCCTTGCGATCTATCTGGCACTCGTCACAGGCTTTGCCTGGAATCCGACGCCACTCGCGCAAGGTCTCGCTGCGATTGGAATTATTGCAGCCTGCGCGCACGCGGTCCTGACCTATGGCTGGAAGGATGCGTTTGCGCTCGGGGTGATCTGTATCGTCATCACCTTCGCGATGGAGAACATTGGAGTTACCACGGGACTGCCTTTCGGCCATTACCATTTCGAAGTCGGTGGAGGCCTGCCGCATGTCGGAGCCATTCCGATCATCGTCGGTCCGCTCTGGTTCGGCATGGGATATTTTTCGTGGATCGTGGCCGGGACCTTGCTTGGCGCGCCGGCGCGCATGAGCCGGAGGTTTGAACTTGTTGCCTTGCCCATCGTCGCCGCGTTCGTAATGACACAATGGGACGTTGTGATGGACCCGCCGGAATCAACAATCTCAAAAGCCTGGATCTGGCACGACGGCGGCGCGCATTTCGGCGTTCCGTTTTCCAATTATCTCGGCTGGCTATTGACCTCATGGCTGTTCTATCAGGCCTTCGCCATCTATCTCGGCCGAAGGCGCCCTGTGTCTTCGTTCGCGGCCGGGCATGGGCGCGCGCTCAGGCTTGTGGCTATCCTGCTGTATCTGGCCTCCGGCCTCACCCATGTGACGCCGTGGCTGACCGGTCAGAGCGGCGACGTGGTCGATGTGGCCGGCCAGGTCTGGCGCATTCATGATCTGCGCGAGACGGCGGTCGTGACCATGCTGTTCACGATGTTCTTCACCTCGATGCTGGCCGCGTTGCGGCTTGCGACCGACAACGCCGATCGCTGACGAGAGCTACGCCTTCCGCACGATCTCCCGCACCAGGCCGATCGTCTCTTCGATCATCGCGCCCGTGACGTCGAGATGGGTGCAAGCGCGGATGCGACCGTCCATCATGGCGAGCAGCACGCCGCGTTGGCGCAAGGCGCCGACCATGGCGTCGCCGGTCACGCCGGCGCCGTCAGGCTTGAAGAAGACGAGATTTGTCTCCGGCTGCCGCACCTCGATTCCCACAATCTGGGCCAGTCCACGCGCCAGCGCGCGCGCGTTGGCGTGATCCTTCGCAAGACGCTCGACGTGGTGGTCGAGCGCGTAGGTGCAGGCCGCGGCACAGATGCCGGCCTGGCGCATCGAGCCGCCGAGCCTCTGCTTCCAGCGCCAGACTTCGTCGATGAATTCGCGCGTGCCGGCGATCACGGCGCCGATCGGCGCACCGAGTCCCTTTGAGAAATCGATCCAGGCCGAATCCCAGCCCGATGCCATCTCGCGGGCGCTGATACCGGTGGCGACGGTCGCGTTCAGCAGGCGGGCGCCATCCATGTGGGTCGCAAGGCCGCCATCGCGCGCGATATTGACCACCTCGTCGAGCGCAGCCTTCTTCCAGATCGTGCCACCGCCGATATTGGCCGTCTGTTCGACGCTCACGAGCGTCTGCGGCGGCTGGTAGCGCGTGCGCGGGTGAAGTGCGGCGCGCAACGCATCGGGCGCGAACTGCCCTCCGTCGCCTTGCAGAGGTGTGATCTGGAGCCCGCCAAGCGCTGCATGCGCGCCGCCTTCGCGCGCGATGATATGGGCGGTGGCGTGGGCGAGGATTTCGTCGCCGGGCCGGCAATGGACCAGCGTGGCCGCCACATTGCACATGGTGCCGGACGGCAGGAACACGGCGGCTTCCTTGCCGAGCAGATCGGCGACGCGTTCGCAAAGCAGGTTGACGGAAGGATCATCGCCGATCTGCTCGTCGCCGACTTCGGCGCGGGCGATTGCCTCGCGCATCTCTTGTGTGGGGCGGGTCTGGGTGTCCGATAACAGGTTGATGCGGACAGTCGGCGCCTTGGGATCGGGCTGGGCAGGAGTGTAGGCCATTGGATGAGTTCTCTCGGAGCGGGTCATTCCGCGCATGGGCCACTGGGCGAGATCCGAAAATCCCGAGATTTCAGGTCTGGTCCTTTGGACCCACCCGGAATGACGGACGATCGATCTTATCGAAACAAAAAGGCCCCGGCAAAACCGGGGCCTCTTTCTCGTTAGTGCGCCTTCTTCAAATCAGCGCGAATAGAACTCGACGATCAGATGCGGCTCCATCTGCACCGGGAACGGCACGTCCGAAAGCGCGGGGACGCGGACGAACTTGGCGGTCATCTTGGTGTGATCGACCTCCAGGAAATCCGGCACGTCGCGCTCAGCGAGCTGGCTTGCCTCCAGCACGGTCGCGAGCTGCTTTGAGGCTTCCTTGACCTCGACGACGTCGCCGACCTTCAGCTTGTAGCTGCCGATATTGACCTTGCGGCCGTTCACCTTGACATGGCCGTGGTTGATGAACTGGCGCGCGGCGAACATGGTCGCGACGAACTTGGCCCGATAGATCACGCTGTCGAGACGGCGCTCAAGCAGGCCGATCAGGTTTTCACCGGTGTCGCCCTTCATCCGGCCGGCCTCGACATAGATGCCGTGGAACTGGCGCTCGCTGATGTTGGCATAATAGCCTTTAAGCTTCTGCTTGGCGCGGAGCTGCCCGCCGAAATCGGAGAGCTTGCCCTTGCGGCGCTGGCCATGCTGGCCGGGGCCATATTCCCTGCGGTTCACGGGGCTCTTCGGGCGGCCCCAGATGTTCTGGCCCATACGGCGATCGATCTTGTATTTCGCCTCAGTGCGCTTTGTCATCGCGTCCTCTTTAAGTTTGGATGTGAGGAAACGCGCCCTCCTGTGCACCGGAAGCTTTCCGGTGCCGACAGATCCAGCCCCAAAGCCTTCGGGTTCAAGGGATGGACCACGGGTCGCGAAACGCATCGCGGGCCGAAATCGGCCCGCGAGCAGGGGGGTTCTAGGAAGAAACACCTGTCCTGTCAATCAGAACGGCAGGTATTTTGAGGGGTCGCCGAAGGTCCGGAAAGGTCGCTTCATGCCGGTACGCGGCCGCCGAAAAAAGGTATCAGCGTCCGGCTCAGCCTGTGTGGCCGTCCCGAGGTGAAAATCATTTCCGCCCCGGAACCATCGCTCTTTCCCACCGGGGTATCGAGCAAATTCGCCACCCTCCGCGCGATCGCCGGCGCCGGATCGATCCAGGCCACTGGCCACGGCGCAAGCCTGGCCAGTCGATCCATCAGCAGGGGGTAGTGCGTGCAGGCAAGGACGATCGTGTCCGTACGCGTTGCGGCATCGTTACCAGCACCCACGAAGCACGGCGCAATTTCGGCCGATATCTGCGGATCACTTACCTGGCCGCCGTTCAGCGCCAATTCGGCGAGCGCGGCAAGCTCCGCCGAACCGACCAGGGTGACTTCGCAGCCCTGGGCGAAGTCGCGGATCAGCCCTTTTGTATATTCGCGTTTGACGGTGCCTCTGGTGCCGAGCACGGATACGCGCTTCGTCTGCGAAGCCGCGCAGGCCGGCTTGATCGCGGGTACGGTGCCGACGAACGGCAATGCGTATCGTTCGCGAAGATGCGACATCACGAGCGTCGATGCCGTGTTGCAGGCGATGACGACGAGGTCCGGCCGGTGGTCGCTGATCAGTTCGCCTATCAGTGGCACCACGCGGGCGATGATCTCCTCCTCGCCGTGATGGCCATAGGGAAAATATGCGTCATCGGCCACATAGACGTAATGCGCGTCGGGCCGCGCAGCGACGATTTCGCGCAATACCGTCAGGCCGCCGAGGCCGGAATCAAAGACGAGGATCGTTGGAGGCGAAGGCACCGGGCAATCCTAGCTGATCTTGCGTTACCTTTCAGTTGCTTTCGCAAGCATGGCAGAGTGGATTTGGCATTCCCATGGCGGCTTCGGCTGCGTGGAGGCGGGTTGCGCCACATCAATGCATTGCATAGCGTCCGTTATAATGAATTTCTCAATCCGGAATATTTTCGACCGGGTTGGATTACAACAGGGCGTGCTGGCTGGCGGTCGGCCTTCCGCGCTGCCCGTGGGGTCCGGAACGCAATATCTATCAAGGACGAAATGGAAATGATGCGAAATACGGTTTCGAGCTGGGGCAGCGTCGCGCGGCTGTTCCATTGGGTTCTTGGCTTCGCCATTCTCGGCATGTTGGCATTCGGCTGGTGGATGAACCATATCCCGGCGCGTCCGGATCGCTTCTTTTACCGCTCGATCCACGCCGATATCGGTTACGTGGTGCTGCTGCTCACCGTGCTTCGCGTGATCTGGCGCGGCATGAATCCAACGCCGGGCCTCCCGATGGATACGCCGCGCTGGCAGCGTATCGCCGCCCATATCAGCCACGGCGCGATCTACGTCGTCACCATACTCGTGACGATGCTCGGGTGGGCGCTTTCCGGCGCCAGCACGCGCGACTACAGCAGCTGGTTCGGCCTGTTCCATGTGCCGCAGATCACCTCGCCCGACAAGGCGGCCGCGGATGCCTTTGAGGAGCGGCACATCTTCCTGGCCTATGTACTGTTGGCCCTGATCGTGATTCACCTCGCCGGTGCGGCGTGGCATCATTTCATCAAGCGGGACCGGGTGACCGCGCGGATGATCGACGGTGCGCCGGGATGAACGTCCCGAGCCTCCAGCGTCGCGGCCGAATGTCGCTCTCTTCGTCTGATCGCAGCTTGACCTTGCGTGCAATTTGGCGCGAGCATGCCTGCTTTGCGGCATTCAGGCAGTTGTCCTATGTCGAAAAATATTGTTCTTCTATCGGATGGCACAGGCAATAGCTCGGCATCAATTTTCAAGACCAATGTCTGGCGGCTCTTCCAGATTCTGGATTTGCGCGACCCGGAGCGTCAGATCGCCTTCTACGACGACGGCATCGGCACTTCCTCATTCAGGCTGTTCGCCATTCTCGGAGGTATCTTCGGCTTCGGCCTCAAGCGGAACGTAATCGCGATCTACAGTTTCTGCTGCCGCAATTACAAACCCGGCGACCGCATCTACTTGTTCGGATTCAGCCGCGGTGCCTTCACGGTGCGGATCGTGGCGGGATTGATCGCTTCGCAGGGGCTCGTCGGATATGGCGACGATGAAGCCGATCTCGCCCGTTTTGCCGCCGATGCGTATCGTGCCTACCGCCGCCGCTTCGACGGCGGCGTCCTCAGATATCTCCGTTATATACACATCGATCTGCGCGGCATTCGCGATGCGCTGATCGGGGTATGGCGGGGCCTTCGTGGGCAGAAAGTGCACGCTTCCGAGATCATCGAGATCGAGAGCATTCACTTCGTCGGCATCTGGGACACCGTCGATGCCTATGGCGGCCCGATCCAGGAGATGACCCGGGCGATCGACTATTGGGTTTGGCCGCTCTCGATGCCGGACCATTTCATGAGCGCCAAAGTCCTTCGCGCCTGCCACGCCCTGGCCCTGGAAGAGGAGCGCGATGCGTTCCAGCCGGTGATCTGGGACGAGCGCTACGTGCGCGCGAAGGCCATCGTCGCAAAATCGACGAAGAGCGACTGGCTGTTCAATGCCGATTACGATCCACGCAGCGAAGCCAGCAAGACCGCCGAACCTCCTCCGCACGAGCGGATCAATCTGCCGCCGATCGACCGTCAGCGCATCAGCCAGGTCTGGTTCACGGGCGTGCACGCCGATATCGGCGGCGGCTATCCGCAGAACGGCCTGTCCCTTGTCACGCTCGACTGGATGCTGGACCGCGCGGAGCCGTATGGACTGCATTATCTCGACGAACAGCGGCGATTGCTGATCGACCCGCAAATCGATCCGATCGACAAGCTCAATGATTCCCGCAAAGGGCTTGCGAGTTACTATCGCTACAAGCCGCGTAACCTGAAGTCCATCTACGAAGAGCCGCCCTACAAGCTGTCGATGTCCGACGATGCCCGCACCATTTGGCGGTTGCTGCGGAAGATCAAGGACCCGCAAGACGAAATTCGGACCGATTTGCACCCGGGTGTCGGTCTCCTGCCGAGGCCGATCCCGGTGATTCACCAAGCCGTCTTTGCACGCGTCGAAGATGGCACGGATCGCTATGCCCCCGTCGTGATCCCCGCGCCGGGATCCTACCGTCTTACGGGCAAGGGCGGCTCCCTCGAAAACGGGCCGAACACAGTGGACCCTGAGGGACGCTCCAGGGTCCAGGACGATGTGTGGAACTGGATCTGGTTGCGCCGGGTGGTCTACTTCCTCACCACGCTTGCGACCGGCTTCGTCGCCTTCATCCCCTTCTTCGTGATCTACTTTCCCGGTTTCGGGCTCTCCACTGTCGGAGGTTTCGTCCGACCTCTTGTCAGTGCCGCCCAGTCAATCCTGCCGGCGTTCCTGGAGCCCTGGTTTGTCGCCTTTCGCAACGCGCCCGGGTTCGTCCTGATCGGCGCGGTCATGATTGGCGAGCTGATGCTGATGGGCAGGAATCTTCAAGAGACCATCCACGACGTCGAGCGCCTGGCCTGGCATGCCCCCAATGCCCACAAGAAGCTGACCGGCTGGCGGGCCGCCGTCTATCGGTTGCGACGCTTCGGCGCGTACCAGGCGTTCTTCTATTTCCTGACGCATTGGGTCGTTCCCACCTTGATCATGTGGTGGCTGTTCTGGTGGCTGGCTTTCGGCACGGCCAACACGCTCGGCCTGTTCTGCAGGCCGTCCGGGCATCTCGTTGACGTAACGGATACGGCGGCCTTTGGGAGAAGATCGGCAGGATATGGCGAGGCGTTCCTCACCAACGAGATTTGTCACCCCACCGGACTGAACGTCGCGCAAGACGAGACCTACGAGATCACCCTGACGATCCCGCAGAACGATCCATGGATCGACAAGGACATTCCGACTGATCCCGGGGGATTCGTTCTGCGGAGCTGGGGGCAACTCCCGGGCATCCCGTACAGGCGCCTCATTTGGTCGAACTGGTTCAGGCCGATCATTCGCGTTGGCAGTACCGGCTTTGAGGAACACGTCCCTGCATTCAGGCAGAACCTCGATCATCCCGGACAATGGACGGCGAGCTTCACGGCCCGCAGCAATGGCGAGGTGTTCATCTATGTGAATGACGCCTCGATCTTCGCCCCGTGGCTTTTCGAGAAATTCTACCGCAACAACAAGGGCTCGGCCGGAATCGCGATGAAACGGCAGACGTAGGCGTCTCACGCCTTGCCGAACACGCGCCTGAAGATCGTGTCGACGTGCTTGAAGTGATAGCCGAGATCGAATTGCGCTTCGATTTCGGCATCGGTCAGGAATTTCTTCACTTCGGCGTCTTTCTTCAACAGCGACTGGAAGTCGCCTTCGCCGCGCCATACCGGCATCGCGTTGCGTTGCACGAGCCTGTACGCGTCCTCGCGGCTGCAGCCCTTCTGGGTGAGGGCGATCAGGAGCCGCTGCGAGTGGATGAGCCCGCCGAGCCGGTCCAGGTTCTTCTGCATGTTAGCGGGATAGATCAGGAGCTTCTCGATGAGGCCGGCAAGACGGATCAGCGCGAAATCCAGCGTCACGGTGGCATCCGGCGCGATCATCCGCTCGGCCGAGGAATGCGAGATGTCGCGCTCATGCCAGAGCACGACATTTTCCATGGCCGGCGTCACATAGGCGCGCACCATGCGCGACAGGCCGGTAAGATTTTCGGAGAGCACCGGGTTGCGCTTGTGCGGCATCGCCGAGGAGCCCTTCTGGCCCTCCGAGAAGAATTCCTCAGCCTCCAGCACTTCGGTGCGCTGCAAATGGCGGATTTCGGTGGCCAGGCGCTCGACCGAGGCAGCGACCACGCCGAGGGTGGCAAAGAACATGGCGTGGCGGTCGCGCGGGATCACCTGCGTCGAGATCGGCTCGGGCCTCAAGCCCATCGCCTTGGCAACGTGTTCCTCCACGCGCGGGTCGATCTGCGCGAAAGTGCCGACCGCTCCCGAAATCGCGCAGGTCGCGACTTCGTGACGGGCGGCGACCAGCCGCTCGCGGGCGCGGGTGAATTCGGAATACGCGTAGGCGAGCTTCAGCCCGAAGGTCACGGGTTCGGCATGGATGCCATGCGAGCGGCCGATGGTCGGCGTCATCTTGTGCTCGAAGGCGCGCTTCTTCAGCGCGGCCAGCACCTTGTCGACGTCCTCGACGAGCAGGTCGGCCGCGCGGGTAAGCTGCACATTGAGGCAGGTGTCGAGCACGTCGGAGGAGGTCATGCCTTGATGCACAAAACGCGCCTCTGGTCCGACAATTTCGGCCAAATGGGTCAGGAAGGCGATGACATCGTGCCTGGTTTCGCGCTCGATCTGGTCGATCCGCGCCACGTCGAAAATGACGTTGCGGGCCTTGGTCCAGACCGCCTTGGCCGCTTCTTTGGGAATGACGCCGAGTTCCGCGAGCGCATCGGCCGCATGGGCCTCGATCTCGAACCAGATCCTGAAGCGTGTCTGGGCCTCCCAGATGGCAGCCATTTCCGGGCGGGTATAGCGGGGTATCATCGACGACTCTGAAGGTTCAGGGGATTACGCCGCGCTTTAGCAGATCGCGCCCTCCGAAACCACCCGGATGGAGCGGGCAGGGTGGAAAACCGAGGGTAAGCTGCTGCTGCGCGGTCGGCCCGGCAACGCGGGAATTAGACCTCGTGTTTCCCGGGGAGCGCAAATTTGCCAATTACCCGGGGGCACATCTTTTTTGGACGGCGCAGGCGGCCCGGTTTAACCTGCGGTCCGCGCGCTCATTCGCGAAAATCAAACCGGCGCGCAAGGGAGCGAGGCAGATGAGCACGATCAGCATGGCAGAACCATCTGAAAAGGACGGCCGGGAACGCGGGGCCATGCTGCTCTGGATGATCTTTACCGGTCTCTGCATCTTTGCTGGCGTCGTGCTGTGGCGATACGGCCTCATCCGCCTGATGCTCGTATCCGACCGCACCTACATTTCGGTGTTGATCGCGGTACTTTACATCATCACCTGCGGCCATTGCTTCTGGCGAACCCGGGCGATCGAGCGCGAGGGCGAGGCCGGACGGCGCTGCCGCAAAATCCTGTCGGCCCCGGATGGCGCCGCGGCCCTTGGGACTGACGGCCAGGCCTTGCCTGCCGGGCTCGTGACCGATCACATCCGCAGCCTCGTCACCAAGGCAAAGACGCAAGGCCCCGGTCGCCTCGACCAGACCCTGCTGTTGCGGACGCTTGCGGACCGGCTGCGCGGCTCCAATGCCTTTGGCGGGTTTGCCTCCGACACGCTGATGAAACTCGGCCTGCTTGGCACCATCGTCGGCTTCATCATCATGCTGGCGCCGATTGCAGGCCTCGATGCGGCCGACAAGGTGGCGATGAAATCCTCGATGAGCCTGATGAGCGACGGCATGGCGGTCGCCATGTACACGACGCTCGCGGGCCTCGTCGGCTCCATCCTGGTCCGGATTCAGTACTATATGCTCGATGCGGCGACCCAGCGGGTGTTCTCCGACGCCGTCTCGCTGACCGAGACGCGTGTCACCCCGGTGCTGGAGCGCCGTCATGATGGATGATTTCGGCCTCTATCCACGCGAGGAGCCGTTTGATCCCTTCAGCGTCATGCTGTTCAAGGCGCTGCAGGTGGTCGCCTTCCTGTTCTTTCTTGCGCTGCTTGCGATTGCGCCGGACTCGAAAGAGGGCAAGGTCGATTCCAAGGCCGAATTCATCATCACCATGGACTGGCCGGACAACCATCCCGACGATCTCGATCTGTTCGTGCAGGATCCGATCGGCAACATCGCCTGGTATCGCCATCGCGAGGCCGGCTTCCTGACCCTTGACCGCGACGATCGCGGCGGCGCCAACGATTTCATCCTCGTCAATGGCCGGAAGATTCCCTCGCCCATTCGCGAGGAGATCGTCACCGTTCGCGGCATCGTCGCCGGCGAATATACCGTCAACGTCTCGCACTTCCAGGCGACGACCGAGCAGCCGGTGGACGCGATCGTCAAGGTGCAGAAGCTCAATCCGACCGCGCAAGTGATCTTCGACGACAAGGTAACGGTCAATCATACCGGTGACGAAAAAACCGCGGTCCGCTTCTGGCTCGACGCGGAGGGCAAGGTGGTCGACGTTCAGAGGCGACCGAAATCGCTGCTGGAAACGTTCCGTAACGTTCGCGCCAACGGCGCGGACATCGATCCGAAAACCCGCGTCAGGATGCAGTGATGATGGACAGTCTGCAATCGGTCGTGGTCGCGCTCTCGGTCAGCTACGCGCTGATCGGTGCGCTCTTGCTGGCGGTTCTGGCCTATGCGCGCCTGACCTGGACTGCGAAGGCCTTGGCCGTGGTCGTGATCAGCGCTTTCTATATCGTCAGCTTCAACGCCGCGCGCGGATTGCTTGGCTGGGCCAGCAGCGAGAGCCTGCCGCCCAGCTTCAAGCTGTTGCAAGCACGCGTCGTGGACCCGCATTCGCTGGAGGGCGATCCTGGCTCGATCTATCTGTGGGTCGAGGCACTGGATGAGGGCAACCGGCCAAGCGGCGTTCCCAAGGCCTATCGGTTGCCTTACAGCGAGAAGCTTGCCGAAAGGATTGAACACGCCGTCGATCAGATTCGTCGTGGAAATGCGCAGCAGGGCGGCCGGGCCGCCGATTTTGGAACCGGGGAAGGCGGACTTATCGACGCCGCGCGGGAATACATCCTGCCGAAAGCGGTTATCGAGACCGCTGGCGGCGATTCTTCCACGGGAGACTTCAATGCGGGACCGCGAGCAGGCGACGGATTGTCGTTCTCGCCTCTGCTGCCGCCACGCATGCCGCCCAAGGACCAACAAGAGCAATAAGTCCCCGCGCCCCTGGGGAGGATGGAAGACGGCCGTCCCTGGCGGATATGCGGCATCTGATCGGGATGGCAACTGCCACGCCCCGGGTCGCCGGGAGCGGTCGTCTGAAGTGTGGATCACGGAATATTGACTGACAGATATTGAAATCTGTCAGTGGGAGACCCACATCCCTCGTGGCGCCGGTCGGGGCGTCAATCCTGGGGTCGCAACGGCGACGCCAGGGCACGGTACGAGGACTTAGCCATGACCATCGAAATTCTTCATTTAGCAGCCCAAATCCAGAATTGGATCAATCGGCGGGTGGCCCGCCACATCGCCGAGCAGGCCGATAAACTCGCCCGCTGAGAGAGATAGACATGACAGACCACAAGATCGGTTCGCGAACGCTGAGGGTGCCCGCATGAACGAGACAGTGGTTTTGACCCCGGAACGAATTCTCGAAGTGACCGAGGACGTGTTGCGCCGGTTCGGCCTGGCAAAGGCGACGGTGGTGGATGTGGCCCGTGCGCTCGATGTGAGCCATGGCAGCGTGTACCGTCATTTCCCCAGCAAGGCTTCGCTGCGCGAGGCTGTGGCAAAGCGCTGGCTCGAGCGCGTCAGCGTGCCGCTGGCGAAGATCGCCGAGAGCCCGACGCCCGCTCCCGCCAGGCTGGACCAGTGGCTCCGGGCGCTTTTTGCAGCCAAGCAAAAGCGGGTTTGCGAAGATCCGGAGATGTTTGCGACCTACCTGTCGCTTGCGCAGGAGGCATGCAAGGTGGTGAGGGCCCATAAGGAGGGCCTGATCGACCAGGTGGCGCGGATCCTGTCCGATGGAGTGAAGCAGGGCGCCTTCCAGGTCGCAGACGTGAAAGCGACCGCGCAGGCAATTTTCGACGCCACCAGCAGATTCCACCATCCCTTGCATTCCGACGACTGGAAAGACCCGCAGCTCCCGGCGCGGATCGACGCCGTGCTCGCGCTGTTGATCGAGGGCCTTGAAGTACGACGCAAGCGATAAGCTCTCCTGGCGTCTTCTCCCCCTCTTTCCCCGCAATCCGCGCCAACTTATTTGATATCCATCAACTCCGGCCCGGGCCCCGCCGATAGGGTGGGTTCTTCGGAGAGTAAGCGTGCTGCTGGCACTTTTCTCGGATATTCACGCCAACCGGCAGGCCTTCAGCGCCTGCCTTGATTTTGCGCGAGGTCATGGCGCCGAGCGCATCATTTGTCTCGGCGACTACGTCGGATATGGCGCCGATCCCGAGTGGACTGTTGAGACGGTAATGGACCTTGTTGACAAGGGCGCGCTGGCGGTGCGCGGCAACCACGACAATGCCGTTGCGATCCCCTCGGAAACGATGAATGCCGAAGCCCAGGCCGCGATCGAATGGACGCGTTGCCAGCTGAGCGCGCCTCAACGACGGTTTCTGGCGGAATTGCCGCTCGCGATTCAGGAGGACGATCGCCTCTACGTGCATTCCGAGGCCAGCAGTCCCGCAAAATGGCGCTACGTTCTCTCGACCGCGGATGCCGGGCGGAGCCTTTTGGCCACCGACGCGCACGTCACTTTCTGCGGCCACGTCCACAAGCCTTCGCTCTATTCGATATCGGTGACCGGCAAGATGACGAGCTTCGTGCCGACCTCGGGCGTGACCGTGCAATTGCTGCCCGGTCGGCGCTGGCTGAGCCTTCTCGGATCGGTCGGACAGCCCCGCGACGGCGATCCGGCGGCGTCTTTTTGCATGTTCGATACGAATTCCCGGGAGATCACCTGGTGCCGCGTGCCCTATGACGTCGATGCGGCCGCAAATCGGATTCGCGAAAACGGCCTGCCGCCATGGCTTGCCGACCGCCTCTCGTCCGGGAGATAGGCGATGCCGAAATCTACAGTTCAGCCGGGCGCCGTCATCGACGGCTTCACGATCGGGGAATGCGTTCACCGCGGCGGCATGGCGACGCTGTGGAGCGTCAGTCGCCCCGATATCGCTTCGCCGATGCTGATGAAAATTCCCCGCGTCTCGGAGGGCGAGGACCCCGCCGCCATCGTCAGCTTCGAGATGGAGCAGATGATCCTGCCGCGGCTTTCGGGGCCACATGTGCCGCTCTGTTACGCGACCGGCGATTTCGCGCGCCAGGCCCATGTCGTGATGGAGCGCATCCCCGGCAAGACGCTTTACAGCCGGCTCGACGATCTGCCGCTGCCTTACGAGGAAGCGCGCATGATCGCGTGGAAGATCGCGGTCGCGCTGGCCGACCTGCACCGGCAGAATGTCATTCATCACGATATCAAGCCAAGCAGCATCATGTTTCGCCCCTCGGGCGAGGCCGTGCTGATCGATTTCGGCCTGTCGCACCACAATCAGCTGCCTGATCTGTTGCAGGAAGAGTTCCGCGTGCCCTTTGGCACCGCGCCCTATACGGCGCCGGAGCGGCTGCTCGGAATGCGCGACGATCCGCGCAGCGATCTGTTCTCGCTGGGCGTGCTGCTCTATTTCTTTACGACCGGCGTACGCCCTTTCGGCGAAAGCGAGACCATGCGCGGCATGCGGCGGCGGCTCTGGCGCGATCCGTACCCGCCACGCAAATTGAAGGCCGACTATCCGCCATGGCTGCAGGAAATCGTGCTGCGGTGTCTGGAGATCGATCCGGCATGGCGCTGCCCCACGGCTTCGCAACTCGCCTTCGAACTCGCCCATCCCGACCAGGTCAAGCTGACCACGCGCTCCGAACGGCTCAACCGCGATCCGATCACGACCGTCTGGCGCCGCCGCTTCAACGGCAACGTAATACGTTCACGGGGCCAATCCGCAGTCGCCGCCCAACTGGCCTCGGGTCCCATCGTGGCGGTCGCGCTCGATGCCAAGGAAGGATCGGCCGAACTGAATGAAGCGCTGCGGATCACCGCCGACCGATTCCTGAAAACGGTGCCCTCGGCGCGGCTTGCCTGCCTCAACGTGCTCAAGCTCGGCCGCGTCACGATCGACAGGACGCTGGACGAAGAGGGCAACAACAAGCATGTCGACCGGCTCGTGACCCTGCGGCACTGGGCGTCACCCCTGAAGCTCGACGAGAGCCGGCTGACCGTTCATGTTCTCGAAGCCGTCGATCCGGCGGCCGCGATCCTGGAATTCGCCGCAGCCAACCATGTCGATCACATTATCATCGGCGCACGGCAGAACTCACTGGTGCGTGCGCTGCTCGGCAGCACCTCGGCCAAGGTGGCCGCCGAAGCGCCCTGTACCGTTACTGTCGTCAGGCCGCCCCGGCTCGCCTCGGATCAGGAGCAGGAGCGGGCCGACGCGACCGCATCAGGCGAAACCGTCGCTGCCGGTTCGTAAGAACAACACCTTGAGACCTGGTGCCATGCACGATCCTTTCAATCTGCAGCGATTCGTGGACGCGCAAGCACCGATGTATCCGCGCGTGATCGCGGAACTGCGCCGGGGACGGAAACAGAGCCACTGGATGTGGTTCGTCTTTCCCCAGCTTGCCGGGCTTGGCCATAGCGCGATGGCGCGGCGGTTTGCCATCGCGACCCGGGAGGAGGCAGCGGCCTATCTCGCGCACCCCGTTCTGGGGCCGAGGCTTGGCGAATGCACCGCGCTTGTCAACGCGGTCGACGGGCGCAGCATCACGGAAATTCTCGGTAGCCCGGACGACCTTAAATTCTCTTCGTCGATGACGTTGTTCAACGAAGTGTCGGGGGAAGCAGAATTCGCTCGCGCGATCGCGAAATATTATGCAGGGAAGCCGGACCAAAGGACGCTGGATCTGCTCGCCTCGATGCCGCCCGCCTGAAGCGCGATGGGATCAGGCTGAATCACCGTTGCGCTTCAGGTTTTTGTTTTCGCATGACCTCCGCGCAAACGCATTCGCGTCTGTCGCGAGGGAAAACCGCTACACACTTTTCCGGATCATGCTCTGGATCCGCTCACAGGAATGCCTCGATATTGATGATGGAAATGCCGAGGGATTTCAGGCTGCGATGTGCTGCAGCCATCGAACCTTCGAGATCGATGCCACGGCAGGCATCTTCGATGACCGCAACCTCGAAGCCTGCCTTGCGGGCGTCCTCCGCCGAATAGCGGACGCAGAAATCGAACGCGAGCCCGGCGATGAACATCGTCTTCAATTGCCTTTCGCGCAGGTAGCCGAGCAGGCCGGTTGGCGTCTTGCGGTCGTTTTCATACAGCGCTGAATAGGAATTGATGTCGCTGCGGAAGCCCTTGCGGATGACGAGGCTGGCTTGCGGGACATGCAACGCCTTGTGAAATTCAGCCCCGCTTGTGTCCTGAACGCAATGGTCCGGCCAGAGCACCTGCGAGCCGTAGGGCAATTCGATCATGTCGAAGGGTCGCTTGTTCGCGTGGTTGGATGCGAACGAGACATGCTCTCTCGGGTGCCAATCCTGCGTCAACACGACGTTGCGGAATTTCTGCGCGATGCGGTTGACCGCCGGAACGACTTTCTCGCCGTCGGGAACGGCAAGCGCCCCGCCGGAGCAGAAATCGTTCTGCACGTCGATCACGACCAGAACGTCCTGTTCGGAAATCTTCATCTGAAACCTCGGTCAAGTTCATTCGAGAATCGACGGAAGCGGCGAGCCGCACAAGGCCTGGCGCCACCGCTGCCCAAGCGAATGTCAGAACCGTGAAATTAGATCGCTTCGCCGCGAGCGGACGCCGCCGCATTGCGGATGGCGGCAATATTGGCCTTGTAGGCCTCCGCCGTGCCGCCCTTGAACACGGCGGAGCCGGCGACGAACGCATTCGCACCGGCCGCGGCGAGCTGGCCGGAAACATCGGGCGCAACGCCGCCGTCCACTTCAATATCGATCGGCCGGCCCGCCGTCATCGCGCGCAAATCCCGGATCTTGCCGAGCGCTGAGGGAATGAATGCCTGCCCGCCGAAGCCTGGATTGACCGACATCACCAGCACGAGATCGATCATGTCGATCACGTACTCGATCGCCGTGATCGGAGTGGCCGGATTGAGCGAGACGCCGGCCTTCTTCCCGAGTGCGCGGATCGCCTGCAGCGAGCGATGCAGGTGGGGACCTGCCTCCGCATGCACCGTGATGTGATCGCAGCCCGCCTTGGCGAAGGCTTCCAGGTAGGGATCGCAGGGCGAGATCATCAGGTGTGCGTCGAAGATTTTCCTGGTGCAAGGGCGTATCGCCTTGATGACGTCGGGACCGTAGGAAATGTTGGGAACGAAATGGCCGTCCATCACGTCGAGATGGATCCAGTCGGCGCCCGCCGCATCGACGGCGCGAACCTCGTCACCGAGTCTCGCGAAGTCCGAGGCCAGGATCGACGGTGCGATGACGAGAGGACGTGGCGCGAATGGCTGAGACATGCGGCTGTTCCAAACTCTAGTGGTTTGATTCTAACATTCGCATCCCTTCTCAGCGGACACCTTTGCGAATGTTAGAATCAAAAGGACCACTAGCAAATATATGTCTAGAGTGGAGTTTCGGATTTGACATTCGCGTTTCGCGAGTTCGCGGCTGGGTAGGTAGCGAATGTCAAATCCACTCCACTCGACGGCTTGAGGACGTTTTCCGCCTAACACGCGCGAGGCCAGCGGGCAATGCGCGCGGTCCGTTTGAGGAAATATCTGCCGGCCGCGGCATCAATTGCCGGCCCATGCTGCTCGTTCGGAAACTGGAAACCTCTCATTTCATTGGGATTTTCACCATGGCACGGAGCTTGCTGCTCGACGGATGAGCCGCTGACTGCGCGGCCATCGTGGAGTTTTGCCATGTTGCCTGCACTCGGAGCCGCGTCGGCGGCACTGGACGCCATCGCATCGCTGACGACGCCGAATCCGGCATCGTCCTCGCAGCCGACGGGCTCTGGCCCGTTTTCGCCGGGTCCGACCGGCAGTTCCAGCGCGCCACCGGCAGATTCGGCGCTGGCCACCGGCTTTGCCGGGGGTGCGCAGATATCGCCGGACAATATCAGCGCGCTGCTCCAGGCACAGAGCCAGTTCAAGGATTTCAACGCGTCCGACGCAATCTCGTCGCTGTCGGCGCCGAAGACGAGTTCGAGCGACGCTTCTTCACTCTATAACGACGCATCTTCGGCCTATAGCAATATCGGTCAGCTCGCTCAGCAACAGGCAATTCCGGTTCCGTTCTCGATCAGCGTTTGAACCGGTTCGAGGCAGCCTGTCATTCAAAACGATCGCGCCACGCCGGCAATGCGCCCGGAAAGGGCAGCGCAGTCGCGGCATGAACACCCCGCGCGATTGCTCGCGCAACCACATTGGCCGCGACCATGCCTAGCTCAGTGAGGCCGACGAGCGGATCGATCGGTCGTTCACCGGTCGCAGCCGCAAACACCACGTCGCCGTCCATCGGCGCGTGCACCGGATAGATCGCGCGGGCAAATCCGGTCTGCGCAATCATTGCAAGTCGTCTTGCCTGCGGTTTCGTCAATGCGGCGTCGGTCACGACCACGGCGAGCGTCGTGTTTTCCACCGCAGTTGCGGCAGGTCCGCCCTTGATCCGCATCTTCAGCATGTCCGGCGTGAATGAGGCCGGCAATCCGAGCCCGCCATACTCGCCGTCGATCTCGAACGGCGCCGCCCAGAACCATGGTCCGTCGCCAACCGTGACGGTACCGACCGCATTGACCACCGCGAGCGCGGCGACGGTGGTGCCATCATCAGTCTTTGCCGACGCAGAGCCGAGACCGCCCTTCAGGTTTGCGGTGTTGGCGCCAAGGCCGGCGCCGACGCTGCCAAGCGCGAACTTCGTGCCGGCTGCCGCAGCCGCCACAAAACCGAGGTCGCGATAGGGCGAAAAGCGTCCCCAATTCTTGTCGCCGCCGTTCAGGAGATCGAAACAGATCGCGCCGGGCACGATCGGAATGATCGCGCCGCGCACGTTGAAGCCGCGGCCTTGTCCGGCAAGAAAGGCCTGCACGCCGCCGCCGGCTTCAAGTCCGAACGCAGAGCCCCCGGCAAGCGCGATCGCGTCGATCCTTTCGACCGTGTTGGCGAGGTCGAGCAGCGCGCCCTCGCGCGTGCCGGGACCGCCGCCGCGCACATCCATGGCTGCCACGGCCGGATGGTCGAAAACCACTGCCGTGACGCCTGAGCCAAGCGCCGCATCGTCGGCGTGACCGACGCGAACGCCCGCAATATCGGTGAGCAGATTGTTCATGACCGCCCGGCTGACAGGCTTGGCTCTCGATTCAAAAACGCCCCGGCGAACCGGGGCGTCGATTGGATTATATGGTCCTGCGGGCCATCACTAGTGCAGCAACTCTGACGTTCCTTTCAGTTTTCGCCGCGATTTTCTCAGAAGGAACGTCAGAGTTAAAGCTGCACTAGAATCATATAGTTGCTAGTGTCCCTTTGGTTCTGACATTCGTAAAGGTGCCCGCCGCGATGGGATACGAATGTCAGAACCGGGACACTAGGATCCCTTCGGATTGACCTCGGTGTAGCCGCCCTTGTTGTCCCATTTGTAGACGACATAGTCGATCTGCTTGATGTCGCCCTTGGCGTCGAACTCCATCCTGCCGATCACCGTGTCCCACGCGCCGCCCTTGATCGTTTCCATGACTTTCTTGGGTTCGGTCGTGCCGGCCTTCGCCACCGCCTGCGTCCACACCTGCATCGCGGCGTAGGTGTAGAGCGTGTAGCCCTCCGGATCGATGTTGTTCGCCTTGAACTTCTCGACGATTGCCTTTGCGGTCGGCTTGTTGCGCGGGTCGGGACCGAAGGTGAACAGCGTGCCTTCGCCCGCGGGGCCTGTGATCGACGCGAACTCCTTGTCGGCGAGCGCGTCGCCGGCCATCAGCACCGTCTGCATTCCCTGGTCGCGCATCTGGCGCACGATCAATCCGGACTCCTGGTGGTAACCGCCGACGAAAACCAGGTCGATGTTCTCGCGCTTCATGCGCGACACGATTGCCGTGAAATCCTTGTCGCCCTTGTTATAGGACTCGAACATCTTTTCCTGGAAGCCGGCCTTGTTGAGCGCCTTCTTGGTCTCGTCTGCCAGGCCTTTGCCGTAGGTCGTCTTGTCGTTGAGGATCGCGACGTTCTTGCCCTTGTAGTACTTGACGATGTAGTCGGCGGCTACGAGGCCCTGCTGATCGTCGCGGCCACATACGCGAGCCACGTTCCAGAGGTTGCGCTCGGTGAACAGCGGATTGGTCGAGGCCGGCGTGATCTGCAGCACGTTGCCGTCGGTATAGGCTTCGGAAGCCGGGATCGACGACGACGAGCAGTAATGGCCGACGACGAACGGGATCTTCGCGCTGGCGAATTTTTCCGCCACCGAACGCGCCTGCTTGGGATCGCAGGCGTCGTCGCCGATTTCGAGCGCGAGCTTCTTGCCGAGCACGCCGCCGGCGGCATTGAAATCCTTGATCGCCTGTTCGGCGCCGTTTTTCATCTGGCGGCCGAACGCGGATTCGCCGCCGGTCATCGGGCCCGCCACGGCGATGGTGATGTCTTGCGCAAACGCTGCCGTCGACAGCGCAAGCGTCGCGCCGATTGCCAGGCCAATGAGCTTTATTGATTTCATGAGGGGTCCTCGCGGATAGTTCGCCATGGGAATTCGCCGGCCATTCCGCCGGATCGAACGTCAATAGCCATTGTCGGCTGATTTCTCGGCGAAGTCATCGGTAAATTTCGGGCAAATCCGCCTTCCGAGCGAGCTATTTTGTGGTCATTTCGGGGGCGCGAGCCAAACGAGCGAACCCTCTGGTGCCGGCGCGCGGTCCGGCCATGCACCAGCCGCTATGCCCGCCGTCCTCCCTCCAGATAGGCGGCACGGATTTCCGGCCGCTGCAACAGTTCCGCGCCGGTTCCTTCAAGCGTGATCAGGCCGTTGACCATGACATAGCCGCGATGGGCCAGCCGCAAGGCGTGATTGGCGTTCTGCTCGACGATCAGCACGGTGAGGCCGTCCTGCCGGTTGAGGGTGCGGATGGCTTCGAAAATCTGGCGCGCGATCAGGGGGGCCAGACCCAGCGAAGGCTCGTCCAGCATGAGCAGGCGAGGGCGGCTCATCAGGGCGCGGCCGATCGCCAGCATCTGTTGCTCTCCGCCGGACAATGTTCCTCCGCGCTGGGTCATGCGTTCCTTCAGTCGCGGAAACAGCGTCAGGACGCGCTCGAGCCCCTCGGATCGGTCGGCTTCGGAGGAGAACGTAGCGTCTGCGCCCATCTGAAGGTTTTCGGCGACGCTCATGCGCGGGAAGATCCGCCGGCCTTCGGGCGATTGCGCGATGCGCAGTCGCGCGATCAGGTGGGTGGGCATGTCGGTGATATCGCGGCCGTCGAACAAAATCCGCCCCGAGCGGGCGCGTGGCTTGCCGAAAATCGTCATCATCAAGGTCGACTTGCCGGCACCATTGGCGCCGATCAGCGCGACAATCTCGCCCGGGCTGATCTGAAGATCGACACCCTTCAGCGCCTCGATCTTGCCGTAGGCTGCGCGAAGGTTGCGGACCGCCAGGAGGGGTGTCGCCGCCGAAGCGTTCATGGAGCGCTTCCCCAGGTGCCCCCTCCCCCGGAAAGGGGAAGGGATGGGGAGGGGGTCATTTCGCGCGCACGTAACTCGATATTGGCGACAAGGTCAGCCAGGACGCCTGGCAAATTGTCGAAGATGTCATTGTTCCAATACCGGATCACTGCAATATTCTTCCCGGAGAGAAAGCGCGTGCGACGCGCATCCGTCTGCTTCGTTTGGTCGGCATGCTGCCCGCCATCGAGTTCAACGGCTAAGCGAAGGCTTGGGCAATAAAAATCGAGTGTGAATGCGCCGATCGGATGCTGTCTTCTGAAGTGCAGGCCTTTGAGTTGGTCGCGACGAAGGGCACGCCACAGTCGAGTTTCTGCAATCGTCAAGTTGCTGCGCAGCTTCCTGGCGCGCGACGTCATCCCTGGTGTGCGCGAGAAACGTGACCCCCTCCCGCTCGCTTCGCGATCGACCTCCCCCTTGCCGGGGGAGGTTAGGAAGGAGTGCGGCAGCTTCGTCACGGGGCGCGCTCCATGACCGCGATGGCTTCCTGCTCGTCTGCTCCGAGATAGGCCGCGATCACCTTGGGATCGTCGCGCACGGCTTGAGGCATCCCTTCGGCGATCTTGACGCCATAGTCCATCACGACGATGTGGTCGGAAATTTCCATGACCACCGACATGTCGTGCTCGATGAGTAGGATCGATGTGCTGTGATCGTCGCGGATCGAGAGCAAAAGCTGGCTGAGCGCCGCACTTTCGCGCGCGTTCAATCCGGCAGCCGGCTCGTCGAGACAAAGAAGCGCCGGTTCGGTGCACATGGCGCGCGCGATTTCGAGACGGCGCTGATCGCCATAGGGCAGATTGCCGGCAGCATCGTCGGCGCGTTCGATCAGGCCGACGCGGTCGAGCCATCGCTTGGCTTGATCGATGGCGCGTTGTTCGGCAGTTCGCCATGACGGGTCGCCGATCAATCCGAGAAAGGTGAAGCCGGAAGCCAGCATCAGCGCATTGTGCTGCGCGACCATCAGATTTTCGAGTGCGGTCATGCCGGGGAAAAGCCGGATGTTCTGGAACGTGCGCGCCACCTTCGCCTGTCTGGCTATCCTGAAATCCTTCAACCGTTCGAGGTGGATGCTGCGGCCGTCGTCATGCGTGAGGCGGATCGCGCCCGAACTTGGCTTGTAAAATCCGGTGATGCAGTTGAAGACGGTGGTCTTGCCGGCGCCGTTCGGTCCGATCAGGGCGGTGATCTTGCCGCGTTGGGCCTCGAAGGACAGGTCGTTGACGGCGACGACGCCGCCAAAGCGCATCGTCAGGTGATCGACATTCAGAATGTCGTTGCCGCTCATCCCCGACCCTCCCGGGCCAGTTCGGAGGAAATGGCCTGGCTGTGTTTGAGGAACACGGTCGGCGCGCGGTGGCCCACCAATCCGCGCGGACGCCAGATCATCAGGAGCACCATCGCCATGCCGAACACCAGCATGCGGTACTGGTCGAAGCCGCGGAACAGTTCGAAACCGCCGATCAAGGTGAGCGCAGCAAGCGCCACGCCCAGCTGCGATCCCATGCCGCCGAGCACGACGATGGCCAGCACCAAAGCCAATTCCTGGAACGTGAACGATTCGGGACTGATGAAGCCCTGCCGCGTTGCAAAGAACGCGCCGGCAAAACCGCCGAACATGGCGCCGGTGGCGAATGCGGTCAGCTTGGTGGTGGTGGTGTTGATGCCAAGTGCGCGGCAGGCGACCTCGTCTTCGCGCAGGGCTTCCCAGGCGCGTCCAATCGGCAGTCGCCGCAGCCGGATCGTCACCCAGTTGGTCAAAAGCGCAAGCGCGAGGATGATGTAGAACAGGAACACGATGCGGTGGGTCGGCGAGAATTCGATGCCGAGTCTCGCGGCGAGGCCGTTATCGCCCGGTGTGAGCGGGATACCGAAAAAGGACGGCCGCGGGATGGCGCTGATGCCGTTCGGGCCCCCTGTCAGGCTCTGCCAGTTGATGATGACAAGGCGGATGATCTCGCCGAACGCAAGCGTCACGATGGCGAGATAGTCACCGCGCAGTCGCAGAACCGGAAATCCGAGCAGCACGCCCCAGAACGAGGCGAGAATGCCGGCGAGCGGGAGGCAGATCCAGAATGACAGTCCGAAATTGGTCGATAACAGCGCATACGAATAGGCGCCCACCGCATAGAACGCGACATAGCCGAGATCGAGCAGGCCGGCGAGGCCGACGACCACGTTCAATCCCCACCCGAGCATCACATAGGTAAGCACCAGGATGCCGAGATCGAGAATGTAGCGTTGATTGTAGAAAATCACCGGCACGAGAAACGTGAAGATCAGCAGCAGAGGCGGGATCGCTCGTCCCGCGATATCGAGCGCCTTCTGCAGGGGTCGCGGAACCAGCTTGACGGTCCCGGGCGGTCCCCACCATTGCCGCAGCAATTCGACGACAATGCTGCCAACGAACACGGCTGCAACCAGGAGCGCGAGGTCGCCGAACCTCGTCCAATAGATCAGCTGGCCTGTCGGGCCGGCCTCGGTGCGGATGCCGATCATCAGCGAAAAAAGCACCAGCGCCACGAAGGCACTGATCAGGGCTTTCCTCAGGATGAACGCTATGCCGGGTAGGCGGGAGGCTTGTGTCAATTCGGCCGTCTGTGCTGTCACGCGCCTGCCCTGCTAGACTTTTTCGACTTCGGGGCGGCCGAGCAGGCCGGTCGGAAGGAAGATCAGCACGACGATCAGGATCGAGAACGCCGCGACGTCCTTGTATTCCACCGAGAAATAGGCCGACCAGAACGTTTCGATCAGGCCGATAAGGAGCCCGCCGAGCATGGCGCCGGGCAACGAGCCGATGCCGCCGAGCACGGCCGCGGTAAACGCCTTGATGCCGGCGACGAAGCCCATGAAGAAATCGACGAGGCCATAATAGAGCAGGTACATCATGCCCGCGACGGCGGCGAGCGCGGCGCCGATGACGAAAGTCATCGAGATCGTCCGGTCGACATCGACGCCCAGCAGCGCTGCCATCGTCTGGTCCTGCTCACAGGCCCGCATGTCGCGCCCCAGGCGCGTTCGCGATACCAGCCAGGTGAAAAGGCCGAGCAGCACCACGGTCGAGACGACGACGAGGATCTGCACATTGGAGAGGCGGACCACGAAGCCGTCGCTTTCAAACAGGCTGTAACCACCGGTGATGATCGGCGGCACCGGCTTGACGCGCGCGCCTTGGGCGATCTGCGAGTAATTGATGAGGACGAACGACATGCCGATCGCCGACAGCATCGGCGCAAGACGGAAGGAGTGGCGCAGCGGCCGATAGGCGATGCGCTCAACCGTCCAGCCATAGAGCGCCGTGACCGCCATCGATACCAGGAGCACGATCAGGAGGATCACCGGCACCGCGCTCAGTCCGAACGAGACTAGGATCAAAAATGTGATCAGCGCGATGAAGCCGCCGATCATGAAAATGTCGCCATGCGCGAAATTGATCATGCCGACGATGCCATAAACCATGGTGTAGCCGATGGCGATCAGGCCGTAGATCGAGCCGAGTACAATGCCGTTGATCAGTTGCTGGGCAAAATAATCCATACGCTGCCGCTGTCTGTCGCATCTTCCGGCAAGAAGAAATCCGGTTTGCCGTCGTCGAAAATGCGCACCTGAACCCGTCACGTAAAGCAGACGCGGCGGAGGCCCCGGCAGCCGGACGGCGCGTCACTTCATTTTCTAACAGTGGGAACCGGGGGCGGCAACAGCGTCGGCGGTAAGTCTAAGGTCTTGTACAGAGATAGTTTTCGCCGACCGCTTCTGCCGCGTAAACCTCTCGAAGATGGAGTTCCCGAAGCAACCAAATTCCGGTTCCCGAGTTGTCACCGAGCTACGTTCAACAAGGGAGATCCGAATGTCCAGCCAGAACCAGAATCCGGGCCAGCAGAATCAAAATCCAAATCAGAAGCCCGGCCAGCAGCAGGGTGGTGGCCAGAAACCCGGACAGCAGCAGCAGGATCCGAACCGACCGGGCCAGAAACCGGACCCCAACCAGCAGGGCAAGGGCGGCCGCTAATCTTCAATCGGTCAAAGTGAGTTGAAAAGTCCCGCCGAAAGGCGGGATTTTTTTGAGGCGCGGTGAACTTTCCTTGCTATCGGCCCTGGCTGTTGATCTGGACCTCCCATGGAACCTCAACTACGGTTCCCTCAAGCGGCAATGCCGGCTGCGTGGTTCCAACCATCCTCCCGGGAACGACCGCGTGATCAGGGAGGAGATACCGATGAATATGACCCGCCGGGGCGTGTTGGCGGGCGCCGGAGTCGCAGCGACTACTCTGGCGCTTGGCGAGCGCGTTTCTGCCCAATCTTTCGAGTTCAAGCCGAACCAGCGCTACCCCGACGGCTCCGTCGAGATCCTCGACCCGAGCTTTGCCAAATATCGCCTGTTCAGCAGCAGCGTCGAGCAGCTTGCCACGGGAATGCGATGGGCGGAGGGACCGGTCTGGTTCGGCGACGGGCGCTTCCTCCTCGTCAGCGACATCCCCAACAACCGCATCATGCGCTATGACGAAGCCACCGGAAACTGGGGCGTCTTCCGCCAGCCGTCGAATTTTGCCAACGGCCACGCTCGCGACCGGCAGGGCCGACTGATAAGTTGCGAACATCTGACGCGCCGCATCACGCGCACGGAATATGACGGCAAGATCACGGTGCTCGCCGACAACTTCAACGGCAAGCGGCTCAACTCGCCCAACGACATCGTGTGCAAGTCAGACGGCTCGATCTGGTTTACCGACCCGACTTTCGGCATCGCGGGCGAATGGGAAGGCGACAAGGCGACGCCGGAATTGCCGCACTCCGTTTACCGCATTGCGCCCGACGGCAAGCTCGGACTGGTTACCACGGAATTTGCCGGACCGAACGGGCTCGCATTCTCGCCGGACGAAAAGAAGCTCTACATCGTCGAATCCCGGGCACAGCCGAACCGGCTGATCTGGTCGTTCGACGTCGGCGCCGACGGCGTCACTCTTTCGAACAAGACAAAGCTGATCGACGCCAATGGGTCGGGGGCGTTCGATGGGATCAGGGTCGATACCGACGGCAATATCTGGTGCGGTTTCGGAAGCAGCGGCGCACCAAACTCCAAAGGCGAGGAACTGGACGGCGTCAAGGTCTTCAATTCCGAAGGCAAGGCCATCGGGTTCATCCGTCTCCCCGAGCGCTGTGCCAATCTGGCATTCGGCGGAGCGAAGAAGAACCGCCTCTTCATGGCGAGTTCGCATTCGCTTTATGCCGTGTATGTCGAGGCGAGGGGCGCGGTTTGAGGACTGCTGAATTCGCAGCTTCCTCAAAGTGCCTCCAAAGGATGCCCGGGAATTGAATCCGGGCATCGATCCTCTTTCGAAACGAGTCCAGGATCAGCGCGGAAATGCTTGCCCGATCACGGAATGTCGGCAAACCCGCCGCGCCGATGGGCACGGCCAAAACACCTGCGCCAGTTAAGGTAAACAAAGGGTTTAAATTGCTCCTCGCAATTTAAGGGCGTTACGTCTTTTCCCGAGAAAGCCGAGAGCGGTTGAAGCGCTCAGCGAAAAAAGGGAAAGCGTCATGGCCAGAAACTGGCGGATCAGTTCTTTCACAGGCGTATTGCTGGCGGCCTATTTCATCCCGGCGTGGACGATCGTCGCCTATCGCATCATGGTTTCGCCGGTCCAGGGACTCTTTGAACGGCCAAGCGTATCGGTGGCATTTTTCGTCACCGACCATCTGCAGCTCGCCTCGATGACGATCGTGCGTATCGCATGGCTGCTTGCCTTGAGCCGGCTGACCGTTGTCTTGTTCCTGGCAATATTCGTGGTGCTCGCCCTGCTTGCCCTCATCCGCAGAACCGATGATCACAAGGAGCCGCTGGCGATCGCGCTGACGATTGGAAGCGTGATCAGCTTTGCGAGCATGATACTCGCATCGAAGGTCGGCGAGATCGAAGCGCTGCGCATGCATGCCACTGAACTTCTGATGATGCTCGGGGCCGTGGTGGTGCTGGTTTTCGAAGCGCCGGCACAGCCGCGGGCCGATGCCGTCGCGCTTGACGCGGATCTATCCCTTGAGCAGGCCCAGCTCACCAACAATGGCTGATCGCGTGGCTGGCGGCCGGCACGCTGCCATCAGCGCTGCGTCAGGAAGCCGATCACGGTCTCGGTAAACGCGTGCGGCTGCTCCACATTGGAGATGTGCGCAGCATCCAGGATCGTTAAGGCTGCGCCGGGGATCTGGCTTCGGATGAACTCTCCCGCAGCGATCGGGGTGGCCATGTCGTGGCGGCCGGCGATCACGAGCGTCGGGCTTTTGATCCTGGGCAGGAATGCGCGGTTATCGAGCGTGCTCAGCGCCTCGCAACATGCGAGATAGCCCTGCACGGGCGTTGCGAGCAGCATGGACTTCATGTTCGCCGCAATCTGCGGTTCGCGTTCCCTGAAATCGGCGGTGAGCCAGCCAGCGATAACGGTGTCGGCGATGGCGGCCATGCCGCCTTCCTTTACCGCCTTGATACGGTTCAGCCAGTTGGTCGGATCCGGATAGTAGCAGGCGGTGTTGGAAAGAATGATCTTTCCCATCCGCTCCGGAGCGTTGGCGCCCAGCCATTGCCCGACCATGCCGCCCATCGAGAGGCCGCACCAGTGCACCTTGTCGATGTTGAGGTCGTCCAGGATCGCGAGCACATCGCGGCCGAACCGCTCCATCGAATACGGCCACGGCGGCACGCCGGATTTGCCGTGGCCGCGACGGTCATAGCGGATGACGCGAAACACCTGGGTGAGCGCCTTCATCTGCGGCTCCCACATCTGCAGGGTGCAGCCCAGCGAATTCGACAGCATCAGGGTGGGGCCGCCATCGCGTCCATCGACCGATACGTTGAGCAGGCAACCATCGGCATCGATCATGGGCATCGAAAATCTCCCCAAAATGCATGATGGAAATGGATCAGTGGCGACCATCATCCGCCTTGCGCCTGTGCCAATCCCTGAGCGCAAATGCAAGCCTGCTGCGTCGCCAATACGCATCTTTCTTTTGCGGCGTTCGTGCTTTACTGGGGGACTGGTACTGCCAGCGCCCACAACTTCCACTAGTGTGGCAACTCCGACGTTCCTTTCGGTTTCGCGGCGACCTTTTCAAAGGAACGTCAGAGTCAAAGCCACACTAAAAAGGCTATATTTGCCAGTGTTCCTTTGGTTCTGACATTCGTAAGAGCGCTCGCAACAGCATGATACGAATGTCAGAACCGGAACATTAACCGAAGAGCAAATGGGAGACGCACCATGGCGATGACGATGAACGGGGAGGTCCAGCTTGCGGCGGCGCGCGAGATGGTCTGGGCCAAGTTGAACGACCCGGAGGTGCTCAAGGCGAGCATCCCCGGATGCGAGGAACTGGAGCGGACCGAGGACAATGGTTTCCGCGCCACGGTCAAGGTGAAGGTTGGCCCCGTATCGGCCCGCTTCAAGGGCAAGGTAATGTTGAGCGACCTCGATCCGCCGAACGGCTACAAGATCAACGGTGAAGGCGAGGGTGGGGTGGCAGGTTTTGCCAAGGGCGGCGCGGCGGTGAGGCTGGCCGAAAAGGATGGTGGCACGCTGTTGAGCTATGACGTCGAAGCCCAGATCGGTGGTAAACTCGCCCAGCTCGGCCAGCGGCTGATCAACGGTACCGCCAAGAAGCTGGCGGACGAGTTTTTTGCGAATTTCGCCAAAGCGGTACAAGGTTAGGAGCGGATGCGGGGCCAAGCTTCCACGCTGATCCCTCAGTCCAATCCCCCGATGAGACTGACACGTTGGAGTACTATTCGTAACATCAAGCCATCCCGCGGTTGCCCATTGCCGGGATGGCCCATATTATGCTTTTGAAACTATTTTAATGACTGTGCTGCCGTGCAACGCGGCGGCCAAGAGAGTGCTGAATGGCCAAAATCTCCCTGATCGTGAACGGCAATCCCGTCAACGCCAATGTCGATCCCCGTACCCTGCTGGTACAATTCCTGCGCGAGAATCTGCGGCTCACCGGCACCCATGTCGGTTGCGATACCTCGCAATGCGGCGCCTGTGTCGTGCATCTCGACGGCAAGGCGGTGAAATCCTGTACCACGCTTGCGGTGATGGCTGATGGCCACGAGGTCAGGACGATCGAGGGGCTTGCCGCCGACGGCGCGCCGCTGCATCCGATGCAGGAGGCGTTCCGCGAGCATCATGGCCTGCAATGCGGCTTCTGCACGCCTGGCATGATCATGACCGCGGTCGACCTGGTCCATCGCAAGGGGCATGAGCTGTCGGAGCAGACCATCCGCGAAGAGCTCGAAGGCAATCTTTGCCGCTGCACCGGATACCAGAATATCGTTCAATCGATCGCTGCCGGCGCCAAGGCGATGGCGAAGTCGGATCTCGCGTAAAACGCGTCACCCGCGGCGACAGCACCTTAAGGAATACCCGATGTACGAATTCAAATATCATCGTCCGGCGACCGTGCGTCAGGCCGCCAATCTGCTCGTCAAGAACGAGGAGGCCAAGGTGATTGCCGGCGGCCATACGCTGCTTCCCGTGATGAAGCAGCGTCTCGCGAGCCCCCCGCATCTGGTCGATCTCTCCCACATCGAGGGACTCGATGCCATCGAGATGAAAGGCCGTTCGCTCGTGATCGGCGCCACCGCAACACACAATGCGGTCGCAACCTCGGCCGTCGTCGGCGAAGCAATCCCGGCGCTCGCCTATCTGGCCGGCCTGATCGGCGACCCAGCGGTCCGCCACAAGGGCACGATTGGCGGCTCGCTCGCCAACAATGACCCGACCGCCGATTATCCCGCGGCCTGTCTGGCGCTGGGGGCGACCATCGTCACCAACAAACGCCGCCTCAAGGCCGAGGAATTCTTCAAAGGCCTGTTCACGACCGCGCTCGAGAACGACGAGATCATCACCAAAGTGATGTTCCCGCTGCCGAAGAAGGCGGCTTACGTTAAATTTCGCAACCAGGCCTCGCGTTATGCGTTGGTAGGCGTATTCGTCGCAAGACGTCCGTCCGACGTGCGCGTCGCCGTCACCGGCGCGGGGTCGGAGGGCGTGTTCCGTCTCACCGCCTTCGAAGAGGCGTTGAAGAAGCGGTTTTCGGCGAAGGCGCTCGATGGCTTGACGGTGCCGGCGGCTGGTCTGAACAGCGACCTGCACGGCAGCGCCGAATATCGCGCGCACCTGATCGCGGTGCTGGCGCGGCGCGCCGTCGAGGCCGCGACCGCGAAATCGTAAGCGCGTTGTAGAGTTCCTGCTTCACCAAGGTTGGCTTTCCCATGACTGCATCGGCGTTACCCAGCTCCGTCGATGCCATGCTCGAGTTGTTGTCCTCGCGCGGCTATTTCGCCGAGCGGTCGCTCGCAACCGTTACCTATCTGTCGCTGCGCATGGGACGTCCGCTGTTCCTCGAAGGCGAGGCCGGTGTCGGCAAAACCGAGATCGCCAAGGTTCTGTCGGCGGCTTTGAGACGCAACCTGATCCGGCTGCAATGCTACGAAGGCCTCGATGTGGCTTCCGCCGTCTATGAGTGGAATACCGCGGCGCAGATGATCGCGATCCGCCTTGCGGAAGCCTCCGGGGAGACCGATCGCGAGCAGCTTTCAAGCGATATCTTCGCGGAGCGCTATCTGATCAAGCGGCCGCTTCTCCAGGCGCTCGAGCCGGATGTCGCGGGCTCGCCCGTGCTTCTGATCGACGAACTCGATCGCGCCGACGAGGCGTTCGAGGCCTATCTGTTGGAAATTCTCAGTGATTTCCAGGTCACGATTCCCGAGTTTGGGACCGTGAAGGCGCCACATCCGCCGATCGTCGTCATCACCTCCAATCGCACCCGTGAAATCCACGATGCGCTCAAGCGCCGCTGCCTCTATCACTGGGTGGATTATCCTTCCGCCGAGCGGGAGCTTGCGATCGTCAAGTCGCGTGTGCCGGGAATTTCCGCCAAACTGTCGCAGCAGGTCGTGCGCTTCGTGCAGGCGCTGCGTGATCAGGATTTCTACAAGTCGCCGGGGGTTGCCGAGACCATCGACTGGGCTACCGCGCTCACCGAACTCGATGCCCGCGCGCTGACCCCGCAGGTGGTCGGCGACACGATCGGCGCGCTGCTCAAGTATCAGGATGACATCGCGCGCATGCAGGGCGACGCCCTGGAAAAGGTTTTGAAAGAGGCGACGAGCGAGGATTGACGTCCGTCATTCCGGGGCGCGAGCGAGACGCGCGAGCCCGGAATATGGAAATGGCGGCGCGAGGTTCCGGGTTCGTGCTTCGCAGACCCAGGAATCACAGGAACAGGTTGTTCGATGGCCATCAATCATCTTGCCCCTCCGACCGGTCAGATGGCCGACAACATCGTCGGCTTTGCCCGCGCGCTGCGCGCCGCCGGCATTCCGGTCGGACCGGGCGCCGTCATCGACGCCATGAACGCCCTTCAGGTCATCGACATCGGCAATCGCGCCGACGTCTTCACCACGCTGGAATCGATCTTCGTCAAGCGTCACGAGCACGCGCTGGTTTTCGCGCAGGCCTTCGACCTGTTCTTCCGCGCGGCCGAGGACTGGAAGCACATGCTGGATTCGGTGCCGTTGCCCGATCATGCCAGGAAGAAGCCGCCACCGGCGTCGCGCCGCGTCCAGGAGGCGCTGTCGCAAACGCAAATGACCGAAGCGCCGCAGGCGCAGGAGCAGGAGCTCCGCCTTTCGGTTTCGGACAAGGAGGTGCTGCAGAAAAAGGATTTCGCGCAGATGACGGCGGCCGAGATCGCCGAAGTCACGCGCGCCATCGACGAAATGAAACTGCCGCAGGCCGAATTGCGGACGCGCCGCTACCAGCCGGACGCACGCGGCTTGCGGCTCGACATGCGGCGCACCGTGCGCGCGTCCTTGCGTACCGGCGGCGACATCGTCGACATCCACCGGCTCGGGCGGATCGAGCGGCCGGCGCCGATCGTGGCGCTGCTCGATATCTCCGGTTCGATGAGCGAATACACCAGGCTCTTCCTGCATTTCCTGCATGCCATCACCGACGCGCGCAAGCGAGTTTCCGTCTTCCTGTTTGGCACGCGCCTGACCAACGTGACACGCAGCCTGCGCGCCCGCGATCCCGACGAAGCGCTGGCCAGTTGCTCTTCGGCGGTGGAGGATTGGGCCGGCGGTACCCGGATCGCGACGTCGCTCCACACCTTCAACAAGCTTTGGAGCCGCAGGGTTCTCGGACAGGGTGCGATCGTGCTCCTGATCTCCGACGGGCTGGAGCGCGAGGCCGACGCCAGGCTTGCGTTCGAGATGGACCGGCTCCACCGGTCCTGCCGACGCCTGATCTGGCTCAATCCGCTGTTGCGCTATGGCGGCTTCGAGGCCAAGGCGCAGGGCATCAAAATGATGCTGCCCCACGTTGACGAATTCCGCCCGGTGCATAATTTGAGTTCCATCAAGGGTCTGATCGAGGCGCTGTCGGTGGCGCCTGCGCCGCACCATCGCAGCATGATCAGGTCGGTGGCCTGAAGTAGAGGCAAGAACAAAACAAAAGGCTGGAAAGAGGCTCCCATGCTCAATCGCGACGAAGACATTCTCAAGGCGGCCGAGGACTGGCAGAGGGCGGGCCATGGAGTCGCACTTGCTACCGTCGTCGAGACCTGGGGCTCGGCGCCACGGCCGGCCGGATCAAGCCTCGTCATCAACGACGACGGCACATTTCTGGGCTCGGTCTCCGGTGGCTGCGTCGAGGGGGCCGTAGTCACCGAGGCGCTGGACGTCATCGCCAGCGGCAAGCCGAAGATGCTCGAATTCGGAGTAGCCGACGAGACCGCATGGAAGGTCGGCCTGTCCTGCGGCGGCACCATCCGCGTTTTCGTCGAGAAGGTCGGGTGATGTAGTGTCGCCGATTTGAAGTCAACAGGACACGTGCCGTGAAGCTTGAAACGCTGAAACAACTCAATGCCGAGCGCGCCGCGCGTCGGCCGGTGATCGTCGTCACCGACCCCGAAACCGGCGAACAGCGGCTGGTCAAGGCCGTGGATTTCGCCGCTGATCCCTTGCGTGCAGAACTTTCAAGACAGTTGCGCATGGGCAAGAGCGGCACGGTCGAAGCGAACGGCAGGAAGCTGTTTCTTAACGTGTATGCGCCGACTGCGCGCATGGTGATCGTCGGCGCCGTCCATATCAGCCAGGCGCTCGCGCCGCTGGCGCGCTCGCTGGATTACGACGTGACGGTGGTGGACCCGCGCACAGCGTTTGCGAGCCCGGAGCGGTTTCCGGATGTGCCGCTGATAGCCGAATGGCCGGATGTCGCGCTGCCGCCGCTCAACATCGACCACTACACCGCCTTCGTGGCGCTCACACATGATCCCAAGATCGACGACCCGGCGCTGCTGCATGCCTTCGAGCGCGATTGCTTCTACATCGGCGCGCTGGGTTCGCGAAAGACCCACGCCAAGCGCGCCGAGCGCCTGAAGGCGCAAGGCGCAAAGGACAGCGACATCGCCCGCATCCGCGCTCCGATTGGCCTTCCGATCGGAGCGGTCTCCCCATCCGAGATCGCTGTTGCGATCATGGCGGAGATCACTGCGCAGTTGCGATTGGGACAGGAAAGAGAAGCGGCGGAATGAAATTCGGTCCTGCCAGCCCGGCAGACGCGATTGGTGGCGTCACCGTTCACACCCTGCGCCAGGGCTCGTTGGTGCTCAAGAAAGGCACGACCATCGGCCCTTCGGAAGTGGCGGCGCTTGAGCGTGCCGGTGTCAAGGAAAT
The DNA here is from genome assembly GCA_963820275.1 of uncultured Alphaproteobacteria bacterium. Lineage (GTDB taxonomy): Bacteria > Pseudomonadota > Alphaproteobacteria > Rhizobiales > Xanthobacteraceae > Bradyrhizobium. The sequence continues at coordinate 132,910 of CAWFZL010000036.1, forward strand.
CGTCGTCGTACGGCTGGAAGAGGGTGACGTCTCGGAGGATGCCGCCGCCGCCGGCATAGCGCAGGCCGTGGCGGGTGACGGCATTAATGTCGAACGCGCTTTTACCGGCCGCGCGAATCTGTTCGCAGCCAGAGCCGGCGTGCTGGTAGTGGACCGCGCCGCGGTGGACCGCATCAACGGCGTCGACGAAGCCATCACCTTTGCCACACTCTCCGCGTTCAAGCCCGTGGTCGAGGGCGAGATGGTCGCGACCGTCAAGCTAATTCCGTTCGGGGTGGAAGCGAGATTGCGCGACGCAGCGGTCGACGCGGCAAAAGGCGGAGCGTTGCGGATCGCCCCGTACAGGATCAGGCGCGTCGGTGTGGTCTCGACGTTGCTGCCGGGGCTCGCGCCCAAGGTGGTGGACAAGACCCTGAAAGTCACGGCCGAGCGACTGGCGCCTGCCGGCGCGACCATCATCGCCGAGCGTCGCGTTCCACACGATGAGACCGCGCTGAAGGCAGCGATGAAGCAGTTGCTCGATCTGGGCGCCGAGCTCGTGATCGTATTCGGCGCTTCCGCAATCGCCGACCGACGCGACGTGATTCCGGCCTCGCTTTCCGGCATTGGCGGCACGGTCGAGCATTTCGGAATGCCCGTCGATCCCGGCAACCTGCTCCTGATCGGCAATGCAGGCGGCGTGCCGGTGCTCGGCGCTCCCGGTTGCGCCCGTTCGCCGGTGGAAAACGGATTCGACTGGGTGTTGATGCGATTGCTGGCTGGGCTCGAGGTCACCCGCGCCGAGCTCACGGGCATGGGCGTCGGCGGATTGTTGATGGAGATCGTGACGCGGCCGCAGCCGCGGGAAGGCCGAGGTCCCGACGGCAACCGCCACGTTGCCGCGATCGTACTTGCTGCGGGCCGCTCGACCCGGATGGGCGGACCCAACAAGCTTCTGGCCGAACTCGACGGCAAGCCGCTGGTCCGCATTGTGGCCGAACAGGCGCTGGTCTCGAAGGCGAAAGGCGTGATCGTGGTCACGGGACATCAGGCCGAATTGGTCGAGCAGGCCCTGCAGGGCCTTAAGGTGAAATTCGTGCGCAATCCGGATTTCGCGCAGGGGCTCGCCAGTTCGGTGAAAGCGGGCGTCGTCGCGGTGCCTGAAGATGCCGACGGTGCCGTGATCTGTCTTGGCGACATGCCGATGATCTCTGCGCAGCTGATCGACCATCTGATCGAAGCCTTTGCGCCTGATCGCGGGAATTTGATCACCGTTCCCGTCAGCGGTGGACGGCGCGGCAATCCGGTTTTGTGGTCGCGCCGCTTCTTCAACGAGTTGATGACGCTGGATGGCGATATCGGCGCGCGTCACCTGATTGCAAAACATAATGAGGCAGTGGCGGAAGTCCCCGTCGAGGGAGACGGAGCGTTTCTCGACATCGACACGCCGCACGGACTTGAGGCCGCGCGGCGCGGTTAAGTCCGCCGCGAGCGAGTGTCTTGTTCACCAAGTGGAAACGACCCGAAGATAGATTGCCTGCCGGTTCGGGGGAGGGGATCTTGATCGGTTCGACGGTTGTCGCGCGTCGTCGCGCGATTTTTGTTTTCGCTGCGATGCTGGCTGCGGCACAATGGGCAACACAGGCGCGGGCTGCCGGCGCATTCGCAATCGGCAAATGCGGCGCGTACGGGCAGGCCTTCGACTATGCGGGTGAGGCTGATGCGCTGGCTGCGGCGCGCAGGCAATGCAAGGGCGAGTGTCCGACCACGCTGACCATGAAGCGCGCGTGCGCCGCGCTCGCGGTCGACATGACCAACCCGTGCGGCGCGCACGGCTACGCGGTGAAGCCGCGAATTTCGAGTTCCCTGAACGCCGCCACGCGCAAATGCTATGAGTTCGGCGGCAAGGAATGCGTCATCCGCGCCTGGGCCTGCGACGGCAGGGGATAGGCCTCTTGCGCCTTTGCCGTAGCGCGCGTTGGCGCGAACCAGACGCGCAGTTGTTCGTTGGCGCGCCGCGAGCCTCGAATCGCGCCTCAATTGAACTTGTAGCTGATGCGGATTCGGACGACGTCGACCGTCGAATCTTGCGACGTGTTCGAATTGAAGACCATTGACCGCGACCCCCGTTGTTTGTCGCGGCAACCAATGCGCGGCCGAAATCGCCGCAGGCGTAGTAAAGTCACGGCCGGCCCAGCGCTTCCACTTCGAGCGCCAGTGCCTCGGGCGCTGTGAGGGCGACCCAATGACCGGCGTTCGGGAGTATCGTCACCTGCTTGCTGCCGAAGGCATACGCAAACCGGACGGGGATGAATTTGTCCTTTTCGCCCCACACGACGCGGCACGGTACGCGGGAGAGAATCCGCTGGCGCATCGCCCCAAACTCCCGGAAGAAACCGGGTTGCATGAATCGCCGGAATTGCCGCAGCGTCGTGCGCTTGGCATCGCCATTGACCGCAAAGCTCGCGACGAAGCGATTAATCTCCTGCTCGCTCAGTTCCGGGCACTGCGCACCGAAAATGCGCTTGAACAACACTCCACCTCTCAAGCCGAGCGCAGCCATTCCGAGCGACGAGCGGATCCTGCCGTAGAGAGAGGTGTCGCCCCATTGCCGCGCAATCGCAAACCACGGGAAGTCGTCGAACGCCACCGTGTTGGTGATGACCATGCCGCGCAGTCGGTCGAGATTGGCGGCGGCCCACGCCGTGCCGACCATGCCGCCGGTGTCGTGCACGATCAGAATCACCGGCTCGGTGACGCGCACTTCCTGCAAGACCGCGTCGACAAAGCGCATCTGGTCCGCAAGACTGTAAGTGAACGAAACTGGCGGCTCCGGCGATTTGCCATAGCCGGGGAAATCGGGCGCGATGCACCGATAGCGATCGCCTAGCCTTGCCATCAGCGGCGCCCACTCGTCGGCATTGTCGGGGTTGCCATGGAGCATGACCGCGACCGGCCCTGTTCCGGCTTCCAGCACGCGCGTGGTGATGCCCAATTCAGGCAGCTTGATACTGTGCGCTGCAATGGTTTGCGTCGCCATGGGCCTCTCGGATGTGACGGCTGTGCCGCGGGGATTGAAGCTCTCAAATAGATACATACAGTATGTATATATTATGGTCAAGCAAGTTGATCTTCGAAGGCGATCGTTCGATAGCTAACGCATGAAGTTGACCAAGACAGCGCAGACCGCGGCCACGAGGCGCAAACTCGAAGCGGTCGCACGCGAATTGTTCGCCGCGCGTGGATTTGAAGCTGTCAGCGCCGAAGAGCTGGTGGCTAGTGCCGACGTCACGCGGGGAGCGCTCTATCACCATTACGACGGCAAGGAGGGGCTATTCGCGGCGATCGTCGAGACGGTCATGCGCGAGTTGCATGCCGAACTCGTCCGAGAATCGGCCGGGCAGACCGATCCCCTGGTGGCTCTTGAGCGCGGCGCCGGCGTTTTCCTCAAAGCCTGCTCCGAACCATCCGTGCAAAGAATATTGTTGGTCGATGCGCCCGCAGTGTTGGGGTGGAAGACATGGCGCGAGATGGACGCGAAATACGGGCTTGGTCTGGTCAAGCAGGCGCTGTCAACCGCAATGGAAATGAAATTGCTTGAGCGGAGGGATGTCGACGTGCTGGCGCATCTTCTGCTGGGGTCCCTGACTGAGGCGGCGATGGTGATTGCCCGTTCGCCAAATCCCGCCAGGGCGCGCAAGACCGCGGAGAGGGCGCTGGCGTCGGTCATCGAAGCCTGCCGCGTCAAGCCGTCGACGCCGCGAGCCTAGAGTGTGATCAGGAAAAGTGGGTACGGTATTCGTCGCGACAAGCGCAAATGCGTTTGCGCGGAAATCATGTTCAAACAAAAAGATGAATTTATGATCCGGTTCCGTCCAATCGGACATGATCCGTTGAACTTGTGCGCACGCTTGCTTTGGTGTTCGATAGGCTCTCATCGTGACGTTGAAGCCGTCCCTGACGCAGTCATTGCTCGCTGGCTGAACTCATCATGCAATTCGACACAAAGATCGCGGTCGTGATCCGGACCGACCTCGAAGCGTGGCAGAAGCTCAACGTCGCTTCGTTTCTGACTTCGGGGATAGCGGCGGCATTTCCCGAATGCATCGGCGAGCCCTATTCCGATGGTTCAGGTACGCGATACCTGTCGCTGATCGGCCAGCCGATCCTGATCTATGGCGCGACCGACCGTGCCGCGCTTTCCCGCGCGCTGGAACGGGCGCTGACGCGAAACGTGACGCCCGCGATCTACACCGAAGACATGTTCAAGACGACGCACGATGCCGCCAATCGCGAAGCAGTGAGAACGGTGGTCCGGACCGAACTGAACCTGGTGGGGCTGGCCATGCGCGCCGAGCGCAAGGTCATCGACAAGATCGTCGACGGCCTGAAGTTTCACGGTTAGCCGAGACGCGGCCAATTATTTCTATAATTTATCTATTAATATCAAATGCTTGCATCCAGCATTGACAATGACTGACTAGTCAGTCATAAATGAAACATGTCAAACCATCGAACACCATCGGTAAAAGGCGAGCAAGCATCCACCAAGCCTGCGTATGGCGGGCGCGCGAAGCGGGCAGTCGCAGCGTATGCGCAGGCTCCGTCGAAGGCGCCCGTCCGCGGGCGTCCATCAAATCGTGCCAAGCGTGCGGCCGATCGGCGTCAGGCCATTATCGATGCGGCGTTCGATGAGTTCATCGAACGGGGCTATGCCGCCACGAGGCTCGATGACGTTGCCGGGCGCGCCGGTGTCGCCAAGGGCACGATCTACCTTCATTTCAAGGACAAGCAGGCGCTTTTTCAGGAACTGGTGCGGTCCGCTCTGGGACCTTTGATCGGTCGTCTGGCTGCGCCGCCGGCGCCGGGCGGTTCCGTTCGCGCGGCGCTTGAGAACTTTGCCGAGAATTTTGTAAGGGAAGTCGTCGAGACTCGGCGCGGGTCCATCGTCCGCCTGATCATCGCGGAGGGACCGCGTTTTCCGGACATCGCTGACTTCTACTATCGCGAAGTAGTATCGCGGGGGCTTGCCGGCATGCGCGCGCTGATCGAACTCGGCATTCAACGCGGCGAAATCAAGCAGCATGGATTGAAGGATTTTCCCCAGATCGTGGTGGCGCCCGCGATGGTTGCCTTGATCTGGCAAGGGCTGTTTGGCCGTCATGCGCCGCTCGACGTGAGCGCGATGCTTCGCGTTCATCTCGACCTTATCTTTGGTGAAGGGAGGCCGGCATGATCTCGTCACGAGCAATTTGGCGAAGTCTGGTCGCCCTCGCGTTTGCAGCCGTGCTGGCCGGCTGCAACGAGTCGCGCAATCCGGGCTATCAAGGCTGGGTCGAAGCCGACATGATCTTCGTCAGCCCCGATGAATCCGGACGCGTGACCAGCCTCAAGGTGCACGAAGGTGACGAGGTAAAGGTTGGCCAGCAGCTTTATTCCGTCGATGACGATCTGCAGCAGGCCAATCTGAACCAAAACAAGGCGACGCTTGCCAACGCGCAACAAAGCTACGATCGCGCTCTGTCGCTGAGCAAGACAGGATCCGGAACCCAGGCCACGCTCGACGCCGCGGTTTCGGCACTACGCGTGGCCGAGGCGCAAGTCGTGACCTCGGAGACCCGGCTCAACCGGCGCATCGGCTATGCTCCGGTGAGCGGCACGGTTCAGCAGGTCTATTTCCGGGTTGGCGAGACCGTGCCGGCGCAGCGGCCGGTGCTCTCGATCATGCCGCCGGGCAATATGAAAGTGCGGTTCTACGTGCCGGAAGCCGATTTACCCAAGCTTGCGATCGGCGACGAGGTGCGGGTGACCTGCGACAATTGTTCGGCCGACCTGACCGCGAAGATCTATTTTCTTTCGACATCGGCCGAATATACCCCGCCTGTCATTTACAGCCTCGATGAACGCAACAAGCTGGTCTACCTCGTTCAGGCGCGGCCCTCGCGGCCGGATGCCTTGCGGGTCGGTCAGCCTGTCAGCGTGTTCCTGAATCCCAAGACGCCGGTGGCTGACAAGCGATGAACGAAATGCCGGAATCCGGTCCCGATATCGCGATCGACGTCCGCGGCCTGACCAAGTCGTTCGACGGCCGTGAAGTTGTGCATGACCTCAGCATGCAGGTGAAGCGCGGCACGATCTACGGCTTCCTCGGTCCCAACGGCAGCGGCAAGACCACGACCATTCGCATGCTCTGCGGTCTGTTGACGCCCGACAGCGGCGAGGGCAGGTGCCTCGGCTACGACATTCGCCGCGACGCCGACAAGATCAAGCGTCGGGTCGGCTACATGACCCAGCGTTTTTCGTTGTATCAGGACCTCTCGGTGAGGGAGAATCTGGAATTCGTCGCGCGCCTCTACGGCCTTCATGACGCGCACGGTGCCGCGCGCGACATGATTCAGCGACTGGGCTTGAGCGGCCGCGAGGAGCAGCTGGCAGGAGAGCTTTCCGGCGGATGGAAGCAACGCCTGGCGCTCGGCGCCTGCACCCTGCCCAATCCGCAACTGCTGCTTCTGGACGAGCCGACCGCGGGCGTCGACCCCAAGGCGCGGCGCGATTTCTGGAACGAGATCCACACGCTTGCGGCGGAGGGACTCACAGTGCTCGTATCGACCCATTACATGGACGAAGCCGAGCGCTGCCACGAGATCGCTTACATCGCTTATGGCTACCTTCTGGCGCATGGCACCGTGGAGGAAGTGATCGCCCGATCGGCGCTGTCGACCTATACCGTCACCGGCGACGATCTCCACGTGTTGCAGGACCAGCTCACCGGCAAGCCCGGCGTCGACATGGTGGCGCCGTTCGGCGCCAGCCTGCACGTGTCCGGCCGCGACCGGACCGCGCTCGAGGCCACCATCGCGCCCTGGCGCGAGCACAAGGACCTGCACTGGCAGCACAGCGAGCCGTCGCTGGAGGACGTGTTCATCGAACTGATGACCCGCTCGAAGGATAATTTCCAGTGAGTGTCGCCACTTCGTCGAGCCGAAGCGAAGTCCCGGAGCCGCGCTTCGGTTTCTGGCGGCGCAGCTTTGCGATGATGGTCAAGGAGTTCATCCAGCTCAGGCGCGACCGCGTCTCGTTTGCGATGATCATCATGATTCCCGTGATGCAGCTGTTGCTGTTCGGCTATGCCATCAACACCACGCCGCACAATCTGCCGACCGCGGTGTTGCTGCAGGAAGACAGCGATCTCGGACGTTCGATCCTCAAAGCCCTGCAAAACACCGCCTATTTTCATTTCGTTCGGGAAGTGCACGACGTCGATGAGTTCGACGATCTCCTGACGTCGGGAAAGGTACTGTTCGGGGTGGAAATACCGCGCGGCTTCGAGCGCGCGGTACGCCGCGGCGATTATCCGGCGCTGTTGGTCGCCGCCGACGCCACCGATCCCGTGGCCGCAAGTTCGGCGCTGTCGTCGCTCGGCGTGCTGGTTCAGACCGCGCTGTCGCACGATCTGTTCGTGGGCGACCCGCCGTCGCTGCCGTTCGAAATTCGTGCGCATGCGCGCTACAACCCCGCCGCCTCGTCGCGGCTGAACATCGTGCCGGGCCTCGTCGGCACCATCCTGACCATGACGATGCTGATCTTCACCGCGCTTTCGGTGACGCGCGAGATCGAACGCGGCACCATGGAAAGCCTGCTGTCGATGCCGATCACGCCGGTCGAGGTGATGCTTGGCAAGATCGTTCCTTATGTTCTGGTCGGGTTCATCCAGGCCATATTGATCATTGGTATTGGCGTGCTGCTGTTCGGGGTGCCGGTTCGTGGCAGCCTGATCATGCTGGCATTGCTGTCGACCCTGTTCATTACGACCAATCTTTCGATCGGCTACACCTTCTCGACGATCGCGCAGAACCAGCTCCAGGCCATGCAGATGTCGATCATGTTTTTCCTGCCGAGCATTCTGTTGTCGGGCTTCATGTTTCCATTCCTGGGCATGCCGGTATGGGCGCAGTATATCGGCGAGGGCCTGCCGCTGACCCATTACTTGCGGATCGTCCGCGCCATCATGCTGAAGGGCGCGACGCTGCGAAACCTCGAATACGATACGATCGCGCTGTTGTTGTTGATGCTTCTTGCCATGACGATCGCCGTGGTGCGGTTCCGTCGCACCCTCGATTGACGCAACAGACACTCGCGCTCTTATACCTGTTTTGCGACCAGGTTCTCTGCCTTGATCCCGTCGCGTTCGCCGACGATTTCGGCAATCCATTGCCGGTGACAATGCCGGTGATCGCGCTCGTAGCAGAGAAGGCAGACGGGACCGGATTTTTTGACCAGCGCCGAGAGCTCGTCGAGCTCTTCTTTCGCCTGCGGCGTTTTCAGATGTCTGGCATATATCTTGTGAAGGATATCGTATTTTCCGGCTCGTGCGGCCTCGCGGCCATCCTTGGGCGTGCCGAGCCCTCGCAGATGCAGATATGAAATGCCGCGCTCGTCCAGTTCGGCCGCGAGCTGGTTCTTGGAGAATCCGGGACGGCGCGAGGCCGACACGGCGCGCACGTCCACGACGAGCTTCACGCGCGCCTTTTCGAGTTCGTCGAGCACGGCCTTGACCGGCGTCTGTTCGTAGCCGATGGTGAAGAGCTTCCTGGTTTTGGCCACTGCAAAAGCCTCAACTACGCCACGCGGGAGATCAATTCCATCGCGCCTGCGGGTGCGCGGATCTTGCCCTCGTGGATCACATAGGCGAAAACGTCGCGCGGAATTTTTTCCGCTCTCGTGGAATCAACGCGCGGCAGGTCGTCCGGTTCACCGCCCTCTGCCCAAAGCCGCAGCCGCTTCGCCCAGGCATCGAGCTGTTTCGGTGGATAGCAGGTCTTGATTTCGTCATTGCCCTTCTGCAGGCGCGCGTAGACGAAATCACCCACGACATCGGCGATAGCCGGATACTTGCCATGTTCGGCGAACACGACCGGGGTTTCGAACTCTCGCAACAGCTTGACGAAATCCTCCACGCAAAAACTGTCGTGGCGGACTTCGACGACGTGGCGCAGGCTGCGCCCATCGAGCTTTCGCGGCAGCAGCTCGAGGAATTTGCCGAAATCCGCTTCATCGAATTTCTTGGTCGGCGCGAACTGCCAGAGCACGGGCCCCAGGCGGTCGCCGAGTTCCATCACGCCGGAATCGTAAAATCGCTTGATGGATTCGCCGGCCTCCGCGAGCACGCGGCGATTGGTCGCAAAGCGTGGTCCCTTTACCGAGAACACAAAGCCATCGGGCACCTCGCGCGCCCATTTGCGAAAACTCTCCGGTTTCTGCGAGCCATAGTAAGTGCCGTTGATCTCGATCGAGGTGAGCTTCGAGGCCGCGTATTGAAGCTCTTTCGCTTGCGCGAGCTTCTCCGGGTAGAATACGCCGCGCCACGGCTCAAATGTCCAACCGCCGACACCGATATGGATGCTGCCCGACTTCTTCGAAGCGCTGGCTTGCGACTTGCTCACGGCGGGTCTCGTTCTCGATCGGGAAAAGGCAGTTCCAAGGTGAAGATTAGTCAAATTGCCCAACATTGACCAGTTCGGTCCGAAAGTTGCGCCGCAGGCGTGCTGCCTGTTGCGACTGCCCCTTGCGAAACCCGCCGGCTGTTCCTATTTTGGAAACCAACGGCGACGTTGAAGCTTGACAGCTCCGGCGCCGGTACGACCACTGAATAGCCTGGCTGCGCCGGATGTACGCGCGCCTCTGTTCGTGGTCGTTGGCATTTTTGGGGGCGTTTTCCAAAATCCGCATATCTGCCGGGCTTGTCCTTTGCTCCGCCGAGGCGGTTTCGGCCCCGCGCCCGGCCGCCCCTCCTTGGCATCCCCTTAACGGTTCGGATATACGCTGGCGGCATGAATGACGCCTCACAGACCTGGCCGGTGAATCCGACGCGGGCCGCGGCCGCGCCCCAGCTTTCGGTCATCGTTCCGACCTTCAACGAGCACGACAACGTCGACACGCTGTTTCGGCGGCTCGAGGCTGCGCTCGCGGGTGTCGAGTTCGAGGTCATTTTTGTCGATGACAACTCTCCCGACGGCACCTGGCAGCTTGTGCGCGCGCTTGCCGTCGCGGATAGCCGAGTTCGCTGCATCCGGAGGATCGGGCGGCGCGGCCTGTCGGGCGCCTGCATCGAGGGTATCCTCGCATCGAGCGCGCCATATGCGGCGGTGATCGACGCCGACCTTCAGCACGACGAGACCCAGCTGGCGAAGATGCTGCAACTCCTGCGGGGAGGCGATCTGGATCTCGTGGTTGGCAGCCGCTACATCGAGGGTGGCAGCGCCGACAGTTTCAACCGCCAGCGCGCGGGCGCCAGCGCGCTCGCCACCGAGGTCGCAAAACGCGTGCTGCGCGTGAAGATCGCCGATCCCATGAGCGGCTTCTTCATGATCCGCCGCGACAGCTTCGAGAAGCTTGCGCCGGACCTTTCGACGCAAGGATTTAAGATATTGCTCGACATCATCGTCACCGCGCGCGGGCATCTGCGGGTCAGGGAAATTCCCTATACGTTCGGTTCTCGGCTGCATGGCGAGAGCAAGCTCGATTCCATGGTGGCGCTGGATTTTCTGGGGCTGGTGCTGGCGAAGCTGACGCATGACATCATCTCGTTGCGCTTTCTGCTGTTTGCGACGGTAGGATCGCTCGGACTGATCGTGCATTTCGCGGCGCTCTATGCTGGCCTCAAGATCGTCGAGTTGCCGTTTGCGGAGGCACAGGGCGCGGCCGCGCTCTGCGCCATGACCAGCAACTTCATTCTCAACAATTTCCTCACCTACCGCGATCAGCGGCTGAAGGGCTTTGCCATCCTGCGCGGCCTGATCCTGTTTTACCTCGTGTGCAGCGTCGGCCTCTTTGCCAATGTCGGCGTGGCGTTCTCGGTTTACGATCAGCAGCCGATCTGGTGGCTGGCGGGCGCGGCCGGCGCCCTGATGGGCGTGGTGTGGAACTACGCGATGTCCGGGCTGTTCGTCTGGCGCAAGCGATGAGCCGCCATGGGTCCGGATGAGGCTCGGCTGGTCCGCGATACTTCGCTCATCGTCGTGGCGTTGCTGGCGTTGCGGCTGGTCGGCGCAGCCTGGACCCCGCTGACTTTCGACGAAGCCTATTACTGGACGTGGTCGCGGCATCTCGCCGGCGGCTACTACGACCATCCGCCGGGCGTTGCGCTCGTCATCCGCCTTGGCACGCTGATCGCGGGCGACAGCGAACTCGGCGTGCGGCTGGTCTCGATCCTGCTGGCGTTGCCGATGAGTTTTGCGGTGTATCGCACGGCAGCGATCCTGTTCGACAGCCAACGTGTGGCGGCCAGCGCGACAATTCTGCTCAATGTCACGCTGATGGCGGCCGTCGGCACCATGATCGTGACGCCGGACGCACCGTTGCTGGTTGCTTCCAGCTTTGTGCTGTTCTTTCTCGCCAAGGTGCTGGAGACGGGGCGCGGCGCCTGGTGGCTTGCGGTCGGCGCCGCTGTCGGTGCGGCGCTGCTGTCGAAATACACCGCGCTGTTCTTCGGACCCGCGATCCTGATCTGGCTTGTAAGCGTGCCGAAACTGCGCCGATGGCTGGTCTCGCCCTGGCTCTATGTCGGCGGTATCGTTGCGCTTGCGGTATTTTCTCCGGTCATTGTCTGGAATGCCGAGCATCACTGGGTCTCCTTCATCAAGCAGATCGGCCGCTCGCGTATCGAATCTTTCAGTGTCGCGTTCATGGGTGAATTGATCCCCACCCAGATTGCCTTCGCGACGCCCCTTGTTTTCATCCTGGGTGCGATGGGGCTTTTCGCGCTGTCCAGACGCGAGACCGGCGCGCCTGGTGCGCGCGCGCTGATCAACGCGGTCTTCTGGACCATCACTTCGTATTTCATCTGGCATTCCCTGCATGCCCGCGTCGAAGCGAACTGGTTTGCACCGGTTTACCCGGCCTTTGCCGTTGCGGCTGCCGTGGCCGCGCATTCGACGCGATGGCAGGGGCGCGCGCAGCGGCTGGTTGATCTCTGCCTGCGCTGGGCGCCGCCGACCGGCGTTCTGATGTTCGTGGCCTTGATCGTGCAGGCCAACACCGGCGCGCTCTCTGGATTCCGCCGCGACGCCACGGTTCGCAGCGTCGGCGTCGGCTGGCCGAAGCTTGCCCGCGAAATCGAGGCGGTTCGCGTGCGCACTGGCGCGACGTGCGTGCTGGCGCCCGACTACGGCACCACGAGCTGGCTTGCCTTTTATTTGCCGAAAGATGTTTGCGTGGTGCAGCCGACGCAGCGCATTCGCTGGGTCAACATGGGCGAAGTCGATCCTGCAAAGCTTTCCGGCAAGCTGCTGTTTGTCGATGAGGTGCGCAGCTTCACGCTGCCCTATGTGAAGGACACCTTCGAAAAGGTCGAGCGCGTCGCCGAGTTCACACGCATGCGCGGGCCGCTTGTGATCGAAACCTACGGCATCGATCTGCTCGAAGGCGCCAAAGCGGGAGTGCTCGACAATTCCCCGCCGCCGGAATTGCAATAACGTCGGCGAGCACGCCGCGGCACAATCTGGCAATTCTGCGGCAACGGATTTCTTTGGGATTAATACCAAAGGAATCCCGGCTATTTTCAATGTGATTTCAGTGCCGGATAGCGGGGATTCCGTACCAAAATGGGACTGCCCCAGATCTGCCCCCACTTAATCCGCATTTAACTAAAAGTCGCCTTAATGACGCTTTCTGCCTCTGCGAAATGGTCCGCCGGAATTCGGCGGATGACGCGCGAGAGGCCGCCGTTCGGACGTGCTTGGGGAGTGCACTCGATCGAACGGCGGCCTGAGGGGATCGGGGTCTGACTATTCTGGATTCGGTGGGGATGAATAGTAGAGTTGCGTGTCACGGTTTCCCGTCACCTTTGCGCGGAAGACCAGCCCGGACGAGATTCTCTCAAATTTTCTTCTCAGCCAGTGCGATCAGCGCGGTTGTGCTCGGTTGCGGCTGGGCGGTCTACGCCAACATCTTTGCCGCGAGCCCTTATCCGCAACTCGGCAGCGCGAGCGTGGAAGCGCATGTCGCCAGCCCGCAAGTGAGCGTTGCAGTCCGCATCGAGCCGGCCTTCGCGAGCCTTGCGGAGATTGAAGCGAAGCGCGCAATTTCCGCACCGGCACCCGCGCAAGCGACCGCTTCGGTCGAGCCTTCGCCTTCCTTCGACGACCGCTTTGCCGCAGCTTCTGCGCAAGGCGTGGCGCCGGCACCTGTACCTGAAACGAGGCTTGCGGAAGCAGCGAAGCCGCAAGCTGAAACCACAAGGCTTTCGGAAGCATCGAAGCAGCCGGACACCACAAGACAGGGGGAAGCGGCGAGGGCGAAGGGAGCGGCGCGCGTTCGGCTCGCGTCAGTTTCGCCGGCGCCGGAACAGGAGACCTCTTCGGCCGAGCCTCAACCGAAGACGGCGGCATCCGTGGTCCAGGAGATGGCGCAACGCGCCAAGGCCGCGGTGATGTCGATCGCCTCCAACGAGCGGCACACGATCGTCGAAAAGCTCTGGGGCAAGCAGCCATCGCACGGGCCGCTTCTTGCCTACGCTTCGGCTGATGCGAGCGTGACCGGCAGCATTGCCTCGATCCAGAATCCCGCGCTCGGCGGTTCGCCGCCATATGACCTTTCCACCGCGGTCTACGACATCTCCGCCCATACCGTCTATCTTCCGGATGGCACGAGGCTGGAGGCGCATTCGGGCCTCGGCCCCAAACTCGACGACCCAAGCTCCGCCAACGTCAGGATGCGCGGCGTGACGCCGCCCCACATTTACGAATTGAAGCCGCGCGAGGCGCTGTTTCACGGCGTGGCGGCGTTGCGTCTGAACCCGATCGGCGGCGAGGACACGATCTACGGCCGCGCCGGCCTGCTCGCGCACACTTATATGCTGGGGCCCAACGGCGATTCCAACGGCTGCGTGTCGTTCAAGGACTACAACGCCTTCCTCAACGCCTACCGTAACCAGGGCATCCGAAAACTCGCGGTCGTGGCGCGGATCGAGTGAGCGAGGCGCCCCGCAACCCTCCCCCTCCAGGGGAGGGTATGAGAGAAAGCCCTGCATTCTATTCGAATTTTCAAACAGCCGCTTCGCTTGCGCTCGCGATGACGTTGCTTCGACGCGACCGCATACGACGTGACGCGCCACCGCGTTCCCGCGACGCGCATCGCGCCCGAGTCTCGTACTGCAATCGTCCCTCGACAAAGAGGGCGCAGGGAATGCCGGGTGCTCGCCGCACCCGCAGCCTCGCATGCAAGACAAAAAGCATACGAGCATAGTCACCACAGGTACGCCAAAGCATTCCGGCATTCCCTGCGCGACGGTCTTAACGGCTTATTTCGCGTTCTCCCCGGTGATCGGGCTTTCTTGCCACCGTCATCCCTGAGAGGCGTTAGCTCTCAGGAACTTGATGCCGGCGTCGAGGCATCAGGACGACGCGACTTGGCCGTACGCTTCTAGGCGCGTTCGTCTTGCGCACCGAAGCGTCCATCGCATCCCGCTCCCAACGTTCGTGACGATCGCGAAGCGCCCCTCTTTTGAAGGCGGGACAAGCGGCAGAAAGCCACTGATTTGGGGAGAGAGAAAAGCGGAATATTTTTTCGCGCGGAACTGGACAGCCCAAATCAGCTTGAAAGCGCTCGCGAAATCGGATTTTTCGCGCGATTTCAAGAGCTGATTTCCCACGCGAAAGTTCCCTGGTGCGGTGGATTTGACATTCGTAAGAGAGGTCGCCGCAACATGATACGAATGTCAGAACCGCGACACTGGCGATTATCCCCATGAACTTGGCTGCCGAGATTTGATCCCGTCGCAGAACGGTGTCACCGTCCTTCGCAAAGCACATTCATGAATCAGTATCGGCGCCGCGCAGTGTTGCACCATGCTGCCGCACGTGGCGACCACGACCGATGGAGCGGTTAAAATGGCTGAAGACGCTGTTGCGTCCATTATTGCACTACCTCAACCCAGGAGGGCCAAGCCTGCGGTCGGCGCCCGCCCGCGCAAGCCGCGCAAGCGGCAAAAGAAAGCCATCCCGCAAACGGCCGTCGCCGCGCGTGATGAGGAATTTTCGGAATCGCTGATACCGGCGAACTTTTCCTGGGCGGAGCCTGCATTTGCCGAACCGCCGCCCGCGCCGCCTCCGACCGTCACGATCCGCGCGGTCAATCCGTTGCGCCGGCCGTTCGCTTCGATTTTCCTGGTCGTGGCAGCCGTCGCTCTCGCCGCAGTAGGCATCACCACGAACGGCTGGTTCGCGCGATCGCTCGGATCGAGCGACATCGCCGGATGGCTGTTCTTTGCCATCGGGGTCGCCGCCGATCTCGTCGCGCTGGTCATGCCGGTCTGCGCCGCCGCGCTCTGGAAGGCCGGCCAGCGCGCCACGTCGCTGGCCGGATGGGCTGTATGGACGATGACCTTCGTGTTTGCGGTCACGGCCGGGATCGGCTTCGCGTCCGTCAACATCACCGACGTCACGGCCGCGCGAGCGTCGCGCGTCACGCCCGTGGTGATGGCGGCGCAGGCGGCGTTGAGCGACGCGATGTCGGCGCGGGACCGCGAATGCGTGCGCGGCGTCGGCAAGTTCTGCAGGGAACGCGAGGCGACCGTTGCCGAACGTCGCCAGATTCTCGACACCGCGATGGCTTCCGTCGGGCAGACGGCGGACCCTCAAACCGACGCGGCGATCAGGCTCGTCGCATGGGTCAGCCATGGCACGCTGCGGCCATCGGGCGACGACTTCGCCATGCTTCGCCTCGTCCTGCTGGCGTTGCTGCCGCAGATCGGCGGCATCCTGCTGATGGTCAGCCGATCGGCGATGCGGCCCGATGCGGGCTGATTTCGAGCGTTAAAGACCCGTGGAGCGGAGCGGCGATGCTCTTTTGAGAGGGCATGGTAGGTGATGTTCCATCGCGCAGCATCGTGCGAAGCAAGGCAACGGTCCGATCGAGATTGATGTCAACCCTGAAGAGCTTGCGCACCTGGCCAATGTCTCCCACCAGGCCAGGGATTGCACGTCGTCTACAACATCGTCACCAGTCGCTTGGGCGGTCGGATCGATCTGGATACTAAACCTCGCATCAATATCGCTCTGTCGCGAATATCGATTCAAGACCGATAGCTCAGTGGCGAAGCCCTGAACTGATCCGGCTCCATTGTCGGCAAAGCAACGACCGCTGTCGCGCCATCGCCTGCGTTGTTATCGATACTGAGCGTTCC
>CAWFZL010000037.1:0-43743 GCA_963820275.1 uncultured Alphaproteobacteria bacterium
TCTTGACTTTATCCATGGCGATTTCCCTTCGATCGGATAACTATAGGCCTGTTCTCCAGCAACATGATGTCATTCGGCGTGGGGTCCGAACGCCGATCGGCGTCCTAAGTGATTGATCGATCTTGCAAGTGCAGGGTCAATGTTGGGCGCCGATTCGCATTTGGCGGATTGCGCGCTCTGTCGCTACAATTCTAGCTCCATCGCATGCTCGAACGACACTCCGCGCACGAAGTCGCTCGGCTGACATGTCATGGTCGTGTATCAACGACGAACTACTGGAACAGTTCGATTTGTCCCCTTGTGTGGCGCCGGATCCGCTTCGAGCGCTTGCTTCCCCTTTGCCAACCACAGCGCTCGCGCCTGTTCGCCTTGATCGCTTTTGAGCTTGTCGGCCATCCAGAGCAGCGCGCCGAAGATCACGGCACGGTCGTCGCCGGTCAGGTCCACGAGTCCGGCCTTCACGACGAGGCCGCCCAGTTCGATCAGGTGCCGCGTTCGTTTGCGGCGCTCGACCTGCCACGTGCGCATATCATGCCGCGCCCTTGCGGCTTGATGCCGGTTGCGCGCCGCTCGGTTGCGCAGGAGGGCCGTCCGGGTTGCGGTCAGTTGTTGGTGCAATTCGCCGCGCCCGGCTTTGAAAAAACGTGGCCCCGCGCCTGGCCCATGCCTCCCTCCTTCCGGCCTCTTTTGTCTCGGCCAGCACGATCAGCGCACCGGCCAGTTCGTTGGCATTAAGCGCATCTGCCCCCGTAGCGATGACGAGTTCGCCAAGCTGCTGTACTTTACGGTTCTTGAGGTCACGAGCCTTGTTCCCAAGTGTCTTCAGTTCGGCATCAAAGTCCCTTGGCTTGCGCATCGCTGTCTCCATGAGTGTCGATGGAGAAATGATAATCGAGGGCGCGGCTCAATGCTGTAGCGTCGACGGGACTGGGCGAGACGGCCTGGTCCCTCCCAAGAATTTTTCGAGGGAGGGCGCGCTTATACGTCGTGCCGACGTACAGCTTGCCGTGTAGATGATCTGATCGCGATGGCGATCTATCATCTTCACGTCAAGGTCATTGGCCGCAAGTCTGGCTCAAGCGCGGTGGCGTCAGCCGCCTACCGTTCCGCCTCGCGGCTGCGCGACGAGCGGCTGGATCGTCGCCACGATTTCTCGGCCAAGCGTGGCGTCGTCCATTCCGAAGTGCTGTTGCCAGAGAACGCGCCCGAGGCGTGGAGCGACCGCGAACGGCTCTGGAACGCTGTCGAGGCGCTCGAAATCCGCAAGGACGCCCAACTGGCCCGCGAGATCGAATTCGCCATCCCGCGCGAGCTGACGCAGGCACAGGGCATCGAACTGGCCCGCGACTTCGTTCGGGGCGAATTCGTGGATCGGGGCATGATCGCCGATCTCAATGTGCATTGGGACATGGCCGAGGGCGGCAGCCCCAAGCCTCATGCCCATGTCATGCTGACCATGCGCGCGGTGGACGAAAATGGTTTTGGCCAGAAGGTGCGAGACTGGAACCGCACGGAGATGGTCGAGCGCTGGCGTGAACGCTGGGCCGAGCTTGCCAATGAGCGCCTAGCCGAACTCGACATCGACGCGCGGATCGACCATCGCAGCCTTGAAGCACAGGGCATTGCGCTGGGGCCGCAAAGCCAGATCGGCGCGCCCGCCAAACGTATTGAGGATCGGGGCATCGAGGGCCATGGGATCGAGGCCGACCGCGCCGAGATGCACCGCGAGATCGCGCGCAACAACGGCGAACGCATCATCGCCGATCCGTCGGTCGCGCTAGACGCCATCACGCATCAGCAATCGACCTTCACGCAGCGCGACATTGCAAAGTTCGCGCACCGGCATAGCGATGGCATCGACCAATTCAACGACGTGATAGGCGCGATACGTCGCGCCTCAAATCTGGTCGAACTCGGCAAGGATGGGCGCGGCGAAGATCGCTTCACCACGACCGAGATGATCGAGGCGGAACAGCGCCTGCATCGCGCCGCCGATCTGATAGCCGAACGGGATCGCCACGAGGTCCGTGATAGGGATCGCGAAGTGGCGATGGCGCGTGCGGAAGGACGCGGGCTTGTCCTTTCGGGCGAGCAGGCCGACGCGCTGGCGCATGTCACGGATGGTCGCGATTTGGGCGTCGTGGTCGGCCATGCCGGAACGGGAAAGAGCGCAATGCTGGGCGTGGCGCGAGATGCCTGGGAGGCCGCGGGCTACGAGGTCCGGGGCGTGGCCCTTTCCGGCATCGCGGCAGAAAATCTCGAAAGCGGATCGGGCATATCGTCACGCACCATCGCCAGTATGGAACACAGCTGGGAACAAGGACGCGACCTGCTTAACCCGCGCGACGTTCTTGTCATCGACGAGGCGGGCATGGTCGGCACGCGCCAGTTGGCGCGCGTGCTGTCCCATGCCGCCGAGGCTGGCGCAAAGGTGGTGCTGGTCGGCGATCCCAAGCAGTTGCAATCCATCGAAGCCGGCGCGGCGTTCCGCTCTATCCATGAGCGTCATGGCGGGGCGGAAGTCGGCGAAGTGCGCCGTCAGCGGGAGGACTGGCAGCGGGACGCCACGCGCGATCTAGCCAATGGTAAAACCGGTATTGTGCTTGAAGCCTACCGCTCACGAGACATGGTCCACGAAGCGCAAACCCGCGAGCAAGCGCGCAGCGATTTGATCGAGCGGTGGGACCGCGACCGGCAGGCATCACCGGATCGGAGCCGGATCATCCTCACCCACACCAACGACGAGGTCCGCACACTCAACGAGGCCGCACGGGAGCGGATGCGGACAGCGGGCGGTTTGGGCGATGACGTGCGCCTTTTGGTCGAACACGGCGAGCGAAGCTTCGCCAGCGGGGATCGCGTCATGTTCCTGCAAAATGAGCGTGGTCTTGGCGTGAAGAACGGCACCCTCGGCACTATTGAGCAGGTCAGCGCGCAATCCATGACCGTGCAGACCGACGATGGCCGTTCCGTTCGCTTCGACCTCAAGGACTATAACCGGATCGATCATGGCTATGCGGCGACGATCCACAAGGCGCAGGGCATGACGGTGGACCGCACCCACGTGCTCGCGACGCCGGGGATGGATGCCCACAGCAGCTATGTCGCACTGTCGCGGCACCGCGACGGCGTGGACCTGCATTATGGCCGCGACGATTTTGCCAGTGAGGGGCGGCTCGCCCGCACCCTGTCGCGCGACCGTGCCAAGGACATGGCCTCAGACTACGAGCAAAGCGATCCAGCGCAAAGCTATGCCGAGCGGCGTGGGATCACCTTCCGCGAGCGCGTGGCCGAGATCGTGCGCAAGGTCGTCCCGGAAAAGCTGCGCGACATGTTCGAGGGGCTTCACTCTCCTTCAGATGTGCCTGGCCCGGAGGGCGGACGGGGGCCGGAGCTGGAAGCGCCGGAAAGGGAAAGGAGCGGTGCGGAAGGCCTGCGGCGCGAGACCGAAGCGCCGGAACGGAAGGTGGCGGAAGACCTGGAAAAAGAAATGCGCCGTTTCCGCACCCGGATGCTCGTGCGCCATGCCCGAGCCGTGGATGCGATCTTCGAGGCGCAGGAGATGGGTGGCGAGGCGAGTCCCGAGCAGGTGAAAGAACTCCAGAAGGCGCGCCGGATCTTCGAGGAGGTGCGGCCCTACGGCTCGGTCGATGCCGAAGCCGCCTACAAGAAGGATCCGGACCTTGCCCACGAGGCGGCTGGCGGCCGGGTCAACCGCGCCGTCCGCGCCCTCCAGCTCGAAACCGAAATGCGCATTAATCCAGGCCGCCGCGCCGACCGGTTTGTGGAACGCTGGCAGGAGCTCGGCCACACCAGCCAGCACCAGTATCAGGCGGGCGACATGTCCGGCTACAGGGCCACTCGCTCGGCGATGGGCGACATGGCGAGAAGCCTCGAACGCGATCCGCAACTGGAATCCATCCTCGAGAACCGCAAGCGGGAACTTGGCATCGCGTTCGAATCAGGCCGCCGGCTCGGCCTCGAGCTCGCCTTCACCCACGGCATCGACCTCGGCAGAGGCCGGGGCATCGAAATTTGATTTATGCTATTTCCCGCCGTCTGAACGCCATTGTACGGCGATGTGTAAGATGCTCTTGCGCGCCTGCAACTGCTGTCTTGTCTGGTCTCAGAAGCCGTCAGAAACAGCCAGCAGGAGGCAGCGCGGCCATGCGCGAAGCAGACCGTATCGTCCGTTTGAAAACCGTTCTCGCCAGGACCGGGCTGTCACGGTCCACCATCTACCGCAAGATCGCCGAGGGCACGTTCCCGACCCAATTAAAGATCAGCGCCAACGGCACCGGCTGGCATGAATCCGACATCAACCGCTGGATTGCTGATCCAGTCGGATGGCGTCCGAAACGCGAGTGCGATGCGGTCTGACGAGGCCTGTGACGCACAGCGCGGCCGATGACGTTATGTGAGCCTGGCACTCGCCTCGACCAGCGACTAGGTCGGTCTGCCAGATTAACGATTTTTTCTAACTGTCTGATGTTCTTGGTACAGTTGGGTGGGCTCGAACCACCGACCTCCTGTTCCACAGAATCAAAGACTTGCCGGTCGCACCTGTGGGGTTATCCGGCAGAAATGGGCATTCGTCGCACCAGCCTTTCAATCGCGTGTTGGAGTCGCCTTGGCGCGAATGGCTTTCCCCAATCAGAATGGATACTCTCTCAACCACCGATACCGACATTCGCTGATGGTGGCCGTTTGAGATAGCGGTCGGGTGTATTCAGCTTGGAAGTCTCCGGATTTTCGCAATGTTTTCAAAGGAAAATCGTTGATGAAGGTGATTGCGGCGTCTGTGCTTTCCGGAACTTGGTTCGGATCGAGCATTTTGCCCCGCCTTGCTTTGGTAGAATGCGTTCCACCTGCCGCCATTATGAACATACAGGTCGCGAGTGGCCTTGAACTCCTGAACGACCGGCAAAGCCGTGCTTTTGAACGGCTTTGGTTGAAAGTATTTCATCACTGTTTCGGAGATCGCCTCGAAACGTTTGTATCCCAGGCTGTCAGTCTGCTTCTCCACCATCATGACAATGGAGTCGTTGGCGTTCTTTACATAGTCCTGCAGCTTGATGTCGCTGTCCTTGAGTTTTTCAGGGAAGCACGCGAGCATTTCCGAGGCGATATCCAAAAGATAGCCTTCGAACGCGCTGGTAGACTGCACCAAGGTACGCCTGATGGTGGAAGGTCTCGAGGTCTGGAGCCAAACTCCACGACGAAGTAAACGCCAAATAGCTTGTCGCCTTGGTCTATTCCTTGACCGTCTTGTCGCGCTTCCTGATCAGGAATTTTCCCAGGTTCGCTTGTCGACCGAACGTCATCATGCCGATTTCATCCTTCCATCGCGAACAACGGTTAGAGGCAGAGGGGCGATTGAAGAGTGCGATGGGACATCCGAAAGTTTCCGTTCATTCGCTGCTCCCGCCGATTGCCGCATCGAGAGAAATGCCTCTGTTCATTCGATATGAATCGACTTCAATTGCTGAGGAATGCATAAGGAGATCGATAATGGCTCGCCAGGGTAACACGGCCCTAAGACGAACAATCCGACGACATCAGCTCCACGAAATGGTGCCCCTTGCCGACAGCACCATCTACGAAATGGAACAGCGAGGAGAATTTCCGCGACGCTTCGCGCTCTCCCCTCGCTGTGTCGTATGGGACCTTAGTGAGGTGGAGGCTTGGCTTTTGCTGCGCCGGAGCACCCCCCTCACCCGAGCTCCGCATCCGGACGTGAAACGGCGACGCAACCGTCCGGTCAAAGTGCAGGATCGAGCTCAACGATCGACACCAAAGGCGGAATGAGAACTGGCACATATCTTTGACCTCCAACCCAGGCGTCGACCATGTTCGACCATTCTTGCAGCATATGCCGACGCTGTGGCTCGTACTCAGCCTTGTTATAGACGCCGCGTGACGAGCGACCGTCTTCATGAGCCAAACATTTCTCGATCCAGTCGCTATTGAACCCAAGTTCGTTGAGCAGCGTTGATCCCGTCCGTCTGAGGTCGTGTACCGTAAAATGTTCGAGGGGCAGCCCTTCGTTCTTGGCGCGCTCAACGACCGCAGCAGTGATACGATTGAACGTGGCTCGCGACATCGGGCTATCGGCGTCGTAGCGCGAGGGAAGCACGTATCTTGAGTTGCCGGCGCAGGTCTTCAGCGCAATGAAGATATCCAGCATCTGACGCGAGAGGTACACATTGTGCGCCCTTGACCGCTTCATCCGCTCCTTTGGGATGGTCCAGACAGCATTCTCGAAGTCGACTTCCTCCCACGTCGCATCTTGGAGTTCGCTCTTCCGCACCATCGCGAGAAGATATAGCCGTATCCCTAGCCGGATCGTCGGCAACGTGGCCACGTAATCGAGCTGCTTGAGCATGATGCGGATTTCATTGGGCGAGAGCGAACGATCTCGGGGCACGAAATGCGCAATCGACGACGGGCCAACTTCGTCGGCTGGATTGGCGACCTTTTCGCCATGCAAGATAGCAAATCCATAGATCTGCTTGACGATATCGCGGACGTGAATTGCAGTTGCCGGTGCACCTCGTTCGACGATTGCGGCACAATGCTTCCGCAAGTCGTCCGGCGCAATCTCGGAAAGTAAACGTCTCCGCCATGGCGGCAGCAAATCGCGCTCGAAGATTGAACGGCGCATGGCGCGGGTGCTGTCAGCCATGGGAGCAGCGGTGAGCCACTTCTCACCAAACTCACCGAACGCTTTGGCTTCCATCAGGCGTCGTTTTGCGCGCTGCTTTTCGATGGCTGGAGACCGCCCCTCCTTAATGGCACGCCTGGCATCGATGCAGAGCTCTCGTGCTCGGGCAAGCGACAAGTCGGCGGGACCATATTTTCCGAAGGTCACGGTCTCTCGACGCCCATTCATCCGATAGTCGAGCCGGAACGAGATCGAGCCCTTTGGACTAACGAGCGCATACATGCCATCCCTGTCCGTCATCTTATAGGATTTTTCCTTTGGTCGTAGATGCTTAAGCGCCGCGTCTGTCAGCATTTGCTCGCCCTCTTTGCTCGATACCGTCAGGCCAATTTCGGCCACCGACTTCAAGAAAAGCGACGCCATTTCAGTTGGTTGGACCAAATAAAATACCGTCACTGCTCATTTCGAGCTGACGGTATCGATCAAAACAGGTCGAGAATAAGGATGAAGGTGCCGTCAGCAAATCCGCCACAGGCGAACATGGTCCACCGATAGTCGACGATAGCTATCGACCGGATTTATTTTTAAATACAGCGAGTTAGAGCGTAGTTTTGGACAAATCCGGATAGCTGCGAGTAGATCCGAATTATTCCCACTCGATCGTGCCCGGCGGTTTTGACGTGACGTCGTAGACCACGCGATTGACGCCCTTGACCTCGTTGATGATGCGCGTTGCGGTTTCGCCCAGAAATTTCATGTCAAAGGAATAGAAATCCGCGGTCATGCCGTCGGTCGAGGTCACCGCGCGCAGGCCCACGACATAATCATAGGTCCGCCCGTCGCCCATCACGCCCACTGTCTTCACCGGCAACAGCACCGCAAAGGCCTGCCAGATTTTATCGTACAGACCCGCCCTACGGATCTGGTCGATATAGACGGCGTCCGCATTGCGCAGGATGTCGAGCTTTTCGCGCGTGATCTCGCCGGGGCAGCGGATGGCGAGGCCCGGCCCCGGGAACGGATGCCGGCCGACAAAGATTTCGGGAAGGCCCAGCTCGCGTCCCAGAGCGCGCACCTCGTCCTTGAACAGTTCGCGCAAGGGCTCGACCAGCTTCATGTTCATGCGCTCGGGCAGGCCGCCGACATTGTGGTGCGACTTGATCGTCACCGAGGGCCCGCCGGTGAAGGAGACGCTTTCGATCACGTCGGGATAGAGCGTGCCCTGCGCCAGAAATTCGGCCGGTCCTTCCCCCTTGCTTGCGATTTTTCTGGCTTGTTCCTCGAACACATCGATGAACAGGCGCCCGATGGTCTTGCGCTTCTTCTCGGGGTCGGTGACGCCGGCAAGCTCCGCCAGAAATTGCTTCGAGGCATCAACATGGACCAGCGGGATGTTGTAGTGATGGCGGAACAGGTCGACGACGGTCTCGGCTTCGTTGAGCCGCAACAGCCCGTGATCGACGAACACGCAGGTGAGCTGATCGCCGATCGCCTCGTGGATCAGGACGGCCGCAACAGCCGAATCCACCCCGCCCGAAAGGCCGCAGATCACTTTCGCCTTGCCGACCTCGCTGCGGATCTTCTCGATCGCCTCCTCGCGGAAGGCGCGCATGGTCCAGTCGCCGGCAAGGCCTGAAATCCGGCGGACGAAATTGCGGATCAGCCTGGCGCCGTCGGGCGTGTGCACCACTTCGGGATGAAACATCAGCCCGTAATATTTCCGCTTCTCGTCCTGGATGACCGCGAACGGCGCGTTGGCGCTGACGCCGGCGACGACGAAGCCCGGCGGCATCTTCGTGATGCGGTCGCCGTGGCTCATCCACACGGGATGACGCTCGCCGACCGACCAGGTGGCATCGAACAACTGGCTATCGGCCTTCACTTCCAGATCGGCGCGGCCAAATTCCCGGTGGTGGCCGCCTTCGACCTCGCCGCCGAGCTGGGCCGCCATCGTCATCTGGCCATAGCAGATGCCGAGAACGGGAACCCCGGAATCGAAAATCAGTTGCGGCGCGCGCGGCGAGCCCTCTTCGTGCACCGATTCCGGCCCGCCCGAGAGGATCACCGCTTTCGGCTTCATCGCAAGAAACGCCGCTTCCGCCTTCTGGAAAGGCACGATTTCGGAATAGACGCCCTCCTCGCGCACCCGCCGCGCGATCAGCTGCGTCACCTGGCTGCCGAAATCGACGATGAGAATCTTGTCATGGGCCGACGCCACGGAGGCCGCCTGCCCGCTCGCTTGTTTGGCTGCTGTCATGGTGAGGAAGTACGCGACGGGACCCAAGCCCGCAACCGAGCAAAATCGCCGGCCCACATTCTTCTTTCAGCCGTGGACAAATCCATATAGGTCAGTATTCTTGACCTAACTAGGAGACGGAGGAAACCATGACAAGCCACCACAAGCCTGCCGATCTCGTGGCTCTCGCGCAGGAATGGATCGCCGCCTGGAATTCACGCGACCTCGAGCGGGTTCTCATCCTCTACGCCGACGACTGCGAGATGACTTCTGAGCGGATTCCAACGCTCGGCTTCGATGCCAGCGGAACCCTGCGCGGCAAGGACGCTCTTCGCGCCTATTGGGGCAAGGGGCTCGCGCTTTTGCCGGACCTGCATCTCACGCTGGTCGAAACCTTCACAAGCCCGGACAGCCTCGTGGTGCTCTACCGGAACGAACGGGGCTTGCGGATTTGCGAATACCTTCGGCTCGATGCGGCGGGCAAGATCAGGCAGGGGTCGGCGAACCATCTGGCGCATTGAAGACCTCTTATCCCTCCCCCCGCGAAGCGGTGGGGAGGGAAGGCCGAAGCGAAGCAGAGGCCAGGGTGGGGGGTCTCCCCGTGAGCGGAATATCGCTGCTCTTCCCCCCACCCAACTCATCGTTCGCTCATGCTCACGATGAGCCACCCTCCCCACCGCTTCGCGGGGGGAGGGATAAGGGGGCGCAATCCGCTCTAGGATTTGCGCAGCAGAGCGACGAAAAATCCGTCCGTGCCGGTGCGGCGCGGTGTCATCAAAAGCCCCTCTGTGCTCTGCAACGTCGCGGCGGCAAATTCTTCAGCCTTGTCCCGGAGCACGCTCACAACCTGCGCAGGCGGCACGACAGCAAAATCCGTGTGCCGCGCGAGAAAGCCACGGACCTGGTCGCTATTTTCCGCAGGCAATACCGAGCACGTGATGTAGGCGATCCGTCCGCCCGGCTTGACCAGGCTTGCGGCACGATCGAGCACCTCGACCTGATCCTTCAGGCGCACTTCGAGCGCGCCGGGCCGCATCCGCCACTTCGCATCGGGATTGCGCCGCCAGGTTCCGGTGCCGGTGCACGGGGCGTCGATCAGCACGAGATCGGCTGAGGCCCTGATATCGCCGAGCGCGTCGCCCTCGCCTTTCGGTGCTCGCACCTCGCAATTGTGCACGCCGGCGCGAGACAGCCGCTCATAGATCGGCGCGAGCTGCCGCTTGTCGTGATCGGTTGCGATCAGCCGGCCCTTGCCCTGCATCATCGCAGCCAGCGCCAGCGTCTTGCCGCCGGCACCGGCGCACAGATCGATCACCTGCTCGCCGGGCCTGGCTGCGGCAAGCAACGCCGCCAGCTGCGAACCCTCGTCCTGCACTTCGATCAGGCCCTTGATGAAATCTTCCTCCGAATGGATGCCGGGGTTGCGGGCGTCGGCGCCGAGTTCGATGCGCAGGCCGATCGGCGACCATGGCGTCGGCATCGTGCCGAGATGCGCCGTCGATGCCAGCACCTTTTCGCGTTTGGCCTTCAGCGTGTTGACGCGCAGGTCGAGCGGCGCACGGCTCGCCATCGCTTCCGCCTCGGCCACCCTGTCCTCGCCGAACACGCTCGCGAGATGGCCGTCGAGCCATTCCGGGTAATCTCCGGCGACCGGCGCCGGCGCCCCTTCGAGCGAGCGCGATTTCAGCGCGGCGCGCTCATGATCGCTCAGCGGGGAAGGCGCGAAGCGGCTTCCATCGCACAGCGCCGCAATCGCATCGGCATCGAGGCCGCGCTCGAGCCGGAGCATGCCGAGGACGCGCGCGCGAGGGGTGTCCTCGTCCATGATCCACGCGCTCGACGAACGCCGCCGCAACACGTCCCAGATCAGGCCGGAGATCGCGGCACGATCGCCGGAGCCGGCATAGCGATGCGCGGTGCCCCACTCCTTCAGCGCCTTCGCCGCGGGAACACGCTGGGTGTCGATTGTGTCGATGAGGTCGATGGCCGCGGAAAGCCGCGCTGCGGGGGTCATGGAGTTCTTTCAGTTCGAGAACGCTGACAGACGGTGTGTAATCAGAGAATCTTCACCGCGAAATAGATCCACATGGCGAGCAGCACGAGCGCGCCGGCAGCCCATGCCAGCGAACGCCGATTGAGATCGTTGGAGGTGACGAAAATCCCGGCGTGAACCAATCGCGCCGCCACGAACACCCACGACAGCGCCACGATCACCGTATCGGCATGGCGAAGCGGAAGTGCGATAGCGATCAGGACATAGAACAGGACCGGCAGTTCAAACTGGTTCCGATAGCAATTGCCGATCTGGGTGGCGCGCACCGGCCAATTCGGCTGACCCAGAACGATATCCCTGACCCGGGTCTGTTTGCTGACCAGCGCATTTCGGCGCGCACTGAACATCCAGATCAGAAGCGCGAAAGTAAGCCCGATCAGGACGAAGACCGGCAGCAAGACCATTTGAACCGACATGGAGAACCCTCCGATGATGGCGTGTGCCGATCCGCTATAGCTGTGACCACTTTCCCTGACAACGAACTAACTCCAGGGGCGTCCTTAAGGTCACCAATCTCAAAGCGCTTCTTGGTTGGCGCCGGTCAGATCAGGTTTCAAGGCTTGGTGTCCAGCGGGTTCACCGCCAGTCGCAAAAAGCTCATCACGCTGCCGAGCGCGGCAAAGCCCGCGCCCAGTGCCAGCGCAACCGTCGCGCCGTCGCGGCCGGCGAGCGCGAAGCACAACGCCGCAAGCGCCGCGCCCAGGGTTTGTCCGGTCAGGCGCGCGGTCGCCACGATGCCGCTGGCGCCGCCGCTGCGACCGGCGGGAGCACTGGACATGATCGCCCTGATGTTCGGGGTCTGGAAGAAGCCGAATCCCAGCCCGCAAATCACCATGCGCCAGACGATATTGAGGATGCCAGGCGAGGCGGGAAGCGTCGCCAGCAGAACCATTCCGATGCCGAGCAGCACGAGCCCCAGACCACCGAGAATGCCGGCCGAATGACGGTCGCTCAATCGGCCGCCGATCGGCGCCATGATGCCCACGACAAGCGGCCACGGCGTCATGAAGAAACCGGTTTCGACCTGGGTTCGATGCAGGATGTCCTCGAAATAAAACGGTAGTGAAACGAAGGCGATCCCCTGGACCGAAAACGAGCAGACGGCGGTTGCGGCCGACAGCGCAAAGATCGGGCGGCGAAACAGGTCGATCGGCAGCATCGGCGCGGGATGATCGGCCTGCCGCCGGATCAACAGGCCTCCGAGGATCACCGCGGACACAAGCTCGATCGATACCAGGCCGGGCGAAGCCTTGTGAGCTGCGCTTCCGATCCCGAGGATGAAGAGGCCGAGACAAGCCGCAGCCATGAACGCGCCGGGAAAATCGAATGGATGCACGGCGCGCGGCGTGGGCGGCAACGTCTTCACGCCGATGCCCATGGCGATCAGGCCGAAGGGAATGTTGATCGCGAACAACCACGGCCAGGGTCCGAGCGCCAGAATTCCGGAGGCGATGGTCGGTCCCAGCGTGAATGCGGTCGCCACCACGAGGGCGTTGTGGCCAAACCCGCGACCGAGCAGCCGGCCTGGATACACGAAGCGGATCAGCGCCGAATTCACGCTCATGATGCCGCTGGCGCCCAATCCCTGCAGCGCCCGCGCGATCAAAAGACTGGGCAACGACCAGGCCAGAGCACAGCCCAGTGACGCCAGCGTAAACAGCAACAGCCCGCCGAGATAGATTCGCTGGTGACCGACGATTTCGCCGAGCGCACCCAGCGGCAACAAGGTCGCGACAAGCGCGATCTGGTAGACGTTGACGACCCAAACCACGTCGGCGGGGCTGACGCCGAGATCGGCGGCCATCGCCGGAAGCGCGATGTTGGCGATCGCAGTATCGAGCGATGCCATCGCGAGCGCGGTGAAGATCGCGGCCACGGCCCAGCGCCTGCGTTCCGGCGGCAACCCGTCGGTCGCGCGCTTGGCTGTCTTTGCGTCGACGAACATCCAGTAGAACTCTCCGGACCGATGACCTGCCTCACCGCTGGCGAGCCGGATGTACTATGGATGGGAAGCGCTCCACATACGCCATCTTGCATGATGCGTATGCGGCGGCCTGAGGAGAATGCCGAAAACTACACTCCGCCCGGATAGTTCGGGCTTTCGCGCGTGATCGCAACGTCGTGGACGTGGCTTTCGCGCAAGCCGGCTCCCGTGATGCGCACGAACTGCGCCTTCTCGTGGAAATCCTTCAGATCGCGCGCGCCGACATAGCCCATCGCCGCGCGCAAGCCACCGGCGAGCTGGTGCATGACGTTTGCGACCGGGCCCTTGTAGGGCACCTGGCCCTCGACGCCTTCGGGCACGAGCTTGAGCGTGTCCTTGATGTCCTGCTGGAAGTAGCGGTCGGCGGAACCGCGCGCCATGGCGCCCACCGAGCCCATCCCGCGATAGGCCTTGTACGAGCGGCCCTGCCACAGGAACACCTCGCCCGGCGTCTCGTCGGTGCCGGCAAGCAGCGACCCCACCATCGCGACATCGGCGCCGGCAGCGAGCGCCTTGGCAAGATCGCCGGAAAATTTGATGCCGCCGTCCGCTATCACAGCCACATCGGCCTTCTTTGCCGCTTCCACCGCGTCCATGATCGCGGTGAGCTGGGGAACACCGACGCCGGCGACAATTCTGGTGGTGCAGATCGAACCGGGGCCAATGCCGACCTTGATCGCGTCCGCTCCCGCATCGATCAGCGCCTGCGCGCCCTCCCGCGTGGCAATGTTGCCGGCGATGACCTGGACCGCGTTGGACAGACGCTTGATGCGGTTGACGGCCTCCAATACCCGCGAAGAATGCCCGTGCGCGGTGTCGACCACGATCAGATCGACGCCCGCCTCGACCAGCCGCTCGGTGCGCTCGAATCCGTCGTTGCCCACGGTGGTCGCAGCCGCGACGCGCAAGCGGCCCTGCGCGTCCTTGCAGGCGAGCGGGTGCGCGACCGCCTTTTCCATGTCCTTCACGGTGATCAGACCGACGCAGCGATATTGTTCGTCGACGACAAGCAGCTTTTCGATTCGGTGCTTGTGCAGGATGCGCTTTGCTTCGTCCTGGCTGACGCCCTCGCGCACGGTCACGAGATTTTCGTGCGTCATCAATTCGGAGACTTTCTGCTTCGGATCGGTGGCAAAACGCACGTCGCGATTGGTGAGGATGCCGACCAGTTTTCCCGGCCTACCCTCTCCTCCTCCGGTCACCACGGGAATTCCGGAGAAGCCGTGATCATTCATCAGCGCCAACGCATCCGACAGCGTTGCGTCCGGACCGATCGTCAGCGGATTGACCACCATTCCGGATTCGTACTTCTTCACCTGCCGCACCTGGGCGGCCTGGCCATCGGGATCGAAATTTCGGTGAATGACGCCGATGCCGCCCGCCTGCGCCATGGCGATCGCCATGCGCGCCTCGGTGACGGTGTCCATGGCAGAGGCGATGATCGGAATGTTGAGCAGAATGGTGCGGGTGACGCGGGAACTGATATCGACCTCTGATGGCAGGACATCGGAGAGGCCGGGTTTCAGAAGCACGTCGTCGAACGTGTAGGCTTCGCGTAGCCCCTGAGGTCCCTGCATCTGCGCCATTGCCAACTCCATTCAGAGGCCGTCTGGCCCCCATGATTTGAGGATGAGCGCATACGCCGGCAAAGCGAGCTTCACCGTCGAATCGGAGCCCATCGATAGGGTTGGCGGTGGTCGATAGCACGCCGCCATGACAATTCAAAGGGCCCTGAAGCCTCTAGTGGGACTGACGCTCCGAGCCAAAGCCACACTAAAATCATAGGTTTGCTAGTGTCCCTTTGGTTCCGACATTCGTAAAAGTGCGCCGCGATGTGATACGAATGTCGAACCGGCCCCGACATCGCATGCAAAAACGGCGGCCGGGCCGAAAGGCCGAGCCGCCGTTACCAGATCCATGATCCGCGGTGCGGTTTCGCTTTTCCGCGAGCTCTAGTTCATTTCCTGAGCGGTACGTATCGTCCGCCCCGGCGCTCCGTTCAGACAGCGGCGCGCAGCCTCAATCTCGGTCTCGGTGGCGCCCTTGCTTCGCGCCCAAGCCTCGGCCATCGAGGCGCTGTACTTTGCAACGTAATAACGAACCACAGAGCACGAGGCGCGATGGAAGATACCCTCGGCAGATGCCTGAGAAGAGAGCCCAAACAGGACGGTCAAAATAATCAGCAAACGAAACCCCATTGCGGGTTGTTCCTTCTTTCAATTGACGGGGGGAGAGCCAGCGGCTCGGCTGGACCTAGGTCTCACAATGCGACGTTCGTGGCAAGCTTTTATCAAGCATAATTGGCGGAGGAGCCATGCGAGGTCTGCCCTGTTAAGATTTCAGCGCAAGAGGCACTAAAAGGCGCTCGAATCAGGCTGAAAATCCTGTTCGGAACTCATTGGAATTGCTGATCAAACACCAACGAGATCGATTTCGGCCTCGATAAGAATGCCGCCGCTTTTCTGCCACGACTTCGCCCATCTCTCGCCTTCGAAAGCCCGATGAACAAACAACGCCTCATCCCGCTCATCGTGGCCACCGCGCTCTTCATGGAGAACATGGATTCGACGGTGATCGCGACCTCGCTTCCGGCGATCGCGGCGGATATCGGCACGAGCCCGCTGACACTGAAGCTTGCGATCACCTCGTATCTGTTGTCGCTGGCCGTATTCATTCCGGCCAGTGGCTGGACCGCCGACCGCTTTGGCGCGCGAATGGTGTTCTCGCTTGCGGTTGCCGTCTTCCTGGTGGGCTCGATCGGTTGCGCGTTGTCGGGTTCGGTGACCGATTTCGTCATCGCGCGCATCCTGCAAGGCATGGGCGGGGCGATGATGACGCCGGTCGGAAGGCTGGTGCTGCTGCGTTCGATCGACAAGAGCGCGCTGGTGAACGCGATGGCCTGGGTCACGGTTCCGGCGCTGGTCGGCCCGGTGATCGGCCCGCCGCTTGGGGGATTCATCACGACCTACTTCTCCTGGCACTGGATCTTCCTGATCAATATTCCGATCGGGCTGCTCGGCATCTTCATGGCGCTTCGCTTCATCGATCCCATCAAGAGCGAGGACCCGGAGCGCTTCGATCTCTACGGAATGGTGCTGGCCGGCATCGGCCTGGCCGGAATAGCCTTCGGCCTCTCGGTCGCGGGCCTCAGCCTCCTGCCCTGGCCGGTCGTTTTGGCCCTGGTCGGCATCGGCACGATCTCGATGACACTCTACGTCATCCATGCCCGCCGGACCAATTCCCCGGTGCTCGATTTCGGATTGCTCCGGCTGGCGACCATGCGCGCCAGTATCGTCGGCGGATTTCTGTTTCGCCTTGGCATCGGCGCGCTGCCATTCCTGTTGCCGCTATTGATGCAGATCGGATTTGGCCTTTCACCGTTCCAGTCCGGGATTGTGACCTTCGCCTCCGCCATCGGCGCCATGGGAATGAAGACGCTCGCCGCGCGCATCATCAGAACCTTCGGCTTTCGCGACCTGATGACGATCAACGCCATCATCAGTTCGTTCTTCCTCGGCGCCTGCGCACTCTTTACGGTCACCACGCCACTGCTTCTGATCATGATCATTCTCGTGGTCGGCGGTTTCTTCCGCTCGCTGCAATTCACGGCGATCAATACCGTTGCCTATGCGGAGGTCGAGCCGGGAAGAATGAGCCGCGCCACCACACTTGTCAGCGTCAATCAGCAGCTTGCGATTTCGGCCGGCGTTGCGGTCGGCGCGTTTTCGGTCGAATCGACGCTGTGGTGGCGCCACGTGAGCGAGCTGAGCGCGAGCGATTTCGCGCCGGCCTTCCTCGTGGTCTCGATCATATCGGCGGTGTCATCCTGGTTCTTCTGGCAAATGCCTGATGATGCCGGACATGAAATCTCGGGCCGCAAGGCAGTGGAAATCTCCAGCCGCAAAGGCGCGGCAAGTGCCGCCGTCAAGGTGGCGAGCGAGGAAACCCAGAACGCCCGGGATCAAAGGCTGGGGTAGAGTGAGCGCGTTGGCTCACGTTGCGGCGTCATGGCGTTGCCCAGAGCGGGATGATTTGAGGTTGAATCCCTTGGCAGCAGACTCGATTCACCTCTCCCCTGTGGGGAGAGGTCGGATTGCTCATGGCGATGCAAAGCATCGTCCAGTGCAATCCGGGTGAGGGGCCAATACTCCCCATGAGAGACCGTACCCCCTCACCCCGACCCTCTCCCACCGCAAGTCGGGCTTGCCCGACTTGCGCAAACTTCATGATGCGCAGCCGGGGTAAACCCCGGTTGCGTGGGAGAGGGAGCACACTTTCGCCGCAAATACAGATCGACCTGACTTCATCCTGGATTCCTCGCAATGACGCCGGCCGCTGCGGCAGTCAAACCTCCGCCCTCTGCCCGCCCCGAAATCCCGTGGCGAGCAGGTAGCGCTCCGAAGAGTCCTGCCGGCTCGCAGCCGGCTTGACGTGGCGAACGCTGGCATAGTCGCGCTTCAACTGTGCCATCAATTCCGCCTCAGCCCCGCTCTGGAACGTCTTGGCCAGGAACGTTCCGCCGGGCTTCAGCACCTCGGCGGCAAAGGCGGCCGCCGTCTCGACGAGACCAATCATGCGCAACTGGTCGGTCTTGCGATGGCCGGTGGTGTTCGCCGCCATGTCGGACATCACGACATCCGCGCGCCCTCCCATCATTTCCATCAGCCGCTTCGGCGCGTCATCGGCCAGGAAATCAAGCTGCGCGAAGCCGACGCCGACGATCTCGGGCATTTCCAACAGATCGATCGCCACCACCCTGCCCTTGCCGTCTGCCGCTCCGACGCGTCTGGCGGCGACCTGGCTCCAGCCGCCGGGCGCGGCGCCGAGATCGACCACGGTCATGCCGGGTTTGAGGAAGCGATATTTGTCGTCGATCTCGATCAGCTTGTAGGCCGCGCGCGAGCGATAGCCCTCGCGTTTGGCACGCGCCACATAGGGATCGTTGAGCTGCCGCTCCAGCCAGAGCTTTGAGGAAAGCTTGCGCTTGCCACCGGTCTTCACGGTGACGTGCAGCCGCCCGGTCGTGTCCTTTGCCATGTCGATCTTGCTCGCTCCGGGATTCTCGGGCCACAACGGTTCGAGACGCGCGGCTATGCCGCGCTCCTCACCACGAGGATTGAACACCTCATCCTGGGCTCGCGACCCTCATCCTGAGGAGCGCAACGCGCGTCTCGAAGGATGATGCCACCGAAGCTGCTCTAACACATCGGAAGCCGCCGCGCCTATCGGCCGGCGGTGCTCAGCGTGCCGTCCTCGCGCATCATTTCCACCAGCATGCCCTCGCGCAGGCCGCGATCGGCGACCCGCAGTCTCGGCAGCGGAAAAGCATGGCGGATTGCATCGAGAATGGCGCATCCGGCCAGCACCAGATCGGCGCGTTCGGCGCTGATGCAATTATTGGCGGCGCGTTCGTGATAGCTCATGCCAAGCAGAAGCTTCACGGTCTTTGTAATATCCGCATCGCTCATCCAGATGCCGTCAACGCGGCGGCGGTCGTAGCGCGCGAGGTTGAGATGGACGCCGGCCAGAGTCGTCACCGTGCCGGAGGTGCCAAGCAGGTGCATATCCGCAAGATCAACGCCGTGTTCGGCCGCGAACGGCGCCACATGCCTTGCGACTTCCTCGATCATGCGCGCATAGGACTGCATCGTGACGTCGCGGCCGCCGAAATGCTCGGCCAGCGTGACGACGCCAAGCGGAATCGACATCCACGCCTTGATGCGCGGCGATGCCTTTGGCTCGTCCGGATCGCGTTCGATCCGGACGAGTTCGGTCGAGCCGCCGCCGATGTCGAACAGGATCGCACCGCGCCCACGCGGGTCGAGCAGCGGGGAACAGCCGATCACGGCAAGCGCTGCTTCGGTCTCCCGATCGATGATTTCGAGCCGGATCCCGGTTTCCGCGGCCACGCGATTTCGGAAACCCTCGGCGTTCGAGGCGGCGCGGCAGGCCTCGGTCGCAATCAGCCGCAGGCGCCTCGCCTTCCTCGACCGGATCTTGTCGCGGCAAATGCTCAAGGCCGCAATCGCCCGCTCGATCGCGGCTTCACTGATGCACCCGGTGGTGGAGATCCCCTCGCCCAAGCGAATGATCCGCGAGAATGAATCGACCACGCGGAACCCGTCCTCGGTCGGACAGGCGATCAATAGGCGGCAATTATTGGTGCCAAGGTCGAGCGCCGCATAGACATCGGCCCCTGGCACCAAGCCCGCCGCTCCGGCATCGCCTGCCGCAGCCGCTATGACTGAGCTCCCGCGCAACCTCAAATCGTCGCGCAGCCGCGTATCGTCCTTCATTCAATGTCTTTCCCCGGCCCAAAAAGATCGGCCGACGAGAATTTCGCTTCGAGACAAACTGTAGCAGCGTCTGGCGGTCGGATTCCAGCGGCTTCCCGTTGACGCGGACTTTTTTGCGGGTTCCGGCACACCAAGGACTGCCAGCAAATATGGGATTCTTCACTAGTGTCCCGGTTCTGACATTCGTATTCCGTCGCGGCGGGCTCTTTTACGAAGGTCAAAGGGAGACGAGCAACTATATGATTCTAGTGCAGCTTTGACCCTGACGTTCCTTCTGGGAGATCGTGTCGAAACTGAAAGGAACGTCAGAGTCGCTGCAGTGGGACCATGCCCAATCAGGCGTTGTCGCAGCCACGGGCGTGGTCTATCTGGGTGAGAAGCTGCCAAAAGGCGCGAAAACCTGCGATTTCGGGTGCTTTCAATGCAAGATCACACTGCTTCGCCCTCCCTGGAAAACGCCATTGCGGTGCAAAAATTCGGCGTCGGACAGCCGGTCCGGCGCAAGGAGGATGACACGCTGGTCCGCGGCAAAGGCAAATATACCGACGATTTCAATCTCCCCGGCCAGGCCTATGCCTTCATCGTGCGTTCCAGCCACGCCCATGGCATCCTCCGGGGCATCGATAGCGCGGCCGCCAAGGCAATGCCGGGCGTGCTCGGCGTGTGGACCGGTGCCGATCTGGTCGCCGCAGGGTATGGGCCCTTTACCTGCGCGCTGCCTCTGAAGAATAGGGACGGCACCCCGCTGCTGCAGACCAACCGTACTGCGTTGATGACCGACAAGGTTCGCTATGTCGGCGATCCCGTGGCGTTCGTCGTGGCCGAAACGCTGGTGCAGGCACGCGATGCGGCCGAAGCTGTGGTGGTCGATATCGATCCGCTGCCGGCGGTCACCGACCCCGAGGAAGCATCCAGGCCCGGCGCTCCTCTGCTCTACGATCACGTTCCCAACAATGTCGCGCTCGACTATCACTTCGGCGACGCCGCGAAGGTCGAAGCCGCCTTCGCCAGCGCCGCGCATGTGACGAAGCTCGATATCATCAATACGCGCGTCGCAGTTGCGGCGATGGAGCCGCGCGCGGGATTGGCCTCCTATGACAAGGCAACCCAGCGCTTCACCATTCAGGTTCCGACCCAGGGCGTCGCGGCCAATCGCGTCGGTCTCGCCAAGAACATCCTGAAGGTTCCGAACGAGAACGTGCATTTGCTTACCGCCAATGTCGGCGGCTCGTTCGGCATGAAGAATATCAATTATCCCGAATATATCTGCATCCTGCATGCCGCGAAGGCGCTCGGACGCCCGGTCAAATGGACCGACGAACGCTCGACGAGCTTCTTGTCCGACAGCCACGGCCGCGCGCAGAAGATTTACTGCGAACTGGCGCTCGACAGCGAGGGCAAGTTCCTCGCGGTGAAGGTTTCAGGCTATGGCAATCTCGGCGCCTACATCACCGGCGTGGCGCCGCTGCCATTGTCGATGAACATCGGCAAGAACATCGCCAGCGTCTACCGTACGCCGCTGATGACCATCGACATCAAGACCGTGCTGACGAACACGACGCTGATGGGGCCCTATCGCGGCGCCGGACGGCCCGAGGCGAACTATTACATGGAGCGTCTGATTGATCGCGCCGCCGACGAGATGGGAATCAACCGGCTGACGCTGCGCAAGCGCAATTTCGTCAAATCGGCGCAGATGCCGTTCAACGCGTCTTCCGGCATGGTCTATGACAGCGGCGATTTCCAGGGCGTATTCAACAAGGCGCTCGAAATCTCCGATTACGCCAATTTTTCCAAACGCAAGAAGGAGAGCCGCAAGCGCGGCAAGCTGCGCGGGATCGCGGTGGGCTCCTATCTCGAAGTCACCGCGCCCCCCAACGTCGAACTCGGCAAGATCGTGTTCGAGGACGACGGCTCGGTGAAGCTCATTACGGGAACGCTCGACTATGGGCAAGGCCACGCGACGCCGTTTGCGCAGGTGCTCTCAGCGCAGCTTGGCGTTCCCTTCGACCGCGTCAAACTCGAGCAGGGCGACAGCGACCTCGTCCATACCGGCAACGGCACCGGCGGATCGCGCTCGATTACCGCAAGCGGCATGGCGATTGTCGAGGCCTCACGGCTTGTCGTCGAAAAAGGCAAGCGCGCCGCGGCTCATCTTCTGGAAGCCGCCGAGGGCGATATTGAGTTCGCCAATGGCCGCTTCACCATCGCGGGCACCGACCGCTCGATCGACATCATTGAACTCGCCCGGCGGATGCGCGAAGGCAAGATGCCGGAAGGCGTGCCGTCGTCGCTCGACGTCGACCACACCACCGAGCCGGTGCCATCGACCTTCCCCAATGGCTGTCATGTCGCGGAGGTCGAGATCGATCCCGAGATCGGCACGGTGCAGATCGTCCGCTACACCGGCGTCAACGACTTCGGCACCATCGTCAACCCGATGCTGGTTGCGGGGCAGCTGCATGGCGGGGTCGCGCAAGGCATCGGCCAGGCGTTCATGGAGTGTGTCAGCTATGACGCGAACGGACAGCCTATTACCGGGTCCTTCATGGACTACGCGCTGCCGCGCGCCGAAGACGTCCCCGTGATGGAAATCGGCGACCATCCGGTGCCGGCAAAATCCAATCCGCTGGGCACCAAGGGCTGCGGCGAGGCCGGCTGCGCCGGCTCGCTTTCCACGCTCATCAACGCCGTGCTCGATGCGCTTTCCGAACATGGCGTCACGCACATCGACATGCCGTTGACGCCGGAACGGGTTTGGCGCGCGATCCGGGACGCGAAAGCCAAGGTGGCGTGAGAGCCCTCCGCAGCCCCAATCCTTCGGCCCATCCCTCGAGACGGCGCTAACGCGCCTCCTCGGGATGAGGTCGCCTTTGGGACACCCTCATGGTGAGGAGCCGCGCTGGCGTGGCGTCTCGAACCATGAGGCCCGCATGCGGCCAGATCGATATCGCGGAAGCTTGCCCTGCCGTCTGCGCAAAACCTACGCTGCCGCCTGCTCGCGCGGCTGGTAGATCGCCACATGCCGGCAATGGGCGAGCGGCGTGCGGCCATTGGCGACGACGATCGCATCGAGCTCGACGAAGCGATGGCCCTTCTTCTCGTAATTTCCGGTAACGCGCGCGCGTGCGGTCAATTCATCGCCCATGCGAGCGGCATCGAGAAGCTGCATACGGCTGCCGACATGAATCCAGGGGCCGAGGATGGCATTGTCCACCAGCACCTTGTTCATCACCCGCTGCAGCAGTCCGGGATGGCCGAGCCCCTCGCGCGCATAGATCGAATCCCGTTCGCGAATGTCCGCCAGATATTCCGCCGCGGCCTCGCCAGCCCAGGTTCGCGGTAGCGTCCCCAGCCATTTGCCGACTTCATAGGAAGTCACGTTGACCGGCTTGCGTTCCGGCACCGGCGCGACCTCCAGATAGTCCCCGATCGAAAGCGATGGCGCGGACGATGGAAGCGAGGCCGTGCCGGTGGCGCAGAGCTCGCCGCGGCTTTCGACTTGAATCGAAATCACGCCATCGCTCTCCTCGCCCGCGACATCGGCGATCTCGCCGTCGTAGACCGGCTTGACGAAGCGCGCTTCGATCAATCCATGTTCCAGGAAGGGACGGCCCCATTTCTTGACGGGCAGATGCATCATATAGGCCATGACATCGACGCCGGGAACGAGGCCGCCGCTAAATCCGAACCGGCGCGCGACGGTGTCGTCGTGTATCTTGTTCTCGGAAAGTTTTGAGGTGTTGTAGGCCTCGACGCGGTAGGCCTCTAACCGGCTTGTCATGCCTGTTTCCCCTGGATTTGGTTGTTTTTCCAGGGCGATGGTACGCCAAGCAAGGGCCTGCGCAAGGCCGTTCCCGCCTCGCCTTTTCCTCGCATTTCCCGACCCGATGCGCTACCACGCGCATCTCGAAAGCGCAGGCGCGCCTCCCCATCTATTCCTCGATCGATGACAGCCAAGCCGAACATGACCCGCATCTACGTTGACGCCGATGCCTGCCCGGTGAAAGACGAGATTTATCGCGTCGCGGCCCGCCATGGCGTTCCTGTCAGCGTCGTCGCCGGCCAGTTCATCCGCATTCCCCAGGATCCGCTGATCGAACGCGTCGCGGCAGGTTCCGCGATGGACGCCGCCGACAACTGGATTGCCGAGCGCGCAGGTCAAGGCGATATCGTCGTCACGGCCGATATCCCGCTCGCAAGCCGCTGTGTGAAGGCTGGCGCCGAGGTGGTCGCGCCGAACGGCAAGCCGTTCACGGAAGAGTTGATCGGGATGACGCTCGCGGTCCGAAACCTGATGACGGACCTGCGCTCGTCGGGCGAAGTGACCGGCGGGCCGAAATCCTTCACCCCGCGTGATCGTTCGGCGTTTCTGTCCGCGCTCGACCAGGCCATCCGCCGCATCCAGCGCCGTCTGGCCGATACACCCCATCAAGGTTGAAGCTGACAGAAAGATGGCGCCTCCGCTGATCCAGTTGAAAGACATCGCGCTGACCTTCGGCGGCACGCCGCTGCTGTCGGGCGTGGAATTGTCGGTGTCGGCGGGCGAGCGCCTATGCCTGATCGGCCGCAACGGCTCCGGAAAATCGACGCTGTTGAAGATCGCCGCCGGGCTTGTCGAGCCCGATCATGGCAGCCGCTTCGTGCAACCTGGCGTAACCATCCGTTATTTGCCGCAGGAGCCGGATTTTGCCGGCCACGCCACGACGCTCGCCTATGTCGAAGCGGGGCTTGGACCGGGCGACGACCGCTTCCAGGCCCGCTATCTCCTGGAACGGCTCGGGCTTCGCGGCGACGAGGGCCCCGCGCATCTCTCCGGCGGCGAAGCCCGGCGCGCGGCGCTGGCGCGCGTGCTGGCACCTTCGCCCGATATTCTGCTTCTCGACGAGCCCACCAACCATCTCGATCTCCCCACCATCGAGTGGCTGGAAAGCGAACTCGACGGCCGCCGCAGCGCGCTCGTCATCATCAGCCACGACCGCCGTTTTCTCTCCAATCTGTCGCGCTCGACGGCATGGCTCGACCGTGGCCGGATCAGACAGATCGACCGCGGCTTTTCCGCCTTCGAGGCCTGGCGCGACGAGGTGCTGGCCGAAGAGGAGCGCGAGCAACACAAGCTCGACCGCAAGATCGTCGACGAGGAGCACTGGCTGCGCTACGGCGTCTCCGGCCGCCGCAAACGCAATGTCAAGCGCCTCGGGAATCTGCAGGCGTTGCGCGAGCAGCGGCGCGACTATCGCGGGACGGCCGGCAAGGCCAATCTCGACGCCGCGGAAGCCGAGAAATCCGGCAAGCTCGTCATCGAAGCCAGGAACATCAGCCGAACATACGGCGATCGAAAAATCGTCGATGGCTTCTCGATCCGCATCCAGCGCGGCGACCGCATCGGCATCGTCGGTCCGAACGGCGCAGGGAAAACGACGCTGATCGAAATGCTCACCGGCGCCAATCCGCCCGACACCGGCACGATCCGGCTCGGCGCCAATATCGAGATGGCAACGCTCGACCAGCATCGCGAAAGCCTCGATCCCAAATCGACGCTGGCCGAAGCGCTCACCGGCGGGCGCGGCGATCACGTCATGGTCGGTGGCAAGCCCAAGCATGTCATCGGCTACATGAAGGACTTTTTGTTCGCGCAGGAGCAGAGGGGCACGCCGCTGGAAGCGCTCTCCGGCGGCGAGCGCGGCCGGCTGATGCTGGCGCGCGCGCTGGCAAAGCCCTCCAATCTCCTGGTGCTCGACGAGCCCACCAACGATCTCGACCTCGAAACCCTCGATGTGCTGGAGGAAATGCTCGGCGACTACGAGGGCACCGTGATGCTGATCAGCCACGACCGCGACTTCCTCGACCGCGTCGTGACGTCGGTGATCGTGCCAGAAGGCAAAGGCCGCTGGATCGAATATGCCGGCGGCTATACCGACATGCTCGCCCAGCGCGGCGCCGATCTGAAGCGCGATGTGGTCAA
The DNA here is from genome assembly GCA_963820275.1 of uncultured Alphaproteobacteria bacterium. Taxonomy (GTDB): domain Bacteria; phylum Pseudomonadota; class Alphaproteobacteria; order Rhizobiales; family Xanthobacteraceae; genus Bradyrhizobium. The sequence continues at coordinate 25,199 of CAWFZL010000037.1, forward strand.
ACCGGTCGCGGTCGAACGCGAGAAGGCCGCAACGGCCAAAACGCCAGAGCTCTCGCCCAGGCGCCGGCTCAATTTCAACGAAAAGCATGCGCTGGAAACCTTGCCGAAGACCATTGCAAAGCTGCAGGAGGAAGTCGCCAGGCAGCAGAAATATCTCCACGACCCAGACCTCTACAGCAAGGATCGCGGGAAGTTCGACCAGGCGTCCAGCGCCCTTGCGAAAGCGCAAAAGGAGCTGCAGGAAGCGGAAGACCGATGGCTGGAACTCGAGATGCTGCGTGAAGAGATCGAGCAGGCCTGAAAACTATAACGTCGTTGGCCCGGAGAACCGTTGATGACCACCCCCCTCGCCGCCAGGATCGCCCGCGAATATGGCACACCCGTCGCCGTCATCGACATGGATCGTGTCGAGCGAAATATCGCACGCATTCAGGCCGCCTGCGATGCGGCCGGCGTCGCCAATCGTCCCCACATCAAGACCCACAAAAGCCCGATGCTTGCGAAGCTTCAGATCGAGGCGGGCGCCAGGGGCATCACCTGCCAGAAGCTGGGCGAGGCCGAAGTGATGGCGGATGCAGGCATCGACGACATCCTGATCAGCTACAACCTCCTTGGCGAAGAGAAAATGGCGCGGCTGGCCGCGCTGCAGACCAGGGCCAACATGACGGTTGCCGCCGACAATCCGACTGTGGTCGCAAGCCTGACGCAGGCGGCAGCGAGTTCAGGTCGCCCGCTTTCGGTCGTGGTCGAATGTGACACGGGCAGAAAGCGTGCCGGTGTCGAGACGCCCGCGGAGGCCGTCTCGCTGGCGCGCGAGATCGCAGCATCCAGGGGACTGAATTTCACAGGCTTCATGCTGTATCCGACCGAGAGCGGCTGGATCGAGGCCCAGAAGTTCTACGACGAGGCCCTGGCCGGCGTTCGCGCACACGGGCTCGATGCACAGATGGTCTCGACGGGCGGCACGCCCAACCTGAAAAACCTCGGCAAGCTCAGGGGCGCCACCGAGCACCGGCCCGGCACCTATATCTACAACGACCGGATGCAAGTGGCGGCAGGCGTGGCGACCTGGGACGACTGCGCGCTGAACATCTATTCGACCGTGGTGAGCCGTGCGGGGCCCGATCGCGGGATCCTCGATGCCGGCTCAAAGACGCTCACTTCCGATACCGGCAGCGGGCTCGACGGATACGGGCTGATCCTCGAACATCCCGAAGCCAGGATCGCGCGCTTTGCCGAAGAACACGGCTTCCTCGATCTCGCGCGCAGCAACACGCGCCCCGAGGTCGGCGACGTCGTCCGGATCGTGCCGAACCATGTCTGCGTCGTCGTCAACATGATGGACGAGGTGGTGATGGTACGCGGCGAGGAGATCATCGGGACGCTGAAGGTCGCCGCGCGCGGCAAATTGCGGTGATCCTCATCCTGAGGAGCCGCGCTGTCGCGCGGCGTCTCGAAGGATGAATGCCAGAACGACCCTATGGTTCGAGACGCGCAGCGTTGCTGCGCTCCTCACCATGAGGGGTCAGCCACTTCAACACCCCTCGCCCTGCCGCCGCACCTGTCGCAAAACAGGCCTGCAGAAGATAACCGCCCGTCGGCGCTTCCCAATCGAGCATTTCGCCTGCGGCAAATACCCCGGGCAGGCGGCGGATCATGAAATCGGCATCGATTTCCTCGAAGACGATGCCGCCCGCGCTCGAAATCGCTCGCGCAATCGGAGCAATGCCCGCGAGCCGAAGCGGCACGGCGTTGATGTACTCGGCAAGCTGCTCTGGTGACAACAACGACAGCGAAACCCCGGACGCCATTGCGGTCTCCTGCAACAGGCCGATGGAGACGGGCGGCAACTGCACGGACTTGCGCAGCCAGTTGGAAAATGTCTGCTTTCCGCGGGGCGCCGATAACCGTGCGACCAATGCGCGTTTTTGAAGATCGGGTCGCAAGGCGACGGACACCATGGCTTGACCTGAGCCGATGATGGCTTCGCGCAAATCGGCCGAAAGCGCATAGATCGCGCCGCCCTCGATGCCGCTTCGGGTAATGACCGCCTCGCCGCGAACGGTGCGATCTCCAAACGACAGCGCGATCCCCTTGAGGGGTTCGCCCTCGAAGCGATCGCGAAAGATGTCCGACCAGGCGACGGTGAATCCACTATTGGCAGCCTTGAGCGGCGAGACCTTCACGCCTTTCGCGCGCAGGGTTGCCGCCCATTGGCCGTCGGAACCGAGCCGCGGCCAGCTCGCGCCGCCGAGCGCCAGCACGGTAGCGCGTACATCCTTGGCGCTCTGTCCGTCGGACGTCTGAAACAGCAGACGGCCATGCTGGTCCCAGCCGACCCAGCGGTGACGCAGTGAAAATTGCACACCCATCGCGTCCAGCCGCCGCAGCCAGGCGCGCAGCAACGGGGAGGCTTTCAAGACTTTCGGGAAAATCCGCCCGCTGGATCCTACAAAGGTCGGTTGCCCCAGCGCCTCGCACCATGCGCGCAGACGATCCGGCGGGAACGCATGAATGGCGGCGACAAGCTGGGGGTTTGCTTCGCGATATCGTGTCAGAAACGTCGCCAGCGGCTCGCCATGCGTCAGGTTGAGCCCGCCCCGGCCGGCCATCAGGAATTTGCGGCCGACCGACGGCATCGCGTCGTAGATGGTAACGCGGGTTCCAGCTTGCGCGATCGTTTCGGCCGCCATCAGACCGGCCGGGCCGGCGCCGATGACGGCGACTTGGGTTTGCGAGGATCCTGTGACGGCAGGCAAGGTTGCGCTCCTTCCGCATCGGCGACCTCATCCTGAGAAGCGGCCTATTGGCCGCGTCTCGAAGGATGCATCGCGTCCCCTCCTGGTTCGAGACGCGCGAAGACGCGCTCCTCACCATGAGGGCGCCGAGCAAGCGCTACAGCTTAATGCCCGCTTTCGCCGCAGCCTGACCGACATATTTGTTGGTCTGCTGGAACGCATTTTCCAGCGCCTTCGCGCCTTCCATGTCGCTGATCCCGGCGAAATGTTCGGAAATGCCCTCGGGCGTCCATTCGCTTTGCGGCAGGTTGACGCCTTCGGTTTCCACGATCCTGATGATCGCGAACGAGCCCGCGCCGGCCCCCATGATGGTGCGGGTCGGTGCGTCCTCGGAGAGCAGATAGAGCACGGCGGGCGTGATCGCCTCCGGCTTCATCAGAGCCAGCGCCTGCGGCGGCAACAGCTCTTCCGTCATCCGCGTCGCCGCCGTCGGCGAAATCGTGTTGACACGGATATTGTTCTTGCGCCCCTCTTCGGCGAGCACATTCATTAGTCCCACGACCCCCGCTTTTGCCGCGCCGTAATTGGCCTGGCCGAAATTGCCGTAGAGGCCGGATGAGGAGGTGGTGACGACGATGCGACCGTAATTGCGCTCGCGCATGCCGTTCCAGACCGCTTTGCAACAATTGAACGTGCCGATGAGATGGACGTCCAGCACCTTTGCGAAATCCGCGAACTCCATTTTGGCAAAGGACTTGTCGCGCAGGATGCCGGCGTTGGCGCAGAGCAGATCGACCCTGCCCCATTCCTTCGTCGCACGATCGACCATCGCCTGGACCTGTTCGAAACTGGAGACATCAGCGCCGTCTGCGATCGCCACGCCACCCGCCTTTCGGATCTCCTCGACCACGCTCTGCGCCGGGCTCAGCGAGCCACCCGTACCGTCGCGCGCGCCGCCGAAATCATTGACGACGACCCTGGCGCCCCGGCTCGCCAGCCCAAGTGCGTGCGCGCGGCCAAGCCCATTACCCGCGCCGGTGACGATAGCGACGCGCCCATCAAACCTGATTGTCATGAATTGAATTCCCGGATCTGCTTCTCATGTCCGGACTCGATCCGGGCATAGCCTTTGAGCAGCGATGGATTGCCCGGTCAAGCCCGGCAGCAATGCTGGAATGGCTCACGCGAAATAGATCAGCCCAATCCAGTCAGCTACCAGGGCGGGCCTTTCCTCGCCCTCGATCTCGATGACGACGTTCGTTCGCGACAGCAGCTCATTCGGTTTGCGGAGCTTTGCTTCCGTCAAGGTAAAGCGGCCGCGCACGCGCGAACCGGCGCGCACCGGCGAGATGAACCGCAGCTTGTCGAAGCCGTAATTCACGCCCATCGTCGTTCCTTCGATCACCGGCATCACCTCATACGACATGATGCTCAAAAGCGACATCGTCAGGAACCCGTGAGCTACCGTCGCGCCGAACGATGTTTCGCGTTTGGCGCGTTCGGGATCGATATGGATGAACTGGTGATCTTCGATCACGTCGGCAAAGGCGTTGATCCTGCCCTGATCGACCTGATGCCACGAGGAAACGCCGACTTCGCGGCCGACCATATTCCGGTAGGCCTCAAGCGAAACCGGCGGCTTCTTCCAGACTTCATTCATTCTTTAGCCTTCCGGCCCTGTCGAGCGCTGCTTCTGCAATTCGGGAAAATCCTCTTCGCGGAATTCCGCGCCGCGCAGCGAATTGTTGCGATCATTGTCATGTTCGAGACGACGCAGCTGAACACGGCGTATCTTGCCCGAGATTGTCTTGGGCAGTTCGGTCACGAGTTCGATCCGCCGTATTCGCTTGAATGGCGCAAGCCGCGCGTGCAGATGCCGGAAGATCGACTGCGCCGTCTCCGGCGACCGCTCAGCGCCCGAGACCAGCAAGACATAGGCCTTGGGGACGGCAAGCCGGATCGGATCGGGACTGGGTACGACGGCTGCCTCCGCGACCAGCTCATGCTCGAGCAGGATGCTTTCCAGCTCGAACGGGCTGATGCGGTAGTCGGACGATTTGAAGACATCGTCGGAGCGGCCGACAAAAGTGAGATAGCCCTCTTCATCCGCAAATACCACGTCGCCGCTGCGATAGAGTGCGCCATCTGCGCCCGACAGCCTGCCGTCATCGCCCTGATACCCCTGCATCAGGCCCGCCGGACGATCGGCACCAAGCAACAAGGTAATTTCGCCCTCCTTCGTGACGTTGCCGTCCACGTCGGTGATCCGCACCCGATAGCCGGGCAGCGGCCGGCCCATCGATCCGATCTTCACCTTTTGCCCAGGCGAATTGCCGGCAAGCGCCGTGGTCTCGGTCTGGCCGTAACCGTCGCGGATGGTGAGGCCCCAGGCTGCGCGAACCTGATCGATCACTTCCGGATTGAGCGGTTCGCCCGCGCCGCACACCTCCCGCAAGTTCACCTTGAAGGTTGAAAGCTTCTCCTGAATGAAAAGCCGCCACACCGTCGGCGGCGCGCACAGCGTGGTTACGCCGCACCTGCCGATCGTGGCGAGCAATCCCTTGGCATCAAAGCGCGGCTGATTGACCACGAACACGGTCGCGCCGGCATTCCAGGGCGCGAAGAAACAGCTCCACGCATGCTTGGCCCAGCCCGGCGATGAAATATTCAGATGAATGTCACCCGGCTTAAGACCGAGCCAGTACATCGTGGAGAGCCCGCCGACGGGATAACTGCGCTGGCTGTGCCGCACGAGCTTCGGCTTGGCGGTCGTGCCGGAGGTGAAATAAAGCAGCATCGGATCGTCGGGCCGGGTCGGACCATCAGGGGTAAAGCCTTCGGGAAAATCCGCTGATTGTTCGTAGGCCAGCCATCCTTCCTGCTTCGATGCCGCGTTGACGACGATGCGCACGAGCTTTTCACTTCCAAGCCCCGCAAATTTGGCGATCTGGTCCTGCGTCGCAACCACGACCCTGGCCCGGCCGCGATCCAGCCGGTCGCGCAGTTCGTCCGGCGTCAGCAAGGTGGTTGCCGGAATGACAACCACGCCCAATTTCATTGCCGCCAGCATGGTCTCCCAAAGCGGGACGACATTGCCGAGCAGAAGCAAAAGATGATCGCCCCGCTTCAATCCCTGCGCGCGCAGGAAATTCGCGACCTGATTGGAACGGAGCGGACAACGCCGCAAAGGAAAGCTTCGTTTCACGGTTGCTTCCGGCATCGACGATCCAGAGTGCCGGGCGATCCCTGGAATCCGCGTTGCGCGCGAGCTCAGCATCGAACCAGTCCAGCGCCCAGTTGAACGGAACCGGATCGGGCCAGCGGAAATCCGCGACAGCCTTCTCGTATTCCGTTCGATGCGCCAGCAAGAAGGCGCGGGCTTCCTGAAAGGTGGTCATCGGTTTCAGCTATCTTCCGGCGAGCCTGCGAACGTGCTGGATGATGCCGGAGAAATCGACCCCGCCATTTCCTTCCGAATCGAAGGCCTTGTAGATCTCCTGCGCATGCTTGCCGAGCGGCGTCGCCGCGCCGGCTGCCTTTGCCGCATCCTGCGCCAGGGTCAGGTCCTTCACCATCAGGGCCGAGGCGAAGCCCGGCTTGTAGTCATTATTGGCCGGCGAAGTGGGTACCGGACCCGGCACCGGACAATAGGACGTCAGCGACCAGCATTGCCCCGACGAAGTCGATGCGACGTCGAACAGTGCCTGATGCGAGAGGCCGAGCTTTTCCGCAAGCGCAAAGGCTTCGCTCACCGCGATCATCGAGACGCCCAAAATCATGTTGTTGCAGATTTTCGCGGCCTGGCCGGCACCGGCGCCGCCACAATGCACGATCTTCTTTCCCATTTTTTCCAGTACAGGTTTCGCGGCCGCAAATGCCTTTTCATCGCCCCCGCACATGAAGGTCAAGGTCGCAGCCTTGGCGCCCCCGGTGCCGCCGGACACCGGCGCATCGATGGAACCGACACCATGCCTGGAGGCCAGTCCATGGGCCTGCTTTGCGCTTTCGACATCGATTGTCGAGCAATCGATAATGAGCGCGGCCTTTGCCATCGCCGGAACCACATCGCTCCAGACGGAGAGAACATGTTTGCCCGCCGGCAACATCGTGATGACGACGTCCGCGCCTTTAACCGCTTCTACCGAATTTTCCGCGATAGCGGCCCCGTCGGCCCTCGCCTGCTCGCGCGAGGCCGCCACCAGGTCGAACGCCGTCACCTTTTGGCCGGCCTTGAGCAGATTGGCGGCCATCGGGCCGCCCATATTGCCGAGACCGATGAATGCGATGGTTGCCATCTCCAGTTCCCTCCGCTCTACAGGCTTCTTGTTGTCGTTTCAAAATACTAGTTCATCGGCACCGATACCGGCAAAATACCGCGCCAGCATTTCCGGCGTAACGCCCTCGACGCGCGGTGGCGACCATTTTGGATTGCGGTCCTTGTCGATGACGGCCGCGCGCACGCCTTCTCGAAAATCATCGCTTCGGAATACTTCAAGCGCCGCGCGATATTCGCGCGCCAGGCATTCCTCGAGCGACGACGATCCGCGCGCCAACCGCAGCAGCCTGAGCGTGACCACCATGCCGCGCGGCGACTTTTCATTCAACGTCTTGAGCGTTGCCAGTGCGAGCTCCGAGCCATCGCGTTGCAGTGCATCGAAGATCTCTTCCATGCGGTCGTAAGCGAACCAGCGGTCGATCCTCGCTTGCTCCGCGGCGACCGGTCCGGCGGTCTCGCCGGTGGCAAAGTCGTCGACGAAAGCCCTGACCTCAGTCGATGCAACCCCGGGCCGGACCCTGGTAAGGATCTCGCGCAGGACCGGGAGCTGGCTCGATGGCACGACGGCATCGGCGAAGCGTGCATGAATTGCATCCGGTCCATTCATGGTCTGTCCGGACAACCCGAAATATGTCCCGATCTCTCCCGGCGAATGCGAAAGCAGCCAGGTGCCCCCGACATCGGGAAAGAATCCGAGACCGACCTCGGGCATCGCAAGTTTCGTCCGCTCCGTCACGACGCGATGCGCGCCATGCGCGGAGAGGCCGACGCCACCACCCATCACGATGCCGTCCATGAAGGCCACATAGGGTTTCGGAAACCTGGCGATCCGCGCGTTGAGAATGTACTCCTCGCGCCAGAGGATCTTGCCGAGATCGCCTCCGGCACGCGAACTGTCGTACAACGCTCGTATGTCGCCGCCGGCACAAAGGCCACGGTCGCCGGCTCCTTCGAGCAGGATCAGGCCCACCGCCGGGTCGGTCTCGAATTCGTCGAGCGCCTTTTCGATGCCGCGGAACATCTCCAGCGTCACGGCATTGATCGCCTTCGGTCGATTGAGGCGTATGATGCCGGCGGCACCTTCGCGCCGCACGATCAGATCGCCTTCCTCGCCCTCAACCGCGGCCAGCTGAACCGTCATCGCGCTCCCTCGATCAGTTTGCGTGCCACGATCAGCCGCATGATCTCGTTGGTGCCCTCGAGGATCTGATGCACGCGCAGATCGCGCACGATTTTTTCGATGCCGTATTCGCTCAAGTAACCATAGCCGCCGTGGAGTTGCAGCGCCTGGTTGGCAACCTCGAAGCCGACATCCGTGCCGAAACGCTTTGCCATCGCGCATAACATGGTGGCGTCGGGGTCCTTGCGGTCGAGCGCAGCGGCGGCGCGCCAAACAAAAGTTCGCGCCGCTTCCAGCTCCGTCGCCATGTCGGCGAGACGGAACTGCAGTGCCTGGAACTCGTCAAGGCGCTTTCCGAAGGCCTTGCGCTCCTTCATGTAGGCAAGCGACTTGTCGAGCGCGCTTTGCGCCCCGCCCAGTGAACATGCCGCGATGTTGATGCGGCCGCCGTCGAGACCGGCCATCGCGATCTTGAAGCCGATGCCTTCATCGCCGAGCCGGTTGGCGACCGGGACACGCGCATTTTCGAAGATCACCGCCCGTGTCGGTTGCGCGTTCCAGCCCATCTTGCGCTCATTGGCGCCGAGCGACAGCCCCGGCGTATCGCCCTCGACCACGAGCGTCGAGACGCCCCCGGGGCCGTCCTGGCCGGTGCGCACCATCACGACGTAAATGTCGCCCCCGCCTGCGCCGGAAATGAACTGCTTCTGGCCGTTGAGGACATAGTGGTCGCCGTCACGCACCGCGCGCGTGCGAAGCGCGGCCGCATCCGATCCCGAACCGGGTTCGGTCAGGCAATAGCTGGCAAGCAGTTCCATGCTGCACAATCCGGGCAGCCATTTTCTGCGCTGATCGTCGTTGCCGAAAGCATCGATCATCCAGGCGGCCATGTTGTGAATCGAGATGAAGGCCGAAACCGTCGGGCAGCCTTGCGCCAATGCCTCGAAGATCAACGCCGCGTCGAACCGCGTCATGGCGGACCCGCCGACATCGTCGCGGATGTAGATGCCGCCGATGCCGAGCCGGGCTGCCTCCCGCATCACATCGACAGGAAAGTGCTTCTCTTCGTCCCAGCGGATCGCATGCGGCGCGATTTTTTCCGCGGCAAATTCCCGCGCCATATCGCGAACCGCAATCTGGTCCTCGTCAAGCGAAAATTGCATCTGGCCGTCTGATTGCGCCTGATGGTTCGAAAATCCGGCTTTTCCGCCCGGACCCGAAGCCCGATCCGCCGAAACCGGAAATCATGCCTCAATTCATTGTCGGGATCGAAAACTCCGCACCCTCCTTGACACCCGACGGCCAGCGCGCCGTCACCGTCTTGGTCTTGGTGTAGAAGCGGATCGAATCCGGGCCGTGCTGGTTGAGGTCGCCGAAACCGGATTTTTTCCAGCCGCCGAACGTGTAATAGGCAATCGGCACCGGGATCGGAACATTGATCCCGACCATGCCGACATTGACCTTGGCAGCGAAATCGCGCGCGGCGTCGCCATCGCGGGTGAAAATCGCAACTCCGTTGCCGTAGTCATGATCCGACGGCAGTGCCAGCGCCTCCGCATAGTCCTTGGCGCGCACCACGGACAAGACGGGGCCGAAGATCTCTTCCTTGTAGATCCGCATGTCCCTGGTGACGTTGTCGAACAGGCAGCCACCCATATAGAAGCCTTTTTCATAGCCCTGCATCTTGAAGCCGCGGCCGTCGACCGCGAGCGTGGCGCCTTCCTTGATGCCGATCTCCACGTAGTTCTTGACGCGCTCGACCGCCTCTTTGGTCACCAGCGGACCATAATCGGCCGAAGGATCGATCGAGGTGCCAATCTTCAATGATTCGACGCGCGGAATGAGTTTTTCCATCAGCCGATCGGCCGTTGTCTTGCCGACGGGCACGGCGACCGAGACCGCCATGCAGCGCTCGCCGGCCGATCCGTAGCCGGCGCCGATCAAAGCGTCCACGGCCTGGTCCATGTCGGCATCCGGCATCACGATGGCATGGTTCTTCGCCCCGCCGAAGCACTGGCATCTCTTGCCGTTCGCCGCAGCGCGCTCGTAGATGTATTGCGCGATCGGCGACGAACCGACGAAACCGACCGCCTTGATATCGGGATCGTCGAGGATGGCGTCGACCGCTTCCTTGTCGCCGTTGACGACGTTCAGAATACCGCTCGGCAGGCCTGCCTCGATCATCAATTGCGCCAGCAGCATCGGCACGCCGGGATCGCGCTCGGAGGGTTTGAGGATGAACGCGTTGCCGCAAGCGATGGCAGGGGCAAACTTCCACATCGGAATCATCGCCGGAAAATTGAATGGCGTGATACCGGCGACGACGCCAAGCGGCTGGCGCATCGAATAGATGTCGATCCCGGGGCCGGCTCCCTCGGTATATTCGCCCTTCATCAGGTGCGGAATGCCGCAGGCGAACTCAACCACCTCAAGTCCACGCTGAACGTCGCCCTTTGCGTCGGGGACCGTCTTGCCGTGCTCGCGCGCCAGCAGTTCCGCAAGCTTGTCGTAATCGCGCTGCGCGAGTTCGAGGAACTTCATCATCACGCGGGCGCGGCGCTGCGGATTGGTTGCCGCCCACTCCGGTTGGGCCGCCTTGGCGTTCTCCACCGCGGCGCGCAGCTCGGCCCTGGAAGCCAGAGCCACCTGGGCCTGGACATCGCCGGTCATCGGTTCAAATACGTCCGCAACCCGGCCGGATGTTCCCTTGACCTCGCGGCCACCGATAAAATGTCCGATCATACGCATGCGTTCCTCCTAGAGCCCTAGTGGAGTGGATTTGACATTCGCTGCCCACCTAGCCGCAAGCTCGCAAAGCGAATGTCAAATCCTGAACTCCACTAGAATCCAATATTTGCTGGTGGTCCTTCAATTCCAACATTCGCAAGCGTGTCTGCTGCAATGGGTAGCGAATGTTAGAATTAGACCACCCGGTACCGGTTTTGCCAGCATCTTGCAGTCTTTGTCGCGTTTGGAAAGGTATTTCAAAGCGCAGCGGAATTGCGAAAACAGCGACTTTGCGGCGTTTCCGGCGGCCTACGACCAATGTCGAATGCGGCTGGTGTCCCGAATCCGAAGTTCGCGGGAATTCGCGGCCCCTCTTTTGCGAACGTCGGATTCGAAAGGACACCAGAAAATCTTTGATTCCAGTGTGGTTTCGGTTGAGAAGTTCTCTCGATGGACCCGCGGAGCCACTGAAGAGAACTTCTGAACCACCACACACTGCCTCACAATATCAGTGTCGCACCGATGCGGTGGTCTTCCTGGACATCGATTTCTTCAGCTTCGGCGACTTTGCCCGGCCAAGTACCGCCTCTCGGCCTGCACGGAGTATATCATCGGAAAAATCACTGTTGCCCGCGATACGGGCCATCACCAGCGTTCCCATCATGGTCGCAATCGCGGCGGTCGCCCGTCTGCGAGCGGCCTTCCGCGGCAGGTTCGGAATCTGCTCCGCCAGCATGTCGATCATCTGCTGAAGCTTTCCCGCAAACGCCCGCCGGGTTTTCGATCCCTCACGGGCAATCTCTGCGCCCAGCGCCGGTATGGCGCAACCGTGACCCGGATTGTCGCGGTGCAGGGATGCCAGATAGCTGTTCACGATCATTGAAAACCGCTTTTCGGGCGAGGTCTCCTCAGCCAGTTTTCGCCAGCGTTCCGTCGATCGGTCCATTGCGTGCGTCAGGGCCTCGATCACCAGTGCGTCCCGGGAATCGAAATGGGCATAGAATCCCCCATGGGTAAGGCCCGCATCCTTCATGAGGTCTGCCACGCCGATACCGTGTGCGCCCATCTGGCGAAGCCTGACCGAGGCTTTCTTCACGATCCGTGTGTGAGTTTCGAGCTTGTGTTCCCTGGAGTACCGCATGATCGCCCTATAATATGTTTCGAGTTCATATAATGACGTCGTCTTTCTCATAACATTGGCCAGCCGGAAAAGCTGCAATATTTTCGGATCCCGGATTTACCGCTGCGAAAAAGGCGGCTACCGCAACCCCGGCGCGTGGCTTTTTCGGCTCAAAGTGGCACAATTCCGGCCCGATCCTCCGATTAGCGAGACCGTCATGCACATGCTCAACCCCTATTGCGGTATCGACCGTGACTCCCGCGGCGCTGTCCGCCTGACGATTTGCAATGCGGGTCCGCTCAATATTCTCGGTTCACCTGTTATCCGGGGCGTGCGCGAAGGTCTCGAGACGCTGGCAACAGAACGCGGGATTCGCGTGCTCATCATCGCCGGCCAAAGCGAAAGGAGCATGATCGGCGGCGCGGACATCAAGGAAATGGCCACGCTCGATCAGGCCTCGGCCGAGACATTCATTACGGGCCTGCGCGACCTTTGCGAGGCGGTGCGTGCGTTCCCCTCACCCGTGATCGCCCGAATGCCCGGCTGGTGCCTGGGCGGCGGGCTCGAGGTCGCCGCCGCCTGCGATTTCCGGATCGCCGCGCATGACGCGAAGTTCGGCATGCCGGAAGTCAGGGTCGGCATTCCCAGCGTCATTCACGCTGCGCTGTTGCCGCGCCTGATCGGCTGGGGTCGCGCGCGTTGGCTGGTCATGACGGCCGAGATCATCGATGCAGCCACCGCGCTCGCCTGGGGACTGGTCGACGTGGTCGCACCCGAGGAAGGGCTTGATGCGGCGGTCGAGAAGACGGTTGCGATGCTCCTGGAATGCGGTCCGCAAGCTTTGCGCGCGCAAAAGGCGCTGCTCCGTCAATGGGAAGAATTGCCGCTGACTGAATCCGTCAATCTGAGCATCGCCGCGTTCGGCAAATCGTACCTCACCGATGAGCCGAAACGGCTGATGCAGGGATTTGTCGACCGCAAGCGATAGCGAGCGCAGCTCCCTTCCCCACTCATGCGGCGTGCGCCGCTTCTTCTGATCACGACAATTTGTCATGCGAGACGCGCGTTGCAGGTTCCGCGATACATTATATGATTATCGTCATTCCACATCGCTTTGCCTTGCCGAGGATCACCCCATGGCCACAGCTTCCGAACCCGTCGTCATCGTTTCCGCAACCCGCACGCCGCTGGGCCGGTTCATGGGCGACCTCTCGCCGCTCAGCGCACACCAGCTCGGTTCCCGCGTGATAGGCGCGGCCGTCGAACGCGCCAGGCTCCCGCCGCAGCGGATCGATGAAGTCTTCATGGGCTGCGTGCTTCCGGCCGGACAGGGCCAGGCTCCAGCGCGGCAAGCCGCACGCGGCGCGGGGCTTCCCGATGCAACCGGCGCGACCACCATCAACAAGGTCTGCGGCTCCGGCATGAAGGCGACCATGCTTGCCCACGACCTCATCATTGCGGGCTCGGCCAATATTGTCGTTTCCGGCGGCATGGAGAGCATGACCAATGCGCCTTATCTGCTGGCCAAGGCGCGTGCGGGCTATCGCGCCGGGCATGACCGGATCATCGACCACATGCTGCTGGACGGCCTTGAAGACGCCTATGAGGCCGGCCGTTCGATGGGCGATTTCGGTGAAGCCACCGCGGAAGCCTACCAGTTCACGCGTGATGCCCAGGACGCCTATGCGATGGAAACGCTGACGCGTGCGCGCAAGGCGGTCGAAGGCGGCGCGTTCAAGGCCGAAATCGCTTCCGTGACGGTCAAGGAAAAAGCCGGTCCGCGCCTGATCGAAAGGGACGAAATTCCGCTCAAGGTCGATCCCGCCAAAATCCCCGGACTTAGGCCGGCGTTCCGCCCGAACGGCACGATCACCCCTGCGGCATCGTCCGCGAATGCGGACGGCGCAGCCGCGCTTGTTTTGACCAGGCGATCAATCGCCGACCACGACGGTTTGCCGGCTCTCGCCGAGATCAAAGGCCACGCCACGCACAGCCAGGAGCCACAGTGGTTTACGACCGCACCGATTCCTGCCATCCGCAAATTGCTCGACAAGGTCGGCTGGAGCGTCGGTGACGTCGATCTGTTCGAGATCAACGAAGCTTTCGCTGTCGTCGCCATGGCTGCCCAGCGCGACCTCGGAATTCCCCGCGAGAAGCTGAACGTCAATGGCGGCGCCTGCGCGCTCGGCCATCCCATCGGCGCGACGGGCGCGCGCCTGATCGTCACCCTGCTGCATGCGCTCGAAGCGCACGATCTGAGGCGCGGCATAGCGGCACTCTGCATCGGAGGCGGGGAGGCAACCGCCATCGCGGTGGAACGCGTCGTGCGCTGAGCTCTACTATCTTTGCGTTCTTTGTCTGCGCTATTCGCGTTTTGCTTGAACAGCGATAGTATGCTCCTCCCCCGACCCGAACAGGAAATACCGTGATCTCCAGTTGGCTGTCCGCCGCGCTCGCCCGATACAACATTCACTATGGCTGGGTGATGGTCGCTGTCACCTTCTTCACAGCCTTGATCACCGCCGGCACGGTCGGCGCGCCCGGCGTCTTCATTGTGCCGCTCCAGCGCGAATTCGGCTGGTCCACAGCGGAGATATCTTCGGCGCTGTCGATCCGTTTCATCTTGTTCGGCCTGATGGCACCGTTCGCCGCCGCGCTCATGAACCGGTACGGCGTGCGAAACGTCACGCTTTCCGGCCTCCTGATAGTCGCCTCGGCGCTCGTTGCCTCGCTGGGCATGACAAAAGTGTGGCATTTGATGCTGTTGTGGGGTGTCGTGATCGGTATCGGCACCGGGATGACCGCCCTGGTGCTGGGAGCGACGATTGCCGCGCGCTGGTTCAGTGCGCGGCGCGGCCTCGTGGTCGGAATACTCACCGCAAGCGTCGCAACGGGGCAACTGGTTTTCCTGCCGCTGCTCGCGAGCATCACGGAGCGGATGGGTTGGCGCGTCGCGCTGTCCCTGGTCTGCGCCATGCTCGCGCTTGCAGCCTTCGCGGTACTGATGGTGATGCGCGACCGGCCGAGCGATGTCGGCTTGCGCCCCTTCGGCGATCATGGCACCGAGCCGCTGCCGGCGCCTCCTCCCAACAACGCGCCGATTGCGGCAGCGGCGCTCGGCGCGCTCGGCGATGCAGCCAGGACGCGGGTATTCTGGATTCTGTTCGCGACCTTTTTCATCTGCGGTGCGAGCACCAATGGCCTGATCCAGGTGCATCTGATCCCGATGTGCCTCGATTTCGGAATTCCCCAGGTCCAGGCCGCGAGCCTGCTCGCCGCCATGGGCGTCTTCGATTTCTTCGGCACCATCGCGTCGGGCTGGCTGTCCGATCGCTACGACAATCGCTGGCTGTTGTTCTGGTATTACGGCCTGCGCGGCCTGTCGCTGTTGTTGCTGCCGTTCACCGATTTCTCGTTCTACGGCCTGTCGCTGTTTGCGATGTTCTATGGGCTGGACTGGATCGCGACCGTGCCACCGACGGTGCGGCTGACCGCCCAGCGCTTCGGATCCGAGCGCGCCAATCTCGTTTTCGGCTGGGTGTTCGCCGGCCATCAGACCGGCGCGGCATTCGCCGCCTTCGGCGCCGGCCTCTCACGGACGTTGCTCGCGACATACCTGCCCGCCTTTTTCTTCGCCGGTGCGCTCTGCGTCGTCGCTGCGTTGATCGTGCTTGCGATATCACGCGCGCCGAAGCCGGCGGTGGCGTAGAATTTACGGCCTCGTCGTCATGCCGCTCGGAGGGCCCGCGGTTCGCAGCGGCTCTGCGAGGCGTGCGAATTCGCACAGCAGCGAGCGGGTCTTGCGCGGGTCGATGATCTCCTCGACCCAGAATTTTTCCGCCGAGCGGAATGGCGACCGCAACTTGTTCAGGCGATCCTCGATCTCCTTCAATCTGGCTTGCGGGTCTTCCGCGGCGTCGATCTCGGCGCGATACGCCGCTTCGATGCCGCCCTCCAGCGGCAGCGAGCCCCAATAGGCCGACGGCCACGCATAGCGCAGCGAGAAGCGGTCGGCCGGCTGATGCACGACGCCGGCAACTCCAAAGGAATTGCGCACGATGACGGTGCACCAGGGAACCGTGCTCTGGTTGACCGCGGCCATCGCGCGCACGCCGTGCCGGATGGTGGCGGCCTTCTCGGCCTCCAGCCCGATCATGAAACCCGGACAGTCCATCAGGTAGACCACCGGAAGATGGAAGGTCTCGGCGAAGTCGACCCAGCGCACGACCTTCTGGCAGGCTTCCGCCGTCCACGATCCACCGTAATGAAAGGGATCGCTGGCAAGCACGAGCACGGCGCGGCCTTCCAGCCGCGCGAGCCCCGCGATGATCGGGCGCCCGAAATTCGCGCCCATCTCGAAGAACGAGCCCTTGTCGACGACGGCGTCAATGATGGGGCGCATCTTGTAGACCTGACGGCGGTTGCGCGGCACGGCGTTCAGGAGGGATTCCTCCGCGCGCCCCGAATCGTCGTCGCAGGCGATCGTCGGCGGAAGCTCATAGACCGATGACGGCAGGTATGACAGGAAGCGTTTCACGCAGGCAAAGGCTTCTTCCTCGGTGTCGACCGCATGATCGACGCCGCCGGCGCGGGTCTGGATATCGGCACCGCCGAGCTCCTGCTTGCCCAGATCCTGACCAAGCCGCTTCACCACCGGCGGCCCCGCGACGAACATCGCGGAGCTTTTTGTCATCACCGAATAATGGCTGGCCGCGAGCCGCGCCGCGCCCAGTCCCGCGACCGAACCCAGACCCAGGGCGGCGACCGGCACACGCGCCAGGTTCGAGGTCGTGTAGGCGTACCAGCGGGTGCCGCCGATGCCTCCCGGCAGGTTTGCAGCGCCCTTGGTTTCAATGGTTTTCACCGAGCCGCCGCCGCCGGAACCTTCGATCAAGCGGATGATCGGCAGGCGAAAGTCATGCGCCATCTCTTCGGCCATCAATGGCTTTGCCGAGATCGAGGCGTCCGCCGACCCGCCGCGCACGGTAAAATCGTCGCCGACAACGACCACGGTCCGCCCGTCGATCCTGCCTCTGCCAAACACGCAGTTCGCGGGCGTCAGGCTGCTGAGCTCGCCATTCTCGTCATATTCCCCTGTGCCAGCTATGGCGCCGATTTCGTGGAAGCTTCCTCGATCGAGCAGCTTGTCGATCCGCTCGCGCACGGTGAGCCGGCCCTGGTCGCGTTGCCGCCTGACCTTGTCAACGCCGCCCATCTCGCGCGCGAACGCCTCGCGCCGGGCGAGCTCGTCGAGTTCAGCCTTCCAGCTCATTCGGATGCTCCGTCCCTGTGCAAGCCGAGCCGCTCCGAGCGCCGCCCCATGCGTTTCCCCGAATTCCGTATCACGGATTGATATTCCGCTTGCGGCGCAAACTACCTCGGGCAATGTGCGGCCACAAGCGAATGCCAAATCCACTCCACCAGGTCATCGATCGCGCTGCAACTGTGTCCGGAGAGAGCGGAATGCCCGATATCAAGATTGTCACCGAGATTGCCGGCCGCGTCTGCACACTTCCCGTCCGGGTCGGGACCAACGTCGGCGAAGGCGACGATATCGCCTTTATCGAAGCCATGAAAATGGAAATCCCGGTGGCCTCGCCCGCGCCCGGGAAAGTCAAGTCGATCCTTGTCGGGATTGATGATGTGGTCGCCGAAGGACAGGTCATCGTCATTCTCGAGACCTGAATGTGGGGCCTCCAGACGCGCAGGCCGCCGCGCGATGTATCCTTCGACGACCTCCGGCTTGTCCAGCCGCGTTACACCACCTGCTCCACCGGCTGCATGTCGATATCGAAGGTTTCCAGGAACTTCGAGGTCATGATGTAGAAGCCGACAGCGAGCTGCAGTTCGACGACTGCTGCAGGCGTCAGCCTGGCGGCGACATCGTTGAAGGTAGCATCGGTCGGACGGTGCAGGCGGACGATCTCGTCGGTGAAGGCAAGCGCGGCGCGCTCCAGTTCATTGAAGCAGGCGGCGGTCTGCCAATTCTCCAGCGCCGCGTTCTGCTCATCGGTAACTCCGACGTTCTTTCCGATGCGTTTGTGGGCAACCACCTCGTAAGGCGCTTGGCAAAGAATGCCGGTGCGTGTGATGGCAAGCTCGCGCACGATCGGATCGAGCTCGCCCCTGTGGCGGATCGCGCCGCCCAGCCGGCAATATTGCTCGAGATGGCTCGGTGAATGCGCCATCATCCGGAAAATATTGGCATTGCGGTTCTTGGCCAGAATTTCGCGGGTGCGTTCGTTCGATTTCGAAGTATCGCAATAGTCGATGCGAGCCATAATTTAACCCTTGGTTGTTGACCGTTTCGAACGGCGGCGGGATTTTTGTTAGCGACCGTATCCGCCTGGTGAAGCTTCGTCGATGCCCGCCGCTTTCCCGCGAACAAGCATGACACCCGAAAATTCCTTTTCACGCGCATAAACCGGCTGCAGCCGGGCCAAAATGCCGCCGTATTGCTGGTCGATCTTTGCGCATCGATATTCGCTGAGTGGGGACTCGTTAAAGCGAATACTCGTCGTGGGGTGTTCCGAGTACAGCAAACCGGATCGTCGGGCCTTAGCG
>CAWFZL010000038.1:0-32717 GCA_963820275.1 uncultured Alphaproteobacteria bacterium
CCCCGGCACCGGGGGGGTCGCCGTGAACTTCTCGACCACGTCGCCGAGATCGCGATCATCCTGGCCCACCGCCTTAGCGCAGCGCGAAGCCGACCAGTTGGGACGTTGACCAAGAATTTCGCGGGTCGGCGCGCCCATGTGATTGCAATTTCTCGCTTGTGTCTTTGCTTGTTTTGTGTCATTCCTAAAGCGCCGACACAGGAGAGCCCATGCAGGTCTTTGGATATTGCCGAGTTTCCACGACAGAACAGGCAGACGACGGAGTTTCGCTCGCCGCGCAAGCAGCAGATCGCCGGCGCCATGATGAAGGGCTGGAAACTAGCCGAGGTGTTCATCGAGGCGGGCGTATCCGGCTCGGTGCCGCTTTCGAGCGGCCGGAAGGCCGTCGCCTGCTCCAGGCCGTCAGCAAGGGCGCCATCGTGATCACCGCCAAGCTCGATCGCATGTTCCGCTCGGCCGCTCGATGCGCTGGTGACGCTCGAAGAGCTGAAGGGCCAAGGCGTGGCGTCCTGCACATGATCGACCTGGGCGGCGATGTCACCTGGCAACGGCATCAGCAAGCTGGTCTTCACCATCCTCGCCGCGGTCGCCGAGGCTGAGCGCGATCGCATCCGTGAGCGCATCCGCGATGCCAAGCGTCACCTCGCGGCGCAAGGCGTCTTCAGCGGCGGGAAACGGCCCTTCGGCTTCGATATCGTGGTAGACGGCAAGATCAGCCTGTCCCGAACGCCACTGAGCAGGCCGCTATCGCCCGTATGAAGGCGATGCGGAAGAAGAACGCCACCTTCCGCGAGATCGGCGCTGCGCTCAACATGCCGCACAAAACGGTTGCGCGCATCCTTGAACGGGTAAAGTAGTTCTGGCGGAAGGGTCTGACGACGGACAAGAAGACCGAGCACCAGTTTTAGGCTGCAGATGCTGCTATCGAGCGCACTGTCGTGCGTAACCCAGTCGGTTCGCGGCGCGCACGCGATCGCGCCGTGCGCGACGAGGCCGAACGTGTCGCGGAATGGTTCAAATCGAGATCTCTTTGCTAACTCAACTGCTGCCATTGATCCTAAAGGGATTTTACATTCCGGCCAACTTGGCGAACAAACGGTCATCTAAGATCTGTTCGTAGTTGTCGAATTTTTCTTCATAACGACGGTAGGTCTCCCATCGCATGCCCTTGGGCTTCGGCGGCAGCTCCCAATCCTCGGGATCGAACTTGCCAATCGAACACAGTCGCGAATTGATCTTGGATTGTCCATAATAAGCGCGGCTGTCTCGATCCATAAACTGTGATGCATACGCGACCTGCCGTCCCCACGCTTGCCGGCGAAGAACCTCGTGGCTCCCGGAGGCCTCCAGAGAACGGTCGCCATACGACCGGTCGCGGGACAGAGATAAAACCACTGGCGTCCACCATAGTGACGCGGGCGAGGAGACCAAGGCTATCTGTTGGATGAATTGGCCGATCGCTACCCGAAACCAAGCACAGCCGGGGTCAGTCATGTCGGCGGTAATTACACCGCTCGCAATTTCGCCCTGATGGGAGTTGCGCGACGAGACACCCCCGCGGCGACGTTAGCGCCGAACTTTATGAAGCCCTTTCGTGCGAGCTCGTTGAGGTCCAGCTTCAATCCATCCTGCAGGCAAGCTCTGTATCGAGGACGAGGCATCGCTGTCTAACCAACCGGGTCTCTACAGAAATTATAGCATGCCTTGAGCGCAAAGTTCGTTAAGCCGCGTCTTGGGAGACAGACGTCGCGTTAGTTTCTGGAATCTTGAAGGATGTCCGCTCGACGCCCGAAAGCTGACACCAGAGCCACGCGCCATCGCCTGCTTCGTGCCACAAGCGGAAGTGACAGGCGTTATTCGATCACCTTGTCAGCTCGCAGCAATAGCGCCGTGGGCACTGTAACGCCCATTGCTTTTGCGGTTTTGAGGTTAATCACCGGCTCGAACTTGGTTGGCCGTCGACTGGGACGTCGGCTACTTTGGCACCCCGGAACAGTTTGATGATCTGCTGAGGCATCATCACTACGAAGAGTGGACCAAGGCGCGGTCCGTAGGCGGCAAGGGCACCTTCCTCCGCCACTTCGGGAGTATCGTGCATTGTCGGCAGGTGCAGCGCGGCGGCGCGGTCCATAATGAGCTGACGATGGGCCCATAGAAGCACAGTCGAAAAAACGTTGAGCGCCGTAGCGCCCGATGCGTGCGCCGTGTCGATGGCCGGTGCGATCTCCTCGCCTTTGGCAATGCGATAAATTGAAAGTTCGACGTCGTGTGCGCGCGCCGCTTCCTGCAATGCTTCAAAGTACGCCGCTGGAAGAGCTGTGCCGTCTGTAAGGGCCGCCAATCGGCGAAGTCCCGGCACTGCTTCCGATCAGAAGGTCCTGTCGTTTGCCGTTAAGATCAGTCGCAAGGAAGCTGATGCCGGTGATATTGCCGTCCGGCCGTGCCATCGATTGCACGCGGCCGCCTTCCCCAAACATATCGTCCAAAATCGCAACAATCGGGATTGTCTTGGTCGCCTGCTGCGCGGCGCGAGTTGCATCGTCTCCTGCGGTTGCGATGACATCGACTCGCGCACTGACCAACTCCGCCGCATATTGCGGAAGCAGATCAGGGTTCTGCCCAAATGTGCGCCATTCGACGGCAAAGTTTTGCCCCTCGATGAAACCGTGGCGTCGAAATTCCTCCAGGAAGGCCACATTCACAGGCACGTCGCGCGGATGGCCCATTAGGGTACCTAAAGACGATAGGTTCGCCCCGCTTCCTGCGCCACGGCAGCGAATGGCAACGTGGCACTCGCGCTGCCGAGAATGGTGATGAAATCACGCCGCCTCATACTGCCCCCGCCAAAGAAACCGCCGAATGCGATAAGCTAGAGCCTAGCACTTTTAAACCGTCTTGCGCGGGAAAAAGCCGGACGGCGCCCTGGCAAGAACTTTCTGACGTTTGGCAGCATTGGTCGGGTGCGGTCACGTGTCCGGCCTGTTGATGCGGCAGGTGTGGCCGCTGGCCCTAATGCTCTGCGCGGATCGGGTCCCGACAAAAACGCGCACTTTAGAAGTGGTGCGTTGACCCAAGCGGGTTCTCCCGATCCCCGGAACAACCGTATCTGCATTACGTCGTCATGCCCTCGCCAATTGGCGTTGTCGCTCTATCTGCTGGCCTGCCTGCCTTACACCGCCAGCAACAGTTTCGGCTCCTTGTATCTCTCGCCCCGGACGATGATGGCCCAGGCCATCCGCGAATCTTGTTGGCGAGCGCGACGGCCGCCACCTTGGTTGGCCGACGTTCCATTAATCGCGCGAGCCACGGCCGCTTCTGCGTTCCGTGCTTGCGCGCGTAGCGGATGACGGCCATTGCGCCGACCACGAGGAACCACCGCAAATATCTATCGCCCTGCTTGGTGATACTACCGAGCCTGTCCTTGCCGCCGGTGGTGTGCTGCTTCGGCACCAGCCCGATCCACGCCGCAAGACTACGCCCGGAGGAGAATGTGTTCCAGTCGCCGACGGCAACCAATGCGGTAGCGCCGACCGGGCCGATGCCTGGGTTCTCCGCCAGCCGGCGGCTCGCCTCACAGGCGCGGTGCAGGGCCATGATGCTCTTGTCGATGGACGCGATCTCGGTTCCGATCGCGCTATACTGCCGTGCCAGCACATCGAGGATGCCGCGGACGGCCGCGGAAATCCGGCTATCCGCACCATCCGCGATGATCTTGAGCAGCTCCGCTGTTCCGTTGCGGCCCTTGACCGACACGATGCCGAGTTCGGCCAAGTGCCCGCGCAGGGCATTGCTCAACATCGTGCGCTGACGCACCAGCAACTGCCTGCTCCGGTGCAGCATCAAGGCAGTCTGCTGCTCCTTTGTCTTGATCGGGACGAACCGCATCGACGGCCGCGTGACTGCCTCGCAAATTGCGGCAGCATCATTTGCATCGTTCTTGCTGCGTTTGAGGTAGGCCTTCACATAGCTCGGCGGTATCAGTCTGACCGTGTGACCAAGCGCTTGCAGCTCGCGGCCCCAGTGATGCGCGGACGGACACGCTTCAATCCCGACCAGGCAGGGTGGCAACTCACCGAAGTATTCCAACACCTTTGCGCGGCTGACCCGCTTGCGGACTACAACCGCGCGGGCTTCACTTTGTTACGGCCCATCGGATCGCTCAGCAGCCCAAGGCCGCCTTCGTCGCAGGGCTCCGACCCAGCCAGTTACCCGGCTATGCCGCCTGCCAGCTTCCGGACCAATCGACAATTATCCGGGTGAGACCCTCCCTCACTGATAGTTCGCGCCCTCGGGGCGCACGGTCAATCGCGTCGTTTTGACGGCGCGTAGATAAGTCCGGTTTACCCCCGAGAGCCGACGCGGTGCCAAGGGTTGGGTTTGTCGAACGCAGACATTGTCGGGCTGCTGGGCGCGGGCCGTAAACGGAAACGCTGCGGCTTGAGCCAACAAAAATCTTGATAAGATATTGCCGTTTACTTAGTTTGGCGGCTGCAGATTGTGCCAACGCAACCTTCTTCTTTGGGGGTCAGCTATGACCAGGAATGCACAATGCAGCTGCGGCTCTCTGCGCGTGGAGGTGACGGGGGAGCCAGCGCTCCTGGGAGTGTGTCATTGCATGGACTGCCAACGCCGCAGTGGTTCGGCTTTTGGCGTCGGCTCCTTTTTCCCGAAAGATCAGGTGCGCGCCGAGGGTCCAGAGAAGGTTTACGTGCGCATCGCCGATTCGGGGCGAAAGGTTGAACAGCATTTCTGCCCCAACTGCGGCTGCACCGTGTTCTGGTACGCGGAAGCATTCCCGCACCTTGTCGGCATCTCCTTTGGCGCATTCGCCGATCCTTCGATGCCCTGGCCCCCTGTATCCGTGTGGGAGACCACGCGGCATCCCTGGGTGACTTTCGATCACAAAGTTGCTCACTTTCCAGGTCAACCCTAGCCGGTCGCACGGCCCGCCGTGCTGATGGACAGCCCGAATAGCGGCTCGCGTTCCGTAACAATTTTTGCGAGCCAACGGATTTCTGAAACGGGCGCTCGGCCAAAATTAGCGTCGTGATGATCTCATGTGGCGCGGCGTTTTCTCGTGAGAGTTCGGGAACGTTGCGTGAGGTCAGCTACGGGTCATTCGCGCCTTATCGCGGGATGTCTGCTTATGCCCTGACAGCGGCGGCCGTCCGCGAGCCCTCTCCTGCCGCAGAAAACTCGGGGATAGTTGCCTACTCCAGCAGGCGTATTGCCCCGGTGCATAGGCAAGCGGCTCACGGCTCGTCCTCGCCGAACTCGCCCGTGAGCACTTCGAACGATGCCAACGGCCCCAGCGCCTCCTCCAGCTGCTTGCGCGCCCCCGCAAGCCTCGCCTGATCGACCAGAGCCACGCGCGCCTTCTGCCCGCGCCCATTAGGGTGGTAGCGGAGCAGGAAGTTAGGAGTTGTACATGCCCTTATAAATATATCTTTATAAGGACATGTACGACACCTCGCCTGCGTACCGCCGGAAGGCGATGTCCGACAGCTCGCGTGAATGCGTTCCACGTCGAGGCCGGCGCGCCGGTACGCCTTTTGGGCCGCCTGCGCGGTCGGCCACAGGTCGGGATAGAGCTTGGCAGCATCCGCGCCCCACTGCGGAACCAAGCCCCGCTCGATCATGCTGTCGATCTTGGTCGGCTCCAGATCGCCGAAGTTGACCACGGCATCGACCGCGGCCGGCACGACGGTGTCATGCAAGATCACGTAGATTTCCACTGGATTGTTGGCCGCCCGATTGACGCCGCGCGCCCTGCCGATGGCCTGCACCACGGCCGCCTCGGTGACGGCCTGCCTGATCAGCTCCGCCTCAGGCACTTCGAACACCCTGCAGGCGACCACCCACTCCGCGCCGCTCTTGAGCCGGATGGGCCGAGCGGCCTCGATCATCTGCTGGGGCGTCCGCCGGGGTGCTTCGGCGGATGCTCGGGCAACGAAACCGGCTTGCCGGTCAACGCCGCGGCCAGCTCCTCGACCGCTTGGGGCGCCGGCAGGGGCCGGCTGATCGTGATCAGCACATCTACATCGCGCCAGCGGTCGATGCCCTCGATCGCATTGAAGTGCGCGACCTCAATGTTCTGCCCGGCGCCGTCGAACAGCGGCGTCAGCTCTTTGTTCGTGATCACCACGCAGCGCCGCCCGGCCGCGCGCCTGCGCACGACTGTGAGCAAGCGCTCCCGCTTGTTGGCGACGCGCTGCTCTTCGGCCGCGCTTGCCGGGCGACAACGAAGCTTTGCCGACCGGCAGGCCGACGACCTGGGTGAGGCGCTCATGCGGTGCCTGAACCTCCAGATCCAGGGCGAGCTTGATGCGCGGGAAGAAGTGCTTGACGATGTCGAGGTTCAAGGTCGCGTCGAGCGCGATGATCGGCAGGTCCGCAATGCGCGGGTGAATGTCGCGCCGTCCGTTCAGTTTCAAGTAGAGAACCGAGCCGTCCGCGGTGGTCTTGATCTCCGTGCGCAGGCGGCCCGTCGCATCGAAGGGGCCGGACAGCAATTCCTCGACGGCTTGCCACATGGCGGCGCGCTTCGGCAGTTGTGCCAGAAGGCCGAATTGCTTCGCCTGCCTTCTGGAAATCTCCACGCCTGCGCCGGGCAACAGACTTACATCGACCCTGCGCCGCCATTCCAGTTCGCGGCAGGTCGTTGGAGCCGCCGTTCTCATACTTCTCGCAGGGCAACAGGCCGGCAGCCAGCAGGGCTGCCTTGGTGAGATATTCGCCTACCGGCGATGCCTTGACCGCCGATTTCAGCCTCTCAAGCATATCTGCAAGATGATTAGTATCGTCAGAGTTCTTGTCTCCGCTGTGATCCCGCACCGGAAACGCCTGCAGTTCGGCGTCGAGCCCATCGACCGCGAGCTTGGAGAAGGACAGGCCGGACTGCCAAAAGCCTTCGTCGATGACGACGACGCCGACATCCTTGGTCAGCACCTCGGGCGGCCCGAACAGATAGTGATGCGCGGCGAACACGATGTCTGCCTGCTTCGCCTTCTGTTTTTGCCGTTGGTAGCCGCACGTCTCGTAAAACTGGCACAGGATCGGATCACCGCCGCGTCGCGGCTTGCGGCAGGCCGCCGGCGCGCACATCAGCGCCGATCGCCTCGGCGGCTTCGACTGCGGCCAAGTTAAGACAAAGCGGCTCGCCGGTCGCAAGATCGTTCGCCTTCCTCGATTGCAGCAACGCCGTGGTGATGTGTGCGGGGTACCGCTGGCGCGCCTCCTCGCCGAGCTTATGCGTCGGTACGTAGACGGCGACGCGCTGCAGGCTCCGTTTCTTCGCCTCGCGAACGTAGGCGGCGGCAGCGGCGCGCGTCGCCCGTTTCTTCGCCTCGCAAACGTAGCGGCGGCAGCGGCGCGCGTCGCCTCAGACTTGCCGGCCGGTCGTGATGCGAATGGCCGAATGATCGGGCTCCGCGGGCCTGTTGAAGATCCGGTTGCTTTGCGCTTCGGGGGATTGCTTTGTGCTTCGGTGGCATCTTCGTGAAACCGGAGCGCGTCCTGCATCAGCTGCTCGATAACGGCCCGCAGCACGTCACGCGCGACCTCGACCGGCATTGCGCCCCGCATTCCCGCGCCGGTCTCGGTCTCCTCGATGATGACGCCGCGAAGCTCACGCATGCTGCTTCGCAAGCTCCGCGAGCAGCACGTCGTTGAAGTCTTGGCCGGGCTCTTCCGGCATCGCGAAGCGAACGGCCTTGCCAGCGGCCGCCCAGCGATCGCGGCATGCCGCAGCGGCGCGCGGCGGGTCTCGCTGACGTCGTTATCCGCCATGATGGTGAGGCGGCCGACGTGATCGAGAACCGGAAAGGCTGTCATGCCGCCTGCATCGATCACCGACCACGTCGGCCCAAAGCCGAGCTGCAAGCCAGCGAGGGCAGGTCTCGACGCCCTCGCCGATGGCGAGGTCGCCGCAATTGGAACGGCTGAGCCTGATCGCGCCGCCGCTCTTGGGGCCGGGCGCCTCCACGAGCCGGCCTTGGCGGCATTCGGGGTCAGCTCGCGGCGATGAATGGCGATCGGCTCGCCCGTAATGATGTCCTGAACCAAGGCCACCAAGGCCGGCGCCCTTCGACGATCGCCGAACGGGCAGTGCCGATGAAAGCCGAGCACGTCCAGCGCTTCGTCCCCCACTGGATGCCGCGACCGAAGAGATACTGCTCTGCCAGCGTCCCACGCACCGGCTGAACTTCCGACCAGATGCGCAGCGCCTGATCGATCCGAGCCGCGTCGTCCTCTTCGGGCTTGGCCGGCTGCGATAGGCTTGGGCGCCGTGCTGCTCGACCACGACGCCGACGGTCCCAAATATGTCAGTGCTTCGTCGATGGCCTCGCCGATCGAGCAGCCGCGTTGCTGCCTGATAAACTCGATGATGTCGCCGCCGCAGCCGTTCTCATGATCGAACCAGAGGCCAGCCTTATCGCCCTGCACGTTCAGTCCGAAAGACCCTCGGCTGCCCCAGCGCATTTCGCGGCTATTGCTGAGCCTGGGATTGGGCTCGCCCAGGTAACACCGGACGATCTCTTCAGCCCTGGCGCGCAGCTCTGCGCGCGCCCGGTCGTCGAGACGAGGCCCGGATGATGAGTAATCAACACCAAGGGCCATTGTCAGCCGCCGTTTTTCTTGCTGTCACGAACTTCTACGAGCCCGATCTCCGGTTTCGGCGGCGCTTCACTTTTGGGATCAGGCCGAGCCGCATGGTGGCGCACCCGCTTCGCAATGACCCCCTCGGGCAGCGAGTTGCCGGCAAGGGGTGGATGGTGCGGGCTTGTCGTTTTGACGAACGTGGCGCCCGACCCGGTCGCGGGAAACGGCCTCGTAGGGCACTACCTTCGGTCCGACCCAGTTGTTTTCCTTAATGGTCAGCTTGGCGCCGAGGCCGATGGTCTTGACGGTGAGCGCCAAGACGGAACCCCTGAAGCATTCGAGCTTGCTGTTCGGATTGGCGCCGGCCGCAAGCAAGGCACGGCACAACCCGAACACGGGCGACCGACTGCGGACGATGATGTCGCCGACCTGCGCGGTGTCGTCGCCGATCAGCTGGGCGATGATAACGGCGTCACTCATTGCCGCACCCACTGAGGCAGATGAGCTTCCTTGGCGCTAATGTCATTCGGCGAAGCGCCTGCTTGGAACCGGCCCGTCGCGTCGTTGCAGAGCCCGATCTCGAATTTCCGCCGCTGAATGAGTTCAGCGAGGAATTGATGCGCCCTTCCCCCGCTTTTGGCTTGCGAGATGGCGTTCTGAGTGACCTCACACGCCTTGGCTAACTTGATTTCACTGCCCAGCAGCTGGACGGCGCACTCGATCAATTCGCGTACTGATGTCATGCATCCCGGCTACGCGTTTCGCCGCGACGGGTCAACCACCAATCGTGTATCTGGTAAGTGTTATACACATCTAAAAGTGGATATAACGCCCTTGGGTGTTGACCAGATACGACCAGCTGGCGTATGAGGACTTCTCTTGTCTCATAGGACGCGCGCGAGCGCATGTGGGGGACGCACATAATGGCGGAAGAAAACCAGAGTATTGCAGCGATCATGAAAAGAGCACGCGCGGCCAAGGGCATTAGCCAGCCGGAACTCGCGCGACGCGTCGGCACGAGCCAGCAGACGATCGACAAGATTGAAAACGGCAAGGTGCAGCGCAGCTCATACATGGCGGCAATCGCCCTTGAGCTTGGCGTTCCGCTTGACCGCGTGCTGCGGGTTCGCCCCAAGAGCAACGCCGTTGTTGAAATACCTGGGCATACCCTAGTTTCAACGGATCGTGACCTGCCTGTTTACGCCGCGACGCCAGGGGACAGTGGCGTGCAGGTTCTTTCGTCTGATCCGGTAGAGTACGTGTTGCGTCCTGCGCCGCTTGCCAAGGTGCGCGATGGCTACGGTGTAATCGTTGCGGATGACTTGATGGCGCCACAGTTCGGATCGGGCGACATCGCCCTGGTCAATCCTCATCTACCACCGCGCGCCGGTGACAGCTGTGTCTTCCGTAGCGCCGGCCAGGATGGCAACCAGCAGGTCTGCATCAAGCATCTGCGCAAGGTGACGGACAAAGACTGGCACGTCTCAGAGTGGTCGAGCGAGAATGGTGGCAAGCGGGACTTCGCCCTGAAGCGCTCGGAGTGGACGATAGGCCACGTCACCATCGGGAACTTCAATCGAAGATAAGTTCCTGGTTGCCGGAAAGGCACATTTCAACACTTTTTTGTTTGTCCACACGGGTAACTCTCTGAAGAGTTGACACTCAACGCACCTGCGTGTAGGCCAACGCTAATCCTGGGGGCGCCGGGCCCCAGCGCTCAAACGACTGTAGGAGAAGCGTAATGCCGCGCCGTCCGGCCAAGAACACACAAGCAGACATTGCGCGCGCGCTCCGCGCCGCCAAAGAGGCCGGCGCGGGCGCGGTCACAATCGACACAAAGGGTGTCATTCGGATTGCGCTGGAGCCGAGCGCTACACCGGTCGGGTCCGCCGCGCCGATCGAGTTCCGCGAGCGACGATGAGGGCGAGACGTGGACTCCCTCGGACGCGCTGAGGCGCCGCCTGAAAAGCACCGAAAGCAGTTGAAAATCACCTAACGCGATTGATGCGGACTCAGCACATCATTAGGCTCCAAGCATTGGTAAGCGGAGAAAACCGATGCTTGAGGCCGAGCGACGCAATCCCCGCGCGCCTGGGGACATGCGAATGTATCTCAACTACGACAAGTCCCACGCGCGCTGGTACGTGCGGGTGGAGCGCAAGGGCCGCAAGATCGGCCTGCGCGAAGTGTACGGCACAGCGGAGTTTGATGCGGCCTACAAAGCGGCGGTTGCAGAACTCGGAGGGGAAGTACGTATGCGTCGAGTTGATCCCGATCCGAAGGCCAACGACCCGCGACGCTACCTGCTGGCCGACCGCAGCCGTCACGGGCAACTGCGTCACTACGTGCAAATCCGTGACGGCATCTCGAAAATCCGCATCCGCGCCGAGCATGGCAGCGAGGAGTTCGACCGCCTCGTGACGCGCGCCGTCGAGAGCCAGATCGCGCTCTATGGTGACGTCACGCACACGGTGGGCGAGATCAAGCGCGTTCGCGTTACGCTGCCGCTGCCCGTCACGCCGCCTACTCCCGGCACGCTTCGGTGGTACTGGACCGAGTACAAGCAATCGGGGCATTGGCTCGGCAATGAGAGCCGCGGGCTGAAGGGCCTTGGGTCGAACAGCCGCCACCAACGTGTGCTCCTGATGGAGCCCATTCTCTACGCCAACGGCGAAAAGCCGTTTGCCGTGCTGACGCGCAAGGTCATCAAGGCCGAGATGAAGGCGCGCACGCCCTCCCAGGCCGGCAACCTGCTCTCGGCGATGCGTGGGCTGATCCGCTGGATGATCGACGAGGGCCACGTCGACGAGGACGACCCGACGATCGGCCTGCGCACCGGGAAGGCGGCGGTGTCCCGCGAGAGCGGCGGCTTCAAGTCTGGACCGAGGCCGACATGGACGCTCTATCGCGCCCGTTGGGCGATCGGCACCGAGGCGCGGTTGATGTTCGAGATACTGCGCTGCACTACACTTCCGCGGCTCGGCGATGCCGCGCGTTTCGGGCCGCGGCATGTCCGCAAGGGCCGGGTCAGATCACCACCGAGAAGAGCGGCTTCAAGACACCAGTCACGCTGCCTCTGCATTACGATTTCGCGGAAAGGCGATCAACGCCACGCCGACCGGCGCGGACGTGTTCATCGGCAAGGTCCTCAAGGGCGCGATCGTGCCGATGAACAAGAAGGCTTGGGCGGCGAAGTTCAAGAAGTACGCCGTGCTCGCCGGCGTCAACGAGCCGAAAAAGAACTGCCATGGCGTGCGCAAGGCGCGCGCCGAGGTCGCGGCCTATGCCGACTGCACCGAGGCGCAGATGATGGCGATGTTCGGCTGGACGCGACCCGAAGATGCCGGCGCTCTACATCGCCAAGGCCAACCGGGAGAAGCTCGGGATCAGCGGGATGGACAAGATCGATGGCGCTATGATCAGAAGCGAGAACATCGGCGCGATCAAGCGACGTCGACGACGAGAACGGAGTAGTAACATTTCGTGAGTAACAGGTTCGGAAAAAAGCCTGAGATTTCAAGGTGTAAAGTGGGGATGGTGCGCTCGGAGGGAACTCGAACCCCCACGATGTTACTCACTGCCACCTCAAGGCAGCGCGTCTACCAATTCCGCCACGAGCGCGAAGGACGAGCAGGCCGGGATTGGCACCGACCCGCATCAACGGCGCCGATGTAACAAATCGGAGATGGGGGGACAAGGCCTGCCCGTGGCAAGCTTTCTGCCGGTCCAGGCGCGGGATTGCTGCCGATCGACCCTAAAACGCCATGGAATTGAGTTAAATCACCACCGCGCTTTGCATTTTTTGCTTCGCATGATCTCCGCGAAAACGCGTTCGTGTGTGTCGCGAGAGAAACCGCTACACCGCTTTGCCGAATCATGCTTTAGCGGCTACCTATCGTTTTCGGCAGCATTTGCTTGACTTCGACCGCAATCCGGTTCCGATCGACCAGCACGACGCCGGAGGCGACCGGCAGAGTGTTGGCGAGGATCTTGACCTCGTCCGCTTCGGTGGAGTCAAGTTCGATGATGGCACCGCGGCTGAGACGCATGACCTGATAAATCGGCATGCTCGTGGTCCCAAGGACCACCATGAGGTCGACGCTGACTTTATCGAGGGTTGACACTTCGCAAGCGACCCAGACTGACAACGCAGAATTGCGTGTTCAGAGATCACCACGTTATGGTTAGCCAATGGTTAATATCCGCCAAAGCCTCGATTTGACGACATTCGCCATCAGTTCCGATGGCGGGGCCGTGGAGTGGCTGATCTCGGACGAGCCGGTACCTTATCCGCAGGCCGTCGCAGCAATGGAAGCGCGGGTGGCGGACATCGCGGCCGAGAGAGCGCCGGAAATGGTCTGGCTCCTCGAGCATCCCCCGCTCTACACGTCCGGGACCAGCGGCAGGGCCGCCGACCTGCTCGATCCCCGTTTCCCGATGTTTCAGAGCGGGCGTGGCGGACAGCTCACCTATCATGGCCCCGGCCAACGGGTGGCGTATGTCATGCTCGACCTGAAGCGCAGACACCCCGATGTGCGCGCCTATGTCGCAAGTCTGGAGCAGTGGATCGTCGGCACCCTGGCTGCCTTCAACGTGCGGGGCGAACGCCGCGAGGACCGTGTCGGCGTCTGGGTCGCCCGCCCGGACAAGGGTGCCGGCTTCGAGGACAAGATCGCCGCGATTGGTGTGCGGCTGCGGCGCTGGGTGTCTTTCCACGGCATCGCCATCAATGTGGACCCCGACCTCAGCCACTTTGCGGCCATCGTCCCCTGCGGCGTGGCTGATCCGCGCTACGGCGTGACCAGCCTCTCCGATCTCGGCCTCGTCCTCACCATGGCCGACGTCGATATCGCGCTCCGGCAGGCTTTTGAGAACGTTTTCGGGCCTGTGGTTTCGCGCCTGCCGGAGAAGATTCCGTAACCTCCTCACGCCGCAGCGCCTTGCAGCACAACGCGCTGGCGGGATTGGCGGTTGCGCCTCTGGCACGGCGGATCGCGCCACCGGGGACCGTCGATATCGGACCCGCGTACGGGCTGCCCCGGATCGCCAAATCAAAGGTTCTGCTGCATTCCAGGGTCGCCGATGCGGGCAAGCTTGCCGCCCTGGCAGCGACGTTCCGAAGCGTGGTTGCCGCGGGCAGTTCGTAGAAATCCGCAGCCCTATTTCGAAATCGTCGGAAGAATACGCATCTTCCACAGGTTCCAGATCCGGTCGATCACCGCGAAATTGGTCTTGTCGGCCTTCTCGCCCTCGCCCGGCGTCAGAAAATTGATCTCGCCGCCGAGCGCGATCGCCTGCGACTGAAGCTTGGCGTTGACGTCGGTGTAGTAGGCGCGGAACACGGCCATTTTCACGGTCGGTCCGACCGTCACATCACCATGGCCGCGCATCAACACCACCGGCTTGTCGCCAAGCGCCTGCGCCAGCGATTTGCCGATCGCGGAATTGCCGACCAGCATGTTGGTCTCGCCAAAATCTTTCCGGATGTCCCAGACCGGCACGCCAACCGCGAGGAAAGCCGGATTATGAAACATCGCGTGCAGCGGCACCTTGGTCACCGAGAAAGGAATGACGCCCGGGGAATGGGTGTGAACCACCGACATCACGTCAGGCCGCGCCCGGTAGATTTCGGCATGGATGAAGCGCTCCAGGAACAGCGTCCGGCCGCGCGCGTCCACGGCATTGCCGTCGAGATCGAACTCCATGATGTCGTCGGCGGTGACGAGCGCGGGCGCAAGCGAGCGCGACATCAGGAAATGATTGGGGTTGGAGGGATGGCGCGCGCTGACATGGCCGAATCCGTCGAGCACGCCGAAATCGGCAAGAATGCGGCTCCCGACCACCATGTCTTCGAGAAGAGCGGCCTCGACGCCGGGAACCGGCGACGTCGTTTGCGCGGATGTTTCGGCAAGACATGCAAGCAGCGCGAACGCCACCGCCGCACCGAGCCGTACCAGACCCCTGGTCGCGCCCAGGCATATGGTCCATCGCCCGCCAAACTTCGCCGTCATCCTCATCTCCCTTTCCTTGCGTCTCTCAGACCGTCGGCAGCACAGAAAACCTCTCGCCCGGGTGCCGCAAGCCCAGCGCATCGGGTCCGGCGGCTTCTTCCACGACCGCGCTGACGCGCGCCGATGGCGGTCCGCGCCGGCACAAGGCGGCCATATTGGCCACGACGTCCTCGGGTCCGGCAAACAGCGCTTCGACGCTGCCATCCCTTCGGTTGCGGACCCAGCCTTCGAGGTCGCGTCCATCGGCCTGAAATTCGACCCAGGCCCGGTAACCGACGCCCTGCACTCTTCCGCTGATCGTCACCCGAAGGATCGCCGCGCTCATCTATTCTTTGAGCCTCAGATATTCGAAAAGCCGCACCTTCACCTCGGCCTCGCGCGTCAGCCGGCCCATCAATTCCGCCGATGCCAGCCCCTTCAAGGCCGTTGGCGCCAAACCTTCGCGCAGTGATTTAAGCGTCTCGTAAACCGCATTCGTCGCAGCGGCAAAGGGCGCATGCCCCTGCAACGCGATCCGCACACTTTGCTCCCGGAGATAGGCCGGATCGGACAGACCCCCAGGTGCACCACCGAGCACGATCGGCAAGGTCGTCGCCTGGGCGATGGTTTCGAGTTCGGCCCTGGTTTTGATGCCAGTGAAGAACAAGGCGTCGACGCCGGTGGCCTCGTAGGCCTTGGCGCGGGCTATTGCATCGTCGAGCGAGGAGACCGACGCAGCGCCGGTACGGCCAACGATCACAAGCGATGGATCGCCGCGCCCATCCAGCGCCGCTTTCATCTTGCCGATACCTTCTTCGATCGAGATCAGTTGCGTCGACCCCTCGCCGCAGGCCTGCGGCAACAGCGTATCCTCGATGGTGAGACCGGCGGCGCCGGCCGCTTCCAGTTCCTGCACGGTGCGACGCACATTCAGCGCGTTACCGTAACCATGGTCGGCATCGACCAATACCGGCAGAGTGGAGGCGCGCGACATCCGCCGCATCTGCTCGGCGAGTTCGGTGAGCGTAATCAGCGCGACATCGGGATCGCCAAGTATCGCCAGCGATGCCACCGATCCACCGAACATGCCGACCTCGAACCCGAGATCCTCGGCAATGCGGATCGAAATCGCGTCATAGACCGAGCCTGGCCTGACGCATCTCGATCCCGACAGTATCGAACGCAGGACTTCGCGGCGCTTTCGGAAGGTCATCGCGCACTTCTCTCTTGGGTTCAGGCAAATTCGAGAATGAGCGCGTCCACGGCCAGCGTGGCGCCCGGGGTTGCGTGAATCTTCTTCACCATGCCGTCGCGTTCGGCGCGCAGCACGTTCTGCATCTTCATCGCTTCCACCACCGCAAGCGTTTCGCCCGCCTTGACCTCCTGGCCTTCGCTGACCGCAATCGACACGACAAGTCCGGGCATGGGGCACAACAGCTTCTTGCCGGCATCGGACGCCGTGATCACCGGCATCAGGCGCGCTGCCGCAGCCTCCGCCTCGGTGAATACCTGGACCGCGACCTCGAACCCCTGATGCGCGAGGCGGAATCCGTTGAGGATCGGCCGCACTTGCAGCGCGACCAATTGGCCATCTATGGTCCCCTGCCAGACCGGATCTCCGGCTTTCCAGCACGAAACAAGATGACGCGCCGGGCCCAGCGTGCCGTCCGGGCCCACAAAGCGCACCGCCAGACCATCCGCCTCGCGAAGGATCTCGAGCGGAATTTCGTCGCGATCCAGCCATACCGCGCGCCGGCGCTCCCGGTGTACCGGTCGATAGACCAGCTGGCCGGAAATCTGCCGCTTGCGTTCGCCGAGCACGTGATCGATCGCAGCGGCGACCGCAGCCAGGCGACGGGCGACCTCGCCCTCCGGCGCACGCGCTGAAAAACCGCGGGGAAACTCTTCCGCAATGAAACCGGTGGACAGCCTGCCTTCGCGCCACCGGGGGTGGTTCATCAGCGCCGACAGGAACGGAATGTTGTGACGTATGCCGTCGATGTAGAATGAATCGAGCGCCCTCGACTGCGCCTCGATGGCCGCCGCGCGCGACGGCGCATGAGTGACGAGCTTGGCGATCATCGGATCGTAATAGATCGATATCTCGCCTCCCTCCTGCACGCCGGTGTCGTTGCGTACGGTGATATCCTCCGCACGGATCTCGGCCGGCGGGCGGTATTTGACCAGCCGCCCTACCGAAGGCAGGAAGTTGCGGAACGGATCTTCCGCATAGACCCGCGATTCCACCGACCAACCCGTCAGCGTCACGTTCTTCTGCGAAAGCTTGAGCTTCTCGCCGGCCGCGACCCGGATCATCTGCTCGACCAGGTCAATGCCTGTGACCAGCTCGGTCACGGGATGCTCGACCTGAAGGCGGGTATTCATTTCGAGGAAATAGAAGCTCTTGTCCTGGCCGGCGACGAACTCGACGGTTCCGGCGGAATCGTAATTTACGGCCCTGGCGAGCGCGACCGCCTGTTCGCCCATCTTGCGGCGGGTAGTCTCGTCGACAAGCGGCGACGGTGCTTCTTCGATCACCTTCTGGTTACGGCGCTGGATCGAACATTCGCGCTCGCCCAGGTAGATCACGTTGCCATGCTTGTCGCCGAGTACCTGGATTTCGATGTGGCGCGGATCGACGATGAACTTCTCGATGAACACCCGGTCGTCCCCGAAAGAGGCCTTGGCTTCGGCCTTGGCAAGGCCAAATCCCTCGGCGACCTCCGCAGTCGAATGGGCGGTCCGCATTCCCTTGCCGCCGCCGCCGGCGGAAGCCTTGATCATGACGGGGTAGCCGATCGCGTCGGCGATCTTCACGGCGTGCTTGGCGTCCTGGATCACGCCGAGAAACCCGGGAACGGTGGAAACGTCGGCCTTCGCCGCCGCCTTTTTTGATTCGATCTTGTCGCCCATCGCGGCGATCGCGTCCGGATTGGGACCGATAAAGACGACGCCCGCCTTCGCCAACGCGCGCGGAAAGGCTTCGCGCTCGGACAGAAAGCCGTAGCCGGGATGAACGGCCTGCGCACCGGTCTTGCGGCACGCATCGATGATCTTGTCGATCACGAGATAGCTTTCGGCGGCGGCCGGCGGTCCGATCGGGACGGCATGGTCAGCCATTTCGACGTGAAGGGCGTCCCGGTCGGCCTCGGAATAGACGGCAACCGTTTCGATGCCCATTCGGCGAGCCGTCTTGATCACCCGGCATGCAATCTCGCCGCGATTTGCGATCAGAATTCGTTTGAACATATCTGGACTTGCTTGCAACCTCTGGAGGCCCAATCCGGGGCGCGGGGGCGGACGTTAACAATTCCGTCGTACAGCAAAACCGAGCGGAGGCAACGGCTGATATGCCCGAAAACGGATTCTCCGGCCCCACGGACGATCCGGACGCGTGGGTGGCCCACAAAGCCGGCTCGGGGGCGGCTGGCCCGGCCTTCACCCCTGCCATAAAATGCGGTTATCATTTCCCGCCATTCCAAACGTCAGAAGATCAATGCGTTGGCTCATCCTGATACTGGCCATTTTCACCGCCAGCCAAAGCTTCGCCGCCAGCCCGGCCGTCAGGGACGCGGGCACGATTGACATGGGCGAGGTGACCTACCGTCTGGACGGCATTGACGCACCTGCATTCGACCAGGTCTGCATCGACGACCACGCTGACTCCTGGGCTTGCGGCGTCGAGGCGCGTGATGAACTCGTCCGCCTGATCGGAGACCGCGAAGTGCGCTGTGAGGATCTCGGCCCGGATGCCACCTATAAGAAATGGCATGTGGGGATTTGCACCGTCGACGGCGAAACCACCAGCCTGAACCAGCTTCTTGTTCGCAAGGGCTTTGCCTTGAATCGTGATTCATCCGCACCAGGCCGCTTCGGGAATGATGAGGCCGACGCGAAGAACGAACGCAGGGGACTTTGGAAGGGCTGCTTTGTCGCCCCACAGGAATTCCGCGCGTGGCGAAAGGATTCCGCCCTGCTTGGGGGCGCCTGTCGTGCCGACAAGGACCGTGAAATACGGGAGGCGTTGTTCCCCTACGAGCCCGTGATGCCGTCCGGCTGCAACGTCAAGGGCAAATATGCCCTGCGCGCACGGGTCACCGGCAATGTCGGCATTTATCACGTGCAGGCATGCCGCAGTTATCCCGCCCTGACCCGGCCCGATCGCTGGTTCTGTTCCGAGGATGACGCCAAGGCAGCCGGATTCCGCAAGGCGTATAATTGCCGGCCCGTCTCGCGGCCGCGCATTTGACCAATCCGCAGCTTATTGATTGAGCATGATCTCCAGCATGCGCGTTTTGGTGTTTGCCGCGCCCGGAGACTTTTTTCCACTTTTGCCGATCATGCGCTAATGTCGCAAATCCGACAAACGGGGATGGCCATGCCGACATTGAAGCCGGATGCGAGTTTCAGCGTACTGACGGGCAACAACATCGACGCCC
The DNA here is from genome assembly GCA_963820275.1 of uncultured Alphaproteobacteria bacterium. Classification (GTDB taxonomy): domain Bacteria; phylum Pseudomonadota; class Alphaproteobacteria; order Rhizobiales; family Xanthobacteraceae; genus Bradyrhizobium. The sequence goes on from CAWFZL010000038.1 coordinate 19,031, forward strand.
TCTCCTGCGCGGCCGGAAGCGTCATCTTTCGGGAAGGCGATGAGGCGCGCGAACTTTTCGTGATCAAGAGCGGTGAGGTACGCATACAGATCGGCAACCGAACAATCACCGAGCTTGGGGCGGACGACATTTTCGGCGAGATGGCACTGATCGACAATGAGCCACGCAGCGCGACAGCGATTGCGTTGACGGATGTGGAGCTCGTGCCGGTATCCGAAAGGCAGTTCCTGTTTCTGGTCAGCCAGACTCCTTACTTCGCTCTCAAGGTCATGCGCGTGCTGGCCCAACGGCTGCGGGCGACGAACAAGACGTTCGGCTGAAGGCCGAAACAGGCTGTAACAATCCTGTCATAACCCCCATTTAAAGCGCCTTTGGTTTCAGGTCGAATCGTGCGCGTTTTTGGATTGTTGTTTAAGCAAGGTCTTTTCGGAATTCTGTTTCCGCGGTCTCCGGATCATGCTCTAGAACATGAAGAAGTCGGGCAAGATGGCCGCTCAGCCGATTTTGTGGGGAAAATCCAGATGCGCTTTCCGATGTTGATGCTTTGCGTTGGCATGATGTTGGGCTGCGCCGATGCGGTGTCTGCGCAAAACACGCCGCATAACATCGTCCTGTTCGTGCCTGACGGATTGCGCGGGCGGATGGTGACCTCCGACACCGCGCCGGCGATGGCCGCGCTTCGCGACAACGGCGTCAATTTCAGGAATTCCCACTCGTTGTTTCCGACCTTCACGACAGCGAACGCCTCCGCCATGGCCACCGGCCATTACCTCGGCGATACCGGCGATTTCTCGAACACGATTTATACAGGCTATCCCGTTGGAGCCGCCGACGGAACGGTGACACCATTCCTCGAAATCAACCCCGTGATCCTCGACGCCGACGAGCATTTCGGCGGCGACTATCTCAACGAGGAAACCGTGCTGAAGATGGCCCGCGCCAAGGGTTACAGCACGGCGGCGCTCGGCAAGGTCGGGCCAACGCTGATTTTCGACCACACCGACAAGACCGGCGCCGATGGCCTGCATTCCATCGTGATCGATGATGCGACCGGCAGCAAGAACGGCGTTCCGCTTTCCGAGGAAATGAAATCAGCGCTGGCGAAGGCCGGTCTTGCGCTCGCTTCACCGCCACGCGGCGAAAACGGCAAGGCCGGTGACGCGAAAAACCCAGGCACCACCGTGTCCAATAGCGTCCAGCAGGCTTATTTCGCCGATGTCGCCACCAAGGTGGTGCTGCCGATGTTCAAGGTGCGCAACAAGCCCTTCCTGCTGGTGTTCTGGTCGCGCGATCCCGACGGCAGCCAGCACAACAATGGCGACAGTCTCAACTCGACAATACCGGGCATCAACGGCCCCACCTCGCTTGCCGGCATCAGGAATGCCGACAACAATCTGGCCCAGCTGCGCAATGCCCTCGACGAACTCGGTCTTTCAGCGAATACCAACATCATCATCGCCTCCGATCACGGGTTCTCGACGATTTCAAAGGAGAGCAATACCAGCGCGTCGGCGAAGGTGGACTACGAGGACACGCCGAAGGGCTTCCTGCCTCTGGGGTTTGTCGCACTCGATCTCGCCAAAGGGCTCGATCTGCCGCTGTTCGATCCCAACGACAGGAACGTGCGCGTGGAAGGTGCCGCGCACCCCAAGGCCGGAAACGGTCTGTTGGGCAAGGACCCGGCAAAGCCGGAACTCGTGGTCGCCACAAACGGCGGATCGGATCTGATCTACCTGCCGAACAGGGACAAGAAGCTGACGCAACGGGTCATCGATTTCCTGCTGGAACAGGATTACGTCAGCGGACTTTTTGTCGACGACCGGCTCGGGCGATTTCGCGGCACGCTGCCGTTGTCGCAGATCGCATTGAAGGGCAAGGCTGTGACGCCGACGCCGTCGATCGTGGTCAACTTCCGTTCCTATGCGAGGGGATGCGATGAGCCGGCCAATTGTTCTGTCGAAGTTGCCGATACGATCCTGCGCCAGGGCCAGGGCATGCATGGCAGTTTCGGTCGTGGCGACACCTTGAATTTCATGGCGGCAATCGGACCCGACTTCAGGGCCGGCTATATCGATCCCCTGCCCGTCAACAATGCAGATGTCGGCGTGACCATCGCCCAGTTGATGGGGTTGCGCCGCGTGAATGCGGGCGGACTGACCGGGCGCGTGGTTTCGGAGGCCTTGCCGAACGGAATTATTCCGAAGGCCTTTGACGGCACAGTCACCTCCAGGCCCGCGGCCAATGGATTGAAGACGGTGGTGAAATTCCAGCGCGTGCTCTCGCAGCTCTATTTTGACGTTGCCGGTTTTCCCGGCCGCACGGTCGGCCTCGATGCGGAAACCGGCAAACAAAAAACGGCGGGGAAGTAGCCCCGCCGTTTCAATTTCAGATTTGGCAATTCACATCCCGATATCGAACACGTTGGGCAGCTGCGTGAACGGTAATGTCGCTCCGACAATGGTAGCGACGAGCCGCATCAGGGTGCGGTTGCGCCGACGACTGCCGCGCATCTGGCTTGCTATCCATTCCAGCACTTCGGTATCGACATGGGCCGCCTTCGCAGGCGCCCAGCTTTCAATTGCGGTTTCCGGCGACAGGGCCACCGTGCGCGGCGGCACCGGCAGGCCGGATTCGGAGGCCGCGTGATGCACCACCGCCTTGGCCAGCAGGTCGTCGAATCGTCCGTTGTCAGAGCGCTCGGCCGCGGCCTCGTCGATTTCAAACAGCGCCTCGGCCTCCGCCCGGCTGACGGGTTGATGTTCCACCGCGGTTGCAGTCAGTATCCGCGCGCACCAGGCGGCGTCATCGGCATCGAGCGCACGGGAGAAATGTACGCGGCCCCTAGCGGTAGGTCCCTCGCCGGTGATCACGCCGTCGCGCACCACGGTCAGTGCAAGCGCGGCTGTGTCTTGACAGGAAATCTCGGAGGGTTCGAGGGTGGGAGCAAGTTCGGCAGAGGTAGGCAACGAGGCAGACATGGAAGTTACTCTTCGAGTTTCTTTTTCTGGACCAGCATTCGCGCGCAGGCGTAAACGACTGGTTAATGATTCGAAACCTCGTCCGGAACGATTTTAGACGACTGTGGCTTTGTCGCCGTGACATCTGTCCCGGTTCGAGACCGGCTTCGCAACAGGAGCAAAATTCGGGCCGTCGACTTCCAAGGCCGCTGTGGCTTTTTCGCGGCACTAACGTCAATCGAAACAAGATACTGGAACCGGCCCGGAAAGGAGAAGATTCTATCTTTTTGGCGGCAGCCGTTCACTTGAGGTTCTCCACCTCCTATACTGAAAATGGCGAATTTTATTAAACATGAACAAAAAGAGGTCGAAGATGGCTCTCCAGATTGGCGCTGTGGCCCCGGATTTCGAGGCAGAAACCACCGAAGGCAGGATCAAGTTCCACGACTGGATCGGCAACAGCTGGGCGCTCCTGTTCTCGCACCCGAAGGATTTTACCCCGGTCTGCACCACCGAACTCGGTGCCCTGGCCAAGCTGAAGCCGGAATTCGACAAGCGCGGTGTCAAGCTGATGGGGCTCAGCGTCGATCCCGTCGACAGGCACGCGAAGTGGTCCGAGGACATCCGGGAGACCCAAGGCGCCGCACCAAATTATCCGATGATCGGCGACACTGATTTCAAGGTATCGAAACTGTACGACATGCTGCCGGCCACAACCTCCGGCGACGCCACGGCGCGCACCGCCGCCGACAATCAGACGGTCCGCAACGTCTTCGTCATCGGACCCGACAAGAAGATAAAGCTGGTGCTGGTCTACCCGATGACGACAGGTCGGAATTTTCAGGAAATCCTGCGAGCGATCAACTCCTTGCAGATGACCGCCAAGCACCGTGTCGCGACCCCCGCCGACTGGAAACAGGGCGAGGACGTGATCATCGCCGGTTCAGTATCCGACGATGAGGCCAGGAACATCTATCCCACGGGATGGAAGGCACCGAAGCCTTACATCCGGATCGTGCCCGCGCCGAAATAACGGCAAGCGCTTCCAGGCTGCCGTGCATCAGGATTTCCCGGCCATGGCCGCAGACCGTGTAAACTTGTCTGCGCTGCCGGGCATTCGCCCTTGGTCGCGTCGCGTTCGCCGGTCTGACACGTTTTGTCTCGAGTTCGGCACCTGATGGCCAAGCAAACCGCCCCGCCCTGCATCGTCTGGTTTCGCGACGACCTTCGCCTTTCCGATCATCCAGCCCTGCACGCCGCCGCCGGTACCGGCGCGCCCGTGATCTGCCTCTATGTCTTCGACGAGACGCCGCGCTTTGCCGAAGCGCGCCCGCTCGGCGGCGCATCGCGCTGGTGGCTGGCCCAATCGTTGCGAGCCCTGCAAAAAAGCCTCAGTGCGGCCGGCTCAAGGCTCGTGCTGCGCCGGGGTTCCGCCGCAACGATCATCGCCGAGATGGCGCGCGTGACCGGCGCCGATGCCGTGTTCTGGAACGAGATTGCGCAGGCGCCACGCCAGGCCGAGGCCGGTGAGGTCGCATCTGCCTTGAGAGAGCTCGGTGTCCGCCCGCAAAGCTTCTCCAGCGACCTTCTGGTCGAACCTGCCGGGGTCCGTAACAAGGAAGGCCGCGGCCTGCGGGTGTTCACGCCGTTCTGGCGGCGAGTTCGGACGCTGGGGGATCCGCCGAGACCTCTGCCGGCGCCAGACGCGCTGTGTGCCGGGCCGGACGTTCCGGGCGATGCGCTCCAGGATTGGCGGCTCGAGCCCACAGCCCCGGATTGGGCCACTGGCCTGCGCAAGACGTGGACGCCGGGCGAACTTGGCGGCCAGCGAAGGTTGGAGGATTTTCTGAAGTCCGGTATTGCGGGCTATGCCAAGGAGCGCGATCGGCCTGACCGGGAGTTTACCTCCCGGCTCTCGGCGCATTTGCGCTTCGGCGAGGTCAGCCCGCGTCAGGTCTGGCACGCCGCCCGGTTTACGCTTGCCGAGCATCCTCGGCTGTCGGTCGACTTCGAAAAGTTCCTGAGCGAACTGGGCTGGCGAGAATTCTGCCGCCATCTGCTGTCTGACGCCCCCGATCTGGCGACGCGCAACCTGCAACGCTCCTTCGATGCCTTTCCGTGGGCACGCGACGATGTCGCCCTTCGGGCCTGGCAACGGGGTCAAACCGGCTACCCCATCGTCGATGCGGGAATGCGCGAGCTTTGGTGCACCGGGGTGATGCACAACCGGGTGCGAATGGTGGTCGCGTCCTTCCTGGTCAAGCATCTCTTGATCGACTGGCGCGAGGGCGAAAGGTGGTTCTGGGACACGCTGGTGGACGCCGATCCTGCCAGCAATCCCGCCAATTGGCAGTGGGTTGCAGGCTCCGGGGCCGACGCCGCGCCCTATTTCCGTGTCTTCAACCCGATCCTGCAAGGCGAGAAATTCGACCCCGAAGGAACCTATGTCAGGCGCTGGATTCCGGAGCTTGGGCAGCTTCCTGCAAGCCTGATTCACAGGCCCTGGACCGCCGCGTCAATCGAACTCAAGAGCGCAGGCATCGTCCTCGGCAAGACCTACCCACAGCCGATCATCGACCACAACAGGGGCCGCGAACGCGCGCTCAAGGCCTACGCGAAGCTTCGCGCGAATTGAACAAGCATCATCATCGCTTTGACAGCCCCCAGAATCCCGCTATCGTTATCGCTTCGATAAACCCTGGGGGATGACATGGACGACGAAAAACCAATCAGTGAACCGATGCCGGAGGCGATGAGCCCTCCTCCGGCCGAGCCGCCAATGGCCGAAAAGCCGGTAGTCAAGAAGGCAAAGAAAAAGAAGGCTGCGAAGAAGGCGGTGAAGAAGAAGGCGGTGAAGAAATCCAGGAAAGCAGCGAAGAAATCCTCGGCCAAGAAAGTCGGCAAAAAGGCCGCCAAGAAGGCTGCAAAGAAAGCTGCAAAGAAAGCTGTCAAGAAGAAAAAGAAGTCGAAGCGCTGAGCGCATCCCGGCTCAAAGCCCCCGGCCCGAAGCCGGGGGCTTTTGCTTTCTCGTTCCACTCGGCGATCTGTCGCGGGCCCGTGCTTTGCTGCAAAACGAAAGCCGCAAACGAGGACCACCATGGATGGTGCGCGCGGCCTTCGCTTTCAAGACAGGTTGAAAGACTCACATGAAACTGAATTTCGTCACCGTCGATGTCTTCACAGGCACCCAGTTCGCCGGCAATCCGCTCGGTGTTGTCTTGAACGCGGAAGGGCTGTCGGGCGGACAGATGCAGGCGATTGCCGCCGAATTCAATCTGGCGGAAACGACTTTCGTGCTTCCACCGAAGGATCCGGCAAATACCGCCGAGGTGAGAATCTTCACTCCGCGGTATGAAATGCCGTTTGCCGGCCATCCCAATGTGGGCACGGCCTTCGCGCTGGCCCGCGCAGGGACGAGCTATGGCCGCGCTATCGCCAGGGACGCCGTCACCTTTGAGGAGAAGGCGGGCATCGTGCCGATCTCGCTGCTCAGGGATGGCGACGCAGTCACCGGCGCCCGTCTTGCCTCTCCCCAGGCGCTGACGCTGGGTGCGGAAATTCCGGCTGAATTGATCGCGTCTGCTTGTTCACTTTCGGTAGACGATATCGAGACTGCAAATCATCCTCCGATCATCGCCTCCTGCGGAGCGCCCTTCGTCGTGGCAGAACTGAAAGGTCGATCGAGACTGATAGCGGCGGCGGCGCGCTCCGACGTCTTCCTGCGCGATATCGCAAAGCTTCCGGTTACCAGCATCTTCATCTACACGCGGGTGGCGGAAAGCGGCCTCGACATCCGTGCTCGCATGTTTGCGCCACATCATGGGATTGCCGAAGATCCTGCAACCGGCAGCGCCAATGTTGCCCTCGTCGGGCTGCTCGCAAAACTGCGGCCGGAGCCGGATTTGCGGATTTCAAGGACGATTGCGCAAGGCGTGGAGATGGGACGGCCAAGTCTCTTGCAGGCGGACGCCGAAAAGAAGGATGGCACGGTGACCGCGACCTATGTCGGCGGCCGATGCGTGCCGGTGATGTCGGGAACGATCGAAATATAGCGTTTCGAGCGAAGCGCTTGCTTTTCGCGCGAAGAAAACGCTTCGAGACAAAGGATCGGACGGCCGCTTCTGATTCAATCAGGGCCGAAACAGCTCAAGGGTGAGAATTCACCACTCTTCCGGACAGGGATCGACGATCTTCCAGAGCTCTTCGCCGTTCTTGATCTTCTTCATTTCGGTGGTCAGTCCGCCGTTGCGGCGAATCCAGTCCTTCACCGCGTCCGGGTAATAGGACATCAGGTCCGAGGTCCCCTCGCTGCTGGTGACCTTGATGCCGAAGGTGAAGGCCTTGTCGTAATACGCTTGATGGAATCCGAGGCTGGCGCGCGGCGTCACGCATATCTTGTTCATCGGCACGATGCCCAGCACCAGCGTGCAGGCCGAATTGCAGATGCCGTCGATGATGACGCGCTCGTGGCGGTCGCGGATGCGGGCGTACTTCGCCTTGTATTCCTCGACATAGCCGCCGTGGTCGCGGGTGATATGCAGGTCGGCGCGGGCCGGACCTGCGAGCAGATACGACAGGAATACCAGGGCAACAAGCGTGATGCGCATGGGGCGGTCGGGTTACGGCAGCCTCGGGACAGATGGTCCTTAAGCGGGCCAGAAGGCGCAAGTCTGGCCAGACTGTGTTTGAATTTCGTTAAGCATGCTGGCCGAGCCAAAAAGCCAGCTCTCGTGGCGGATTTAGCGCATTTTTCTCGCGATTTCCGGTGGATGGGAGGACGAATTGACCCAAAACGCGATCCTGGAGCTCGAAACCGCGATGCGCCTTCCATGCACAAGCCGCGCTGTCATGGGGAAAACCGGTTCCCACCTTTCCCGATCATGCTTTAGAATGTTCCTGTTTTCGTCCGGAGGCCCCGATGTCCTTAACGAAGCTTACCTCGGCCGCAGCTCTGATAGTCGCGCTCACCACGATCTCCGAGCAGGCACAGGCGCGCCGTTACCACCTACCATGGCTACGCCTACGGGCTGCCCTACCCGATCAGCTACAGTCACAATTACGGGCCCGGCCCGGTCCCCGGCACCTTCGCCTATTACGACGGGCCCTCGAGCAATTCCTGCTACCAGGGTTCGGCGACCTATCGCGCGCAAGGCGGACGTTATCCCTGCTTCTGATCCTCGCCTTCGATTACTTCGTCGACAATTTGATCGCCGGCGTGCCCGGCGTTTCGAACTGTTCCCCGTCACTGGCACAGGCTTCGCGGCTATTGGTTCTGCCTGGTCAGTCTGGTAATCGAACGAAAGGCACGCGCTCGTAGCTCAGCTGGATAGAGCATCGGACTTCGAATCCGAGGGTCGGGAGTTCGAATCTCTCCGAGCGCGCCACTATAGTCAGGTCCATTCCGGACACATGGGTTACGTTTCATTCCGGAGACATAGGTAACACTTTGGGTCCGAAGGGATTCGCAAGGGGCTCGAGCCTGCAGGTCTCGTCGTCGAAGTAACCGAGATCATAATCCATAAAGCTAACGAGCCAAATGCGGTCCTCGGTTTGTTTGATGCCGACGGTTTGGCCGGCGAACACCTGACTTAGATTGATTTTTTGGTTGTTGAAACAGATTCGGCCACAGGTCGTGACAGTGGCTGCCCTGTCATGAAGCGGATAGTCGATATCCGGCAAGCCACGATACGGCCGTGACGAGGGCTGATAGCACTGAGCCGGACACTGCATGTTGAGCGCCTGGTGGGGTCGCTCGTTGTTGTAGCCGTCGATGAAGTCATCAAACCTGGCCTGCTGCTGCAGGAAGTTTTTGGCGGCTGGTTTGGTGGCCTCCAGCTTCAAGGTCAGATGCATACGTTCATGTCGGCCGTTCTGCTGCGGATGGCCGGGCTTGATGCGCTCGATCTCAATGCCGAGCCTAAGCCACCAGACGGAGAGCTTTGAGAGGTTGAACAGGGAATTGGGACTGGCAAAGGGAACGCCGTTGTCGGTGCGGATGGCCCGCGGCAGGCCAAACTCCTTGAATACGCTTTCAAACACCGAGAAGGCATAGAGTTCCCTGGTGGTGGAGAGGGCTTCGCAGCCAAGGAGATAGCGGCTGGCGAAGTCGGTGATGGTCAGCGGATAGCAGTATCGCCGATCGGCAAGCATGAACTCGCCTTTGTAGTCGGCGCACCACAGTTCATTCGGTTGAGCGGGGCGAGAGAGCGTCGTGCCCTGGGCCCTGTTACGTCGTCTGGTTCGCCGCTTGACCAGGCCATGTCGATCAAGCACCGCATGTATGGTGCTGATCGCGGGCCTGTGCACATCCGGATAAAGCCGGGCCAGTCTTTCCCTGATCTTCGGCGCCCCCCAGCTCGGCTTGTCCTGCTTGATGCGCACGATCAGCGTCTCGATCTGGATCGGCAGCTGATTGGCATGGCGGTAGGGCCGCCGCGAGCGGTCGGTGAGCCCTTCCAGGCCTGTCGCGTTATAGCGTGTGAGGATCTTGTAGCCGGTCTTGCGGGAGATGCCGAACTCTCGGCACAGCCCCGCCATCTGCTCGCCATCCAGTAGCCTGGCAATGAACTTCAGTCGTTCGTCCATGGGTTTACACACCTTCCAGGGCATTTTGCGCTCCCCGCAAAAGGCCCAATTGTGTAACCCATGTCTCCGGAATGAAATGTCACCCCTCTCTCAGGAAGGGCATCAATTACTTAGTCGTAAGCATAGCCTGAATAATTTTCGCAACTAAGCCCCCGGTAAGCATCTGGTAAGCAGGAGGACAAATGCCCTCGGACCATAAGGCCGAAGCGGTTGGGGTGCAGGCCCATCCAGATCATTCTCTGTCAGAGCTTCTGATCACCTTTTCTTTTTCGAAGGGCACTGGGCGAGCGGATGAAACTATACGCTTGAACTTTCCGCTGGCTCGAAAGCTGTGCGAGGAGATTAATAGCAGCCTGCCTCGTTCCAAAAAGTAGAACGCGGGACTATCTCAGCCAGCGCCGCGCCCTGGTCGTTACCGCCTCAGCCTTCTGGACTTTGTATTGGTCCTAGTGCCCTAGTTAGCGGAGCTCCTCCGATTGAAATAGGTCCAACAGGTTTGGCCTGGCGAGCCATCCTTTTGCGCGCCGCTCCGGATAGCCGGGCCCGGGCACGTCCCTTAGGAATGGAGGAGGTGATTTCTGTCTTAACTGCATTTTGTAGGGAGTCGACCTTCGCTATAAGCGTGGAAATCTGAGCAGACATCTTCTTCACGTCGACATGTTCATCCGTTATCTGAGCAGATATTTCTTTCACGCTGGCCTGTTCGTCCGTGATGCTCTTTCTCAGGCTATCAAAAGTAGCTTCATCCTGCTGCCGCAGAGCCCTGTTTTGTTGCAACAAGACTGTGTTTAGCTGCAACAAGGATGCATTTTCCTGTAGTGCCCCAGCTTGTTGCTGCTGAGCCGACTGAATGTCCTTCAATGCGGCGACAACCGAATCCGGTATTGGATCGGGAGCTCTCTGATGCGGAAGCAGTTCGGCCACCAAGCCGCTGACATTCGGCAAGGCAAAATCTGAAGGCGACAGTGTATAGACAGCCGCTGTGGCATTTAGGCCCAAAGCAAACACCGACAGTGCCAAGATCGATTTTCGGCTAGACCTGCTCGGTACTACTGCGGGCTTGTCCGTCGCGGCGGCTTGGATCTTCTCTTCCGATATGTTGGGCATCCGCATTGACCTCAAACGAGTGAACAAAAAAGAGCCGTCGCGGGATCGTCCACACGACGGCTCCTTACGCGCGTTTGCTCACTAAAACTGCGCTCGATTATGTGCTGATCAGATTAATTCCTCGTTAGCGCCTCAGCCTTCTGGCATGAGGGCAAGCGGCTAGCGGTTGCATTTTCTGACCGATCGGCGCCTGCAAGCTTGCAGATCATCACACGAGGATCGCCCCACAAAACCCAATCGAGCGATTGGCCATGACCGTGCAAAAAGTCAAAAGCTGCCTTCCGCTCATCGTCTGGCTGTACTTCCGGAAGAAGGCCAGCATCCGCTCGGCGAACGCCTCATCGAGAGGCCATCCCTCGCGGACGTAGCTGGTTCGCAAGAGGCTTACGATCTCTTCAGCCCTTGCCAGGGACGCACGACTGCCAGGGAGAAGGAGAATTCCTGCCAGGGAATGCGGCCTATTTTCGGTCCGGGTTATCAAGCCCGCGGACAGAATCTCACGTTCCCATGATTTGCCAAGCCCCCGCCAGGGGAACTCTCGCGTCCGAAGGTTGTGACCTAGCCCGGAATCCGTTTGCTCTCCCCCATAGGTTGCGTTTGGATGCAATCGGGCAAGGGGGGAGAATTTCACGCGGAATAATCTGGGAATCCTGGTGTTAGGTTCCGCGCTGGCCGGCTGCGCGTCGAGCTCGGCAGAAATAACTCCCGCATACGTTTCGCCGGTCATCTACCACGGTTACACGTGCCAACAATTGGCGCTTGAGGCTCAGGCTGTTTCGACCAGGGCCGCGTCATTGTCCGGAGTGCAGGACAGCCAGCGCACAAAGGATCAATGGACCACGGCGGCCGCGGTCGTGGTTTTCTGGCCGGCCGCATTCCTCGTTAGTGGTGACAAGCAAACCGCGGCCGAGCTGGCGCAGATGAAAGGCCAGATGGTTGCAATCGAGCAGCCCTCGATCGCCAAAAACTGCAACATCAAGTTTGAGAACAAGCCGCCGCCACAGTGATTTTTGTCGGCGGGCATCCCGCGGCAAATTTAGAACGGCGGCGGCCTATACGCTTGATTGGAGGTTTATTGACCCTCCTGACACAAAGTCTATCGTGCGCCGCGGGCTTTGATTCCGAACGTGGCACTCTAGCGATATTCGTTCCCACGCGCGCTGGATGGGTTATTGCTGCCGATATGAGACAGTCGCCGAAGGGCGTTTTCTGCGATGGGATTCAAAAAATATTGATCCCCGAACGGCCGTTGCACACGGCCGTTGTTATTACCGGCTATGTCACATTGAGGGAAATGCCGGACCTTCCAGGCCAGGAGTTGTGTGAGTTTTTAGCAACAACGCCGGCTCCAGTTGATTTCGGGCGAACTACCATCAATTTTTTAAATTCGGAAGGTACGCCGCTTGCGAACTTCAACGGACAAAAATTTACGGATGCGATTTCCCGTGAAATAAATCCATATCTTGCGGCAGGCAATCTTCGTGCCTTTGTTGGCACAAGGGTAGCGCAGATCGTCATCGCGGACTTTGACCCTGCAACCCGAGCGAACAACATTCTCGCATTTGGAATTGATATCGATCTCGCATCCCAACTAAAGTTACAGCCGTTGCCGGTGACGCACTCAACAACGTTGAGCGGAACAACCTTTGGTCAAGACGACAGGCCAACAGTCTTGCCATTCGGTGAAGTCCCATACTTCAATACTCATGTCTTGTCCGGTTTGGGAAGAACCTTTCTTGGCGGAGAGTATTCTCAGTTGCTCCAAAAGCAAAAAATCTCTGAAATCGAACCCGAGTTAGCTTCGACCGTGGCTTTGAATCTGATTTACGCTACATCCAAGACAACCGAAACTATCCCGGCGCCAAGTGGTATCGGAGGCGGTGCAAGCGCCGTGCTTGTAGGAGTAGAGACGCTCTTCTTGAAATGATGAATAAGATCAACGATTATGGCGCCATGTCCGATCTCGCGCGCCCGCAAAAGGTCACCTTCGCCGAACTCCGCTCCCAAGGGGTGCGCGGGCTCCTGGTCTTCTGTCAGGACTACCGTTGCAGCCACAATGTCACGATGAGCGGAGATTGATGGCCGGATGACATTCGGCTGTCGGATATCGAGGACCGGTTCATTTGCACCGCAAGCGGCAAGCGCGGTGCCGATATCCGCGGCGATCCTGATTGGGATAAGCCGGGCGTGCTGACGAGGGGATATTTGAGCACGAGCGCCGCGCTCATTCCAGGGTCTGGACTGGCGGAAGAGTGGATGCACTCCTCGAAGTAGACGGCGCCATTGTTGGTGCTTCAGCCTGGATCCGCGATACAGGCGGACTGTCGCTCACATGCGAACTTGGCCCCGCCCCTGAAGCTCTCTGTGTCTGCTGAGCGGTGCTCGATCGGTTCGACCCGCGAGAACGCGCAGTGAACGGTTTAGCTATATGAGCCACCAGTGTGTGAGCCGCATGACCGATCTTCGAGAGGGTTCCAGACACAGTGTTGCCCGCGCGCTCGTTAGCCATCGCTACCGAAGACATCAATGCCAGAGAGAGAAAGACACTCGCGATTGTCTTTTTCATTCGAGGTCCCTCCGATTGCACTTATCGTTGGCAATTCAGGGCAGTAATTTACGGGGTCGATTCTACTCCATCATCCTGCGTCTAACATCTTCGCATCTCTTGCGAACGTCCTCGGTGAACGCCGCAGACTCCTCTATGCGGTTGAAAAGCTTCTTGCCTTCCCGGCGATATGCCTCCGCGGTGTCCCGGATCGTATTCTGCACATCGGTAGTTAGCGCCTCGCATTTCTTCGCCGCACCGATCAGCTCAGCCCCCATCGCTTGGAACTCTTTAAGAGCCGACTCAAACTCTTGCTTCACAGCCTCAGCCGTGAGCGTCACTTCAAGTTTGGACATGTCAGCTTTTGGAAAATTCTCGATGCTCGCCATTGATGGTTTCTCCCGGACCTTCCCCGTGAGCAAAGGCCCAAACCGCGAGGACAATCGGGCGGCCCTAACCATACCGCATGAACCATCTCGGAATGGCGTTTTGA
>CAWFZL010000039.1:0-73835 GCA_963820275.1 uncultured Alphaproteobacteria bacterium
CCGGGCGTGAAGACTCGCGCAGCGGCAGGTGTCACGGTGCGTGAACTGATTGATGAATTTTGCGGTGGCATCGCGGATGGTCACACCTTCCACGCCTACCTTCCGGGCGGCGCTTCGGGCGGCATTCTACCTGCTTCGATGGCTGACATTCCGCTCGACTTCGGAACGCTGGAAAAATACGGATGCTTTATCGGCTCCGCCGCGGTCGTAATCCTTTCCCAAGCCGACAGTGTCAAGGAAGCCGCCCTCAATCTGATGAAGTTCTTCGAGGACGAGAGCTGCGGGCAGTGCACGCCTTGTCGTGCGGGAACCGAGAAGGCGGCGTTGCTCATGCAACAGCCCGTCTGGAACCAGGAGCTGCTCGGCCAATTGAGCCAGGCGATGCGTGACGCATCGATCTGCGGCCTCGGGCAGGCAGCCTCAAATCCGCTGACATCAGTCATTAAATATTTCCCTGACGAGTTTCAGCCGAAGGAAGCTGCCGAGTAGCCCGAGAGCGCCAGGTCTTCGACGAGGTTTCGTATGAGCAACGACAACAAGTCTTCACCGCAAGGTTACGGCCATGACGCCAAAGGCGCCGCGGGCGGCAAGAACGAACCGGATGGCCGCGTGACGGTCACGCATAGCGAACCGGTCGGAACGGTTGGCGGGAAAGGAAGCGGACCTCAGATCATCGCGTTCGAACTGGATGGCAAGCAGGTTGAGGCCCGTGTCGGCGAGACGATCTGGCAGGTTGCCAAACGCCAGGGGCGCGATATCCCGCATCTCTGCTATTCGCCAGCGCCGGACTACAGACCGGATGGCAATTGCCGAGCCTGCATGGTCGAGATCGAAGGCGAGCGCGTGCTTGCGGCCTCCTGCAAGCGGACGCCGGCCGTCGGCATGAAAGTGAAGACGGCCAGCGATCGCGCCATTGCCGCACAGAAGATGGTTATGGAACTCCTCGTCGCCGACCAACCGGCGCGCGAAACGTCGCATGATCCGGATTCGAAATTCTGGCACTGGGCCGAGAAGGTCGGGGTGACGGAAAGCCGTTTCCCGGCAGCAGAACGCTGGGACACGGACGCCAGTCATCCGGCGATGCGCGTCAACCTCGATGCCTGTATCCAGTGCGGCTTGTGCGTTCGCGCCTGTCGGGAGGTGCAGGTCAACGACGTCATCGGCATGGCGTATCGCAATCACGGTGCCAAGATCGTATTCGACTTTGATGATCCTATGGGAGAATCGACCTGCGTCGCCTGCGGCGAGTGCGTACAGGCCTGCCCGACGGGTGCGCTGATGCCAGCGGTGATGCTCGACGAGAAGCAGACCCGCGTCACCTATGCCGACCGGAAGGTCGAACTCGCTCTGCCCTTATTGCGGCGTGGGCTGTCAGGTCACTTATCTAGTCAAGGACGAGAATGTCATCTATGCCGAAGGGCGTGACGGGCCGGCCAACCATAATAGGCTCTGCGTGAAGGGCCGCTTCGGCTTTGACTATATCCATCATCCTAACCGGCTGACCAAACCCCTGGTGCGGCTGCCAGGTGTCAAGAAGGACGCCAACGATCAAGTCGATCCGGCAAATCCCCATACGCACTTTCGCGAAGCGTCCTGGGAGGAGGCGCTCGACCTTGCGGCAAAGGGCCTGGTCAAGATTCGGGACGAGAAGGGCCCCAGAGCGCTGGCGGGCTTTGGCTCGGCCAAGGGATCGAATGAAGAGGCCTATCTGTTCCAGAAGCTCGTCAGGACAGGTTTCGGCTCCAACAATGTCGACCACTGCACGCGGCTTTGCCATGCCTCCTCGGTCGCGGCGTTGTTCGAAGGCTTGAGCTCCGGTGCGGTGTCCGCCCCGTTTGCGGCCGCGGCCGATGCCGAAGTGATTTGGGTGATCGGCGCCAATCCGACGATCAACCACCCTGTTGCCGCCACGTACATCAAAAACGCGGCCAAGCGTGGCGCCAAACTCTACGTCATGGACCCGCGCCGGCAGGCGCTGTCGCGCCACGCAACCGCGCATCTCGCTTTCAAGCCGGGCAGCGACGTCGCGCTGCTCAACGCGATGATCAACACCATCATCACCGAAGGGCTGACTGATGAACAGTATATCGCGGGTTACACCGAGGGCTACGAAGACCTGAAAGCCAAGATCGTCGATTTCACCCCGGAGAAGATGGCGCCGATCTGCGGAATTCCCGCCGAAACACTACGCCAGGTCGCGCGGACCTACGCGCGCGCCAAGTCATCGATCATCTTCTGGGGCATGGGCATCAGTCAGCACGTGCACGGGACCGACAACGCGCGCTGTCTGATCGCGCTCGCGCTCATCACCGGCCAGGTCGGCCGCCCCGGCACGGGGCTGCATCCATTGCGGGGCCAGAACAACGTGCAGGGCGCATCCGACGCGGGCCTCATCCCGATGTTCTTCCCGGATTACCAGCCGGTCGGGCGCGCCGATATGCGAGCCTCGTTCGAAAAGCTGTGGGGGCAGGAGCTCGATCCCGAACGCGGACTTACCGTCGTTGAGATCATAAACGCAATTCACGCAGGGCAGATCCACGGCATGTACATCGAGGGCGAAAACCCTGCGATGTCGGACCCAGACCTGCAGCACGCGCGGGAGGCACTGGCCAAGCTCGAACACCTTGTCGTGCAGGATCTGTTTGTTACCGAGACGGCCTTCCATGCCGACGTGATTCTTCCAGCATCGGCATTCGCGGAAAAAGAGGGCTCGTTCACAAATACGGACCGCCGTGTGCAGTTGGCAAGGCAGGTGATCAAGCCGCCCGGCGGTGCCCGTCAGGACCTCTGGATCATCCAGGAGATCGGCAAGCGAATGGGGCTGCCTTGGAGTTATGCCGGTCCAGGTGAGGTCTTCACCGAGATGGCACAACTCATGCCGTCGCTGAACAACATCACGTGGGAACGGTTGGTTCGTGAGGGTGCCGTGACCTATCCGGTCGACGACCCCGACAAGCCGGGCAACGAGATCATCTTCACCACCGGCTTCCCGACCGAAAGTGGCCGCGGTAAGATCGTGCCCGCCAAGGTCATCCCGCCAGATGAATTGCCGGACGATGAATACCCCATGGTGCTTTCGACCGGGCGCGTTCTCGAACACTGGCATACTGGTTCTATGACGAGACGGTCCCAAGTGCTCGACCAGATCGAGCCGGAAGCGGTCGCGTTCATGTCGCCGAAGGACATGCGGGGCAAGAAGCTTTGGCCAGGAGATTTCATTCGTCTGGAAACGCGACGCGGCGCGATCGAGGTGAAGGTTCGTTCCGACCGCGACGTGCCGGAAAACATGGTCTTCATGCCGTTCTGTTACGCGGAAGCGGCCGCAAATCTCCTGACCAATCCCGCGCTCGACCCGTTCGGAAAGATTTCCCGAATTCAAGTTTTGCGCCGCACGCGCGGAGAAGATCGAGATGCGGACCGCTGCGGAGTGATTGTCGATCGCCGACGGCAATTTCGTCGGAAGCCCTGGTGCCAACACCGCCTAACTGGGCACGCCCCGGGCAGGCGGCTTCGCGAAGGGGCAGAATGAACGACTTCGCTCGAGCCCTCGGCAATTCCCTGTCGCTGATCGGCGAAGCTGATCCCGAACTTCTCGGGATCGTCGCGCTGTCGCTGAAGGTCAGCCTGACTGCGAGCATTATCGCGTTGCTGCTCGGCGCACCGATCGGGGCGTGGCTCGCGATCGTCCGCTTTCCAGGACGGCAGGCGATCATTGTATTGACCAATGCACTTCTTGGGCTGCCGCCCGTGGTCGTGGGGCTCGCGCTATATTTGCTGCTTTCGCGGTCGGGGCTTTTCGGATCGGCCGGTCTTCTGTTCACCCCAGCGGCCATGGTCATTGCACAGACGCTGCTTGCCGGCCCGATCGTGGTTGCGCTGGTGCACCGTCCGTCCACGCTTCTGTGGGCCGAGTACGGCGATCTTGCGCGCAGTGACGGTCTGTCGCTCGTGCGCAGCGTCGCCTTGTTGTTCGCCTTGGGGCGGGCGTCGTTGCTGACGGCCTTTCTCGCCGCGTTCGGGCGGGCCATCGCGGAGGTCGGCGCAATTATCATCGTCGGTGGCAACATCCGCGGTTTTACGCGGACCATGACCACCGCGATCGCACTGGAAACAAGCAAGGGCGATCTTCCGCTGGCACTGGGCCTTGGACTGATCTTGCTGGCGCTGAGCGTGACGGTCTCGACGGTCGCGTTCCTGTTAGCGGTACGCATTGGGGAAGAATAGCTGCTCGCCACCTACCTTGTAGTCGGCGATCGTCTGTTGGCCTTCCGGCGAGATAAGCCAGTTGATGAAGGCCTGTCCATCACGAGTGTTGGCGTTCGGATGTTTGGCCGGGTTCACCAGCATGACGCCGTATTGGTTGAATAGCCGCTTGTCGCCTTCGGTCAGGATCACGAGATCTCCGCGAATTCTTGAACGACAACCACGTTCCACGGTCAGACAGCAGATAGGCGTTAGATGACGCCGCCATGTTCAGCGCCGCGCCCATCCCTTGGCCAATCTCGCGGTACCAGTCGCCCTTGACCAGAGCAAGCTTGATCCCGGCGTCCTTCCAGAGCCGGAGTTCAGCTTCGTGGGTGCCGGAATGATCGCCGCGCGAGATGAACGGCGCCTTGGCCGCCGCGATCTTTCGCATGGCCTCGACGACGTCCTTGTCGCCGGCGATGTGCGCGGGATCGCTCTTCGGACCGACGATGACGAAGTCGTTGTACATGACGTCGAAGCGCTTCACGCCTTGGCCTTCCGCCATGAACTTGTCCTCCGCGGGACGGTCATGCACGAAGACAACGTCTGCGTCACCCCGACGTCCAATATCCAGCGCTTGACCCGTGCCGACAGCGACGACCTTCACGGCAATGCCGGAAGCTTTTGAAAAGATGGGAAGGATATAGCCGAAAAGTCCTGACTGCTCGGTAGACGTCGTTGATGCGACGGTGATGCCGCGGTCTTGCGCAAACGCGGCCGTCCAGCAGACCAAAAGGAGTGCGATCGCAATCGCGGTGGCTTTTTTCATTGACGTCAAACCGATCATGCTGACTGAAGCAGGTGTTCTTCTGTTGTTCGGCATCTCACGAGCGGAGATCCGTAGTTCAAGAGGTCTAACACAGGCCCGAAAGCACCCTTTAGACCCGAACTGCACCTGACTTCGTTATCCGTCTCTGCAAGACATTGAAATTGCTAACATCGTCTCCGCCCTCCGAGCGCACCACACGCGTAACCCGTTGAAATATAAGACGGTTGCCTTTGAAACTTATTCCGAAAGGCACTTGAGCCACTCTTGGGCGCGCGTAACCCGTTGAAATTGATAGAAAGTGGTGCGCCGGCTTAAAAGTGTTGACCGGCTGTTTCGGTTGCTCCGCTACAGCAAGTCTTCTTGCGCCCAGGCCGCCGAATTCGCGATCAAAGCTTCATGGCTCTAGACGTGCCGCTTGATATCAGTGGTTTCAGATCGCCCGGTCGAAGGCTAGGCATTTGATCTAGGTCAACATTCATGTCGGCATCGGTTTCATTCTCGAAAAATGATCACTATCCCCCAATTGACGGCGCAAGCTTTGGGATCATTTCTGGATTCGGAAACGAGGGGTCGGTTCGGCTCCTCGCATGCCGAACTGAGCGATCTGCTGCCCTATGCTGCAATGCTCGCCCTGGATTGCATCGGCAACAGTGATGCCCTGTACCACAATGTCGAACATACCATGCTTGTGACCCTTGCCGGGCACGACATTCTGATTGGCCGCGCGCTGTTGCGGCCGACAACCGCGAGAGACTATGCCAATTTCATTGTTGCATGCCTTGTTCACGATATCGGCTATGTTCGGGGAATTGTTCAGGGCGACGAGGACGACTGCTTCGTTGCAGACGTCAACGGTCGTATGGTCCGTCTGCCGCGAGGGGCGTCTGACGCTGCACTGGCGCCTTACCACGTCGACCGCTCCAAACTGTTCGCGCTGGAACGCCTCGACACAAGCGAACACCTCGACGCGGCCCGGATAGCCAGGGCGATCGAATATACCCGCGTTCCCTATGCGCCGCCGCCATCGAACGACGATCTTCACGATGAGGAGGGCTTGCTGCTGCGCGCAGCCGATCTTATCGGCCAGCTCGGTGATCCGAACTATATGAGGAAATCAAACGCTCTCTTCTACGAATTCGAGGAAATCGGACTAAACAAGACGCTGGGCTATGATACGCCCGCCGACATCGTTTATAAATTCCCGCAGTTCTACTGGACCAATGTCGCGCCGCAAATCGGCATGGCCATACGATACCTCAACGTGACCTCAAGTGGGCGTCAATGGATTGCTAATCTCTATGGCAACGTCTTTCGAGCCGAACGTGACGTGAATTTGTCGGGCCCACAAAGGTAGGCAGCCGAGATCGCTGGATTCAGAGTGCGATGACGCCGCTCGCCAATGCTGATGAATTGGCGGAAGGCGATATACCTCGCCAGCGACGCCGCTTCGTTTGTCACGGGACATCTGTATTGATTTTCGGGATATTTCAGGATCCGGGTGAAAAATGGTGCGGATTGCATCACCTGCCATGCTCTCGTGGCCGGGCAGGAATACTCAGGAATTCTCCGATAAAGTGTGTTCGATCGAGGCCGCTACCTGGACGGAAAGCACGCCCATGAAAATCCTGAGCTACGTCTATCGGTTTCTCTCCAACTTCATCTTTCTGGCGTTGGTCTATTACAGCCTGAATTTCCTGGACAAGTACAATCAGCGCGCGACCGTCGCGATCCTCATGCTGGTCTACGCCGCGATGCACGCGGCCTCGGCGCTGCGGTCGTTCTATTTCTTTCAGCGCATCGAGCGGCTCGAAGGCGAGGCTCGCCGCCTTTTGGCCTTGACCGGCGAGGGGCCCGCTGCATTGACCCAACGAAAGCAGGTGATTTCCGAAGTGGCAGGCCTGCGCCACGCCGGCGAAATGAAGGCCTATATCGACCTCTTGTTCCTTGGCCTTGTCGTTCTTTTGTGCGTCTCGAAAATCGTGACGGATTGATCGTCACACATTTCTCTTCTTCGCTTGTGGACCCCGGTGGGCTGTCGCCGAGGGCGCGGCTGCGCGTCCGGCGACCTTGGGCGTGCCGTGTCGATGATAACGGGGCGGACCATGCGCGGAATGAACTCTTGCGGTTTGAACTCGCCTGTGGGCGAGGCGCTTTGAACGGTTCAGGTCTATCGAAGCGGGCTTCGCGCCGGTTTGCTGCGCTTCTGTCGGCGCCCGCTCCCTCTGGTGCGAGAGGGTGCGGTCGTTTTGTGCAATGCGCAGCCCCTCGGGGACCTCGAAAACGCCCGGCGCCGGCGCGGGCAGGGTAGCTGCGCCATTTTCGGCCGGAGATTCGCTTACGCGAGGCCAGGATGATCCGGCTGGCGATCCCGCGGTGTTCAGGGCATTCGCTGCGATCAGTCGGCCTTGCGGGCGCGAAGGGCTGGTCATCAAGAAGGTCGAGGTCGGACAGCGCAGGCACGGGAAGCACGCTGGTTTCGGCAATAACGAAATTCGGGATGTCGGGCCAGTGCGCGGTCCCCATGGTTTCCGGTGCCGGATGCGTCCGCCATTGCTGCGGCTCGGTCGGGGTGGCCGGCCGATCCGCGGTCGCCGGCACGACACTGACGACGTGATATCCGCGCGCTTTCAGTTCATTGAGGAAGCGTGGCAGTGCCGCGACGGTGCGCGCATGAATATCGTGCAGCAGCAGGATGCCTTTTCCCTTCGCCTCGAGCCGCTTCATGGCGAGTTCGTAGACGCGCGCGGGTGAGATGTGATGCCAATCGTCTGCCAGGAAATCGGTACTCCAGACCTGGATGCCCTGTTCGGCCAGATAGTCCTCGACGTTGTTCGCTCGCAAAAGCCCCGGAATTCGGAAGAACGGGGCCAGCGATTTGTCGGCATCCTCGCCGAGCGCTGCTTTCACCGATGCGATACCCTCATCGATCTCCTGCTTGGCGCGGTCGATCGTCATGTGGTTCATGCTCAGCGGATGATTCTGGGTGTGGGTGCCGATGGTGTGGCCGGCATCGCGGAGCTTGCGGACACCCTCGGGCGATTCCTGGGCCTGGTGCCCGATGGTGAAGAAAATCGCCTTGACGCATTGCGAGGCGAGGATTTCCAGAACCTGATTGCTGTAACGCGGGAGCGGGCCATCGTCGAAGGTCAGCACCACTTCATGATCGGCGAGCGGCAATGTCTCGGGATATTGCATGGTCCCGATACGCGGGTGCTCCCTCGGATCGACGACCAGAGTGCGGGAAGTTCCGAGCGCATTGGGATGGCCGGGGCAGTCGGCGCCGAACGCCGCGGGCGCAACGAGGCAGATGGTGATTGCGAGGGCCGCCCGCAATCCTGTCCGAAGTGACCTTGCCCCGGCGCGAGCCGCTACAGAACCCATGAACCTGCACCCGCCTTGTTGATGTTGCCAATTACGTCCATCATTACATACCGCGAGATGAATGCGCTCTAAATTATGTAACTTTCATAGGCCAATTAAGGTTCAGCGGGCGCTGGCTGTGTCATGCGAGGCTGGTACGACGTGGACGATCCGGTAGCCGTTGTCCTTCAGATACCGCAAAAAGGCGGGCAGCATGGCCGCGGTTTGGGCCTTTGTGTCGTGAAAAAGGATAATCCCCTTGCGAGCAGCCTTCAGCCTTTCGGTGACCAGCGCCAGTTCCTGCTTTGGCGTCATGTGATTCCAGTCGCTCGCCCACAAATCGGCCCCGAACACCACTATCCCGCGCGATTGCAGCAGATCGAGCGTCGCTTTCGTCAACTCAAATCCCGGAAACCGAAAAAACGGTGTGCTGGGTCTGGTCGTTGCAATCCCATGCAGCGCCGCCTCGACCGCCGCAATGCCCCGATCGATTTCCTCGGCCGTCTCGCTGGTCCTGATCCGCATCAGACTGCGATGCGACCAGGTGTGGTGCCCGACGGTGTGCCCCTCGGCGGCGATCCTGCGTACCAGGGCCGGGTGCTCGGAGGCAGGTTTTCCAATCGCGAAAAAGGTCGCGCGGACACATTCGTGCGCAAGCGCCGCCAAAACGCGCGACGTCGTCGGGGGCCATGGTCCATCGTCGAACGTCAGTACGACCTCATGATCCGAAAGCGGCAGGGTCTGCGGGAAACTCTTCAACCCGACCCTTGGCGTGCTTGCGGCATCAACTGCGAGCACGCGTGAGGTGCCGAGCGTTCCCGGGCGCGGGCATTCTGTTGCCTGCGCCGTCGCAATCGAGGTCATCGCCATGACCAAGCTTGCGAGGACCATGCTTGGACCGAGAACCTTCATGGACGTCCGAACAGCGTCGTTAGCCGGGTAGCCAAATGCCAGACATCCTTCGCGGCCGGAAGCCCGATCCTTGATTTGCATCATCTGCGACGAGTTTGGCATTTCTGTCGAACCCTGCCCATGACCTAGATACCGCCATTGCCCAATCGGGCTGACGCGGCATCGTTAATCAGGCGTTAACGCGCATCGCGGAAAATCGCCAAGTGCGGCCGGCAAAGTGATTCCGGTTCTCACGTCCGACATCGCGTCTTGAAAATCGAGACAGACCATGCAGCGCCTGCGGCTGAAAGCGGACGGAAGGATCGTCGAAATCAGGGACGGGCAGGAATTCCCGCTTGCCCCGGAGATGCTCGCTGCTCCGAGGGCCACTTCCGTTGCGCCACCCTCGGTCGCCGAGGCGGATTCTGCCCCCGCGGTTCGCGACCTCCGTCGGCGCGCCCGACTGACCCAGCTTGAATTCGCCAGCCGCCTCGGCGTTCCCGTGGAGACCATTCGAAATTGGGAGCAGGGCAAGCGCATGCCGCGCGGACCGGCGCGCGCGCTGCTCGCGGTCATTGCCCATGCTCCGGAAACCGTATTCTCCGCGTTGGCCAAGAGCTGAACACGAAGAAACGGCTGGCCGAACAAGAAGGCTGAACCGGGGTCAGCTTCCCATCGCGCGCCAGGCGTTCGAGGCGAACTGCCTCCGCCACGTGACGACCACTACGGCCGCCGTCGTAGCAAACAGAACCCACGGACTGACGAACCAGCCGAGATAGCCAAGTGCAAAGAAGAATGCACGTTGTCCGCGATTGAAATGCCTGCCTGCCGACTCGAACAGTTTCGTCGTTCGCATGACATGCGCCTCGGCCTGCGGCGTGTCGCGTTCTGCGGCCGGCGGCATCGAGCCGAGCAGGATGGCGACATAGTTGAACAGACGGTAGGCCCAGGCGAACTTGAAGAATGCATATATGAAAATCAGGATCAGCCCGACGCATTTGATTTCCCAAAGTGCCGGCGAAGGGCTGATATCGACCGGGAGCTCACGCAGCACGGTGAGTGCCTCGTTGGTCGACCGCAACAGCGCCAACCCGCCGCCGACCGCCAGCAGGCTTGTGGATGCAAAGAACGCCGTACCATTTTGCAGCGCCGCCATGATCTGCATGTCGACCATGCGGGCTTCCCGATCCAGCATGCGCCGGACCCAAACCTCGCGATAGACATGCATCCGGGCGGACAGGCTGTCGCGTCCATACGCCGAATATTCCAGCGTGATCGCATAACCCGCCCATTCCAGGATGAAGAAGCCGACCGCCAGGATGTCGACGAGATATGCGCGCATGTTGTTGCCCCGCCCTGCGCGAATGCTGCCATGCTCGTTGAACGGCGGCAACCGGTTCGCGCCTTGAATGCTGGCTACAGGCCATGCGAAAGTGGGTGCGCTGTAAAGGGAGCCATTTCCAATGACGCTGAAGCTGGTTATCGGCAACAAGAACTATTCCTCCTGGTCGATGCGGCCATGGCTGGCGTTGCGCGCCAATGAGATCGCGTTCGAAGAGATTTTCATCCCGCTTTATACGGGGGCGGCCGACAAACAGCGAATTCTTGATGTCACTCGCTCCGGCAAGGTACCAGCGCTGATCGATGGTGGGATTACGGTTTGGGATTCGCTGGCCATCATCGAATACATCGCCGAACGATTCCCCGAAAAGCGCTTGTGGCCGACGGCCGGCGCGGCGCGTGCTCACGCGCGTTCGATCTCGGCCGAGATGCATTCGGGATTTGCGGCGCTGCGCAACGAATGCGGCATGAACCTGCGCCGGCCGGTCGGCGCTATTGACTTGTCGGCCGATGCCCGCGCCAACATTGCCCGCGTTCAGGATATCTGGACCGAGTGCCGCGAGCGCTATGGAAATTCGGGGCCGTTTCTGTTCGGCGATTTCTGCGCGGCTGACGCCATGTTCGCGCCGTTGGTGCATCGGTTTCGCACTTACGCGATTGCGGTAACGCCAGTCGTGCAGCGCTACATGGATACGATGATGGCTTTGCCGGCGTTCAAGGAATGGACCGCAGCCGGTCTCGCCGAGAAGCTCGTGATCGAGAAATTCGAGAATGTTTGAATCGCGGGGGCGGCGACCGCAAACTGCGCCCTCGATTCACGGCTTGACCTTGCGGGTCAAAAGCAGTCTGATTCGCAAAACCGACGTCGCATTCAAACCCAAGAGGTTCGGCCATGGGAATCCTCAATTCATTGGAAAATTCGCCCGCCTTCAAGAGCGCACTCGGCCAGCTCGAGGGCGCAGTGCTTCCGGTCGTGTTAGGCGAGGTGCTCGGCACTGGAAGTCAGGGCGGCGGACTCAACGCGATTATCGCAAAGCTGCAGCAGGCGGGTTTCGGCGATCAGGTAAAATCCTGGCTCGGCAATGGTCAAAACCTGCCGATCACGGCCGACCAACTGAAGCAGGTGCTGGGAAGTGATGCCGTCAGGCAGCTGGCTGCGCGGTTCAATATTCCGGTCGATCAGATCACCCAGATCCTCGCCCAGCAGTTGCCCGCCGCGGTCGATCGGGCCAGCCCGGATGGCAAGCTGCCGCATAACGCCTGAACCTGGATCGATGTCCCGGGCCCGTGCGGGCACTCGAGGAGAGGGGGCGCTATCTATGGTTGTGCCTGGGCTTGCCTGGTGAGCTGGGAAGACGGCTTCGGCCGGCGGCCTGAGCGGCTTCCCGCGACGCGGTAGCCGGACCCGCAACCCGGAGTTGACGTTTATCCCTCTGAAAAATCTGCAAAATTAACGTAATGGTCATGTGCTGATGTACTGGCCAAGCCGATCTGCCGCGTGCTATACAGACCCCGGTTTCAGTCGGCCGACGCAAGCGGGACCGTGGGCGCGGGCCGACGTTTTTGCGTGATGGAGAAGGCGTTGAAGCACAAATACAACGTTGGCACGACTGTCTATTTCACGGCGAGCAATGTCTCCCGTCCGGCCGCGAGCGGAACCTATGAGGTAGTCCGCCTGCTTCCGACCGAAGGTGACGACTGCCAGTACCGGATCAAGAGTTCGACCGAAGCGTTCGAACGGGTTGCCAAGGAAAGCCAACTCGCCCTTTCCTGAGAACACGCCCTTCCCGAGACAGTGCGCACGGAGGGGTGAATTGGAGTTCACTTCACCCGCCGTTAAAAGGCCCTGTTCGCAGACTGATGCTGCGAAAAGCTGAATGCCAAAGAATCGGCACACGCTCTTGCCGAAAGCATTCTATGCTGCGCTGAGGGACATCGCGCATGAATTGGGCCTGGGCCAACTCGCTCGATCAGATCTGGCGCTCGCCGGCTTTTCCGATGTGGCTGACACTTGCCGCAGCGGGATTCTTCGGGGTCATTGTCCTCATAACGCTGCTGCGTGCCGAGAAATCGGTGGCCAACGGCGCTCTGACGGTCATCACGCTGCTTGCGGTTGGAGTTGCGGTGGCTGCGACAATGCCGGGTTTCGGCTTGTCCGTATCCGGAATTGGCACAGAGACCAGACCTCAGCCGCCGATGATCTCCAATCTGGCACCGTTGTCGTGCATGGATGATCTCGCCGGCGAAACTGTCCTGACCGCGTGCGAAAAGGCGCTGTTTGGTTCTGCGGAAATGGCCGCAGCGGCGGCGTCTTATGCGGCTTCGCAAATTACACGGCTTGCCGCGTTTGGCGACGTGACGGCCGCGAACAAGAACATGACGCCCGAGTTGCAAGCGCTTCGTCATGCGGTCGAGCGCGATCGATATGGGCTTATCGCCCATGTCCTCACCGTGCGGGACCATTGTACGCCGTCGGACTGCGCGGCATTTCGCGCTCTGACCGATCGCAATCAGATCGCGACGAACATGGAAGAGCGGGTCTATGACGGCCTGATTTCGCGCTATGCGCCGACCTGGAACGCACCGGCGACGGCTCCGGTTGCGGCACTTGTACCGGGAGTTCCGACCGGCAGACCCACCAATGCCGAATTTCCCAGCGCGTCTTCGACCCCGCCCGTCAGCATCATGACGGCGGAGCCCGCGGGGCCGACGTCGTCGGTAGCACGCGCGGCCACGCCGGCGGCAAATTCGCCAGCAACCGCACCCTCGCCACGACCCTCACCTGCGCTGGCAGCCGCCAAGAAGCCGCCCAACCCCAAGCCAGCACGTACGCCCGCGCCGACGGCCTCGCCGGCCTCGGTCGCACCAGCCGCGCCTGTCCCCGCCGCATCGAATCAATGATTCTTTCGTCAGCCAGCAGTCTGAACTAACAAAATGCCCCTGCATCTCATCAAGCTTTGCGTCGGCTGTGACTCCGTGAAGGACCTCAAGGACTGGGTCGCAGAGCGTATGCAGCTTGCCAGAAAGAAAGGGCTGCCGCCTCACCATATTCACATCACGCGAATGACGCCCAAGCGGATCGATGATCTGCTTGCCGGCGGCTCGCTCTATTGGGTCATTCGCGGCGAAATCGCCGCCCGCGAAAAGCTCGTTGCGATAGAGCCTTTCCGGGACCGTGACGGTATCGGACGATGTCGCCTCGTTATGCAGCCCAAGGTGATCGCCGTGTCGCCGCGACCCATGCGCGCCTTTCAAGGCTGGCGGTATTTCAACGAGGATGCGGCGCCGCCCGATCTCGGGAAGAGAGCCGCCGGGACCGTGGCCTCTATGCCGGAGCCGATGAGGCGGGAATTGCGCGATCTCGGGTTGCTCTGAAGGAAGGCCGTTCTACACGGCCATGTTGTCGATCAAGCGGGTTTTCCCGATTTTTGCCGCGACCAGGATTTGCAGCGGTTCATCGCTTCCGGAGCTGACCGGCGCGAGCGTCTCAGCGTGCCGGACCTCGAAATAGTCGACCGCAAATCCGACGGCGCTGACCATTTTGATCCCGCCAGCCAATGCTGCTTCGATTCCCTCTCCCGCGCGCAGGCAGCGGGAGCATTCTTTCATGGCACGGAACAGGACCGGCGCTGCGCGCCGCTCCTCCGGCGACAGATAGACGTTGCGCGACGACATCGCGAGCCCGTCCCGCTCGCGGACGGTTCTGGAACCGATCACCCTCACGCCAAGGTCGAGATCCGCCGCCATTCGCGCCACCACGCGCAGCTGCTGAAAGTCTTTCTCGCCGAAAACCGCGAAATCCGGCCGGCATTGCGTGAACAGTTTGCCGACCACCGTCGCAACGCCGCCGAAAAAATGCGGCCGGAAGCGGTCCTCCAGACCGGCAGCCGCCGGCCCCTCGGTGAGAATCCTGGTGGCGAATCCCTGCGGGTACATCGTCTTGACGTCCGGATGCCAGACGAGGTCAACGCCTTCGGCCTTGAGCCTTGCAATGTCGGCTTTCCACGTGCGCGGGTAGGAACCGAAATCCTCGGTAGGCGCGAACTGCGTAGGGTTGACGAAGATGGAAACCACAACCCTGCGGGCGCGACGCTTGGCCAACCGGACCAGCGACACATGCCCGTCATGGAGCGCTCCCATGGTCGGCACCAGCGCGATCGTGGCCTTTCTCGCACGGAAGGCATCGAGAGTGCGCCGCAAGGCGGGAATCGAGCGGGCGATCGTTGGACTTTGCGGCATTGGGTCTGACTATCGATGTCGGAAAGATGGCGGACGACTGACTTCGCGGCGGCGGGCCAATGTATCAAGGCCGATGCCTTGCCGCCAAGCGGGGGGAACGATTGGCTTGCGCGCCGATCGCAGCTGCGGGCCACGAATCAGCTTTGCGCTTCCGCTTCGCAACCTGTGATTCACGATGAGGGCAGATCGAAATGCAATTTGAAAGAGCGCGTGCGCATTTCTCTTGACCGCAGTCGCGCCTAACTTGAAGATGTCGACAGAGGGGGTCGAACGATGCTGGTGCAGACTAGTCAGGGTCAGTCCACTTCGGCTCATGTAGTTGTTCTGGGGAACGAGAAGGGCGGCTCGGGCAAATCCACCACTGCCATGCACATCGCGGTCGCCTTGATGAAAGCCGGCCAGCGTGTAGCCACGGTCGATCTGGATTGTCGCCAGCAAAGTTTCACCCGTTACGTCAACAATCGCCGCGCCTGGGCGACCCGCACGGGCCTCGTTCTCGAGATCCCGGTCCATTACTGTATCAAGCTCGGCCAGACCATGCAGATCGCCGACAATGAGTCGTCGGAATTCCAGCAATTCGAAGAGGCGGTGAGGGCGGTCGAGCATTCCTTCGACTTCATCGTCATCGATACTCCCGGTTCCGACAGCTACCTGATGAGGCTGGCCCATTCGATGGCCGACACCCTGGTGACCCCCATCAACGACAGTTTTCTGGATTTCGACGTCCTCGGAACGGTCGATCCCGAAACGTACTCTGTGACCGGCGAGAGCCACTACGCGGAAATGGTCCGCGATACCCGCCGCAAGCGTCGCCAGATCGACGGCGCCAGCACCGATTGGATTGTCGTTCGCAACCGATTGTCGATGTTGGGGTCGCGCAACAAGCAACTCGTCGCCGAGGGACTCAATGAATTGTCGTTGCGGCTCGGCTTTCGCTCGATCGACGGCTTTGCCGAGCGGGTCGTTTACCGCGAATTCTTTCCGCGTGGCCTCACCGCACTCGACGATCTCGATGAGGCCACGCTCGGAACCCGTCCGAACATGGGCCATGTGACGGCGCGGGAGGAAGTCACGACCCTGTTGCGCCAGCTGAAATTGCCGCTGGATGAGCGCGGAAGACGCCGCGCGGCCAATCGCGCGGAATGGTTCAGCCAGCTGGAAAAACCGCTGGAAATGCACGACATCCTGGGCGCCGAAGAGGTGGTAATAAGGTAGCCGGAATGCCTGCCGCAGGTACATCACCGCGCATTTCGCTTCAAGAACCGCTGGTTTCGCCGTTTTCCGGCTCCTTGTTTTTACCTGCCTTTTACCGAATCCCTGAACCGGCTTTTGATCTCTGTCATATAAATCCTGATCGCGAATGGGGTAATCTCCTATGGCGCCTGGGAAGTCCTGGAACCGGCCTTGCTCAAGGTAGGTGCAACGCACAATCATCAGGCGGCGAAGTCACAAACTTTGGTCTTCCTGTCACATGGGTGTGAATTATATTAAAGTGTCGAACCGCAGAGAAAAATCCGAACACGGAATTCGGAGAGTAGAGGCGGCGGTTGACCGAGGACGAAAATGAAACGTGGAATAGCCGTTCTGCTTTCACTCTCTGCGCTGGCCGCGGTTGCCTATTTCACCGTGAGCAAATGGGCGATCCGACACGAAACCTTGATGTTCCACGATGAGGCGCGCGGCAATCGTCCTGTAGAGATTGACGTGGCGGTGCGGCGGGACAAGGAATTGCAGGCCAATGCCGGGCTCATCAAGCTGCCGGTCGCGATCCTCAATCACGGCAACACGGTCAAATTCACCGAATATTCCTTCCTCGCGAACGTCTTCGCTGCTCGTGGCTACATGGTTGCCAGCATCCAGCACGATCTGGCAACCGATGCGCCGCTGGTAACTAAAGTCGGCGAGCTCTATGTCGGACGTCTGTCGCAATATCATCGGGGTGTTGCCAACATCCGCTTTGCCATTGACGAACTGAAGAAAGTTCAGCCGAACGCGGATTACGATCACCTGACCATGATCGGGCATTCCAATGGCGGCGATATCTCGATGTATTTCGCCAAATTGTATCCCGATCAGATCACGAAAGTTGTGACACTCGACAATCTGCGGGTGCCCTTTATGACCGACGGCAGATTCAAGATTATTTCTTTCCGCTCGAAGGATCCGGTCTTTAAACCCGATCCGGGCGTCATTCCCGATGACGAAATCTGTGAGAAGGCCGGCATCACGGTCGTCCGTACCTCGTTCCGGCATAATGACATGCGCGACACCGGGCCCGATGAGGCCAAGGCTTCCATCCAGGGGATGCTCGACAAGATGCTCGAGAACGAAGCTCCGCTTCCGCCGGCGGAGGTCAAGGCGTCGCCGGTGATGACGGATGCCGGACCTGTTGCACCCTACGCGCCGGCCCCCCAGAACTGACGACGAGAGGCCACGCGCTCGATCAGGCGGCTTCGCAGGATGGTGCTTGGCGGCATTGAAGAGCTCTCGATCGCCGCCCACATAAGGCACGCAGCCAGCTTGCGAGCCCTCCATGTCCGATCAACCGATCGAACCGAAATCTGGCGACAACACGTCCGAGCGCGGGAAGTCCGGTTCATTGCCGGATGCAAAGACGTCCGCATCGCAGGATATCGCCGCCTTCCTCGCCAAAGCGAAGGCGATGTCGCCGCATAGTGCCGGAGCGCGCGGCCGGCTGGTCTTTGCGCTGGATGCCACCATGAGCAGACAGCCGACATGGGATATGGCGTGCGCCCTGCAGGCCGACATGTTTCGCGAGGCTGCGGCAGTGGGCAGTCTCGATATCCGCCTCGTCTACTACCGCGGCCTCAATGAGTGCCGCGCCACCGGCTGGATTTCGGACAGCACCCAATTGGCGAAATTGATGGCCAAGATCGATTGCCGCGGCGGCAACACGCAGATCGGAAAGGTTCTGTCAGAGGCCAGACGGGAAGCTGTCGCATCCGCGGTGCGAGCGGTTGTTTTTGTCGGTGACGCCATGGAGGAAAGCGTTGACGAGCTCTGCGTCAAGGCTGGCGAACTCGGCCTGCTCAAGGTGCCCGTGTTCATGTTTCAGGAAGGACATGATGCCGCAGCCGAACAGGCATTCCGGGAGATCGCGCGGCTGACCGGCGGGGCGTGGTGCAGGTTCGATCCCGGTGCAGCGGCGCAGTTGCGCGAACTGCTTCGGGCGGCCGCGGCCTACGCAGCGGGCGGTCGGGAGGCCTTGCTGAGGCTGTCGAAGAGCGCGAGCGGTGCGGCGAGACTGCTCGGCCAGATGAAGTGATTGCGTCGGCTGGTCGATCGCCAGCGGCGAGCGAACACCCAAATTCATTCCGCCGCGGCTGCGCTGGTGACCGCATCCAACGCAGCGGCAAGATTGGCGATCACTGCTTCCTTGCCGCTCAGCCCGTGCCGCGCCGCGATCCAGGCCGGATCGTTGTAGGAAAGCCAGGTTTCACCCGCGGAATCCTGCCAAACCAGCGCTTTCAGGGGCAAATCTATTCCGATGGTTTGGCCGGCCTGCATCAGCGGCGTGCCGCCTCTGGCATTGCCGAAGATCAGGACTTCCGTTGGACTGAGCGACATGCCGACAGAAGAGGCTCCGGCAGCGTGATCGATGCGGGCAAACACCGTCATGCCCTTGGCCTTTACCGCGGCCTCGAGCCTGCTCATGGTTTCCTGGGGCCCGCGCATGCTTTTGATGGTCGTCAGTCCGGGTACCGGCATTTCCGCCTCCATCACATCAGACTGCGGCGGGACGATAAAGACGTTGAACCCACAAGGCGAACGAGCTTTTCGTGATCGCGGGCCGGCGGGTATTGCGGAGCGGTATGCTTTTTGGCCGTCAACGCATTATATTGAGGCCATGCCTACCTTGATCGCTGGCGTCGTCGCCGTCATCGTTCTTTATTCCCTGCTGCAGATGTTTCGTGCGGCCAATCCGGTCGTGCTCGCGCGTGCGATCAGGATTGTCGGGGGCGTGGTCGCGCTCGCGATTGCTGCTTTCACCGGCATCAGAGGCGAACTCGCGGTCGCTCTGCCACTCGGCATCTTTGGCGCGGGCCTTTTGGGATGGTCGCCACTCGGTGCCTCCGGTTTTCCCAATATCGGGGGATGGTTCGGCGCAGGCGGACAGCGCTCGCAAGGTCAGACGTCGCGCGTCCGTTCCCGGTTCTTTGACATGACCCTTGATCATGACAGCGGTGCACTGTCGGGCCAAATCATTGCCGGGCCCAACGCAGGCCGTCTGCTGGAGGAATTCGATCTCCCTCAGTTGTTGCAGATGATTCCGGAACTCGACGCCGAGAGCGTGCCTTTACTTGAAAGCTATCTGGACCGCAGGTTTCCCGCTTGGCGTCAGAACACGCAGGGTGATGCGGCAGGGCGGCAGGGCCGCCCTCCGGCGAGCGGCAAAATGACGGACGAGGAAGCCTATCAGATCCTTGGCGTGAAACCGGGGGCGGGCCGCGACGAGATCAGCCGCGCTCATCGAGCCCTCATGAAGAAACTGCATCCCGACCAGGGGGGGTCGACGTACCTCGCGGCCCGGGTAAACGAGGCCAAGGAGGTTTTGCTTCGTACGCATCACAACTAACTCCGGCACGCTATCACGCAGAAAATTGCGAGCCGCTTCAGCTTCCGCTTAACGCCCGTTAAAGCTCGCCGTTGGCAGGCGACCCTTCAGGTTTAGCTGGAAAATCTTGACGAGAAGTTTTCGACAGGCCTCGTCTTCAATTCGAGACCAGAACGCTTGCGCGAAGAAAACGCGTCAAAGCAAGAAATCGGAGCCCCTCCGGCTCCGATGAAATCAGAACCGAACGGGCTCTAACGAGGGCCGTGCCGACCGGTCAGTTCCGGACGGTAATGCAGGAAATATCGCTGCGCTTGAGCGTCCGGCATACCGCCTCGGCCTGGTCGCGATCGAGACCGGCGAAACGGGCCCGAAACAGCTTCTTCTCCCCCTTGGCAACGACCGGCTCGGTAAACGGATCGGCCTTGTTCAGCATGCCATGTGCCTGATTACGTGCGGCTTCGATGCGCTGCCGCGCTTCGCTTTCGGTTTCAAGCGCGCCGACTTGAACGATCCATCCGGTATGGGTCGCTTCTGGCTTGCTGGCGCCGGTTTGCGAATTGGGCTGAGGCTGGGGCCGCGGGGAGGGATCGGCGTAGGCCATCGCCTGCGAGGCGGAGGCTACGCTCGATGCGGGCAATACGCCGAGTATCCCATTTCCGGTACCGTGGCCTGGCGGCTGAGGTGGCATGTCGACCTTGACCGCTTCCACCCTTCTGGTCTCGGGCTTGGCGATCTCAGCCTTTGCGGTATCGGCCCTTACGGTATCGATCTTTCCGGTATCGGTCTTTCCGCTATCAGTCTTTCCGCTATCAGTCCTGGCAACGGCCGCGTTCGAAATCTCCTGAGCGTCCGCCCGCGCCGGGATCGCGCTGGTGACCGATGTTGCCGGTGGCGCGGCCGAAGCCAGCTTCTGGCCAGCCTTGATCTGGACGGTCTTCACCTTGACGGGCTTCATCGGTTCGGATGAGCCGGGAATCATCGCGATGGGCTGGGTCTGAATCACGCCGCTGGTCAGCGGCGCGGGCTCGGACTTCGCCTCGGATTTGGCGTCCGACCTGGTCTCAGGAGAGGCGTCAGACTTGCCGTCGGATTTTCCATCGGCTTTGGGCTGAGTGAATGCTGCCGCAACGGTAGTCGTCGACGCTTTCGATGGAGAGGCCGAAACCCTCGCAGCCGGCTGCAGGGTCGCCTCGGTCTCCGCTGCGCCGGTATCGGCGTCGGAAGCATTGCGCTCGGCGATTGCCGCAACCGTACGCTTGGTCGTCGCCTTTTCGAGATTTTCCGCAAGCAGATTGCGCATGATGGCGTCGCGCGAGCCGCCGCTGCGGCCACCCATGACCACACCTACCAGGTGGCGGTTCCCCCTTCGCATGGACGTCACGAGATTGAAGCCGGATGCGCGCGTGTACCCGGTCTTGATACCGTCGACGCCCTCAACGGTGCCGAGCAGATGATTGTGGTTGGAGATCGAATGGCCGCGGAAGGTGAACGATACCGTCGAGAAGTAGCGATAGTAGCGCGGAAAGCGGTCCTGTATAGCGCGGCCCAGCGTCGATTGATCGCGAGCCGTGGTTACCTGGTCGTCGTCGGGTAGCCCGGACGCATTGCGGTAGACCGTCTTGCTCATTCCAAGGGATCGCGCCTTGCGCGTCATCAGCTCGGCGAAATCGTCTTCATTGCCGGAAATCGCCTCGGCAATCACAACAGCGGCATCGTTGGCCGAGCGCGTCACCAGTCCCTTGATGGCATCTTCGACGCGGATGGTCTGGCCGGGTTGCAATCCGAGTTTGGTCGGCGCTTGCTCGGCGGCGCGCACCGACACCGGCATTTCGGTATCCAGCTTCATCTTGCCGGCATCGAGGCGCTCGAACAGCAGATAAAGCGTCATGATCTTGGTGAGCGAGGCGGGATGGCGGCTCGCATCGGGATTGTTCGCAGAAAGCGTCGCGCCCGAATTGGCGTCTACGATGATCGAGGAGAATGCCGGACTGTAGCTCTCATGAGTCTCCTCGTGGTGGCGTGCATAATGGTGGTGCCGGTAACGGCGCGCCTCGGCGGCGTTGGTGGTGAAAATGATCGCGGCGGTGGCCGCGACAAACCCCAAGAAGCATACTCGCGAAACACGCGAGGAAGCCAAGGTTGTACGAAGCATGAACTTCCCCGTTCCCCAATTTCTGCCTTGATCACCGGTGCGTGAGGCCAAATTATGCCCGACCCCCGGCGAGGTTTTGATCCTCGGAAAACCTGCGAAGAGCGCTCAATCTGCCCGGCCGGAGACCAATCCGCGAACGCACTAAGACTCTGTATGCAAACAGGTTTCGAAAACCCGCCTGGAGGCCGCATGAGCCCCAGAATCAGGTTAGGTCTCACGAGTTTCCAAAAGATTAAGGAAGGCTTGCGTGAACGCCACGCATTCGGTGCAAATCCAGGTTTATTTTGCGTTGCACAAATTTGCCTTGAATTGTTTGTGCGCTGCACTATCGTTCCGAAGGCTGCGGGAGGACGGACCTTCCGACGCATACCAGGGCAGGGAAGAGGAACTCCATCATGGTCAAATTCGAAGACATTCAGCAGTACGGAAAAGAGCAGCTGGAGACGGCCGTCGCCTCCGCAGCCAGCCTTCAGAACGGCGTTCATGCGATCGCAAGCGCTTACGGCGATTATGCGAAGAAATCCTTTGAAGACACACAGGCACTCGTGGAGAAGCTTTCCGGCACGAACTCGCTTGAGAAGGCGATGGAAGTACAGACCGATTTCGCCAAGTCCGCCTTTGAGACTTTTGTGTCTGAGTCGCAGAAAATTGCAAACCTCTGCGGCGACCTTGCCAAGCAGTCCCTCAAGCCTCTCGAGACCATCGTCTCAAGGTTTCCACCGGCTACCGGCCACTGATAGGCAGCCTGGTCAAAAAGCCCGCCCATTTGGCCGGGCTTTTCTCTTCGATGCATCCCCAAAAATCCGTCAGCAGGCTATCGCGAACAAAATTTCATCTTTGGCGGCTGACGCGACACCCCTCGCGCTTTGTCAAATCGGCCGGGATTGATTAACCTCCGGACGTCGCTGGCCGGGGAATCGGCTCTGCCCGCCGAATGCGTCGTTTTCTGCGCGCTTGCGATAAGCGCATGTTGGACCCATATTCTGGCAACCGATCCAGTTTTGGGTCAGGTCGGAACGGCGATCTGGAGGGAGCCGGGTTGATCGATGGCTCCCTGCGAGAGCGTCGGCCGGTCGTCGCTCTCGAGTTTGAATGGGGACTTCTGACGCCTGCGCCATGCCACGATTGATGACCAACCCCGATCCGTCTACGCCGCCCGTTACCGCACCTGATCCCCGAATGGGCAACGATGAGAACCGCCCAAACGGAAGCGGCGGTCCAGTCACATCCGTCATCACCAAGGTCAAGCCGAAGACAAAAAGGCCCAATCTTTATCGCGTCCTGATACTGAACGACGACTATACGCCGATGGAATTCGTCGTTCACGTGCTCGAAAAATTCTTCCAGAAGGATGTCGAGGCTGCCACCAAGATCATGCTGCATGTCCATCATCACGGTATCGGGGAGTGCGGTGTATTCACCTATGAAATCGCCGAGACCAAGGTGACGCAGGTGATGGATTTCGCGCGCAAGCACCAGCATCCCCTGCAATGCGTGATGGAAAAGAAGTGACGTTGCTACCGGTGGTCCGACTCTAACATTCGTTGCCCGTCCCGGCAGGCACGCTTGCGATGTCAGGATCAACGGACCACTCGTGCGGCGGCTCGGAAGTTCTCTTCGCTGCTGCCGCGGGTGAGTCAAATGTCAACTTCGAATCCCGGTCGGGAAAGCTGTATTTCCTGCGGCCCTTGATGCAGACCTTCCTGAGCCTTCGCGCCAGGCGCGCCACAATGGGAACGGGTTTTGCATCTATTAACCGGGTGAGCCCCGAGGGACGAGGCGCAGCCAGGAAAAAATCACGCGAGCGTGCTGGGATAAGCCAACTTGCGTCGCGGAACCGGTCTTTCGTCAAGGGCGGATGTAACTATATATGACAAAGGTTGTTGTTGCCTGGGCGGGCAACGACGATCATGATGGCGGGGGCCACAGAGGACGCGAATGCCGACTTTTTCCCAAAGCCTAGAACAATCCCTGCATCGTGCGTTGGCGATTGCAAACGAGCGTCACCACCAATATGCGACGCTCGAACATCTCTTGCTGTCGCTGATCGATGACTCGGATGCGGCAGCCGTCATGCGCGCCTGCAGCGTCGATCTCGACAAGCTTCGCACCAGTCTCGTCAATTATCTGGAGACCGAGTTCGAAAACCTGGTGACTGATGGATCCGACGACGCCAAGCCTACCGCAGGCTTCCAGCGCGTGATCCAGCGCGCGGTCATTCACGTCCAATCATCCGGGCGCGAGGAGGTCACCGGCGCCAATGTGCTGATTGCAATCTTTGCGGAGCGCGAGAGCCACGCCGCCTATTTCCTGCAAGAGCAGGACATGACCCGCTACGACGCGGTCAACTATATCAGTCATGGTATCGCCAAGCGGCCCGGAGTTTCGGAGGCGCGCCCGGTTCGCGGCGTCGACGAAGAGACCGAGACCAAGGGCAACGAGGATTCCAAGAAAAAGGGCGAGGCGCTAGAGACTTATTGCGTGAACCTCAACAAGAAGGCGCGCGACGGCAAGATCGACCCGGTGATCGGACGAAACTCCGAGATCAACCGCGCCATTCAGGTGCTCTGCCGCCGGCAGAAGAACAATCCGCTGTTCGTCGGCGAAGCCGGCGTCGGCAAGACCGCAATCGCTGAGGGCCTGGCCAAGCGCATCGTCGACAGCGAGGTTCCGGAAGTGCTGGCGGCGGCGACCGTGTTCTCGCTCGACATGGGCACCTTGCTCGCGGGCACGCGATACCGCGGTGATTTCGAAGAACGATTGAAGCAGGTGCTCAAGGAGCTCGAGGCACATCCGAGCGCGATCCTGTTCATCGACGAAATCCATACCGTGATCGGCGCGGGTGCGACTTCAGGCGGCGCGATGGATGCGTCCAATCTGCTCAAGCCCGCATTGGCCTCCGGCACCATTCGCTGCATGGGCTCGACGACCTACAAGGAATATCGCCAGCATTTCGAGAAGGACCGTGCGCTGGTGCGCCGGTTCCAGAAGATCGACATCAACGAGCCGACGGTGGAGGATGCCATTGCGATCCTCAAGGGCCTCAAACCGTATTTCGAGGACTATCATCGGCTGAAATATACCAACGAGGCGATCGAGGCTGCGGTGCAACTGTCGTCCCGCTACATTCATGATCGCAAATTGCCAGACAAGGCGATCGATGTGATCGACGAGTCCGGTGCGGCGCAGATGCTGGTTGCCGAGAACAAGCGCAAGAAGACCATCGGCATCCGCGAGATCGAAACCACGATCGCCACGATGGCACGGATTCCGCCAAAGAGCGTATCCAAGGATGATGCCGAGGTCTTGAAGCACCTCGAACAGACGCTCAAGCGCGTGGTGTTCGGGCAGGACAAGGCGATCGAGGCGCTTTCGGCCTCGATCAAGCTGGCGCGGGCGGGCTTGCGCGAGCCGGAGAAACCGATCGGATGTTACCTGTTTTCGGGACCGACCGGCGTCGGAAAGACCGAAGTTGCCAAGCAACTCGCGGCTTCGCTCGGCGTCGAACTGATCCGCTTCGACATGTCCGAATATATGGAGCGGCATACCGTGTCGCGCCTGATCGGCGCGCCTCCGGGCTATGTCGGTTTCGACCAGGGCGGCCTGCTCACCGATGGCGTCGATCAGCATCCGCACTGCGTGGTGTTGCTCGACGAGATCGAGAAGGCTCATCCCGACCTCTACAACGTGCTTCTGCAGATCATGGACCACGGCCGGTTGACCGACCATAACGGCAAACAGGTAAACTTCCGTAACGTCATCCTGATCATGACCACGAATGCGGGCGCCGCAGACCTCGCGCGGCAGGCCTTCGGTTTCACCCGCAGCAAGCGGGAAGGCGATGATCACGAGGCGATCAACCGGCAGTTCGCACCGGAATTCCGCAACCGCCTCGATGCGATTGTTTCCTTCGCGCATTTGAGCGCCGATGTGATCGGAATGGTGGTGGAGAAGTTCGTGCTGCAGCTCGAGGCGCAGCTTGGTGACCGCGACGTCACCATCGAACTGTCCGAGCCTGCCAAGGCCTGGTTGGTGCAGCATGGCTACGACGAGCAAATGGGCGCGCGACCCATGGCGCGCGTGATCCAGGAGCACATCAAGAAGCCGCTGGCGGACGAGGTGCTGTTCGGCAAGCTCAAGGGCGGCGGTCACGTGCGCGTCGTGCTGGTGAAGGATGAGAAGGCGGATCCGGCACAGGAGAAGATCGGCTTCGAATTCGTCGAGGGACCGGTCACGCCGAAACCGGAGAAGCTGCCCGGCGCGCGCAAGCGCACCGTGCCACGCAAGCCGAAGCCCAGTGGTCCCGGAGGTGGCGGGTCCAAGGGACCAGCCTCGAGAGGGCCGCTGGTCAAGGTCTAGGCGACCGATATTCAATCAGTGCGAGAAAGCCGGCGCGTCGCAGGACCGCCGGCTTTTTTGCCAGGAGAGAGCTTCGGGGGAAGACTCAATGATCATCGAAAATCAGGCCATGGTGACAGATGCGGTCGTTGAGGCCGTCTCTCGCGTCGAGGATCAGCGTCAGCGCCAGATATTGCTCGCGCTTGTGCGACATTTGCACGGGTTTGTACGCGAGGTGCGGCTGACCGAAGGCGAGTTTCAGGAAGCGGTCCGGATCGTCGCGGCGATGGGGCAGAAGACGACGCCCTCTCACAATGAGGTCATGCTGATGGCGGGCTCGCTCGGCGTGTCATCGCTGGTTTGCCTGCTCAACAACGGCAAGAACGGGCAGACCGAGACCCAGGCCAATCTGCTCGGTCCATTCTGGCGGGACGATCAGCCCCTGAGCGTCAGCGGAGACAATCTGGTGCGCTCGTCGACGCCGGGCCCGGGACTATTCGTTCGCGTCTCGCTTGCAGATGGAGGCGGAAATCCGGTCGCGGGAGCCGAGGTCGACGTCTGGCATTCGTCGCCGGATGGTCTCTACGAGAATCAGGACCCCAACCAGGCCGAGATGAATCTACGCGGGCGTTTCATTTCCGATCACGCGGGCCGCTTTCATTTCCGCAGCGTAAAGCCTTCCGGTTATCCGATTCCCGTCGATGGTCCGGTCGGAGAGTTTGTGCGGGCGACCCGCCGGCACAACTACCGGCCGGCGCATCTGCATTTCATGGTCTACAGACCGGGCTTCAAGACGCTCATCTCGCAAATCTATTCGCCGGACGACGAGCACATCGATTCCGATGTGCAGTTCGGCGTCACCCGCGCGCTGATCGGCAACTACATTCGCCACGACGAGCCGTCGGCGGAGGTGGGCTTCGCGGCGCCCTGGTACTCGCTCGATCAGCACTTCACGCTTGAGGCCGGCGAGGCGCGCCGTCCAGTGGCTCCCATCCGTGCCAAGGTTCAGGCGGCGGAGTAATGACAGCCGAGTGGCGGCGGCGTACGCCAAACGTGACCGCGGGGCGGCTTACCGAATCAAGCCCGCAAGGCGAGGCAGCGTCAGGCTGATCTCGGGCACACAAATGATGAGCAGGAGCCCGGCGAACAGGGCGATCATATAGGGCACATAGGTGCGGAAGTGATCGGCCACGTTCAGCCTGGCGAAGCGAAGCGCCATCAGCAGGCCGACGCCCATCGGCGGCAGGAACAGGCCGATGCCGACCGCTGCGGTCTGCACGATGTTGAAGTGGATCGGGTTGATGCCCATCGCCTCGGAGATCGGAAATACCACGGGGATGAGCACCACCGCGGCTGGCAGACCTTCCAGCACCATGCCGAACAGGCAGCTCATAACAGCGGTCCCGGTCAGAAACAGCCAGGGATGTGCCTTTAGCGGTGAGAGAAGTTGGCCGAGCAATTGCGGCACGCCGCTGACCCCCATCAGATATTGATAGACCGAAGCGACGGCGAGCAGAAACACCACTGCGGCGGTGAGGATCGCGCTGTCATAGGCGATCCGGCCCATCTCGCGCCAGGAGACGTTGCGATAGTAAAGCCTGGCGGCGAGGAACGCGTAACAGGCGACCACGGCGCCAGCTTCGGTTGCCGTGATGATGCCGAGGATGAAGCCTGCGAGAATCACCACAGGCACGACCAGCGGCACGGCCGCATGCAACACCGCGTGACCGAGGCGCTTGAGGCTGGGTCTGGAATCGACCGGCCAGTCGTTCTGCCGGGCGCGGATGTACACCACCGCCATCAGGCAAAGCATGATGACCATGGCGGGAACGAAGCCGGCGACGAACAGTGCGACCGCCGACGTGTTGGTGACCTGCGCGATGACGATCATGAAGATCGCCGGAGGCACCAGCATGCCCATCGCCGTTCCGGCCGCGATCAGCGAGGCGGAATCGCGCCTGTCATAACCGGCCTTGCTCAAGGGCGGCATGAGGGCCGAGCCGAGCGCTGACACCTCGGCCATCTTCGATCCGCAGATGTCGGAGAAGAAATACGCCACTACGATTACGGACATGCCGAGCCCGCCCTTGACCCACCCGACCATGGCGCGTGCCAGCTC
Organism: uncultured Alphaproteobacteria bacterium; assembly: GCA_963820275.1. GTDB lineage: Bacteria > Pseudomonadota > Alphaproteobacteria > Rhizobiales > Xanthobacteraceae > Bradyrhizobium. Next base: position 28,031 of record CAWFZL010000039.1, read on the forward strand.
GACCAGCGCGTGGCTCATGCCGCAGCGCTCCATCAAATTGCCGGCGAATACGAAGGCGGGGATGGCGAGCAGTACCCAGCTTTGCGATCCCGATACCAGCGCGGAAGAAAGCTGTTGCATCGGATAGCCGCCGATCAAAAGTCCCGCGATTCCAGCAACCGCGAGCGCGAACACGATCGGCATCGACAGCAGGATCAGGACGATGAAGACGAAAGCGACGATGGCGAGCAGCATGATTGGCCAGGCCTCAGTGCCGGGGATCGCCTTGCGGCAGCGGCGAAATCATCGCCGCCAGACCGTAGATCGCGATCAGGATGCCGCCGACCACCGAGGACGCGTAGAGCCAGGCGAGGTTGATTTCGAGCCCGGGCGTCGAGAGCGTGCGGTTGAGCATGCAAAGCCTGAAGCCATACCACGCGACAAGCAGGCCGACGCCAGCGATGAGCGCATGATTGAAGCGATGGATCCAGAGCTGAGCGGTCTCGGGCAGTCGATGCACGAAAACCGAGAGCGAAAAATGCGAGCGTGACTGGATTCCGATCGCGGCTCCAATGAGCGTCAGCCAGGCCAGTGAAAGCTCGCCCACTTCCTCGACCCAGGTGAACGGTACCGGGTCGAGGTCGAGCCAATCGGTGATGGCACCGACGAAATAGCGCAGGATCACGCCGACCAGGAGGTTGATAATCGCAAGTGCGATCAGCGCCGTGACCGCAAATTTCGGAACGGCTGAGAGGATACGCAGCATTCGCTATGAAATTCCGCAAACGGCTGGAGGGCAGGGGGTCAGGCCTTGAAGCCTTCGATCTCATCCCACAATGCGCCATACTGGCTCTTGTAGGCCGGCCAGATCTTCTGCTGCGCCACTTTCCGGAATTCCTCGACCCTGGCTTCGACAACCGTCATGCCGAGCGGCTCGAGCAGCTCTTTGGCTTTCGCAAAATTGTCGACCAACTCGGTAGCCTCCCGGATCTTTTCCTGCGCGGCCCGCGCAAGGTCCAGGACCAGCCTCTGCTGAACGGAAGACAGTCCGTTCCAGATTTCGAGATTCATCACCGCGTTGGTCGGGCCGTAGTTGTGGTAGGTGAGGGAGGCATATTTCGACACTTCGTAGATCTTCAGTGCCTTCATATTGACGACCGGCAGATCTCCACCATCGATCACGCCCTGCTTGGCTGCCGTGACCACCTCGCCATAGGCCATCGGCACCGCGTTGCCGCCAAGGCCATTGATGGTATCGCCGAAGATTTTTGCCTGCTGTACCCGGATCTTCATGCCGCGCAGGTCTTTGGGCTCGACGATCGGCTTCCTGGAGGTCCAGAAGTGACGAAAGCCGTAATCGAAATAACAGAGCACCTTGAGCTTGTATTTGTCCTCGATTTCGCCGCTGAGCTTGTCGCCGATCCGCCCGTTGAGCATGCCATAGGCGGAATTGTAGTCTTTCACGAGATAAGGCACGAGCAGCGCGCCCATTTCCGGGAACACGGTGGCGGCCGCGCCCGCGGGACTTCCCATCGCGATGCTGCCCGATTTGACGGCGTTCATGATCTCCAGCTCCTGGGGGATCAGGGTCTTGCCGAAGAACTGCATCTCGAGTTCGCCGTTCGAGCGTGCGGTGAGTTCCTTCGCCATCCAGTCGAAGGCGACTGCCGCCGATTCCGGTACGGCGTTAATGTGGGCGAATACCAGCTTTTTCGGCTGGGCTTGCGCGAAGGCCGGCGCGCGGCCCGTAGCGAGGATGCCGGCCATGCCGACGCCGGTCCGCAGAAGCGTGCGGCGATTGAGCAGGACGCGGCGCGGCGAAGCGGCGTTCATGACGTTCCTCCAGAATGTTTCTTTTCTTGTCGTCGTTTGTTGCGGTCTCTGCCGGCCGTGCGGGAGACCGGCCAATGCGATCAGGAGCTTACAGCATAGCGGTCGCGTTGAAAGGGGGTTCTATGGCGCGTCCGGCTTCTGGTTAAGACGCCGAACCTCCCAGGGCAAAATGATCTTTCGGAAGATCACCGGGTCGGGCCACGTTCCGGGAGTTCGCCCCATATGCCCTCCGGCAGGATTGATCCACGCCTCGCGCGGCTCGCTGCCGCTGTTGAGGAGAAGCTCCAGATCGTCGATGGGCACCTGAGTATCCTTCGTTCCGCCCACCACCAGGATCGGCGCTGAGGACTTGCCCAGAAGACCCTGCGCCTGCAGCGACATCTTCGGCAGGAACGCGATCAGCTCGTCGGCCGATTTCATGCCATAGACGAACAGGCTGGCGGGAAGGTAGTCGAACAGATATTCGCGCGTGTACATCCGCCCTCGGAAGAAGTCCGGCTGGAAGGTGCGATGGATCGGCGGCGACTGGACGATGGCGCCAGCGAGCCGTCCGGCTTCGGTGTAGGCGAGCTTCGTGGCCCAATAGCCGCCAAAACTCTGCCCGTGCACCAGAATGCGGTTCTTGTCGATCTCGCTCCGCGTCGCGAGGTAATCAAGGACGCGCGAATACATTTCATCGGCGGTTTCATCCGCTTTGCGCGGCGCCTGGCCGGTGCCGGGACTGTCAACGGCGAGGAAACCGATGCCTTGCGGCAGCGCCGCCGCGTAGGTTTCGGCCACCGTTTCCTTTCGGCTGTCCAGCCCCGAAATGGCCAGCACCAGCGGCACCGGATGTGGGGCGTTGGCCGGCAATCGCAGGTATCCGACGATTTCCGTCGGCCCATAGGGAATGCGCACGACCTCAAGCGGCGGATCGAAATACCGGGCGTGCTGGAGATAGGCTTCGATGGCCCGCTGATAAGCGGCCTTCTTTCCTTCGGAGGTTGGCGCCGGCCATTGCCCGAAATAGTAAAGCCGCCAGGCCCTGACAAAGTTTGCATCCGCCTCCTTTGCATCGGTCGCTGCCCGTGCTCTGGCCATGTAGCCATCGGCGACGGCGCTCCATGCGGCAGCCCATTCGTCCGGATCGCGGCTGTGGATGCGGCCCAGGGCATCGCCGGCGTCACCGGGCTGAATGCCCAGCAATGGATAGGCCCCGCTCTGGGAGCGGGCGAGCGTCTCGGTCTTGATCTCGTCGATGGTGCGATCGGTGGTTTGGGCCAAAACCGTATTGCCGACAAAACAGGCCAGCAGAGCGCACAACACAAGCAAGAATGCACGCATGATCGCTTCGACGCCCCCGGCGTCCCGGTTCTGACATTCGTATCGTGTTGCAGCGAGAGCGGTACTGAAGCGAATGTCAAATCCACCGCGCTTGCAGGCGTCGCGATTATGGTCATGCCAGGTAAAGTGTAAAGTGACGCCTTCTCTCCGCGGCGCAACCGCGCAGCGGTGTCGAGAGATCGATATCAGCTTTCGCCGATCAATTCGTTGATCCGGCGCTGCAGCTCCCGCTTCTTCTTCTCGCTCTCGCGCAGACGCTTGGCAAGGTCGGAGCGGGGGAGCTCGTAAAGTGAGTCGTTACTGAACGCCACGCCAACGAAATTGTCGCGCCACCAGATGATCCTGGCAAGGAAGGAGCGGCCCTTTCGCGCGATCGTCAACCGCAAGGACTCCTTTGGCAGACGGACGGCATCCGCGAATTCGAGGTTGGCGCCATTCTCGGAGATGTTGCGAACCACGCAGTCCCTGGTTTGGCCATGTTCGGTCAACTCGGCAATCCCGCCATAGATGACCTTGTCGCGCGCGCTCTGGCGTCGTTCCAACATGGAAAAGCTCCCAAAAAGAGCAGGAACTTTTACGCCTCTTCACGGCCCACGGAAGCCCATGACCGGCAAATTGCCGCGTTAACGTAAACTGCTGCGACACGAAAAAAGCCGGAATTCGCGCAATCCGTGCATTTTTGGGCCTTATGCCGCGCTTTCCCGCAAGGAGCGCGCGGCTTCTTTTTGGGCGTCGAATTCGCGCCGCCGCCGCGTCAGCTCATCCGGGCTCAAAGCCGCGATATTGTTGTAATCGCGCTTCCAGGACGGGTCCGCGCTCCAGCGCAATGGCGATTGCACGGTGGTCCGTGCGGATGGGGCGGTCTCCAGCAGGCGTAGCGCCAGCTCCATCGTAAACACCTGTGAGCCCAAATCGTGCGGCTTGCCGGCGGAATTGCCGAGCGGAAAATCGGAGAACAGAAACCGCGGCACCGCAGCGTGTTCGACAATATCCTTGGCGCAGCCCATCACCACGGTGGAAACGCCGTTCTCTTCCAGGTGCCGAGCGACCAGGCTGACGGTCTGGTGGCAAACCGGACAATTCGGAACCAGGACGGCGGCATCCACCTGGTCATCCCTGCAGCGCTTGAGGATTTCGGGCGCGTCGGTTTCGATCGTGACGCGATGGCTGCGGTTGGTCGGCGCGCCGAAGAAGCGCGGGGCGACTTCGCCGATCCGCCGCTCGCGGGCGAGTCTCTGCAGCTGCGGCAGCGGAAACCAGGTTCCGCTGTCTTCGGCCGAGGTGTGCACGCGGTCATAGGCGATGTGCGAGATCCGAAGGTCGTGCACCCCGGAGGTATCGCCGTCATAGACCGAGTAGAATTTGGCACCGCCATTATATTTGGCGCCGGGACCTTGGTCGCCCTTGCCAGGATCGAACGGGGCCGCTGTGGTAATAATGGTGATGCGAGACTTGTCGAGCGGTTTGGGCAAGCGATGGAACGGCGCATCGACGTAATGGGCCCAGCGATAGGGCGTGGTGTACCCGATCGCCGCATAATATTCCCGCGTGCGGGCCATATAGGGAATCGGCGCGTCATCGTCGGGTGCAAAGCCGAATTCCTCGCCTGAGGGTGCTGTCATGTACTTACGCTCCACCATCAGTATCGCCGCGGGTCCTCATGGCGAATGTCAGAACCGGGACACTGGACGCGCCACCATCTGTGAATAGCTAGACTCCCGGTTCCCCGTGTCAAGCACCTCAGTCTCGGCAACAGGACTGCAATGCAAAAGCCAACGCCTGCATTTCTCGCGTTTTGCGTCGTCGCGATGATGCTTGCACGATCCATGGCGGCTGCGGCGGAGGACGAGACCGCTCCACAGAAGAACGGCGCTGAAATGGCAACGCCAAGTGTGGAGGAACTCGCCATTCCCGGAGATGGCGGCCCGTCGAAGACGCCCGGCGATGCGCGCGAGACCGACACCAGGGAAGCCATCTGCCTGATGATCGAGGCGGCAGCAAAGGCCAACGACCTGCCGCTGGAATTTTTTGCGCGCGTGATCTGGCAGGAAAGCCGCTTCCAGTCGGATGCCGTGGGCCCGGTCACGCGCAATGGACAACGCGCGCAGGGAATTGCACAATTCATGCCGGGCACGGCGAGCGAGCGTCGCCTGCTCGATCCCTTTGATCCGGTGCAGGCGTTGCCGAAATCCGCCGAGTTCCTCAACGAATTGCGTAACCAGTTCGGCAATCTCGGGCTCGCTGCGGCTGCCTATAACGCCGGCCCCCGGCGGGTGCAGGAATGGCTTGCGGGCACGGGGCCAATGCCGCAGGAAACGCGCAATTACGTTTCGGCCATCACCGGCTCTACGGTCGACGAATGGGCCAAGGCAGGCAAGAATGCCAGAATGTCCGATCGCGCGAGCCATACCGGCTGCCACGAGTTGATGGCGCTGCTCAAGCGCGCCCCCAACTATTTCGTCAGCGAGCTGGAGCAACATGTGGCCCTTGGCTCGATGAGGCCGTGGGGCGTCCAGCTTGCCGCCGGCTTTAGCCGGGATCAGGCGCTGGCAATGTATTCCCGCGCGATGTCCCGGTTGCGGGGTGTGATCGGCGAACACGATCCGATCCTGCTTGGATCGTTGTTCCGTAGCCGGGGCACAAGGACGTTCTATCAGGTTCGGATCGGCGCTGATGCGCGACCGGAGGCCGACGAGCTTTGCAACCGCATCCGGCGCGCCGGTGGCGCCTGTCTGGTGCTGCGGAACAGCGCGAAAGGGTGAGGGCTGGACCGGTCATGGGGAAATGCCATTGAAATCCGGCCGAACGCCTTATGCTTGCCGGCAAATGACGGCTTGGGTAATTAGCTTCCATACAATGTGAGGCAGGACATGGTCAGTGATGCCGAACTGCGCGAAGGCGAAGTTGCCGTCGAACTCCCCAAACACTTCGATGCGGGGCTGATCTTCATTGGCCGCATCCGCACGCCGTGGAAATCGCGCGAGGAAACGCCGCGGCAGGGAAGCCATACCGGTCCGGTCTGCCGGCTCGAGATTTTCGAGCCCTGGGTGCCGGCACTCCATGGCGTCGACTTCTACAGCAATCTCGAAGTCATCTACTGGCTGCACCGCTCGCGGCGCAATCTCGTACTGCAAAGCCCCAAACATAACGGATTGACCCGCGGCACATTCTCGCTGCGCTCGCCAGTGCGGCCAAATCCGATCGGCACCTCGATGGTCAAGCTGGTCGGCATCGAAGGTTCGACCGTGCTGGTGCGGGGGCTGGATTGCCTCGACGAGACGCCGCTGATCGATCTCAAGCCCGACCGCTGCGAATTCTCACCGCTCGCGGCGCAGAAGGGGGAGGACAGCGAGACGGAGTAAGGGACACTATGCCTGTATCTCGTCATTGCGAGGAGCAAAGCGACGAAGCAATCCAGTGCTTCTTGGCCCTGGATTGCTTCGCTTCGCTCGCAACGACGGTTGAGGATTCGTTGGCTAACCCGCGCGCTGCGCGCTCTCAAACATAGTCACCCAATTCCGCTGCTCATCTGTATCAGGCACTCTGACGCCACGCGCTTCGGATATCGCGTCGAAAGCTGAACTTGCATCGAAGCCAAAACGGACCAGCGTGCACGCGGCAAGCAGCGAGGACCGCCCGATGCCGGCGCGGCAATGAATGGCAACCGCTTTGCCACCTTTTATTTTCAGAGTTATGGCTCCTGCGAGTACTTCGGTCTCCTCTACCGTCTTGGGAAGACCACGATCCGGAATCGGAAAAGACACAAACTCGATGCCGCGCCGCCGACACAGTGCCTCCTCGTCGCCTAAACCAAGCTCGTCGACCTCATCGGTTTCCAGCAGACAAACCACGCTGCTGATACCAGCCGCCTCCCAGCCGGCGATCTCGTCGTCTAACCATTCACCTGAGCGTGGGCGGGCCATGATTCCCAATCGGCCGGGCGATGGATTTTCTATCCAATAGACGGGGGAGCGCATACCCGCTCTCCTTGATTAACGGCTAAGCGATTTTCTGCTCACGCTCCCTTGAGCGCCGCCGCCAGCTTTGCCGCATGTTCCTCCAGCACCTTGACGTCTTCCTTGCGGCTCGCCGGGGGCAGGAGCGCAACGCCGTTGTGGCGAGGCATCACATGCACATGGAGATGAAACACCACCTGTCCTCCGGCGGGTTCGCTGAACTGCTGAATGGTGATGCCATCGGCCTTGAAGGCGGCCATCGCCGCACGCGCAATCTTCTGGCTGACGCGAGCGACATGGACGAAATCCTCCGGCGAGATATCGAGGATGTTGCGCGCGGGGGCCTTCGGAATCACGAGCGTATGGCCTGCGCAGCGTGGCATGATATCGAGAAAGGCGAGCGCGTTGTCGTCCTCGTATACCTTGTAGGAGGGGAATTCGCCGCGCAGGATCTTGGCGAAGGCGTTGTTGGGATCATAGGCGGGCATGAAGGCTCCTGGCTCCAGGTTCAATCTTCGGTCGGCTCGTCCTGTGCTTTACGAAACGGCCCGGCTTCGGCGAGTTCGCGCGCGGCCGCCGCGACATAGGACCGTTCGCGCTTCAAGTAGTCGTCGATTGCATGGCGCAGGCCCGGGTCGGCGATGTAGTGCGCCGAATAGGTCGTTTGCGGAAGATAGCCGCGCGCGATCTTGTGCTCTCCCTGCGCGCCGGCTTCCACGGCTTTCAGACCGTTCGCAATCGCAAAATCGATCGCTTGATAATAGCACACCTCGAAATGCAGAAACGGGTGATGTTCGATCGCGCCCCAGTTTCGACCAAACAGGGTGTCGGAGCCGATGAAATTGATGGCGCCCGCGATCCAGCGGTTGTTGCGCTTCGCCATGATCAGAAGCACGTCTTGCGGCATGCGTTGACCGATCAGCGAGAAGAAGGAACGGTTGAGGTAAGGCCGCCCCCATTTGCGTGAGCCGGTCTCCATGTAGAAGGCGAAAAAGGCATCCCAGGCGTCTTCCGTGATATCGCTGCCATTGAGGGCGTGGATCGTGATCCCGCTGGCGAGGGCGTCCCGCCGTTCGCGCTTGATCGCCTTGCGGTGGCGCGAATTGAGTGTGGCGAGGAAATCGTCAAAGCTGCGGTAACCCTGGTTGTGCCAGTGGAACTGCTGGTCCGTCCGCCGCAAAAAACCGTGCTTGGCGAGAAGCTGCCATTCTCCTTCGCGCGCGAAGGTCACATGCGCGGATGAGGCGTTGGTGGCCTGGCAGAGCGCAATGATGCCGCTTGCTAGCGCGGAGCCGATCTCGTCCTTGTCCGCGCCATCGCGGATCAGGAGCCGCGGGCCGGTGACCGGCGTGAAGGGAACCGAGATCTGCAGCTTCGGATAGTAGTGCCCGCCGGCGCGTTCATACGCATCGGCCCAGCCGCGGTCGAACACGTATTCTCCTTGCGAGTGCGATTTCAGATAGCAGGGCACAATGCCCTCGATCACTCCATCACGACGGGCGAGCAGATGACGCGGGCCCCATCCAGTCCGCGCGCAAGCCGACCCGGAAGCCTCGAGGGAAGAGAAAAATGCGTGAGCAACAAATGGGTTATAGTAACTCCTTGTATTGGTGCAGGAGCGGTTCGGATGGGGAACAGGATTGGCGCACGCGTCCCAGTCCGCAGCCGCGATGTGGCTGACGGATGAGACGGCTTCCAGCGTTATTTCGGATGAATCCATCGATTAAAGTTGCCGGCCGCATGCAGGCATCGGCCATCGTCCTGGTGACCCCGCCCTTTTAACATCGTGCATTGCACCATGAACTTCAAGGTGGGGCTCAATAGCGTTTTCGAGCGAAGTGCACTTGCGGTTCGCCTGCAGAAAACGCGCCAAAGCAAAAGATTAGAGCCCTGCTTGTGATTCAATCGGAACCGAAAAGGGTCTAAGGCCTGAAACCCTCAAAAATCATCTGGTCGGCATGGCGCGCGGCGCGAGCGCGCTGTTCCGCCGTCCGCACCGTCCATGTCAGCAGCGGCAGGCCGAAAATATGGCGCGCGATGGATGGCGCGGCTGCCGGCAGATCGTTGACGCGATAGGCAACGAAGTGAGGCTTCGTGTGGACGGCGTGGCGAAGATGCAGCATGCCCTTGCGTTGGGCAGCCGTCGCCTCGGGCCAGTCGGCTTCGTTGTAAAAGCGCTCGGCAACGATGCCACGCGGAAATTCCGGCATGATCTCCCGAAGTGCCAGCACCTGGTCCGGGTCGAACGACATTGCCGCGACGGGTCCAGCGTAGGATGAGAGCACCTCGGCCATCCGCCTGATCAATCTGCGATCACCGTCAAAATGGCTCTTCACCTCGATGACGATCGGGACGCGGCCCTCGACCAGCGCGCAGAGATCGCCGAGCGACATCATCCGTTCCGCCGTACCCTTGAACCGCACAGCCTTGAGGGCTTGAGCGGTCAGGCCGAGCAGGGCTCCGGAGCCTTCGGTGAGGCGGCCCAGCGCGTCATCGTGATGCACCATGGCTTCGCCGTCGGCGGTCAGCTGGAGGTCGCATTCGATCGCGAAATTTCCATCGATCGCGGCAAGCGCTGCGCCCGGCATGTTTTCGATGATGCCGCGCGCGCGGTCGTGCAGGCCGCGATGGGCCACCGGCCTTGCCGTCAGCCAGGGCGGCGCGCGCACGAAAAGGCTCCGCGTTTCACGATACTTCGAACAGCCCTTCGACCTCGACGGAAGCGTCCGATGGCAGGGATGCGACGCCGACGGTGGTGCGGGCGTGGCGGCCCTTTTCGCCGAAAGCCGCCACCATCAGGTCCGAGGCACCGTTGAGAACCTTGGGCCCGTCAACGAAATCAGGGGCAGAGTTGACGAAGCCGCCAAGTCGCACGACGCGCACCACCTTGTCGAGGTCGCCGAGCGCAGCCTTGACCTGAGCGAGGAGGTTGATGCCGCAACCGCGCGCCGCGGCACTGCCTTGATCTACGGTGACGCCGTCGCCGAGCTTGCCCTTGGCGATCAGCTTGCCTTGCGGATCGACGCAAACCTGACCGGACACGAACAGCAGATTCCCGGTTCGGACGAAACCGACGTAATTTGCCACCGGGTTCGGCGGCTGATGCAAGACGATGCCCTCTGCCGCAAGCTTCTGTTCGACCGTACCCGCCATCTTTCGTCCCTCGCTTCTTGTGACCAGCACCCGTCCAGGATCGGGTCGGGCAGCTTTGTTTCGCGCATCGGGCCGCCGCTTGCAAGCGAGGACGGGGCCGGAGCGGGAATGCCAAAAAACACGGCAATCCGGACGCTAACCACATCTTTTCACGATATGGCCGCAGTTGCGGCGCAAGTCCACCGGGACTAATAATGTAGGGAATCCCGACTTGTTTGAGCAGGGTCTTTGCCGAAGACCGGTTTGCGCCTTGCGCGGTGCAGCCCTTCGATCATGTTCCAGCCGAAGGAAGTAACATGAATAGCCCACTCCCGATCTCACATCGCCAATCAGGATATTTGCTGCGAACGGTTGCCGTGGCTGTCCTGGCGACCGGGATTTTCGCCGCAAGGGCTGATGCCGCGGCGAGCGGTGCATTTCTGCCGCACCAGGCGCTCTACGAACTCAGTCTCTTGAAGTCACGCGGCTCCAACGCGATCAACAGCGCGCGCGGCCGAATTCTCTACAGTTTCTCCGGCAGTGCCTGCGAGGGATATACCTCCGAATTCAGGCAGGTCTCGGAAATGAACAGCGGCGAGGGCAAGATGACGCTCTCCGATCTGCGCTCGACCTCGTGGGAAGATGCGGCCGGCAAGACCTACCGGTTCAAGATCGACTCGCGGATGAACGACAGCGAATCGAGTCCGGTCGACGGGATTGCCGAGCGGACCGGCGATCACATCACGGTCAAACTGAAACAGCCGCAAAGCAAGACCTTCACGCTGGACGGATCGACGGTATTTCCGACCGAGCAAATTCAGCGGATCATTACCGCAGCCAGGGAAGGGAAATCCCTGCTTGAATTGCAGGTCTATGACGGCTCGGATAACGGGGAAAAGGTTTTCAATACCCTTTCCGTGATCGGGCAGCCGATACCTGGCGATCGGACCATTACCTCCCCCGATCCGTCGACCGAAAACGATGTCATGAAGTCGATGACGCGGTGGCCGGTAACGGTCAGTTATTACGAGCACGATTCCAAGCCCACCGAGGGCGAGCAGACGCCGGTCTATTCGATGTCGTTCGAGCTGTTCGAGAACGGGGTCTCACGCGCGCTGGTGCTCGACTACAATGATTTCGTGATTTCGGGCGCTCTTGGAAAATTCGACGTCAAGGATTCCAAGCCCTGTAAGTGAGGGGCCGACTGGACGGTCCACTTCGCTCGAAAACGATTCAGTCCTGTTCCGGTCCTTCAGGTCCCTCATAGGCGATGCCCCGGATAACGGCGGCTTCGCCGAATTTCCTGCGCAGATTGTCGATTGCGCGCTCGGCGTCGGCTGAGCGACGGTCGAGCATGTCGCTGTCGTGGGCTTGCGAACCCGGCCGGAGCGCGCTCACGCCGGCGCCCATCAGGCGGAATGCGGTACCATCGACTTCCTTCGCCAGCATTTCCCGGGACACGGCAAAAATCTTTGCGGCAAGCTGGGTCGGGGCGTGAATTGATTGGGAGCGGGTGCGCTGCCGGAAATCGGCGGTCTTCAGTTTCAACGTGATGGTCGAACCCGCAAGCTCGCTGTTCTTGAGGCGCGAGGAAACCTTTTCCGACAGCCGCCAAAGCGTCCTTTCGAGCGTCATGAAATCGCGGATGTCGGTTTCGAAGGTCGTCTCGCTGGAGATCGTCTTGGCGCCGCGATCGGGCACCACTGTGCGCTCGTCGATGCCTCGCGCGAGCCGCCATAGCCGGCGGCCGTCGGTCGCAAACTGCTTTATCAATTCGCGTTCGTCGGCGCGCTGCAAATCCGCGATGGTGCGAAAACCGTGCCGGATCAGCCGCTCCTGCGTTGCGGGTCCGACGCCAAAGATGAAGCCAACCGGCTTGTCTGCCAGCATCGCCCGCGCCTCGTCCTGATCGAGAGCTGCGAAACCGCGAGGCTTGTCGAGGTCGGAGGCGATCTTGGCCAGGAATTTGTTGCAGGAAAGCCCGACGGAGACGGTGATGCCGATCTCGCGCTCGACATCGCGCGCGAAACGCGCCAGCACTTTGGCCGGTATCATGCCATGAACACGCTCCGTGCCGCGGAGGTCGAGGAACGCCTCGTCGATCGAGAGTGGTTCGACCAGCGGCGTCAGCGCCTGCATCGCCCGGCGCACCTCGCGGCCGACCCTGACATACTTCGCCATATCGGGCCGGATCACGATTGCGGAGGGACACAGATCCAGCGCCTTGAACATCGGCATCGCCGATCGTACGCCGAATGTGCGGGAGATATAGCACGCCGCCGATACCACGCCGCGCTTGCCGCCGCCGATGATGACGGGCTTGTCCGCGAGTTCAGGATTGTCGCGCTTCTCGACGGTTGCGTAGAAGGCGTCGCAATCGATGTGGGCAATGGCAAGCGAAGCCAGCGCGCGGTGACGCGCCAGACGGGGCGAGCCGCATTCGCCGCATCGCCTGGTCGCAGCGTCCAGATCGCGCAGGCAGTCCCGGCAGAAGCAGGTCGGTCCTTCCGCGAATGCTGGCCCTTGCGATGTCACGGCACATCGGGCTCCCATTTGGGATCGTTCAGCGCCTGGTGAGCCGCGGCAATGTTGGTCGGATGAAGCTGCGAGACAGAGGCAAACGCATTCACGGTTGCATCGTCGCGCATGATGAAATCGAGCACGTGGGCCAGGAATTTCGGATCGGCTGCCGCACGACGCAAGGTGTCCGGGCCGATCCCGCTCTCGGCCAGGAACGCACCCAGCCGCTCCGGGTCGGCGGCGATGAAGGAAAGCGCCTGAACCGCAACGATTTCAGCCACTTCCCGAACGTTCTGAATAGGCTTTCTCAACGGATTAATTTGCCTTTCCGTAACTTATGGTCTCTATTTTCCAAAAGATCATGCCCGAGTCTGCGCAACGGGTTCAAGCAAGTGGAAACCAAGTTGCGTGAAGATCGCGCCTGGCAGGCTGCCGAGCTTAACCCGTTGGAGCGAATCTGGCGCTACTTTGATTTCATCTCATGGGCGGCCGCAGCACCGCCTTCGAGGGGGCGTACCGGGATGGGAGGGACGGGATGGCAAAAACCGTCCTGATCGTGGAAGACAACGAGCTCAACATGAAGCTCTTTCGCGATCTGCTTGAGGCGCACGGCTATCAGACTCACGGCACCAGCAACGGTTTCGAGGCGCTCGAACTCGTGCGCAAGCTTCGCCCCGATCTCATCCTGATGGATATCCAGCTGCCGCAGGTTTCGGGTTTGGAAGTGACGCGCTGGATCAAGGACGATCCCGAGCTGCGCGCAATTCCGGTCGTGGCAGTCACGGCATTTGCCATGAAGGGGGACGAGGAGCGCATCCGCGAAGGCGGCTGTGAGGCCTACCTGTCCAAGCCGATCTCGGTCGGCAAGTTCATCGAGACCGTCCGACGGTTTATCGGATAGGAGAGTGAAATGTCCGCGCGTATTCTGGTCGTTGACGACGTTCCCGCCAACGCCAAGCTGTTGGAAGCGCGGCTATCGGCCGAGTATTTCGACGTCCTGACCGCGTCCAGCGGCGCGGAAGCGCTGGCTGCCTGCACGCGCGCGGACTGCGACATCGTTCTGCTCGACGTCATGATGCCTGATATAGACGGTTTCGAGGTTTGCCGCCGCCTAAAGTCCGATCCGGCAACCCATTTCATTCCGGTCGTCATGGTGACCGCGCTCGACAGTCCGGCAGATCGCGTGCGCGGCCTGGAGGCCGGCGCCGATGATTTCCTGACCAAGCCGGTGTCCGACGTCGTTCTGATCGCGCGCGTCCGTTCCTTGACGCGGCTGAAGATGATGACCGACGAGCTGCGGATGCGCGCCGTCACCTCGCTGGAGATCGGCGTGCAGGCGCCGGAGCGAAGCGCCGTGGCGGATACCGGAAAGGGTGGGCGCGTGCTTCTGGTCGACGATCGGCCCGCATCCTACGAACGGCTGTTGCCGATGCTGAGCACCGAGCACGCCGTCGAGTTCGAAACCAATCCCGCCGAAGCGCTGTTTCGCGCTGCCGATGGCGACTACGATCTACTGATCGTCTCGCTCGGTCTTGATAATTTTGACGGACTGCGGCTGTGCAGCCAGGTACGGTCGCTGGAGCGGACCCGGCACGTGCCGATTCTCGCGATCTCCGACGCGGATAACAACACCCGGCTGCTTCGGGGGCTAGAGATCGGCGTCAACGACTATTTGCTTCGTCCGGTCGACAGCCACGAATTGCTGGCTCGCGCGCGCACCCAGATCCGCAAGCGGCGTTACACCGACCATCTGCGCGACAATGTGCAGAACTCGATCGAAATGGCGATCACCGACGCGCTGACCGGACTGCACAACCGCCGCTACATGGAAAGCCATTTGGGAACCCTCGCCGAGCAGGCCTCGAGCCGGGGCAAGCCATTGGCGGTGATGATGCTCGACATCGATTTCTTCAAGTCGATCAACGACAATTACGGCCACGATGCCGGCGATGACGTCTTGCGCGAATTTGCCATGCGAGTTCGCAAGTCGATCCGCGGCATCGATCTCGCCTGCCGCTATGGCGGCGAGGAGTTCGTCATCGTGATGCCGGAAACCGATTTGCATGTCGCAGGAATGGTGGCCGAGCGTCTGCGGCGTTCGATCGCCGGAGAGCCGTTCGCCGTTCACAAGGGCACGCAACGCATCGAGGTCACGATCTCGATCGGACTTTCCACCCTTGAATTAAAGGGTGAGCCGGTGGCCGACGTGCTCAAGCGCGCCGATACCGCGCTTTATCGCGCCAAGCATGATGGCCGCAACCGCGTGGTCGCGAACGCCGCCTGAACCGTCCGCAATACCCGCTTCCACAAATAAAAACGGGGCCGATGGCCCCGCTACCGTCGTCGGGCAGTTTGCACGGCCTACTTGATCTTGGACTCGCGGAATTCGACGTGCTTGCGGGCGACCGGATCGTACTTCTTCTTCACGAGCTTGTCGGTCATGGTGCGCGAATTCTTCTTGGCGACGTAATAGAAGCCGGTATCCGCCGAGGAAACGAGCTTGACCTTGATGGTGACCGCCTTGGCCATTTGCAAAACCTTATGTGTCTGGGATCGGGCGCCGGCCCGTGGGGGCGCCATTTGCCGGGCAACCTAGCCTCGATCCGTCCAAAGTCAAGGATTTCGGGGTAATATTGATGCCAAATTCAGGCGATGACACCTAAAAGCACCCGTTTTGGCGCATGTTGCCGGAGGTAAACAGCGGCCCGCGGGGGCGCTATGCTCCCAGGACATCCCGTTGCATCTTGCCGCCATAGAAATGGAAAAACGGCACGTCGGCATCGTGGCGCAAGGGGCCGACCGTCAAACGTCGCTCGAGTTCGTTCAGCACGTTTTTGGTCATGGGATGCAAATCCGCAAGCGGCTTCGATCCCAGTTCGACCCAGACCAACTCCACGAGTTCGGCTTCGGCATGGACCACGCCGTCAACGCGATGGGCGATGGCCGAGGCGTCGGCCGCGAAAAACCGCGTGTCGAAACGCCTGATGCGGCCGGGCGGAGTGATCGCACGCGTAATCAGAAACAGGCCCGAGGGATCGGGAAGAAGGCCGGCTTCGGCAAAGGGCTTCCATGGGCCGGCCAGAACTGGCGTGCCGCCAGGACCCTTGCGTCCCAGACAAAGGCCGGTTTCCTCGCAGGCTTCCCGGATGGCGGCAACCGCGAGCGCGCGCGCGCGTGACGGCGTGATACTGGGGCGGCCCTTCAAAAGGTTTGCCTCGAGCGCTTGTGGGATGGGCGCTGCAACCGGAATACGACTGTCGGCCTTGTCGACGCGGCCGCCGGGAAAGACGATCTTTCCGGGCATGAACACCACCTTGTCGTGGCGTTTGCCGACCAGCACTTTCGGCGTCGTGCCCCTCCGATCAACGAGGATCAGCGTGGCGGCATCGACCGGGCGGCGATAGGGGTGATGGTCAGCTTCCTTCTCCGCGTTTCCACTCTCGCTCATCGCACGCCGCCGCCCGTATTTTTTCGTTGCTGACGCGCCGGTCTATGGCTCCGGGTTCTGTTCGTCAAATCCGTGCATGCGCAGCGCCCATTGAAGTCCCACCACCGCGCCCTTTACGGGCTGTAGCAGAACCAATGAGGCGACCAGGGTCAGCGGCAGATATATCGCCAGTTGAAGGGCGACCGGTGGCGAGTAGTTCGTCTCGATCAGCAGCGCCAGCGGCACCACGATATGGCCGACGATGACGATGACGAGATAGGCCGGCAGGTCGTCGGCGCGGTGCGGCGTGAAATCCTGCCCGCAAGCGGAACAATGGTCGTCGACCTTCAGGAACGCACGGAACAATTTGCCCTCGCCGCAACGCGGGCAGCGGCCGCGAAAGCCACGTTTCAAGGCTACCCAGACGTCGCGCTTTTCAACGGGCGCCGTATCCCGGCTCCAGACGATGGGGTGGGCGCTCAACGTTTCCATGACTTGCCTTTCTTCGATTTGCCGGATTTTGGCTTGCCCGGCTTGCGGTCCTTCTTGCGCGGGCCGCGCGACGGCTGGGCTTTGGCCGCGGTTCCAGACGCACGCTGTTTGCGTCCGCGCCCCGGGAGTTTTCCATCCGACAACAGTTCGAACCGCAGGGCGCCGGCAACGGGTGCAGCTTCTACCAGACGGACGTCGACGACGTCCCCCAGCCGATGCATGGCACCGCTGCGCGAGCCGATCAGCGCATGGCGTGTTTCGTCATAGTTGAAATATTCGGTTCCAAGCGTACGGATCGGTATCAGCCCGTCGGCGCCGGTATCGGTCAGTCTGACGAAAAGTCCCGCGCGTGTGACGCCGGAGATGCGGCCCTCGAAGGTGGCGCCAATGCGGTCAGCGAGAAAATGGGCGATCAGCCGGTCGGCCGTCTCGCGCTCCGCCTTCATGGCGCGGCGTTCGGTGACGGAGATCTGGGCTGCGATCTCGCTCAGGCTTTCCACCGTTTCGGTGTCCGGCAACGCGCCTTCGCCAAGACCCAGGCCGCGGATCAATGCGCGATGCACGACAAGGTCTGCATATCGCCGGATCGGCGAAGTGAAATGCGCATAGCGTCGCAAATTGAGGCCGAAATGGCCGTAATTCTCGGCCGAATACTCGGCCTGGGCTTGGGAGCGCAACACCACTTCATTCACCAGCGACTCGGCATCATGGCCCTTGACCTGTGCCAGCACATAATTGAACAGCGACGGTCGCAATGCACCGCTCGGCGCGAACGTCATATCAAGGGTTTTCAGGAATTCCCGGAGATTGTGAACCTTTTCGAGCGTCGGTTCATCGTGCACCCGATAGATAAGCGGCAGCGACTTCCGTTCAAGCATTTCGGCCGCCGCGACGTTGGCCAGGATCATGAACTCTTCGATCAGCTTATGCGCGTCCAGCCGCTCCGGAACGACGACGCGATCCACGGTGCCGTCCCTCCTCAGGAGGATCTTTCGCTCGGGGATATCGAGATCTAGCGGCGCGCGCTCGTCGCGGGCACGCTTCACCACTGCATAGGCGTCATAAAGCGGCTTCAGGATCGACGCGAGCACGGGAGCTGTCGCATCGTCGGGTTTTCCGTCGATTGCGGCTTGTGCCTGGGCATAGTGGATCTTCGCGGCCGAGCGCATGAGTATGCGGTGAAAGCTGTGCGAGCGCTTGCGGCCGTCGTTGCCGATCACCATCCGCACGGCGAGCGCGCCGCGCGCCTGTCCGGGCACGAGCGAGCACAGATCGTTCGAGATGCGCTCGGGCAGCATCGGCACCACGCGATCGGGAAAATAGACCGAATTGCCGCGGGTCAATGCGTCGCGATCGAGTGCCGATCCCGGCCGAACGTAGAACGCTACATCCGCGATCGCGACGTTGACGATATAGCCGCCCTTGTTGTTCGGGTCCGGATCCGGTTCGGCATGAACCGCATCGTCGTGATCCTTTGCGTCGGGCGGATCGATGGTGACGAGGGGAACGTCGCGCCAGTCCTCGCGCCCCTTCAGGCTTGCCGGCTTTGCTTCCTCGGCCTCCCGTAACGCGGCCTGTGAAAACGCCTGCGGAATGTCGTGGGCATGAATCGCGATAAGGCTGATCGCTTTTTCCGAAGCAAGCGAACCGAGCCGTTCCTTTACCTTGCCGGACGCGAGGCCATAGCCGCGCGAGCGCACCAGATCGACACTGACGAGATCGCCGTCCTCGGCGCCTCCGCTGTCCGACCCGGCGATGTTCAGTTCACGACCGGCCTGTTTCTTGTCGACGGGGACGAGGCGTCCGCCGCCGCCGGGAAGAGCGCGGAAGATTCCGAGCACGCGCGTCCTGGCGTGATCGATGACCTTGATGACGCGCCCGCGATAGATCGTGCCTTCGCGGTCGCGCTCCTCGAGTTTTTCGACGCGCAACAGCGCGCGGTCGCCAACACCTGCCGCTGTCCCTGGCTGCGCCCGCCTTGCTGCATGAATGCGGATCTTCGGCGGCTCGCCGGCTTCCACCTCATCCCATTCGGCGGGAATGGCGATCAATTCACCGTCGCTGTCGCGCCCCGTAATGTCGGCGAGCAGGCTTGCCGGCAGCGTCTCAGGTTCGCTGATCTCCTTGCCGCGTTTCTTGATCGTGCCCTGGTCGGCAAGTTCGCGAAGAATTCGCTTCAGTTCGGCCCGGTCGGCATTCTTGAGACCGAATTCCCGCGCGATTTCGCGGGTTCCCACCTTTCCCGGATTCGCGCGGATGAAAGCGACGATGGCGTCTGGTGCTGGAAAGCCCCTGTCGCGCTGTTTGGCCACTCTATCGGCTTGCCTTGGCGCTCTTCTTGGCGACGGGTTTGGCCGCCTTCGAAGGCGAAGTTTTCGCCGTTACCGGGGCACGCGCCTTGCTGGTGGCCTGCGATTTCGGCTTCGCCACCGGTTTCTTTACGGCGACCTTCTTGGCCGGTTTTGCCGGCTTTTCCGCCTCGGCCTTGGCCGGGGTTGCCGCTTTGGTTTTCTTGCCGCCGCGTTTTGACGCACCGCCGCCCTTGGCCACGCGCTCATCGAGCAGTGTGATTGCTTCGGGCAGAGTGATGGTGTCCGGCGTCTTGTCGCTGGGGATCGTGGCGTTGACGCCGCCGGCCGTGACATAGGCACCATAGCGACCATTCTTCACCGCAACCGCACCAAGGGTCGGGTGATCGCCCAATGGCTTGCCGGGATCGGCACCGAAGCGGCGGCCTTTCGGGCCCTTCGCGATCTTTTCCGCGATCAGCGTGACGGCCCGGTTGAGCCCGATATCGAATACCTCGTCCCCGGCCTCGAGGCTTGCATAGGTGTTCTCGTGACGCACGAAGGGACCGAAGCGACCGAGCCCGGCGGTGATCGGCTTGCCGGTCTCGGGGTGCAGGCCGATTTCGCGCGGCAGCGACAACAGCTTCAGTGCCAGATCGAGATCGATATCCGAAGGCGACACGTTTTTCGGGATGCCGGCACGCTTCGGCTTTTCGTCTTCCGCATAGTCCTTTTGCTCGCCGAGCTGGATATAGGGCCCGAAACGTCCGGCCTTTACGACCACGTCGCGGCGGGTGTCCGGATCCTGGCCCAGGATGCGGTCGGCGCTTGCCTCGCTGTCGGCGGCGAGCGGGCGGGTGTAACGGCATTCCGGATAGTTGGAACAACCGACAAAGGCGCCGAACTTGCCCGCCTTGAGGTTGAGCCGCCCGGTGCCGCAGCTCGGGCACTGCCGGGGATCGCCGCCATCCGCGCGAGGCGCGTAAATGTGAGGGCCCAACATGTCGTCGAGCGCGTCAAGCACTTCGGTGACGCGCAAGTCCTTGATGTCGTTTACCGCGCCGATGAAGTCGCGCCAGAAATCCTTGAGCACCTGCTGCCAGGAAACCTCGTTGTTCGAGATGCGGTCGAGCTGTTCCTCGAGCGCCGCGGTGAAATCGTATTCGACGTAACGCGAGAAGAAGTTTTCCAGAAACGCAACCACGACGCGGCCCTTGTCCTCGCCGTGCAGGCGCTTCTTCTCCAGCCTCACATAGCCGCGGTCCTTCAATACCTGGAGAATGGAGGCGTAGGTCGACGGCCGGCCAATACCAAGCTCTTCCATGCGTTTGACCAGGGAAGCCTCGGAGAAACGCGGCGGCGGCTCGGTGAAGTGCTGGGTGACCGCGAGTTGCTGCCGCCTCAGTCCCTCGCCCTCACTCATCGCGGGCAGGCGGCGGCTGTCCTCATCTTCGGCATCGTCGTCGCGGCCTTCCTGATAGAGCGCGAGAAAACCGTCGAACTTGATGACCTGGCCGGAGGCGCGAAGCTCCAGCACGCGCGAGCCTGCCTTCGCCGCGATATCCACGGTGGTGCGTTCGAGCTCGGCGGATTCCATCTGGCTCGCGATGGTTCGGATCCAGATCAGCTCATAGAGTTTGGCCTGGTCCGGATCGAGCCGCCGGCGCATGTCGGCGGGCCGCCGCGACAGATCGGTCGGGCGGATGGCTTCGTGGGCTTCCTGCGCGTTCTTGGCCTTGGTTTGATACTGGCGCGGCGAGTCCGGCACATAGGCGTTGCCGTAATCCTCGCCGATCACCTTGCGGGCCTGGGTGATCGCCGAAGCGTCGATCTGCACACCATCGGTTCGCATATAGGTAATGAGCCCGGTGGTCTCGCCGCCGATGTCGATACCCTCGTAGAGCCGCTGCGCGATGCGCATGGTATGCGCGGGCGCAAAGCCGAGCTTGCGGCTGGCCTCCTGTTGCAGCGTCGATGTGGTGAAGGGGGCCTGCGGGTTGCGCCGGGCCGGCTTTGCTTCGACCGTCGTTACAGTGAAGCTCGCAGTCTCAAGCGCCTTCTTGAAGTCTTCCGCCTCGGCGCCGGTTCCGATGTCGAGCCGCTGGATCTTCTTGCCGTCGGCGCCGACGAGACGGGCTTCGAATGCTTCTCCACGCGGTGTAACGAGCGTCGCAAGCAGCGACCAGTACTCGCGCGGCACGAATTTTTCGATTTCAAGCTCGCGGTCACAGACGAGCCGCAGCGCCACCGACTGCACCCTTCCTGCCGAGCGCGCGCCCGGCAGTTTGCGCCAAAGTACCGGCGAGAGCGTGAAACCGACCAGATAATCCAGCGCGCGGCGTGCCATATAGGCGTCCACCAGCGCGCCATCGATCTGGCGCGGATGCTTCATCGCGTCCGAGACGGCTTGTTTGGTGATGGCGTTGAACACCACGCGCTCGATGGCCTGATCCTTCAGCGCGCGTTTCTCTTTCAGGATTTCCAGCACATGCCAGGAAATCGCCTCGCCCTCGCGATCGGGGTCGGTCGCAAGAATCAGCTTGTCGGCGCCCTTGACCGCCCTGGCGATGTCGTTGAGACGGCCCACAGCCTTGGGGTCGACCTCCCAGATCATCTGAAAATTGGCGTCGGGATCGACTGATCCATTCTTGGCCGGGAGGTCCCGAACATGGCCGAAGGACGCCAGAACCTCGTAGGACGCGCCCAAATACTTGTTGATCGTCTTGGCCTTTGCCGGCGACTCCACGATGACGATATTCATGTCATTCCAATGGCTTACGGGAAAAATAAAGGCCGGTTCCGCGAGACTCGCGTCGGCCGTTTCGACCCGAACATGGGTGGTGAGAAGGCCCCTGTCAAATCGACAGATGTTGAAAGCATGTGTTGCGGTATCCCGTCACTATCCAAAAAGTTGAAAAATGCGTCCTAGAGTTGCGCTCTCAAAAGGGGTATTCTGCGAAAATACACGGAATTAGATCAAATTTGATCAAGAACGTGACTTGAGGAGGAGATTCAAGGGCCGGTGGTGAACTCGCAAAACGACGAGCCGCCGGGGGACGGCGGGCCCGATGAGGCCGCAATGTTCATCGCAGAGACGGTTGCGGCCCTTGCCGGACTCGCACGACGTCACGACCTGAAACTGCTCGTGCGCTTACTGGAAATGACGCGGATGGAAGCCGAGGAGTTCATCCGCCTGCGCGGCAAGCGCAAGCTGTCCTGAGAATGGCATTTTGGAAATTGGCCCGAGAGTTTCGGGATTCCGCGCGTTCACGGTCCGCGCTTGTTCAGGGATCAGACCTACCCAGGATCAGACTGCCAGCGAGATCAACCCGCCACCGTGGCGCTCGAGCCGCCCGGCGAGTTCGAGTTCCAGCAGCACGGTGCGCACGATCGCGGGCGAAGCATCCGCCATCCGGATCAGGTCGTCGAGCAGGATGGGGGTTGGTCCGAGCAACCCGACGATGCGTGCGCGGTCGCCCGCCTCGGGCTCCGGAGCAAGCGGCTCCTCATCGCTCTCGCGCATCTCGGTCGGCCGTCCCATGATCGGCTCGATCGCCTGGATGATGTCGGCGGCGTCCGTGATCAGGGTCGCGCCCTGCTTGATCAGATCGTTGGCGCCGGCGGCGCGCGGATCGAGCGGGGAGCCCGGCACCGCGAACACTTCGCGACCCTGTTCGGCTGCAATTCGCGCGGTGATCAGCGAGCCCGAGCGAAACGCAGCCTCGACCACGACCACGCCGAGCGAGGCGCCCGAGATCAGCCGATTGCGCCTCGGAAAATCGCGCGCACGGGGCACATGCCCGAGCGCCATTTCGGAGATCGCGCCTCCCGCGGCGAGGATCGCCGTGAGCAGATCCTCGTGTTCGGGTGGATAGATGCGGTCATGGCCGCCTGCGAGCACGGCCACCGTGCCGCCTTCGATGCTGGCCCGATGGGCGGATTGGTCGATGCCGCGCGCCAGTCCCGAGACGATGACAAAACCAGCGTCGCCGAGGTCGCGCGCCAGCTGGCTTGCGAATTTGAGCCCGGCGCCCGAGGCGTTGCGGGAGCCGACGATCGCGATCATCGGCCGCATCAGGACCTGGTGCCCACCACGCACGCCGAGCAGGGGCGGCGCATCATCGAGTATCGCAAGCCGCGGCGGATAGCCGGCTTCACCCGGAGCGACCAGGCTGACGCCTAATTGCTCGCTCGCAGCAATTTCCGCGCGCGCATCTTCCTCGCTGCAAATCCGCTGGTGCCGCGAAGCGCCGCCGCGCCGCGCCAGATCCGGCAGTCGCTCCAGAGCGGCGCGCGCGCTGCCGAAATGGTTGACGAGCGAGCGGAAGGTGCGTGGTCCGACATTGTCGGAGCGGATCAGGCGCAGCCAGTCGATGCGCTGGGCGTCGGTCAAGTGTTTGGTTTGTGAAGTCTCGGTGTCCATGCGTCCCCCGGGAGGCAGGAGCATGTATCAACCTGGACGAGTAGGGAAGGGGGTATAAACCTCAAGCTGAACAGGACGGGCAGCGACTATTTTCTCTCACCGATCCGCCCCTCGGTCCCGGCCCGCAATCGCCTGATGTTTTCGCGATGCATGTAAAACAGCAATAGCGACAGCACGGCGAACAGCAGGGCGAGCGCCGGGTGACCGACCCACCACAGGAAAATGGGCGTGATGAAACTCGCAACCAGCGCCGAGAGCGAGGAAAAGCGCGTGATCACGGCGGTCGCGAGCCACAGCACGCAAAACACCAGGGCGGCCGGCCAGAACAGGCCGATCAGCACGCCGATGTAAACGGCGACACCTTTGCCTCCCTTGAACTTCAGCCACACCGGGAAGAGGTGGCCGAGGAATGCGCCGAGCGCGGCCAGCATCGCGGCGTTCGGACCGGCGAAGGTGCCGGCGATTATGACGGCCACGGTGCCCTTGAGCATGTCGAGCAGCAAGGTCGCCGCGGCGAGGCCCTTGCGGCCCGTGCGGAGCACATTGGTGGCGCCGATATTTCCGGAGCCGATCGAGCGCAGATCCTGCGTGCCGGCAAATCTCGTCAGGATCAAACCAAAGGGAATGGAGCCGAGCAGATAGCCGAGGATGAACGCCACCGGCAGCCATGCACTAGCCGACATTTCCGCGCCTCCTTCGCCCGCAAATTGCGCGCGCATGAGAGCCTTTGTTTGACGCGCCTCCATCTGGCGCAGCTTCGGGCCGCGAAGCTTTGTCCGCGCAAGGTTCAGACATGCTCATAGACGGTCCGGCCGCCGACGATTGTGCGAACGACGCGGCCGGAGAAACGAGCCTCGTCGAACGGTGTGTTCTTGCATTGGGATTTGAGGTCGTCGGGGTCGAGCACCCAGGGCGTGTCGGTATCGATCACGATCACATCGGCAGGGGCGCCAGGCCGCAGCGTTCCGCCGGGCAGGCCGAGTAATTCGGCAGGGCGCGTCGACATCGCACGGATCAGGGTCGTGAAATCGGTCTGGCCGTTGTGGATCAGCCGAAGCGCCGCCGGCAACATGGTCTCCAGCCCGATCGCCCCGGACGCGGCTTCCGCGAAGGGCAGGCGTTTCACCTCGACGTCCTGCGGATTGTGGTCCGACATGATCACATCGATCAGCCCTGAGGCGACGGCGTCGACCAGCGCGAGTCGATCCTCCTCGGTGCGCAATGGCGGCGACAGCTTGAGGAAAGTACGATACGGACCGATGTCGTTTTCGTTCAGCGTCACATGGTTGATCGAAACAGAGGCAGACACTTCCAGACCGGAATCGCGGGCGCGCTTGAGAATTTCCAGCAACTCGCTGCAGGTCAACGAGGCCGCGTGATAGCGACCACCGGTCAGCGCAACGAGCCGCATGTCGCGCTCCAGCATCACCGCCTCGGCGGCGTTGGGAATGCCCATAAGCCCCAATCGTGCGGCGAATTCGCCCTCGTTCATGACGCCTTCGCCCACCAGATGCGGGTCTTCGGTGTGGTGGACGATCAAAGCGTCGAAATCGCGTGCATAGGTGAGCGCACACCGCATCACCTGCGCGTTGGTGATGCTCTTGTCGCCGTCGGTGAAAGCCACCGCGCCCGCGGCCTTCAACAGACCGATCTCGGTCATCTCCTCGCCGCGCAATCCTTTTGTCAGCGCCGCCATCGGATGAATGTTGACGATCGCGGTGTCGCGGGCGCGCCGCAGGACGAAATCGACGGTCGCCGAATTGTCGATCACGGGCGAAGTGGCGGGCTGGCAGACGATGGTGGTGATGCCACCGGTCGCCGCGGCCTGGCTAGCGGAGGCGAAAGTCTCGCGGTGGCTCGCGCCGGGTTCGCCGACAAAGGCGCGCATGTCGATCAGGCCGGGCGCTACGATCTTGCCCGCGCAATTGATGACGTCGGTACCCTCCGGCACACCGGCCGCGCCGATGCCGCGCTTGAGGTCGCGGATGACACCGTCGGCGATCAGGACGTCGCCGGGACCGTCGAAATCGCGCGAGGGATCCACCACGCGGGCGTTGGCTAGCAGGATCGGGCGGCGATCGGTCAGCATGTCGGGCAGATCCTTGGCCTCATGGTTCGAGACGCGCGGTAGACGCGCTCCTCACCATGAGGGCTGAGCCACTGACCTCATCCTGAGGAGCCGCGAAGCGGCGTCTCGAAGGATGAAGCCACATCAACATCGTAATCACGCGTTCGGCAGGTTGCGGGCGAGTGCCTCGAGCACCGCCATCCGCACCGCCACTCCCATTTCCACCTGTTCGCGGATCAGCGATTGCGCGCCGTCGGCTACGATGGAGTCGATCTCCACACCGCGATTTATCGGCCCCGGATGCATCACCAGCGCATCGGGCTTGGCATAGGCGAGCTTCTTCTGGTCGAGCCCGAAGTAATGGAAGTACTCCTGACTCGACGGCACGAACGAGCCGTTCATGCGCTCGCGCTGCAGCCGCAGCATCATCACGATATCGGCGCCCGCGAGCCCCTCGCGCATGTCGCGGGCGACCTCGACCCCCATCCGCTCGATGCCGCGGGGCAACAGCGTGGAGGGCGCGACGACGCGGACGCGCGCGCCCATGGTGTTGAGCAACAGGATGTTGGAGCGCGCCACCCGCGAATGCATGACATCGCCGCAGATCGCGATCACGAGGCCCTCGAGCCGGCCCTTGTTGCGGCGGATGGTCAGCGCATCCAGCAGCGCCTGCGTCGGATGCTCATGGGCGCCGTCGCCCGCGTTGACCACCGAGCCGTCGACCTTGCGCGCCAGCAATTCCACCGCGCCCGAGGCATGGTGCCTCACTACCAGAATGTCCGGATGCATGGCATTGAGCGTCACTGCCGTATCCATCAGCGTCTCGCCCTTGCGCATCGAGGAGGATGCCACCGACATGTTCATGACATCGGCGCCCAGCCGCTTGCCTGCGATCTCGAAGGAGGATTGCGTGCGGGTCGAGGCCTCGAAGAACAGATTGACCTGGGTCCGTCCGCGCAGGGACGTACGCTTCTTGTCGACCTGGCGGTTGAGCTCGACATATTCTTCGGAAAGATCGAGCAGGCCGGTAATATCGGCAGGCGAAAGGCCCTCGATTCCCAGCAGATGCCGGTGACCGAGGACGAAAGTCGATTTCGATGCAGAGGTCATTAAAACCAGAGCTATAGGCAGAGATACAACGCGGGGCAAGGGCGAATAAGGGCCCAGCGACTTATCCCCCGGTCTGTCGGAACCACGGTAAACGGACGTGCCGAATGTCATGAGATGGTTTTCTCTCTTCCTGGCGGCGGGAATAGAACTCGCAAGCCCGGTCTGTGCGGAAACCTTGCCCGGCGGTTTCGTCTATCTGGCCGATGTCGACCCGACGATCCGCCAGGACATCCGTTACGCCGGGGTGAACAATTTCATGGGCCGGCCGCTCGCCGGCTATCGAGGCGCCGAATGCATCGTAAAGCAGAATGTCGGGCTGGCGTTGAAGCGCGTCCAGGCGGAACTCGCGCGCCGGAACCTCTCATTGAAGATGCTCGATTGCTACCGGCCCGCGCGCGCGGTGCATGACATGGTGGTATGGGCGCAGAACGGGCACGAGACGCCCGCCGAGCGTCGCTACAACCCCGCCTTTTCCAAGAAGGATCTGTTCCGGCTCGGCTATATCGCCGAGCATTCAGGTCATTCAACCGGCGCCGCGGTCGACCTTACGCTCGTCGATCCGAAGGCCGATAACTCCCGAAGGTTCGATCCCGCCAAGGCCTATGCCGATTGTACCGCGGCTGAAGCCATACGCGCGCCAGAAGGCAGCGTCGATATGGGCACCGGCTATGATTGTTCCGATCCCAAGGCACACACCGCGGCGACAGCGATTACCGAGAGCCAGCGAAGATGGCGAAAGGTGCTCGTGACTGCGATGGCAAGGCAAGGTTTTGTCAATTATGCCAAGGAGTGGTGGCATTTTTCGCTGCCGGGCGCGGGCGGTCCCGCGTATGATTTCGAGATCAACCCGCGTCGGTAAAGTCTGATCGCGGGTTCCGGCTTCACCTTCTCGACCATGAGGGCTGCCATGACATCCCTTTCGATTGCGACCCATGAGGTGCTCAATCAATCGCCGCCGTTCGTCGACGTCGATCTGTTTGCGCTGGATCGCCCGCTTGCGGACGCGGTCGCCGCAAATGGCGGTGCTTCGGCCCGACAGGAACTGGCGGAGTTTGGACAGCATTGGGGTTCGGCCGCGATGGCCGAGCGGGGACGGCTAGCCAATGAGAACACGCCAAAACTGCGCAGTTTCGATTCGAAGGGCAACCGGCGCGACCAGGTCGAGTTTCACCCCGCGTATCACGAGTTGATGGCGCGCAGCGCCCATGCAGGTCTTCACAATTCGACCTGGAGCGCGGACGGGAAGCCGGCCGGCGGACCGTCTGAGGTCGTCCGTGCCGCCAAATTTTACATGGCGGCACAAGTCGAGACAGGACATCTATGTCCTGTGACGATGACACGCGCCTCGGTCGCGGCACTGGCCGTGCAGCCGGACTTGCTCGCAAGGACAATGCCGGTGATAGGCACGCGCGCCTATGATCCGACCTTCGCGCCGTGGCCGACAAAGCGGGGCATGACGCTCGGCATGGGCATGACCGAGAAGCAGGGCGGTACTGATGTGCGCTCCAACATGACGCGGGCTGTGCGCGACGGTGACGCCTATCGCATCACCGGGCACAAATGGTTCATGTCGGCTCCGATGTGCGACGCATTCCTGGTGCTGGCGCAGGCCGACCAAGGGCTGACCTGCTTCTTCATGCCGCGTTTCAAACCGGACGGTACGGTAAACGCAATTCAGTTTCAGAGGCTGAAGGACAAACTCGGCAATCGCTCCAATGCATCTTCCGAAGTCGAATTTCTGGATGCCTATGCCACGCGCGTCGGCGAGGAGGGCAAGGGCATCCGCACCATTATCCAGATGGTGCAGCTGACGCGGCAGGATTGCGCGATCGCCTCTTCCGGACTGATGCGGTCTGGCCTGGCGCACGCGCTGCATCATGCAAGGCATCGCAGCGTGTTCCAGAAACACCTTGCAGACCAGCCGCTGATGCAGGCTGTTCTTTCCGACATGGCCTTGCATGTCGAGGCCTCGATCGCGCTCGTCATGCGGCTGTGCCGATCCTTCGACGACGCGCCGCGCGACCAAAGCGAGGCGGCCTACATGCGGCTGCTGACGCCCGCGATCAAATACTGGGTTTGCAAGAGCGCGCCGGGATTTCTATACGAAGCGATGGAATGCCTCGGCGGCAACGGCTACGTGGAAGAGGGCATTCTGGCGCGCCATTACCGGGAATCGCCGGTCAATGCGATTTGGGAAGGTTCGGGAAATGTGATGTGTCTGGATGTGTTGCGCGCTCTCTCACGCGAGGCGGAGGCAGCCATTTCCATTCTCCAGGATCTCGCCTGCGACACCGCGGGTCTTGCCGGCACGGTCGAGGCCGCCTCCTTCATCGGGACGGCGTTCCGCAGGCCCGATTCCGAGCGCGTGGCACGGCTGGCAGTGGAGAAACTGGCGCTGCTGGCGGCTGCGGCCGCGCTCAATGAGATATCGCCAGGTCATGCCGAATTGTTCGCGATGACCAGGCTTGCCGGGAATCATGCCAGCATGTACGGCGCTGTCGATTTCGCACATGACGACATAACGCGGTTGCTCGACCGCGCACTACCCGCATGAAGGTCATCTGATGGATTCGCTCGATCCCGAAAGTCCGGTGGCGCTCGGCTCCGCCGCTTCCCTCCCGCGCCCGCCCCGCATCTGGAAATTCTGGGGTACCGCGCTGTGGGGTCTTGTCGCTTTCGGCGCAATGTTCGCCGGCCAGATGGCAGTCGTGGCGTGGTTCGTATTCCGGGGGGAAGGCCCGCTCGATGTCGCCGCCGCGGTCCATGTGCTGGGCGGAGGCCTGACGATTTCGCTCTCCGTGATCACCGGGCTGCCCGCCGTTCTCGGCGCGCTGTGGCTGGCCACACGGATTTCGGGCACGCCGTTCGGCGAGTATCTTGCCTTGCGCTGGACCTCGTGGAGAAACATTGCAATCGGCGTCGGTGCGCTTGTCTTGCTGGTCCTGGGCTGGGAATTGCTGTCGCGTGCAGCGGGGCGGGAATCCACGCCGGGATTCATGATGGACGTGTTGAAATCGGCGCGCGCAGACGGGGTGCTGTGGTTGCTCGTGATTGCGTTCTGTGTCGCGGCGCCGATTTCGGAGGAGTTTTTTGCGCGCGGTTTTCTCTACCGCGGCTGGTCGGAGACATTCCTGGGTCCGTGGGGCGCCATCGTTCTGTCGTCGATGGTCTGGACGGCGCTTCACCTTCAGTACGACTGGTTCTTTTTCGGCGAAGTGTTCTCGATCGGTCTTTTGCTCGGCTATCTCCGCTACCGTTATCAGTCGACCTGGCTCACGGTGATCGTGCACGGCCTCAACAATCTTGCGGCTGTGATCCAGACGCTTGTGCTGGTCGGGTCGAGCTGAGGCTTCAGCGCGTCCCGCGTGCCTTCGCCAACCGGTCGAGCGCCCCCTGCAGGATGAAGATCGCGGCGTGTTCGTCGATCACTTCCGCGCGTCGGGCGCGGCTCACGTCCATTCCGATCAGTTCGCGTTCGACCGCCGCGGTCGAAAGCCGCTCGTCCCAAAGCGCGATGGCAAGGTCGGTCAGTTTGGAAAAGTTGCGGGCAAAAGCGCGGGTTGATTGGGCACGCGGGCCTTCGCTGCCGTCCATGTTGATCGGCAGCCCAAGC
Organism: uncultured Alphaproteobacteria bacterium; assembly: GCA_963820275.1. GTDB lineage: Bacteria > Pseudomonadota > Alphaproteobacteria > Rhizobiales > Xanthobacteraceae > Bradyrhizobium. Next base: position 58,195 of record CAWFZL010000039.1, read on the forward strand.
ACGAAGCCGACTGCCGCCCGCTCAGTGGCGATCGCGATCAGGTGTTCGGCGTCGGATTTGAACGCCTTGCGCTTGATGGTTTCCACGCCGGTCGCCAGCCGGCGGTCTGGATCGGAAACCGCCACCCCGATGGTCCTGGTGCCGAGATCAAGCCCTATCAACGCGCCGCGTTCAGGCCAGTGCGCGGCAGCCTCGATCAACGGTAGAATGAGGGCAGACATGTGCTTCGCATAACACGTGGACAGCAATCCGCGCAAAGTGGAAGGGCAATATTCACGATGGACGGGCTGACACTTTTTGGTTTGTTCGCGGTCACTGCGATGCTGGTGAGCTATGCCCTGGAAGATCGCAGCCGCTGGTTCGTGCTTGCCTTCGCGGCTGCCTGTGCGCTCGGCTCTATCTACGGGTTTCTGCAGGGCGCCTGGCCGTTCGGGCTCATCGAGGCGATCTGGGCCGGGGTCGCGCTGCGCCGCTTTGGCCTCAGGCGGTCTGTGAACGCATAGCTCATCCAAACCCTGGGTGCTAATCTGAGACAGGCCCTGGCAACGATGCCCGCGCCCCACCCCCTCTTTTTTTGGAAATGAGCAGACCATGTGGCCGGATCGCCGTTTGATCGATCTTTTCAAGACCGAATTTCCGATCGTGCTCGCGCCGATGGCCGGCATCATGGATGCGGACCTTGTGATCGCGGCAGCCCAGGGCGGAGCGCTGGGTTCCCTGCCGTGCGCAATGCTCTCGGCGGAGAAGGCGCGCGAGCAGGTCAACATCATTCGCCAGCGCGTCTCCGCGCCGATCAACATGAACTTTTTCTGCCACAAGGCCGTTGCGGCCGATCCCGCGCGCGAGGCCAGTTGGAAGCAGCGGCTTGCACCTTATTATAAAGAGTTCGGCCTGGACCCGGCGGCGCCTGTCAACGCGGCAAACCGTGCGCCGTTCGACGGCGCCATGTGCGAACTCGTCGAGGAACTCAAACCGGAAATCGTCAGCTACCATTTCGGGCTTCCGGAAGCCCAACTGCTTGGCCGCGTCAAGGCCGCCGGCTGCAAGGTGATGTCGTCGGCGACAACCGTGAGAGAGGCGATCTGGCTCGAGGAGAACGGCGTCGACGCGATCATCGCGCAAGGCGCCGAAGCCGGCGGCCATCGCGGCATGTTCCTGACCGAAAATATTTCGGAACAGCCCGGCACCTTTGCCCTGGTGCCGCAGGTGGTGGATGCGGTGAAAGTGCCGGTGATTGCTGCCGGCGGCATCGCCGACGGGCGCGGGATTGCGGCGGCTTTCGCGCTCGGCGCGGCCGGCGTGCAGATCGGTACCGCCTATCTGCGCTGCCCGGAATCGAAAGTGATCGGACCGGCACGAATTGCTCTTGCCCAGGCGAGGGACGATTCCACCGTCATCACCAATGTCATGACCGGACGCCCCGCCCGCGGGGTCGCCAACCGCGTCATGCGCGAAGTCGGGCCGATTTCGGCCGATGCGCCACAATTTCCCCATGCCGCGACGGGGTTAGCGCCGCTGAAGTCGGCGGCGGAAAAGCAAGGCAAGGTCGATTTCACCAATCTCTGGGCGGGTCAGGCGGTGCGGCTGGGCCGTGAGATGCCGGCAGCCGAACTGACCCGGGCGCTCGCCGGGGCGGCCTTGGCACAGCTGAGCCGGTTGGCTGGGTAGGCTGGCTCCCCGCGGTTGCGGCGCAAAACCTCCCTCTGCTATACGGCTGAGGCGAGTTCCGCCACCAAAGGCTTTGTATTTATATGTCCGTTGACGCCACTACCGTTCGCCGCATCGCGCATCTGGCGCGGATTGCGGTCAAGGAGTCCGAAGTTCCGCATCTGCAGGGTGAGCTGAATGCGATGCTGGCCTTCGTGGAGCAACTGGCGGAAGTCAATGTCGAAGGCGTCGAAGCGATGACCTCGGTTATTCCGATGGAAATGAAAATGCGCGCCGACATTGTCAATGACGGCGGGATCCCCGACGATATCATCAGGAATGCGCCGGAAACCCAGGGTCATTTCTTTCTGGTGCCGAAAGTCGTCGAATAGTCCGTTGCTTTGGACAACGCCCGAAACAAGAGAGTTCTCGACCGATGTGTCTGCTCTGCGACGATGAAAAGGCCTACCAAGCCTACATGAACTATCTTGACGCCATGGAGCGCCAGGGCAAGGCAGCCGATCCGCAACAGGCGGTCGACGCCGTGCTCGACGCGCTGGAGGCGGCCGACAAGGCGAGCGGCAAGGTATCGCGCGACGATCCCGCCAACGACAAGACACTCTCTCCCTTCTTCTGCAGCCCGGTTAATATTGCTAAATGACCGATTTGACGTCGCTAACTCTCGCGGAGGCTAGAAGTGGCCTTGCGAAGAAATCGTTCACGTCGCTTGAACTGACTGAAGCGCATCTCAAGGCGATGGAAGCCGCGCGCGCACTCAATGCCTTTGTGCTGGAGACGCCGGACCGGGCGCGGGCCATGGCGCGGGAGGTCGACGCCAGAATCGCCAAGGGTGAGGGCGGCCCTCTCGCCGGTATTCCGCTTGGCATCAAGGATCTGTTTGCGACCAAGGATGTGCGCACCACCGCGTGCTCGAAAATTCTTTCCAAATTCGTGCCGACCTACGAGTTCACGGTGACTTCGCAGCTCTGGCGCGACGGCGCCGTGCTGCTCGGCAAGCTCAATAACGACGAATTTGCGATGGGCTCGTCGAACGAGACCTCGTGTTTTGGACCGGTCGTCAATCCGTGGCGGCGCGAGGGTGCCAACACGACACTCGTGCCGGGTGGCTCTTCCGGCGGCTCTGCTTCGGCGGTGGCCGCGCTTCTATGCATGGGCGCGACGGCGACCGATACCGGCGGCTCGATCCGTCAGCCAGCGGCGTTCACCGCGACGGTGGGCATGAAGCCGACTTACGGCCGCTGTTCGCGCTGGGGCATCGTTGCCTTTGCATCATCGCTCGATCAGGCCGGACCGATCGGCCGCACCGTGCGCGATACCGCGATCCTGATGCGCTCGATGGCGGGCCACGATCCAAAGGACACCACTTCCGTCGATCGTCCGGTTCCGGATTACGAGGCCGCGATCGGAAACTCCGTGAAGGGTAAGAAGATCGGAATCCCCAAAGAGTATCGGCTCGACGGCATGCCCGGCGAAATCGAGAAGCTTTGGAGCGAGGGCGCGGCGTGGCTGAAAGCGGCTGGTGCCGAGCTGGTCGAGGTTTCGCTGCCGCACACCAAATATGCGCTTCCGGCCTATTACATCGTCGCGCCCGCGGAGGCCTCCTCAAACCTCGCCCGTTACGACGGCGTGCGCTACGGCCTGCGCGTTCCTGGCCGCAGTATCGGCGAACAGTATGAAAACACCCGCGCGGAAGGGTTTGGCGCCGAGGTCCGCCGTCGCGTCATGATCGGCACTTACGTGCTCTCGGCCGGCTATTATGACGCCTATTATTTGCGCGCGCAGAAGGTCCGCACGCTGATCAAGCGAGATTTCGAGGAATGCTTCAAAAAGGGCGTGAACGCGATCCTCACCCCGGCGACGCCGTCGGCGGCATTCGGCGTCGGCGAGAAGGGCGCCGATCCCGTCGAAATGTATCTCAACGACATCTTCACCGTGACGGTGAACATGGCCGGACTTCCCGGCATCGCGATTCCCGCAGGCAAGGATGCGCAAGGCTTGCCGCTCGGTCTGCAACTGATCGGCCGGCCCTTCGACGAAGAGACGCTGTTTTCGCTCGGCGAGGTGATCGAGCAGGCGGCGGGACGGTTTATGCCTGCGAGGTGGTGGTGAAGATGGCGGAGTTCAAGGCAAGCCTCTCGGGCGCCGCGCCCGCGCCACAGCTCGACGCGCCGCTGGCCGCCTTGTGGTGGGCCGCCAGGGACGGCTGGGACCGGGCGCACGGGCTCGTGCAGGATGAAGAGACAACGGAAGCTGCCTGGGTGCACGCCTATCTGCACCGCGTCGAAGGCGATCTCGGCAATGCCGGCTACTGGTATCGACGCGCCCGCAAGGTAGTTGCGACCGGTTCACTCGACGCCGAGTGGGAAGCAATTGCATCCGCGCTGCTCGGAAGTGCAACAGCATGAGTGCGAAGAACGGCAAGCTGATCAAGGGCGCAACCGGCGACTGGGAAGTCGTGATCGGGATGGAGGTCCATGCCCAGGTCACCTCGAACTCGAAACTGTTTTCGGGCGCCTCGACGGAATTCGGCGGCGAACCCAATTCGCATGTTTCGCTGGTCGATGCGGCTATGCCGGGCATGTTGCCCGTCATCAATGCGGAATGCATCAAGCAGGCGGTGCGCACGGGTCTTGGCCTGAATGCCAGGATAAATTTGCGCTCGGTGTTCGATCGAAAGAACTATTTCTATCCGGATTTGCCGCAAGGCTACCAGATCAGCCAGTACAAATCGCCGATCGTCGGCGAAGGCGAGGTGGTGCTCGAACTCGCAGGCGGCGAAACCGCCACCGTCGGCATCGAACGGCTGCATCTGGAGCAGGATGCCGGCAAGTTGCTGCACGACCAGAGCCCGACCATGTCGTTCGTCGACCTGAACCGTTCCGGCGTTGCGCTGATGGAAATCGTCTCCAAGCCCGATATCCGCTCGTCGGAGCAGGCGAAGGCCTATGTGAGCAAGCTGCGATCGATCCTGCGTTATCTCGGCACCTGCGATGGCGACATGGAGAAGGGCTCCTTGCGCGCCGACGTCAACGTCTCGGTTCGCCGGCCGGGTGAACCCCTGGGGACGCGTTGCGAGATCAAGAACATGAATTCGATTGCCTTCATAGGTCAGGCCATCGAATACGAGGCGCGGCGCCAGATCGAAATTCTTGAAGATGGCGGGGTCATCGACCAGGAAACCAGGCTGTTCGATGCCAACCGGGGCGAAACGCGGTCGATGCGCTCGAAGGAAGAGGCGCACGACTACCGCTATTTCCCCGATCCCGATCTGCTGCCGCTCGAGTTTTCCCAAGGCTTCGTCGACGATCTGAAGGTCCACCTGCCGGAACTGCCGGACCAGAAGAGAGCACGCTTCATCGCCGAATTGGGCCTTTCACCTTACGACGCCGGCGTGCTGGTGGCCGAACGCGAAAGCGCAGATTTCTTTGAAACGGTGCTGGCCAGGCTTTCCGACAAGTCTCGCGACGGCAAGCTTGCCGCCAACTGGGTGATCAACGAGCTGTTCGGGCGTCTCAACAAGGAAAGCAAGGGCATTGGTGCCTCGCCGGTTTCGGCCGCGCAACTGGCTGCGATCGTCGACTTGATCGGCGAGGGTACGATCTCCGGCAAGATCGCCAAGGATCTGTTCGAGATCATCTGGCGGGAGGGTGGCGATCCGCGCGCTGTCGTCGAGGCGCGCGGCATGAGGCAGGTCACCGACCTCGGCGCGATCGAGAAGGTGGTCGATGACATCATCGCCGCCAATCCCGACAAGGTGGCGCAGGCGAAAGCCAAGCCGCAAGCGCTCGGCTGGTTTGTCGGCCAGGTGATGAAGTCATCCGGCGGCAAGGCCAATCCGCAGGCCGTGAACGATCTTCTGAAATCCAAGCTCGGAATCTGACGCCGCGTAGCCTAGCGAAGGCTTTTTCGACGCGGCGAGCCTGCATCAATCTTCACCTTGAGCTGTGAAGGGCTCGCGCCGCCGATCGTAGAGCTGCCGAATCGGCCGCAGTCGATTCGCGAAAAAATCCGCTTTCGGCGCGTGCCAATGAACGGCGAAGCCGATGATCGCGAAAATTTTTTTATTGCCAAAAATGCCGACTCAGAGTCCGCGAAACGCCTTTTCGGACCGCTTCGACACCAGCGACGACTTCGCTGCAAGTCGATCGCCGATCGTGCGAGTTAGCGAAAACCCCTGCAGTACAAGCTCTTCTCGCAACATCGACGAACGCTCGATGCATTTCTTCGCGCGTCGCGCGTTTTGTTGCTCAAACGATTAGCCTTGCAATTTGCAAACGCGCGGCGCATGCTCGGATGTCCTCGCATAAACACTTCCTTAAGCGGGACGCTGTTTTTTTTGACGTGTTGGTGTATTCGGGAAGTAGTGCATCTCGATTCCCGAGTGCACGCAGCGATTAAGCCATCTCACTAGATTGGAGGGCAACATGGCTAAGAAGGCAAAGAAGGCGAAGAAAGCGAAGAGCGCAGTGAAGAAGACTGCGAAGAAGACCCGCAAGGTCGCGAAGAAGAAGAAGTAAGTCTCGCTTCACAAGATTGCCGGCGGCTTGATGCCGGCACGTCACACGAGCCATCCTGACGGTTTGCTTTCCTGAAGGCAGATTTTGAAAGAGCGGCTCTTGTAGACGAAGAGGGTGTCGGCGAGACATCAGGTCGACGGGTCGGATCGAGATTTCGAAAAGGCTTCTTGCTCTTTCGAAAGGCGGTCCGGCAGAAGAAACGGTCTTTCTTCGTTCGGTGCGGACCCTTGGGATCCGCAATTTCACGGGCTCCAAGCCTTGTCGGCCTTCATGGCTCTCGGGCTTTGGGATCTTAAGTGAAATCCGGTCCTGACGTGTTCGCCGACGCCCTCGTTCCAGGCCGGTGCCGCTGGTGCCCGGCGGGTATTTGTTCCCAATTCCCCCAAATTTTGTTTCCAATTCCCCCCAAATCATGAGCTCGAGCGCGTTCGAGCGCGAGCGCCGATGGCCGGCAATGGCGCAGGCCAGGAAGTCGGAGACCGCACAACCTCTCAGGCGGGAGAGCGGACGACGCGTTACCTTGGATCGCGCCGATCAGTCATTGCCACAATGGTTATCGCTTCGCGAAACGGCAGGGTAAATCGAATCTCGTCGACGCGTAAAAGTCCCGATGAACCGGCCATTTCGTTCAATTCGCGCCGGAGCGCGCTTGGCAGGCGTTTACGCCGGATTCATCGCGATACTTAAACTGTCCTTCAAATCTGATCGGTCAAGATCAACACGACAAGCCGCCAATATCAGGCGTTGAAGTGGACAGGGCCGCGCCATGGGACGGGCGGCCAACAAGAACAAAAAGGAGAAGGCAGATGTTTCAGGGGTGCATCGATCAGGAGAGGGCTATGCGGGTGGAAGCAAGTGCTATTCCGGATGCGTTGTTCGAGCGCGGGCTTTACTGGGCGAGCGGGCGTTCCGGAGTGGTCAACCTGATCGCCGCCCATAAATGGTTCAATCTCGCCGCCCTGAAAGGTCGCGCCGATGCCGTCCAGATGCGCCGCGAGGTTGCCGAACTGATGTCCAGGGATGAAATTGCTACCGCCCAGCGCGAGGCCCGCGACTGGATGATAGCTCACTGATCATCGGGCGCGTCGAAAGAAAAAAACAGGCTCGGTTCGCGATATGCAGGGATGCCCTTCCTGAGAGAGGGGTGACAGTTCATTCCGGAGAAATGGGTTACACAATGGGGCCTTTTGCGGGGAGCGCAAGATGCCCTGGAAGGTGTGTAACCCCATGGATGGACGGTTAAAATTCATTGCCCGCCTGCTGGACGGCGAGCAAATGGCGCCGCTATGCCGAGAGTTCGGCATCTCCCGCAAGACCGGCTACAAGATCCTCACGCGCTATAACGAAATTGGTCTGGAAGGGCTCACTGACCGCTCGCGCCGTCACTGTTCTCCGTCAACTTGAGAAGTTCAGGGCCAACGAGGTCGTTTTTCCCGGTCAGTCCCGCAAAAACAGATTTCCAACATGGCGATGGAAATGGTCTTGCGCCGGATGAAGATCGAAAGCGCGACCGTCCACGGCTTCCGGTCCAGCTTCCGTGATTGGGCGGCCGTCTCCAGCGTCCCGCGAGAGGTCGTGGAGACGGCTCTGGCCCACGTAATCGGCGACAAGGCCGAACAAGCTTATCGGCGGAGTGACGCGCTGGCGAAGCGGCGAAAGTTGATGGAAGCGTGCGCCGCATATTGCGAACCAAAGAATGAGCGAAGCAGAAGTCACGTTGAGCCAGCTGGGCACAACGTTGCTGGCGACCCGGAGATGGTGATGATGCGATAACGCATGCCGCCGCCGATCTCGAGGCTAGGCCGCGACACCGATTATTCTGCGGCGAGCTCCAACGGCGCTTCGCGCGGCACGATCACCCGGACTTTTGTCCCCTCGCCAGGTTTAGTATCCAAATCGATACGACCGCCCAAGCGATTGGTGACGATGTTGTAAACGATGTGCAATCCTAGACCGACCCTGCCCTGGTCGCGCCGCGTGGTGAAGAACGGGTCGAACGCCCGACGCTGGGTTTCCTGGCTCATTCCGCAGCCATCATCTGAAATCATGATTTCGACATGGTCCTTGTCGATCGACCGCGTCGTAATACGGACAGACCCTTGGGTTTCGTCTGGAAAAGCGTGCGCCGCAGAGTTAAGAACCAGATTGGTGAGCACTTGGCCGTAAGGTCCGGGATAGCTGTTCATCGCAAGGTCGGGCTCGCAATCGACCCTAAACGTTAAACCGTGACTTCGTAGGCCGGACCGTAGACTTCTCGCAATCTGTTCGGTCACTTGCCCGAGATCAAAGCCCCTCCGATCCGAGGAATTGCGATCGGCGGCGACCTCCTTGAACGATTGTATCAAATCCACTGCGTGATTGAGATTGGCCATTATTTGCGAGGCCGCCTCTCGGCTCGTCGCAAGATATTCATTCAGGATCGACCGCCGCACATTGCCGCTCGCAACATCCGCCTCAAATTGATCGGTCTTGTTGATAAATGTCGAGGCGACAGTCAGGCTGTTGCCCAGAGGAGTATTAATTTCGTGGGCAACTCCCGCCACCAGTCGTCCGAGAGCGGCAAACTTCTCGGTCTGCACAAGCCGGTCCTGGGTCGTGCGCAGGTCATCGAGCGATTGCGACAGCTCCCTTGTGCGCTCCTGTAACTCCTGAAAAAGTTCGACGGTCGAAATGGCGATTACCGCCTGGTCAGCGAAGGTCTTGAGAAGCTGGATTTCGTGCGGAGAAAACGGAGCTGCTTCTTTGCGCGAGACACCGATCGAACCCAGGCTCACGCCATCGCGCATCATCGGGCAATATACAAAACTGTGTCGGCCTATTTTCCGGGCGTAATCACGCAGATGGGACGATACGTGCGTTGCAGTCTGGGCATCATCCACCTGAAAAAGCCTACCCTCGAGAATCACGCGGCCGGGCTCGGTATCGGCGCGGATCGGCCTCGGATACGAGCTCTTATAAAAGGCAATGGAGCCTTCATCGGCAGTGGTAAAGGCGGCCAAGTGAAGCGTGTCGTCGCGCCGCCGAACGACGGTTGTGGCAGTGCCGCCTACCAGGCGATTTGCGCTCTGTGCGATAGCGTCGAATACCGGCTGCACGTCGTCCGGTGAACTGGCGATGACCTTCAGGATGTCGCCCGTTGCGGTCTGCTGCTCGAGCGCCTCGCTAAGCTCGCGAGTCAGCTGCGCAAGTTTTATTTCTCGGCCAGCAGTAGGCGAAACGCGACGGTGTAATGCCTTTGACGCGATGCTGCGCTTTGGCTTGCCGCCTCGCACAGGTCTAGCCTTGCCTACTGTCGTGGAACGCCGCCTCATGTCCGCGCCTTATGCGGTTTCTTGCCCCTAATTTGACAAAAGACTGCATGCCATGCGTAGCGATTTTTTGCGTTAGATCAAGAAATCCTCAGCAATGGGTAATTTTGCACCGCCTTAGACTTGCCGGACTGGTCTCTACCGAATTGAGCGGCAAGAAATCTGCCCTTTGAATGAGCTGAGCATACTGTTTGAGGCATCGGTGTGAACCTTCAGCGATGCTTTGCAAAGATCAAATCCTGCCAGTCGGGTCAATCGCGTCGTTTCCGCGATGTCGGCTTTGAGTCTGTTTTACCCCCAAGAACCGGCATCGTCAGTTAGACCGGCCTGCTGTTGACCTGGATCAAAAGCGGGCAACCTTTCCTGCCAGATAAGGTGAGGGCTTTGGACGAGATCATCAGACATCACCACGGAGGACGGTGCGATTGCCAGCACTCTCACTCTTCATAAACTGAAGAAATTCTCGGGATCGGTGATCAAGCAGTCGATCCGGAGAAGGATCGTGGCGATCGCCGTGGGACTAATTGTTCTGATGGTCGCGACGTCGGTCCTGTCGATGGTGATGGTTGGGCGGGTAGGACATCTGCTTGACGAGTTGACGGCGAGGTACATTCCCGCCAATGCGCACCTGACGCGGATCGATCTCCTGTCGCTAGAACGAGCCCTTGCGCTCCGCCGCATGGTGATCGCGAAGATGGAGGAGCCGCCCGACGAGATCGGCTACAGGACGCACAAGCAGCTGTACAATACCAAGGACGCGGAAGTCGACAGCGAGGCGCAGGCAGCACGCCAGCTTATCAACGAGATTATCAACGACACCAGCACGCCCTCGGACAACGCGGCGCTGGCACGTATCGATAGCCGCATCGAGAGTTTGATGAGCGATGCCCGCCATCACCTGAAGCAGGAGTTGGCGGAACTGCTCACGGATCTTGAGGTGCTGGACTTTGCCGCGGTGAGGCGTGGTCTTGCGCGGGTGGATGCGCTTCGCGATGAGCTCGATGACAAAATAGACGCCGTTCGCAATGATATGCTGAAGGTGAGTGCCGGCGCTGTCGCAACGATCAGGTCGGAGCAGACCCAGGCAGTTCTGGTTTCGGCGGCCGTGACGCTGCTTGCCGCGATCGTCGGCCTGATTTTCGCCAATCTTGTCAGCGGCGGCATCATTCGCTCCGTTCGCCAATTGCTGGAAGGGACGCGGGCCGTCGAGGCGGGCCAACTTGATCAATCGATCGATGTTACGACGGCCGACGAAATCGGGCAACTGGCTGGTGCGTTCAACCGCATGGTGGTCCAACTGCGTGACAACCAGCGTGTCCGGGAAACTTTCGGCAAATACATCGATCCGCGCGTCGTGGAAGGGCTGATCGACCGTCCAGCCCTGACCGCGGCCGAAGGTCAGCGGCGCGTGATGACCGTCTTGTTCTGCGACCTCAAGGGGTTCACCAGTCTGAGCGAAGGCTTGACGCCGCAAGGCCTGGTCAAGGTCATGAACCGCTATCTTTCCGTCATGTCGGAACCGATCCGCTCCAACCGGGGGATCATCGACAAATATATAGGTGACGGCATCATGGCCTATTGGGGGCCACCTTTTGTCGACGAGGCCGATCATGCCCGTTTTGCCTGTCTTGCCGCGCTGGAGATGATCGAGCGTATAGCCACCCTGCGCCGGGAAATCCCCGATCTGCTCGGCGTTCGCGGCACTCCGATGGAGAATTGCGATTTGAGGATCGGAATTGCTACCGGCGAAGCGCTGGTCGGCAGCATCGGATCCGAACTGATGATGAGTTATACGCTCATGGGCGACGTCGTGAATCTCGCCTCTCGCCTCGAGGGTGCGAACAAGCTTTACGGGACCCGCAATCTTGTCTCCGAAAACACCATAGTCACCGCGCGCGCGGCACTTGAGGTTCGCGAGATCGATCGGGTCGTTGTACAGGGTCACACGCACTCGGAAGTCGTCTTTGAGATTCTGGGGCGCAAGGGAGAACTGACATCACAGCAATTGTCTTTGCGCGCGAGTTACCTGGAAGGGCTCGCGGCCTATCGCGAACGGCAGTGGGACGATGCACTTCGCGCGTTCAACGCGGCACTCGAGGCGATGCCGGGTGATGGGCCGTCAACGGCGCTGCTCAGGCGGGTCGAAGGCCTCAAAGCAAGTCCACCGTCTCAGGACTGGGATGGGTCGTGGCACATCGAGAAATAGTCGCTGAAGCGGTCTCTATGAAGGGGACTGATGTCGCTTACCGAAATGGGGTGTCGGCGTCACGTCCGCGTTCCTCCCATTAGCAACCGAACTGCGGACGTCGCTGGAGGTCCGGTTCGTGTCCAACCGCGGGCATCCGTCGAGACTCAGATCCAATCATTCTGGCAGGCCTGCCAGCCGCAGACCTTCTTCCAACCTTTTGAGATCGTCGGGCCGGCGAAGCGGGATCCAATCCTTGACTGTGGAAACGCGCCTTGCCGGGTCCAGCTGGCGCAAGCGCGCCGTGGCCTTTTGTGCCTCCGGAAGCCGCCCGGCAAGCGCATTGGCCGCCGCCAATTCGCGAATGGATGCCAGATAGGTAGGACGCTGCCGCAACGCCGCTTCTGCCCATGTGATCGCTTCCCCGTACCGGCCTGCGAGAAAGTGAGCGAAAGCGATCCCGCCTTTCGCCCGGAAGCCATGCGGATCCAGCGGCGAGAGCTGTATTGCGTGGGTAAGCTGGGCGATCGCGCCTTCGGGATCACCGAGAAAAGCCTTGGTCCATCCACTCGAAAACAAGGCCCAAGCGAGGTTCGGATTAAGTGCGAGCGCCCGCTCGATGAAGTCAGGTCCGTCATCGAGATCGTGGGCGACAAAGACGAGCGCATATCCTCCGCCGGACAACGCAACGGCATCGTCCGGTCCAAGTTCCACCGCGCGCCGCCCCAGTCCCTCTGCTTCTGCGATTTCCCTCGCGGGATCAACAATCCAGCCGTTCACCTTGCGCCAGTGGAAGCACATCGCCGCTAAGCCATACGCCGACGCAAAACCGGGGTCGAGCTCGATGGCGCGGTAAAACAGCCGCAGGGCTTCGTCGTTGGATTCCCTTGTCCATTCGTGCAAGCTTGCCAGTGCTCGCAGATAATAATCGTAGGCGTCCAGATTTTCAGTCTGCTTGCGTTTGGCCCGCTCAATCTCGACCTGCTCCAGCCGGGGCGCGATCTCGCCGACAACTTTGGCTGTGACACGGTCCTGAAGATCGAAGATGTCTTGCAGCGCGCCGTCGAAGCGATCGGCCCAAAGATGGGACCCAGTGGACGCGTCAATCATTTGTCCGGTGATGCGCACCCGGTCGCCCGATTTGCGCACACTGCCTTCGAGCACGTAACGCGCACCGAGCTCTCGTCCCACCTGCTTCACGTCTACGTTCTTGCCCTTGTAGGTGAAGCTCGAATTTCTGGCGATGACCGATAACCAGCGAAAGTGGGAGAGGGCCGTTATGATCTCCTCGACAATCCCGTCTGCAAAATATTCCTGCTCGGGATCGCCGCTCATATTCTGAAAGGGCAGGACCGCAATTGACGGCTTCTCGGGAGCCGACAAGGCGGCCGCGGTGGACGTCGCAGCCCTGGCCAACGCGGCCGCCTTCGCAATCCCGCTCCCAAACCGAAGTGAATAAACGTGTATCGGCTCAGCGATATTCTTGAGCCTAGTCTCACCAAGATCGCTGATCGCAAGATCGAGCCGCGATTTCACCTGCCGGTAGGCGTCCTCCGAAAGACATACCTCTCCGGGTTGAGCCACGCCTTCCAATCGTGCGGCGATATTGACGCCGTCACCCATCAGGTCGCCATCGCTTTCCTCGACAACGTCGCCGAGATGAATGCCGATGCGAAATTCAATGCGCCGCTCGGGCGACAAACCCGCGTTACGCTCGATCATTGAGTTCTGGATTTCGCTGGCGCAACGAACAGCGTCGACGACACTTCGAAATTCGACAATGGCTCCATCACCGGTTCGCTTCACCACGCGTCCCTTGTGGACGGCGATCGTCGGGTCAATAAGGTCGCTTCGAAGTGCGCGCAGCCTAGCTAGGGTACGGTCCTCGTCTGTCCCGGTCAGCCGACTGAACCCAACAACGTCTGCCACCAGTATCGCGGCGAGCTTTCTGGACTCGTCCATGCGCGCCTCCGCCTAATGTGGAAACTCGGCCAAGTTAGCACATTTTGAGGAGCTCACGTGGGGGTCAAAAGTAAATCAGGCCGTGGCGGAAGGCCGCTAGTGGGTCAATCGCGTCGGTTTGACCTTGGTCCGCCCGCGATCCCATACGTTGAATAAAAAATGTCCTCCGACTTCAAAACTCGCCTTGCTTCAGCTTCCTCTCTGAGTTTTGGAGAGTACCGCGAGACGCCCGCCGAATTGATTGATCAGGTCCCAGGCGACGCAGCGTAGCGCAACCTTTGGCGGGCGATTGCGCGACCATCGGAGCAATTTTGACCCGGCGAGTGAGTTCGCGTAGCAGCATCGCCGTTATCTTCGGAACCAGATTGCTCGCGCCGTTCATTCTGCCATTGCGATTACCTGCTCCTAGAACAATAATGATTATTCTGTCGGAGGGCCGACCCAACAGGAGATAAGAGGGGAGGGTAGTGTCATAACGACTGTAGCGCCGTCAATTCCAACTGCATGGTATTGGAATCGCTGGTTTCAACTCGTTCTCGGCGTGATTGCCATGATGGCGATCTCCTCGCCTCAATATGTGTGGACGCTGTTCACCGGACCGTTGAATCAGAGACTGGGAACAACCCTTGCGGAACTACAGTGGACATTCTCTCTACTCATTATTTTGCAAACGTGGTGTTCGCCGCTCCAGGCCTACCTGGTCGACAGGTTCGGCCCGCGGCTACTGATCTCGGTTGGTGCTCTGATGGCTGGCGGCGGCTGGGTTCTCTCCGGTTATGTCGACAACATCTGGGCGCTGTATTTCACCTACGGCGTTATATGCGGATTTGGCACCGGCATTATTTATGTGGGAATCATTGGTCTGATGGTGCGTTGGTTTCCAGACCGGCGCGGCCTGGCGACGGGGCTTGCTGCTGCGGGCTATGGATTTGGGGCAATCTTCACGAGCTTTCCGATCGACAGCATGATCAAGAGCGCAGGCTACGCGCACACACTGATCGTGTGGGGCAGTATCCAGGGCGGCATCGGCGTCATTGCGGCGCAAGGGCTGCGAATGCCGCCGGACGGCTGGCAGCCGGGAGGCTATGCACCCGCGACAGCCAACAGGATGCAATCGAAGCGCAGCTACACGCCGACGCAAATGTTGCGGAGCCCGACGTTCTGGTTGCTGTTCTTGATGATGAGCATGATGTCGACCAGCGGGCTGATGGTTGTCTCTAACGTCGGGCCGTTTGCCAAGGAATTTAACGTCGCCGACGCGCTGGTGTTCGGGATGGCGGCGCTGCCACTCTCGTTGACCCTTTCACGTCTCACCAATGGACTGACGCGACCCTTCTTTGGCTGGGTGTCCGATCGTATCGGCCGCGAGGTAACGATGGCGCTGGCATTTTCCCTCGAGTGCGCAGCGATTCTCGTATTGTTTGCATTTATTGATCGACCTGCCTTGTTCGTGGTCCTGACGGGCCTCGTATTTTTCGGTTGGGGAGAAATCTTTTCGCTCTTTCCGGCCACCCTGACTGACACCTTCGGACCGAAGTACGCGGCAACGAACTACGGCTTTCTCTATATCGCGCAAGGCGTCGGCTCGATATTGGGTGGTCCCGCAGCGGCATTTCTCAAGCAGACGACGGGCAGTTGGACGTCGGTATTCATCACCGTGGCCGCCCTCGATGCGGTGACCGCGTTACTTGCTATCACAGCCCTGCGCAAACTGCGCAGCCGACACATGCAGCCTAGCTGAAAACACATAACTGCTTGCCTTGAGGCGGAAATTGTCCGGACCAGCCTCGTGAAATGCCCAGTCAGTCGTGCCAAACCGAGCCGGAGGCCAGCATGCGAACGGACATACTGGGAGCGCTTGGGCCATGGCGATAGTCGCGAGTGCGAACGCTGCGATCAGGGAAGAGCCAGTCAACTAATCCTCTTGCTTGCGATAGCGGCTGCCGAGCGCGACCGCGATTCCTTTCGGATTCTGGATGCGATCGATCAACATGTCGATAT
>CAWFZL010000040.1:0-128420 GCA_963820275.1 uncultured Alphaproteobacteria bacterium
GCATCACGCCGCAATACTGGCAGTTCTGGATTGGCCTCGTCTTTGTCGCGATCGTTCTGATCGGCCGCGCGCGCCTGCACCGCTGGGTGCTGTTCGTGCCCAATCTCGTCATCCGGCAGTTCGGCGGGAGCAGGGCGGTGGTCACCGTTCCGGAGAGCGACGCATCATGAGCATCGTCCTCGAAACGAGGGGGCTTGAAAAGCATTTCGGCGGGCTGAGGGTCACGCGCGACCTTTCGCTGAAAATCGAGCAGGGTGCCCGCCACGCGCTGATCGGGCCGAACGGCGCCGGCAAGACCACCGTCATCAATCTGTTCGACCGGCGTGCTCACGCCGGACGACGGGCGGATCCTGCTGGAAGGCAACGACATCACGGGGCTGCCGGTACATGTCCGCGTTCTGCGCGGCCTGTCGCGCAACTTCCAGATCAACCAGCTGTATCCGGACCTGACGCCGATCGAGACCATTGGGCTTGCGGTCTCCGAACGGCTTGGCCGCGGCGGCGACTGGTGGCGGGTGATGGGCACCCGCGACGACGTCAACGGCGAGATCACCGAAAACCTGGCGCGTTTCCATCTGCTCGACGTGATGAACGGGCCGACCGCGACGCTACCCTATGGCAAGCAGCGCCTTCTGGAGATCGCGGTTGCGATTGCGACCCGGCCGCGGGTGCTGCTGCTCGACGAACCGGCCGCCGGCGTACCCGAAAGCGAGCGCCACGACATTCTCGCCGCCGTTGCCGGCCTGCCGCGCGACGTCACGGTGCTTCTGATCGAGCACGGACATGGATCTGGTATTTTCATTCGCCGACCGGATTTCGGTGCTGGTGAATGGCGCGCTGTTCGCGGAAGGCGCACCCGCCGAGGTCGCGCGCGACGACCGCGTCAAGGCGGTCTACTTCTGGGCGAGGCCGCCGATGGCTATCTCCTGTGCATCGAGAATTTGCGCGCCGGCTATGGCGAGGCGGTGGTGCTGCCGGGCATGTCGCTGCGTTTGCCGGAAGGCCAGGTATTGGCGCTGCTCGGACGAAACGGCACGGGCAAGACCACGCTGATCAATTCGATCGTCGGGGTTACCCGCCGTTTCGGCGGAACGATCAGCCTTTCCGGCCGCGACGTCACGGCGCAGCGGCCCGACCAGCGGGCGCGCAGCGGGATCGGCTGGGTGCCGCAGGAACGAAATATCTTCCGATCGCTCTCGGTGGAAGAGAACATGACGGCGGTGGCGCAGCCAGGGCCCTGGACGGTGGAAAGGGTCTACGAGATGTTTCCGCGGCTCAAGGAGCGTCGCAACAATTTCGGCAACCAGCTTTCGGGGGCCAGCAGCAGATGCTGGCGATCGGCCGCGCGCTCACGCTCAATCCGCGAAGGTTTTGCTGCTGGACGAGCCCACCGAGGGACTGGCTCCCATCATCGTCGAGGAGCTGTTGCGGGCGCTGGGTGTCATCACGCGGGCCGGCGGCGGACTGTTCCATCATTGTCGAGCAGAACGCGCAGAAGATCCTGGGGCTCGCCGACCGCGCCGTGATATTGGAACGCGGCGCGATCGTTCACGACGCTGCAAGCAGCGCGCTCAGGGCCGATCCGGCGGTGCTGGAACGGCATCTCGGCGTAGCCGGCAAGTCATGACGGACGTCATGGCGGCGACGCCGCCCTCTCTCTCCGTCGTCATTCGGGCGCGCAGCGACGAAGCAATCCAGATCACATCTGCAAGGCGCTGGATTGCGTCGCTGCGCTCGCGATGAAGGCGCCTCATGGTGAGGAGGCGCTTGCGCCGTCTCGAACCATGAGGGCATAGTCGTTCCAATCTCATCCTTCAGACGCGGCCTGTTGGCCGCTCCCTCGGCGATGAGGATGAGAACAAGCGCCCGCAGTCACTGGTCCGCCAGGAGCAAAAACCATGCAGAGGACAAGACCCCCCTTCCGTGCCGACGAGGTCGGCAGCCTGTTGCGACCGCCGCGCATCAAGGAGGCGCGCGCAAGCTCGAGAACGGCGAAATCTCGCTCGAGGACCTGCGCAAGCTCGAGGACATGGAGATCGAAAAGGTCGTGCACCGGCAGGCCTCGACCGGCTTGAAACTCGCAACCGACGGCGAGTTCCGCCGCTCCTGGTGGCATTTCGACTTCCTTTCGAAGCTGACCGGCTGCGAGCTGTTCCATCCCGAGGAGGGCATCCAGTTCGCGGGCGTCCAGACCCGGCATGACGCGGTGCGCGTGATCGGCAAGCTCGATTTTCCGGGCGATCATCCGATGCTCGAGCATTTCAGATTTCTCAGGAAGAAATGCGAGATCGCCCATGTGGTGCCGAAGATGACGATTCCATCGCCGTCCGTGCTGCATTTCCGCGGCGGCCGCAAGTCGATCTCGAAGGACGTCTATCCGGATATCGATGCGTTCTTCGAGGACCTCGCAAAAACCTATCGCAAGGCGGTGAAGGCCTTCTACGACGCCGGCTGCCGCTATCTGCAGCTCGACGACACCGTCTGGGCCTATCTCTGCTCGCAGGATGAACTCGCCAAATTGCGCGCCCGCGGCGAGGCGAGCGACAATTTGCAGGAATGTACGCCCGCGTGATCAACTACGCGATCGCCGAACGCCCATCCGACATGACCATCACCACGCATGTGTGCCGCGGCAATTTCCGCTCCACCTGGATTTCCTCCGGCGGCTACGAGCCGGTGGCCGAGAGACTGCTCGCCGGCACCAATTACGACGGCTATTTCCTCGAATACGATTCCGACCGCGCCGGAGGCTTCGAACCTTTGCGCTATCTGCCCAAGGGCAACAAGATCGTGGTGGCCGGCCTGATCACGTCAAAGAGCGGAGAACTCGAGAAGAAGGACGACATCAGGCGGCGGCTGGAGGAAGCATCCCGATATGCCCCGCTGGAACAGCTCGCGCTGTCGCCGCAATGCGGCTTCGCATCCACCGAAGAGGGCAACATCCTCACCGAGGAGGAACAATGGGCCAAGCTTCGGCTCGCGGTGGAAGTGGCGCAGGAGGTCTGGGGGAAATAGGGCGACCGGGTCTCTCGTTCCGTCATGGCCGGGCAGAAGCGCGTCTTCGCCATATGACCCGGCCATCCACGTCGTCGTTTCAGTGCGCCGATGCCAGGATCGCAACGCCTGCAGCGGGGACGTCTTCGTCAGGCTTCGTAAGGGGCATTGTGCGCTTGTAGAAGTGCTGAAACAACACGCCGATCAAGAAACCGCTGAGGGCTGATTGAATTGCGACAAAGGCGCCAAAGGACAGCGCATCGAAGAGGGTCCACATGCTGCCAGCCAACGGCGGAGATCCCAGGAAGGCGATCAAGGTCGTGGCGAGTTGCACGGCGCCCTGCCATGCGGCGACGCTGAATGAGATCCCTGCCGACTTTCCCGCGCGGTCCACATAGATGCCGATGAAGTAGCCGAGCGCGGCTTGACTGCATGCAAACAGGAACGGCGCTGCCGTAAATTCTCCACGCAGATAAATACTGAACGGAATCGTGAAGAACAGGGACAGCGCGTAAGCTGTCAAGGCAATCAACAAATTCTCCGGGCGGTCGAAGTTGGTGGCGCCCTCGCGTCGCCACTTGCGCTTCAATTTGATCGCGAGGATCATGATCAGCGAATAGTTTATGGTGAAGGTGAGAGAATATCCCATGACGCGGGCGCGATTTGGCGTCAGCGCGTCTCCTGGTGCCATGCCGAACAGATACACCAACGCCCAATAGGCGACGTTGACTACGAGCAGGATCAGAAACATCGAGCAAATCACGCGTGCCACAGCGTCCCAATCGAGCAGCGGGATCGGCGGGACGCAGATGGTGAATCCCAACTCATTGAGCGTTTTACTCATGTCCTCCGGCGTCGGTTCGGCCGCAAAGACGGACAGGGCAGTCAGAAGGCACAACGTTTCGAACAACGTGTCGCATTTGGCCTGAAGCTCTTGCCGGCGCGTGGAGAGCGCCTCGATGCCCGGCTTTTCAAAATTGATCGATATGTAGGCGTCTATGTCCGGCACATCGGCGGGAATCAGCTTCTCCTGATCCGTCAGATAGGCGGTGAGAGCGGTTCTCAGTTCCTGGCCCTGGCTTGTGACCTGGCGGAGGTCGCGATCGAGCTTGATCCTGGACTCGGCGAATTTTCCGTCGGCCATGACGGATTGGAGTTGCATGCGCAGACACCGGACCGCGATCAGCCTCTGCTCCAGCACGCCAGTCAGCTTGCCGTCCGCCGCTCGGATCGCGTCACGAGTGGTCAGCGTCGGCCGAACGGCCGCCAATGCGGCCGGTGGCGGAGAAAACGGGACTTCAAAAAGCTTCTCCGACAGCATCCGCACGTCATCCGGAATGAACGCGGCTCGGTGAAGCGTTTGGAGCAGCCAACCGTCGATGTCCTTGAATCCCGGAAAAGAGGAGAGCAGCCCCGTGAGCGCGAACAGGGCAATCAACACCTTGTGCTGCAGCGTTACCGAAATCTCCGAAGGAAAACGGAGCGGCGGTCAGCAAGCTGATACCGTCAGCCACGAGGTCGGGAAAGAATACGATAGCGAGGAAGGCAACCTCGAGTATTGCCACGTAACGTCTGGCGAAACGGTTGTAGCGCTCTCGCGACGTCGTAAAGATCGGAGGTGCCGTCGCAATCAGTCGGGGTCCCGGAAACTTATCGGAACTGTTTTGAACTCCGAAGTCGATCGCATATTCCGGACTGTTGAAATGGAATCGTCCATAAAAATACAGCGCCAGCATTCCGGCGGGAATTATCCAGTAGATTTGCGTCCATGCCAATAATTCTGCCGCCGAAATAGCCGGTAAGGCGTGAGGTGACATGACGGCCTCCCGTAGAGAAGCATCATGCCTTTCTAACCGCAAGGAGGCATGGTCGATTGTAAGCCAGCTCACACTTCGCAAGGATTTTCCGCGTTTGGCACCATCGCGTCATTCCCCCGCGTGCAGCAGCTATGAGGGTCATTTTCCTCGAACACGGTTCCGACCGGAGGCAGCCTCAATCAAACGCGACGCCTACCAGTTTTTCCTTCCGCCAGATGATGTGGCATCGCCGCCTGAACTGGTCGTCGGGGATGGAGAGCGTAAAGCGGTCGGGAATGTAGTGCGGCGTCGCAAGCTGTAGTGCCGCGCCGGTGTCGGATAAATTCTCCACGGCACATTTGATCGCGACGCCTTCGAATTCGATCAGTCCAGCCTTGAACATGCGACGACGCGGGGACTGAGCGAATTCTTCCATGACGATATCCGGGGCGCGCTCGAAGGAGACGGCGGTCGGATCGGCGAAAATCGCCAACCCGACCACCGGCGTTCATTTGCGAACGCGACCGTCGCAGTGTGCGCCGCCCCCCTTGCCCCCCAAGGTTCGCCACTTCACCATTTGAAGAGCCATTTTGCAAAGCACCCGGGTGCGTTTTTCCGAAATTGGATATCGAATCCGGCCGTCCAATATCGCAGCTCCTGCAAGGCTCCGGCGTCACGCCGCCGTGGCTGAAAAACATGAATGTGGCGGATTGCCGGCGCGCAATGAGTGAAGTCGCACAGCTGAAGTATTGACGACTGCTTGCCTGAAACGCTAATCGCCAACGGTTCTGAACGTGCCGCCGCGGACGCTCGCCTGCGGCGCGGATTCAAGTCTCGTATCGTCAAAAGGACCCGCCAGGACGTGGTGATTTTAGGCTCGCTGACACAGTCGCACGTGCTCTCGATGGTGCGCTACACCGATCCGGAAGAGGCAGTGAGCAGGTGGCGGACCGTCAATCGCCGGCTTCTGCCGCTCGCCGGCGATTTCGAATTGCTTCAGGCGAACCTCGCACTCGGGCGCCTTCGCCTGGTCATGGTGAAGCGCCCTGCCTGCTTTTCCGAAGTCCATCTCGACCGATCCCAGATCGGAATAGGGCTGCCGATGAGCAATTCGTCCGGACTGACGCTCGACGGTTTGCCGATCGAGCAGCCGGCGCTGGTGAGCTACGGACTGACGGTTCCCCACCGCATCTATCAGCCGGTCGGACTTACGCTGGCCGGGATATTCATGCCGGCCACGTCGGACGATCGTGGATGGCCGGAACCCAATGACGCGAGCAGGCTTCATCCGATCCGCGCTTCGGCCATTCAGAAGCTTCGCGCGCTCATCTGCGATATCGTCGTCCTCGCATCGCGCGATCCGTCGCGCTTTTCACTGGAAAGCGTGGTCGCGGGCATCGAGCAGAGCCTGCTTGAGGCGATCGATCATGCGTATCTGACCGCGCCTGCGGAAAGATCGACGCCGGCTGTGATCGGCAAGCACGTCAAGACCTGCCGCCTCGCCGACGAGTTCATCCGATCCAGGCCGGAGGCGCTGCCATCCAGCGCCGATGTGGCCGCTGCAGCCGGCGTTACAATTCGTACCCTTCACAACGCGATGGTCGCGGTGCACGGCATGAGCCTGCAGAAATTCGTGACCCTGAGCCGGCTATGGTCTGCGCGCGCCGCGTTGTTGCGCAGCGATCCGGAAGTCCTGGTAAAGACGATCGCCTTCGACCACGGCTTTTGGCATCTCGGCCGCTTTTCAAGGGCGTATCGCGCGTTTTTCGGCGAGTGTCCCTCGACTACTTTGGCGCAGCAGCACGCCGGGAAAGCCGTCGCCGGCGCGATTTCGATGTGAGATCCGCTCACCGTTTGATTGCCGGGCGGTTCATCTCCTTTCCCGATTGGAAGATTGACAACCGCTGGCGCCCTGCAGCGCGCTCGTGACAGCCGTGATGTAGGTTACGTCCGCCCGGACAAGACTTCAGGCTGAACGCATGCGCTCGATCAGTCCGTATATGTCTCCGAGCACATACAGGTCGCGGACCTTGCCGCCCTCGAACGTAAAGATCGGCATGCCGGTCCACCAGACATGGCGGCTACTTGGAGCGACGCCGAACATCTTCCGGCGATGATAGCCGTGAAAACGCATCTTGCCACTTACGAGGTTGCCTTCCTCGATCAGAACCAGCATGTCGGTGGTATAATTCCCAAAGGCCGTTGTCACCCAATCCACGTAGTCGGCAAATTGCCGATGCCCGACCAGCGATGGACCCAGAGAACCGCGAAAGGTGAAGTCGGGGTGGAAAATGGCGGGGATCAGGCTTTTGTCGGCATGATCCCACAGCTCCTTGTAGAACACGCGCACAAGCTCTTTTTGCGGCGAAAGGATCACACCATCCAGGTTCAGTGCCGGCTCATCCATGAGACGGTTCAACGCGCCATTTCGCCAGCCACCAGTATAGTGCTGACGTCGTCAGCCCGGCCAACGGAAACATCGGAGTGAGGGGATCGGCGGTCCAGCGCACGAAAAACGAAAAGAAGCTTTCCGTTGGCGGTCCGGAGTCGACGCCGCTGGATTTCCACGCCATCCATGTCAGCGGCACGAACACCAGAATGCCGAGCACGATGCCGAGCACGCAGACCTTCAGGCCCGTCAGCGGCCGCCACAGGGAAAGCAGATAGAGCGAGGGCAGGAGGAGAAAGATAGTGGCGCCGTAGGATATGATGCAGCCCGGGACCATCAGGATCAGGAAGCCCAGCACATTGTTGCCTTCCTGATACGTTGCAATGCTGAACAACGTCGGCACCAGCAACGGCGCCAGGATCAGGCCGGTCCAGCTGAATCGCATCGCTGCCCTTTCCGAAGGGGTCTGCTTGCAGATCGTAGAACGACATAGTCGCATGAACAACTGATTCGCCGCTACGGCATAATCCGATGGTCCTGCCCCGACCCGCTCCGGCGCGAAAGGACACCGCGTGCCTTGAGCGCCGCAAAGCGGCTTCACCGCCGGCCTCATGTCCGTTTTCGGACCATCATTCGATCTGCGTCCTTGCATGCAATGCAACGTGGGCGGTCTGTCGCCGCATCGCAAAAAGGGTTGCAGTGCAATGAGCGCAACAATCGCTTGAAGTGGAATCGACGGGAACCGATAGTTTGAGTCGCTGGTGCGGCTCGTTTTCAGCACCAGGGGAAACTTGCAATCGGGGGATTACAAATGGACTTCATCAACACTGCAAAAGGTTGGATAGGTTCGCTGACCGAACTCGGTCTGATGCTGATCGCTCTGGGTATCGTCGCCGCTCTTCTTTCAGGCGACAAGGTTCCTTTCATCGGAACGGTCTCGGGAAATATCGTCAAGTTTGTTGCGGATATGGGATCGGCCGGACTGGTCGGCTTGATTTCGCTCGGCTTCATCGTCTGGCTGTTCTCCAACCGCAAACTGAGCTGAAGCTCCCGAAGTGGAGCCGGCTTCTCGAGCATGATCGGAAAAAGTGGAAACCGGTTTTTCCTCGCGACAAACGCGAATGCGTTTGCGCGGAGATCGTGCTCGAACCGAGGCTTCGAATCATGTTCCGATTCCATCTGATAGAAACATGATTCGAGCGGAAGGCGTGGGTGGAGAGACGCTCTCTCCGCCCACTTGTCTTTTGGAGGCAGCGTCATGATCCTTTTCGACAGGGTGCAGAAGTTTCTCTGGGCGTTCGTCGAATGCGCCTTCCTTGCGCTACTTTCGATCGTTCTGATCTACCTGATCCTCGGCGATAGTTCCGGAGGCTATGTCAAGTCGGTCGTCGACAACGTGCTCAGGTTTGCAGGCGCGGTACCGACACCGAGCCTGGTCGGATTGGCTATCGTGGGGATGCTGATCTATCTGATCGCCGTGCGTTTCCGATAGGCGAACCGGTAATCGATCTCAGGGCGGTCGAGGCACCTCAAGCTCGTAGGATGCGTTGAGCCCTTCGCGAAACCCATCGCTTTCGTAGACGAAAATAGATGGGTATCGCTTCGCTCCACCCATCCTGCGCGCTCAATACGTCAGCGCAAGCACACGCTGCAAGATTGCGCCGAGGCAAACGAGCACAACAAGCAGCTTCAGAAGCTGTGACAGCCGACGGTCGGTAGCGAACTTGTCGATAGCCCAAAAACATATTGCTCCGACGACCACGATGATCAGCACACCGATCAGAACTGAAATAAGCCCCATGTGACACCTCTTCGCCTCGGTTGGCACCAGCATCGTCAGCCAGCTCGTCCCCGTCAAGACGAAGATCTTTGCGCGGAGTGGGTCGAAAGTGGCGCCGCCGATTGTGTCGCATGGCGTCATGACGGGCCCGCGGCATGTTACCGGCCTGGCTGATCCATCACTGGCCAAGACCCCCAGCGAACATGCCAACCCTTCCGATTGATGTCCGCTTCCGGGGGGTAGACCGGACATGGGAAGTAAACTGCCACTTCCGCCAATTGACCAAAGCCAGAAATTTTCGAACCCAGCCGGCCGCGCCAGCATTCGAAAATTGCAGCACGCAAAAAATTCCGCACCTTGTGAACATAAAACATTTGACGCGCTGAATTTTCTCTGCGTTTAGATCATGATATTCATCGCGGGTGAAACTGCCTGCACTCTTGAGGACCGTAATGCGCAACGCACGCACACACATCGCGGAGACTGCCGTCCACGTCCGGCCGCTTATTCGGCTGGCCGATTGCTCGTGCATGTCCGTGATGACCCGGGGTCCGAATTTTCAGCTCGAAGCGGGGCTGATCCGCAAAGCAAGAGTGTAACTCTCGGCGCAGGGCGCTCCCTCCGCCGAACCGGCAGGAGGGCAAGATGAACGCCCACAACGACGTTAAGAGATCATCCGATCAGAGCTTGGACGCGAGGCTTGTGCTGGCAGCCGCACAACAGCGATTTGCCGCGCGGGTTGATTTTCTCGTTGCCCGCTGGCTCGAGCGCTGTGCCACGAACGCCGAGGTCGCACAGCGGTGGTTCAAGACCGATCGGAAGCCCACACGTGAGTTCGGGATGGGCGTGAGCCTTGTCGTTTCATCTCCGCGTTGGGATGAGTCCCCATGACGGGCAGGCGGCGGGGTGGGGGATAGCATCAAGGTATGGAGTGAGGCTGCCCACATGGCAGCCTCCCTTGCTCTATTGCGATGTCCGCTTCCATCGACGAAGCCTAAGGGCGAATAGCTCCTTGGGCTCCTTCTCGCGCGTTCAGCGCATCTTTCTGATTGATCACTGGTGAGTGTTTCATGGCAAACCAGGAGCGCCGTCCGGTCTTTCGATGTCACGGGATTTTGCAGCCCACCCTGCTCAAATCGCACCAGCGCCCTTGAATCTCCTCAGTTCGACTAAACATTTGTTTAGTTGGTTTGCCGAGGGCGGGATTAGAAGCTGCCCCATCGGCTCGACAGCCGCCGGCACCCTGACGAAGCGTATCGCGGAACGACGATGGCGGGCTGAAAGGAACGTCAGAGTCGCTGCACTAATCCCCACGACGGGAGGAGGCTATGATCATCGAAAGCATTTTGAGGCGGAAGGGCTCCGACGTCACGACAATAGCTCCGGAAGCCAGCGTCAAGAGAGCGGCGGACTGGCTCCGCGCAAAGAATATTGGTGCTCTCGTAGTGACGAGTGAGAACGCGATTGTTGGTCTCGTCACCGAACGTGAAATCGTCCATGCATTTTCGCGCTATGGCGAGACAACGGGGTCGATGACCGTGAAGGAAATCATGCAATACGGCATGACCACCGTGTCCCCGGACGAGAGCGTCAATCGCGTGATGAACCTGATGACGCACCATCGGGTGCGCCACATGCCGGTACTGCGCGACGGCAAGCTGGTCGGTATCGTCAGCATCGGCGATGTGGTCAAGCACCGACTGGAGGACCTGGAGCTCGAGACGAACGTCCTGCGTGATGTCTATAATGCCGGACGTTAAAGGCTCGGGCGAGAAGGCAGGCGCCACGGGGTTTTGCAGCGCGTAGACGGCACCACTCGGGCCTCGACCTCGTCACACGCGGACGCTCCGCTCGAGGGTACAAAGTCCGGCGATCGACGTCTGTCCCCGAAAGGCGGCCCAGCGAGCGTGCAAGCCTTGCATAAATTGGCCTTACCCGTGGCGCATGCTGATTGTGCGTATGGCGTTATGACGGGCATGTGGCATGTTACCGATTTGGCTCATCTCATCACTACCGACCTGGCTGGTCGTCTTCATCATTCTCTATGCGCTCGCAGCTCTTTATGTGGCGATCAGATATCGAGAGGTGCGCAAGTTTCTTGCAGGGGCATTCTTCGTCAGCTCCGGCACCCTTTGGTATTTATGGGTGACGGGCACGTCACTTCCTGTTGTGCTGCCCTACGCCGGCACCATTTCCGTTGAGCCGCCGGAGATCAGCGGTCAGCGCGCCATCGTTCACTTCGCCTTGTTCCTGCTTTGCATGTATTTCGGTTTCTTCGGCAAGTCGAAAGAGCCGGCCGAGAACTAGCTCATGAATCCCCTGTACAGGAAATTGATCCGATCCTCGGTTCTCGGAACGCTCGTTTTGGCTGCGCTGATTTTTGTACCCGCGGGCACGCTTCACTACTGGCAGGGATGGGCATACCTCGTCGTGTTCGTCGTCTGCTCGGCCGCGTACACGCTGTACCTCGCGAAATACGATCCGGCATTGCTGAAGCGACGCACTGAAGGCGGCATTTCCTACGAAAGGGAATTTACGCAAAAGGTCGTCATGGTCCTGCTCTATGCCGTGAGCCTCCTGCTGGTGGTTCTTCCTCCGCTGGACGTACGCTTCGGCTGGTCGAACTTGCCGTGGTATGTCTGCGCCCTTGGCGACGGCCTTGCCGTGGCTTCCTTCTACATCTTCTATCTGGTGTCGAAAGTGAACACCTATGCCGCCGCAAATATCCGGGTCGAAGAAGGGCAGACGGTCATCGCGACCGGCATATACGGGCTCGTCCGGCATCCCATGTATTTCGGCGCCTTGTTCCTGTTCGTCGGGACTCCGCTTGCACTAGGATCGTGGTGGACACTCTTTCTGCTTTTCGTACTCGTGCCGATTCTCGTCGTTCGCATCCTGAACGAAGAGAAGGTGCTTGTGCGGGATTTGCCCGGATACCCGGACTATCGAGCGAAAGTCAGGACCCG
Organism: uncultured Alphaproteobacteria bacterium; assembly: GCA_963820275.1. GTDB lineage: Bacteria > Pseudomonadota > Alphaproteobacteria > Rhizobiales > Xanthobacteraceae > Bradyrhizobium. Next base: position 11,926 of record CAWFZL010000040.1, read on the forward strand.
GCTGGTCCCTTTTGTCTGGTAGGGCAACGCAGCCGCCTTTCGCGGCGGGTAATGAACGGGTACCGATTGAAAAGAGCGGGCTCACGCAAATCCCCCGCCGCTTCACGGCAAGCCGCGTGCTTCGATCTGGCCGATGAGTTGACTGGTGCGTTCGGCCAGGTTCTTGCCCGAGCCATGGACGTCGAACACCGAGGCGGGGGTCTCGCGATCCGAAAGCTCGGCGATGCGCGGGCAATGTCCGGCGCCGCAGAGGCGTTCCTTCAGCTGCTCGGCTTCCGTGACCAGGCGCGGCGGATCTGCGCTCGACCAGGCCAGCACGATCGGCTCGTCCACCTCGAGAATGCCGGGGAAGGCGGAGCGGTCGCCATATTTGCTGGTATCTGCGCCGAAATAGGATCGCTCGTCATCGCTGCTCTGCGCCGCAGGCTCATAGATCCCCGACAGCAGGATCGCGGCGGCGACACCGGAATCGGCCACCTGCAATTCCTTGTGCGCGAGGAAGCTTGCGAGATGGAATGCCCCGACGGAATAGCCCACGGCGATGATCGCCCGCGCGTCGCCGCCGAACAGATCGATGTTCTGATGAATCCACGAGGCTGCCGCGGCGACGTCCTTTGCGCCGGATGGCCATGAAAAGGCGGGCGCGCGCCGATAGCTCATGCTGACGCCGACCATGCCGTTGCGCGCGGCAAGGCACATTGCCTGGTCGCGCATCGCCCAATCGGCCGACGTCCCCTCGTTCGTGAAACTTTCGCCGGCCACCAACAGCAGCACGGGAAGGCCCGCACCCTTGTTGCCGCGTGTCGCGATATTGATCAGGTTCTGGCTGCTGTCGGTGTATTTCAGGCCCCGCGACAGCGACAGGCCGGAGCAGGGATCATCGCCCGGCCCGATCGAGGAACCGGCATCCTCGACCAGCCCGGCTTTCAAGAGGCCTGGAACGCCGCGCGGCCATTCGGGCTGAATGACTGCCGCCGAGAAAGCCGCGGTCCCCAGCAACAGACAGGTTGAAAGACCGTTCATCATGGAACCGTGCCGCTGACCGATCCATGGTCGGTCTGCGGTTTGGCAATTTCACGGCAACTCGCGGATTCAGTATCTCGCGAGGGAATTGCTACCGCGTTTGCGCGCTCAAGCGCCGGCCTGCGTCACCCAGGCGGGCAGGCGGGTAAACCACGGCCGCGCCGCTTCGAGTTGTGCCGCAAGTTGCAGCAGCCGATCCTCTTCGTTGAAACGCGCGACGAATTGCACGCCGAGCGGCAGTCCCTCTGCGGTCCAGTGCAGGGGCACGCTCATCGCCGGCGTGCCTGTCAGATTGGCAAGTTGCGTGAATGGCACGTATTGCAGGCTGTCGCGCGCGATCTTGTCGACGGTGCCGTCAAGCAGACCTGCGCGCGCGAGCAGCCCGAGGAGCCCCACACGATCGAGGAAGCCAAGCACCGCCTGCTCGGTTGCCGTCGGGTCGCCCTCGCCGTGACGGATCGGCGGATGCGCGAGCGTCGGCGTCAGCAGCATGTCGTAACGCTGATGGAAGCGCGCAAGCGCCTGCGCAAACTCGTTCCATTTGAGCAACTGCGTCGTCAGCATCCCGGCCGAGGCTGCGTTCCCGAGCGTCGCCAGAACCCGCGTGAGCACCTCGAAATCCGAAGTGCGCGCGCCGGCCGCGCGGGCCTTGGCCACCAGTGCCGGTACCTGCCCGAAATAGACGTACAGAAATGCTTTCGCGAGCGAGGCGCCGTCGATCTCGGGCGCGGCTTCCTGGACGTCGTGGCCAAGACTGCCGAGCAAGGTTGCCGCGTCCTTTACCGCCGCGACGGCCTCGGGATGAACTTCGGTTCCGATCGGCGAGGTCGAGGTAAAGCCGATGCGCAGCCGGCCGGGATCGCGCCGCATCAGCTCCGTGTACCGCTCGCTCGGCCTCGCAATCACGAAGGGATCGCCGGGTTCCCCGCCCGACGAGACGTCCAGCGCGGCCGCGGTGTCGCGCACGCTGCGGGAAATCACGCCTTCGCTCGACGCGCCGTACCAGTACTCAGCGTAAGCCGGTCCCGTCGAGATACGTCCGCGCGACGGCTTCAGGCCGAACAGGCCACAACAGGCGGCGGGGATCCGGATCGAGCCGCCGCCGTCATTGCCTGCCGCCATCGGCACTACTCCCGAGGCGACCGCCGCCGCCGCGCCGCCGCTCGAACCGCCGGGCGTGCGATCGAAACTCCAGGGATTGCAGGCGCGGCCGAAGAGTTCGGAATCGGTAACACCCTTGAGCGCGAGTTCCGGCAGATTGGTCTTGCCGAAGATCACAAGACCCGCTTCGAGATAGCGCCGCACCACGTGAGCATGCTCGGGCGCGATGGCGTCCTGCATCGACCGGCTGCCATAGGTCGTTGGCAGGCCGGCATAATCCTGCGCGCAGTCCTTGATCAGGAAGGGAACGCCGGCAAGAGGACCCGTCAACGGTTTCTCCAACCGGGAACGGGCTTCGCTCTCCATGAGGCGGCAGATCGCGTTCGTCTTCGGCTGGGCCGCCGCGCTCTGCCGCAGCGCGATGTCGAGCAATTCCAGCGCGGAAATCTCGCCGCGCGCCACGCATCCAGCGAGGCCGACCGCGTCGTGCTGCAGGTATTCGCCGAATTTCATGGCCCACCCGGAGAGTCCGGACCCATGGTATCACGCCATGCGGGATTAACCAGCCTGCGCCCGAAGTCCAGCGGCTTGAGCGCTGCAAGGTCCATGACAATCCCGCTCAAGCCGATTGCATGTTTTTCGGTTTGCCCGCAGGATGCTTCGGCTCGAACGCCGAGGTCGCGGTCATGCGGCAGGTTTGGATCACGAAGTTTGGCCCGCCCGAAGTTCTCGAGGTGAAGGAAGCGCCCGACCCGGAGCCCAAGGCCGGCGAGGTGCGGATTCGCGTCGAGGCAAGCGGGGTCAATTTCGCCGACATCATGGGCCGCCTGGGTCTTTATCCCGACCTGCCGCCCATCCCGGTTGTGCCTGGTTATGAGGTCAGTGGCCGCGTCGATGCCGTCGGTGCGGAGGTCGCAGCGGATTGGGCTGGCCGTGATGTTTTGGCGGCCACCCGATTTGGCGGCTACGCCGATACGGTATGCGTCCCGATCAAGCAGGTTTTCGCACGCCCTCCCGGCATGTCGGCGCAGGAAGCAGCCGCGATCCCGGTCAATTATTTCACTGCCTGGCAGCTTGTCGTGGTCATGGGCGGCCTCAAGGCGAACGAGACGGTCCTGATCCATTCGGCCGGCGGTGGCGTCGGCATCGCTGCAACCCAGATCGCAAAACACATCGGTGCCCGTGTCATCGGCACTGCGTCGGCGGCCAAACACGCCGAACTGCGCACGCTTGGCGCCGATCACCTCATCGACTACCGAACGGAGGACTTCGAGACCCGCACCAGGGAAATCACCGACGGCCGTGGCGTCGAACTCATTCTCGACGCCGTCGGCGGCGAGTCATGGAAGAAAGGATATCGCGTTCTCGCACCGACAGGACGGCTTGGCATATTCGGTTTTTCCGCGGCCGTGAGCGGCAAGGAACGCAGTGTGGTCGGAATGCTGACGACGCTTGCCCGCGTCCCCTGGTTTCAGTTCAACCCGCTGTCGCTGATGAACGCGAACAAGGGCGTCTTCGGCGTCAACCTCGGCCATATGTGGGGTGAGATCGATCGCCAGCGTCAGTGGGCCGATCAGCTGTTGAACTTGTGGACACAGGGCGCGATCAAGCCGAAGATCTCGCGCGCCTTCCCCTTCGCCGAAGCTCCGCAGGCGCATCATTTTGTTCAAGATCGCAGGAACACCGGCAAGGTCCTTCTGGTGCCGTAACTTCAATCCCGATCGCTGTTCGAGGACTTCCCGGCCGCTGTCGGGCTGGTTATCATGTATCTCGGCATCAGGGCGTTCAGCGAGGCGGCGGGATTTCATCGTACTGACAGGCGCGGCTGCGATCTTGCCCTTGCGGGTGCGAGCAGACGGTCTCCGCGAATTCGGTGATTGAATAGGCTCTCTGGAGCGTCGAGCGGTGGCGAGCCGGGCCGAAAGGCAAGAGGAGGAAGATACGTGACCAGAAAAGCTTCATTCAGTTTGGCTTTTTCGATGTGCTTCATCATTTTTCAAATGATGCTGGCACCCCCGGCGCCGGCAAAAGAGCTGAAAGTGCTCTCCGAGCAGACAACGACCGGGTTCGGCCATGTGGAATCGGTGGCCTGTGATCCCAAGAACAAGGTCCTTTACACCAGCGACTTCGGTCCCGACCTCAAGCCGGCGGACAAGGATGCCAGGGGCAAGATAACCAAGGTGTCTCTGGACGGAAAAATCCTCGAGGATGGTTTTCTGCCGGCCAAGGGCCAGACCCTCGACAAGCCGAAAGGCATCTGGATCAGCGGCAACCGGCTGTGGGTCACCGACATCGACTCGGTCTGGGTGTTCGATCTCAAGACCAGGAAAGGAAAGAAGCTCGATCTTCCCGATGTGACCTTTGCCAATGATGTGACCGTCATGGGCGATGCGCTCTATGTCAGCGACAACCGCTCCGACCAGTTGGTGAGCATAGAGCCCGCCGACTTCCTGGAATCGAAAGCCCCTCCCAAGATTACGGTGCTGTTCAAGGATAAGTCGGTCAATCCGAACGGGATCTACCCCGGCAAGGGCGGCTCTCTGTTGATGGTCGGATTCAAGGGAAAGGATGAGCCGCGCGGCATCTATTCGCTTGTGCCCGGCAAGGAGCCCGAGCTCTTGTCCGACAAGATCGGCATGCTCGACGGGCTTTATGCGATGAACAATGGCGATGTGCTGGCGACCGACTGGGTCACCGGATCGCTGTTCCAGTGGAACAAGACAATGGGAGTGAAGAAGCTGGCGACCGATTTCAAGGGACCGGCCGATTTCTGCGCGTTTCCGAATGCCAAGGGCCTGATGGTGGTGGTGCCTGATCTGGTCAAGGGCGAATTGCGCTTCGTGCAACTTGGAAAATAGGTTTTTGCGGCAGGCTTGCGCCGGCACGATTGGCGCAACCCGTTGGCTCCTCGCAATGACGCCGCTCGGTCACGGCGTCAGCGTTTCTTTTCCCCTCCTCATACGACGCGAAGCGGAGTGGCGGGGAGGGGAATTTTACTCACAAGCGTCCGGCCAAACTCGACGCCAAGCGGCAGGTCTACTCTCGCGGCGAAGCAACTACGTCGCTTCCGGCGCACAGCGGAAATCAATGCAAAAATGAGCTCCGCAAACTCGGTCGAAAATGACCTGAAGTGGACCCCGGTTGCCCTGACACCTGACGCTCGATGGTGCTAGTTTTGAGCAGCGCGATACCCGACGAATGGGGGCGGCATGAAACGGCGCGAGTTCATCGGCTTTATTGGCGGCGCGGTGGCGACGTGGCCGCTTGCTACACACGCGCAGCAGCCGGGGCTGCCGGTCATCGGTTTTCTTAATGGTGCATCGCCGGAGAGATATGAGCATCAAGTCGCCGCGTTTAGGGACGGCTTGAAGGACGGTGGCTACATCGAAGGCCGGAATGTGGCGATCGAATACCGCTGGGCGGAAGGCCACTTTGAGCGGCTGCCGGAGATGGCGGCCGATCTTGTGAACCGTAAAGTAGCAGTGATCGCCGCCACCAGCACACCCGCAAATCTCGTGGCAAAAGCAGCGACCAGGACCATTCCGATTGTGTTTACAACGGGCGGCGATCCTGTCCATCTTGGCCTTGTTGCCAGCCTGAGCCATCCCGGCGGCAACGTCACAGGAGTGACTACGTTACAGGCGGAGCTCGCGCCGAAACGGTTGGAGTTGGCGCATGAGCTGATGCCGAGCGCGACCACTGTGGCGCTCCTCGTTAATCCGACCAATCCCATTGCCGGAGACTTCTCAACAGACGCCCAGGCTGCTGCTCGCAGGCTTGGATTACAACTTAAGGTTATGCATGCAAGCACTGACCAGGAAATAAACGATGCCTTCGCCGGCTTTTCGCGGCTCCAGGCCGGAGTGCTCATCGTTGGTACTGACGTATCCTTTGTTGAACGAAGCCAACGACTCGCGGCGCTGGCGCTCCAGTACGCAATCCCGACGATTTTTTCGTATCGCGAGTTCGCCGCAGCCGGCGGTCTGATGAGCTATGCCGGCAGCGCCATCTTTTCCTACCACACGGCCGGCGTTCTCACCGCCAGGATTCTGAAAGGCGAGAAGCCGGCCGACTTGCCGGTGCAGCAGGCCACCAACATCGAGTTGATTGTCAACCTCAAGACCGCCAAGGCGATTGGAATAACGATCCCGCTGTCGCTTTTGGGCCGTGCCGACGAGGTGATCGAATGAGGCCGAAAATATCGGATCCGTTTTGGCCACGATCGTGCATGTCGGTATGCGCATCCGACATCCGGGTTTCGAGTTCGAGTTTAATTCATGACCCCGTGAGCTACAGCCGCCCACGTCCCAGTAGCAAACGGAAACAGACTGCCACCTGGGAGCGCTCGTGCTTTCGCAGTGTTGGCGGCCTGACCTGATACCACCGGAATCCACGTCCCCTTCCAGGTACCTTCAAGTCCTGCGACATTCCCTGCACCGTCGCCAATGACGCTGCCAGTGAACATTATGTTCGTAACGTTCCACCCGCCGTGAGCTGCATGGAATGAAATGCCGCCGGATTCTGCGTCATAGGAGATTTGATCCAGCGGAACTGGTGCAGTGGCGGGATTGGAAGCAGAAAGATTCCCGGTGCTGATATTGCCAAGGTTGAGAAACAAGGCGGAAAATCCGAGGCCCGCAAAATAGCAATTGAGTTCCATATTCACCTCCAAATGGTTTTCAGATTGGTGAAAGCGGTTCGGATCTTTACGCCCGTGCTGGCGTGACATCTGCGATCCAAATCACAATCGAGCTTTTAATCTGCTTTCGGCGGCAAGCCGGATTTGGTGATTGGCAGGTCTGTAGGTCTGCAAATGACCCCCCACAGCGGACCTTTCAGCTTCCGATCCACTGGCCGACGACGGCCGGCTGTGGTCAGATCAGGGGCTGGAAGCGGTGCCGATGGGGTGGTCGAATGAAGCGGCGAGACTTCATTGCGGGAGTTGCGGTGGCGGCGATGCTGCCGCGAGCCATCCGCGCGCAGCAGGCAAATGCAGTCCGCCGGGTGGCCATGCTGGTTGCCGAAGTTAACGAGGACGACCCTTATTATGAAGGACGAATTGCCGGGATGAGGGAAGGGTTGCGAGGCCTCGGTTGGGTTGAAGGTCGCAACCTGAGACTCGATATCCATCGCACTCCTCCCAAGGCACCCGATATCCGCAAGCATGTCGACGAGTTGCTTGCCGCACGACCGGATGTTGTCGTTACCTCTGGCGGCACAACGACGGGACCAATGCTGCAGGCGACCAGCACTGTCCCGATTGTATTCATTGCGGCCGTTGATCCCGTGGGCGCTGGGTTCGTCGAGAGCCTGGCGCATCCCGGCGGCAATGTCACCGGGTTCGCGCAGTTTGACTACAGCCTGAGCGGCAAGTGGCTTGAAATACTCAAGCAGGTCGCGCCTGCGGTTGTCCGGGCTGGCATCATTCGGGACGCCACGATTACTTCCGGAATTGGTCAATTTGCGGTTATCCAGTCAGTCTCCGGCTCACTGGGTGTCGACGTCGTTCCGATCGGCGTGCTGGATGAACGTGCGATTGAAACCGGGATTGACAAAATCTCGCGCTCTCAAGCTGGGGGGCTGGTTGTAACGAGCGCTGCTGCCGTAAACGCACATCGAGACTTCATTATCAAACTGGCGGCGCGATATCGATTGCCGACAGCTTTTCCCAACCGGATATGGGTAGATCGTGGTGGTCTGATATCTTATGGACCCGATCTGGTCGCTTCATCGCAGCGGGCCGCAAGTTACGTTGATCGCATTCTCAAAGGCGAGCGGCCTGCCGATCTTCCGGTGCAGGCTCCGACCAAATATGAGTTGATCATAAATACAAAAACCGCGAAGGGACTGGGCCTCACCATCCCACCAACACTTCTCGCCCGCGCCGACGAGGTGATCGAATAGCGACGAAGTGGTCGAAAATGACCGATTGCGAGTTGAACCACAGCGCCCGCTCGATTGACTAAGCTGAGCCGGTACGCAAATACGGTTGCATCAGGGTTGAATCGCTCACCCCTTTCTCGCTGTGCGATCGGGTGCCTGGCTGTTTTAACGGAGAACAGGACGAATGAGTTTTCTCAGAATCACACCTTTTGTGGTGGCGGTCGTTGCCGCGCTGTCGGGAATGGCCGTGGCGGAAGAGGCTGTAACGGTGCAGTCGCTGGTCAAGGATGGCTATGCAATCGTGGGCACAGTTGCCGTCCCCACTGGCGGGGGCGGGCTGCTCCTGCAGAAGAAGGATCAGGTCTTCTTCTGCTTCACTACGGAAACGCCGAACTCGCCGGCCGTGACGACCCGCTACTGCAAGCCGGTTCAATAGCAGAGAGCATTGGGCCATTCTCCCCTCCTCACACGAAGCGAAGCGGAGTGGCGGGGAGGGGTCGGGGGTGGGGGGCCTTCATCCTCAGCGAGCGAGTAGCCCGCATGAGCGACGCGATATGCGGGGGTATTGGGGGATCATGGAAATCCCCGATGTCGCTGCGCTCATCCGGGCTACGCTTGCTCCTGGCCCGTCGCGTCATTTCGCTGGGCAAGAAGCGGAAATCGACGACGGCGAGTCGCACGCACGAGTGAAAATCCAGGTGCCGCTCCTTCCAATGACGTCATCGTTTTACCGATAAATCGGAGCCCATTGTGCTAGACTGACGAAATTGGGGCGGCATCAAGTTTGCGGTCAACCGCAGCAAGGAGAAATCCGATGGCATCCAATGTTGAGGCAACAAGGAAAGGCTATGAGTTGTTTCAACGAGGTGACATTCCCGCTCTCATAAGGGACCTGATCGACGACAATTGTACCTGGGTGAGCCCGGGTCCCAGGGACAAGCTGCCCTGGGCCGGCACCTTCAGGGGGAAACAGGAGATTGCAAATTTCTTCGCGCGCGTGGGTGAGAACCTGGAATTCACCGAATTTGCGCCGCACGAGATGATCGAACAGGGGGACACTGTCGTGGCCCTGGGTGCGCTGAGCGGCCGGGCAAAGAAAACAGGCAAACCCGTCAAGAACGAATGGGCGCACGTTTTCAAATTCAGCCAGGGAAAGGTGGTGTTTTTCCAGGAATACATCGACACAGCGGCGGATGTTGTCGCAATGACATGACAGTCGCGCAGCCCTAACGGGTCTTACGCGCCCAGCACCAGGATCGAGAACATGAGGCCGCCCCGGTTGGCGGCCTCGTTTGTTTTCCGCGATGCATGAATTTGTCGTTGCGGATCGCTTCATTTCGCTGCCCGCAGCAGTGGTGCACCGAAGGCCAACACCACACCGAGCAAGAGAAGGGCAGTTCCAAAACGAACATCCGCGTCGGCCTTTCTTCTCCCCTCCTCACACGAAGCGAAGCGGAGTGGCGGGGAGGGGTCGGGGGTGGGGGCTTTCATCCTCAGCGAGCGAGTAGCCCGCATGAGCGATGCGATATGCGGGTGTATTGGGGGATCATGGAAATCCCGGATGTCGCTACGCTCATCCGGGCTACGCTCATCCGGGCTACGCTTGCCGTCCTTGCAGATCGCTTCATTTCGCTGCTTGCAGCGGCTACGTCGGTTTGAGCGCGTAGCGGGCATCCAGCAGGCCCGCACGACTGGGAGCCTGGATACATCCATCTTTCCGGTCGTTTCCGCCACAAAATCGCCTGCGCCAAAAAACGAATTTGTCGTTTCGCCTCAAGCTGATTTGCCCTGTCCAGTCCTCTCCGCAAAAAGAATCCGCTTCGCGTTTACGCCAAATCAAACTTACGATTCGCGCGTTCCGCTTCTGCACAAGGGGCGTTTCGCGATCGTCACGAACGCGAGGCGGGATGCGATGGACGCGAATGGCGCGCAAGACGAACGCGCCCGACGCGTACGGCAAAGCCAGGTGGTCCCGATGCCTCGACGCTGGCATCAAGCCTTGCGGAAGTATCCGCAAGGCGACGGTGACAAGAAAGCCCGATCGCCGGGGAGAGCCTGGAATAAGCCGTGAGCCCGTCGCGCGGGGAATGCCGGATGAGCCGGCGTGACCTGTGGTGGACTTACTCGTGTGCTTCCAAATTTTTGCACGCGAGGCCGCGGGCGCATCGGACGCCCGGCATTCCCTGCGCCCTTGTTTTCCGAGGGTGGATGATTGGCATGAACTCGGGCGCGATGCGCGTCGCGGGAATGCATCCTCGCGTTATTGCGAGGAGCCAACGGGTCCGCGCAAAGCGCGGCCCGATGACAGGCTCTTCTCCGAAGCAATCCAGCCTGTTGCATTGTGCGGAATCCTGGATCGCTTCGCTGGCGCTCGCGATGACGCTGCCACGAGTGGGGAAAAGGGTATCGACGAGTGGGCAGAAGGTGTTAGGACATTCCAGCGATCCGCCACTGCCCACCAACCTGTCCCAATTCCGTAGCGCGACCTTATCCCTGATGAAGAACGACCAGCTTCTCACCCAGATTGCCGAATTCTGCCGCCAGGCCGACATGGCGGAATCGACGTTCGGCCGCCGCGCGGTCAACGACGGCAAGCTGGTGCATCGTCTGCGCGAGGGCAAGCGGATCACCATCGACACGCTGGATCGCATCCAGGCCTATATTGCAGCCTCCATGCCCGGCGGGATGCCGCCGCCGCGCGGCCTCGAAGTGCCGCCCGAGAAGCGCGATCCCAGGGGCAATTTCCGCTTCTTCGAAAATCGGCAGAAATACCTGCTGTTCGTTCATACCTGCAGCGAGAAGCGGGTGATCGCGGCACGCGTGGCGCTGGAGCTCTCCAGCATCCATCCCCGCCCGCCGGCGCTGCGCCTGTTCGATGCCGGCGTCGGCGACGGCACCGTGCTGGCGCGGGTGCTGCGGGCGATGCACAACCGTTTCCCGCACATGCCGTTTTACATCGCGGGCAAGGAGCTGAGCCTGGAGGATGTCCGGCTGACGCTGGACAAGATACCCGACCGGCTGTTCGAGCACCCCGCTACCGTCTTCGTGCTCACGAACATGTACTATGCGGAGGCGCCCTGGCTGACGCCGGCTTCGCCCACCGCCGCCGCCGGCATGATCTGGCACGAGGTACCCTTAACGGGGGCTTCTTCGGGGGATTTTGAGGCCCAAATCGCCGAATTGGGCCCATTTCTGGAGCAAAACTGGCGGGCCAGCGTCAGCCCACGCTCGGGCATGCCGGTCTATGAGCGGCCGGTCGCGATTGTCCTGTACCGGGAGGACCACCGGTTTTTGCTCGATTCGATCATCCCGCGCGCCGGCCGCACCGAGGCCAATTTCGACCTCGTCATCGCCTCCCAGCCCTACCGGGCCAAATCGAGCGTGAATTTCCGCGCAAAACGCATCATTGCGCCGCTGGCCCGGGCATTGCGTCCCGGTGGACGGCTGATTGGAATTCACTCCCATGGCGAGGATCCCGGGTTGGAGATTATCCAGGCGGTATGGCCTGGAGAAAATCCTTTCGCGGTGAGCCGTCATGAGCTATTGCGCGCGGTGAAATACGAACTGGGATCGGCCGGGCGCGACCTCAATTTTAACGCTTATGCCGATAACCGTTCGGTCTTCCGCTATGATATGGAAGCGCTGCCAGATGAGGTTACCGGCTTGATCGGAACCTCGACAGCCTTTGCAGCATGGAACGCGGCGGTGTATGTCGCACAGATTGAAGACGATCGGTTGACGGAAATGACCCAGAGTGGCCGTTATCTTGATGCCGTCAGAGAGGTTTTGCGCAAGCACAACGGACTCTGGTTCCACGACGAATCCTACGTCATCTCGCGCCGCCGCGACTGACATTTCAGGACATATGAAGGACACATGAAAAAGGACCGCCGGTCCGGCGGAAAAGGGGCTTATCTTGATGCGCGCGTCTTATTTGTTCACCTCAGAGTCGGTTTCCGAAGGCCATCCGGACAAAGTGTCGGATCAGATATCGGATGCCATTCTCGACGAATTCCTCGAGAAGGACGTCAAGCTCGGCATCGCCGATGACAGCCTGGTCAATACGCGGCTTGGCTGCGAGACCCTGTGCACGACCAACAAGATCGTGATCGCAGGCGAGGGCCGGGGCCAGCTGTTCCGCATGATCAACGGCGTGTCCGTGGTCGATCGCGAGTTGATCAGCCATATCGCGCGCTCCGTGGTCAAGGATATCGGCTACGACCAGAACGGCTTCTCCTATCACGGCGCCGATATCGAGGTGCTGCTGCACGGTCAATCGCCCGACATCGCGATGGGCGTCGATGCCAAGAAAAAGAAGAGCGGCGAGGAGGAAGGCGCGGGCGACCAGGGCATGATGTTCGGCTACGCCTGCACCGAGAGCGAGGTCTACGAGAAGGGCTCCTTCATGCCCGCGCCGATCTTCTTCGCGCACAGGATCCTGAAGGTGTTGTCCGAGAAGCGCCGCAACGGCCAGCTTGCCGATCTTCAGCCCGACGCCAAGAGCCAGGTCACGGTGAAGTATGTCGAGGGCAAGCCCGTCGGCTGCACCAAGGTCGTGGTCTCGACCCAGCACAACGAAAAGAGCCGCAACAACAAGAAATACACGCCCGGCCTGATCAAGGAGATGATTTCGACCGCGGTGGAATCGGCGCTGCCAAAGGGCTGGATGCCGCAAAGGCCGTCCGACTTCCTGGTCAATCCCACCGGCAATTTCGTGGTCGGCGGACCGGACGGTGACTGCGGCCTTACCGGGCGCAAGATCATCGTCGACACCTATGGCGGCTACGCGCCCCACGGCGGCGGCGCCTTCTCGGGCAAGGACCCGACCAAGGTCGATCGCTCGGCGGCTTACGCCGCGCGCTATCTCGCCAAGAACGTGGTGGCGGCGGGGCTTGCCGAACGCTGCACCATCCAGGTCGCCTATGCGATCGGCGTTGCCGATCCGATGTCGCTGCTGGTGGATACGCACGGCACCGGCAAGGTCGACGAGAAGAAGCTCGAGAAAGTGCTGCCCGAGATGTTCCGCCTGACGCCGACCAATATCCGCCGCACCTTGAAGCTGAACCGCCCGATCTATCGCCGCACCGCGGCCTACGGTCACTTCGGCCGCGCCGTGGACAAGGACGGCGGCTTTTCGTGGGAGCGCACCGACCTCGCCGACGAGCTCAAGCGCGCGGTGTGATCTGTGTATCCAGAGTGCAGCGACATAATCAGGTCGTCATGGGCGGGCTTGTCCCGGCCATCCATGTCTTTCTCTTTGTGATGACCAAGACACATGGATGCCCGGCAACCCAGACAAGTTTACTCCGTCTGCGAAAAACAGACATGCTATGCCCGGGCCTGACGAGGAAAATGGGAAAAAACGCATGACCGCCACAGCCAAGAAGCCCGCCTTCACCGACTACATCGTCAAGGACATTTCGCTCGCCGAGTTCGGCCGCAAGGAGATCTCGCTCGCCGAGACCGAGATGCCCGGGCTGATGGCCACTCGCGAGGAATATGGTCCGAGCCAGCCGCTGAAGGGCGCGCGTATCGCCGGTTCGCTGCATATGACGATCCAGACCGCGGTGCTGATCGAGACGCTGGCCGCGCTCGGCGCCGACGTCCGCTGGGTCTCCTGCAACATCTATTCGACGCAGGATCACGCCGCAGCCGCGATCGCGGCGGCCGGCATTCCCGTATTTGCGGTAAAGGGCGAGACGCTGGCCGAATACTGGGACTACACCGCAAAGCTGTTCGACTGGCATGGCGGCGGCACGCCGAACATGATCCTCGATGACGGGGGCGATGCCACCATGTTCGTGCATCAGGGCCTGCGCGCCGAGAAGGGCGACGCGTTGTTCCTCGACCAGCACAACAGCGAAGAGGAGGAAATCTTCTACGCACTCATCAAGCGGATGTTGAAGGAGAAGCCGAAAGGCTGGTTCGCCGAGATTGCGAAGAACATCAAGGGCGTCTCGGAGGAGACCACCACCGGCGTGCACCGGCTCTACGACATGGAGAAGGCGGGCACGCTGCTGTTTCCCGCGATCAACGTCAACGACAGCGTCACCAAGTCGAAGTTCGACAACCTCTATGGCTGCCGCGAGTCGCTGGTCGACGGCATCCGCCGCGGCACCGACGTGATGATGTCGGGCAAGATCGCGATGGTGGCGGGCTTCGGCGACGTCGGCAAGGGTTCGGCGGCCTCGCTGCGCCAGGCCGGCTGCCGCGTCATGGTCTCCGAGGTCGATCCCATCTGCGCCTGGCAGGCGGCCATGGAAGGCTATGAGGTCGTCACCATGGAAGATGCAGCACCTCGCGCCGACATTTTCGTCACCGCGACCGGAAACAGGGACATCATCACCATCGAGCACATGCGCGCGATGAAGGACCGCGCCATCGTCTGCAACATCGGCCATTTCGACAACGAGATCCAGATCGCGGCGCTCCGCAACCTGAAATGGACCAACATCAAACCGCAGGTCGACGAGATCGAATTCCCCGACAAGCACCGTATCATCCTGCTGTCGGAAGGTCGCCTCGTGAACCTCGGCAACGCGATGGGCCATCCAAGCTTCGTGATGTCGTCGTCCTTCACCAACCAGACGCTGGCTCAGATCGAACTCTACGCCAACAACAAGGACGGCAAGTACGAGAAGAAGGTCTATGTGCTGCCGAAGTCGCTCGACGAGAAGGTGGCACGGCTGCATCTTGCCAAGATGGGCGTGAAGCTCACGACGCTGCGCAAGGACCAGGCCGACTATATCGGCGTCAAGCCGGAAGGCCCGTACAAGAGCGATCATTACCGGTATTGATGGACGTCATCGTGAGGAGCCGAGCCTCGAACGACCGACCGCCGGCAAAATAGCCGGGCTTGCCGACGAGTTTCTGCCGACGTTCACTACAATTCTCCCGTTCACGCCTTATCTTGACTAAGCCGGCAGAAAAGACGTGAGATACCCGGCAAAGAAGGGGGAAGCGTCATGGAAGCCGCGAAGGCAGCGGAACATTTTGACGTCATCATCGTCGGCGCCGGGCTCTCCGGCATCGGCGCTGGCTATCATTTGCAGCATAAATGCCCGTCGAAGAATTTCATCATCCTGGAGGGCCGCGAGCGCAGCGGCGGCACCTGGGACCTGTTCCGCTATCCCGGCATCCGCTCCGACAGCGACATGTTCACGATGGGATATTCGTTCAAGCCGTGGAACGAGCCGAAGGCGATCGCGGACGGGTCGCACATCCTCAACTATATCCGCGAGACCGCGGCTGAGAACGGCATCGACAGGAAGATCCGCTATCGCCATCGCGTCAAGCACGCGTCGTGGTCGACGCCGGACGCGCGCTGGACCGTCGAAGCCGAACGGACCTCGGGCGAAGGCCAAAGCGAGATCGTGCGCTTCACCTGCAATTTCCTGTTCATGTGCTCCGGCTATTACAGATACGAGGAAGGCTACACGCCGGAATTTGTGGGCCGCGAGAATTTCAAGGGCCCGATCCTGCATCCGCAGAAATGGCCCGAGCATCTCGACTACGCGGGAAAGCGCGTGGTGGTGATCGGATCGGGCGCGACCGCGGTGACGCTGGTGCCGGAGATGGCCAGGACCGCCGGCCATGTCACCATGCTGCAGCGCTCGCCGACCTATGTGGTTTCGCGGCCGGCGCAGGATGCGCTGGCGATGAAATTGCGCCGCAGCCTCGGAGACAAGCTCGCCTATCACCTGATCCGCTGGCGCAACGTGCTGCTCGGCATGTATTTCTTCCAGCTCGCAAGGCGCAAGCCCGCGCGCATGAAAGAGCTGATCCTCGGTGGCGTCAGGATGGCGCTCGGTCACGACTACGACGTCGCGACGCATTTCACGCCGCGCTACAATCCCTGGGACCAGCGGCTATGCCTTGTCCCCGACGGCGACCTGTTCAAGGCGATCAGGCAAAAGCGCGCGTCCGTCGTGACAAAGGAGATCGAGCGCTTCACCGAACGCGGCATTCGGTTGAAGGATGGCAGTGAACTCGAAGCCGACATCATCGTCACCGCGACCGGACTTGTGATGCAATTGTTCGGCGGCATGGAAGTGGCGGTCGACGGACGCGCGATCGATTTCGCCAGCACGCTGGCCTACAAGGGGATGATGTATTCGGACGTGCCCAATCTTGCCTCCGCGTTCGGCTACACCAACGCATCCTGGACGCTGAAATGCGATCTCACCTGCGATTACGTCTGCCGGCTGATCAACTACATGGACCGGCATGGCTACAGGAGCTGTGTGCCGCACAATGTCGATCCGACCGTCACGGAAATGCCGTGGCTCGATTTCTCGTCCGGGTATGTGCAGCGCGCGATCGCGCAGATGCCCAAGCAAGGTTCCAAGCGGCCGTGGCGGCTCTATCAGAACTACGTGCTCGACATCGTCACGCTTCGGCTTGGCCGGGTCGATGACGGCGTGATGAAGTATTCGTGAAGGGCCGGGACGCCTGCGATCTGCGTTGTTTCACGTATACGCGCCCTTCGTCGAATCAGCCATCGTGCCGGTCGGTTAACGTCGAATTAATCGACGCGTTGCACAATGGGCGGCTCAGGCCTGGTACGCCCAGGATGCATGAGAAAGTCGCGCGAGGAAACCCATGGACGCCCAGAGAATTGCCATCGATGCCCTGGTGGCGCTGACCGATTGCGACCGCGACGTCGTCGCGGCCTTCATTCGCCGATTTTATCTCGCCGGCGTGAAGGACCCGAAACGGCTGACCTTCAAGGGCCTGCAGGCGCTGTCGCGGGTGTAACGCGCTGGAACATCGTCATTGCGAGCGCGAGCGAAGCAATCCAGAAATGGATGGAGACTGGATTGCTTCGACGCCTACGCGGGTCTGGATTGTGCGTTAATCCGGCTTGCCGATCGCCACCTTCAGCGTGCCGACACCGTCGACCCCGCATTCCATCCTGTCGCCGGGAACCAGCGCGGCGACGCCGGCCGGCGTACCCGTCATGATGATGTCGCCGGCGCCAAGGGAGACCTGTTGCGACAATTGCCAGATGATTTCCGGCACGCTCCAGATCAACTCGGTGAGATCGCCCTTCTGCCGCTCGGTGCCATTGACCGACAGCCAGATCTTGCCCTTCGACGGGTGGCCGATCTTCGAGGCCGGCTGCAACGCGCCGCAGGGGGCGGAATGGTCGAAGGACTTGCCGATTTCCCATGGCCGCTCCTTCTTGCGCGCGGCAAGCTGCAGGTCGCGGCGGGTGAGGTCGATGCCGACCGCATAGCCGTAGACGTGACTGAGTGCCTTGTCGGTGGGAATGTTCAGCCCGCCGCTCTTCATGGCAACGATCAGTTCGACCTCGTGGTGCAGGTCCTTGGTCAGCGGTGGGTACGGAATCGTGGCGCCATCAGGCTCGAGCATGTCGGGATGCTTGGCGAAGAAGAACGGCGGGGCGCGCTCGTCATTTCCCATCTCTCGGATGTGCTCGAGATAGTTCCGCCCGACGCACCAGATGCGGCGGACCGGGAAGGCCCTGGAATCTCCGGCGACCGCGATGGCGGCCTGCGGAGGAGGTGGGATGACGAAGGATGTCGCGTTCATGAAGCGGTCTCGGTGGGTTGGGGTTGAAACTTCAGGTCCAGCTTTAAGCCGTTGCGCTGATCGGCGCCAGCGTGACGGTTCCCACATCGCGCTGCTGCAGGCGGAAGAACGATGCATAGCGTCCGCCGCGGCGCAGGAGATCGTCATGCCGCCCGCGCTCGACGATCTCGCCGCCCTCGACCACCAGTATGGTGTCCGCATGCATGATGGTGTGGAGGCGGTGGGCGATGACGATGGTGGTGCGGTTCTCGCAGAGATGTTCGATCGCTTCCTGCACCTGCTTTTCGGATTCCGAATCGAGTGCCGCGGTTGCTTCATCGAGCAGGATGATGGGCGCGTTCCGCAGCAGGGCCCGCGCCACCGCAATGCGCTGACGCTGGCCGCCCGACAGCTGCGTGCCGTGCTCGCCGACCGGCGTGTCGTAGCCATGCGGAAAGCCCATGATGAATTCATGCGCGCAGGCCGCTTTCGCGGCTGCGACGATCTCGTCCTGTGTGGCTCCATGCTTGCCGAAGGCGATATTGGCCCTGATCGTGTCGCGGAAGAGATAGACATCCTGCCCGACATAGGCCGTCTGCCGGCGAAGCGATTTGCGCGACACGCTCGCGATCGACTGCCCATCGATCAGGATTTCGCCATCGTTTGCATCGTAGAACCGCAACAGCAGCGCCAGCACGGTCGATTTGCCGCCGCCCGAGGGGCCGACCAGCGCCGTGACTTTCCCTGGCTCGGCGACAAAACTCATGTGACTGAGCACCACCTCGTTCGGCCGATAGGCGAAGCTCACGTCGTGCAGTTCGACCCGCGCTTCGCTCAGTTTCAGCGCCGGCTTGTTGTCGTCGTCAGGCTCGCTGGCGGGGCTGTCGACAATCTCCAGAAGCTTGCGGGCGCCGATCAGGCAACTGTTCAATTCGATGTTGAGCCGAGCCAGGCGCTTGGCCGGTTCATAGGCAAGGAGGAACGCGGTCAGGAACGAGAAGAACTGGCCGGGCGTCGCGCCCCATGCGACGACGCTATAACCGCCATACATCAGGCCGCCCGCGACGGCGAGGCCGCCGAGCGTTTCCATCAGCGGGCTCGCACGGTTGGAAACCCGCGCCATCTTGTTGGCGTTGTTCTCCACCGCCGTGATGCTGGCGTCGATGCGCTCGCGCATGGTCTGTTCGAGCGTGAAGGCCTTCACCGTGCGGATGCCCTGCAGCGATTCCTGCATGGTCTCCATGATGTCGGCGGTGCCGGTGAACTGGTTGTGAGCAAGCCCCTTGATCCGTTTCACCAGCTTGCGCAGCACCAGCATCGCGGGCGGGGCCACCGCGAAGCCAAGCAGCGACATGTAGGGATCCTGCGTCACCATCACGACGATCAGACCGATCAGGGACAGCCCGTCGCGGCCCACGGCGTTGATCAAGAGGCTGAGCACCTGCGTCACCGAACTGGCGCCCGCGGTCAGGCGCGCCAGAAACTCGGACGAATGCCGTTCGGAGAAGAAGCCGACACTCTCGCTCATCAGCTTTGCGAACAGCGCCCGCTGGTTGTTGGCGAGGATCGCATTGGAGATTTTCGACAAAATGACCTGGTGCCCGTAGGTCGCCGCGCCCTTGACCAGGAAGATGACGACAGTAATGGCGGACAGGATCGCGATCCCGCGGATGTTCTTGTCGACATAGGCCTGGTTGATGACCTGACCGAGCAGGTATGCGGAGCTTGCGGTAGCTGCGGCCGAAACCGCCATCAGCGCAAATGCCGAGAGGTAGCGCCGCCAATAGGCGGCGCCCTGTTCCATGACGAGGCGGCGGATCAGGATCGCCGCGCCATAGGGATCATCGGTGATCTTCTTCGGAAGTTCGCTCATCCGCGTTCGGCACCTCGCGCCTCGAGTGTCAGAGTTGCTCCGAAAGATCGCACGATGTGGGAACTTCAAATTCGCCGCAACCAGCTTTTTCCTTGCCTGCTATGGCCGGGTTTTTCAAGCCGAATCAGCTCGAATCGAGGCTTGCTTGGGAGGGTAATTTTCAGGCCGGTTTCGCGTGGGCGGGCTCGCCGTAACACTCGCGGGTAGCCGGCGCCGCCGGTGACAAGCACGGTCATGAAATCGTCTGTCCAAAAATTCCAAAACTATTGTGGCGATGCTATCTGGATCGCGGTGAAGACGGAGTTTCGGCGCGAGTGAACTGGCTACCATGATCAATGTTGCGTATAGGGAATCCGTGAAACGGAGCCTGACGTGGGAACCGAAGAAATTTCCGCCGACAATCTCGAACTGGTCGTGCCGAATTTGCACAGGCGCTATTCCGGCGTCACCGCGACCAACCGCATGGTGGCGCCGAAACTCGCCGGAATGTTCCGTGCCGCGTGGCTCGGCCCCGATCGGCCCGAAGGCATTTGCGGAATCGGATTTTGGGATCTTCTGAAACTATGGCGCCGTCCCACGCCGCTGGTCTGGCATGCGCGCCGCAACAACGAAATGATCTTTGGCGTATTGCTGCGTTTTCTCGGCTGGCCGTTCAAGCTGGTCTTCACTTCGGCGGCGCAGCGACATCATAGCTGGATCACCCGCTGGCTCATCAGGCGCATGGACGCGATCATCGCGACCAGCGAAATCTCCGCATCCTTTCTCAAGCGCAAGGCGACCGTGATCCTGCACGGCGTCGATACGGATCGCTACTTGCCTCCGGTCGATCGCGCCGCCTCGTTTGCGGAAACGGGATTGCCGGGCCGCCATGCCGTTGGCTGTTTCGGCCGGGTGCGTGCTCAGAAGGGCACGGACGTCTTCGTGGAAGCGATGTGCCGGCTCTTGCCGCGCTATCCCGATTTTTCGGCAATCGTGGTCGGGGCGGTCACGCTCGAGCAGCAGGGCTTTGCGAGCGACTTGAAGAAGCGGATCGAGGCTGCCGGCCTCGCGTCACGTTTCCTCATGACGGGCGAAGTGCCGATCGAGGAGGTGCCGCGCTGGTACCAGCGGCTCACGATCTACGCCTTCACCTCGCGCAACGAGGGTTTCGGGTTGACGCTGATCGAGGCGATGTCGGCCGGGTGCGCGCTGGTGGCCTCGCGCGCGGGCGCTGCCGAAGTCGTGGTCGAGGATGGCCTCAGCGGCGTGCTGACGGCGCCAGGCGACGTCGAGGCGCTCGTCGCCGCGCTGGATCCGCTGATGCGCGATCCGGCTGCGGCCAAGGCAATGGGGGAGCGCGCGCGGGCGGCCGTGCTCGGGAAATTCAGCCTGGAGGCGGAGGCGAACGCGATCGCGAAGGTTTATCGCGATTTGATCTGAGCCATCACGCCGGCAACAAACGAATCCAGATCGCCGCCTTCAAAGAGAAAGCCCGGAAGGCCCGCGGCTTTTGCCGCCTCGATGTCGCTTGCGCGATCGCCGATGACAAAGCTGCCTTCGTGGCGCACCGGCCAATGCTCCATCAGGTCGTGAATCATTCCAGGACTCGGCTTTCGCCAGTGATGGTCTTCGAGGTAGCCCTCGACAGAGCCCTCCGGATGATGCGGGCAGTACCGGACATCGTCGATGCGCGCGCCTTGTGCCTCGAGTTCGTCGCGCATCCAGTCGTGCAGGGTGTTGACGTCGTCCTCGTTGAAGAAACCGCGGGCCACGCCGGACTGATTGGTGAAGAAGAACACGAAATATCCGGCATCGTTGAGCCTTCGGATTGCCTTTGCCGCGTTCGGCATCCAGCGGATCCGTTCCCGCGTGCCCATGTAACCGTCATCATGATTGACGACGCCATCGCGGTCGAGGAAGGCGGCGGGCCTCATGGCGGGGCGGGCGGAATCGGTTCGGCTCATTTTTGGGTTCCGTCGCGCATCACGGCTTGCTCGATCTCGTCGCAAATGCCGTGCGCGATCGCGATGTGAATTTGCTGGATCACCGGCGTGTTGTCGCTGGGAGCGATCAGGAGAAGGTCGCAGAGCCGGCCAAGCGCCTCGCCTTTGCTGCCGGTGAACCCGATCGTGACGAGCCCGTGCTCGCGCGCAACCGTCAGCGCGGCGAGAATATTCGGCGAGCGGCCCGAGGTGGAGAGCGCCAGCAACGCGTCACCGCGCCGGCCGAGACCTGCGACCTGTCGCGCGAAGACCTGCTCGAAACCGTAGTCATTGGCGATCGCCGTCAGTGCCGAGGTGTCCGTGGTCAGCGCGATCGCCGGGTAAGGTAGCCTGTCATGCTTGTAGCGGCCGACGATTTCGGCGGCGATATGCTGGGCGTCGGCCGCACTTCCGCCATTGCCGATAATCAGGAGCTTGTTGCCGGCCCGCAGCGTTGCGACGACGGCATCGGCGATTTTTCGCGCGGTCGCAAGCAGGGCGACATCCTCCGTCACCCGCTCGAGAGCTGAAAGCGAAACGGCCAAATGGGCTCGGATCTGGTCTTTGGTATTCTGGCTCAAGCGACACCGTGCGAGTTCAAGACATTTCCTTTGGTAATGACCGCCTTGAGGCCGCGCAAGCTTTTGAAAGGTTAACGCTGTGCGTCGACCGCTGTGTCGCTCAGCACGCGCTGGGCGATATCGACCACGTCCGTGGCCGGAATCTCCCGCATGCAACGATGGTGGTTCATCCTGCAGACCGGCCGATGGCAGGGTTGGCACGGCACCACGGTCTTGGTCTGAACCGTCGCCGCGAGGGGGTTGAGCGGTGCCCAGTGATAGGGGCTGGTGGGGCCGAAAATCCCCATGGTGGGCGTGCCCAGTGCCGCCGCGACATGCATCAGGCCGGAATCATTTGAGATGGCAAGGCTTGCCGCCGCCATCGCAAGAATTCCGTTGCGCAAGTCGCTTCCCGTGAGGTCGCGAACGCGTGGTCCGCCGCTGGCCACGATTTCGGACGCGATTGCCTTTTCGCCGGGGCCGCCAACGATCCAGACGTCCAGCCCGCGTTTGGCCAGAAGCTGCGCGGCATCGGCATAATAGGTCCATCGCTTGGCGGGTCCAACCGAGCCTGGCGCAAGCGCAACGGCCGTGCCTTGGCCCAATCCTGCCGTCTGTCGAAAGCGGCTCACTTCCGCAGCCGGAACCTTGAGCTGCGGCACCGGCCATTCCGCCGGCAAGGCGGCGTGATCGGGCAGCGCCAGAGTAGCAATCCTGTCGATCATGCGGGGCAGGGCCTTTTCGCCCCAGCGCCATTGATTGACGAGGCCAAACCTCGCTTCGCCGACAAAGCCTACCCGTTCGGGGATACCGGCAAGCGCCGGGGCGATCGCCGATTTCCAGGTGCGCGGCAGGATGATGGCGGTACCGTAATTCCCGGTGCGTAGCTTTGCGGCGAGTTCCCATTGTCTGGCCAAGGCGAGTTGGCCGCGCGGCAGGTCGTAAACGATGCCGGAGCGAACGCCGGGCATATAATCGATCAGGGGGGCGCATAGCGTCGTGGTGAGCATATCAACTGGGCGGTTTGGCCAGCGCTGCTTGAGAACCCGGACCAGGCTGTGACCGCGCACGAAATCACCGATCCACATATAGGGGATGATGAGGATCGGCCTCGTATCGCCGCGATCCTCGACCGTCGTCCTATATTCTGAATCATCGTTCATATCTATTCGGGAAACTCTGTCGACCCGAAATGGAGCCTTTGGGTAACTGCTTCTGACGGCGGGGTAAAGTCGGCAGCGTCCGTCTGCGGCCGTCTTCACCAAGCACGATAACTCCGGGCGGTAAACCGCTTACACTTTGGCGGATCATGCGCTAGTCAATTTGAAACAGAGGGCAGGGCGCGGAATGTTGCTGGTGACCGGCGGCGCCGGTTTTATCGGGTCGAACGTGGTGGCCGCGCTCAATGATGCGGGTCGCGCGGACGTCGTCGTGTGCGACGTTCTCGGTCATGAGGGCAAATGGCGAAATCTTGCCAAGCGCCGGCTCGCCGACATCGTGCCCCCGAACGAGTTGCCGGAATGGCTGAAAGGCCGCCGGCTGGACGCCATCATCCATATGGGCGCCATTTCGGAGACCACGGCGAGCGATGGCGATCTCGTGATCGAGACCAATTTTCGCGTGCCCCTGCGGTTGCTCGACTGGTGCACCGCAAATGCGACGCCCTTCATCTACGCTTCCTCGGCTGCGACTTACGGCGACGGCGCACAGGGGTTTTGCGACGATCAATCGCCTGCCGCGCTGAAGACGCTGCGGCCAATGAACCTTTACGGCTGGAGCAAGCATCTTTTCGACATGGCGCTGGCCGAACGCGCAAGCAAAGGTGAAGAGTTGCCGCCGCAATGGGCCGGCCTGAAATTTTTCAACGTGTTCGGTCCCAATGAATATCACAAGGGCGCGATGATGAGCGTGCTGGCGCGCCGTTTTGACGAGATAAGATCGGGCCGCATCGTCGAACTGTTCAAGTCGCATCGCGAGGGCGTTGAGGACGGCGATCAGCGGCGGGACTTCGTCTATGTCGACGATGCCGTGCGGGTTGTCATGTGGTTGCTCGCCACGCCTTCGGTGTCGGGAATTTTCAACGTCGGCACCGGCAAGGCACGCAGTTTCAAGGATCTGATGCTGGCGGCCTATGCCGCGCTGGAGTTGTCTCCGAACATTCGCTATGTCGACATGCCGCCCTCGATCCGCGGCAGCTACCAGTATTTCACGCAAGCCGATGTCGCCCGGCTGCAGCGCGCCGGTTATAACGGCGGCTTCACGGAGCTTGAGGAGGCGGTCGGCCTTTATGTCAAGGGCCACCTGGATCGCGCCGATCGCTATCGCTGAGGGCGTAACGGAAGACTGGAACCGATGTTCGATTTTGAAGCCCTGGCCGATGCGATTTCGCGGCAGACCGTGCTCTGCATCGGCGATCTGATGCTCGACGAATTCGTCTATGGCGAGGTGTCGCGGGTTTCGCCGGAAGCGCCAGCGCCGGTGATTGCCGTGCAGCGGAGCGAAAGTGGCATCGGCGGCGCGGGCAACGTGGCGCGCAACATCGCTTCCCTTGGCGCGCGCTGCATTTTCGTCGGCCTGATCGGAGAAGACGAGGCCGGAGCCCGGCTGAAGACCGCGCTCTCGAAGGAAGCCTTGATCGAAAGCGTTCTGGTCTGCGATTCCGCGCGCCCGACAACGCGCAAGGTGCGCTTTGTATCGGATCATTTCTCCACTCACATGCTTCGCGCGGATTGGGAACTGGCCCAGCCCGCTTCAGGCGAATCCGAGCAGAAACTGATCGACGCCATTCTGCCGCTGCTGCCTCGCGCCGACATCGTGTTGTTGTCCGATTATGCCAAGGGCGTGCTGACGGCGCGGGTGATCCGCAATGTCATCGACGCGGCGCGCCGGCTTGGCAAGGCCGTCATCGTCGATCCCAAGAGCCTCAATTTCGCGATCTATCGCGGCGCGACGCTGCTTACGCCGAACCGCAAGGAGTTCGCGGAAGCGACCCGCAGCCGCGCGGATTCCGAGCAAGGCATCGCGGAAGCCGCGCAGGACGCCATGCAGCTTGCGGACTGCCAAGCCATTCTGGTGACGCAAAGCGAGCAAGGCATGACGCTGGTGCCCCGCAAGGGCGAGGCGATCCACGTACCGGCCCATCCTGTCAAGGTGCGCGACGTCTCGGGCGCGGGCGACACGGTTGTCGCCACGATTGCGGTCGTGCTTGCGGCTGGTGGGGGATGGGAAACCGCCTTGCGGATGGCAAATGCCGCGGCTGCGGTGGCCGTCAGCAAGAAGGGAACGGCGAGCGTCACCTCGGCCGAATTGCGACGAAGAATCCTGCCGCACGCGTTCCTGGCGGCGGAGGAGAAAATCGTCGCCGAAGGCGACGACCTCGACCGGCAGGTTCTGGACTGGCGCAAACAGGGCTTGAGGATCGGCTTCACCAATGGCTGTTTCGACATCCTGCATCCCGGTCACGTCAAGGTTCTGACCGCGGCACGCGCCGCCTGCGACCGTTTGATCGTCGGCCTCAACAGCGACGCTTCGGTGAGGCGGCTGAAGGGCGAGGGCCGGCCGGTCCAGAACGAACGCGCGCGGGCCGAAGTGCTCGCCGCGCTCGAGGCGGTCGATCTCGTCGCGATCTTCGAGGAGGATACGCCGATCAGCTTGATCACCGCGATCAGGCCGAGTGTGCTGGTGAAGGGCGGCGACTACACCCGCGAGCAGGTCGTCGGACGCGATATCGTCGAGGCCCATGGTGGCGAGGTGCTGCTGGTCGACGTCCTGCCGGGTTTCAGCACCACTTCGCTGGTCGATCGCGCGCGAGGCAAGGCGTGAGCGACGTGGCGCCGGACTCGCTGCGTGCGCTGTCCTCGCGGCGCTTGCGGGATCCCGCGATCTGGATCGCGGCCACGGATATCTCCTTCATCCTTGTAGCGGTCTTCCTGCCGTGGTCGACAACGCTGGTCGCGATCTTTGCCGTCGCGGCGCTGCTGGCGATGGCTCCCTTCTTCGACAGGCAAGCCTTCCTGCAATCGCTCGGCCATCCGGCTTCGCTTCTGGCGGTCGCGCTGTTTGTACTGGCGCTCGCGGGCACGCTGTGGTCGGACGCGCCATGGGGAGCGCGGATGCACGCGGTCGGCCCGGCCGCAAAGCTCTTGATGGTGCCGGTGCTGTTCTATCATTTCGAACGCTCGACGCGCGGCGTTCAGGTATTTGCCGCCTTTCTGGTCTCGTGCGTGGTGCTGATGGCGATGTCCTGGCTCGTGGCGTTCGATCCGCGCCTGGCGCTGAAATCCACCGCCGAATACGGCGTTCCGATCAAGAACTATATCGACCAGAGCCAGGAATTCGCCCTTTGCGCCGTACTGCTTGCCTATCCGGTCGCAGGATTGGTTCGGCAGGGGAGAATTGTTCCTGCCTTGCTTCTGGGCGCGATCGCGATCGGCTTTGTGGTCAACATGGCCTTCGTCGTGGTTTCGCGCACGGCGCTGGTGACGATGCCG
Source organism: uncultured Alphaproteobacteria bacterium (assembly GCA_963820275.1). Classification (GTDB taxonomy): domain Bacteria; phylum Pseudomonadota; class Alphaproteobacteria; order Rhizobiales; family Xanthobacteraceae; genus Bradyrhizobium. The sequence continues at coordinate 38,351 of CAWFZL010000040.1, forward strand.
GTGATGCTTGCGGTATTTGCGCTGCTGCACCTGCGATGGCGCACCAGTCTGATCATTTTCGGCGCTGCCGTTGTGTTCGCGGGACTGGCATTCGCGGCATCGCCGAAATTGCGCTCGACCATCGAAACCTTCTCGCGGGATTACACGCTCTACAAGGAGCAGAATCGCGCCACCTCAATGGGATTGCGGCTGGAATTCTGGAAGAAGTCGGTGCAATTCGTTGCCGACGCGCCCGTCGTGGGCCACGGCACGGGATCGATCAGGGGGCTTTTCGAGCAGGCTGCGGCCGGACCTGCCGGTGGCGCGACCGCGGAAGTGATCGCAAACCCGCATAACCAGACCCTCAACGTCGCGGTTCAGTGGGGTCTGCTTGGAGTTGTGGTACTTTATGCGATGTGGTTTTCACATCTGATGCTGTTTCGTGGCGATGGTCTGATGGCCTGGATCGGCTTGATGGTCGTGCTGCAGAACTTTTTTACCTCGCTGTTCAACTCCCACATATTCGATTTCAACGAGGGTTGGATCTACGTCCTTGGCGTGGGCATCGCGGGTGCCAGCATACTGAAGAGCCGCAGGCAGGAAGTCCACGCGGGAACATCTGACTAGGTCCGGCTGGCGTGCTCTCCCTGGATCAGCTATCAGAGAAACCGCGAACGGGCATGCCCCGAAATCCCTGGTAACCGGTCAGCGACATGATGCGCCTTCCGAATCTGACCACGCGCAACGCCTTGATTGCGACGCATGACGCGCTCGCGACGGCAATCGCGCTTCTGGGGAGTTTTTATCTTCGTTTCGAAGGCGAGCTTCTGACCGACCGCTTGCCGCTGCTGTTGCAGATTCTGCCCTATTTCGTCCTGTACAGCGTGGTGGTCAGTTACGTCTTTCATCTGACGACCACGAAATGGCGTTTCATTTCGCTTCCCGACGCGTTGAATATTCTGCGCGCCGCCACCGTGCTCGCGCTCACGCTGCTGGTGCTCGATTACATTTTCGTCGCGCCCAACGTCCAGGGCGCATTCTTCTTCGGCAAGGTCACGATCATCCTCTTCTGGTTTCTCGAGGTGTCCTTTCTCGGCGCATCGCGCTTTGCCTATCGTTATTTCCGCTATACGCGCGTGCGGCGTCACGCCAGGGCGGAGGACGCGGCACCGACGCTCCTGGTCGGCCGCGCCGCCGACGCCGAAATCCTGCTCCGCGGAATCGAAAGCGGCGCCGTCAAGCGGATCTGGCCGGTCGGCGTGTTGTCTCCGTCGCTGGCAGACCGGGGCCAGTTGATCCGGAACATTCCGGTGCTCGGCGGCATCGACGATCTTGAGGACGTCATCGCCGACTTTACGAAGCGCAACAAGGCGATTGCCCGGGTCGTCATGACGCCGTCCGCATTCGATCCCGAAGCGCGGCCCGAATCCGTTTTGATGCGCGCGCGACGGCTGGGGCTGATCGTCAGCCGCCTGCCGTCGCTGGAAAGCGGCGATGTTCCCCGCCTGACATCTGTTGCGGTGGAAGACCTGCTGCTGCGCCCCAGCGAAAAGATCGACTATGCTCGCCTCGAGGCGCTGGTGAAAAACAAGGCCGTCATCGTCACCGGTGGCGGCGGCTCGATCGGTTCGGAGATTTGCGACCGCGTCGTGACGTTCGGCGCCGCGCGGCTGCTTGTGATCGAGAACTCCGAGCCGGCGCTCTACGCCATTACCGAGGCGCTTGCCGCGCATGGAGGGGGCGCCGCGATCGAGGGACGCGTGGCGGATATCCGCGATCGCGACCGCGTGATGCGCCTGATGAACGAATTCAAGCCGGACATCGTCTTTCATGCAGCGGCGCTGAAGCACGTGCCGATACTGGAGCGCGACTGGAGCGAAGGCGTAAAGACCAACATTTTCGGCACCGTGAACGTGGCCGATGGGGCGCTGGCTTCGGGCGCCGAAGCGATGGTCATGATCTCGACCGACAAGGCGATCGAGCCGGTTTCGATGCTGGGCCTGACCAAGCGTTTCGCCGAGATGTATTGCCAGGCACTCGACCATGAACTGGCCGCCTCGCCGGAAGGCAGGCCGCGAATGCGGCTTATCTCCGTCAAATTCGGCAACGTGCTGGCGTCCAACGGTTCGGTGGTTCCGAAATTCAAGGCCCAGATCGAGGCAGGCGGGCCGGTGACGGTCACCCATCCCGACATGGTCAGGTATTTCATGACGATCCGCGAGGCCTGCGACCTCGTGATCACGGCCGCCGCACACGCGCTGTCTCCGAAATCCGCGGATGTTTCGGTCTATGTGCTAAACATGGGTCAACCGGTCAAGATCGTCGAGCTCGCCGAGCGGATGATCCGGCTTTCCGGACTCCAGCCCGGCCACGATATCGATATCGTTTTCACCGGAATGCGCCCCGGGGAGCGTTTGAACGAAATCCTGTTCGCCCACGAAGAGCCGCCTGTGGAGATCGGGGTCGCGGGCATCATGGCGGCCAAGCCTAACGAACCGCCGATGCAGGCGATGCAAAAGTGGATCGCGGCGCTTCAGCAGGCGATCGGCAGGGACGACCGGGCCACCATCAAGACCGTGCTGAAGGACGCCGTTCCCGAATTCGGCTCAAACGCCGCTTGAACCTGTTTGGGCCACCGCTGATGATCCGATTCCAACATAAAGGCGGGCACTCTTCCGAATGCCTCTGATGCAGAAGTCCGGAAAAATCGTCGTTGTCAGCCAGCATTATCCCCCGGACCCGAGCACGACGGCCGCCATCATGTCAGCGATCGCGAGGCATCTTGCGACAGACGCACCGCTGCTGGTGCTTTCCGGCACCGCCGGATCGTCCGTCGAACCAGATTGTCCGGACCAGCCAGAGGTCATCGAAATCAGGAACTGGATGCCCGGAAAGGCAGTGCTGATCAGGCGCGCCGCTGCCGAAATAATGTTTGCGCTTCGCGTGTTCCTTTCGCTGGTAAAGAGGCTGCGGCGCGGCGATGTCGCGCTCACGGTGACCGCGCCATTCATGCTGCCTCATGCGGTCGCCGCGGCCGCCAGGTTCAAGGGAGCACGATCGGCGCTGATCATGCACGACCTTTTTCCCGACGTGCTCGTGATGGCCGGTCTCCTGAAGCCGTCATCCATCGTGACTGCAGTGATACGCGCGGTTAACGGTCTGATGTTTCGCACCCTCGATGCCATCATCACCATTGGCCGCGATACCGAGCGGCTCCTCCTGCGCTACCGCGGTGTGGCGCCCGACAAGATCCATTTCATTCCGAACTGGACCACGCTGGAGCCCTCCGTCAGGCCAATCGATCCCGACAATCCCTATCGCCGCCCGCATACCGCCCGCTTTGTCGTCGGTCTTTCCGGCAATCTTGGCTTCACCCATGACCCCGTCATCGTGTTCGAGGCGGCGCGGTTGCTTGGCAAGGATAGTGACATCCATTTCCTTCTGTCGGGCTGGGGGATCGGCTTCGAGCGGTTGAAGGCGATGCAATCCGAAGCGAAGCTTCCGAATATCAGTCTGGTCGACCGCGTGCCCGACGAGGATCTGGAAGTCTTTCTCTCGGCCGCCGACATCTGGCTCATTCCCTATCGCAGGAATGTCGCAGGCGTGTCGGTCCCCAGCCGGTTCTACAATCTGCTGGCGGTCGGCCGGCCCGTGATCATCGTTTCGGAGCCTGATGCGGAGGCCGCCTTGACTGTCGCCGAACATCGTCTTGGCTTCGTCGTCGCGCCCGGCGATGCGGGCGAGCTTGCAAGGACCATACGTCTTTCGGCTTCGTCCGAAGATCCGGCGCGCCCCGAGCGCGCCGTTGCGATCGCCCGGCGTTTCAATTTTGCTTCCGCAATGGCGGGATATTCCGAGGTGGTCCGAAAGCTGTCGCAGGACGGCAAGAACTGAACGCTTGCCTTGGGGTTCAGCTCCGCGCTCTCGAAAACCGGTGCATTGAAAATGCTACTGCAGCGCCGCCTGCAACGACGAGCACGAAACTAACTGCGAGCGACTGCGCTCTTGTCGACGCAATCGAAAGCGCCGCGAGGACGAGGTTCAGAACGAACACTTCGCTCACCACACCCAATACCGTAAAGCCGTTATCGGTGGCGCGCTGGTAGAAATGCGAGCGGTGCGCGGTCCAGAATGACTCACCCCGCATCATCCGGCGGAACAGCGTCACGGTGGCATCCGACAGATAGTACAGCGGCAACAGCAATGCCGCGGCGATCTGCTGGTGCCAGGCCAATTGCAGAAGGCACCACCCGAGCAAGAGGCCAATCGGCAGGCTGCCGACGTCTCCGAGAAAAATCGTCGCCACCGGGCGATTGAAGGGCGCAAAGCCGATCATCGCTCCGCACAACGCGGCGGCGATGATCGCGGGCGCATATGGAAGCTCGCCGGACAATCCCAGCAAGACCATTGCGGCCGTGATGGGCACGACCTCGGCGGCGGTCATCCAGTCGAGGCCGTCCATGAAATTGACGAGATTGACGAACCACAGGCCCGCGACCAGAAGCAGGACGCGTTCGATCCAGAACGGAACGGCGGGAACGATCCGAAGATCGGATGGAGAGCCAAGAAGGATCGCGCCGACCGCAATTGCCTGCAGCAACAGGCGTGTCGGAACGGGCATGGATTTGAGGTCGTCGGCAAAGCCCACCACCGCAAGGAACAGCGTGGCGCCGAAGACTGTGGCTGGCCATTGCGAATTGTCGGTGAGGGCGAATATGGTCGCCCCCGCGACAAGCGTCGCCGCGATCACGGCGATGCCGGCCCCTTGCGGCGTCGGAGTGCGATGGGAAGACCGTGCATTCGGCTTGGCGAGCGCATGCTTCAGAAGCAGCGGTCGAATGGCCCATGTCACGACGGACGCCAGCATCGCCGCGACAACCAGCGCCAGAACCATCAGCCACGATCCGGAGTTGGTCATTGTTCAGCCGCTGTCACTCCGGCACGTGGATCGGCATCGCGCCTTTCGAGGCCTTTTCGGCAGAAACAATCCACACCAATCCGCCGAATGCGCCGACAATGAAGGACACAGCGCCATACAGCAGTGAAATATTGATGCCTTCGTTCGTCATCAGTCCGGCATAGCCGAAAGCCAGTCCCATGGTGGCCTCGCGGACGCCCCAGCCCGCAATCGATATCGGCAGCATCGTGATCAGCATCACCGGCGGGACCAGCTGAAAGACCTGACCGAACGCCACCGGAGCCGAGATCGATTGAACGACACACCAGGCGATCACCACGGCGAGAACGTGGACCAATAGCGACAGCACTGCGATCCGCGGTCCGGTTCGCCTGCCGAAAATGACCCGGTTCGCGATGACCGCGCAGGCGTGAATGTGATGGGTTCCCCACCATCGCCTCAGCCAGGGCCAGGGCAAAACGCCGATCAGAAGAAATCCCGCCCCGCCGGCAAGCGCGGCGAGATCGATGAGAAGCAGCGCGGAGCGGCCATAGGGGTCGCCGATCAGGTGATAGCTCCAGGGCAGGCTTGCAACGATGATGACCGCAAGCGCGATCATGCCGATGGCGCGGTCGACGAAGATCGAATAGGTTGCCGCGCGCCATCCGGCGCCGGCGCGCGCGACCAGCCACAGCCTGACGGCATCGCCGCCGATCGAGGATGGCAGCGTCTGGTTGAAGAACGTGCCGATCAGGTTATAGCGCATCGCCTGGCGGGTCGGCAGCGGTGCGCCGCATTCCTTGCTGACAATGCGCCATCGCAAGACGCCGATGAATATCTGGAAAAAGGTCACGGCGATCGCAAGCCCGATCCAGCCCAGGCTCGCAACGTCGATACGCGAGACGAGATCGGAAAAGTTGGCCTTGCGGAGCGCGAAATAGAGCAGCGCCACGGAGACCAGGATTTTAATCACTGAAAACAGGATTCGGCGCATTTCGCCCGCGTTCGCCAAGCCTGGAGGATGTCAAAAAACAGCGCAACCCGACCTGCGCCGAACTTCGGCGCCTTGGTATGGTTTAAAAGCCGATCTGGCAATAGCTTGACCCGGCAGTGTGGATTTGACATTGCGGCCCCCGCAGCAGGGCGGTTAAACAGGTATCATGGCCCCGTGGATGACGGGCAGGCCACGTCTGGGGACCCGAATCCGGGCGGTCGGCGATCGTCAGCAGGAAGGGTTAACGTTAGTGCGGCTGTTCTCGCCTGAACAAGTTGGGTTGTCCGGCAAGAGGGGATATGTTGCCGATCCAGCCGATGACATAAACGGCCATCTGCCGGGAATCGAATCGAGGCTTCGAGGATGGGATGCGTGACCTGGCGTTCCAGCGAAGGCAATCAGTGAGGCGCTGATGGGAGGCAAGATCGTTCCTTTGATCATGTGCGGCGGCGCCGGCACGCGGCTGTGGCCGGCTTCGCGCGAGGTACGCCCCAAGCAGTTCCTGCCCCTGTTTGGTCCGCGCTCGACCTTTCAGGATACGATCAAGCGCGTGTCGGAGCCCGCGCTGTTTGATCGGCCGATCATCATCACCAACGCCGCCTATCGCTTCATGGTCCAGGAGCAACTGGCCGAGATCGGGATTGAAGCCGATATTCTGCTGGAGCCGATGCGGCGGGATTCCGGGCCTGCCATCGCGGCGGGCGCGGCGTTCGCAAAGACCGGCGGCGAGGATGCAGTGGTTCTGGCGCTCGCCGCCGATCATGTCGTCCGCGACAACGAGGCCTTTGTCGCCGCCTGCCGGGAAGGGCTGGCCGCGGCGGAGGCGGGGCGCATCGTGACCTTCGGTGTCAAGCCCGAGCGTGCCGCCACGGAATATGGCTATATCAGTCCCGGAGAAGTCGTTTCCGGCAAGGTCCGTGCGGTTAAGAAATTCGTGGAGAAACCTGATCCGGCAACCGCCGCCGAATACGTCAAGGCCGGCTATCTCTGGAACAGTGGAAACTTCATGTTCCGTGCTGCCGTTCTGCTCGATGAATACGGCAAGGTCGATGCCGAAAGCGTGAAGGCCGTCACCGATGCTGTCATCAAGGCGGGGCGCGATCTCGGATTCGTGACGCTGGACGCGACCGCGTTCGGTTCAGCGAAGGCGATTTCGATCGACTACGCCGTGATGGAAAAGACCTCGCGTGCGGCGGTCGTACCCGTCGCCTGCGGCTGGTCCGATGTCGGCTCCTGGCGCGCGGTTTGGGAATTGTCGAACAAGGACGGCCAGGGCAACGCCACGCAGGGCACCGCCGTATTCGAGGATTCCCGCAATTGCAACGTCTCGAGCGACAGGGCATTGGTCGCTCTCGAAGGCGTCGAGGATCTGGTCGTCGTGGCGACGCAGGACGCGGTGCTGGTGTCGCGCCAGAACGATGCCAACGGGCTGAAGCGTCTCGTTGCAAGATTGAAGACGGTTGCGCCGCAGGTGACGGAAGATCACCTCAAGGTGCATCGCCCCTGGGGCTCGTATCAGTCCGTTGACATGGGCGAGCGCCATCAGGTCAAACGTATCGTCGTCAAGCCGGGCGGCCGCCTCTCCCTGCAGAAGCATCATCATCGCTCCGAGCACTGGGTCGTGGTGCGCGGCACCGCGTGCGTGACGGTCAACGAGGATATCAAGATCGTGCACGAGAACGAATCGATCTATATTCCGATCGGCGCCGTCCACCGGCTGGAAAACCCGGGCAAGATCGCGCTGGAACTGATCGAGGTCCAGACCGGCAGCTATCTCGGCGAGGACGACATCATCCGCATCGAGGACGATTACCAGCGCTCGTGAAGCGCCGCGGGGAAGGCAAAAACGGTGGCTCGTTCCCTCCAGGCGAGTCCCGCGGCTTTTTTACGAGAATCGATATTCCCGGCGGCACGCGGAGGGTGTAATCATTTGAATCAAAACGTGTTTGCGTTTGCTTGCCAATCAATCGCCACGCCCGGGGCGACGTGCTAGAGAACCCACGGCGTTCGGGGAACTGATTTGGGCGCCGACTGAAATTTGGGGGTTGAGTTACATGGTTTCCAGGACATCTGCGCCGGGTCAGAAGGCCGAGTTAAAGCCCTCGCTTCGCATCGGCGTGATTGGCGCAGGCATCATGGGCAGCAATCATGCCCGGGTGCTGGCCGGCATGCCCGATACCAGGCTGGTGGGCATCGTCGATCCCTTGCCGGAGCATCGCGCGCGCGCCACCGAACTTGCAGGCTGCCGCGCCTTTGCAAACCTCGATGAATTGCTCGCCGAAGGCGTCGACGCGGTGACGGTTGCCGCTCCAACGCATCTCCACCACGAAATCGCGCTCGCCTGCATCGAGCGCAACATCCACGTTCTCGTCGAAAAGCCCATCGCCTCCTCGGTTGAGGAGGGCCATGAGATCGTCGCCGCCGCCCGCCGCGCCGGCGTGACGCTGATGGTGGGCCATGTCGAACGTTTCAATCCGGCGGTCGCGGCCATCAAGCAGGCGATCTCGGGCGAGGATATTCTCTCGATCGGGATCACGCGCGTCGGACCGTTCCCGCCGCGCATGTCGAATGTCGGTGTGGTCATCGATCTCGCCGTGCACGACATCGATCTGATCCGCTGGTTCACCGAATCGGACATCGTCGAAGTGCAGCCGCAGCTTTCCAGCGCGGTGGCCGAGCGTGAGGATATCGCGCTCCTGCAGTTCAGGACTGCCTCGGGCGTGCTTGCTCACATCAACACCAACTGGCTGACGCCGTTCAAGGCGCGTAGCGTTACGGTGGCCACTCGCGGCAAATATGTGATGGGCGACCTACTCACCCGCCAGGTGACCGAGTGCTTCGGCTTCAGGCCGGACGGCAGCTATTCGATGCGCCATCTGCCGGTCGGCCATGATGAGCCGCTGCGCGCCGAACTGATTGCGTTTATCCGCGCCGTGCGAAGCGGCGGCTTGCCCGCGGTGACGGGCGATGAAGGCGTGGCCAGCCTCGAAATCGCGATCCGCTGTCTCGAAAGTCCGGCCAGGCCAGCCGCGACTTCTCAAACCCGCAAGGGACCGCGGCGCGTCGTAGGCTGAGCCGCTTCCGCCCGATCTCCCGCTCCCCACGATTTGCAAGGCTCCATGAACCAGCACATGCGTCCTGATCCCATTCCCTTCATCGACATTGCCGCGCAGCGACGCAGGCTTGGCAAGGCGGTCGATGAGGCGGTGGCCCTTGTCTTCGCGCATTGCCAGTTCATCAACGGGCCGGAAGTGGCTCGGCTCGAGGCGGCCCTGGCCGACTTCTGCGGTGCCAGGCATGTGGTGAGCTGCGCGAGCGGCACCGACGCGCTTCTGATGGTGTTGATGGCAAAAGGGGTCGGCCGCGGTGATGCCGTGTTCTGTCCATCCTTTACGTTTTGCGCGACCGGCGAGGCCGTGGCGCTGACCGGCGCGACGCCGGTGTTCGTCGATGTCGACGAAGTGACTTTCAATATGGATGCGGCCTCACTCAAGCGCGGCATCGAGACGGCGAGGCGGCTTGGCCTCAAACCGCGCGGCATCATTCCGGTCGACCTGTTCGGCCAGAGTGCCGATCATGACGCGATCGGCGCGGTCGCGGAAGCCGAGGACCTGTTCGTGCTGGATGACGCAGCGCAGGCGTTCGGTGCAAGCTACAAGGGACGTCGCCTCGGCGGCTTCGGCGTTGTCACCGCGACCAGCTTCTTCCCGGCAAAACCTCTTGGCTGCTTCGGCGATGGCGGCGCGATTTTTACCGACGATGCCGAACTCGCCGAAACGCTTCGCAGCGTGCGCGTTCACGGCCAGGGCTCGGACAAATACGACAACCTCCGCCTCGGCCTGACCGCACGGCTCGATACCGTGCAGGCGGCGGTGCTGATCGAGAAGCTGAAAATCTTCGAAGATGAAATTGCCGCCCGCAACAAGGTGGCGGCCCGCTATGCGCGGGGTCTTCACAACGTGGTGAGCGTTCCGCATGTTGCGGATGGCGCTACCTCGGTGTGGGCACAGTATACGATCCGCCTGCCGAAGGGCACCGACCGCGATGAATTTGCCTCGGCGTTGAAGGGGCAGGGCATTCCGACCGCGATCTACTATCCGAAATCGATGCATCAGCAGACAGCCTACCGGAACTTTCCGGTTGCTGACGGCGGCTTGCCGATCTCCGAGCGTCTGTCGTCCGATGTGATCAGTCTGCCGATGCACGCTTATCTCGACGAGCCGATGCAGGAGCGGATTGTGGAGGCGGTGCGCGACTTCTTTTCAAAGTGATCAGCCAGCTTGAACGTCGGCGCTTGTGCTGGAAGCGGGTCCGATTTTTGGTTGAGCCGTGTGTTAGCCAACAAGGCTCACCGCTCCCAGTTGGGAAAGGTCGATTTTGCAAATCGGGTGAGGGGCCATTACCCTGATGAGAGACCGTAACCCCTCACCCCAACCCTCTCCCAAAGGGAGAGGGAGCGGACCTTCGCTACAGTGACAGTTCAACCTATTCTCGTCATGCTTTAGAAGCGGCGCATGCTCGGTCGTATTTTCACCGTCGGCGGCTACACGCTCCTTTCGCGGCTGACCGGATTTGCGCGCGACATCATGCTCGCGGCCGTGCTCGGCGCGGGTCCCGTGGCGGACGCGTTTTTTGTGGCGCTGCGCCTGCCCAATCACTTCCGCGCGATTTTCGCCGAAGGCGCGTTCAATGCGGCGTTCGTGCCGGCCTATGCGCATGTCCATGGCGAGCGGGGCGAAGCCTCGGCGAAATTGTTTGCCGATCGCATCTTCACGCTGCTGTTTGTCTCCCAGGTCATCCTCCTCGCTCTCGCCTGGCTGTTCACGCCGCAAGCCATGAGCATTCTCGCGCCGGGCTTTTCCGAGGACGCCGAGCAGCGACGGCTGGCGATCGAACTGACGCGGATCACCTTTCCTTATCTGCTGCTGATTACGCTGGTCACGCTCTATGGCGGCATTCTCAACGTGATGCATCGCTTCGCCAGCGCCGCGGCCGCGTCCATCTTTCTCAACATCTCGATGATGGCGACGCTGGCTCTGGCGGTATTCTTTCCCACCCCCGGGCATGCCGCGGCGTGGGGCGTCCTGATCTCGGGCTTCCTGCAATACTTCCTGCTCGCCGGCGACCTCGCCACCCATGGCGGCTTGCCGCGCTTTGCACCGCTAAGGCTCGATGAGGACGTCAGGGCCTTCTTCCGGGCGCTTGGACCTGCGACCATAGGATCGATGGGCACGCAGGTCGCGTTGTTTGCCGATACCATCATCGCGACCTTCCTGCCGGCTGGCGCGCTCTCGGCGCTCTATTATGCCGACCGGCTCAACCAGCTTCCGATCGGCGTGATCGGGATTGCGATCGGCACGGTCCTTTTGCCGGAAATGTCGCGCCGGCTGACCTCGGACGACCATGCTGGCGCGCATGCCGCGCAGCGGCGTGCCTTCGATTTCACCTTGCTGTTTTCCCTGCCGTTCGTGGTCGCGTTCCTGACGGTCCCCGATGTCATCATGCGCGCGATGTTCGCCCGCGGAGCATTTACCAAGGGCGACGCCGCGGCTGCGGGCGCGACGCTGGCAGCATATGCCGTCGGGCTAATTCCGTTCGTGCTGATCCGCAGCGCGGTCGCCACATTCTACGCGCGCAAGGATACGGCTACGCCGGTGAAGGCTGCATTGATCGGCGTCGCCGTCAATGTCGCGTTGAAGATTGCGCTGGTCGGATCGCTCGCGCAGGTCGGCCTCGCCTTTGCAACCGCGGTCGGCGCCTGGATCAATCTGGTGCTGGTGATCGCCTTTGCGGTGCGCGCCGGCTACCTTTATGTCGATGCCGCGGAGGTGCGATCGCTGCTCAGGTTCGCCGCCGCTGGCGTGGTGTTGGGTGTGGCGCTCTGGCTCACGGCGCACCTTTCGATCACGAAATCTTGCGGGGTGGAGCACCATGCGGGACGAGGTCACGTTCCTTCTTTTGATCGTCGTCGGCGCGCTGGTTTATGCCGGATCGATCATGCTCCTGTTCGGCAGGCACTGGCTGAGATCGCTGGTACGGGGCTGAGGGCGTGACGGCTGCATGTAGGTTTGTCCGCGAACTCGTTGAGTGTCGGATCGACTACTCCACTCCATTTCGGCCTGTAGTTACGCCAGAATTATTGACGTGGACCAACCGCGGCGACTCGCTGTAGTTACCGCGCCCCGTCCGATAGGTCAGCGATACCACGGGGCCGACGCCTGGGATCGTCATCAAACGCCGGCAAACCTCATCATCCCGGACAATGGCCAGCAAACGGCGATGCAGGATGACGATCTGTTCGCGGAGCGCTCGCCGAACGATGAGCAACGGTTCGACGAGAACGGCTAGATCGGGCTGGTTCTCGACCAGTTCCTGGATGCGTGCCTCGAACTTCACCTTGCCAACCATTCCAACCTTGAGGCCGAAGTTGCGTAAAGTACCGCGTAGATCATTCTCGATAGCGATGGCCTTCGACTGCAATAGCTTGCGATGGGTCAGCAGCATCCGCAGTTTCTGGCTGCGTAACGTCTTCACATGCACCGGGCGATAAAGGCCCGCCCGTATCATCTGGGCGATGCCTCGTGCATCGTTGCGGTCGGTCTTGTTGATCTGGGCCTTCAGCACCGCCTGCATGTGCCGTGTTTCGACACAGACCACCGGTAACTCAGCTTCGGCAAGAGCGCTGAACAGCCATTGCGACAGCGGTCCGGCTTCCAGTCCAATTCGCCTGAAGCGGTAGGCCGGGTTCCCGAGAACCTTCAAAAGGGCCTCAGGCTCGCTCCCCACCTTCACTTCCCTGACGATGCGCCCCGTGTCATCCACAATGCAGACGCTGGTTTCCTTGACCGATACGTCCAATCCACCAAAATGGTCCATGCTGCGCTTCTCCTTCTGATGCTTGAGGCCTTGACCACGGACCTCGTTTCACCATCAGCCTGAAGCGCAGCACCCAAAATCTTCAGCTATCCACAAGCTGGGCCGGCCGATTACCCCATCTTTCGGGGAGCAGACCAGACATGCGCTTGGTGGACCGGGACTTCCGCCTATGGACCCGAAGCGGACCTTAAGCGTTTGCAGCACTTGGTTTAAGCCCCTTGGCCGAAAATGACCGAACATTGACCTTTGGGACACCGGTCGATGGGGTTAGTCTGTGACATGTCCAAGCCCCAGCGCATACTGATGCTGGCTTTCCCAGACTGCCAAATGTTGGACGTCACTGGGCCCTTGCAGATGTTTGCCGGCGTCAACGATGAATTAGGCCGGCAGGCCTACGAACTCGTGATTGCGGCTCCGAAGCGCGGCCCCTTCAAGACATCCTCCGGCGTTAGCCTTGTGGCGAATTTGGCGATTGCTGACCTCAGCGCAGCAAGGTGCCGCACCTCCGACACATTGATCGCCGTTGGCGGCGACCCGGGTCTTCGCCGCGCGCTCGAAAGCGACGAGATTGCAGCCCTAATCAAGGCGGCAAGCCAGCGCGGGTGCCGTCTCGTGTCCGTTTGTACTGGCGCATTCTTCCTCGCAGCAGCGGGCTTGCTTGATGGGCGCCGAGCAGCAACCCATTGGCGCAATGTCGAGAGCCTTCGTCGATTTCGACCGCAGGTCGATGTTGATCCTGAGGCGATCTACCTTCGCGACGGCAATGTCTGGACATCGGCAGGCGTCACGGCCGGTATCGATCTGGCGCTTGCGCTGATCGAGGCAGATTTTGGTCGTTCGATCGCTTTAGCTGTTGCACGTCGCCACGTTGTTTTCCGTATTCGACCGGGCGGGCAAGGACAGTTTTCACCAGAGCTGGCCGCACAAGGTATTGGTGACCAGCGCCTTTCCAAACTGGCCGAAAGGATCGCCGAAGAACCACAGGAGGACTGGCGCACGGACACGCTCGCGGCTGAAGCCGGCCTCTCGGTGCGCTCTCTCAGCCGCCTGTTTCGCAGGGAGCTTAATGCCAGCCCAGCCGAGTTCGTGGAACGCGTCCGTATCGATCAAGCCAGACGCGCCCTGCTCGAGACCGAGGCACAGATCGAAAGTGTCGCGATCCGGTGCGGATTTGGATCCCTTCGCCGCATGGATCGCGCATTCTCAAGAGCGATTTCCGCATCACCGACGGAATTTCGTGCCCGTTTCAAGCCACCACGAGCGACCGCATGACCACGTTCAATATTGGCTTCGTGATCTTCCCCAATCTCACGCAGCTCGACTTCACCGGTCCCTTGGAAGTGCTCCATCGGCTGCCCGAAACGAAAATCCAAATCGTCGCAAAATCGCTTGATCCGGTTCCGAGCGACTGCGGCCTGAGCTTATTGCCAACCACAACATTCAAGGACTGCTGTCAGTTGGATCTTATCTGCGTTCCAGGCGGCGGTGGTGTCGTCGGCATCATGACCGATCGTGAGGCAGTTGATTTCGTACGCAAGCAGGCGACCGGCGCTCGATACATCACCTCGGTTTGCACCGGTGCGTTTGTGCTCGGCGTAGCCGGCCTACTCAAAGGGCGTCGAGCGACGACCCACTGGGCCTATACGAGCCTGCTTGCACTGGTCGGTGCCACTTTTGAGAATGCGCGCATCGTGAAAGATGGGAACGTGGTTACTGCTGGTGGCGTAGCATCAGGCATCGACTTCGCACTCCACATCGCCACCGAGATCGTTGGCGAGGAAACTGCTCAGGCGATCCAGCTCAGTATTGAATACGATCCGGCACCTCCGTTCACATCGGGACATCCGGATCGGGCCCCCGCATCGGTCACCGCGCTCGTTGCCCCTCAATACACAAAGAGGCGCGAGGCCTATCGTGCGGTTCTGCAGCCATGAGGATCGAATACCGTTGCTCGGCAAAGATTGTCGGCGACAAATTGGGTTGGATAGTCCCGTGAGACTTCAAAAAGGAGCAAGAGGCCATGGAAACGATCGATCGTCGAACCGTATTCGCCGCTGGTCTTGCGGCGGCGTCGCTCATATCAAACAGCGGTGCTTCCGCGCAGCAGTCTGCCGGAGGTTCTGCAGAAGCGAGGCTGCGTGAATTGGGGATCGAGCTGCCGAAGGTCCCGGCACCCGTTGCAAACTATGTTCCAGCGGCTCGTTTGGGTAATGTGATCTTCCTTGCAGGAACGGGGCCGATCAAGCCGGATGGTAAGTTGGCAACCGGGAAGGTCGGAATTGACATCACCCTTGACGAAGCCAACCAGCACGCACGGCTCGTCGGTTTGGTGCTCCTCGCGGTGATGCGGCAAGAACTAGGGAGCCTCGACAAGGTCGTTCGTGTCGGGCGCGTGTTCGGGATGGTGAACGCCGCACCGAATTTTACCGATCACCCGAAGGTTATCAACGGCTGTTCGGACCTTTTTGTCCAAGTTTTCGGCGACCGTGGGCGGCACGCACGCTGCGCCGTCGGAATGGCTTCGTTGCCCTTCAATATCAGCGTCGAAATTGAAGCGGTTATCGAAGTTGCGTGAATGAGTATGACGCTGTTTTTGCCCTGAATGTCGGGTTCGGATCAATAGACCAAATCAGTGCACCGAATTCGCCGGTCGCTGTTGGTCCGTTCCTGACCCCGATTCGGACGTGGCCGCGATTTGCCTCCGTTGCGTAACCATTCTTGTAGCGGTAATTAATAGTGTTACCCATGCAGCACTAAGATCGCGGGGGCACATGCAAGGTCGATCTCGGTTGCTCGGCACATGGCGGATGCTCACTTGGCGCCGCGAGTTTGCGGATACGGTGAACGGATCAATTCGCTCGGAGCCGATCCGGTCGGTTTTGTCAGCTACGGCGCGGACGGTCGGGTACATGCCATTGTTCTCAAAAACGACAGGCCATCTCCCGCCAGTCTTCCCCCGTCTGACAGTGAGAAGCTCGAATTGTTCAACTCGATGCTCGCCTATACTGGAACTTACACGCTGCATGACGATCACGTCGTGCACCATCTCGACGCCTCCTGGAATCAGGCTTGGACCGGCACTGATCAGATACGCTTCTACAAATTCCACGGATCGACGCTAGAAATTTGGGGAGCGCCTGCGTCTGACCCTTACACAGGGCGAACGGTTGTACACCGGATGACGTTTGAGAAATGGTCCTCTAAGACATAATTCTGCGCGGCTTTAAGCACCAAATGGATGTCGCTTGTGGGGCACTTTTCGGACCTCACGCCATGTCCGACTTTAGTCCGGAATGCGCACCAAAGCTGACGTCCGTCGATCACTCTGAATTTATGGGTTTCACGCCCTGGAGGGGACGCGTCAAGGCAAAACAGGTGTTTGCGCTGTCGGGCGATCCGCTGCAATATGGATGAAAACGCGCGCACAGCGAACGCGGCGTAACGGCAATGGTGAAAAGAATGGCTCCCATAAAATTCGGTGTCGGTCAAAGCGTGCTTCGCAAGGAAGACGATGCGCTCATTCGCGGCAAGGGCCACTACACGGACGATTTCGCGCCGTCGTCGGCTCTGCACGCGCTGGTGCTCCGCTCGCCGCATGCGCATGCCAAATACACCATCGACGTCAGCCGCGCCCGAGGCCTGCCCGGCGTCGCCTTGATCCTCACGGCCGAGGACGTCCGGGATCTCGGCGACCTGCCGTGCCTGTTCAATCTCGAAGTCAACCCGTTCACAGGCCCGCCTTATCCGATCCTTCCAAAGGATGAGGTGCGTCATGTCGGCGACGCGATCGCGTTCGTGGTCGCCGAAAGCGTCGACCGGGCACGTGATGCGATCGAGGCGATCGAAGTGAAGTGGACACCACTGCCCGCCGCCGTCGGCGTCGTCCATGCGGTCAAGAGCGGAGCGCCCCAGGTTTGGGCGCAGCATCCCGGCAACGTGCTGTTCGATGTCTCGCTCGGCGACAGGAAGGCGACGGAGGGGGCGTTTGCGAAGGCGCATGCGGTCGCCGAGATTACAATCGTCAACCCGCGCATCGTCACCAATTTCATGGAAACGCGCGCCGTCGTCTGCGAATACGATGCTCGTCGCGATCACCTGACGCTGACGGTCGGCAGCCAGGGCAGCCATCGCCTGCGCGAGATACTCTGCGGGACCGTCTTGAAGATTCCGCAGGAAAAAATGCGCGTGATCTGTCCGGACGTCGGCGGCGGGTTTGGCACCAAGCTGTTTCCCTATCGCGAATACGCCCTGGCGGCGGTTGCCGCGCGCAAGCTGCGCAAGACGGTGAAGTGGACCGCCGACCGAGCGGATCATTTCATGGGCGACGCGCAGGGCCGCGACAATGTCACCACGGCACGGATGGCACTTGATGCCGACGGCAGATTCCTTGGCATGGATGTCGATCTCTTGAGCGACATGGGCGCGTATCTGTCGACCTTCGGCCCCTACATCCCGCATGGCGGCGCCGGCATGCTGCCCGGGCTTTACGACATCCAGGCCTTTCATTGCCGCGTGCGGACGGTCTTCACCAACACGGTCCCGGTGGATGCCTATCGCGGCGCCGGGCGCCCCGAGGCGGCTTACGTGCTGGAGCGTCTGGTCGATGCGGCGGCGCGCAAGCTCGGCATGACGCCGGATGCGATCCGCCGCAAGAACTTCATCCCGCCGCGGGCGATGCCTTACAAGACGGCGACGGGAAAGGTCTACGATTCCGGCGACTTCACCGCGCATATGAAGCGGGCGATGGAAATCGCCCAGTGGAAGGAGTTTCCCAGACGCGCCAAGGCCGCAAGGAAGCAGGGACTGGTGCTTGGTATCGGCATGGCAACCTATGTCGAGGTTTGCGGCACGATGGGCGAGGAGACAGCCAAGGTCAGCCTTGATCCGAGCGGCGACGTTTCGATACTGATCGGAACGCAATCAAGCGGGCAGGGCCACCAGACGGCTTACGCCCAGCTTGTCGCCGAGCAGTTCGCCCTGCCCCCCGAGCGAGTGAATGTTCTCCAGGGCGACACCGACAAGATCGCCACCGGGCTCGGCACCGGCGGCTCTGCCTCGATTCCGACCGGTGGCGTCAGTGTCGAGCGCGCCACCCGCGAACTCGGCAAGAAGCTGCGCGAGATCGCTGCCGAAGCGCTGGAAGCTTCTCCCGGCGACCTCGAGATCAGCGGTGGAATGATCCGCGTCGCCGGCACCGATCGCTCGATCAGCTTTGCCGATCTTGCAAAACGGCCAGGCGTCGATCCGGAAAGACTGGGCGCGAGCGCGACCTATACCGCCGCCGACGGCACCTATCCGAACGGCACCCATCTTGCCGAGGTCGAAATTGATCCCGCTACCGGCATGATCAGGATTATCAAATACGTGATCGTCGATGATTTCGGGGTGACGCTCAATCCATTGTTGCTTGCGGGCCAGGTGCATGGTGGCGCCATGCAGGGGATAGGCCAGGCGCTGATGGAGCAGGCCGTCTACAGTCCGAAGGACGGCCAGCTCGTTACCGGCACCTTCATGGATTATGCGTTGCCGCGAGCCGCCGATGGCCCGTCATTCGTGTTCGAGACGCATAATGTCCCATGCAAGACCAATCCGCTGGGCGTCAAGGGCGCCGGCGAAGCGGGAGCGATCGGCTCGAGTGCCGCGGTCGTCAACGCGATCATCGATGGGCTCTGGCGCGAATACAGGATCGAACATATCGACATGCCCGTCACGCCCGAACGGGTCTGGATCGCAATCCGCGAGCACCAGCGACGCCACAGCCTTTGATTGGCAGAAGTGGAATGAAGACGCGCTTGCGGTGTTGGAACGATCGTTGCAGGCTGTCAGGCGTGAAATCAGGGGTAAGACCATCGTAGTCAGCCTATCGTGCAACAAGAAAAGAAGGGACCAGACTGATGAGACGATTTGCCTTGATAGTCGGAACGCTCCTGCTCGGCGTTGGCGTGGTGGCAGCCCAACAGGATCAGCTCAAGCAGACCCAGGCTGTCATGAAGGGTAACGGAAAGAACGCGGGTGCGCTGGCGGCGATGGTCAAGGGCGAAAAGCCGTACGACCAGGCCGCCGTCGATGCCGCGTTGGCTCAGTTCGAAGACACCATCAAGAAATTTCCAACCCTGTTTCCCGACAGCATCAAGGGTCTGAAGGCGGAGGGGGATTACAGCGCCTCTCCAAAAATCTGGGAAGACAAGGCTGGCTTCGACGAGCACATCGCAAGCTTCTCCAAGGCTGTAGCGGATGCCAAGGGCAAGATCACGAATCTGGATACGCTGAAGGCTGTCTTGCCCACAATCGGCAAGCAGTGCGGCGGTTGTCACGAGACCTACCGCGTCAAGAACAGCTGATCCGCGCCGGACGAAGAAGGTGCGTCGAAACGAAAAAGGGGCGGACGTCTCGGGCGTCCGCCCTTTTTGCTTTTATTCCTGCGCGCGATCTACTTCGTCACCTGGCCGCGGATTTCGCCGCCTGGATTGGCCTGGGTATGGACGTTGATGTAGTACTTGCCCGCGAGCAAATCGGCGGCCTGGGCGTCGGTCAGCGTGGCGCTGCCTTCGGCCGGGCTTGAGGTGGCGTTGGGGATCGCAACCGCAACACCGGCATTCTTGCCGGGCTCTGCCGGCCCGTGGAAATGGGCTGCGGTCGCGGGGCCGGTCAGCCCCGAATAGGTCAGCTTCCAGCTCAGCTTCTTGCTGGCCGGATCGAAGTCGACGTCGGCCGTTCCCGTGCCCGCGCTGGTGTTCGGGGGCACTTCGGATTTTCCGTCCAATGTCGCTTTCATCTTGTCGGCGAAAGCCGGTCCCGCGAAGGCGATGGTTGCCGCCAGCGCGAGCGTCGCAGGCATGATCCTGGTTTTCGACATGGTTTTCTCCCTGTGGGCGTCACCTGACGCTGTCAATTCCAACAGCAGGTTTTCAATCTTATTCCGCGTTAAGGCCTCAATGACGAGAAATTTTCCGGCAGAATCGGGCTCGAATGGGTGCCATGCTGACTTCGAGAGCTGAAACGGCAATGACGGATCGATGAATGCTTCGACGAATTCTCCTGCTCTTCCTGGTCGCCGCTGCGGCGGGACTTTCAGTGTTCTGGTGGCTGACGATCCCGGCAGTAATTACTGCCGATGCATTGCCGCCCTATGCGCCCAATCTTGCCAACGGCCTTACAATGTTCAACGCGGGCGGATGTTCCTCCTGTCACGCGGTGCCGAACCAGCCGGATCGCATGAAGCTTGGCGGCGGGCTCGCGCTTGTCTCGCCATTCGGGACATTCTACGTGCCGAATGTCTCACCGGACCCGGTCGACGGCATCGGGCGCTGGACCGAGGCGAATTTCGTGACCGCTCTCATGAAAGGGACTTCGCCTTCGCGGACGCACTATTTTCCCGCTTTTCCCTACACCTCATACCAGCATGCGAAGCTTGACGACGTTCGCGATCTCTTCGCCTATCTGAAGACGCTCGAGCCGGTACCCGGCAAGGTGCGCGATCACGACGTGCCGTTTCCGTTCGATATCCGCCGCAACGTCGGCATCTGGAAACTGCTCTTCATGGACGGCAAGCCGTTCACGCCGGCCCCCGCGCATTCGGCGCTGTGGAATCGCGGCGCATACCTCGTCAACAGTTTCGGCCATTGCGCCGAGTGCCACTCGCCGCGGAATTTCCTGGGGGGGATCATCGCTGCGCAGCGCTTCGCGGGAGGCCCCAATCCGGAGGGCGAGGGCTGGGTACCGAACATCACGCAGAAGGGTCTTGGCGACTGGAGCGCAAGGGACTTCGACTACTTTCTGGAGACCGGGCAATTGCCCGATGGCGACAGCGCCGGCGGTTCGATGGCTCGCGTGATCAAGAACACCTCGCAATTGCCGGCCGAAGACCGCGCGGCGATGGCTGACTATCTCAAATCGCTGCCGCCGGTGGAGGGCCCGCCACGACCGCCGAAGGCGGCGAAGGGCGGCGACAAGTCCTGATCGTCTGCTTGCTGTCATGGCCGGGCTTGACCCGGCCATCCACGTTTTCCTCCGCCGCACTTGTCAAAGACGTGGATGCCCGCGACGAGCGCGGGCATGACGGCCGATCCGATGGGTGGAAGTCGCGTGGCGTCGATGGCTCCTACCCCGTGCCGAACGCCTTGAAGGTGATGATGGTGTGGGTATCCTGGATGCCGGGAAGGGTCTGCACCTTTTCGTTGACGAAGTGTCCGATATCGACATCGTTGTCGACATAGAACTTCACCAGCAGATCGTAGTGGCCCGCGGTCGAATAGATCTCGGAGGCGATCTCGGCCTCAGCAAGCGCATTGGCGACGGTGTAGGACTGGCCGAGCTTGCATTTGATCTGAACGAAGAAGGGAACCATCGCTGTCGACTCCAGGGCGCGTGCAGGGGTACGGCATCTTTCGAGGCTCAATATAGCGCTCAGGAACTTGCTGGCAACAACGCGACGGGCTAGTAGAACGGCATGCGCAAGACGCGACAGCCTCTCCCGTTGCGAGCGACGCGATGACCATCCCGATCGCGCTCACGATCGCGGGCTCGGATTCCTCCGGCGGAGCCGGCATCCAGGCGGACCTGAAGACGTTCGCGGCGCTGGGAGTCTACGGCGCGTCGGTCGTCACGGCCGTTACCGCCCAGAATACGCGCGGCGTCACCGGCATCCACATCGTGCCGCCGTCGTTCATCACGGCGCAGCTCGACGCCGTGTTCGGCGATCTCGATATCAAGGCCGTCAAGATCGGCATGGTGGGAGAGCTGGCGGCGATCGAGGCGATCGCGGCGGCACTTGGAAAATGGTCGGTTACGCACCTCGTGCTCGATCCGGTGATGGTCGCAACCTCGGGCGACCGGCTGCTTTCGAACGATGCCGTTGCGGGCCTGCGAACGAGGCTCATTCCACGCGCCGAATTGATCACCCCTAATTTGCCCGAGGCCGCCGCGCTCCTGGACGAACCCATGGCTGCCGACGAGGGCGCAATCGCGAGCCAGGGCAAGCGCCTTTTGGCGATGGGCTGCAAGGCGGTGCTGATCAAGGGAGGCCACGGGCAGGGCGCGGAGAGCGTCGACTATCTCTTCAGCGCCAGCGGCACGATCAGGCTGGCTGCGCCCCGCATCGCGACGCGCAACACGCATGGCACAGGATGCTCCCTGTCATCCGCCATCGCCGCCGGCCTTGCCAAGGGCGCGGGAATGGAAACCGCCGTGGGCAATGCCAAGGTCTTTATCAGCGCCGCGATCGCAGCGGCCGACCGCCTCGATGTCGGGCATGGTCATGGCCCGGTGCATCACTTTCACCCGTTTTACTGAATGCCTCGCTCATTGAAGCGAGCGGGAGCCAAATCGTGTCTCAAGGGGTGAAGATGGCGGCCTCAGAAACGCGACCTGCGCTTCCTTTGGTCCTGAGCTTCAATGCCGGCTATGTCGACGCGGCTGGGTTTCTTGCGCTGCAGGGCCTCTTCACTTCCCATGTCACCGGCAATTTCGTGACCCTCGGCGCATCGCTGGCGCTTGGCACCTCCGGTGCTGTCGCGAAGCTCTTGGCCCTGCCGGTCTTTTGCGTTGTGGTGATTGCATCGCGACTGTTTGGCACATTGCTGTCAAATCGCTCCATTCGGGCATTCGAGACCCTTCTGGGGCTCAAGGTTCTCTTACTTGCCGGTGGCGCGGCGCTCGCCCTTCGGCTTGGCCCCTTTCAGGACGGGGACAGCTGGCAGGCGATCCTGACCGGCATGGTCCTGGTCGCTGCCATGGCGATCCAGAACGCGGTGCACCGCGTGCATCTTGCCAGCGCTCCCCCGTCCACGGTGATGACCGGGACCACGACCCAGATCATGCTCGACCTGGCCGATCGCATCTACCCGCCTACGGGGGAAAGCGCCCAATCGGGTTCGCGGCTGGTACGGATGTCGGTTATCATGCTTGTCTTCGCGACCGGGTGCGGAACCGCGGCTCTGCTTTATGCACGGTTCGGAGTCTGGTGCCTGGTGGTGCCGCCAATCCCGGCAATCATTGCGCTCTTCATTCTCTTGCGCGAGCAGTCCCGCACGAGCAGCTGATTTTTGGAACCAACGCGGAGACCATCGTGCAAGTGAATCGATGGTCTTCCTGCACAGCCCTTGTGCAGCGGCGAAGAATGCCTCGCGGTGGCCTCACAGGTGTCGCCTGATTGTCGCAACGTCCTGCTATCCGCGAGTCCAGAGGCGGGTGGTCCGATTCGTGGTTAACGGCAATGGCTTAGCCATCGAATGACGGCAAGCTGTTAGCGGTCATCCCGTTGTCATGGGAATCTGTTAGGGGCGCGCATGGCTAGTGACTCATCGAGCGAAGAGCTGCCGGAACGGCGCTTTCGCACTTTGTTTATCTCGGATGTCCATCTCGGAGCCCGTGGCTCGCAGGCCGACCGCTTGCTGGACTTCCTGCGAAGCCATGATGCCGATACCATCTATCTGGTCGGCGATATCGTGGATGGCTGGGCGCTGCAGTCCAGCTGGTACTGGCCGCAGTCGCACAATGACTTCGTGCAAAAGGTGCTGCGCAAGGCGCGCAAGGGCGCCAAGGTGATCTACGTGCCGGGCAACCACGACGAGTTCCTGAGGAACTATTACGGCACGCATTTCGGCGGCATCGACGTGGTGGAAAACACCGTCCATATCGGCGTCGACGGGCGGCGATACCTCGTCATCCATGGCGATATCTTCGACCTCGTGGTGCAGAATGCGCGCTGGCTCGCGCATCTCGGCGACAAGGCCTACGACTTCGCGATCCAGATGAACAGGCTTGTCAACTTCTTCCGTCGCGCGTTCGGCGTGCCCTACTGGTCGCTGTCGCAATGGGCCAAGCTGAAGGTCAAGAACGCGGTGAACTATATCGGCGCCTTTGAAACGACGCTCGCCGCGGAAGCGCGCCGTCATGGTGCCGACGGAGTGATCTGCGGCCATATCCACTACGCCACGATCCGCGACGATCATGGCATTCGCTACATGAACTGCGGCGACTGGGTGGAAAGCTGTACCGCGCTTGTCGAGCATGACGACGGCCGCTTTGAAATCATCACATGGGCCGATCCGGTGCGCCGGTCAGCCCCCGTCGCGGTGGCGGCGCGCGCCGCGGCGTAATGCGAATCCTGGTGGCAACGGACGCATGGCACCCGCAGGTCAACGGGGTGGTGCGGACGCTGGCCATGACTGCGGAAGCGGCGAAGTCGTTCGGCGTCGAAACCATTTTTCTCACGCCGCAGTCGTTTCGCACCTTTGCGATGCCAAGCTATCCGGACCTGCGCCTCGCTTTGCCTTACAGGGCGAAGATCGCCCGCCTGATCCGGGAGGCGCGGCCCGACAGCATTCATATCGCGACCGAAGGTCCGATCGGAGTGTTGACGCGCGGTTATTGCCGCAGGCGCGGCGTGCCGTTCACGACGAGCTTTCACACCCGCTTTCCCGAATATGTTTCGGCGCGCGTGCCAGTTCGCGAATCCTGGATCTGGAGCGCGCTGCGCGCCTTTCATCGCGGCAGCGAGGCGGTGATGGCGGCGACACCGGCTCTGGCCAGCGAATTGCGCGCGCGGGGCTTTCGCAATGTCGTGCTCTGGCCGCGCGGCGTTGACACGGGCATGTTTCATCCGCGCCCTGCCGATCTCGGACTGCCGCGGCCGGTCTTTCTCTGTGTTGGCCGCGTCGCGGTGGAAAAGAATCTCGATGCGTTTCTCGATCTCGATCTGCCCGGAACCAAGGTGATCGTCGGCGACGGCCCGGCGCGCGCGGCGTTGAGCCGAAAATATCCGCAGGCCGTTTTCCTCGGCGCGAAGCAGGGCGAGGAACTGGCGAGGGCTTATGCCGCCGCCGACGTGTTCGTATTTCCGAGCAAGACCGACACTTTCGGCCTGGTTCTGCTCGAAGCTCTCGCGAGCGGCGTGCCTGTCGCGGCATTTCCGGTAACGGGTCCCCGGGACGTGATCGGATCCGCGCCGGTTGCGGCATTGGATGACGATCTGCGAAATGCTTGTCTCAATGCGCTGCGGATTTCGCCGGCGGATTGTCTCGAGTTTGCCGCCCGCCATACCTGGCAAGCCTCGGCGGAAGCCTTCATCGAGAACATGGCGGTAATCCGCAGCGTTGAACCGGAATCTGATGCTCTTGCGTTCGCATCCGAGCAGGCGCGCCTCGCCAGCTAGTGCACGATCCGAAAAAGTGGAAACCGGTTTTTGGAAAAGATCATGCTCAAACAAGGAGCTGAGATCATGTTCCAATTTCCGGCTAATCGGAACGTGATCTGGCGAAGCAGATCGGGACCACCGGGCACCTTGCCCGTCTGTCGCCGGAGCTATACAACGTCCTTGATGATGAACGTGTCTGCCTTGCCGGTCAGTTCCAGCGACATCGACGCTGCTGCGCGCGTGCTGGCACCGTTTGCGGTGCGGACACCGCTGTTGTCGCCGCCTGCTCTCAGCGAGCGCGTCGGCGCCAGGGTTTTCCTCAAGCCCGAGGTGCTGCAGCGGACCGGATCGTTCAAGTTCCGCGGCGCCTTCAACAAGCTGTCCTCGATCCCGATGAACGCGCGCGGCGGCGGCGTGGTCGCGTTTTCTTCCGGCAACCACGCTCAGGGCGTGGCGGCGGCCGCGCAAATCCTCAACATGAAGGCGACCATCGTGATGCCCGCCGACGCCCCGCTTTCCAAGCGCGAGCGCACCAAGGGCTTCGGCGCGGAGGTCGTGCTCTACGATCGCGATCGTGAGGATCGCGAGGCGATTGCCCGTGACATTGCGGGAAAACACGGCGCATCGCTGGTTCCGCCCTATGACGATCCGATGATCATTGCGGGGCAGGGCACGGTGGGCAGGGAGATCGCCGACGACATGTCGGCGCTTGGCCTCATGCCGGATATCGTGGTGGTGCCTGTCTCCGGTGGTGGCCTGGTTGCCGGCGTCGCGACCGCGGTAAAGGCGCGCTTTCCGGAAAGCATGGTGATGTCCGCCGAACCCGAATGGTTCGATGACCACGCCCGTTCGCTGCGCGCCGGCCAGCGCCAATCCCACGAGGCCAGGGGTCGTACCATCTGCGACGCTCTCATGGCGCTGACCCCCGGCGAGATCACCTTCGCCATCAACAGCCGGCTGCTGACCAAGGGGGTCACCGCTTCGGATGAGGAAGTAGCCGCGGCGGTTGCTTTCGCGTTCCGTGAGCTCAAGCTCGTGGTCGAGCCCGGCGGGGCGGTCGGTCTGGCGGCACTTCTGGCCGGCCACGTCGATGCGCGCGATAAGAATGTCGTGATCGTTCTGTCTGGCGGCAATGTGGACGCGGATTTGTACGCCAAACTGATTGCCTGACCATTCGGCACTCGCGAGCCCCGATATCGACCTCCCGAAAGCCTCCTCCGTCTGCTACGGTCTTGGTGCCAGGCCTTTCCCGGTGAGGGAATTGGCAAAGGGCGAACCAGAACAAATCAGATCAAATCGGGAGGTTTTTCATGCACAGGCTGGTCGTGCTCTACAATGAACCCAAGGATCCCGCGCACTTCAAGAAATACTATGTCGAGACGCACGTTCCGCTTGCGCACAAGATACCGGGCATCAAGAACCCGCATTATTCGTTCGATGTGAAGGCCATGGGGCCCGGCAAGGCGCCGTATTTCTGCATCTTCGAAGCCGATTTCGAAAGTGAAGCAGCGATGATGAGCGGTTTCGGGTCGAACGAAGGCCGGGCGGTTGCGGCCGATGTCCCAAACTACGCCACGGGCGGCGTCACCATGGCGCATTTCCCGGTGAAGTGACGGGCTGGTGTACCGAATCCGAAGTTCGCGGGAATTTGCCGCCGTTCTTTCGCGGACTTCGGTTCAGAAGATTTGCCACTTCGCTCGAAAACGTTCCGAACCGCTGTGCCCGGCTTTTTGCAAGCTTGTCGTCACGAGAAGAATGCGATCTTCTCGGTTTGGCTCATGCGGCGGATCGGGGCCAGCGGGTCGGGCTTGGAGATCCGCGGCTTTGGCACAATCCCGTTGGCGAGCAGGCTGGAGCCAAGCGAAATTTCGGGGGAAGGCGAAGCCGGGCGTTCGGCTGCGAATGGCGCGGCAGGAATAGCCGCAGGCTCCGCCCGTTCACCGATATCCGAGGGTTGCGCGGGCTCCAGCTCGAGCGCCTCGTTGTCGGGAAGTCCGGCGTCGGAGGGCCGGAATTCGGGTGGAACATAAGCCTCGTCGGAATCCGGCGCGGCCATTTCGGCTGCGACCATGTTCAGGAGGGCCTCGTCCTGTTCATCAAAGATATCGGCAGGCTCGCCGATTGCCCCGGTCGCTTCAACCGTTACTTCAACCGGCTCACCAATCATCCGGGCATCGATGATCGCGGTTTTGGCCGCGCCGGCGGTGCGCGCGGTCTCCTCAGGCGCGACCGTCATCTTGGGCGATTCAGTACGGTCCGCCTGGATGGGTGAGGCGGGCGCTTCTTCATCCGCGGCGGCGCTGGCGGTGGCGTCTTCGCCGAAAGCCGCCGAGGAGGTATGGGTCGCCTGTGCCGCCGAGGCGGCGTCAGCCTCATCGGAGGCTTCATACACCGCGAGGCGCCCTTCGATCAGATCGAAAGCGCTGCTCAGGGCGTCGGCCGGATCGATATCTGCAATTCTGGCCGAAGCTCCCTCGATGGCGCTCAGCTGGGAATCGATCAGGTCGCAAATGCGGCCGTCGGCACCGATTTCCCGCAAGCGCCAGGAGATCTCCCGGACAACGCGGGCGCCCTTGCGCACAGGCGCGAGATTTTCCGCGAGTGCCAGGCCCTTGATCGCGGCGGATGCAGCAGTCCTCGCCTCGTCGAGGCCCGAACGGATGGCGGCCAAAGCCGCGTCAAGGGCGGGATCTCGGTCCGGCTTCTTCTGCGCGGCGAGCGTTTCCTCGATCCTTGCTACCGCATCGAGGACCATTTTGGTGTCGGCATTGCGGTTGCGCTTGGCATATTCGCCGAGAAACCACCGGCCCCGCGAGGTCTCCATGAACGCTTCCCTGATCGCGTCATAATCCGCCTCGCTCGGCTGGGCCGGGCGTGCGGAAATCGGTGACAGGGCGAAAGCTTCGTCGGCCATGGCAAACTCGTCGCGCAAATCATTGCGCGTTACGATAACGATCACCACGATATCGACCGAATCGCAATTGAATTGATGCTGTCCAGATCACCAATCCCCATCCCATCGGGGCATGTCCCAGGGCGATTCGCGAGCCGTCTCGCGCTGTTCTATGGGGCGGTATTCACCCTCATCGGCAGCCATCTGCCGTTTTTTCCGGTCTGGCTGCGCTCGGTCGGCATCGACGCCACCTGGATCGGCATTATCGTGGCCGTTCCCGCGGTGACGCGATTTACGGTGCTGCCGATGGTGACCGGCCTTGCCGAACGCCATTCCGCGCTGCGGGGCGCCATGATGGCGACGGCTGTCATGACCACGCTCGGCTTTTCGGTGGTCGGCACGCAAGCAACGCCGCTTCTCGTATTCCTCGCCTACGTCGTCACGGCCTCGATGTGGACGCCCATGGTCCCCCTGACCGATGCCTATGCCTTGCGAGGCGTCGCGCGATACGGCCTCAAATACGGGCCCTTGCGGTTGTGGGGCTCGGCGGCTTTCGTGGTCGGGGCGCTCGCTTGCGGGGTGTTGGTCGACGTCATCGCAGCGCGGCACCTGATCTGGGTGATCGTCACCATGGCGGCACTTGGCGCTGTGGTCAGCCTCGGGCTCCAGCCGCTGGATTTTTCACCGAAACCGGCGGCTGCAGGGCCTGGTGCCGGCCGGCTGCTTCGCGATCCGGCGTTCCTCTCCGTCATCGCTGCCTCGGCGCTGATCCAGGGCAGTCACGCCGCCTACTACACCTTCGCCTCCATCACCTGGGAATTGTCGGGGCTTGGCGGACTGACGATCGCCGGGCTCTGGGCGATTGGCGTCATTGCCGAGATCGTGGTGTTTGCGCTCTCACCACGCTTCACGTTGCAGCCGGCGGCGCTGGTAGTGATCGGAGCGCTCAGCGCTGTCATCCGCTGGTTGATCACGGCCCAGGAACCGCCTGTAGCCGCACTTGCGGTGGTGCAGCTCGCGCACGGGCTGACATTCGGGATCACTCAGGTGGGCACGATGGGGCTCATGCTGCGACATGTGCCGATCCAGCTCATGGCGCGAGGGCAGGGCTATCTCGCCGCCTGCGCCGGCATCGTCGCCTCGGGCGCCTCGATCCTGTCGGGCGCGATTTTTGCCCGCCACGGGCAGGGCGTCTACTACGCCATGGCCGCGATGGCGCTGATTGGAGCGGCCGTGATGTGGTCGGCAAGAGACCGCATCTCGTTTCGAGGCAAAACCGGTCCCCGGACCTGATTCCGCGGGATCATCCCCACAGGGCAGCCTCGGGCGGTGAGATGAGGCTGCCGTCGTAGCGCAATCCGTCCTCGCGGTCGCGCGCCAGCAGCAGCGGACCGTCCAGATCGACGAAGCGGGCGTCTTGCGCGAGCAACATCGCCGGCGCCATGGCAAGCGAAGTCGCAACCATGCAGCCGATCATGATTTCAAATCCTTGCGCCTGCGCTGCATCCGCCATGGCAAGCGCCTCCGTCAGGCCGCCGGTCTTGTCGAGCTTGATGTTGACGGCATCGTAGCGCCCGCGAAGCCCCTCCAGCGAGGCGCGGTCGTGCACGCTCTCGTCGGCGCAGACCGAAAGCGGCCGCTTGATGCGCGAAAGCGCCTCGTCCTGGCCGGCCGGCAGCGGCTGCTCCACCAGCGTGACGCCCGCCTCGGCACATGCGGCGAGATTTTGCTCGAGATTGGCCGCGGTCCAGCCCTCGTTGGCATCGACGATAAGCTCGGATCGGGGCGCGGCTTCGCGCACGGCAGCGATGCGCGCTCTGTCACCTTCGCCGCCGAGCTTGATCTTGAGCAGCGGCCTGTGCGCGACCCTGGTCGCGGCTGCCGCCATTGCCTCGGGCGAGCCAAGCGAGATCGTATAGGCCGTGATGCAGGCGCGGGGAGCCGTGCGTCCGAGAAGGTCCCAGGCGCGCCGGCCCGCGGTCTTGGCTTCGAGATCGATCAGGGCGCAGTCGAGCGCATTGCGCGCGGCGCAGGGTCGCATCAGAATCTGCAGGGCGCTTCTGTCGAGCCCGCGGGCGACGGCTTCCTGCGTCGCGAGTAGCGCCTCCAGCGTGGCTTCGGGGGTCTCGCCATAGCGTGGATAGGGCACGCACTCGCCGCGCCCTACATGGCCGCCCTGGCTGATTTCCGCCACAACGGTCACTGCCTCGGTCTTGGCGCCCCGGCTGATGGTAAAATGGCCCGCGATCGGCCAGCGTTCGATCCTTGCGACAAGCCTCGGTGATTTTGTCATTTTAATAACCGGCAATTCTCCACGACATCTTGCCCCGCGGCACCAACTATGGCTGGTTAGGGGCCTGTTCCACAAGTTTATCAAGGCGCTGCCGCATTTTCCTCCGAAAGGAGGAAAGCGGCACGGGAGTTGGCATCGTGAAGGGCGACCCGACGTTGGTGCGGATTTCAAGGAGCAACGGGCTTGCGCTTTGCGCGGCGGGAACGTGGACCGCGCGCTTTGCCTCGGAGCTCGAGGAACTCGTGGCGGACGCCGAGAGACTGACCGGAAGCCGGCCGAATATCTTTATCGACGTGTCGCAGGTCGCCAAGCTCGACACTTTCGGGGCCTGGCTGATCGAACGGCTTCGCCGCAGCCTGACCCATGGCGGCGTCGAGGCGCAAATTGCCGGTCTTTCGGCAAATTATTCGAGCCTTGTTGACGAGGTGCGCCGGGTGAAGGCGATACCTTCGGCCGAGGCCCCGACGGTAACGATCACGGGCATGCTGGACCAGGTCGGCCGCACCATGGTTGGCGTCGGCGGCACCTTGGTCGGCCTGATCGACATGCTGGGGGCAGTGCTGACGGCCAGCGGGAGGGTCTTGCGCCATCCCGGGAGCTTTCGCCTGACGTCCACCGTGCATCATCTGGAGCAGGTCTGCTGGCGCGCGGTGCCGATCGTCATTCTGATCACGTTCCTGATCGGTTGCATCATCTCCCAGCAGGGCATCTTTCATTTCCGGAAATTCGGCGCCGATATTTTTGTGGTCGACATGCTCGGCGTGCTGGTGTTGCGCGAGATCGGCGTGCTTCTGGTCGCGATCATGGTGGCCGGCCGATCAGGAAGCGCCTACACCGCCGAGCTCGGCTCGATGAAGATGCGGGAGGAGATCGATGCGCTGCGCACCATGGGGTTCGATCCGATCGAGGTTCTGATCCTGCCGCGGATGATGGCGCTGATCATCGCGCTTCCGATCCTGGCCTTTCTCGGCGCGATTGCAGCGCTCTATGGCGGCGGGCTGGTGGCGTGGCTCTATGGCGGCATCGACCCCGAAGCGTTCCTGCTTCGGCTGCGCGATGCGATCTCGATCGATCACTTTACCGTCGGCCTGATCAAGGCACCGGTGATGGCGGCGGTGATCGGGATCGTCGCCTGCGTCGAGGGCCTGGCGGTGCAGGGCAGCGCGGAATCGCTCGGGCAACACACCACGTCTTCGGTCGTGAAGGGAATATTCTTCGTCATCGTGATGGATGGCGTGTTTGCGATTTTCTTCGCTTCGATCGGAATGTGACGATGGCTCCTGAAGCACAAAACGCCATCATCAGGGTGCGTGACATCTCGGTGCAGTTCGGCAAGACGAGGGTTCTCGACGGACTCAATCTCGATGTAAGACGGGGGGAAATCCTGGGTTTCGTCGGGCCATCCGGCGCGGGCAAATCGGTGCTGACGCGCACCATCATCGGATTGGTCCCGAAGGTTTCCGGGCGGATCGAGGTATTCGGCGTGGATCTCGACGCCGCCAGTTCCTCGGATAGGCGCGGCGTCGAGCGTCGCTGGGGCATCCTGTTCCAGCAGGGCGCGCTGTTCTCCTCGCTCACGGTGCGCCAGAACATCCAGTTTCCGGTGCGCGAATATCTCAACGTCACCCAGCGCCTGATGGACGAGATCACGATAGCCAAGCTCGGCATGGTGGGATTGCGCCCCGAGGTCGCCGACCGCTTCCCCTCCGAACTGTCCGGCGGCATGATCAAACGCGTGGCGCTCGCGCGGGCACTGGCGCTCGACCCGGAACTGGTGTTCCTGGATGAGCCGACATCCGGCCTCGATCCGATCGGCGCCGGGGACTTCGATGAACTGGTCCGGACGCTCCAGCGCACTTTGGGCCTGACCGTTTTCATGGTAACCCACGATCTGGATAGTCTTCACACCGCGTGTGACCGTATTGCCGTTTTAGGAAACGGTAAGATCATTGCCGCAGGTTCGATGGCCGACATGCAGGCCTCGCAGCATCCCTGGTTGAGGGCTTATTTTCACGGCAAGCGTGCTCGCGCAGTAATGGGATAGTTTTTTGGTCTGTTTTCTTGGGATAGTTTCTTGGCCTGTTTTCTTGGGGTAGTTTCCCGGCCGATTTCGGGTGGGTTTCGGAGTTGAATTGATGGAAACGCGGGCGAGTTTCGTTCTGATCGGTTCCTTCACGCTTGCGGTGATCGCCGCGGCGTTCGGCTTCGTGCTGTGGTTCCAGAGCCTGCACACCACCAAGCTGCGCAGCCCGCTTCGGATCGTCTTCGAGGGGCCGGCGGCGGGCTTGAGAAATGGCGGAAGCGTCAACTTTAACGGTATCAGAGTAGGCGAAGTCGTCTCCGTAAAGCTCGATAACCCGCGTCGCGTGGTCGCACTTGCCATGGTCGAAAACAACGCGCCGCTGCGCAAGGACACGCTCGTCGGGCTTGAATTTCAGGGGCTCACGGGTGTCGCGGCGATTTCGCTGAAGGGCGGCGACGAGAATGCGCCACCGGTGCCTCTGGGCGAGGACGGCATCCCCATGCTGATGGCCGACCCGAACGCGCTGCAGGACGTCACCGAGGCGATCCGCGGCACGCTGCAGAACATCAACCGGGTGGTCGCCGACAACCAGCAGGCGGTGAGGAATTCGCTGCATAATCTGGAGACCTTCACCTCGTCGCTGGCACGCAACGCCCAGAAGATCGACGACGTGATGCTCAAGGTCGAGGGCGTGATGGGGAAGGCCGACAACCTGATGCTTGGCCTCAATACGCTGGCCGGCGGCAAGGAAGGCGGCGAGCTGTTCCTGACCGTGAAATCGATCCGCGAACTTGCCGAGGATTTCGACAAACGCTCGGGCGCGTTGATGACGGATGGTCGTCGCACCCTGGCCGATATCAGCCGCGCCGTGAACAATCTCGACCGCAACCCGACTCGCCTTCTGTTCGGCGCGGGCGGTTCCTCAAGCTCGCCCTCGGCGGCTTCAGCGTCGACACCTGCGCCTGCGCCTGCGCCCGCGGCGTCCGGCGCCCAGGGCCGCCGGGCGCAGTAGAGCGGCATTGTTGCGTTGACTCATGCCGGAATGTGGCGGCGGCCAGAGACAATTGCCGATCAAGAATGCGACGTGGTGATCGATCGCGATCACCAAAACAAAACGGAGGCCATGAGGCCTCCGTTTCACTATTCGCTATTGGCCACTCGCTCAGCCGAGCCGTCCCGCCGCATGCGCGAGCAGGGTGTAGACCAGACCGGTCTCTGAGGTGAGGTGGCCACGCAGTGCCTGCGGTCCGCGGTCCTCGCGCGCGATTTCGTCGAGCAGGCGTTCGAACTCCGCAATGTAGCGGTCGACAGTCTGCTTGAAGTTGCGGTCGGCGCGATATTTGCGGGCGACCTCGTCGAAGGCCTTCTGGCCGGCCGGCGTATAAAGCCGCTTGGAGAAGGCCTTGCTCTCGCCGCGCTGATAGCGATCCCACATCTCTGCGGCGAGGTTGCGATCCATCAGGCGGCTGATGTCGAGCGACAGCGACTCCAGCGGGTTGCCGCCGGCAGCTGGTTGGGTCGCCGGGCGGCCGCGCGGAGGCTCGCGATTGGCGGCGACGGGGCCTCCTGCGCCGCCATCGGTGCGGCTCAACAGATCGGAGAGCCACCCGTCGCGCCCCTGGTCGGCATTCGCCGGCGAAACCGGCGGAGCTTCGGTGCGTCGGGTGGCCGGCAGGCCGAGGTCCGGCGGCGGCAAACTGGATGCGCTGGCGCGCGGCGTGGTCCGCGGCTCGCTGCGTCCGCCGACGGCGGCCGCCAGCAACGGCTCTTCCTCGCGTTGCAGGCCTGAGCGGCCCGTCACGACATCGAGGCCGCGGCCATGATGGGCGACGATCCGGTTCAACTCCGCCAGCGCCTCGATCTGATCGACGATCACCTTGCGCATCTGCGCGGTGCTCTCCGCGGCCTCCTGCGGCATTTCCAGCACGCCGCGGCGAAGCTCGCTGCGGGTGGCTTCCAGCTCCTGGTGCATTTCGGCCGCCATCTGCTTCATGCTCGCAACCATGCCCGCGAACTTCTCGGCGGATTGCTTGAACATCGCATCCGCTTCTTCGGTTGTCTGCTGATAGAGTTCCGCCATGGTGTCGGTGGTCAGGCGGCGCTCCTCTTCGGCCGCGGCGCGAACCGCTTCGAATTGCCGGCTGATCGCGGACGAGCCGGCGCCTGCCGTTTCCGCCACCACACGGGCGATATCGCGCGCGCGCTCTTCGGCCGCCGCCAGCGATTCATCGAGCAGCCCCGTGAAGCGCGACAGCCGCTGATCGAGATCGGCCGTCCGCAGGTCGATCGTCGTGACCAGCGATTCGAGCGTCGACTTGCGTTCGGCGAGCGAGGCGGTCGTATTGCGGTTGCTGTGCTCGACGACCGCAGCCGCCTCCACCAGAGCCTTGCCGTGCAGCTCGAACTGGCCGGAAAGCGCGTTGAGGTCCTGCAGCGCCTTCGCGGTCTTCGTATTGAAGATGCTCAGCTGGTCTTCCAGCGTTTGCGTCGCCGCGCCGTTGCGCGTGGTCACGTCGTTCATGGCAGATACAAAGTCGGCCACGCGGGTGACGAGCGCACGCTCGAGCGAATTGAGGTTGTCGTGCGCGCCGGTCAGCACTTCCTGAAGCAGGATATTGCCTTCGCGGAGCCGCTCGAACAGGGCAACCGTGTCGGTGCGCAGGATCTTGCTGGTTTCCTGCATCTCGGTCACCGCCGCAACCGAGACCTGGCGCGACTGGTCGATGGCCGATCGCGATGCCTGCTCCAGCTCCTTCAGCGACTTGTTGACGGAGCTTGAGGCAAGTTCTCCGGCGGAGATGATGGACCGCGCCACCTCGCCGCCGTTACCGGCCAAGCCTTGCGAGAAGCTCTGGCTGCGCGTTTCGATCGACTTCAGCGCTTCCGCCGTAACGCGATCGATATCGGCCGTGAGCATATTGGCCTTTGCGCCGACGGCCTCGACGAGCGCGCCGCGCTTGCTGTCGATCATCTGCGACAGTCTTTCCGTCTGCTGATTGATGTAAGTCACGATTTCGTCGGTCTTGCCGGTCATGGCCGAGCCGAAGGTGCCGCTTGCGGCCAGCACCGCACGCTCCACATCCGCCGACGTCGACTTGATCTTCGAGCTGACCTCGTTGGACGCCGCCACCATCGCCTGCTGCGCGGTCTGGGCGCTGGCCGCGATGCGGTCCGTGGTGCCTGTGGTAACCGCGCCGAGCGACCGCTCGATATCGGTCGAGATTGCGCGGATCTGACTGGCGGCATCGGCGGAGGTGGCCGTCAGCGAGCTCTGGGCCTCGCGCGCGCTGTTCAGGATGGAGGCGGCGGTGGCGCCGGCGGCCGCCGAGAGCGAGCGTTCGATGTCGCCCGCCAGCGACTTGACCTGGCTGGCTGAATCGGCGGAAGCCGCAATCAGCGTGATCTGCGCTTCACGCGCACCCGCGACGACCGCGCTGGCGGTCGAGGAACCAGCCGCCGACAGCGTTCGCTCGATGTCTGCGGACAGGTCCTTGACCTGGACGGCGACCTCGGAGGAGGCCGACACGAGGGTAGACTGTGCGTCTCGGGCGCTGGCGACGATCAACTCGGCGGTACTGCTGCCGAGCGCGTTGAGCGCGCGCTCGACGTCGCCCGAAGTCTGCTTGAGCTGGGTGCCGACATCGGAGGAAACCGTCAGCAGGGCCTGCTGCGCCGCGCGGGCGCCGGTCTGGATGGTCTCGCTGGTATTGACGACGAGATTGGTGAGCGAACGCTCCGCATCTTCGACGTGGGACCTGATCGCGAGCGACAATTCCTCGGCGCGGGCCATAAGGCCTTCGCTCGCCTGGCGGCCGCTGCTTTCGATTCGCCCGGCCACCGCTTCGATCCGCGAACCGAGGAGGTCCTCGAACTGCGCGACGCGCCCGTCAATGTTGGAGGCCACCGAGCCGATCCGGGCCTCGATGCCCTGATGAATGTCCTGGAACCGCGCCGTGATGGTTTCGGTCAACTGGGCGCTGTGCCCGTCGATGGTCTGGGTCGCGTTGGCAACGCGCCGGTCGACTGCCTCGACCGCCTGCGCGGCGCCCTCCGTCAGCGACGTCGTCAGCAGCGTGAGACGCGAGTCGATCGAGTGAATCGCCTGGGCGGCGCCGTCGGTCAGCGAGGTTGCCAGCGAGCCGAGGCGGCCATCGATCGTATCGGTGACCGACTTCGCCCGCGTATCGAAAGTCTGCTCGAGCGATCTCAGCCGGCTGTCGATGGTTTCATCGAAGGATTTGATCTTGGTGTCGAGCGAGGTATCGAGATTGGCCACGCGGGTGCCGAGCGTCGTCTCGAATTGCAGGAGGCGCTGATCGAGAGAGGCGGTGATCTCGCCGCCGTTCGAGGTCAGACGCGTGTCGAAATTCTCGACATAGTTCTTCAGTGTTTCCGAGATATCCTGCGTGCGCTGACCTATGCGTTCGACGATCTCGCCGCCGAAGGTTTTGACGGTACGGTCGAATTCGGAAATGTGACGGGTGATCAGGGCTCCGAGGGTGCCGCTGTCGCGCGCGAATTTCTCCGCAAGTTCTCCGCCCTGGTTCTTCATCAGCTCGTCGAAGGCGCTCATTTGCAGGCTGAGCGTGTCATGAGCGCTTTCGGTCTGGCTGACGACTTTCGCCACCAGCGAGTTGACCGTCACGTCAAGCGCTTCGCTTGCCTTGTCGCCGGAAGTGAGGATTTTCGAGGCGAGCCGGTTGCTGGCCTCGTCCACCTTGTTCACCAGATCGCCGCTGCGCAGCTCAAGTTCGAGGAGCAGCGAGTCGCTCGAATTCTTCAGCGAATCGTGGACCAGTTCGGTGCGTTCCGAAATGCTGTCCACGATGGTGGACGAGCGCTGTTCGAATTCTGCAATGATGCGGTCGATACGCTCGTTCAGCATCTCGTGCACGCGGTCGGAAAGTTCGGCGAACTCGTCATGGACGTGGCCGGTCTTGAAATTGAGGCTGGTGGTGAGTCGCTCGCTGGCGTCGAGCACGGCGCGGGTGGTCTCGGCGCTGGCCTCCTCGAGCCGGTCGAGGAGGTCGCCGCCGCGCTCGCCCAGCGCCAGGATCATGTTGTCGCCGGCGTTGCTGAGTGCGCTCGTGATGTGGGCGCCGCGTTCTTCCAGCGCGCCGGTGATGCTCTTGGCTACTTCGTCAACACGGGAGGCGATCGCGTCCGATATCAGCGCGATGTCGTGGCGCAGATCGATCTGCACGCCGGAAATGGCGCTGCGGACCTGCTCGGCCTGTCCGACCAGGTTGTCGCGCTGGTGAGCGATATCCTGCAAAAGGGCGCGGATGCGCACCTCGTTGTCGCTGTAGGCGCGCTCGAGCGCCGCGACTTCGTTGGCCACCAGGGTTTCAAGCTCGCCGGCGCGCGCGATGGCGCGTTCGACGCCGTCTCCCATCGCCGCGACCTCGCGGCGGATCGCCTGGCCGACCGTCACCATCGAGTCGGCGGCGGCGCCCTCGGGCTCCGAAAAGCGGATGGCGACCTGTGCCATCGATTGCGCGATCATCCGCAATTCCTGTCCGCGCCAGGACAGGCTCGCCATGAAATAGAAAAGCAGAACCGGCGCGAAGAACAGGGCGGCCAGTCCCGCCAGTGCCAGCGTGCCGCCGCCTTGCCCAATGGTCGCCTGCAGCGAGGGGATAAAACCCACCGTCAGAACGATCGCGCCGAGAATCCAGACGCCGGCGAAAATCGTTGCAGCCGTGTAGGCGTTGCGGGCCGGGCGGCCCTTCTGAATGGCCTGCAGAATCTGGCCAATGGTCTCGCGGTCATCATTGGCGGGGCGGCGGGTCGCACGCGTTTCTTCCATCGTTGTGAAGACCGCCCGGTCATTGCCGGGCCGCGTGTCGAATGACGGTTCGAAGGTGCCGTTGGCGGAAGGACTTGCCGGCGTCGCATCGCCGCGCACCGGACCCCTGTTTTCCTCGGTCGCGGAAGCACCGCTGATATTCAATGCTTCCTGAATCGCAGAAAGTGCGACTTCGGTAGGGTCTTTGACCTTCTTGGGATTGTTCGCCATGTTCAGTCGAGCCCCTCGCTGTATATCCCACGCATTCCGGACGGGTCTTGCGCGAAATCCCCCCGCAATACCCAGGCAGTCGTCATACCCCGTGCAGCGCCAAAGCGCGTCCATTCAGGTCGGCTTGTCCACTG
Source organism: uncultured Alphaproteobacteria bacterium (assembly GCA_963820275.1). Lineage (GTDB taxonomy): Bacteria > Pseudomonadota > Alphaproteobacteria > Rhizobiales > Xanthobacteraceae > Bradyrhizobium. The sequence goes on from CAWFZL010000040.1 coordinate 76,595, forward strand.
GGTCCGGCGAACATCCTATTGGCTGGGCGTTGCGAATGAAATGGCCGTAATTAATGCAATCTTAATCATCGTTAACAGCGTTGTCCCGTAAAGCCTTACACAACCTCAAAATTTCTTGACGCTCAACGGTTGATTGCGGCGATTTTTCGTCGAAAACAAGGCTAACTTGCGGCAGGCCGGTTGGGCGGGACGTATCGAACCTTCGTTAACTGGTTGCGTGGTTGGGTGGTGAAACCCGCCAACGGAATCGTCCGGGCCGGGCAGCTTCGGATTGCCGCCTTGTCGCTTCATCTGGATCGGATTGACTGGATGCCGTCACCACCGCTCGTTCCCGATGACGGTCCGATCGACATCGCGCATCTTCAGCGCATGACGCTTGGCGATGCCAGCCTCGAGCGCGAGGTGCTGACGATGTTTTCGGCGCAGGCGCTCGGCCTTTCCGGCGCGCTTGCCAATTTGCCTTCCGATGCCGCCACGCTGGTTCATACGCTCAAGGGCTCGGCGCGCGCGATCGGCGCGTTCGCCGTCGCCGATGCCGCAACTGATCTTGAGGTATTGCTCCGAACCGGCGCCGATCCCGCCGAGGCCTTGATCCAGCTCAAACATGCCGTGACGGAAGCCCGCAAGGCTATCGAGGCAATTCTTCAGCGGTCCTGACGGGCAGGCGGCGGGGCGCACTTGTAGCTCCACCAGTGGTCTCATTCCACCAATCGCTACACCGTTGCAGCAGGTACATCTGCGAATGCTGGAGAATCCCTGATTCTACTGTGATTTCAGTTCGGAAGTTCGCTTGACGGACCTGCTGCGCCACGGAAAGAGAACTTCCGAACCACCACGCCAGGGGGGTAGCGAATGTCAAACCCACTCCACTAGCGCGGAGCGAATCGACCCGTTATAGGACTGCCCGGACACCTCTCATTGCGCAGCACGAGCGAACATGGCCAAGATCCACTTTGTCGATCATACCGGCGAAACCCGAACCGTCGATGTCGAAAACGGTGCCACCGTGATGGAAGCGGCGATTCGCAATGGGATCCCCGGCATCGAGGCCGAGTGCGGCGGCGCCTGCGCTTGCGCGACCTGCCACGTCTATGTCGATGAGGCCTGGCGCGAAAAGGTCGGTTCCCCTTCGCCGATGGAGGAGGACATGCTGGATTTCGGCTTCGACGTGCGGCCGAATTCGCGGCTGTCCTGCCAGATCAAGGTGACCGACGAACTCGACGGCCTTGTGGTCTCGACGCCGGAGCGTCAGGCCTGACGGCGAAGCTGCGCACACTCGCCAGCCGAGCGTTCCCGCAATTCATCCGTGCCTTGCCGGGATCAACCTGGCTGCTGCGTCCCGCGGCGAAGCCAGCGCTGGAAATTCGCGATGATCTCGGGTGTGAGCGGCGTCGGCTTGCGTGAAGCCTCGTCGATCAGCACGGTCACCGCTTTCGCCGAGGCCACACACACGCCTTCCGAGAATACCACCTGGTCGAAGGTGACGGATGTACGTCCAAATTTCGAGACGCCAATTCCCGTCTCTATCGTGCCGGGCCAGCGCAGTTCGGCACGGAAATGGATGTCGAGCCGAACCAGGACCCACGAGAGGCCTTCGGGCATCAGCCCGTAACTGCGGTCCTTCACCAGGGTGACGCGACCGGTTTCAAAATAGGTCGCATAAACCGCATTGTTGACGTGCTGATTGGGATCGAGATCGGCAAAACGTACATTGTCGGTGAGCCGGTAAGGAAAATCTTCCAGGCTTGGCGTCGAATCGAGACGGGCAGGGGCATTCACGGGGATGATCTCCGAAACTTGCGACCTTACAGCGCAGTTGCCGCATGCTCGCAAGGGGTGACCATCGCTCGGACTGTCACAATATGGGCTTCCCTCCATCTTCGGTGTTGGTTAGACAGGCCGGCCAAAGGGCTTTTGATGGCCCTGTCCAACCGAAAAGAAGCGACATGAGCGAAACGATCAAAACCGACGTGTTGATCATCGGCGCGGGTCCGTGCGGGCTGTTCGCCGTTTTCGAATTGGGACTGCTCGATATGAAGGCGCATCTCGTCGATATTCTCGACAAGATCGGCGGCCAGTGCGCCGAGCTCTATCCGGAAAAACCGATTTACGACATCCCAGGAATTCCTTTCGTTACCGGCCAGGGCCTCACCGACGCGCTGATGGAGCAGATCAAGCCGTTCAATCCGACCTTCCATCTCAATGAAATGGTGGAGAAGATCGAGAAGGTCGGGGATCCCGCGTTTCGGGTCACGACCGATGCCGGCAATGTGTTCGAGTGCAAGGTTGTCGTGATTTCGGCGGGCGGCGGTTCGTTCCAGCCCAAGCGTCCGCCGGTCCCGGGCATCGAGGCCTACGAGGGTAAATCAGTTTTCTACGCCGTGCGGAAAATGGAGCAGTTTCGCGACAAGAACATCCTGATCGTCGGGGGCGGCGATTCTGCACTGGACTGGACGCTCAACCTGCATCCGATTGCAAGGCGCATCACGCTTCTGCACCGGCGCGACGAATTCCGCGCGGCCCCTCACAGCGTCGAGCAGATGCGCGCGCTGGTGACGGCCGGAAAGCTCGACCTGAAGATCGGACAGGTGACGGTGCTCGAAGGCGACGGCGGCAAGCTCACCGGCGCACAGGTGAAAGGAAACGACAACGCCGTCTCCAGGATCGCCTGCGACACCCTGCTGCCGTTCTTCGGCCTGACCATGAAATTGGGGCCGGTCGCGAACTGGGGCATTGCGCTCGAAAACAACCTGGTGCCGGTCGAGACCTCGGCCTTTGAAACCAGCGTGCCGGGAGTCTTTGCAATCGGCGACATCAACACCTATCCCGGCAAGCTCAAGCTCATCCTGTGCGGCTTTCACGAGGGAGCGCTGATGGCCCAGAAGGCGCACCGCTACGTCTATCCGGACAAGCGTCTGGTGTTTCAGTACACGACCTCTTCTTCGAGCCTCCAGAAGAAGCTCGGCGTCGGCTGAAGGCAGCGGCGGGAGGGCCGCCCGGAGCGCGCCATGTCACGCCAGCGACACTGGAAGGCTCCGCGAAATGGCCGTAATCTGAAGCATCGTTCGATGGGCTGAACAGGTGACGACGATGTGGAATATTCTATCCAGTTTGCGACTGGCGCTTCCGATGGTGGCCAGCCTTGCGGTGTTGCTTGCCGCAGTTCCGGCACGGGCGGCCGAACCCACTGCCGCGGGACTCTGGCAGAAGGTCGAGGATGGCAAGCCCGTGGTCTGGGTTCTCGTGGTCGATCACCACGACGGCTTTTTCGAGGGCGTGATCGCCAGGACGTTTCCAAAGCCCGGCGAAACTCCACACGACATCTGCTCGAAATGCAGCGACGACCGCAAGAACGCGCCGGTGCTGGGAATTTCCTTTATCCGCAACATGAAGCGCAACGGTCTCGAATACGAAGGCGGCAACATCCTCGATCCGCGCAACGGTGAAGTCTGGAAAGCGAAGATGACCGTCAGTCCCGACGGTCAGGACCTCACGCTGCGCGGGTACGTTCTCACGCCGTTGCTCGGCAAGGATGAAGTCTGGCACCGTCTGCCTGACAGCGAATTCGCTTCGCTCGATCCCGCCGTCATCGCCAAATACCTGCCGGGGCAGGTCGCTCCCATGAAGCCGCCGCCCGCCGGCGCAAAGAAGTCAGCGGCCCCTGCCAAGCAATGAGTGGATTCGCCGCGCCAAAGCGCGATGAATCCAGCTTCGCCACAGCGCTACAGGTTGTCGTTTGAACAGGATCTCCGCGCAAGCGCATTCGCGCTTGATCAGCTAACCGCGTGAACGGATGCGCGGACGCTGCTCGAAGCTCAAAGTCCTCACCGCCGCGACCTCGGCTCCCTCGCTCGGCTCGGACGTCTCGTTCAGCTTGCGGCGTTTCTGCCAGGGCACCACGATGTTGAGCCAGATTTCGCGCGTACCCATGATTGAGATCGCAATCCCGAAGGGGATCATGAAGTAAAGTATGCGAAACACCACCAGCGTTGCCAGTAACTGCTCCCTGCCGAATTGAGGAAGCGCGACCAGCATCGCCGCATCGAACACGCCGATCGAGCCGGGCGCATGGCTGGCGAAGCCGAGCAGTGTCGCCAGGATGAACACCACCGCCAGCGACATGAAATCGATGCCGGGGTCCGCCGGCATCAGCAAATACATGGCCATCGCGCAGAAGCCGAGATCGAGAACGCCGATCAATATCTGCACCAGCGTCAGCGGCGCCGACGGCAGCTTCACCTTCCAGCCGTTTTGACCGAGTTCACGCCGCTCTTCGCCATAGCTGAGCCAGACAAAGTAGGCGACAATGGCACTCAGCACGCCGAAAGCAACGAGTTGGTTGATGGCGGGCGGCAGTTGGTCCATCGCCGAGGCCGCCGAGGGATGCCAGGCCATGCCGATGCCGAGCACGAAGGTGTTGCCGAGCCAGAATGTCAGGCCGGAGAGAAAGCAGATCTTGGCGACATCGACAGCACTCAGGCCGTAATCCGAATAGATCCGGAAGCGTATCGCGCCGCCTGTGAAGACCGTGGCGCCGATATTGTGGCCGATCGTGTAACTGGCGAAGCTCGACAGCGCAGCGATCCGGTAGGGCACGTGTTTCTTGCCGGTGGTGCGAAGAGCGAAGAAGTCATAGAAAGTCAGCGTGCAGAATGCGCCGACCACGCACAGCGCGGCCAGCGCGATATGATGTGGAGGTATCTCCGTCAGTGCAACCAGCATGACGCCCGTGTCGACGCCCTTGAGGGTGCGGAGCAAGGTTGTGATGGCAAACGCGATAATGATCAGGCTCGCAGCGACTCCCAGCTGTTTCCAGCCGATCCGCTGCTTGATGCCACGCCAAAGCGCGGTCAACGGTCGATACATTCTTCCTCCCGACAGGGCGGCTGCAAGGCTGCAGGCCACTCGCGGCGATCCTCGAAACTGGGCGGCTGTCGCCCTGAACCGGGCGGCTATCGCCCTGGGTGAATAAACCCATACGGCAAAAACCGTCCGTTGTGCAGGCCTTGACAATGCGGGCAATTGCCCCGCGCCTGCGTCATGTTTCGAACATATGTCGGGGCGCGCAGCGATCGAGTCCCGGCATGGGGAGTATGTTCTGCAACATCGCCCCGTTCCCTTTTACGCCTCGAAGTTCCTTATTTGTTGAACGGCGTTTGCGCCCCAAAGTTCGGAACAACGCAATGGGCGCGGCTGTTAGCGCGGGTAACCGCAACCGAACAAATCGGCGTCCGGCGGGAGGACGAGGCGCGGATGTGTTCCACCAAGCAAAAGGAACGGCGCAATGGGACTCTTTACCCGTGACATCGAGAGCATGAACGATCTGTTCGTTCATCAGCTGCAGGATATCTATTATGCCGAAAAACAGCTCGTGAAGGCGCTGCAGAACATGGCCGGCAAGGCGAAAAACGAGCGGTTGAAACAGGGTTTTCTCACGCATCTCGACGAGACCCGGACGCATGTGCAGCGTCTTGAAGAGGTGTTCAGGATGCATGGCGCCGAGATCAAGGCGGTGGACTGCCCGGCAATCGACGGCATCATCGAGGAAGCTGACGATGTCGCGGGAGAAATCGCCGATGATTCAGTGCTCGATGCGGCATTGATCAATGCCGCGCAGGCCGCCGAGCATTACGAGATCGCGCGCTATGGCAGCCTGATCGCCTGGGCGAAGCAACTCGGCCGCAACGACTGCGCCGGCATCTTGCAGAAAACGCTCGAGGAGGAACGGGCGACCGACCAGAAACTGACGTCGCTGGCGGAGAGCGAGGTCAATCTTCGCGCCGTCAGCTGATACTTCAGGTTGAGACAAAACGCCGCGCGGTGTGCTCACCCGCGGCGCTTTGCTGTTTGCGAATCGAAGGTATCAAAATACTATCCGGTTCCGCTGATTTTACCAGCGAAATCCCGCAAGATAGGGTTCTGCGATCCGCCGGAGATCGTGTACAAAACCGTCTCTTTTGCGGGGTTGGGGAATTTGAAAAAGCAGATCGAAAACGCCGACACGGTTTTTGTCGCGACTCAACAAGCGCAATCGCTTCCGCTTCCCCTCGGTGCGAGCGCACGTCAGATCAATTGGCGATATGTGGCGGCGGTTGGCACCCACCACCTGCTTGCTCTGCTGGCATTCGTTCCCTGGTTCTACAGCAAGACGGGCGTCGTACTCCTGATCGTCGGGATCTATGTCTACGGCGCGTTCGGAATGAATCTCTGCTATCACCGCCTGCTCACCCACCGCAGCTTCAAGTGCCCGCTCTGGCTCGAGCATGCATTGGCGGTACTGGCGGTCTGGTGCGTCGAGGACACGCCCGCCCGATGGGTCGCAACGCATCGTCTCCATCATCACCGTTCGGATGAACGGCCGGACCCGCACAGTCCGCTGGTCAACCTGTTCTGGTCGCATATGGGCTGGCTGTTCGTCGATAACACCGACCTCGGACGGAATGTGGCTTATGACCGCTATGCGCGGGACATCATCCGCGACAGGTTTTATCGATGGATCGAGCGTTACGTGGTGTGGGTCACGCTGGCCCAGTCGGTGGTTTATTATGGGGCGGGATTCCTGATCGAACTGGCTCTTGGCGGCTCCGCGATGGAGGCCGTTCAATTCGGTGCGAGCGTCTGGCTGTGGGGCATGGTCGTCAGGATCGTGTTCGTCTGGCACATCACCTGGACCGTCAACTCACTGGCCCACGCGTTTGGTTACCAGAACTACGACACCGGCGATTACAGCCGCAACAATATGTTTGTCGCCATCATCACCAGCGGCGAGGGCTGGCACAACAATCACCATGCCGAACCCGGCTCCGCCTGCAATCAGCGACAGTGGTGGGAGATCGACCTGGTCTATCTGCTGCTCCGCCTTCTGGTACTTCTGGGGCTTGCCTGGGATGTGCAGATGCCGCAGCGGCCAGTCAAGCGGCTGAATTGAGCGCGGGCTCCGCCCGTCCCCAATTGCCGGCCTGTACTTCGACACTTCGATATCGGACGAAGTTTTCCATCGAAACGATCGGATATGATTCGCGTTGGTCCCCGAACGGAGGTGACCGATGCGAAGTAGTTCACTCAGGTTCCAGTCGTTCCCGGCCGCAGGGTCAAACGTCCGATCCGAGGACAAGCCCGCCGGCGCGGGCGTGTCGAGATTTCTGACGCTCGTTGCCATGAGCCTCGGCTACGGCGTGGTGCAACTCGACGTTACCATCGTCAACACCGCGCTCGGCAGTATCGGCATGTCGCTGGGCGGCGGCGTTTCGGAACTGCAATGGATCGTCAGTGCGTACACCATCGCTTTCGCAGCCTTCATTCTGACGGCGGGAGCGCTCGGCGATCGCGTCGGCGCGAAGCGGGTCTTCGTGGCGGGGTTTGCAATTTTCACGGCTGCCTCGCTTGCATGCGCGCTTGCTCCCAACGCCGCCCTGCTGATTGCGGCGAGAGCCACCCAGGGACTGGGCGCGGCCATTCTGGTTCCAAACTCGCTGGCGTTGCTCAACCATGCCTATCCGGATGAAAAGCAGCGCGGCCGTGCCGTGGGGGTGTGGGCTGCCGGAGCGAGCCTTGCGCTCACCGCGGGACCGCTCGTCGGAGGGGGATTGATCGCGCTGGTCGGCTGGCGCTCGATCTTTCTCGTCAATCTTCCGATCGGCCTTGCGGGTCTTTGCCTGACCTGGCGCTATGCCACCGAATCCACCCAACACCGGCAGCGCGAGATCGATTTGCCTGGCCAGATCGCGGCGGTCGCCTCGCTCGGTTGCCTCGCCGGCGCCATCATCGAAGGCGGGACGCTTGGCTGGAGCAATCCATTTGTGATCGCAGGCTTTGCGGCGTCGGTCGTGCTGATGTTGCTGTTCATCGTGCGGGAACGCCGCGCCGATCAGCCCATGCTGCCGCTCTCGCTGTTCGCGCACCGACTGTTCGCCTTGACCTCGATGATCGGTCTTCTCGTCAACGTGGCTTTCTATGGGCTGATTTTTGTCTTCAGCCTCTATTTCCAGCGCATCAATGGATGGTCGCCATTCGCCACCGGTCTTGCTTTCGTTCCGATGATGGGCGCCGTGCTGCCGGCAAACCTCCTTGCTTCGCGCATCGCCGAACGCATCGGCGCGCCCGCAACCATCGCCAGCGGGGCCGCGCTGTCCGCGCTCGGATGCCTGATGCTGATCGGAATCGAGCCCGGCACCGGCTACTGGAAGATCGTGGCGCAACTGACGATCATCGGCGCAGGCCTTGGACTGCTGGTGCCGCCGCTCACTTCTACTCTGTTGGGAAGCGTCGAAAAGCAACGCTCCGGCATTGCGGCCGGCGTGCTCAATGCGACGCGACAAACCGGGAGCGTATTGGGGGTAGCGCTCTTTGGCTCGCTGCTTGGCCAGGCAGAGGCGTTCGTGACGGGCGCGCACGCGGCACTGATGATTTCCACCGGCCTTCTGCTGCTCGCCGCGTTGCTGATCTGGCGCGGCGCCTCGCGGACTAAAGCGTTTTCGAGCGAAGTAGGAATCGGTTCGCGTGAAGAAAACGCGTCAACCAAGAGATCGAAGCCCCGGTTCTGATTCAATCTGAACCGGGTAGGCTCTAAGACTTGCGCAGGGCAAAATTCGCGCCGCAGAAAGCCATCGCAGCGCCAAGGCCAAGCGCCGCCAATCCGCTGAGCACGCCTGCGACCGTCGGAAGGGGGCTTGGTGCGGAGGCGGCCCGACCGGCGCCTGCGAGCACGAGCACGGCAACCGCGATCAGGAACTGCCGCATCCGAGGTGGAATCTGCCCGGATGCCGCGCTCTCCATCAGCACTGCGGTCAGATAGCCGCCGCAAAAACCGACGGTTGCGATCAGCCACCAGGCGAGTGCTGCGCCTGCCGGCATGAATTCGCTGGCATCTGATCGCCATAGCCCGCCGAGATCGAGACCGAAGCTTGCGCCGAGCATGTGTACGGCCAGCGCCAGCAGCACTCCTGAAATCGCTGCTCCCGCAAGGATCAGGCGGCGCGGAAAATAGGTCGTTTTGGGCATGGACCGTTTGTAGGATAAAGAGCGTGATCGAAGCAAGGCGATCGCGAACGGGGACCACAGGATTGTCCGAGCTGCTGCAGCACCAGGCCCCGACGCCAGCGGAGCGTGCTCGCACGACCGCCCATTTGAAGTTCCTGCATTGCGGGCGGCAAATTCTGTCCAGGAATTTCAAATTTAAAGCGACACTGGAATCAGATGGTTTATCAGTGCCCGTGACTTTTCGAATTTCGTGAAAGGTGGACACGGCGATGGAACACGAGCTTCGAAAAGCGGGTACTGGCTATGCCTTCAAACCGTCGCTCATCGGCGCGGCGCATCAGTTCGAGCTGACCGAGCAAGGGTTGTCGTGGCGCATCGCCAGCCGATCCGGTGTGTGGCCATACGCCGATATCGTCGCCGTCGGCTTGTCCTATCGTCCCATATCGATGCAGTCGCGCAGGTTTCGTGCCGACGTCGGCCATGTCGACGGAGCTCGGCTCACCATCCTTTCGACCAGCTGGCAGACGGCGGCCTTGGTGCAACCGCAGGACCGCGATTACCGTGCCTTCATCATGCAGCTGCATGCCCGCCTGAAAGAAGCCGGAAGCCGCGTGAAGCTCACGGGCGGTCTCGCACCACGGGTCTATGTTGCGGCCATTTTCTGCCTGACGCTGGTCGCGATCGCGATGGGGGGACTTCTGCTGCGCTCGGTTGCAACCGGTGAATGGGCCGGCGCGCTGTTTCTGATCGGCTTCGCCGCCTTGTTCGCGTGGCAGGTGGGAGGCTTTGTCGCGCGCAACCGGCCGCTCCTCTACACCTTCGAAAGTCTACCCGGAGCGTTGCTGCCGTGAGTTCTGGACACTGCACTTTTGTGCGCTACGGCCGCACCACCAGCACCGAGCATTTGGCATAGCGGACGACGTGACCGGCGTTGGAGCCGAGGAAATAGGTTCGCATCGCCGGCCGGTGCGAGGTCATGACGATCAGGTCGGCCTTGATCGCGGCGGCCTCTTCGAGGATTTCGTGATAGATGCCGCCTTGCCGCACCGCGGTAGAAATGCGCTTTTGATCGATACCCGATTCGCGCGCAACGATGGCGAGCGCTTCTTCGGCGGTCTCGCGCTGCTGGGCATCGAAATCGGCAGGAACATATTCGGCCAGCATCACCGGCGTCATCGGCAGCACGTTGATAAGGCGGACCGTGCCGTTCCAGGTGTTCGACAACGTGGCGGCGGTGGCGATCGCGGGCTTCGCCAGATCGGTGTCGGCGAGATCGAGCGGCACGAGGATGGAGTTGAACATCTGCGCCTCCGGATAGGCGTTCAGGCTAACACATCGAGTCTTCCGCCGTCAGAGGTCAGTTGCCGTCAGGTCTGCTTCAGCAGTTTGGGGCTGACGAACGTGACGAGACGCCCGCGGCGGAATGCCACCTCGGCCCAGTCGTCGATGTCGAAATCGTAAATCACAAGCCCCGAGGTCGGCAGATTGTCGGCCAGCGCCTTGCGTCCGGCGTGATCGCCACTACCAACGAGCGCGAGCGCGAATTCGTGCATCCCCGGATTGTGCCCGACGAGCATCAGCCGCTTCGGGTCGGCTGTCGATGCATCGCGGACGGCTTCGAGAAGCTCGGAAGCGTCCGCGCCATAGAGTCCCGGCATCAGCTCGACCTGCGGCTCCGGAACCAGCTCCTTCATCGATTCCCAGGCGATTTCCCAGGTCTGAATGGCTCGCACCGCATGCGATACCAGTACCAGATCGGGAAATGGCGGGTGGGCGCCGATCCAGCCGCCGATTTCGGCTGCATCCCGGTGGCCGCGGTTGTCGAGACGGCGGTCCTGGTCGCGGCCACTCGGCGACTCACTTTCGGTTTTTGCGTGGCGCAGCAGCATCAAACGGCGCATGTCGAACCCGGAGTCTTTATTTTGACATTCGCTGGCCGTTTCGGTGCACAGCTTTGCGAATATGGAATCAAGGGACCACAAGCAAACGCCAAATTCTAGTGTCCCGGTTCCGAAGTTTCCCGTAAGAAAACGAGATGAACGAGATTTCTACAGGAACGAGCGGTAGATCCGGCGCCGCCAGCGGGCCGATACGCGAGCGCGCGCGGCTTTCGTTCGATCTGGACGTCGACATCTGCGTTGTCGGAGCTGGCCTTGCGGGCCTGACGGTCGGGCTCGAGGCCGCGCGCCTTGGTGCCAGCGTCGCGATTCTCGAGGGCCGGAACGTCGGCTGGGCCGCTTCGGGCCGCACGCTGGGCACGGTCATGCCGGGCTACGGTCTTTCGATCAAGGATCTGATCGCGCGCGTCGGTTTCGAGGATGCACGAGAAATCTGGACGCTGTCGAAGCAAGGCGCCGAATATGTCCGCGCCCAGGCCAGGGAAGAATTGATTCCCGGCATTGCGCTCAGCGAGGGCGTGCTTGAAGTCTCCAATGTCGATGTCGGCGACCGGCTGATCAGCGAGCTGCAGATGCTCAACGAGGATTTCGAGACGGAAGCCGAGGGATGGCAGGTCGATCGCGTGCGCGACCAGCTCAGGACCGACCGCTATTTCCACGGCGTGTATTTTCCGAGATCATTCCAGATCGACGGCAGCAAATACCTCCTTGGCCTGGCCTCGCTGGCAAGGCGCGCGGGAGCGAGGATATTCGAGGACACGCCGGTCGTCGGCATCGATGCTTCCGGCATCCGCAAACGAATCGTAACGCCCTCGGCACGGCTACGCGCCTCGCATATCGTGCTCGCCGGGAATGTCCATCTGGGCGCGCCTTCGCGAAGGCTGTCCGAGACGCTGCTTCCGGTCTGGCGCTACGCCGCCGTCACCGCGCCGCTCGGGGCGGATCTTGCCGAGACGATCGCGTTCAGGGGATCGGTGACCGACACCGACGGAATTGATCACTTCCGCGTCGTGGACGGCGACCGCCTGATGTGGGCGAGCCCGGAAACCACCTGGGATGCGCGACCGTCACGTTTCGCCTCGGCCATCGCGCGCAGAATTCGCACGATCTTCCCGCGGCTCGGCCAGGTCGAGATCGCGGACGTCTGGGGCGGCGTTGTTGGCCAGACCGTTCACGGCATGCCGCAGATCGGCCAGCTGCGAAAGGGATTGTGGGTGGCGAGCGGCTTCGGCCGCCTGGGGCTGGCCACATCGGCCATGGCGGGCCAGCTGATCAGCCGAAGCATTCTCTGGGGCGACGAACGCTGGCGGCTGTTTTCGCCGTTCGAACTCGTATGGGCAGGGGGCATCACGGGGCGTGTTGCCGGACAACTGATTGGAATGTGGGGACGCGGGAGTTCCGCGGCTGCGGGCGCGTTGGCGCGTCACCGGGAGAGGGCGCGCGACGAGGAGCGCAAGCGCGATGCGCGCCTCGCCGAGGCGAACCGGCAGGCGGGCATACGGCCGCCACGGCCCCGTCCGCCGTCCGTCCGTCCGACCCCGGAGCCTTCCCACCCCGAGCGGGTCCGATCGCCTGCCGGCGAGAGCACTTCCTGAACGCCCTCAAAAGCTTACCGTTGTCCTCGCAAGAAAGTGACGAGCTCCGCCAGGGATCGGTGTAACTTTCGTAGTCCGGCCCCGTATCTTTGAGCGAATGATCCCGAAGTCTGCTTTGCACGGAGACCACGATGATTGACCGCCGAATCCTGCTCGCCTCCACCGCCGGGTTGCTTGGTTTTGCAGCCCTGCGCTGGCTGAAGGGTACACCGGCAAGGGCCGGCAAGTTCGAGATCGAAAAGACTGACGAGGAATGGCGCGCCCAGCTTACGCCGCAGCAATATGAAATCCTGCGCAAGGAAGGCACCGAGCGTCCGTGGACGAGCCCGCTCCTGAAGGAGCATCGCAAGGGCATCTTCGCATGTGCCGGCTGCGACCTGCCGCTGTTCTCCTCGGAGACGAAATTCGAAAGCGGCACCGGCTGGCCGAGTTTCTATAAGCCGCTCGACAATGCGGTCGGCACGACGCAGGACCGCACCCTGGGGATGCTGCGCACAGAAGTTCATTGCCGCCGCTGTGGCGGTCACCTTGGTCACGTCTTCGACGATGGCCCGAAGCCAACGGGACTGCGCTACTGCATGGATGGCTTCGCTCTGGTGTTTCACCCGGCCGCGGCTTCCGCCAGCTGATCGCGATCCTTTCCTCCCGGCAATTGTTGCCTGCTCGGCAATTCTGCCCCGGTCCCTCGACCGGGGCATTTCCATTTAAGTACCTGAAATAACTCAATTCTCGTATCTGGCACGCCGATTGCGATGTCTCTGCCGATGATGGTCGTGCGTGGGTGAACCGCGCCTTGGCCTGGGATCGAACGTGGAGACAAAGTTATGGGTATCTTCGACGCGCTAAACACCTCGGTTGCCGGCCTGCAGGCCCAATCCTTCGCGTTGCAGAATATTTCCGGCAACATCGCGAACGCCTCCACCATCGGCTACAAGGGCATCAATACCACCTTCGAGGATCTGATCCCGGACGCGCTGACGCCCAACAAGCAACCCGCCGGCAGCGTGGCTGCCTTCTCGCAGCAGACGGTCACGGCGCAAGGCACGGTCTCGAGTTCGACGGTTGCCACCAACATCGCGATCAACGGCGATGGCTTCTTCAATGTGCAAAAGCCGACCGGCATCACCGACAACGTGCCCCAGTTCTCAGGCGTCGTCGATTATACGCGCCGCGGCGATTTCCAGGTCAACGCCAACGGCAACCTGGTCAACGGCGCCGGTTACTATCTGATGGGTGTCGCGGTCGATCCGAAGACCGGCAACGCGCTCGGAAATGTCCCGACCGTTCTGCAATTTCAGAACAGTTTCGTTCCGGCGCAGGCGACCACCAATATCACATATTCCGCGAACCTTCCGACCACGCCGGTTACGGCCGCAAGTTCTGGAGCGACGGCCGGAACGATCACGGCGGCCGGCGGGCTTAATCCGGCGGCTTTTACGGATAATCCGGAAGTCGTGGGCACACCGGCGCCTCCTTTCGTCAACGGATTGGTTACCAGCGGCAGCGCCGTTATTCCTGCGAATAGCCCGCTGCCCCCAAACGCAGCCAATCCTGGCGCCGGAACAGCGATCTTGGCGACCACGCCGCTCAGCGAGCTGGTTAACGCGGGTACGTCCTTCAAGGTCAATGCGGTCAACGGTGGAACGACCACAACGACAACAATCAATTTTGTAAGCACGGGAGCAGGCCCTGCCGTTACCGGCTCTCCTCCCGCTATTACGATCAATCTTACCGGGACCGCCCCCGCCGCGCCGACGGTCGCCACCTTGCTTGCACAGATCGACCTCGCCACAGGCAATACCGGGCCCGCCAGCACCGTAACTACAAGCGGCAGTACCAGCACGGTCACCCTGAATACGGGCGTCGCCAATGACTTCAACGTCAGCGCCGATACCAGCAGCATATTCACGACGCTTGGCTTCTCCGCCCTGCCGTCGGCGGCCCGAAGCGGTGGCGGCGGTCCGGGCACCGGCAATGTGATCGGCAGCGACCTGACGACCTTTGACAATCAAAGCATCAGCGGCGGCGCGGTGACGGTTTTCAATTCGGCGGGAACGCCGATCAATGTCCAGTTGCGCTGGGCCAAAATCGACAGCGCGAGCCTCGGGTCCGGACATCAGGACGTCTGGAATCTTTTCTACCAGAACAATCCCACCGCCAGCGGTGGTACCGTTGCCTGGACCAATGTCGGCACGAACTTCGTCTTCAACAGCAACGGGGCCCTGACAAGCCCACCGAGCGGCTCCGTAACGATCCCGACCCTCACGGTCGGCGGGCAGTCGCTGTCGAACCTCACGATCAATATTCCCTCCGGCGGCCTGACCCAATTCGCCAACAGCAATGGTGCTGCAACCATCGGCGGCATCACCCAGAACGGCTTTGCCGCGGGCCAGCTTCAGTCGGTGGCGATCAACAACAACGGTCTGGTGGTCGGAACATTCTCCAACGGGCAGAACATCGATCTCGCCGCGATCTCGCTGTCGCACTTCAATGGCACGAACTTCCTGAAGGCGCTCGACGGTGGCGCCTATGCGGTCACCGATCAGTCCGGTCCCGCGATCATCGGCGCGTCGGGAACGATCTCGGGTTCGTCGCTGGAGGGATCGAACACCGACATCGCCGACGAGTTCACGAAACTGATCGTGACCCAGCAGGCTTATTCGGCGAATACCAAGGTGATCACCACGGCCAACGACATGGTGCAGAGCTTGCTGAACGTGCTGCGCTGATCGGCGCCGGCAAGAGTTAGTGTGATCTTATCAAAGGCGGGCAACAAAAATGGGTTTGAGTTCAGCCCTTGCCAGTGCGCTGTCGGGCTTGCGCGCCAACCAGGTCGCGCTCTCGGTCACGTCGTCGAACGTTGCCAACGCCAGCACGCCCGGATACGTCGCCGAAAGCACCAACCAGATCGAGGTGCCGAGCGGCGGACCCGGCGCATCCGTCCTGGTCACGGGCGTTACCCGCGAGCTGGATACGTTCATCCAGCAACAGTTGCGCACTGAGATCGGCGGCGGCGGCTTTGCCGACCAGACGTCCAATATTCTCGGCCAGCTGCAAAGCCTCTACGGGACCCCCGGAGGGACGGGGACGCTTGAGACCGCGTTCAACAATTTCACCACGGCCCTGCAGGCGCTTTCGACGAGTTCGACCGGCCTGTCGTCGCAGACGACGGCACTGGGCAATGCGCAGGCGCTGGCGCAGCAGCTCAACGCGACCTCGCAAGGTATCCAGACGCTTCGCTCCAATGTCGAACAGGACATCGGCACGTCCGTGACGCAGGCCAACACCGACCTGCAACAGATTGCTTCCATCAACACCAAGCTGCAGGGTTTGAACCCGACCGATCCCACCGCCACGGCGCTGCAGGACCAGCGCGACAACGCCATCAACGATCTCTCCAAGCTGGTGGATGTCAAGACGACCACCGACAACTCGGGCCAGGTCAGCATCTTCACCACGACCGGCGTGCAGCTTGTCGGCGCCGGACTGGTCTCGAAGCTGTCATTCACTTCGGTGGGGGCGTTGACGCCCACCTCGCTGTACAACACCGATCCGACCAAGTCGGGCGTGGGGTCGCTGACGATCACGCTTCCCAATGGCGCCAGCTTCGATGCGGTGGCGAACAAGGCCTTCAGCTCGGGAAGGATCGCAGCCGACCTGCAATTGCGCGACCAGACGCTGGTGCAGGCGCAGACCCAGATCGATCAGTTCGCCGCGACGCTCTCCAGTTCGCTGTCCGATCTGACCACGCCGGGCACGGCGGTGACACCGTCGGCGTCCCAGGCCGGATTCAACCTCGACCTCAGCAACGTGCAGCCCGGCAATTCGATCAACCTGACCTTTACGTCCGGCGGCCAGCAGCAGCAGGTGAAGATCGTGCGGGTGGACGATCCGACCGCGTTGCCGCTGCCGAGCCCGCCCGGCGTGAGCCCCAAGGTGATCGGGGTAAATTTCTCCGCCGGTATAGCTTCGGTGGTGTCGCAGCTGAATGCCGCGCTCGGCTCGAACAACCTTCAATTCTCCAACCCGTCCGGCAACACGCTGCAAGTTGTCAACGCGATCGCGGGGACGACCGTCAACGCGGCCTCAATCACGTCCAACGTTCGTCACTGACATCGGGCAACCCGCAATTGCCGTTGTTCACGGACGGCGGTGCGCTCTATACCGGCGCGATCACGGGCAACGGCTCGCAATTGACGGGCCTTGCCGGACGCATCACCGTCAACCAGGCGCTGCTCAACAATCCGGCGAACCTCACGGTCTTCAGCAATTCGCCGCCGACGCCGGCCGGCGACACCACGCGCTCGGACTTCATCTTTTCCCAGTTGACCAACAGCTCGTTCACCTACACGCCGCAAACCGGACTTGGCTCGACCACGGCGCCGTTCAGCGGCACGATCGGCGAGTATTTGCAGCAGTTCCTGAGCGTGCAGGCGAACGCGGCCACCTCGGCGACACAATTGCAGCAAGGCCAGGACGTGGTGGTCAGCACGCTGCAGCAGAAGTTCAATTCAACGTCCAAGGTCAACATCGACAGCGAGATGTCGAACCTGATCGCGTTGCAGAATTCCTACGCGGCCAACGCTCACGTGATGTCGGTCATCCAATCCATGATGTCGACCCTGGAACAGATCCAATTGTAAGGCGGTTGCCATGAGTTTCAACGGTATCATAGGCCCAGGTGGTTCGCTGTTCGGCCAGGCGGTACAGAACATCAACACGCAGCTGACGAACCTGTCGACGGAGCTTGCGACAGGCAAGAACTCGACCACCTATTCGGGCATGGGCGTCAACGAGGGGTTCGCGATCGCCGCGCGCTCGCAGCTTTCCGACATTTCCTCGTTCACCAACACGATCACCAACGTCAACACCATCATCGACTCCGCCAATACCGCGCTGCAGTCATTTACGACGATCGCGGGACAGTTGCAGAGCGGCGCCGTGGCCGGCACGCAGGCCATCAACAGCAGCGGCCAGACGATCGCGCAGCAGAACGCGTTGAGCCAACTGACCGGCCTCGACGGAATCCTCAACACGCAAGTCGGTGACCGCTTCATCTTCTCCGGCAGCGCCATTCACACGCCGGCGGTGGCGTCCGCCGACACCATTCTGAACGGCAGTGGCACCCAGGCCGGCCTGAAACAGGTGATTGCCGAACGCGCGCAGGCTGATGGCACCACGGGCCTCGGTCGGCTGGTAATCTCGGCCCCGGCCACGACGCCGATCACAGTCTCCGAGGATGTCGCCGGATCGCCGTTCGGCCTGAAGCTGAGTTCGGTCTCGTCGACCCTGACCGGGGCGACCGTGACCGGTCCGTCTGGCTCGCCGGCGGCCATTTCGATCGCGCTCGGAGCCACCAATCCCAATCCCGGAGACAAGGTGAGCATCACCTTCAATCTCCCTGACGGGACTACGGATTCCGTTCAACTGACCGCTTCGAATGCGACCCCACTGCCAACCGGCAGCTTTGCCATCGGAACAACGCCTGCGCAGACGTCCCAGAACCTCAACGCGGCGCTGAACACGGCGATCGGCACTCTGGCCAACACATCTTTGGTCGCCGCCTCCGCGGTCGAAGCGGGGCATGACTTCTTCGATGCGGGAACGGCCACCGGAAGCGTGGTCAACAATCAAGCCGCGCCGACGCCAGCCCCGATCACCGGCGCGACCGCTTTGTCCGGCGCCGTTGGAACGGATTCGCTGGCCAAGGGCTTCGCGCCCGGCGACACCATCACGGTCAACGGCACGCAAATCACCTTTGTCGCGTCCGGCGCCACGGGCAACCAGCTCAACGTCACCGACAGCGTTCAGACATTGCTGTCCAAGATCGACCAGATCACGGGTACTTCGACGCCCTCGACCGTCAACGGCGGCGCGATCACACTGCATACCGACAACGCTACCAGCCTGTCGGTGACGAGCTCCAACCCTTCCGCGCTGGCATCGCTCGGTTTCGCGTCGCAGCCTGTGACCGGAACCGAGGTGCCATTGCGGGTCTCGGGTTCGCCGCTGAGCAGCGCGACGTCGCTGGTCAGCGACCCGACCAACACGGTCGCCTGGTACACCGGAAATTCCTCGCCGAACCCGCGCGCGTCGTCCACGGCCCGGATCGATTCGACGATCACGGTCGACTATGGCGCCCAGGCCAATGAGCAGGCGATCCGCCAGCAGTTCGAAGGGGTGGCCGTATACGCCGCGGTCACGGTGTCGCCGACAGGGGCCAATTCGGCTGCCCAGATCGCAGCCCTCAGCCAGCGCATCGCCACCAACCTGACGCCGCAGCCCGGTCAGCAGACCGTCGCCGATATCCAGACTGATTTCGCCAACGCTCAGAACACGATGAAGGAGGCGGGCGACAGGCAAACCCAGACCCAGACCCTGCTCCAGAACATCGTCGACCAGACCGAACAAGCGTCGACGCAGCAGGTGGCGAGCGAGATTCTGACGCTTCAGACGACCCTGCAGGCCTCTTATCAAACCACTTCGATGCTCGCAGGCCTCACACTGACGAAGTTCCTCGTGCCCGGCGGTTAGGGCGCTGCTGGGCTGGCGGAATAAAGCATTCGTTAACCATAGCCATTTACTTCTCGGTAAGCGGTTAACACCGCATTAGCTGCCATTGCAGCCTCGTGCCGCAGCGGTCCGGCACAGCTGGTATGGGATGGGGTGGGGTCTCAAGCATGCTCAATGGTGGCGTTCGATTGCAACTGGCCGAGAAGGCGATTTCACCGGATCGATCCAGCTCAGCCTCTGCGATGGCGGGATTGTTCGCGCCATTGGATCGGCTGCTGAGCGGTGGGGGCGACCCCCGGTTGACCATCAATCCGGCGACCGGGCTCAACGAATATGGCTGTCAGCCCTCACCTTGCCCGGATGTCCTGAGCTTTTCCTCGAGCACGGCGACGTCGATTTCGCAGCGCGCCTATGATCGCGCCGAAAGAGCGCGGGACGCGCTGATGCGCTCCGCGATTGCGCTGGGCATGGAGACCGCGTTCGATACACGTGTGGAGGCGATGCGGGACGAATTGAGGGCCTGTCTCGGCCTGTCGCCAATGCGCGCAGACGTCGTCTTTTCACCGTCCGGAACGGACTCGCAGCTTCAGGCCCTGTTGCTCGCAACCGCACGGTTCGGTCAGGCCATCGACGACGGTCGTCGTGGCGGCCGATCAGACCGGAAGCGGTACCGTCCACACGGCGCGCGGCTGCCATTTCAGCGCATCGACCGCGAATGGCGATCGTGTCGGGAAGGGAGAGCCGATCGCCGGGCTCGCCCATCCCGTCGAGAGCATCGCGCTGCGGCTGTTCGATGAGACGGGGCAAGCGCGGCCGCCTGGGGCCATCGATTCTCTCGTGCTCGGCGCCGTCGGGCGGTCGATCGGAAACGGAAGCAACGTGCTTCTTCAGATCATGGACTCCTCGAAATTCGGCTGGCGGGCTCCGAGCGACAATTGCCTTGAGGAGATTGCGAAGCGCTGGCCCAGGCAAGGTGCAGGTCGTCGTCGACGCCTGCCAGATGCGCCTCGGCCGTATGCGCCTGCGACGCTATCTCGAGCGAGGATATCTGGTGATCGTCACCGGCTCGAAGTTCTTTACTGGGCCGCCCTTCAGCGGTGCGCTGCTGGTACCCTCGGCTTTTGCCGACGATATCGATGCGGCCGGCGATATTCCTTCCGGATTCCTCGAATATTTCGGCCGCAGCGACTGGCCGCGAAACTGGCAGAGACTGCGCGAGCGTTTTCCGATGCGGATCAATCTCGGCCAGTGGCTTCGCTGGGAAGCCGCGCTCGAAGAAATCGCCGCCTATTATCGCGTCCCAGCCGAATTTCGTCGGGAAGCACTGGCGGGCTTCGGCAAAACCGTCGAGCGGATCATCGGCTCCTCGCGATCGCTTCTGTTGCTGCCGCCGCAGCAAAGGCCTGAAGAAACGGCTGCCGACGATGAGGAGCTGGCGCTGCGCACGATATTTCCTTTCGTGGTCAGGCGCGGCAACCGCATACTTTCCCTGGACGATTGCAAGGCATTGTACCGCCGGCTTGCCCGCCGCATGGCCTCCGAAAGCGTGGAACCGGAAACGAATCCATGCCTGATCGGCCAGCCTGTCGCGCTCGGTCGGGACGAGAGGCATCCTCCCGCAGCCCTTCGCATCAGCGCGAGCGCGCGCCTTGTCTCGGAGGCCTTTTCTTCGAACGAGGATCTGGCGCGCCGCAATCTGCAGCGCGTCCTCGATGATGCAGGCGTGGTGTTTGCGAAAATCGAAACACTGGTTTCCGAATTGGACAGCATTGAAACAGCGGGGGTTACCCATGAAGCCTGAGCATATTACGGCGAGCGGTCTTGTGCGCTATCCGAGCGCGGACCGCATTGGGCTCGCCAAACTGACGACGATGGCGTTCAATGGAGTCGATCTTTTCCCGTTGCGGAATGAATTGATCTCGAAGGTCGTTGCGGGCCAGGCGGGACCTGGCGAGGGGCTTGACCTGTCTCTGATCATGCAGCTCCTGGGCGACAAGCCGAACGGAATAGCCGTCCAGGCGGAAGTGCTTGCCCACCACCAATTGTATCGCGCGCCATGTGGGTCGGAGCCGAAACTGCGCGTGCTCGCGCTTGCGGCCGCCATCGACATGGGCGGCAACACGCCAATCGAGTTTCTGTTGGAAAATTCCTCGATCGAGCTGCAGACGCTTTATGTGGTTGACGGACTGGATTTGCCGGTGCCACTTCCCGAACACGACGTTGCGATCGTGATCGCGTCCGATTCGGCCGAATGCGTCGAGGCGCTGCGCAAGATCGATGCACTGGCGTCAAATTGGCCACGGCCGCTCCTCAACCCGCCGCGCCTTGTTCGCAACCTCGATCGCGACAAGCTACATGGCCTGCTTCGCGGCCTCAAGGGGCTGGACATTCCAGCTACCGTTTGCGTGACACGTGCGCAATTGTCAGAGATCGCCCAGGCGAATGGCGGCCTTGCCGATCTCGCGCCCGAACTGAAATTTCCGATCATCATTCGTCCGCGCGGCTCGCATGCCGGCGTCGGGCTCGCCAGGATCGACGATGGCACCAGGCTGGAAGAATATCTGTCTGGCCGACCAGAGCAGGAATTCTTCGTCGCGCGCTTCGTCGATTACGCCAATGCCGACGGATTGTTTCGCAAATACCGGATCGTATTCGTCGAAGGCAGGCCCTTTGCCTGCCATATGGCGATCGCCGATCATTGGGATATCTGGTATGTCAACGCCGGCATGGCATTCAGTGCTTCGAAGCGTCTCGAGGAAGAGCGTTTCATGCGGGACTTCGATGTCGACTTTGCCCCGCGCCACCGCGGCACGCTTGCCGGCATCGCCGAGCGTGTGGGGCTCGACTATTTCACGATCGACTGCGCCGAAAACAGCAATGGCGCGCTGTTGATGTTCGAGGCCGACAATACCGCGATCGTTCACAACATGGATTCGCCGCTTGTGTTTCCCTACAAGGCGCCGCAGATGAGAAAGATCTTCGACGCCTTCGCGGCAATGCTTCATCGCCGCGCCCGGCCGAACCAGGAACAGGCGGCCTGATCCCAGGCAAGCGCTGAGCCTCCAGTTCGCATCTTCTCGATTGCGCCATTCGGGTTCGAAGCTCGTGGCGGGGCGCTGGCGTTCGCGCACCAAAATTCATGCCAAAACTCATACTAAAGCATGATCCGGAAAGGTGTGTAGCGGTTTTCCCTCGCGACAAACGCGAATGCGTTTGCGCCTGAAGCGCGGTCATTCAGCCTGATCCCATCGCACCTGAAGGTCTCTGCCGTCTCCTTCTCGCAGGGCGGAATTTTTCATTTGATAAATTGAGCGGAAAACCCAACACTGCCTGTCCACGACAAGAACAAAAGGACGGGAGAAATGGCTGCGGCGGTCGAGCAGGACGGCATGCTCATCGACTGGGACGTCCAGATTGCCATGGACGATGGCGCGATAATGCGCGCCGACGTGTTCCGGCCCACCGGCGAGGGCAGATGGCCGGTTCTTTTGACCTACGGTCCTTATGCCAAGGGGCTCGCCTTTCAGAAGGGCTATCCGAGCGCGTGGCAGGCGATGATCGCGAACCACCCTGACGTGGCTTTTGGATCAAGCAACAAGTATCAGAACTGGGAAGTGGTCGACCCGGAAAAATGGGTCCCTCATGGCTATGTCTGCGTTCGCGTCGATTCCCGCGGAACCGGAAGGTCGCCGGGCTTTGTCGATCATTTCTCGCCGAGAGAGACGCGCGATTTCTACGATTGCATCGAATGGGCCGGCCGGCAGTCCTGGTCGAACGGCAAGGTCGGCCTGAACGGCATCTCCTATTACGCCATCAACCAGTGGCATGTCGCTTCGCTGCAGCCGCCGCATCTGAAGGCCATGTGCATCTGGGAAGGAGCAGCAGACTGGTATCGCGACATGACCCATCATGGCGGCATCCTGTCGACCTTCTGGGCGAACTGGTACGACATGCAGGTGAAGACCGTGCAGTACGGGCTCGGGGAGAGAGGACCGCGCAGCGCCGTGACCGGTATGCTGGTTTGCGGCGATGAAACCATGTCCGACGAAGAACTGGCGCGAAATCGGTCGAGCTTCGGCGACGAGATTCTCGCTCATCCCCTCGATGACGATTACCACAAGGCGCGCTCGCCGCTCTGGGACAGGGTCACCGTGCCGTTCCTGTCGGCGGCCAATTGGGGCGGGCAGGGCCTGCACCCGCGCGGAAATTTCGAAGGCTTTGTCCGTGCCGCATCAACACAGAAGTGGCTGGAGTGCCATGGCCTCGAACACTGGACACATTTCTACACCGACTACGGGCGAAGTCTGCAGAAGCGCTTCTTCGATTTCTACCTGAAGGGCGAAGCCAATGGCTGGGCCGCGCAGCCGAAGGTTCAGCTGCAGGTCCGCCATGTCGATCGTTTCGTCGAGCGGCATGAGACGGCGTGGCCATTGCCATCGACCGCGTGGACCAGATTCTACCTCGATCCCCGCGATCAGACGCTTTCGCTGCAGCCGCCGGAAAAGGACGCGGACATCGGCTTTGCGGCCACCGGCGACGGGCTGACTTTCCTGTCGCGGCCGCTGACGGAAGAAACCGAGATCACCGGGCCTTTGGCTGCGAACCTGCGCATCTCGTCCAGCACCGGGGACGCCGATATTTTCCTCGTGTTCCGCGTTTTCACTGCCGACACGCGCGAGGTGACTTTTGCGGGTGCGATTGATCCGCATACGCCGATCGCCCAGGGCTGGTTGCGCGCGTCCCATCGCAAGCTCGACGAAATCCTGTCGAAACCCTATCGCCCCTATCATACCCATGACGAAGTCCAGCCGTTGCAGCCGGGCAAGCCGGTCGATCTTTCCGTCGAAATCTGGCCGACGTCGATCGTGGTACCGAAAGGATATCGCATCGCGCTGAGCATCCGCGGCAAGGATTACACGTGGCAGGCGACAACTGGCGCGAAGCTTTCCAACTTCAAGAACGAATTGCTGGGATGCGGCCCTTTCCTGCACGACGATCCGCGCGACAGGCCGCAGGCACTGTTTGAGGGAACGACAACGCTGCATATCGACGGGAAGGGATCTTGCAGCGTTACGGTTCCGATCATTCCGGGAGTTGGAAGCAGGACAAAGCAATAGAAGTCGGCCGATCGCCAACAATCAGGATATCAGGGAGGACATGATGAGAATTTCGCGTCGCGGATTTGTATCGGGGGTCGCGGGCATCGGCCTGTCGAGTGTTGCTGCGCCCTATGTGGGACGCGCCGCCGACGGTCCGATCCGCGTCGGTCTGCTGACGGTCAAGACCGGAGCGCTGGCATCCGGCGGCATCGACATGGAGCGCGCGCTCGTCATGTACCTGAAGGAGCGCGACAACATGATGGCGGGCCGGAAGGTCGAACTGGTGGTTGGCGATACCGCCGGCGTTCCGGCGACCGCGCGCAGCAAGACCCAGGAGATGGTCGAAAAGAACGATGTGCATTGCCTGATCGGACCATTGGCGGCGTTCGAGGCGTTGGCGATCGACGACTATATTCGCCAGAACAAGATCCCCACGCTTTCGGTCGCCGCCGCCGAGGATATGACGCAGCGACGCGCCAATCCCTGGTTCGTCCGCGCAACCTCAACCTCCGCCCAATGCGCTCATCCTCTCGGGGAATATGCGGCGAAGGAACTCAAGTTCAAAAAAATGATCACGATCGCCGACGACATCGCCTATGGCCAGGAAATGTGCGCGGGCTTTCAGCGCGTTTTCGAGGACAATGGTGGCGAGATCATCCAGAAGCTTTTCCCGCCACTCACGGTGCCCGATTACGGGAGCTACGTGGCTCAATTGAAGAATGCCGATGCAATTTTTCTGGGATTCGCG
Organism: uncultured Alphaproteobacteria bacterium; assembly: GCA_963820275.1. Taxonomy (GTDB): domain Bacteria; phylum Pseudomonadota; class Alphaproteobacteria; order Rhizobiales; family Xanthobacteraceae; genus Bradyrhizobium. The sequence goes on from CAWFZL010000040.1 coordinate 101,427, forward strand.
GGCTCGAACGGTTTTCGCTTCCTGAAGCAGTTCGTGGAATACGGACTGAAGGACAGGATGCAGGTGGTTGGCGGAATGACCGCGCTCGACGAGGCGGTGCTCCGAAACATGGGAGACGAGGCGCTCGGCATCATCACCACCTGCTGGTATTCGGCGGAGCTCGACGCCAAGCCGAACCGGATTTTCGCACCGGCCTTCCGAAAGGAATTTACATACGACCCCGGCTTCTATGCGGCGAGCACCTATGTGAACGGGGCGGTGCTCGAAGCCGCCGTCAACGCCGTCAATGGCAGGGTTGAAGACAAATCGGCCCTGATGACTGCGCTTCGCGCGACCAACGTCGAGACCGCGCGGGGGCCTGTGAAGTTCGATGAACTCGGTAATGTTGTCGGCAACGTCTACTTGCGCAAGGTGACTCGCAAGGACGGTCGCCTGGTCAATTCAGTGTTCAAGACCTATCCCGACGTCAGTCAGTTCTGGACTTACGGCAAGGAGGCATTTCTCGCCAATCCGGTCTATTCGCGCGATTTCCCGCCGGCCAAACATCTTGAGCGCTAAAGCATGATCCGCAAAAAGTGTGTAGCGGTTTTCCCTCGCGACAAACACGAATGCGTTTGCGCGGAGATCATGCGAGAACAAGAACGTAAATCGCGATGGTGATTTAGCCTGATCCCGTCGCGCTTTGGGAACGTCCGCTGGATCCAATCAGGCGGCTACCTTGCCGCGGCTTGTGAGCAGCAGTCGCCGGAGATCGGCAGAGGGTACGGGCGGGCTGAACAGGTAGCCCTGCATTTCGGTGCAGCCGAGCGAGCGCAGCAATTCCTGTTGCTGAGCGGTTTCGACGCCCTCTGCGATGGTGGTCATGTGACGCGCGGCTGCGATGTTGACCACCGCCTGGACGATGGGGGATGAGCTGTCGGGTTCGGCGATGTCGTTGACGAAGCAGCGGTCGATCTTGATCTTGTCGAAGGGGAAACGCTGCAGATAGCTCAGCGAGGAATAGCCGGTGCCGAAATCGTCGAGCGCGATCCTCACCCCGATGGCGCGCAGCTGGTGCAGGATCTCGAGCGCGGCATCGTCATCGCGGATCAGCACCGCTTCGGTGATTTCCAGTTCGAGCCGGCTCGCCGGAAGCGCGGAGGCCGCCAGCGCCGCGACGATCTTCAGCGCCAGCGTGTCGCTCCTGAACTGTACCGGCGACACGTTGACCGCCAGGCTGACGTCGTCGGGCCAGGTCGTGGCCTCGACGCAGGCGGTGGTCAGCACCCATTCGCCGAGCTCGTTGATCAGGCCGGTATCTTCTGCGATCGGGATGAATTCGGCCGGCGAAATCATGCCGCGTTCGGGGTGGCGCCAGCGCACCAGCGCTTCGCAGCCGGTGATCCTGTTGTCCTGCAGCGAGATGCAGGGCTGGTAGTAGACTTCCAGCGCTCCGTCGGCGATCGCCTGGCGCAGATCGGTCTCCAGCCTGCGGCGTTCCCTGACATGGGCGTCCATGGCCGGCTCGAAGAAGCGCCAGGTTCGCCGGCCGGCGGATTTGGCGGCATACATCGCCATATCGGCGTTCTTGAGGATCTGGTCGAGATCGGTTCCGTCCTGCGGCGCCAGCGCGATGCCGATGGAAGCGTCGGAGGTGACGTGGTGGCCGAAACAATCATAGGGGGCGCGGATCGCCTCGTAGGTGCGGCTGACGAGATCGACGACTTCGGCCACGTCCTTGACCGCGGTCTGGACGATGGCGAATTCGTCGCCGCCGAGACGGGCGACGAAGTCGGAAGCGTCGATGTATTGCTTCAGCCGGATGGCGACCGATTTGAGCAGTTCGTCGCCGATCATGTGTCCGAGCGAATCGTTGACGCTCTTGAACTCGTCGATGTCGATATAGAGCACCGCCAGATGCTCGCCCGGAGCGATGCGGCCCAGTTCCTCCTTGAGCCTTTCATGGAAGAGCGCGCGGTTCGGCAGGTCGGTCAGCGCGTCGTAATGGGCCAGACGCCTGATCCGTTCCTCGGCCTGGCGCCGCTCCGTGATGTCCTCGTGCGTGGCGACCCATCCGCCGCTCGTCACCGGCTTGTTGATGACCTGGATCCAGCGTCCGTCGGGAGTTTGCGTGATGCTGTGAGCGGTCTGGCCCGTCGCCATTCTGCCCGACAGAGAAGAGCAATATTCATCGACATCCCCGTTGAAGGAACCAATTTCCTTCCGGTAGACGATGAGATCACGAAGGGAAATCCCCGGCTTCACGACGTCGGCGGAGAGCCCATACATCGAAGTGTAGCGCTTGTTGCAGACGATCAGCCGCTCCGAGGAATCCCACAGCAGAAGGCCCAGCGTCATATTGTTGATCGCTATGTCGAAACGAATGTTCTGCGCCTGCAGGTCGTGTTCCCTTTCGCGCAGCTCGGCAGTACGCTTGGCAACAAGCTGCTCGAGATTGCGATTGACCGCGTCGACTTCCTCAATCATCAGCGACATCGATCGGTCCGTGCGTCGCCGGTCGCTGTCGAATTCCTCGTAGGCCGCGCTGACAAGCATCGCGAGATGATTGATGTCCACCGCGCCCGTGGCGCCGGTCGCCTTCGCGATCTGCCTGGCGATCAGACGATGCACGACTATCTCTCCGCTTCGGCGAATGTGGTGACGGTCATCGTCTGATTGTGAAGCCGGCAAATGCCCGATTTGGCATTTGGAGAAATCTCGCCGTAGGAATAGAAGCCGAGCTTGAGCGTTCCGGCTCCGAGAGCGAGGCCCGCGGCTTCCGTCTCGTCGGAGGTGCGCTGACCCATCAATAATCGGCGGCCGATGCAACTGACCAGGATAGAGAGCCGCGGATCCTCTTCCCTCGCATCGAGGCCGACTTGTGCCTGACGCGCGGCATCTGCGGCTCCGTCTGCCAACCGGTCGAAACTCCCCCGCATCAGTTGTGCGATCCATCCCTGCGGAACATCGCCGGCGAATTTCATGGTGCGGTTTTGGTGATCGACCGCGAGCACAGTGCGGACCACCGCGGAATCGGGTTGCGCCGGATCGTGAACCTGGATTGGATAAAACAATGCCGATCCTGGCAGCCTCTTCGAATCCTCTGGACCCAGGTAACGCTCGTACAGGTCGAGCGCAGGCTCGCCGTCAAGTTCGAATAACATGTTGCCGGCCGACCTCGTCACATGCCGGCGAGGACCGAACAGGTCCCAGCCGCCCGCACTGCCATGTCCGATCTTGATGGCGCTGCCGTAGAAGCCGATGCCGACGGCCATGCACGAACGCGGAGCGCAATCGCCCCCGACCAGCGTCTCCGTGAAATCCGCACCATCACCGGCCATTCCGCCGGTGAGTGGAATGCCCGGTCCGAGTGCCGCGACGAGCCCATCGACAAGTTCGTCGCCGTTCACGTTCAACCCGTCGGCGAGCACGAATACGCCGGCCAGATCCTCGCTGTTCAAAGCCCGCCCGATCGTTTCGCCGCAACGGCGCGATTGAGCCGTCTCGGAGATGTCCTGGCAGACCAGCCGCAGCCTCGTCGAGCCGAAGCCGATCGCCGCCGCCACGATTTCATCATCACTGACGTCGCCGTTGTTGATCTGTCCGCCGGTGCTGCAGCCGACGATATGCGCGGTTGGAAACATTTCGCGCAGTTCGCGGTAACGCCGACCGCATCCCAGCATCGCGCGCGAGCCGAAATAGAGAACAAGCGAGACGCTCTTCGGCTCGGTCTCGATGGCAGACCAGCCTGCCTGCGCACTCCAAGTGATCTGCTTCGCGTACATCTGGCGGTGCCCTGCCGTTACGCTTGAGGGTTGTAATGTCAGGGCACTACGCGTTGAGCCTCAAAAGTTCGTTAGACGAGCGCTGCGGGCGGAGCCAGTCAGCCCCGGATTCGGCTTCTATGCTTGACGCTTCTTTAACGCTGGTCTGCTGATTGAATCTGTTGGCAGTGCGGCAGCGCTCGAGCGCTGCAGCATCGATGAAATCGCCGATCGGTCGGCAGGCCTGGATGCCTACTGCATGCTGACGAGGGTCAGATCGATGAACCATGATTGCGGCGAGACAAACCCCTTGACCTTCGGACTCATCGCGCGCGGATTCAGATCGTGGACGATATAGAGCCAGGGCGGATTGTCGACGAGCCGTTCATGCGCCTTGCGCAGCGCGTTTGAAATCACTGCGGGGTCGTTTGCTTCCGCCAATGTAGACAGCGCATTGTCGAAGGCATCATCTTTCCACTGTTCGAAGTTGAAGCCGTTGGGCGAGAAATTCGCCGACGAGAAATAGCGGGCCATGACGCCGACATCGGAGGACGGCGAACTGATATTGAGCACCATCGCACCCTTGAGGTTCGGGCTGTCAGGGGTCACTCGCGCAGCGTTCAGCAGGATCTGCCATTCGACCACGTCGAACTCGACGTCGACACCGCAGGACTCTTTCAGGTTTTGCTGGATGAATTCGTTCATCGGCAGCGGCAGCATTTGTCCCGAGCCCGAGGTGGAAATCATTGCCTTGAAGACGAGCGGCTTCTCATTGGTGAAGCCGGCTTCCGCGAGCAGCTTCTTGCCTCTGGCGGGATCGAATTTATAGCGGTTCTCAGGCGATCCGAAATTCGGGTCGTTGGTCTTCAGCCAGCCGACCGAAGGCTCGGCCGTCCCGTTGAGCAAGGTCACGAGCCCGTCGCGATCGATGCAGTAATTGAGAGCCTGCCGGACCCTCACATCCTTGAACGGACTTGCCGACGCGCCGATGTTGTAGAACCACGGCCATACATGCGGGTAGGAGCCCGTCGTAATCGTGAACCCCGCCGATTTCAATGAGGCGATGCCGTCGGACGGCGGAACCTCGATCCAGTCGACCTGGCCCGACCGCAGCGCCGCGAGCCTTGTGTTGGCCTCGGGGATCGGCATCAGCACGACATTGTCGACTTTCGCTTTCTTTGCGGCGTCCCAATAGCCGTCCCATCTAACCAGATCGACCTCCTGGCGCGGCACCACTTTCGAAATGCGGAAAGGTCCGGTGCCAGCGGCAGGCAGCGTCGCCACCTTTGTCCAATCCCGCCCGGCCTTCTCGAAGGATGCGGGCGAGGTGAACAGGATGTAGACGGCCATGAAGGGGAAGTATGAGGCCGGCTTTATCGTTGTGATCGCAACCGTGTAGTCATCGATCTTCCTGTACGAGGTGAGCAGTGGCGCCCGCGCGCGGGTCATCGCCGAACTGGCAATCTCGAATTGCGGGCTGTCGTTCTTGAAGTAGCGGTCGAGATTCCAGATCACCGCATCGGCGTTGAAGTCGGTCCCGTCGTGGAATTTCACGCCGCGTCGCAGATGGAAAATCCAGGTCTTGTTGTCACCGGGCTCCTGCTCCCATTTCTCGGCCAATCCCGGCCGCAAGCCCGCCAGATGATCCGTGCTCGCCAGATCCCAGAGCACGAGGCCCTCGAAGATCGGGTATCCGAGAAAACGCATGCCTTCAAATCCGTTGTTGGGAAGGCCGGTTGTCGTGGGGATGTCGGAAGCGGTCATCGCGATCCGAAGCGTGCTTTCGGCGCAGGCAGGTGACTGCGACCAAAGCAGCGCAGCCAGGGCCGAGGCGCAGGAAATCCGGAAAAAGCGCATTTGCATCACCTTGTTGTCACGGGTTTTGAAACGGAAGCGTTACGAGCCGTCGATGCAAGTTACGGACCAAAAGCGGCCGTCAGCTCGGGTGAAAAACGCGTGTATCGATCTGGATGACTCCGGACATGGTAGCCTTGGGAGCGACACCTGATTCGAATGCTGGTTTTCAGACCCGCCATCCTTGGGGGGACGCGACTTGTCTGCTCATCGGAACAATGCCTCCGCGCGGATGCCCAACCTGTCGCGCCTTTGTCGCCAGGCTTACGGTTCGTTTCAGCAGGGCCATCTGGAGAAGGCCGAAAGACTGTGTGTGGCAATTCTGGATCACCGGCCCGACGATTTCGACGCGCTGCAATTGCTCGGTCTTCTCAACTTGCAGCGCCGCCGCCCGGCAGAGGCGCTGCGGTTTCTGTCCAAAGCGCTGCAAGTCAATTCCACTTCGGTCGATGCGATGTCGAATCTCGGGCTCGCGCTGCATGCGCTTGCGCGCTTCGATGAGGCCGTCGACCGATATCGCAGCGCCTTGCTGGTCGCGCCTGGCCATCCGGAAATCCTGTACAACCTTGCCAACGCCTGTCTCGAACTTGGCCGCGTCGATGACGCGCTTGCGCACTATGACGAGGCGCTTTCGAAATGCCCGAGTCATGTCGGCGCCCTCGTCAACCGCGGCAACGCGCTGCTGCGGCTCAATCGACCGGTGCAGGCGATCGCAAGCTACGACCAGGCGCTCTCGTCGTCGCCTGGACATTCGCAAATCCTGACCAATCGCGGTCATGCGCTGCGCCGCCTCGATCGGCCCGATGATGCGCTCGCCGACTTCAACGCAGCGCTCGCCAGGCGAGCCGAATTTCCGGAAGCCCGTTTCGAGGCCGCGATGACACATCTCACCCTCGGTGAGTTCGGCGTCGGCTGGAAGGAATATGAGTGGCGCTGGAAGACAGCCTCGTTTGCCGACAGGCGGCGTCAGTTTCGCGCTCATCTGTGGTTGGGCGACAGGCCGGTTGCAGGCAAGACCATCCTGCTTCATGCCGAGCAGGGGTTCGGCGACACCCTTCAGTTCATCCGCTATGCTCCGCTCCTGGCCGAACGCGGCGCGAAGGTGATTTGCGAGGTTCAGCGGGAATTGCATCCGCTGCTGTCGCGTTTCGAGAATGTCGAAGTCATTGCGAGGGGCGAGCCGCTTCCCGCGTTCGACATGCACTGCCCGCTGCTCAGCCTTCCGCTTGCCTTTGGAACGAGGCTCGAGACCATCCCGGCGACAATTCCCTACCTTGCGGCTCCGGAAGAGCGTATCGCCCACTGGCGCGACCGCTTGCCCGGAAGGCGTCCGCGCGCCGGCTTTGTCTGGTCGGGCTCGGCAGCGCACAAGAACGACGTCAACCGCTCGATCCCGCTCGCGCGGCTCGCGGCGCTTTTCAGTGATGCGCCGGTCAGCGCTATCAGCCTTCAGAACGAACTGCGCGACGCGGATCGCGAAACCCTGCGCGATCTGCCGAACCTCGTTCATTTCGGCGGCGAGCTTCGCGATTTCGCCGACACCGCCGCGGTGATCTCGCTGCTCGATGTCGTGATCTCGGTCGATACCGCGGTGGCGCATCTGGCGGGGGCGCTCGGCAAGCCGGTCCTGATCCTGCTGCCTTATGCGGCGGATTTTCGCTGGATGCGCGAGCGCTGCGACTCGCCGTGGTATCCGACCGCGAAGCTGTTGCGGCAGCCGGCGTTCGGTGACTGGGACAGCGTGATCGCGCGCTTGCAAGATGAGTTAGCCGCTTCGACCGCTAACCCTCCGGCATATGTGCGGCGCTGTACTTAAGTCGCTGCGCACGCGCGATCTTTGACCGGCCCGGTCACCGGTCGGCGCATGGTCACCGCCCGGGCGGATCGAGCTCTCCGGACATTCTTCACAATTCATAAACCATGAGCCCTGAAGCCCGTCGGCTCCGAATCCTGCGGTCGAGCCGGATTCACATTATGTTGATCAGTTTCTTCGTACGGTCAGGTGTGCGGCCAAGAAGGCCGTCAGTTGCGTAACACCAGAAAGGTTATCCCATGGCTCTCTCCAACATCACGCTTTCGGCGGCCGTCCGCCAGAACCTGCTCTCTTTGCAGGACACCGCTTAACTGCTCTCGACCACGCAGGAACGCCTTGCCACCGGCAAGAAGGTCAACAGCGCGCTCGACAATCCCACCAACTTCTTCACTGCCGCCGGCCTCGATGCTCGCGCCAGCGACATCTCCAACCTGCTCGACAGCATCGGCAACGGCGTGCAGGTCCTGCAGGCGGCCAACACCGGCATCACCTCGCTCTCGAGCCTGGTCGATACCGCGAAGTCGATCGCCAACCAGGTGCTGCAGCAGCCTCTCGGTTATTCCACCAAGGCGAACATCTCGTCCAGTGCGCCGGCAGGCGCCGGTGCGCTCGCCACCGTGCGGCACCGTTAGCGACCTGACCGCCGGCGGTACAAACTCGCTTACTACGTCGGCGTTCACGCTTCAAGACCTCGACCGGCAGCGTTACGCTGACTGCAAGCCACGACCGTCAGACGTCAACCAATTCAACTCGATTTCCACACTCAACAGCGCGCTGCGGCGAATGACATTCAGTTGACCGCAAGCCTCAACACCAACGGCTCGATCACCTTCACCTCGACCAACGATTCCGCGGGCCAGAGTGATCACCAAGACTGGCGCGGCCCCGACGTCTGCGGATGCAGTTGACGTTTCCGTGACCGGCGGCACTAGCCACCGCAACCACCTTGAGCGCGGTTACCGCTGCGACCGCCGACCCGGTGTCGCAGGCGACACGTGCGTCGCTGGTCACCCAGTACAACCAGATCATTTCGCAGATCACCACCACCGCGCAGGACGCGTCCTTCAACGGCGTCAACCTGCTCAATGGCGATTCGCTGAAGCTGGTGTTCGACGAAACCGGCAAGTCGACCGTGACGATCACGGGCGTGACCTTCAACCCGGCCGGTCTTGGCCTGACCAACTCTCACCGCGGGCACCGACTTCATCGACAACACCACCACCAACAACGTGCTGACGGCGCTCAACACCGCCAGCGTCACGTTGCGGTCGCAGGCTTCGGCCTTCGGCGCCAACCTGTCGATCGTGCAGATCCGCCAGGACTTCAACAAGAACATCATCAACGTGTTGCAGACCGGTTCGTCCAACCTGACGCTGGCCGACGCCAACGAGGAAGCGGCCAACAGCCAGGCTCTGTCGACCCGGCAGTCGATCGCGACGTCAGCGCTGGCGCTGGCCAACCAGTCGCAGCAGAACGTTCTTCAGCTCCTGCGCTGATCTCGGCGAAATCTTCGACAAAAAAGAACGGCGGGGCTCAAGCCCCGCCGTTTTTCTTTGCGTTTCAGGTGCCAACTGGCAGCGAGCTTCATTATCGCTTCATTAACCATAATTTTTCGAAAAAGCCCGCATGGTAAACCGCCTCCCGGGCCGATTCATATTTTGTTGACCATGTGATTCCTAGAGTTCGCCCGGTTGCGGCCAAGAAGGCCGACTGTTGCGTAACACCAGAAAGGTTATCCCATGGCTCTCTCCAACATTACGCTCACTGCGGCCGTCCGCCAGAACCTGCTCTCCCTGCAGAACACCGCTAATCTGCTCTCGACCACGCAGGAACGTCTTGCCACCGGCAAGAAGGTCAACAGCGCGCTCGACAACCCCACCAACTTCTTCACGGCCGCCGGCCTCGACGCCCGCGCCAGCGACATCTCCAACCTGCTCGACAGCATCGGCAACGGCGTGCAGGTCCTGCAGGCGGCCAACACCGGCATCACCTCGCTCTCGAGCCTGGTCGATACTGCCAAGTCGATTGCCAACCAGGTCCTCCAGCAGCCCACCGGCTACAGCACGAAGGCGAACTACACCACCAACGTGCCGACGGGTAATGTTGGCAGTGCGACCGACCTGGTGGCCTCCGGCAGCGGAACCCCCAACCAGCTGAGCGGCGAAGCACTAAAAATCGACACGGCAAGCGGCACGACCACGATCACTTTCGGGACCGCCGCCAACCAGGTCAATTCGATCACCGCCCTCAACTCGGCGCTTTCGGCGGCGAACATTCAGCTGCAGGCAAGCTTCAACACCAACGGTTCGATCACCTTCACCTCGACCAACGATGCGGCGTCGCAGACCGTCACCAACGGTGCGGCTTTCGTGGCTCCGACGGCCGGCCACTCGAGTTCGGTGAACATCGACAGCACCAGCGGCGCGGCAATTACCGGCGGCACGCTGGTCACCAACGCGACCCCGGACCCGGTATCGCAGGGCACCCGCGCGTCGCTGGTCACGCAGTACAATCAGATCCTTTCGCAGATCACCACCACCGCGCAGGATGCGTCCTTCAACGGCATCAACCTGCTCAACGGCGATTCGCTGAAACTGGTGTTCGACGAAACCGGCAAATCAACCGTGACGATCGCGGGCGTGACCTTCAACCCCGCCGGTCTTGGCCTGTCCAACCTCACCGCGGGCACCGACTTCATCGACAACAATACCACCAACAACGTGCTGGCGGCGCTCAACACGGCAAGCGTCACGTTGCGGTCGCAGGCTTCCGCCTTCGGCGCCAACCTGTCGATCGTGCAGATCCGCCAGGACTTCAACAAGAACATCATCAACGTGCTGCAGACGGGTTCGTCCAACCTGACGCTCGCCGATTCCAACGAGGAAGCGGCCAACAGCCAGGCGCTGTCGACCCGCCAGTCGATTGCGACGTCCGCGCTCGGGCTCGCCAACCAGTCGCAGCAGAACGTTCTTCAGTTGCTGCGCTGATTGCGAAAAAAACCTTCGAAAAAAGAACGGCGGGGCCAAAACCCCGCCGTTTTGTTTTTGTCGCCTGCGAAGAAAAACTTTGACGCGAAAATTCCTATTCAGCGCAGCAGCTGCAACACGCTCTGCTGCGACTGGTTGGCGAGCGACAGCGCAGAGACTGCGATCGACTGCCGGGTCGACAGTGCCTGGCTGTTTGCTGCTTCTTCGTTGGCGTCGGCGAGCGTCAGGTTGGCCGAGCCGGTCTGCAGCACGTTGATCAGACTCTTCGAGAAGTCCTGGCGGATCTGCACGATCGACAGGTTGGCGCCGAAGGCCGAGGCCTGCGAGCGCAGCTCGGAGCTCGCGGCGTTGAGCGCGTTCAGAACGGTACCGGTCTGGACGTTGTCGGTGAAATCGACCCGGGGCGTCAGGGCGGTCAGGCCGAGACCCGCCGAATTGAAGGTCACGCCCGCGATCGTCAGGGTCGATTTGCCGGTTTCGTCGAAAATCATCTTCAGCGAATTGCCATCGAGAAGATTGATGCCGTTGAAAGACGCATCCTGCGCGGTGGTGTCGATCTGCGTCAGGATCTGGTTGTACTGGGAGACGAGCGTCGCACGGGCGTTTTGCGACACGGGGTCGGGCACCGCCGCAGTGACCGCACCGGCAGTCGCGCCGGTGGCAGTGACGTCGACGGCGTCGAGCGCGGTTGGCGCGGTTCCGGTCTTGGTGATTACCTGGCCCCCGCCGTCATTGGTCGAGGTGAAGGTCAGGCCGTTTGTGCCGGTGATCACGGCCGCAAGGTTCACGCCTGCATCCGCCAGCGCCTGGTTCAATTGATCCAGTGACTGCACCTGCGCCGTCTTCGTCGTCGGGTTGAAAGCCGAAGGCGCGGTACCGATGGTGATCGTGGCCAGGGTACCAGTGGAACCCTTGAAGGTAAGAACCGCACCGTTGAGCGAGCTGGTCGTAAGATCGGATGAACTTGCGGCGGTTACACCAGCTACTGAAGTGGTGCCCGTACCGGTAAAGAGGACGTTGGCCGGCGGGCTGTATCCGGGCGGTTGTTGCAACGCCTGATTCGCAATCGACTTGGCGGTATCGACCAGTTGGGAGAGCGAGGTGATGCCGGTGTTGGCCGCCTGCAAAACCTGCACGCCGTTGCCGATGCTGTCGAGCAGGTTGGAGATGTCGCTGGCGCGGGCGTCGAGACCGGCGGCGGTGAAGAAGTTGGTGGGGTTGTCGAGCGCGCTGTTGACCTTCTTGCCGGTGGCGAGGCGCTCCTGCGTCTGAGAGAGCAGGTTTGCGGTATCCTGCAAGGAGAGCAGGTTCTGCCGGACGGCTGCGGTAAGGACAATGTTGGACATCTGGTTGCCTTCCTTGGGTCTGGATCGCAAACGGCCCGACGCATCAACGCGGAAATTGCTTGCGACCAACGGAAAGTGTGAACAAAAGCTTTTAAAATGTGGTTAATAGCTACTTACCGAACACGGTTAACAAACCGTTAAGCCGATGGGCGCGCCGATCGGGGCCCATTCCCTGAAGGCAGGTACGGGCATCCTCAAAGCCGACAAAAAGAGATGAAAGGGATGGTCCTTGCGCGACCGCGTTTTCCGATTTTTGCGCAGAAACCCGCGCAAAAGCACTGTTATTGGTGCGCGATCGCTAGATTCCGCGAGCAAATTGAGGCCGTTAGTAAGTTAATTTTAAGTAGGCCCCTTTACGATTTGCAGATTGAAGCCTGCAAGATTGAGCGTCGTAAAAAGGGTTGCCGAGGTGTTGAATGTCTAGTGCTGCTGCCCAAGCCTATGCTCGCGTCTCCCACACCACCGCATCCCCCCGTGAAATCGAAGCCAAGGCCCTGTTGATGGCGGCGAACAAGCTGCAAGCCGTCATGACCAACCCCGACGCGACATTCCAGCAAATGTCCGATGCGCTGCTGTTCAACCGCAAGCTCTGGACGATCTTTCTCAGCGAAGCGCAGCGCGACGAAAATCCTCAGCCATTGGAGGTACGGCAGAACATCGCCAATATTGGCATCTTCGTGCTGTCTCATACGGCAGCATTGCAGATCAGCCGGCAGCGGCAGCACGTCAAACCGCTGATCGAGATCAACCGCAACATCGCCGCCGGTTTGGGCGGGCGTGCCTGAGCAGCTGCCGCTATCAGAAAGACGTTGCATCCATGGCAGACGTTCTGAGCATTCTCGCCGGCAGCTACGCGGCTGGGCCGGCGGCTCTGACCCAAGGGGCTTTGGTTCCGGTCGATCCCAAGGCCTATACCGGCAACTGGACGGGGACCTATTCGAACGGCGAGAAGTTTTCGTTCGAGATCTCGAATGTTCAGGGCTTTCGTGCCCAGGTCCGATTTCAGAGCGGAAATGGCCCGGTTCAATTTCAGGGCGTGCAGATCAGGGGCGGCGCCTTCAGGATCGGCGACACCAAATTTGCGCTGGCGAAGGCAGGTCAGGCCCAGGTCGGGACGGTGGTCACTAACCCGGTGACCGGCGCCAGCCAGCTCCTCAAGGGCTCTGCCACGCTCGACTGACGCAGGCGCGCCTCGCGTTCGTCACTCGCCGGCAATGCGACCGCGGCATCACGCCATCGTTGCTTTCCGCCGCAGGATCGCCGTTAAGATGTCGTTAACCAAACCAACCTACCGTTTTTAGGGGAACGGCCACGATCTTGCTATACGACCGCGTCCGGCAGCAACAGGAGCGCCCGGCGTGACCAAGACGTTGCACGAAGCGCCACGACAAACCGGGCCGAGCCAGACACTCGATCCGCAAGCCTGGGACGAGATCCGGGCGCAAGGTCATCGCATGCTCGATGACATGATCGACTACGTCGCCAACATCCGCGAGCGTCCGGTGTGGCGTCCGATACCGGACGAGGTTCGCGCGCGATTTCGCGCCGAACTTCCGCGCGAGGCTTCCGATCTCGGCGAGGTCTACCGGGAGTTTGCCGATTACATCGCGCCCTACGCGACGGGCAACGTCCATCCCGGTTTCATGGGATGGGTGCATGGCGGCGGCACTGCGGTCGGCATGCTCGCAGAGATGCTGGCCGCCGGGCTCAACGCCAATCTCGGCGGTCGCGATCACATTCCGATCGAGGTCGAACGTCAGATCGCCGAATGGACGCGCGAGATGTTCGGCTTTCCGCAAGGCGCAAGCGGAATCTTCGTCACGGGAACGTCGATGGCGAACCTGATGGCGGTGCTGGTGGCGCGCACGGCGGCACTTGGGCAAATCGTCAGGCAGCAGGGCGTCGGTGGCGAAGGCGCGCTGCTCACGGCCTATGCCTCGACGGCCGCGCATGGCTGCGTGAAGAAGGCGATGGACCTCGCTGGTTTCGGCAGCGATGCGCTGCGGAGCATGCGGGTCGATTCTTCGCACCGCGTCGACGTGGCTGAAATGCGTGCCCAGATCGCCAGGGATCGCGAGATCGGCCTGAAACCCTTTCTGGTTGTCGGGTCGGCCGGCACGGTGGACGTTGGCGCGATCGACGATCTCGATGCGTTGAGCCAACTGTGCCGTGAAGAAGATCTCTGGTTTCACGTCGATGGCGCCTACGGTGCGCTCGGCGTTCTTTCGCCCGCACTGGCGCCGCGGCTCAAGGGTATGGAGAACGCCGATTCGATCGCGCTTGATTTTCACAAATGGGGACAGGTGCCCTATGACGCGGGCTTCCTGATCGTTCGCGATGGCGAGCAGCATCGCGCGGCGTTTGCCGCGCCGGCCGCCTATTTGCGACGCGAAACCCGAGGGCTTGCCGCGGGATCGCCATGGCCGTGCGATCTCGGGCCGGATCTGTCGCGGGGCTTCAGGGCGCTCAAGACCTGGTTCACGCTGAAAACGTTCGGCACTGAAAAGATCGCCGCGATGATCGATCGTACCTGTGCGCTTGCCAGATATCTGGAGAAGCGGGTGCTGGAAGAGCCGCGGCTGGAACTATTGGCGCCCGCGCAGCTCAACATCGTCTGCTTTCGCTATCGCACGGCCGATGCAGACAGGATAAACGGCGAAATCGTCATCGACGTCCAGGAATCCGGAATCTCCGCGCCGTCGACCACGACGCTGGATGGCCGGCTCGCGATACGCGCTGCGATCGTCAACCACCGCACCGACGTCAGCGACATCGATGCGCTTGTAGAGGCGGTACTCGAATTCGGAGCGAAGCGAAGCCGATAAGAGTGTGGCCGGCGCCGCGCGAAGGAGCGCGTTGTGTAACCAACGTTGCACGCCTGGCCCATGCGCGCACACGTTGCGCCGCAGAGTTGCCGCGAATCCGGTTTTGGGTGTATTTTCGTGCCTGAATCGCGGGATTCCCGATAGACTGGACTTCAACTGCTCCTCAAGGTGGGTGAGCGCAAGGGGTAGGGCGATGTCGCTGAGGGTCGTACTGAAGCCGGGCGAGCGGATCATCATCGGTCAGAGCCTCATTACCAACTCGGATTCGCGCGCAACGTTTCTGATCGACGGCGAAGCGCCGATCCTGCGCGAGAAGGACATCCTGACCGCCGAGACGGCCAACACGCCGGTGAAACGGATCTATCTCTGCATCCAGCTGATGTATCTGGAAAACGACATACCGAAGTACCAGGACCTGTACATGGGTTTCGTCAAGGATCTGCTGGAGGCAGTGCCGAGCTTCAGAGGGTCAATTGAGACCGCAAGCAAGCTGATATTGAGCGGCTCGCTTTACAGCTCGCTGAAGGAAATACGGAAGCTGTTCCCGAGAGAAGAAGAGTTGCTGAGGCGATGACTGCCTCGTGCGCAATCTCGGGCGTCGAGGGCGACAGCGCGCTTCAGGCTGAAATGCCGCCCTCGATTTGAATCAGCTCAGGCCTTGAGGTCGGTCGTCAGAGGCCGGGTGGACTCTTGCTTGGTCAGGTCCAGCGTATGGAAATAGGCGCGGCGACGCAGCACGGCTTCCTCGGGAAACTGCTGCACCACCTGGCCGGTCTTGCTGTCGAGGACCTCAAAGACGAACGATCCCGCGGCGCGATCGAAGAATGCCTGGTGCGAAACGAACTCGCTTGCATCCTGCAAATCGTTGCGAGCGCCGGCACCCGCGTCGGTTGCGGTAACGCTTTGGCTCGGCGGCAGTTGCGTGGGCACAGCGGCGCTGGTCGCACCACCGACGGATGGTACGACAGGCGTTGCGACCGGCGCCCCCACCGGCCTGATGCTGAAATCCGTACTCATGGCAGCCTCCTGGCTCTCCTCGAGTAAAATCCCAACCCCTCTCGATCATCAATTATGAACCAGAGCTCTCAACGCAATGTTAGAGAACGCGATGAACGCCGCGTTGATGGCGGCCGAAGGCTTTACCTAAAATTTTAAGGAAATGGGCCGGGCAGCTCTCAGAGCGAGCGGCTGACCGCGATCGGCGTAATGTGCCGGGGGCCTGGTGTGACGCGCCGCCCGGCCGATGTGTAGGTGTTGGGAATATTGCGGCGCTGAACCTCGTTGTTGACGCCGCGCACGATGCTTTCGGACACCGCGTGGGCGGTTGCGAGCACGGTGAGGTTGATCTGGAGCATCGCACGAAACATGTCGTGGTTTCGATGCAGCGTCGCCAGGAGATCGGGCGCTGCCTCGGTCAGATATCTGGAATTGGTTCTCAGCTGCATGACCAGGCCGACATAGTTGCGCGACAGCTCCGACTTCTTCGCCTCGGACGCCATGGCTTCGCGGATCTTGCCGGCGCGAACGAGCTCGGTTTCCCGCTCGATGACGCCAATCAGCGCGCTCATGACATCCATCAGCTTCTCGGCCAGTTTGCGCGCCTCGGCAGGCGCCGGTGGCGTCGGGCCGGATGCGGGCGCCGGCTGCCGCTGAGTGTGCCTGTTCATGCCTGTTTTCCCTGGGTCTGGCTGATGCGGCTGGCCTGCTGCATGATCAGCGTGCGATACACTTCGTTGGCAATTCCGACGCCGCCGGCCTTGGCGAATGTCTTTGAGTATTGTTCGGTCAGCATGGAGCGCCAAACGCCCGTGCCCGTCGTGCTGCCGAACGGGCCTTCGCCCTTGAGGCCGCTTGTCATCTGCGAGAACATCGAGTTGAGAAACATCGCCTCGAAATCCTGGGCCTGGCCTTTGGCCTTCGCCTGCACCTTCGGCGAGACTTTCGCCAGCGCCGCGGCGAAGTCGTAATCGGGCCGGCCGTTGATGTAGGGGATCGGCGTTTTGGCCGCGCCGCCGCTGCTCTGGTTCAGGCTGATCGGACCGGCTTGCATCACATCACCTCGATGTCGGCCTCGATCGCGCCTGCGGCCTTGATCGCCTGCAGGATGCCGATCAGGTCGCGCGGGCCGATGCCGAGGCCGTTGAGGCCATCGACGAGCTGCTGCAGGGATACGCCGTCCTTCACCACCGCAAGCCCCTTGCCGTCCTCCGAAACTTTCACGTTCGAGCGCGGCGTTACCACCGTTCTTCCGCGGGCAAACGCATTGGGTTGGCTCACCTGCGGGCTCTCGGAGATCGAGACGGTGAGGTTGCCTTGCGCCACGGCGACGGTGGCGACGCGGACGTCGCGGCCCATCACGATGATGCCGGAGCGCTCGTCGATGATGATCTTGGCGACCAGGTCCGGCTCGACCTGCAACTGCTCGATCTCGGTCAGGAAGGCGACGACATTGCCCTTGAATTCCGCGGGGATCGTAAGCTGGACGGTCGAGGGATCGATCGGCTCGGCGGCCTTGGTGCCGAGATAGTCGTTGACGGCGGCGGCGATGCGCTTGGCCGTCGTGAAATCTGAATTGCGCAAAGCGAGCCGGACGTTGGGCAGGCGGTTCAACGCGAACTCGATCTCGCGCTCGATGATCGCGCCGTTGGCGATCCGGCCCACTGTCGGGACGTTGCGCGTGATGCTGGCGGCCGCGCCTTCGGCCTGAAAACCGCCGATCGCGAGCGAACCCTGCGCGACGGCATAGACGTTGCCGTCGGCGCCGAGCAGGGGGGTGACGAGCAGGGTGCCGCCCTGCAGGTTCTTGGCATCGCCCAGCGCCGAGACCGTGACATCCATGCGGGTGCCCTGGGTTGCGAATGCAGGCAGGTTGCCCGTGACCATCACGGCCGCCACATTGCCGGTGCGGATGGTGGCGCCACGGATGTTGACGCCCATGCGTTCGAGCATCGCTTGCAGGGATTGCTTGGTGAAGGGGATATTGTTGAGCGTGTCGCCGGTGCCATTGAGCCCGACGACAAGGCCGTAACCAACCAGCTGGTTCTGCCGCACGCCCTCGATGTTGGCGAGGTCCTTGATCCGGGACGTTGCGCCTGCGGGAACAGCGGTTGCCGCCAACGCCGCCAGCAGCAATAAGGCGAACTGAAACGGCTTTTCCCAGGAAACGCTTGGCATCCTCTGCTCCCCGCTGAGGTATCGACTTAAGGGCCGCACATCACTCCCATGACAGCGATCCGCGGTTAACTATGCGAGCGCCGTGCCACCGCTTTTTGTGGTCTTAAATTCTTGATTTTGTTTTACAAATTTCATGGCCGCCCGCGCGGAGGCACAGCTTCGTCCCGGCTAAAATGCCCCCTTGCGGCAGAATTTGCCGGGTCATTTACGTTGCATTAACCAAGCGCGAGCGATGCTGCGGTCCGACATTGGCGAGATAGAGCGATGCGCATCTCAGGACCAAACGGCAGCACCCTCGGGCCTCAGACCGGCAGCGTCCGGCGGACGAACTCGCAAGGATTTGCGTTGCCGGACGACGCGGCCTCCGCCCATGAGACTCGCGCATCGGTCGGGCCCAAGGCCGCGGCAGGCATCGACGCGCTACTGGCGCTGCAGGGCATCGAGGACGATCCGGTGGAACGGCGCAAGCGATCGGTGCAGCGCGGCAAACGGGCGCTCGATGTGCTCGACGACCTGAAGATCGGCCTGTTGTCCGGTATTTTCGACACCTCGACGATAGGTCGGCTGCGCGACGCTGCCGCCAATCTGAAATCGTCTTCCGGTGATCCAGGGCTCGACCGGGTACTGTCCGAGATCGAGCTCAGGGTGGAGGTCGAATTGGCCAAGGCTGGACAGTCCTGAGGCCGTTTGGTGAGGGTTCCCAAGGGGAATCCACACCGTTTCCTATCGGTTAAGGGCGATATTGTCTGTCGCAAAACGCCACTATATAAGGCGCCCGCAGGCGGGAGCTTTGCCCGCCGGCGCCGCTGATTCGAGGTTTATCGCTGAAGTTGCTGAGGCGGGAACTTCGGATAAAAGGCGACATTGGAAGGCAAGTTTTTTAGCTGCCACTCGGTCAGACCAAGTTCCTGTAACGGGAATCGGCCATGAACTCGGGGAATGGGCACTCGAACGTAAAGATAGGCTGACCTTGGAAAAGTTGAAGAATTATCGGCCCTCCGAAAAAGAGCCTTTCATGAACGATCGCCAGCGCGACTATTTTCGCGCCAAGCTGATGGCGTGGAAGGACGAGATCCTGCGGGAATCCAAGATCACGTTGCAGACGCTTCAGGAGGAGAACGTCAATCATCCCGATCTTGCCGATCGCGCGTCGTCGGAGACCGACCGTGCGATCGAGCTGCGCGCTCGCGATCGGCAGCGCAAGCTGATTTCCAAGATCGACGCCGCGCTGCAGCGCATCGAGGACAACACCTACGGCTATTGCGAGGAGACCGGCGAGCCGATCTCGCTGAAGCGGCTGGAGGCCCGACCGATCGCAACGCTGTCGGTGGAAGCGCAGGAGCGCCACGAAAGGCGCGAGAAGGTCTATCGGGACGAGTAGGGCGGTCACCAGGCGGTCACCCGCCGCGCGTCACTGATTGCCGGGCGATTTGCCGAAAACCGGTTCGCACTTTGCCGGAAAACGCTCCGGAAAAACGCGCCGCTTCGCTGCATCGGTCAATGCAGCGAAGCGGAAAGCGTTGTGTCACTGCGCGTTAGCGGACTCTCTTGAAGAATCAGTTCGCCAGCGGGTCGGGGCGCATCTGTACTTTGAACACCTTCGGAAGGACGCCCTTGCCGCCTTCGCTGTGGAAGTTGGCGCGCGTGCCGGATGTCGTCCAGAGGCCGCGGCCTTTCCAGCCAGCGTTCGGATCGTCAATCCGGCCATCGACGTTCTTCGAGAAGAACCCGAGCGGATAGGGTACGCGGATGTCGACGAACTTGCCGTCGACCAGAGCGAGCAGCGACTCGCTGCCATTGGCGGAAGCAATCGGCACGTCCTTGCCGAGACCAAGCGTGTTGTAGACGTCGACCCAGATGTAATAGGCATGATTGGCGCTGCCCTTTGCATCGACCCCTTTGAACTGCGGTCCGGGCATCCGGTAAAGCGTCCAGCCCTCAGGACATTGCTTGCCGGTTGCGGCGTCAGGACCCGATAGCGGCGATTTGCACTTGGAACGATCGAAGCTGGCCATTTGACCGCTCGAGAGCACGGTCCAGGCGACGCCCTTGGAATCCACGTCCACGCCGCGTGAGCCGAACGCGCCTTCCGGCGCCTGGAAGATCTCGGAGACCGCGGTCCTGGCGGGATCGTTGCCGGGGATCAGGCGGATGAGCAGGCTCGGTTGATTGATGCGCGAGAAACCTGAACCCATCGCCTGGCCCCAGATCACGTCGCCCTTCGGACTCGGCATCACGCCGTAGAACGCGGCCTTCACCCACTTGTCCTTTGCGGGATCGGTTGGTTCGTTCGGCGCAACATAGGCCTCGCGCTTGCCGGTGCCGGTGACATTGGTCACCGTCGGCGTCCAGCCTTGCGACTTCATTTCATCGCCGGTCGCGTCGAACTTCTTCGTATTGAGCCAGCCGACCACTCCGCTGAAGGGCTGGCCCTGGCTGAGCCACAGCGTGTTGTTGGCGTCGCGGTCAAAGACCAGGTGATGCGTGTTGAAGCAGGTATCGATCAGGGTCCATTTTTCGGTCTTGGGATCGTAGACCGAAAGCTGGCGGGCTGATTCCGCAAGCGGCGCGACCTGAGCCGATTCGAGCTCGGATCCGGCCTTGCAGCTGGCAGGATTCGGAGCTCGGCGGATTCTTGCCGTGAACCAGACGCGGCCCTTTTCGTCCATCATCGGATTGTGGATGCTGGTGTGGCCATCCCAGATCGCCTCGTCGCCCCAGAACACCGACGTACCCTTCGGGTCATCCTTGGCGCTCGGCGTATCGGGATCGCGATAGGGATGCTTGATGAGCGTCGCCTTGTTGTGAACGGGATCAAGCACCGGCACGAAATCCGAGCTCTCTTCCGGAGAGCCATAGATCAGCCCGTTGGCGTTCACCGTCGGGTTGCGCTTGTCGGTTGAAACCTCGTCATGCAGATAGAGTTTTGGCGTGCCCCAGTCCCAGGCGGTGATGACGACGTTGCGCTCCACACCTTGCGGACGCTGCGGCTTGTCCAAGGGGAGTTCGCCCTTTGCGATGCGGTCGGTCCAGTCGGCGAACATCTTGTAGGCGCGCTGCGGTCCGAGATGGTTGAGGCCGAGCGCCATGTTGTTCATCGCCTGGCCGGATTGCATCCGGCGCTCCCACATATCTTCCGAATTCTTGAACTCGCCGAGTTCGGACACGTGGGGCGAACGAATATTCTTGCTGCCGAGCGCGTGACAGGACTGGCACGAATTCTTGATGGTATCGATCCAGTCCGCCTGCGTCTTCATGCTGGGAGACATCTTGGTGGGACTCTTGTCCGAACCCGGAAACTCGCTTTGAGGCGGGATATCGAGCATCGAGTACCAATACATTCCGGGGTAATATTCAGCCGCCGCTGCTGCGTTCGGCGCGGGCTTGGCCGTCAGATCGATGGTCTTTCCCGGAACGGCATCCTGCTTGTCGGAATCGACAAGACCGTAGCCGCGCGACCAGATCTTGTATTTTGCCGCGGGCAATTGCGGGATGACGAACTGGCCGGCATCATTGGTCACCACCATCTTGGCGAATTTGGTCGGAAGATCGCTGGTTTCCGCGATCACCCACACACCGGCCTCCGGACCGTTCGGCCCGGTGACCTGGCCGCCGATCGCATCGGGACCGACGGACAGGGCGGCCTTTTGCTGAGCCTTCACTGGGCCACAACAAACCACTGCGAAGGCGGCAACCGCGATCGCGCACAGAGAAGGGCTCCAATGGTGATGAAAATTCATTTTCTGCTCCCAATGACCGTGGAACTTCGACGTTCCAGCTCTTTTGCAACAATGCCGGATGACGCATTGTTTCCAATAACATCCGACGAACGCGGATGAGTGTCAACGTGGCTGCCATCGTGCCTGACGTCGTCGAATCAGCTTTTTTAAAGGATCATGCAACCGTTGCGCGCGCCCTGGGGCGGGCAGCAATCGGGCGCCGCGCCGACACGAAGTTCTCCGCTCTGTAATTTCCTTTGATGAAGCAAATTGCCGGATTGTGCGAGAACTGCCCGTATGCGGGCGATTTGCGGCCGCTTGCACCGCCTGAAAGTCTCTGCAATCAAGGATCTTCTGCCGAATTGAGGATGGGGAAATGGGGAACTGCCGCTTCTTTGACCGTCCGCCGGGCCTGACGGTGGCCGAGATCGTTTCGCTGACGGGAGCCGAACCCTCCGACTCCAGCCGGCTTTCGCACCTTATAAGGGATGTCGCGCCGGCCGAACTGGCCGGGCCGTTCGATCTCACTTTCATCGAAAGCAACAAATACGCGGCCTCTCTGGCAGCCACGCATGCCGGCGCGTGTCTGATGCCGCAGCGCTTCGAGAGCAAGGCGCCGCCCGGCCTGATCGTGTTGCGCACCAACGAGCCCTATCGTGCATTCGTCGCCGTCCACCGCAAACTTTACCCGGAGTCCCTGCGCCCGACCTCGCCGTTCGAGACCAGCGGAATCCACCAAGGTGCGACGATCCACCCGACGGCCCGGCTGGAAAGCGATGTTACGGTCGATCCGGGAGCCGTGATCGGGCCTCGTGCGGAAATCGGCGCGGGCAGCATCATCGGTCCGACGGCGGTGATCGGACCTGATGTCATGATTGGCCGCGATTGCGTGATCGGGGCCGGCTGTTCCATCACGCATTCGCTGATCGGCGATCGCGTGATCATTCACCCCGGCTGCCGCATCGGGCAGGATGGATTCGGGTACACGACCGACCCGTCCCAGCAGAAAATCCCGCAGACCGGCCGGGTCATCATCCAGAACGCCGTCGAGATCGGTGCGGGTACGACAATCGATCGCGGCGGCATCAGGGACACCGTGATTGGCGAGGCAAGCAAGATCGATAATTCATGCCAGATCGGCCACAACGTGGTCATAGGCAGGCATTGCATCGTGGTGGCGCAGTCGGGCCTGAGCGGCAGCGTGACGATCGAGGATTACGCCGCGCTCGGCGGTTCGGTTGGATTGGCGCCGCATGTCACGATCGGCCGGGGAGCGCGGGTGGCCGCGCGCTCGGGCATCATGCATGACGTTCCGCCGGGCGAAACCTGGGGCGGCTATCCGGCAAAGCCCAGCAAGCAGTGGATGCGCGAGGTTGCCACTCTCGCCCGTCTTGCCTCGCCGGGCGACAAAGGCAGGACGCTTCACTCCGACGAGAAGTCGTGAGCGGCGGAGTTGCACACTTTTTCCGGATCATGCGTTAACGGCTGGAAGGCAATTCGACGGCTGCGCAATTGCGCCGGTGCGCCAGCATGCAATCTTCTTCTTGCGAGATATCGGCAAGCTTGTTGACGAGGAGATAGCCGAGCAGGAGAGCGGCGGCGAGTGCGGCGAAGAAGACAGCCAGCCCGGTGTTCGAGACGGGCTGGTATTCCTCGTTACCGCCAGGCTTCAATGGCTCGACCGGTTTCGCCGGGCGGCCGCCTTCCTGTTTCATTGTGTTTCCCTCGAACCTTCGATCTCGGTGGGGTTATCACGCGAGTGTGGAAAAAGCCCTCAACTTCGCCCGTTTTCATTGCCTTGCCTATTCCAAAATCAGACGGCTGCAGGTCTATAGGCAGGCAATGATTCTGCGCCGCTCCCGCTTCGTTCATCTGCTGCCGGTAGGCCAGGACCGCACGCTGGTCGTGCACGCGATCAGCCATATGCGGTTGCCTGCCGATCGCGAAGTCACCACCCTTCTGGAATACTTCTCCGAGCCGCGTCGCGTCCCGGAAGATTGCGATGCCATGGCGGCGCTGCTTGCCAAACCGCCGGATACGCCGGCGGATTTGCGCGACGCGGTCGAGCGCACGGTGATGGAGCTGTCGTCGCGCCAGATACTGACCGAGATGACGCCGGAGGAAGAACTAGCGGCCATCGGTGCGGAGCTCGCGGCCAAGCACGGGCGCGACCCTGCGGAGCTGCTTGAAAACTACCGGCGCAAGCTGAAGGAAGGCGGAGCTTCCTACTGGGCGGTCGGCGCATCCTATGGCCTGGAGGATTTCAGGACCACCGGCAAGCGCGTCGATGTGCTGCTGTTTGGCGATTGCGACATCCAGATGGAGGCCGACTTCCTGCGCCGGGAGGCGGCGCGGCGCGGCATAGATCTGCATGTGGCGGCGACTTTCCCTGACGATATTCGCTTCGCCGCAGAGCATAAGCACGATGCGATCTTCGTCGGCGCGCTGCGGGCGCGGCACCTTGTCGTCGAAGACCTGGGCAACGGGCTCAACCCTCATGCCGCCTATATCGCGCATGCCACCGAGCTTCTGACCCGATTGCGTGAAACGACGCCGGCGCCGATTCTGATCGACAATCTGCCTGAACCCACGGTTCAGCCGCTTGGGTTGGCCGAGCGGGGCGTGAAAGGGCACCGCACGCGGTTTCGCCTGACGAATGTCGCCCTCGCCGAACTGGCGGCGGCGCTTCCCGACGTTTACGTGGTCGACATCGCCGCAGCGCTTGCCGCCGCCGGTTCCGAGCGGCTCATCGATGACGGGCAGATAGGTTTCACCCATTTCGGCTCGCCGGGATGGATGCTGCAACGGCCGGAGAGCGAAAAGGCCGCCGTCCACGGGATTTTTCCGGATATCGCGCCGCTGGCCCACGCATTGGGCGGCGATCCCTATGGCCGCGAGGCCCTGATCGCTGAAAAGCACATCGATGCACTCGTCACCGTGATGGGGATAGGGCGCAAGAAATGCATCATCCTGGACCTCGACGGAACGCTGTGGCCGGGGGTGCTGGCGGAAACCGGCAGCCCGTTTGCCTGGACGCCGGAGATCAGCGGCGCGTTCTCCTATATCGGGCTCTATTTCGGTCTGCACGAGGCTCTGAAATCTCTCAAGAACCGCGGCATCGTGCTCGCCTGTGTGAGCAAGAACGATGAGCAAACCGTCCGCGAGCTCTGGAAATATCCGGAGCACTATCCGAGGCAGCGGCTGCTCACGCCTGACGATTTCGTCACCTGGCGGGTGAACTGGGACGACAAGGTCGGCAACATCCGTTCGATCGCCGAGGAATTGGGATTCGCACTCGATGCCTTCCTGTTCATCGACGACAATCCGGTGGAACGCGACCGCGTCCGGCAGCGGTTGCCGGAAGTCGAGGTGTGGGGCGAGGATCCCTTCAGCCTGCGCCGGCGCCTGCTCAATGATCCGCGCCTGCAGATCCCTGTCGTTACCGCCGAAGCGGCTTCCAGGAGCGAGCTGGTCAAGGCACAGGTTGCGCGGCAGCAGCTGCGTGCGGAGACGATGGGAGAGACGGAATATATCGCGCAGTTGCAGATAAGATGCTCGATCGAGCGCCTCACCGCGTCATCGGTGAAACTGCAACGGGTGGAGGAGCTGTTTCAGCGCACCACCCAGTTCAACACGACGGGACGAAAATTCTCCTCGAGCGAGCTGGCGTCGCTGGCGGCAAGCCCGGACGCAGGGCTTTTTGCGATCGAGGTGTCCGACCGTCTCGGCGATTACGGCCTGGTGGGTGCGGCCGTCGTCTCGGCAGGCGAGATCCTTGGCCTTGCCATCAGTTGCCGGGCGCTTGGAATGGGCATCGAGCACCGCTTCCTGCAACACATCCTGGAAGAGATGGGGAAAGCCGCGGTCGCGGTACGCGGGCGAATCATCCCGACCCAGCGCAATATCCCGGTGCGCAATATCTACCGGGACAACGGCTTTACCGAATCCGAAACCGGATTCTGGCAATTCGTAAGGCAGGCGGCGGGCTGAGCACAGCTGGGTTACACGCACCTCTCCGCTGTCATCACCGGCTTGTCCCGGTGATCCACGTCTTCCTTTCCTTTCTTGACAGGCAAAGACGTGGATGGCCGGGTCAAGCCCGGCCATGACGAAAGAGAGACAGGGCTTCAATCTTTTGTTGCGAAATGTCTCGCCGCGCGCTTTCGAAACACGCCGCAACGATGGGCGATGCGGCTACCAAGGTTTCGTTAAGACCGTTAAGTTACTGCTGATTCGGGCCAACTCCCGTGGTGAGCAATGCAATGACAGGCAGCACTCGTATCGTTCTCGGTGATCCCGTTCCGTGGTTCAGCGCGCCGGTTGTCACCGGCGGATCGTTCGATCTGCATGTCAGCGCCGGTCGCTGGGTCGTTCTCAGTTTCCTGGGCTCGTCGGCAAACCCGCAGGCTATGGCCGAAGCGGCGGCGCTGGCGCGTGGGGCTGCCTCGTTCGACGAGGATCACCTTGCTGTCGCCTGCGTGCTTACCGGGGAGCCCGACGACGTCGGCAGCCTCGCCGAGATCGGCAACGACAAGCTGTCCTTCCTGGCTGACTATGATGGCGCCATCACCCGGTCTTTCGGCGCGACGGACAAGCCGCGCACGGTCGTGCTCGACCCGATGCTGCGGGCTATTGCCGATATCGCCTGGGATGTTCCGCAAGGACATGCAGAGACCGTTCAAAACGTCCTGCGCGGGCTTCCGGCGGTCGACGATTCCGCCGGTGTTCCGATGTTCGCTCCGGCGCTGCTGGTGCCGCGCGTATTCAGCTTCGAAATCTGCGATTTCCTGATCCAGTGCTACGACACGCAAGGCGGCGTGGACTCCGGCTTTCAGTTCGACATCGGCGGCAAGACCGTTACCCTGTCCGACTGGAGGCTGAAGCGCCGCAGCGACGTTCCGGTAGGCGTGCCTGAAGTCCGCGAACTCATCCGCGGCCAGGTCGTGCGGCGCCTGTTGCCCCAGATCGAGCGATACTTTCAGTTTCGGGCGACGCGCATGGATCGTTACGTCATCGCCTGCTACGACAGCGCGGTCGGCGGCCATTTCCACCGGCATCGCGACAACGTCAATGCCGGCGCCCAGCATCGGCGCTTTGCTCTCTCGATCAATCTCAACAGCGGTTTCGAGGGCGGCGACCTGGTGTTTCCGGAATTCGGCCGCCGGACCTACCGTCCATCCGAAGGCGGCGCGCTGGTGTTTTCCTGCGGCGCGCTTCACCAGGTGACGCCCGTCACCAAGGGGAAGCGTTATGCGTTCCTGGCGTTCCTCTACGGCGAGGAAGACGTCATCAAGCGCGAAGCCAACAATGCCCGCCTGCACGCCGGCGAGACGCTCTATACGGGCGGGCAGGACCGGCTGTTTCCCGAAGAGGCGCAGCTGGAGAACGTGGCGTCGGCGGTGTAGTTGATTTGGCCCCGGTGCGCCTGAACTGACGGCATCCGTCCACGACTGGCTTTGCCCGCGGTATAACCCGCGTGGAGCACCGGCACGCTCCGCGTGGCTTGCGCGCGTCCATCACGGCGGCTGATAAC
>CAWFZL010000041.1:0-62088 GCA_963820275.1 uncultured Alphaproteobacteria bacterium
TAAAACTTAACCATCGCGGAGGCGATCCATCGCTTTGCCGAAACCTTTCCGGCCTCAGGGACTTGGTTCGCCGTCACTTCCTTTTGGTGCCGGGAGACAGAGCGCGTCATGGAGCGTCCAGACGACAAGGATCCGATTGACCACATTACCAACCGATCGATCCGGGAGGCGGTGGCCCAGCGGCTAAGGGAGAATCTCCGTCTGGAGCCCTCGCATCTGTCCGCTCGTCTGTCGAATCTGATGGATGAATTGCGCCGACGCGACAAGGGCGGCGGCTTTATGTCGAGCTAGGCCGCAACCGGCGAACTGATGCCTGGCGAGTTTTCCGTCTCTACTGCCTGCCAACATACGGGTTGCGTTTTCCCCTCGCTGCGGTGAAAAGCCCGCATGCTCTCAATCACCAATATTTCGGTCCGCCTGGCCGGGCGACTTCTGATCGATCACAGCTCCGTCCAGATCGTCCCCGGCGCGCGCGCAGGCTTCGTCGGCCGAAATGGCGTGGGCAAGTCAACCTTGTTCCGCGCGATCCGCGGTGAATTGCCTATCGAAACCGGGACCATTGCGATTCCACCGCGCTGGCGCATCGGCAGCCTTGCCCAGGAAGCGCCCGACGGCCCGGAAAGCCTGATCGAGGTGGTCTTGAAAGCCGATATCGAGCGCGAGGCTTTGATACGCGAGGCGGATATCGCCCGCGACCCCATCCGCATCGCCGAGATCCAGACGCGGCTGGTTGATATCGACGCCCATTCGGCCCCTGCCCGCGCCGCCGCGATCCTCAGCGGTCTTGGATTTTCCACCGTCGATCAGGAGAAGCCCTGCTCGGAATTTTCAGGCGGCTGGCGCATGCGCGTCGCGCTGGCCGCAACCTTGTTTGCGGCGCCCGATCTGTTGCTGCTTGACGAGCCCACCAACTATCTTGACCTCGAAGGCACGCTCTGGCTCGAGGATCATCTCGCCAATTATCCGCGCACGGTCATCGTCATCAGCCATGATCGCGACCTGCTCGAGACCTCGGTCGATCAAATCCTCCATCTCGATCGCGGCAAGTTGACGCTCTACAAGGGAAGCTATTCCTCGTTTGAAGAACAACGAACCGCGCGCGAGATGCTGGAGGCAAAGCACGCCCGGCGCCAGGCCGATGAGCGCAAGCGACTGCAGGCTTTCGTCGATCGCTTCAAGGCCAAGGCATCCAAGGCCCGCCAGGCCCAGTCCCGTGTCAAGATGCTCGAAAGAATGAAACCGGTTACCGCGCTGGTGACGCGAGAGGTGCAGGACATCTCCTTCCCCGTACCGGAGAAGACGCTTTCGCCTCCGATCATCGCGCTGGATGAGGTTTCAGTAGGTTACGAGGCGAAGCGGCCGGTCCTCGATCGCGTTACGTTGCGGATAGATGCCGACGACCGCATCGCCCTGCTCGGCGCAAACGGCAACGGCAAATCGACGCTGGTGAAACTGCTCGCGAACAGACTGAAGCCGTTCTCCGGCCGCGTCACCCGCGCCGACAAACTCTCGGTCGGCTATTTCGCCCAACATCAGCTCGATGAACTCGACCCCGACGCCTCGGTCTACGATCACGTGCGCAGGTTGATGCCCGACGAAGCCGAGTCCAGGGTGCGCGGCCGCGCCGGCGGAATTGGATTCTCGGGCAAGGCGGCCGATACCCTCGTGCGGAATTTTTCGGGCGGCGAAAAGGCGCGGCTGTTGCTGGGCCTTGCGACCTTCTTTGGCCCCAACATGATCATCCTGGACGAGCCCACCAACCATCTCGACATCGACAGCCGCGCAGCACTTGCGGAAGCGATCAACGAGTTTCCAGGCGCGGTTATGATGGTTTCTCACGATCGCTATCTGATCGAGGCCTGCGCCGATCAATTGTGGGTCGTGGCCAATCACACCGTCACGCCGTATGAGGGCGACCTCGACGATTATCGCCGGACAGTGTTGTCGGCGCGAGGGCGCTCCAATGCGCGCGACCGCGAGGCCAGTCGACGCGGCGACGACCGCGAAAAGGTTCAGCGCAACGACAGGGAAAAGCGCCAACCGTTGAAGCAAAGAATTTCCGACGCCGAAGCCGAGATCGCTCGCATCAGCGATATCATCGCCAAGATCGACGCGGCCCTGGCGCTCCCGGACCTGTTCCAGCGCGATCCGAAGCAGGCCGCCCAACTCGGCAAAGCACGCGCGAGCGCAGCCGAGGCGCTGCAACGCGCCGAGGAAGAATGGCTGACGGCAAGTTCCGAGTTTGACGAGGCAACCGGCTGAACCGGCAAGCGATCGCAGCAAGCGAATTGAAGATGGTCAGGTCGCGGCTGGTTTTTTCTTCTTCTTGGCCGTCGGCTCTGCCACCGGTTCGGCCCCGCGCTCGACCGATGTCAGCCGCCCGCCCGTGAAGGTGTATATGCCGGCGCGTTGTCCACGCGACCAGTTGATCACCGCCACACGCTCACCCCGGGCATTGTTTGAAATGTTGACATTGTCTGGTGCACCGATCCCGCGCACCACGTCGCATTCGGTATGACCGAGCGCGACCGCCCCCACAGTGGTGGATGCAGCCGCCGCGCCGTCGGACGACGCGTTGGCATTCGCTGGAACGGTTGCCGACGCCATGCCCGGGCACGCGCCCTCAGCGCTGACCAGATCTTCAGCGGTGACCGGCTTGTCAGGGGTCAATGGCGGCGTTTCGATCGAAACGTTCTTGGTGAAAAGCCGGCCGCTGCGCGAAAACCACTCGGCATCCTTCGACAACAGATCGGACGAAAAGACATCGGACATGCTGGTCCCCGCGCAGCCCGAAACGATGGGGGCGAAGAGAAGCAACGCCAGCACTGATTTCCCGTGACGAATTTTCTCTTTCACGATGAGGCGGGTCCCACGACTGCGCTAAGCGATTGTCTGACCATCACTTTGCGGCACGACGGTGGCTTATACAGGGTTACAGGCCAAAACCATAGCCTATCATTGATTGCCCAAGCGTCCTAGTCGCGCCGCTGCCACCGACCTCTTTCGTCCGCCTGCCAGTATGTCACCTCGAATCCCCTTGACTTGCAATCGGTCCAGGCCGCTCGCGCGGTTGCGAGCGCCTCGCTGTCGTCGCCGTTGAAGACCAGAACGATCCGGTCATAGGCGCCGGAGTCTTCCGGCAAGGGGGCGCTGTCCACCAGAAACCTCACATTGGCTCGATTCGGATTGGTTTCCTCAACCGCAAGTACGATCGGGTGATCCTCCGCATCCCCAGCGCGCCAGGTGGTGTGCGGAAGAAACGAATCGTCGCGGTAGGTCCACAGGTGAGCGTCCAGCGCTTCAGCGCGTTCTGGCGACGACGACTGCACGACGACGCGCCAGCCGCGCTCCAATGACTTCTCGAGCAGCGGCGGCAGCACGGCTTCAAGCGTCATGTCCTGCAAATGGTAGAATAGAACTTCCGTCATCGACCTGCTTCGTAGTGGTCGGCCACGAGCCGATCGAGCAGCCGAACGCCGAAGCCCGAACCCCAGCTCTGATTGATCTCCGTCTTTGGCGCGCCCATTGCGGTTCCCGCGATATCCAGGTGAGCCCACGGGGTGCCGTCGACGAAGCGCTGCAGGAACTGCGCCGCGGTTATCGACCCGCCGTTGCGATTGCCCGCGTTCTTCATGTCGGCGAATTGCGAATTGATAAGCTTGTCGTATTCGGGACCGAGCGGCATGCGCCAGACCCGTTCCCCCGTCGCAATTCCGGCCTTCGTCAAGCGCTCTGCCAATTCGTCGTTGTTGGAGAACAGACCGGCATATTCAGTGCCCAGCGCCACCATGATGGCGCCGGTCAGCGTTGCGAGATCGACCATGAATTTCGGCTTGAATTTCTTCGCCACGTACCAGAGCACATCGGCCAAAACCAGCCGGCCCTCGGCGTCCGTGTTGATGATTTCGATGGTCTGACCGGACATCGACGTGACGATATCGCCGGGACGCTGCGCGTTGCCGTCCGGCATGTTCTCGACAAGACCGATCGCCCCCACCGCGTTGACTTTGGCTTTCCGCGCGGCCAATGCGTGCATCAGCCCGACGACGCAGGCCGCCCCGCCCATATCGCCCTTCATGTCCTCCATGCTTCCCGAGGGTTTGATCGAAATGCCGCCGGTGTCGAAACAGACACCCTTGCCGACAAAAGCGATCGGCTGGTCGCCGCGCCTGCCGCCGTTCCAGCGCATGATCACTGTCCGTCCGGGTCGAGCCGAACCCTGAGCCACACCCAACAGCGCGCCCATTCCGAGCTTCTTCATGGCACCGACATCGAGCACATCCACTCCAACGCCAAGCTTGCGCAGCTGGCTGGCACGCCGCGCGAATTCCACCGGAAACAGGACATTTGGCGGCTCATTGACGAGGTCGCGTGCGGCGACGACGCCGTCGACGACATGAGCCTTTGGGGCGAAAGCCTTCCGTGCCGCAGCGACGTCGGCAACGGCGATCGAGACGTCAGCGTGCAGAGGCCCTTCTTCGGCGTCCTTCTTCCTGGTCTTGTAGCGGTCGAATTTGTAGGCGCGCAGGCGGATGCCGGATGCGATTGCGGCGGCCTGATCCGGTTTCATGGCACCTGCGGGCAGTTCGGCGACGACGGTCACGGCGCCGTTTCCGGCTCCCAACTTCCCCGCCGCCGCGCCGCCCAGCTTGAGAAAGTCGTTGTCCTTGATGTCCGCGGTCTTGCCGACGCCGACCACGACCAGGCGCTTGGCCTTAAGCCCCTCCGGCGCGAGAAGATCGAGCGCCGCCCCATTCTTCCCCTTGAATTGATTGATTTCAGCGGCCCGCCGGACCAATTTGGCCGCCTCGCCCAATATTTTCCGCACTGCGGGACCAAATTCCAGCCGCTCGTCGCAAAAAACCACCAGAATCCCCCGCGCTGGGGCGGAAAACGGGACGAAGCCGACCTTGACGGCGTCGGTCATAGGTAAATCCTCCAAAAAGGGGCTGCCATCGGGATGGGGGCCCGCCGGCGAGTGTCTCTTCCCGGCAGCGACAGATATCCGTCAAGAGCTTGATTGGGCGAACTATGGCCCGTCCACAGCCAAACTGCCAAGCTTGCGTGGCTCGGAGGCCACAAAAGCGAATTTTTAACCATATCGCAAGGGCGCCACGGCCCGGCCATTTTGTTGATGGATCAAAGGGATGGTAGTGAGAGAATAAGTTCGCGGGAAACGCGGTGGCTCGACCAAGGGGATCCCTGCCAGGGATTGGTCGAGGCCGTGCATTCAACGCGCAGGGCGGGGTCGTGCGATAGCGATGGGGTCGATCGACAGGTATATCTTCCGCACGACGCTGGCGTCGTTTGCGGTGGTGCTGGTCAGTCTCACCGGGGTGATCTGGATCACCCAGGCGCTGCGCGGCATCGACCTGATGACCAGCCAGGGTCAGACCATCCTCACCTTCCTCGGCGTCACCAGTCTCGTCATTCCCGCACTTGTCCTGATCATCTCGCCCATCGCCTTGATGATCGCCATCTCGCACACGCTGAACAAGCTCGCGACCGATTCGGAAATCATCGTGATGAATGCCGCCGGCTTCTCCCCGCTCCGGCTTTTCCGTCCGTTCCTTTTTGCCACTTTCGTGGTGGCGCTGCTGGTTGCCTTCATCGCGTCCTATCTCGCCCCGGACGGCATGCGCAGGCTCAAGCAGTGGGACGCCGAAATCACCGCGGACGTACTGACCAACATCCTGCAGCCGGGCCGCTTCGCGCAGCTCGATCAGAACCTGACAATCCGAATCAGGGAGCGGCAACCTGGCGGGCTGCTTGTCGGAATCTTCATCGATGACCGTCGCGATCCAAAAGAGCGTATCAGCATCGTCGCCGACCATGGCACGATCGTGAAAAACGAAAGAGGGTCGTTCCTGGTTCTCGAGGACGGGAATCTCGAGCGCTTCGAGGTCGGCAAGCGCGATCCGGCGCTGGTCGCCTTCGGTCGCTACGGGTTCGACATGTCGAAGTTCTCCAATCAGGGCCACGACGTAGCGCTCGGCATTCGCGAACGATATCTCTGGGAATTGCTGTCGCCGTCGGACAACGATCCGGTCTACCAGCAATTGCTTGGCCAGTTCCGTGCCGAACTGCATGACCGGTTTATGGCACCGATCTATCCATTCGCCTTTGCGGCTCTCACTTTTGCCTTTCTTGGCGCCCCTCGCACGACGCGTCAGAGCCGAAACTTCTCGATCGGCGGCGCCATCCTAACAGTCTTCGGGCTGCGCATGGCGGGCTTCGCCTGCTCCGTCATGGCGGTGAAAACGCCGCTGGCGGCGCTCGTCCAGTATCTGATGCTGGCCGCAGCCATCGGCGCGAGTTTTGCGATCATCGTCGGCGGCATCGTCATCGAGCCGCCGCCCGCGCTGGTGGAAATCATCAACAAGTCGAACGCACGTCTCCTGCGGTTTTTCGGACGGCCTGCCACAGCATGAGCATGATCAGCAACACCCTGGGACGCTATTTCGCCGGCCGCTTCGTGGTTGCGGCTCTCGGTGTGTTCGCCAGCATCTTCATGCTTCTGGTACTCGTCGACTACATCGAAATGGTCCGAAAGACGTCGGGGCTGGTGGACGTTTCTGCCATCACCGTCGCGGAAACATCACTGTTTCGCGTTCCGCAACTGCTCGAAAAGATGATGCCATTTTGCATCCTGATCGGGACGATGACCTGCTATCTGGCCCTGTCGCGGCGACTGGAGCTCGTGGTCGCTCGCGCCGCCGGCGTTTCCGCCTGGCAATTCATCGCGCCCGCGCTGGTGAGCGCAATCGTGCTCGGGATCCTGGCCACGACCGCCTATAATCCGATGTCGGCGAATCTGCGGGAAATCTCCAAGCGCATGGAGGCCGAGTTGTTCGGTTCTGCGCCTGGCGGCGGCGTGCAGGATGCGTCCGGTTTCTGGATCAACCAGGTGAACAGCGACGGTCAGGCTATCATCAACGCTGCGCGCAGCGAGCAGCAGGGCGTGCGTCTAACAGGACTGACTGTGTTCCGCTTCGACAACGATTACCGGTTCAAGGAACGGATCGAGGCGGTGCAAGCCACCCTGGAAGAGGGGCACTGGCTGTTCAAGTCCGTTCGGCGGTACACGCTCGATAGCCCCCCGGTGGAGCAGGACACCCTCTCCCTAAGCACCAGCCTCACGCCGGCTCAGGTTCGCAATAGTTTTTCCACGCCCGAAACTGTGTCTTTTTGGCAACTTCCCGGCTACATCCGATCCTCGGAAAGCTCTGGATTCGCAACCGCCGGATACAGGCTTCAGTACCACAAGCTGCTCGCACAGCCATTCTTGCTGGCCGCGATGGTGATGCTGGCGGCCTCCGTCAGCCTTCGCTTCTTCCGATTTGGCGGCGTACAAAAGATGGTTTTGAGTGGCGTGGGAGCTGGCTTTCTGCTCTATGTTCTATCCAAGGTTACTGAGGATTTGAGCAAGGCTGAATTGATGCATCCGATCGCATCGGCGTGGCTGCCCGTTTGCGTGGGCGGCCTCACCGGCTTTTTGGCCTTGTTGTACCAGGAGGACGGATAGTGGCCGTCGTCGCCGCCCTCCAAGGAAGGTCATTGGCTGCGTTCTGGCGGTGCGCGCTCGCGCGCCGCCATGGAGCGTGGTTGACCGCTGTCGGCAGGCCGGTTTTCGCCGTCCTGCTCGGCCTCCTGCTGGCCGGAACGGTCGGATCGGCGACGGCCTCGGCGCAAAGCTTCACCTATAATCCGAGGCCCCCGAAGCCTGTAACGGCACGACCGGCCAATGACGGACAGATGCTGGTCCAGGCGACCGAGGTCGATTACGACTACAACAACTCGCTGGTGTCAGCGGTCGGCAACGTCCAGCTGTTCTACAACGGCACAAGCGTCGAGGCCGACAGGGTCATCTACGACCAGAAGACCAAGCGACTGCATGCCGAAGGCAACGTCCGCATGACGGATGTGGACGGCAAGATCACTTACGCCAACATCCTGGATCTGAGCGACGACTACCGCGACGGGTTCGTTGATTCGCTGCATGTCGACACCGCCGACCAGACGCGAATGGCGGCAAGCCGCGCCGATCGCTCCAACGGCAACTACACGGTTTTCGAGAACGGCGTCTACACGGCCTGCGCCCCCTGCGCGGACGATCCGAAGAAGCCGCCGCTCTGGCAGGTCAAGGGGATGCGCATCATCCATGACCAGATCAACAAGATGCTCTACTTCGAGAACGCGCAGCTGGAATTCTTCGGCGTTCCCCTGGCCTATATTCCCTACTTTTCAGCGCCCGATCCGACCGTGAAGCGCAAGTCGGGCTTCCTGATGCCATCCTACACCACGAACTCGACCTACGGATTCGCGGTCGAAACCCCGTTCTATTGGGCGATCGCGCCCGATTATGATCTGACCTTCAATCCACGGTTCATGACTCAGCAGGGCGTGCTGTTTCAGGGCGAGTTTCGCCAGCGCCTGATGGACGGCTCCTATCAGATCCGCGCCTATGGCATCGACCAGCTTGACCCCGGCGCGTTCGCCGGCCAGCCGGGCGACCGCCAGTTCCGCGGCGGCGCCGAAACCAGGGGCGAGTTCGCTCTGAACGACAAATGGGTCTGGGGCTGGGAAGGCATCGTGCTGTCCGACTTCACGTTCTTGTCGGACTACAGGCTGGCTGCCTACCGGGATCCCTATGGCTCATTCCTGGCCCTGCCGACGGAAGCGCCCTCGCAGCTCTACCTGACAGGCGTCGGTAACCGCAGCTATTTCGATGCGCGCACGATCTATTATCTCAGCCTTTCGGGCAACCAGTCCCAAGTGCCCGTCATATGGCCCGTGATCGACTATTCCAACGTCATCAATCACTCGGTGTTGGGCGGCGAGGTCAGCTACAAAACCAATTTCACCAACCTCAGCCGAGACAACGCGGTTTTTGACCCGATCAACGCGCTCGCCGCCGCCACTGGCGCCTGCAATCCGCTTCTCTCTGCCGATCCAGCAAGGAGCATCGTGCCTGCCAACTGCCTGATGCGGGGCATGCCCGGAACCTACACGCGATTCTCGGGTGAGGTTGATTGGCGACGATCGTTCACCAATTCCGCCGGTGAAATCTGGACGCCATTCGCAAGCATTCGCGCCGACGCGATCAACGCCGACATCTCCAACCAGCCCGGCGTTTCCAACTACCTGCCGGTCGGCGATACCCAGGCGCTGCGCGTGATGCCAACCGTGGGGCTCGAATACCGCTATCCCTTCATCAACGTCCAGCCGTGGGGCACCACGACCGTGGAGCCGATCGCACAGGTCATCATCCGTCCCAACGAATCCTATGCCGGCAAGCTTCCGAACGAAGACGCGCAAAGTCTCGTGTTCGATACTTCCGACCTGTTCAGCGTCGACAAGTTCTCCGGTTACGATCGCGTCGAAGGCGGCGGACGCGCCAATGTCGGCGTTCAGACGACCACCCAGTTCGACCGCGGCGGCGCGGTCACGACGGTGTTCGGGCAATCCTACCAGCTATTCGGCCTGAACTCCTTCGCGGTCAGGGACGTGACCAATACCGGCGTGGATTCCGGCCTGCAGACCCCGGCATCGGATTACGTCGCCAGCGTCAACTATTCGCCAAACAGGGTTTTCACTTTCAGCACGCGTGCGCAATTCGACGAGGCAACCTGGAACGTTCAGCGCTTCGAGGCCGAAGCCAAGGCCAACTTCGATCGCTGGTCGGTCAGCGTGCTCTACGGCGATTACGCCGCCCAACCCGACATCGGTTTTCTGACCCGCCGCGATGGCATTCTGGTCAGCGGGTCGGTCAAGCTGGCATCGAACTGGGTTGCGACCGGGGCCGCGCGATGGGACCTTGTGGCGAACCAGATCAATCAGTACGTCGTCGGCGCGGGCTATGTGGACGACTGCTTCGTGCTGGCAGCCAATTACGTCACGTCCTTCCAGTACGCGACGACGACTTCGCCGCCAGTGCTTACCCATGCTTTCATGCTGCAACTCGGCTTGCGGACCCTTGCCTCTACCACTACGTCAAACCAGTAGGTCCGGACATCCCGCGTGCTCGCCAGCCGGGCCGCAGCAGCCTTGTCAAAACCAGGAATCGGCTAACGTCACTAACATGACCTTGAGCGCTAATCTTCTGGGCCGGCTTTCGGCTTTCATTCTGGGCTGCGGAGCAGCCCTGATCCTGATGGGATCGTGGTCTCCCGCTCATGCGCAGGTCGTCGTGATGGTGAACGGCGAGCCCGTCACCAATTACGACATCGAGCAGCGCAGCAAGCTGCTCATGCTGAGCACCCACAAGCCGCCGGACCGGCAGCAGGTCATCGACGAACTGATCGACGAGAAGGTGAAGATCAGGGAAGGAAAAAAATTCGGCATCGACCCTTCGGCGAGCGATGTCGATCAATCTTACGCCTCGATGAGCGGGCGAATGCATATTACGGCGGAGCAAATGACAAAGTCCCTGGAAGGCCAGGGCATTCGCCCGGACACGCTGAAATCGCGCCTGAAGGCCGAAATGGTCTGGAGCAACCTGGTCAGGGGCCGGTACAAGGAAAGCCTGCAGATCAACGAAAAGGACGTCGCCGCTGCCGTACAGGAGAAGGGCGGTGACGACAAACCGGACGCCCAGGCCTTCCAATACAAGATGCAGCCTATCGTGCTGATCGTTCCCCGGGGATCGGCGGCCGATGCCGTCGAAACGCGAAAAAAGGAAGCCGAGGCTCTGCGCGCGCGAATACAGACCTGCTCCGAAGCGAACTCGTTCTTCAAATCGATGCGGGCCGCCATCATACGTGAGACCGTGGTCAAGACTTCGGCTGACATACCGCCCTCGCTTCGCGAATTGCTGGACAATACGCCGGTCGGCCATCTGACCCCGCCTGAATTGACCAAGCAGGGCGTGGAGATGGTCGCCTTGTGCGGGCGGGACCCGACCACCATCGACACGCCGAAAAAGAAGGAAGTCCGGGACAAGATGTACGCCGAGAAATACGAGGCCAAGTCGAAATGGTATCTGCAGGAATGCCGCAAATCCGCGATGATCGAATATCGTTGACGTATGGCAAAGCCTATCGCACTGACATCAGGCGAACCCGCAGGGATAGGACCCGACATCACCATCAAGGCCTGGCTCCGCCGCGATGAGCTGAAGCTTCCCCCGTTCTATTGGCTCGGCGACCCCGACTATCTCGGCGAGCGGGCAAAGACCCTCGGACTCCGTCTAAGGCCGGCCAAAGTGCATGCCGATGAGGCATGCGATGCCTTTGCCCACTCCCTGCCTGTGGTGGCCACCGGCTACGGGGCGACGGCGCAACCGGGCAGACCTGACGACACCAGCGCCGAAGCTGCGATGTCCTCCATACGTCACGCCGTCGTCGACGTAACAGCCGGACGAGCCAGCGCGGTGGTGACCAATCCGATCGCCAAGAACGTGCTTTACCGCGCAGGCTTTCGCCATCCCGGTCATACCGAATATCTGGCCGAGCTCTCGGCGACAGGACATCACACGCCACAGCCCGTCATGATGCTGTGGTCGGCTGTCCTGGCGGTGGTGCCCGTGACCATCCATGTTTCGTTGCGCGATGCATTGGCGCAACTTTCGACTGACCTGATCGTTACGACTGCGCGCATCGCAGCTGCGGATCTGAAAGCACGTTTCCTCGTTGCCAATCCGCGCCTGGCCGTGTCCGGTCTCAACCCGCATGCCGGCGAGGATGGCTCGCTCGGTAGCGAAGAGCGGACCATCATCGCTCCCGCGGTCGAGATCCTGCGCGGAGAAGGCATGGACATCAGAGGACCGTTGCCGGCAGACACCATGTTCCACGAGGCGGCGCGCCGGACCTATGATTGCGCGATCTGCATGTATCACGATCAGGCGCTGATTCCGATCAAGACACTGGCGTTCGAAGAGGCCGTCAACGTGACGCTGGGGCTGCCGTTCATTCGCACTTCGCCCGATCACGGCACCGCGTTCGACATTGCCGGAAGCGGCAAGGCCAATCCGTCGAGCTTGATCGCGGCGCTGCGGCTGGCCGACCGGATGGCGGCGACACAGCCGGCATGAGTGCGATCGATGACCTTCCGCCGCTTCGCGAGGTCATTCGCCAGCACGCCTTGTCGGCTCGCAAATCGCTCGGCCAGAACTTTCTTCTCGACCTTAATCTGACGGCGCGGATCGCTCGGGCTGCGGGTCCTCTCGATGATGCGACCGTTGTCGAGGTTGGTCCGGGTCCCGGCGGACTGACACGCTCATTGCTGGCGCTCGGCGCGCGCCACGTGATCGCTGTCGAACGCGATCGGCGGGCCCTTCCCGCGCTCGAAGAAATTTCGCGGCGGTACCCCGGGCGGCTGGAAGTCGTCTGCGACGATGCGCAGCAATTTGATCCACGACCGTTTCTTGGGTCCACCCGCGCCAAAATCGTCGCCAATCTGCCTTACAACATCGCCACGCAACTGTTGATTGGGTGGCTGTCGATCGAGCCGTGGCCGCCCTGGTACGACATGATGGTGCTGATGTTTCAACGCGAGGTGGCCGAGCGCATTGTCGCGCGCGAAAACGAGGAGGCCTACGGTCGCCTGGGCGTGCTCGCAAACTGGCGCGCCGAAACCAGGATCCTGTTCGATATCTCACCTGCCGCTTTCGTGCCGCAGCCCCAGGTGACTTCGTCGGTCGTGCGATTGATACCCCGCGCCTCCCCCGAAGCCTGTGATCGCCGCTCGCTTGAGCAGGTGGCGGCGGCCGCGTTCGGCCAGCGGCGGAAAATGTTGCGGCAAAGTCTCAAATCATTGGCGGTCGATCCGGCAAGGCTCGCCGCGGCCGCCCATATAGACCCGACCCGGCGCGCGGAAACCGTCTCGGTCAGCGGCTTTGTTGCCATGGCGCGGGAATTGACCAATATACGCAGCGCCAGTTGAATGTCCCCGCAAAGGAGAAGTGCCATGCCGCTCATGCGACGCCAATCGCTGGTCAAGTTCGACGCGCCGCTGTGCGAAACGATCGTCGAAACGCCAAGGCCCGCGGGCCGGGAAGTCCTGGTGCGGATCGAACGCTGCGGACTTTGCCATTCCGACCTTCATATCCAGGATGGCTACGCCGACCTCGGCGGCGGCAAGAAGCTCGACACCACGCGCGGCATGACGCTGCCATTCACGCTCGGGCATGAAATCGCCGGGATCGTCGAGGAAGTCGGTCCGGAAGTTTCAAAGGAGCTGATTGGCGCGAGCAAGGCGGTATTCCCCTGGATCGGCTGCGGCCAGTGTCGCGAATGTCTGCAGGGTGATGAAAACCTATGTGCCAAACAGCGGTTTCTTGGCGTCACCATCGATGGCGGCTTTGCCAGCCACGTGCTGGTACCGGACGCAAAATACCTGCTTGATTACGATCCGCTACCGGTCAATCAGGCAGCCACCTTGATGTGCTCCGGCGTGACCGCCTATGGCGCGCTGAAGCGGCTGGTGGACCGACCGCGGCAGCGCAACCTGCTGCTGATCGGCCTCGGCGGCGTCGGCATGATGGGGTTGGCATTTGCACAGGCCATGTTCAAGCAAAAAATCTCGGTTGCGGACCTGAGTGCGGGCGCGCGAGAAACCGCGCTCCGGAACGGTGCTTCCGTCGCCTATGATCCGTCGGAACCGGAAGTGGCCAGACGCATCATCAAGGAAACCGAAGGCGGCTTCGATGAGGTCGTCGATTTCGCCGGCAACGAGAAATCCATGGCGTTTGCAGCGTCAGTGCTGGCGCGCGGCGGCAAGATCGTCGTTTCCGGATTGATGGGCGGTACCTTCGCGCTGCCGATGGTGCAGTGGGTCTACAAGCGAATGACCATCGAAGGCTTCATGGTGGGAACCCTGGCCGAGGCCCACGAGTTGATGGCGCTTGCACGTGCGGGCAAGATCAGGCCGACGCCGATGAGGGAAGAGCCTATGGCCGACGTCCAGAAATGGATCGATGCCTTGCGGGCTGGGAAAGTCGTCGGACGCGTCGTGCTGAGAAACTGAGCGTGAAGAAAACGCGTCAAAGCGGAGATTAGGGGCCGGTTCTGATTCAATCAGAACCGGACAGATTCCAGGTTTCCGCCGCATGGCCATTGGCGAAGAGGAGACTCTCATGGCTTTCGGATTTCATTCGATAGCAGGCGCCGCTTTGGCAATGCTCGCCGTCAACACGGCGCCAGCCCAGGCTCAGAAGCAGTACGGTCCCGGCGTCACCGATACCGAGATCAAGATCGGCACTACCACGCCCTATAGCGGTCCCGCATCCGCATATTCGGCCGGAGCGGTTTCGATAGCGGCCTATTTCGAGATGGTGAACGAACATGGCGGCGTGAACGGACGAAAAATCAAATTCATCAGCCTCGACGATGCCTATAGCCCGCCCAAAACCGTGGAGCAGATCAGGCGTCTGGTCGAAAGTGAAGAGGTGCTGTTTCTCGTCAATACGGTCGGCACCGCGCCCAATACGGCGATCCTCAAATACATCAACCAGAAGAGAGTGCCTCACCTCTTCGTCGGCTCGGGCGCAACGATCTTCAACGATCCCGAACACTACCCATGGACGATGAGCTGGACGCCGCATTATGCGTCCGAGGGTGAAATCTACGCCAGATACGTTCTATCGGCAAAACCGGACGCGAGAATCGCCGTGATCTCCCAGAACGACGATCTCGGCCGCGACTATCTCCTCGGACTAAGACGCGGGCTTGGCGAGCGTGCATCGTCAATGATCGTCGCCACGCAAACCTACAACACCAGCGATCCGACGATCGATTCCCAGATCGTCTCGCTCAAGGCCTCCGGCGCGGACGTATTGCTGATCGCCGCAGTACCCAGATTTGCCGCACAGGCCATCCGCAAGGCCTACGACATAGATTGGCACCCGCTGAAATTCGTTGTCGGCGTCGGTTCGTCGATCGCCGGCGCAATCCGTCCGGCGGGATTTGAGGCCTCGAAAGGCGTGATCTCGGCGGCCTATCAGAAGGATCCCGCCGATCCCCAGTGGAAGGATGATCCAGCCATGCAGGCCTGGAACGCATGGATGGACAGATACAATCCAAGAACAGACAAAAGCGATTATTACGCGCCCTACGGCTATAACATCGGCTTCGCGGTGGTGCAGATCCTCAAGCAATGCGGCAACGAGCTGACGCGCGAAAATGTCATGCAACATGCCTCCCATCTCGATATGGAATTGCCGATGCTTCTGCCCGGGATCCGCCTGAAGACCACACCCTCGGATCTCCGCCCTATCAAGCAAATGCGCCTGGTCCGCTTCGATGGAGAGCGGTATGTGCTTTTCAGTGACGTTCTCGCGAGCGAGTGACGGCCCTTTCGGGCAGCAGAAAACAGCCTGCGCGAGCCGCCATACACCATGCCAGGCAGGAATTCCGAGCCCGAATTAAGCCCAAAGCTGTCCGGATTTGCGGCGCATTCTGACCTAATTTTCTTGGGAAGAGTCCGGTGCGTGAAAGTATTGCGTCACCGGAGCTGCCAATGCCGACCCGAGCCGGGAAGTTCGTATCGACCGTTTTTGCCGGCGTTCTCGCAAGCATTCCGATAACAACGACATCGCACGGTCAGGCGGCCCCAGCGGACAATTGCCTCACGGCTCCAAAAGGCGAGACCCCGCCTGGAAGCCATTGGCGCTACCATATCGAGCGCGGCACCAATCGACATTGCTGGTATCTCCGCGGCGAGGGCGAAAGCCAGTCGCTGGCCGCCCCTCAGAGCATCTTGCCGCCGGCAAAACCACGTGCGCCGCAACCGGATATGGCCTCGCAACGTCCGGTCGCAGACGCCCACGCCGAGTTGCCGGCGCAGATGAGCAGGAATGACGGACCAATTGTCGGTTTTCCGCCGGTCGCGGGACCGAGCGGCACCGCACGGACGGCCGCTTCAGATGCAAACGCGGCATCAATTGCCCCCGCCTCGCCAGATCCACTCCCCGCGACCCCGCCGGCCAGTTCGCCACCAACCATGTCCAGCCAAGCTTTCGACAGCCCACCGAACCCGATTCCTACTCTGGCGACGGCCGATGCCGCGCTCATTCCCGATGCCGCGGATGCTCCATCGAGAAGCGAGCGAGGCCTGATGCCGATGCTGGTCGCAATCTTTGGCGCCTGCACGCTGATGGGCGGGCTCATCGCCAGGTTCATCCGCTTGCGGCAGCAACAGCCTCGCAAATTCCGCGCGCGTCGGGGGGCCGCGGTCTGGGACTTGACCGACGACGACCGTATCGTGCTGTCGGAGGATCCAGGCGTCTACGACCTGGCGCGACAGCCCGCATTTTCTCGCCCTGTGCGCAATGTCAGGGAGCCGAGCAGCCGCCGGAGCAGCTCTTCCTCACGGCCTACCAGACACGTGCGAACCTGATCTGTCGGGTATTATTTTTCCAATTGACGCTGCAACCCGCGCACGAATTGCGACAGCCACATCTGCCGTTCGCGTCGTAGCCGCTCGACCCGCAGGATCAATTCGATCTTGCTATACGCGTCATCAAGATCGCTGTTGACCACGACGTAATCATACTCGGCCCAATGACTCATTTCATGGCTGGCACGGCTCATCCGACCGCGGATTATTTCGTCTGAGTCCTGCGCACGGCTGTGAAGGCGAGTCTCCAGCGCCTCGGCGGAGGGCGGCAGCAGGAAAACGCTGACGACATCGCTTCTCGCACGCTGGCGAAGCTGCTGGGTGCCCTGCCAGTCGATATCGAAGAGCACGTCGTGGCCCCCGGCAAGAGCCTCTTCGACCGGCTTGCGCGGCGTACCATAGAGATTGCCGAACACCGTCGCCCATTCGAGCAATTCGCCGTTCTTCTCCATGGCCAGGAAGCGGGCTTTATCCACAAAATGATAGTCGCGACCTTCGGCTTCCCCGGGCCGCTTTTGCCGCGTCGTGACCGAAACCGACATTCGCATGTCGGGCATTCGCGTCATTAACAGGCGCGACAAGGTGGTCTTTCCTGCGCCCGACGGCGACGAGAGCACGAACATCAGTCCACGGCGCTCAACCCCGTCGAAGCCCTGCCCGTCAACCGCCATCGATCACTCCAGATTCTGGACCTGTTCGCGGAATTGCTCCACCACGTTCTTCAGTTCAAGACCGATATTGGTCAATTCGATATCGTTGGACTTGGAGCAGGTGGTGTTCACCTCACGATGGAATTCCTGCGCCAGA
This sequence comes from uncultured Alphaproteobacteria bacterium, assembly GCA_963820275.1. Classification (GTDB taxonomy): domain Bacteria; phylum Pseudomonadota; class Alphaproteobacteria; order Rhizobiales; family Xanthobacteraceae; genus Bradyrhizobium. The sequence continues at coordinate 17,143 of CAWFZL010000041.1, forward strand.
AAATCGAGGCGCCGCCCGACCGGCCCGCCTTTGGCGATCATTTCGCGGGCCTGCGCGACATGCGAGGCAATTCGGTCGAGTTCTTCACGAATGTCGGCCTTTGTTGCGATCAGGAGCGCCTCCTGATTGAGCCGATCTGCATCGAACCGGTCCGACAACTCAAGCAGCGCGGCGACCTGTTCGGCCAACCTCGCCTTGATCGCCTCGGGCTTGCGGCCGGGAACGGCCTCCGCCCTTTTCGCCAGCCGCTCGATCTCATCCATTCGCTGTGAAAGAACCTGGCCGAGCGAGCCCCCCTCCCGCCGCCGCATTTCGACAAGATCTGCAAGCGCCTGCTCGAAGGCTGCCGCCGCGGCATCCCTGGCGGCCTTGTCTTCAGCCTCATCGCTTTCCGGCTCGACAACCTCGACGACGCCCTTGATCGCAAGAAGCCCGTCGATGCTCGGTGCCACCGCATCGAGCTTGCCGGCGAGTGAGGTTGCTATGCTCACGATCGACGCCAGAACCTCTTCGTTGACGCGCACGGTCGAGGCGGCGCTCGTCCGCTTGACGTTCAAATTGGCGTACACGGTGCCGCGCGACAGCACTTCACTGGCGCGCTTCTTGGCGGACGCCTCGAGATCGTCCCATCCCGGCGGCAGACGCATTCGAAGGTCAAAACCCTTGGCGTTGACCGACTTGAGTTCCCATTGGAAGGCATAGGGTCCGCTGGCTCCGTGTCTTCGGGCAAAGCCGGTCATGCTCGACAGTGCCATCGTGTGAAATGCTCCGAAGGGCCCAGATGAGAGATTCGCAGGCCGAAGATTGCGCGAGCTTATCGCGTCTTGCGCAAAAGTGAAATTTGGCGGCAGCCCGATATCTGCTCGCGTTACTGCTGCACCACCGGGGGCGACGCTGTCGATTGCGCCGCGCCCTGGCGCGCAGGCGCGGCACTACGTGCCGGCTTCTTTGCCGGGACCGGCTTTGCGTTCGTCGCCATCGGGTTGGCATCCGCTGGCGCCGCCGCCGCAGCGGGCGGAGGCTCATCGGCCGGCTCGACGGTATCGTTCTGGATCTGCTTTTCCAGCGTCCGCAGCTTGGCAACGTTCTTCTGATGCTGGTCATACGTGTCGCTGAAGGCATGGCCTCCCGTGCCGTCGGCGACGAAGAACAGGTCGCGCGTTCGCGCAGGATTGGCGGTCGCTTCCAGCGAGGCCCGGCCGGGATTGGCGATAGGTCCGGGCGGAAGCCCCTCGATCACGTAAGTATTGTATGGAGACGGCTGCAGGATCTCGCTGCGCCTGATCGGCCTGCCGAGCGTTCCCTTGCCGCCCACCAGCCCATAGATGATGGTCGGATCCGACTGCAACTTGATCTTCTGGCGCAGCCGATTGACGAATACCGCTGCAACCCGGCTGCGCTCATCCGCCTTGCCGGTTTCCTTTTCGACGATCGAGGCCAGCGTAACGAGCTGCTCGGGCGTCTTGATGGGAAGATCCGGGGTACGGCGATCCCAGATCTCGGCAATCACCCGTTTCTGAGCCTGCTGCATGCGCGAAATCACCTGCTCGCGCAGCGTGCCGCGGGGGAATTTGTAGGTTTCCGGCAACAAGGTGCCCTCGCGCGGCAGCTCTCGCACCGAGCCTGAGAAGATGTCGTTTTCCGAGAGGCGGGCGACGATCTGCTCGGACGTCAGGCCTTCGGGAATCGTGACGGCATGCTGAACCACCTTCCCTTCAACGATGGTGCCGATCACGTCGCGCAAACTGGCGTTCTTCTGAAACAGATACTCACCTGGTTTGAGGTCCGAACGCGCCTTCAGCGCAAACACGCTGCCGATGAAGGCCCAGCGATTGTTGTCGATCACTCCTTCACGCTGCAAAATGTCGGCGATATCGGTCATTCCAGCCCGCGACGGGATGTTGACGACCTTGTCTTCCTGGAGCGGGCCCGGAGCCTCGATCTTCTGCTTGCCGTAGATATAGCCGCCGCCGACGGCAACCATCAAAACCAATATGATGGTGAAAACGGCATTGCCGAACACGACAAAGGGATTGCGGGCGCGCTCGGATCGCCGCGGCGGCGGCGGAACCCTTTCGGGCTCCAGCGCGGCGCGCGGACTCCGAGGGGAAATGGGCGGCCTTTCACTCATCGATGCAACCTGAATCCTGTCGGTTCAATCGTGGCCTCGCAAAAAACACCTGCATCGGCCGATACTCTAGCGCCCGCATGTAGGAATATCACCGAATGCGGCGAAACCGTGGACTTCTACTCGATCTGACGAACTCAGCCGGCGACGCGCTGCAGGATTACGGACGCGTTGGTACCCCCGAAACCGAAGGAATTCGACAGCACGACGTTGATCTCGCGCTTGCGCGGGGTTTGCGGTACGAGATCGATCGCCGTTTCCACCGACGGGTTTTCCAGATTGATAGTCGGCGGAGCGATATTATCGCGAATCGCAAGAATACTGAAAATCGCCTCGACCGCGCCGGCCGCGCCGAGCAAATGTCCGATAGACGACTTGGTCGACGACATTGACACACGGGAAGCAGCGTTACCAAGCAGGCGTTCCACGGCGCCCAGCTCGATTTCGTCGCCGACTTGAGTCGACGTTCCGTGAGCATTGATATAATCGATGTCCGCGGCCGAAACTCCGGCGCGTTTCATGGCGGCCGTCATGCTGCGGAATCCGCCGTCGCCGTCCGGCGATGGCGAGGTGATATGATAGGCATCACCCGACAAGCCGTAGCCGACCACCTCAGCGTAAATCCTTGCTCCCCGCTTTTTCGCGTGCTCATATTCTTCGAGCACCACGACGCCGGCCCCCTCTCCCATCACGAAGCCATCGCGATCCCTGTCGTAAGGCCGTGACGCCCTTTCCGGCGTATCGTTGAAAGCGGTCGACAGCGCGCGCGCTGCGCAGAAGCCCGCCATCCCGATCCGGCAAACCGGCAATTCGGTCCCGCCGGCGACCATGACGTCGGCATCGCCCAGGGCGATCAGCCGGCTTGCATCGCCAATCGCGTGCGCGCCGGTCGAACAGGCAGTCACCACTGCGTGGTTGGGACCCTTGAGTCCATGCTCGATCGATACATAGCCCGAGGCGAGATTGATGAGACGACCGGGAATGAAGAATGGTGAGACCTTTCGCGGCCCGCGCTCCTTGAGGAGAATCGCCGTATCGGCGATGCCCGAAAGACCACCAATTCCGGACCCGATCATGGTGCCAGTGGCGCACCGATCCTCTTCGGATGCAGGATGCCAATCGGCGTCGTCGAGCGCCTGGCGCGCCGCGCTCATGGCAAAAACGATGAAATCGTCGACCTTGCGCTGATCCTTCGGCTCCATCCACTGGTTGGGATCGAATGTGCCGTTGCTGCCATCACCGCGAGGAACCAGGCAGGCAATCTGGCTGGGCAGATCCGAGACATCGAACGTGTCGACCTTCCTGGCACCGCTTTCGCCGTTGAGGATACGTTTCCAGGTCGGCTCGACGCCACAGCCAAGTGGCGAGACCATGCCGAGGCCTGTAACGACAACCCGCCTCATAGTGACCACTCCGGCCCGCGATGCGCTGTCCCTGACAAAAACTCGCAGGACCGCGCGATCACGGCCCTTCCGAATTTATCGGTCCAGCGCCGGGGCGTCAGCTTTTCGCGTTCTTTTCGAGAAATTTTGTCGCATCGCCGACGGTCAAAATCGTTTCCGCGGCGTCGTCGGGAATCTCGCAGCCAAACTCTTCTTCGAAGGCCATCACAAGCTCGACGGTGTCCAGGCTGTCGGCGCCGAGGTCGTCAATGAAGCTCGCGTTGTCGACCACTTTTTCGGGCTCAACACCTAGGTGTTCGACCACGATCTTCTTAACCCGCTCGCCAATCTCACTCATCGTTCAACCTCGTGCTTGTTCCATTGGACCCGACCCCAAGACGTACGAGCCGTCGTGGTCGTTCATTTCCTTCGCAATCGCGCATAGTCTTGATTTGGCCCGTCACGACCGATACGGACCCGGCGAACGACGGCAGGCTCCGCACCGCCAATATACAGGGTTTCAACATCCTGCAATGGCGTTCTTTGCCCATCCGCCGATGGTTCGGTTATCATACTTCCCATGCCTTGACTACAAGCCTTGATCCCCTGCCGAAGCGGCGTTTTCCATCCCCGATCGGACCCTTCAGCAGCCCTCATATCATGGCCATGCCGCCATTGACGTGGAGGGTTTGTCCGGTGACATACGCGGCTTCGTTCGAACTGAGATAGACGGCCGCCGCCGCGATTTCCTCCGGCGTGCCGAGCCTTGCCGCCGGCACCTTTGAGAGGATCGCTTCGCGCTGCTTGTCGTTGAGCGCATCGGTCATAGGGGTTGCGATGAAGCCGGGGGCGATGCAGTTGGCGGTGATGTTGCGCTTGGCGTATTCGGCGCCCAGGGTCTTGATCATGCCGATCAGCCCGGCCTTCGACGCCGTGTAATTGCCCTGCCCCGGATTGCCGGTGACGCCGACGACGGAGGTAATCGCAATAATGCGGCCGAATCGCCTGCGCATCATCAATTTCGTCGCAGCGCGAGCCAGGCGAAAGGTCGAGGTCAGATTGACCCTGATCACCTCGTCCCAATCTTCATCACGCAACTGCACAAACAGATTGTCGCGCGTGATGCCAGCATTGGCGACGAGAATATCGACCTGCCCCATGGCTTTCTCCGCGGAGGGTACCAGCGCCTCCACCTCGGTGGAGTTGGCAAGATTGCACGGTAGCACATGAACTCGCGCGCCAAGCTTTCCCGCCAAGGCGTCCAGCGCGTCGCGCCGCGTCCCGGAAATCGACACGGTTGCACCCTGGCCATGCAGGGCCTGAGCGATTGCGCCGCCGATACCCCCGCTTGCGCCGGTAACGAGCGCCGCCCTGCCCGTGAGATCGAACATCATATCTTCACCTCAAGCTGATTGCGCCGCAGCCAAAGCATCTTTGGCCGGAGCAATATCATTGGGTCCGCCGACCGCGACGCCAATGGCGCCATCGGCTATTCGCTTGACGAGTCCACTTAGAACCTTGCCGGCGCCGATTTCAAAAAACCGCGTGACGCCGTGGCTTGCCATGTAAGCGACCGATTCGCGCCAGCGCACCGTTCCCGTGACCTGCTCGATCAGGCGGCGACGAATTTCGTCCGGCTCCGAGATTGGCGCGGCCAATACATTCGATACCAGAGGAGAAGCCGGCGGCTTGATGGTCACGCGTGCCAGCGCTTCGGCCATCGCGTCGGCGGCGGGCTGCATCAGCAGACAATGAAACGGCGCTGACACCGGCAGCATCATGGCGCGCTTGGCACCCCTGGTCCTGGCAAGCTCGACCGCGCGCTCAACCGCCGCCTTGTCTCCGGAGACCACGACCTGGCCACCGCCATTGTCGTTGGCGGCCTGACAGACCTGGCCTTGTGCCGCCTCATTGGCAACCGCCACCGCCGCTTCGTATTCGAGACCGAGCAACGCAGCCATCGCACCGACTCCCACCGGCACGGCCTTCTGCATGGCAAGACCCCGAATGCGCAACAACCGGGCCGTGTCGCTGATGCCAAGACTGCCCGCCGCAGCGAGCGCGGAATATTCGCCAAGCGAATGCCCGGCAACATAGGCGGCGTGAGCGGCAACCGAAAATCCGGCCTCGCCTTCGAGGACGCGCATGGCCGCAAGCGAGACCGCCATCAATGCCGGCTGGGCGTTTTCCGTGAGTTGCAAGGTCTCCGCTGGACCTTCCCAAATGACGGCAGTCAGCTTCTCACCGAGGGCCGCATCGACCTCGTCGAACACCGCACGGGCGGCGGGAAACGTCTCGGCCAAGGCCTTCCCCATGCCCACCGCCTGAGAGCCCTGCCCCGGAAAAGTGAATGCTGCCGTCATGAACGTCCTTGGACTCCCCTGGATCTGTTTTCCCAACTGTCGAAATCGACCGACAACGGAGATTTATGCTTTATATTCAATGTATTAGGTCAGTATTCAAGACCAAGCCCCGATGCCACTTTGCCGGTCGCGCGGCCAATTCGCGCCGAAAGACACCGGTGCAGCCGCTCGTGTCAAGCGGCGGGTTTCCGGGCTCACATCCTACCGTCGCTTTCCCTTGCCACCACGCTCAAAATCCGTATAAACGCCGCCATCCGCAGGTCCCGGCCGGGAGCTGAACGGACGGTCTCAGCAATTTCTCCATACCGGCGATCTTGATGTGGCAGGGCCAGTTGGCCCGTCGTCCCGTGCTTCCGCCTTCTGAGCTATCGAGTCCTTTCCGAAGGGTTCGAAGGGCTTGCCGCCGGGCGCTGCGCCAACACAAGGAAAGGACAACCATGCCTCTTTATGAGCATGTATTTCTCGCGCGTCAGGATGCGAGCACCCAGCAGGTCGAAGAACTGACTGCCCAGATGACCGGCGTTGTCGAACAGGCCGGCGGCAAGGTCACCAAGACCGAGAACTGGGGCGTGCGTTCGCTCACCTATCGCATGAACAAGAATCGCAAGGCGCATTTCGTGCTTCTGAACATCGATGCGCCCTCGGCCGCGGTCTCGGAGATCGAGCGGCAGGAGCGGATCAGCGAAGATGTGATCCGCTATCTCACCGTTCGCGTGGAAGAGCTTGAGGAAGGCCCCTCGGCCATGATGCGCAAGGCCGATCGCGACCGCGAACGAGACGATCGCGGCGGCAATTTCCGTGGCGACCGCGAAGGCGGTTTCCGTGGCGACCGCGAAGGCGGTTTCCGAGGGGATCGCGGCCCGCGCCGTTCCCGCGATGACGTCGACACTGCGGACGAGGAGTAAGAAAAATGGCCGAAGCTGGAGCACGCCGTCCGTTTTTCCGTCGCCGCAAGACCTGCCCGTTTACGGGTCCGAACGCGCCGAAGATCGACTACAAGGATTCCAAGCTGTTGATGCGTTACGTATCGGAGCGCGGCAAGATCGTGCCGAGCCGCATTACCGCCGTCTCCGCCAAGAAGCAGCGGGAACTTGCCCGCGCCATCAAGCGCGCGCGATTCCTCGGTTTGCTGCCTTACGTCATTCGTTAGAACCGAACTCCGATCCGCGGCATAAGCGCCGCGGGTCGAAATCCTCATAAGGTTTCCGGGTCGTCCGGTTGCCGATGGTTGGGGTTGTTATGACCTCTAACCGCTCGAAAGGGGCGGGACAGCTGATGATCGCGACTGTTCTGATAGCGATAGCGGCCGGCCTTGCGTCGGCGTTGATGTTCGCCTCGATCATCTCGGGCGTGCTGGTGTCGCTGTTGCTGTTCTATCTCACGCCGCTTCCCCTCATGGTCATCGCACTCGGATGGGGCCCGCTCGGTGCCACGGTCGGCGGCATCACGGCAGCCGTGGTCCTGGCTTTGACCTTCGGCCTTCCCTATTGCATTGCCTTCATTGTCGCCATCGCCCTGCCGGCCTGGTGGCTCGGACACCTTTGTCTGCTCGGGCGGCCGGCTGCCGTTGCTGCAGGCAGCTCGCCGGACAATGATGCGGCGGCACTCGAATGGTATCCCGTCGGCAGGATTCTTTTCTGGATCGCGATATTTGCGACGATCACGACGACTGCCACGCTGCTCACGCTCGGCTCGGACGGTCCGTCGATTCAGGACACGATGCGGAACGCACTGGTACACATTCTGGAATCGGCAGAGATCGAGCCAAATGATCGCAGGATCGATGCGCTCGTGATCATCGCGCCGGCAGCAGCCGCAATCGTGGCCACTCTAACGCTGACGCTCAACCTCTGGCTGGCAGCCAAGATCACCGCGACCTCGGGACGGTTGCGCCGCCCGTGGCCTGATTTGAAAAGCACCGCGCTGCCGCCGCTGACCCTCCCGGCGTTTTGCGTGGCGATCGCCTTCTGCTTCTCCACCGGACTGCTTGCGATCGTGGCGCAGATCGTCAGCTCGACCTTGATGATCGCCTATGCCGTGACAGGTTTTGCGGTTCTGCACACACTGACGGCCAGGTTGAAGAACCGCGCACTCTGGCTCGGCTGCGGCTATGTGATCGTTGCAGCGTTCAGCTGGCCTGTTCTCGTGATCGTCGCTCTTGGACTGGCCGACGCCGTGTTTGGATTGCGAAAGCGTTATCTGCAAGGACGGCCACCGCCCTCCCCCCGCCCCGAATCTCTCAACTCAAGCTCTTGAAATCCGGAAATATCTGAAAGGAGAAACGAATATGGAAGTCATCTTGCTGGAACGCGTCGCCAAACTCGGCCAGATGGGCGAGGTCGTCCGCGTCAGAGACGGGTTTGCCCGCAACTTTCTGCTCAAGCGCGGCAAGGCCTTGCGCGCCACCGCTGACAATCGAGCCAAGTTCGATGGCATGAAGGCCGAGCTCGAGGCTCGCAACCTGCAGGCCAAGTCTGAGGCGACCAAGGTTGCGGAGAAGATCGACCGCCGCAACGTCATCATTCTTCGCCAGGCCTCCGAAACCGGCCAGCTATTCGGATCGGTCAGCGTCCGCGACATCATCGCAGCATTCCAGAACGAGGGCGTGGTCATCAGCCGCAGCCAGATCATGCTGGACGCGCCCATCAAGGCCATCGGCAAGCATCAGATCGCAATCGCGGTGCATCCGGAAGTCGAAGTCGGCGTGACCGTCACCGTGGCCCGCAGCGCGGACGAGGCCGAACGTATCAACCGTGGTGAAGAAATCTCCACCCGGCAAGAAGACCGGGATGCGGCCGCCGAAGCACTCGCCGCCGCCGGAGAGTTTTTCGATCCCGAAGCTCGCCCCACCGAACTCGAGGCGGAGGAGAGCGCTCCGCCCGAGAAGTGAGCGCTTCTCCAAATCTTGCCTCAGCAATTCGGCCCGGCCTGGTCTGGCCGGGCTTTCAATTTCATGCCGGCCCGCCTTCGAACAGCTTTGAGAGCGACCGAATTGCCTATTGGGAGATCGGGGGCGCAGGTGGGCCTGCCGGCGCAGGCGTGGGCGGCGGCACGGATGCCGTTACCGCGGCGGACGGCTCGGGAGGCGCGGGAAGCACACCCTGTCGCGGTGCAGAAGGCTGAGCCAGACCGTTGGAGGCCGCAGCGGGGGGCGCCGCCGAAGCTGCCGGCGGAGCCGTTGTCACCGGGGCAGCCGGCATGACCGCGGGAGCCGGCTCGGCGCGTAGTGACGGCTTTTCGCTGCCGCCCTCTCTGGGTGGCTCCATTCTGACGGTTTCGGACTTGCCTTCCTCGGCGGGTTTGGGGGTTTCAGGCTTGGCGTCGCCTTCCCTGGCGGTCTCGGCCTTGGCCTTGTCGTCCATGGCAGGCTCAAGCTTTTGCGGCTCGTCCCTGGCCGACGGTGCTTCCTCACCACCCGGCTTGCTGCGCTTGCTCAGCCCTTGCTTGGCCGACAGCTTGCGACCGTCCGGACCGCGGTCGCCTATGGCCTGTCCCGGGCCCTCTTGTCCCTGCGCCGCCGGCCTTGCGGTCTCGGGCGCCTCTCCCGGGCGCGCCAGCCTCCTGCGGCCTTGCAGCGGAGCTTCTTCGGAATCCGGACGAGCACCCTCTGCAGGCGGCCCGACATGCAATCTGCGGCCCTGCCGGTCAACCTGATCGGTCGCTGGGGCAGGCTTGGCCTCGCCCCCCGGTCTGGAGCGGGTGTCGCTGGCGCCATTGGCGATAAGGAAGCTGCTGAGCTGCGCGGCCATGTCGCTGCTGGTCGTGTAATGCTGCCTAAGGAAGCCGGGCAGCGATCCAGCCGACACGGTCTTCAGCAGGCCCCGGGGACTTTTGTGGCAGGCATTGCACGTTCCCGCAAAAAGCTGAGAAGGACTCTTGCCGGCCTCAAGATTTTGCGCCTGCGCCCAAGCCGCCGGGGCTGCAAAAGAACCGATGAAAAGTGTTACCGCCGCTAGGCTGAGCGTTCGGCCCAACATTCCCTACTTCTCCCGACGCGGAAACCGCACGCAACGCCCTCTGTCGAAGGCGGCGGCGGTCACCTTTTAGCCGATTATCCCGCGAATGGAAGCGCACTTATGGCGCTGCTGCACAAATGCGCCGTCCAAGAATAACTGCTTTGTGAACAAGGCACTAGCGTCCGGGTTCCATCGCCCATATGATCCTCGAGCGTGTTGGAACCATTCAGCTTCCGGCGCGTCGTTGTGACGCCTGACCTCAAAATCTACGGGATCGCTTTAGTCGGTGATTTCGATGGACCGTTTGTTGCGTTACTCCCTGGGGCAATTCATTCGCCGCGGTACGATGACATTCACTACCGCGAGCGGGACCAAATTTACCTGCGGCGACGGCACCGGCCAGCATGTATCCGTGCGCTTCCTGACGACGGAGGCCGAACGCAGGGTTCTGCTCAACCCCGAACTTGCGCTCGGCGAAGTCTACATGGAAGGCACTTTCCTCGTCGAGAACACTTCGATCGCCGATGCGCTCGCGATCCTGATGGATCAGCCGCAAGCGCTGCCGCGATGGGCGAAGCCCCAGTCGTGGCTGCGGTATTTCGCCAGACACATCAGGCAGTTCAATCCTCGCGGTCGTGCCAGGAACAACGTCGCCCATCATTACGACCTCGATGGCCGCCTTTATTCGCTCTTTCTGGATTCCGACAAACAATACAGCTGCGCCTATTTCGAAAGGCCCGATGCAACGCTGGACGAGGCGCAGCTCGCCAAGAAGCGCCATGTCGCCGCCAAGCTCCTGGTCCGGCGCGGAGACAGGGTCCTTGACATCGGCTCTGGTTGGGGCGGCCTCGGTCTTTATCTGGCCGAAACAACCGGTGCCAATGTTACAGGCGTCACGCTTTCGAATGAGCAACTGCAGGTGTCGAACGCCCGCGCCGCCGAGCAGAACCTGGCACCTTCCGCAAAATTTCTTCTGGAAGATTATCGCGACATTCCAGGTCCATTCGATCGCATCGTTTCGGTCGGCATGTTCGAACATGTCGGGGTCGACTTCTACGACACCTATTTCAGGCGCTGCGCCGAACTTCTCACCGATGACGGCGTGATGCTGCTGCACTCGATCGGCCGCTCGGAAGGACCAGACGCTACCAACCCCTTCATTGCGAAATACGTTTTCCCTGGCGGATACATCCCCTCGCTTTCCGAAGTGACGCCCGCGATCGAACGCGCGGGCCTGTTGGTGTGCGACATCGAGATTCTGCGTCTGCATTATGCCGAGACGCTGAAAGCGTGGCGCGAGCGCTTCATGGCACGGCGAGAGGAAGCCGTTCAGCTCTATGACGAGCGCTTCGCGCGCATGTGGGAATTCTATCTGGCCTCCTCCGAAATGGCGTTCCGCAAGCAGAACCTGATGAATTTGCAGATCCAGCTCACCAAGCGACAGGGCGTCGTCCCGATGACGCGTGACTATATCGCGCGCGAGGAAGCGAAACTGCGTGGGCTGGAGCGGGGAAAAAGGCCGCGCCTGCAAATCGCGGGCGAATAGAGGCCGAAGCGGCTTCTCAGTTTCTCAGACTGAAACGAGATGCGGATGGGGGATACGGCGCCGCGGGCCTTGCAAGCTGAGCGCGCAACGCCGCCAATTCCCGCTGGTCGCACGGGATGCTGCGCCACTCCGGCGCGGAATATTTCTCCATCGCGTCGACCAGCATCGACAGCCATCTGGTCTGGCTGCGTCGCGTTCGCCATGAATGAATTTGGTGGTCCATTCCCCGACATTCCCTACCGGCAGCCAAAGGCGAGCCACTACCAATCCCCATCCCGACAGGCGGTTCCTCACGACCCCGCGAAAAAAAATCCACAGGATGTGACCTGCTTCACAGGAAACCCCGGCCGCCCAGCCCTAAAAACCAAAATGGCCCGAAAAACCCGTCAAACGCCGCTCGACGCCAGCGCGGATACCCGCGCCGATAACGCGTTGATCATCGCCGGCATCGGGGCGGCCGTTCTTGCGCTGATCTATCTCATCCTCATTTGACCAACCTGGCAGGGCTACGCCCCGCCCTGAAATAGGTATTCGCGCGCGGCAAAAGGTTCAGCGCGCGGAAAAATCCTGCTCGCAGGGGTGATCGGCGTCGGTGGCCCGGAAAACTCAGTCAAGCGGCCGGCCATAAACCCACCGGGAATTCCCAGCACCCATTGTGTGAATCGGGCATAAGGCGTCTCGCCGCTTCCGCTTTGCGCGGGACAGGCGCTTTATCGCCGCCCCTTATCAGCCAAAGTCCCGAGAACACTAGACCCGCATGGCCCCGCCCGATTCGAACGTCCTCAAGCTCGCCCCTGAACCGGGAACACCGGCCTACCGAAGCGCACCTCATAATATCGAAGCAGAACAGAGCCTTTTGGGCGCGATACTGGTCAACAACGATGCGTTTTACCGCGTTTCGGATTTTCTCGAAGCCAGGCACTTCTTCGAAACGATTCACCAGGCGATCTATGAAACCGCTGGTAGCCTGATCCGGATGGGCAAGGTCGCGACCCCGGTGACCCTGAAAACCTTCCTCCCGGCCGACACTGACATCGCGGGCATGACGGTCGGGCAGTATCTTGCGCGCCTTGCCGCAGAAGCGACCACCATCATCAACGCCCACGACTATGGGCGGACGATCTACGAGCTCTCGCTGCGCCGCGACCTGATCCGGATCGGCGAGGACATGGTCAACGTCGCCTTTGACGCCCCCATCGAGTTTGCGCCGCGGGCCCAGATCGAGGACGCCGAACGCCGGCTATACGAACTTGCGGAATCCGGTCGCTACGACGGCGGGTTCCAGCGTTTCTCGCAGGCCCTCACCATCGCCGTCGATATGGCGGCCAAGGCATTCCAGCGCGACGGTAAATTGTCGGGCATCGCAACCGGCTTGCGCGACCTCGACGTCAAGATGGGCGGCCTCCAGGCATCGGACCTGATCATCGTGGCCGGGCGCCCCGGCATGGGCAAGACCGCGCTCGCCACCAATATCGCCTACAACATAGCAAAAGCGCATCGTGCCGAAGTTCAGGCCGACGGCACGATGAAGTCGGTCAATGGCGGGATTGTCGGCTTCTTCTCCTGCGAAATGTCGGCCGAGCAGCTCGCCACCCGTATTATTGCGGAACGCACCGGAATTCCGTCGAGCACGATCCGCCGCGGCGGCATCACCGAGAGCGATTTTGAAAGGATTCGCGACTACTCCATCGAGTTGCAGTCGCTGCCGTTCTATATTGACGAGACCGGCGGGCTCTCGATCGCACAACTCAACGCGCGCGCGCGCCGGCTGAAACGGCAGAAGGGCCTCGATCTTCTGGTCGTCGACTATATTCAACTGCTGCAAGGTACGGGCAAGCGATCCGACAACCGCGTGCAGGAAGTCACGGAGATCACGACGAGCCTGAAGGCGCTCGCCAAGGAACTCAACATTCCCATCATCGCGCTCTCGCAGTTGTCGCGCCAGGTCGAGAACCGGGACGACAAGCGCCCGCAACTGTCGGACTTGCGTGAATCCGGTTCGATCGAACAGGATGCCGACGTGGTAATGTTCGTATTCCGCGAGGAATATTATCTTGCGAACAAGGAACCCCGCGCCGGCACGCCCGAATACGAGAAGTGGCAACTGGACATGTCGTTGGTCCACGGCAAGGCCGAAGTGATCATTGGCAAACAGCGCCACGGTCCGACAGGCGCCGTCGAACTCCAGTTCGAAGCCAGCGTAACGCGTTTCGGCGACCTGACGCCCGACAACCATCTGCCCGATCGGACGTACTGACGCCGGCGAGGCTGGTTGAACCGCCGATTGCCTGCGCTTAATGTACGGCGATGAACATCGCAGATCCAAAATCCGTTCCCACCGGTTCAGCGCTCTCGCCGGAAGCAAACAGGGCGGCGGCGCTGGCCGGGGCCACCGGCGTCCTGACCGTCGATCTCGATGCCATCGTCGCCAACTGGCGCAAGCTCGATAAGGCCGCCGTTCCGGCCGATTGCGCCGCCGTCGTCAAATCCAACGCCTATGGCTGCGGGCTCAAGCCTGTCACGCAGGCGCTCGCCAAGGCCGGATGCAACACCTTCTTCGTCGCGACCCTCGATGAAGCGCGCGCCGCGCGCGATGCTGCCCCCTCATCCGCTATCTATGTGCTCAACGGTTTCATCCAGAACACGGGCGACGCCTACGCCAAAATCGACGCCAGGCCCGTGATCGGCGATCTCAACGAACTGGCCGAATGGGACGTGTTTTGCCGCCGCACCGGCTGGTCCGGCGGGACGGCCATTCATATCGACACCGGCATGCAGCGGCTTGGGCTGACGGTTTCCGAAGCGCAAGGCCTGATACCGAGGATCAATGCCGGCGATCACGGCTTCACCCTCGTCATGAGTCACCTCGCCTGCGCCGAAAGCCTCCATCATCCGATGAATGCCAGGCAGCTCGCGAGTTTTCGCGAAATTGCGAGCCTGTTTACCGGAGTGCCCGCATCACTGTCCAATTCCTCCGGCATTTTCCTAGGCACTCCATTTCTCTTCGACATGGTGCGGCCGGGCGCTGCCCTCTATGGCGTCAATCCAACGCCGGAATCCGACAATCCGATGCAACCGGTTGTCGAGCTGAAGGCACGCGTGCTGCAGATCCGTGAAGTCGAGCGCGGCGAGGGCGTCGGATATGGCGCGACGTGGACGGCACGCCGGCCTACCAGGCTTGCGATCGTCTCGGCAGGCTACGCCGACGGCTATTTCCGTGCAGGCAGCAGCAACGACGGCACCCGCGGCGCCGAGGTCGTGGCCGCCGGCAAGCGTTGCCCCGTCGCCGGGCGCATCTCGATGGATCTGATGGCGGTTGACATCACCGATCTCGAAAAAAATGCGGTACGCCGCGGCCACATGTTAACGCTGCTCGGCGACGGTATCACCGTCGACGAACTCGCCCATCACTTCGGCACGATTGGCTACGAGGTTTTGACCAGCCTCGGCCTGCGCTACGCCCGGGTTTACAAGGGCGATACGGCGTGATGTCAGCTACTGCTTCATCTGTGCGTCCAGGACCTTCCTGCAAGCCTCGCTGATCGAGTCACGCTGCTTGTTGAGGCACGCAATGATGCGACCGCCGCCAGGCGCAACGCCCGAGCAATATTTGTCATAGTCGGGCTTGCACGCGGCCCGTTGGGCAGCAGTCAGGTTCTGCGCAAGACCTGCCGAGGAAAATCCAATGACGAAGACGACAACGGACAACCGGGTCATGCAAACTCCTGTCGTGATCGATCGACGCTAACGCACAAGAACCGAAGCTTGCATCATTTTGCGGCGACTTCGTGTAGGAACCTGGGACATCGAAAGAACCACAAATCCTCTGACGTGCTTTGTTTCGACTCCGAATGATGAAGGCGCAGCAGCAATGTTGCGAACTTAGCGAACCGCGTGGGCCCGTCTGCCGATGAAGATCGCGACCTTCAATATCAACAATATCAACCGTCGCCTGCCGAACCTGTTGCGTTGGCTGCAACAGGCCAGGCCCGATATCGTCGCGCTGCAGGAACTCAAGTCGAACGACAGCGACTTCCCGCGCGCCGCGATCGAAGGGGCCGGCTATGGCGCGGTGTGGCGCGGTCAGAAATCCTGGAACGGGGTCGCGATCCTGGCACGCAAGGCCGAACCGGTGCTTATACGCAACGAACTTCCCGGCGACGGCAATGACCGGCAGTCGCGCTACATCGAGGCCGCGGTCAGCGGCATTGTCGTCACAAGTCTCTATTTGCCAAACGGCAATCCGCAGCCCGGGCCGAAGTTCGACTACAAACTCGAATGGTTCAAACGGCTCAAAGCGCACGCCGCGAAATTCATCAGGAAGGATATTCCGGTGGTACTGGCAGGCGACTATAACGTCGCGCCGACGGCGCTCGACATTTATCCGACCAAATCGTGGAACAGGGACGCGCTGATCCAGCCCAAAAGCCGTGCCGCCTTCAAAGCGCTCGTGGCGCAAGGCTGGACGGATGCGATCCGTCACTTTCACCCCGAGAGGCCGATGTTCACGTTCTGGGATTACGAGCGCGACCGTTGGCGACGCGACGCCGGGTTGCGCCTCGATCACCTGCTTGTGAGTCCCGTGCTCGCGCCACGGCTGAAGAAGGCCGGCGTCGATCGCATGGTGCGCGGCGAAGAAGGCGCAAGCGACCACGCGCCGGCCTGGATCGAACTGAAGTAGCATCGACGGCAGGTTGTCAGCGGGTGACCTGGTCCGAATGTGCAACTTTACCTTGGTGCCGGACACCGGACATGCGATCCTGAAACCAGGTCGGTTTTTTCGGGTTTTGCATTGAGATATTTTCGCTGGTCCGCCGGGCCCGGCCGAAGTCGTATCAGGACGTGGATGACGCCCATGCCTGCTCAGATAGCGGCAGAACCGATCGAGCTTTCGCGGCGGAGGCCCAGGCTTCCGCTCGAGATGCTCGTCCTGATTTTCACGGCTTTCATCTTGTCTCTCGTTCTGGGCATTGCGTTGTCTTTCAACCTGACGCGCATGAGAGACGCCTTCGCCTGGGTGGAGCACACCAACGAAGTATTGCGCCAGCTCTCGGCCGCGGAGCGGCAGCTATTGGAAGCAGAGTCCTCCGAGCGAGGATATCTTCTGACCGGAGAAACAAGCTATCTGGAGAACTATCATCAGGCACAGGCACTCATACCCGACCTTCTCTCGGCGCTCCGGACATTGGCGTCAGACAATCCCGTCCAGACCGGTCGCATCGATCAGTTGCGCGAAAATATCGACGCCAGGCTTGGCGAATTCAAGCAGGCGATCGACTTTGGCCCTAAGCGGCCTCAGGAGTTCTTGGAATTCTGACCAACTCATCCGGGCGGCGGCACGACATTCCGCTTCACGCTGCGCGGAACAACCGATGTAGAGCAGAACAGCTGAGTTCAGCTTTGAATCCCGCCACGCCACCAGCGGGCCTGCGGGATCTCTCCTTGAAATGGCGCTGTCATCATAGAGCGATCCTCGGTTGCAACCGATCGCGGCGAGGCGCGTTTAGCCTTTGGTTAGGAAAATTACCCTACCGTGAACGGTTGATACGGCTTTGGTTAACACTAAGCGGGCTCTACTTTATTTTCGATTGGCCCTGAAATGCTTGTTCATTTCGTTACAGACGAACCAGGGAAAATTCCGGCCATCCGCGCCATGCTGGAACCGGAGCACCGGGTCGTTGCCCAGTTGCTGGGAGGCGGCGGAGCCAACCCCGGTTCAAACGGCGTGTTGATGGTCGACGCCGATCTGCGGCAGATGGTTCGGGTCGAACAGGTCAAGCTTTTCATGCGCGAGCTGCGCAGCAGCATCACCGAGAGGCTGTTCGTCGTTCAGAGCCATCTTCAGCATATGGTCGCGCAGGCCTATGCGCTGGGTGCGACCGGGGTACTGCGCAGTTCCAGGGAAATCGTACCCAAGCTCGCGCAAATGGAAATCGTTGCGAGGGCCGCCGCCAAGGCGAATCGCTCAACCGAGGACCCGGAGATCGCAGACAGCGCCAAGGCTTTCGCCGCCATGTTTGCAGCGATAAAGCGCGGCAAGCCGATCGATCTTTCAGACGCCGAGAACGCCACATCCCAGATCGTCAACTACGTCGAAACAAATGGTCTAAGTGCCTGGCTGGACGACGTTCGAAAGTATCATGAAGGAACGTTCCAGCACTGTCTGCTGGTGACCGGAGTTGCCGTGGGATTTGGCCTCGATATTGGGTTCAAAGGCGCGGATGTGAAACGGCTCGGATTGGCGGCAACCCTGCATGATGTCGGCAAAGCCCATATTCCCCTCTCAATTCTCGACAAGCCCGGGCGCCTCGATCCGGATGAAGAGCAGACCATGAGGCGCCATCCGGTTATCGGCTATGAACTGCTGGAGGATCTTCCGGGAATCAGCGCGGAGGTTCTGGACGGGGTGCGGCATCATCACGAGTATCTCGACGGCTCAGGCTATCCCGACGCGCTGAAAGCACCGCAGATTCCCGATCTGGTGAGATTGCTGACTATTTCGGACATCTTCGCAGCGCTTGTCGAATCAAGATCGTACAAACCGCCGAAATCCCGCCAGGACGCCTACAACATCCTGTGCGGGATGGACGAAAGGCTGGAGCGGCCGCTTGTGAAGGCGTTTCGAAGGGTGGCGCTCGCGGCGTGATGCAAGCTTTGCAAGTCGCAAAGCCCGCCGCAGGACGCGGGACAATGCGATGTTTTCTGGAAGGGCGGCTTGGATCTCGCCGCCCATTTGGGGTTGGGATGGGTTATGGCTGGGACAGCATCGGCGGCTTTGATCGCGGAACTGGATAACGTCATCAAGGCGGGATCCTCGTCGCAACAGACGCGAATATTGCGACAAGTGACGGACCTGTTTTGCACTGCGATCGATCGGCTGGATGAGAAACAAACGATCATATTCGACGACGTTCTGGTTCGGCTGATCGAGCGCGTGGACGTGCAGAGCCTGGCTCAGCTCAGCACCATTCTGTGCGAGATAGATCTTGCTCCGCGCGAGACCGTTCGCCAGCTCGCGTCTCACGACGATACATCGGTCGCCGCGCCGGTTCTGGCCAAGTCCAATCGTCTCTCCGACGAGCACCTGATCGAAATCGCCAACCTCCGTGGCCGGCAACATCTCTTGGCAATTTCTACCAGAAAAGCCCTCAACGAAGCGCTGACCGACGCGCTGATCAAACGCGGTGATGCCGAGGTTTTCAACGCGTTGGCGCAGAATGCGGGAGCCCGTTTCTCTGAAACCGGTTATGCCGCGCTCGTCGGCAGCGCTGAACGCGACGAGGGCCTGATCGAAGGACTGGGACTTCGGCTGGATATTCCGGCGAAGCTTCTGCGCAAGGTTCTTGCGATGGCGACAGATGCCGTCTGGGCACGCCTGTCGATCGCGACCCGGCCCGTGGTGCCTCACAGCGCGCAATCGGCGACACCAGCAATCGCCGCACCACCGACCGACTACACGCAGGCAACAAACGACATCATCACGCTCAATCGCACGGGCAAGCTTACCGATTCACCGGTGAACCGGTTTGCGATGAGGGGCCAATACACCCATGTTGTGGCGGCGCTGTCGTTCATGACGGAAATTAAAGCGGAGGATATCGAGCCCTTGATTCGAAGCGACCGGTTGTACGGACTCATCGTGGCGTGCAGGGCCGCGAGGCTGGACTGGTCGACCACGAGCACGATCATCCGCTATCGGCCGGATTGTCCTCCCGTCAGCCAACGGGAACTCGAACAGGGACGGGAGATTTTTGACGCCCTGTTGCTGTCGGTGGCTCAGTGGACCGCGCGGTTCGGCCTGGCCAAAGACGGATCGCAAAAAGTCGCAGCGGCGAAACGTGGCTGAACAATCACCCTGCTTGGCCCGAGACCAAAGCTCGACGCGTTTTCTAAATTCGATCCGGAAAGCGAATGATGAAATTATCCCGGTTGGGCATTTTCACCTTCGGCAAGCTCTCCGCGTTCATCACGTCGGTCGCGCCGATCAGTTTGTTCTCGGCCAGAATATACGCCGTCAACGCATAGGCTTCGTCGTCGGAGAGCGAGCGCGGCGCCTGGAACGGCATTGCACGACGAATGAAGTCGAAGATGGTCGTCGAATCCCCGATGAAATTCCTGATCGTTTTCTGCGAGGCCGAAATGCCGTCGATCCTGGCGTCGCTCACGAGCGCTGCGGCCACGCCGCCCTTGCCCTTGTCGCCGTGACACAACGCACATTTTTCGGCGTAAATCGCGGCACCCTGCGCGGGCGTTCCACTGCCCTTCGGCAGACCGGTGCCATCCGGCAGGATGCTGATGTCCCAGGCCGCGATGTCGGCCTCGGTGATCGGCTTGCCCAGTTGCGGCGTCTCGGCCAGCGAAACGCCGGTCATTGTCGCGAACAGCAGCGAGGCGGAGAAAATCGCGCGCTTAGGCGTAAACATGCCTGACCTCCCCGTTGCCTGCCACTCCCCAACTGGTGATCGAGTTGTAGTGCTGATTGGGAAACGCCAGGACCGGCGGCTTTTTCGTCAACTCGCCGCGCAGGGCCACGAATTCGGCGCGGGTCGGTTGCACATTACCAGCCTCGTCCCAGGCGCGGCTCTGCAGCGTGGCGGGCCCGCCGTCCCAGCGCCACGGCATGCGGAAACGGGTGAAGGCCTTGCTCAGCACCGGTTCCTGCAGCGCCGCCTGTCCCCAGCTCTTGCCGCCGTCAGCCGAAATCATCACCTTCTCGATCCGGCCGGTCCCGGAATAGGCCAGCCCTGAAATCTCGTAGAGACCGGGACCCTTCAACGCCATGCCATGCGACGGGCTGGTGATGAAGGACTTCACCTCCTGAAGGAAATAGAAGCGATACGCCTTGCCGTTCGGCAGGATCTGCGAATAGGTCCTCGCCTCGTAATAACTCATGGCCGGCTGTTCCACGAGCTTGATGCGGCGCAGGAACTTGACGTTCATGTTGCCCTCGTAGCCGGGCAGCAGCAGGCGCATCGGATAGCCATTGCCCGGCATGACACGCTCGCCATTCTGGTAGAGCGCGATCATCGCGTCGTCCAACGCCTTCTTCACCGGCACGCTGCGACTCAAATGCGGGGAGTCCGCGCCCTCTGCAACAAACCATTTGGCTTTGGGATCGATGCCCGTTTCCTCGAGCAATGTCGAAAGCTTGACGCCGGTCCACTCGGCGCAGGAGACGAGACCGTGCAGCGCCTGAATGTTCTCCTGCAAGGGCTCGGGCGAAAACATCGGCGCGCTGTTGCCCCCGCATTCGATAAACGTTGTGCGCGAGACCATCGGATAACGCGACAGCGCTTCAAGGGTGAATTCCAGTGGCTGCTTCACGAGGCCATGGATCACGAGCCGATGCTTGTCGGGGTCTATGGTGGGGACGCCACCATGATTGATGTTGAAGTGCAGCCCGTTCGGCGTGGTCGTCCCCTCAAGCAGATGGTGCGGCGTGCGGGCATGCGAATTGCGCGGTTCGTTATTGGGATTGCTCAGCGTGCGCACAACCTTGGCCTCGAATTTCGAAGGCCCCTGATAGGGTGGCATCGGGTCGCCGACTTCAAGACTCCACGGATCGTCGGCAAGCGGTTCAGCGGCAGCCGCCGCAGACGAGGGGTCAATGCCCGCACCCATGGCGCCGGCCAGAACGATGCCGCGCCCAAGCAGTGCGCGGCGATCGATCAACCCGTTTCCGGCAACCGGTTCAAGAATTTGACTGCGCGTATCGCGATCCCTGGACTTGGCCATCCCTAGCCTCCCATGAGCACGGGCCTTGTGAACCGCCCTTTTTGCTTGTCGCCTACGGTAACCCTTCTCCCGCCCAAGAACAATCGGCGGCGACATTCGCTTCGGTCGCCGCCGCGAGTCCCGTTAGCGAATGTCAAATCCAAAACCGCACTGGAAATCTTTATTTTCTGGTGTCCCTTTGGTTCTGACATTCGTAAAAGCCATCCCCGCAACGCCATACGAATGTCAGAACCGGGACACCAGTGCGGTGGATTTGACATTCGCTTCGGTCGCCGCCGCGAGTCCCGTTAGCGAATGTCAAATCCAAAACCGCACTGGAAATCTTTATTTTCTGGTGTCCCTTTGGTTCTGACATTCGTAAAAGCCATCCCCGCAACGCCATACGAATGTCAGAACCGGGACACCAGTGCGGTGGATTTGACATTCGCTTCGGTCGCCGCCGCGAGTCCCGTTAGCGAATGTCAAATCCAAAACCGCACTGGAAATCTTTATTTTCTGGTGTCCCTTTGGTTCTGACATTCGTAAAAGCCATCCCCGCAACGCCATACGAATGTCAGAACCGGGACACCAGGCGCTTGAATTTCCTCTTCGTCCTCGCGGTCGGGCTGGTCGCCGGAACGCTCAGCGGCATTGTCGGCACCGGCTCCTCGATCATGCTCATGCCGGTCCTGATCTACGAGTATGGCCCGAAACACGCCGTGCCGATCATGGCCATTGCAGCCGTGATGGCCAATCTGTCGCGCATTCTCGCATGGTGGCGCGACGTCGACTGGTGGGCCTGCGCCGCCTTTTCCGTTCCTGCCATCCCGGCCGCGGCGCTCGGCGCGCGCACGCTCCTGGTTCTGCCCTCGCGCATCGTCGATATTTCCATAGGCGTGTTCCTGATAGCGATGGTGCCGGTGCGGCACTGGCTCGCCCGGCACAACCTCAAACTGTCTCTCTGGCACCTTGCGATCGGCGGCGCTCTGATCGGCTATCTCACGGGCATTGTGGTGTCGACCGGACCCTTGAGTGTGCCGCTGTTTTTGTTTTACGGCCTCAGCAAGGGTGCATTTCTTGCAACCGAAGCGGCGAGCTCACTTGGCATGTATGTGAGCAAATCGGTGACTTTCCGACACTTCGGCGCGCTCCCCGCGGAAGTAATCCTGCAGGGCCTGATTGCCGGCACCTCGCTGATGTTCGGCGCCTTCATTGCCAAGCGACTGGTATTGCGGCTCGAGGCGGAAATGTTTCGGCGCATTATGGACGTCATCATGCTGGCCGCCGGCCTTGCCACGCTTTGGACCGCATTTTCATCGCCGTGATCTGAACCAAAGCTGGCAAGTTCCCGACGAAGGGATGCGCGTCGCAACGAAACACGGTCATGGACGAGATGGCCTAAGCGACGTCCCTTGCGCCAGGAGGATCTTATGAACAGGGGAATTATTGCCGCGGCCATCATTGGCGTTATCGCGATCGGCGCGATATTCGGCAGCTGGTACACGGTCGATCAGACCGAGCGCGCGGTTCTGCTCCGCAATGGCGCGGTGATCGGCACCGCCCAGCCAGGCCTGGGCTTCAAGGTCCCCTTCATCGACAGCGTCGAGAAGATCAGCGTGAAGACCTTTACCTATACCTGGGACAAGATGAACTCCTACTCGTTCGACCAGCAGCCGGCCGACCTCAAGATCAGCGTCACGCTACGTGCCTCGCCCGACAAGGTCGCGGATCTCTACGCCAAATTCGGCCGCCTGGACACGGCGGTCAATCAGGTCGTCAACCCCGTCGTGAACCAGCAGGTCAAGGTCGTGTTCGGCCGCTACACGGCGGTGAAAGCCATCCAGGAACGCGGCGCGCTGAACAGCGCGATCAAGGATGCCATTGCCGAGACGCTGAAATACGATCCGATGATCATCATCGAGAGCGTACAGCTAGAGAATATCGAGTTCAGCGCCAACTACCTGCATTCGATCGAGCAGCGCATGCTGGCGGAAGTCGAGGTGCAGAAACTGCAGCAGAACGCCGAACGCGAAAAGGTGCAGGCCCAGATCACCGTTACCCAGGCCAATGCGAAGGCCAACGCCATTCGCGCTGAGGCGCAGGCCAACGCCGACGCCACGCGCCTGAGCGGCGAAGCCAAAGCCGCCAACATCCGCGTCACGGGCGAAGCCGAGGCTGCCGCCATCGAGGCCCGAGCCAAGGCGCTCGGCACCAATCCCAACCTTGTCACTCTGGTTCAGGCCGAGCGCTGGAACGGCGTCTTGCCGACAACCATGGTGCCGGGTTCGTCGGTCCCGTTCGTCTCGGTGAAATAGTGAGTGATATGCGGGAGATGACGTGCGGGTTCAGAAAGTTCTCTTCAGTGGCGCCGCCGGTCCGTCAAGAGAACTTCTGAATCGAAACCACACTGGAATCAAAGATTTTCTGGTGTCCTTTTCGAATCCGAAGTGCGCGAAAGAGAGGGGCCCGCAAATTCCTGCGGACTTCTGATTTCGCCGAAGCATCAGGAACATTGCCGGACGTCATTCCGTGCTATGGGGGAAGCCTTCGACTTCGAATCTGTTGGCAAACCGGGCCCCATGGCCAAAAGCGCACTTTCCTTCGTCTGCCAGAGCTGCGGCGCGGCGTACAACCGCTGGCAGGGCAAATGCGATTCCTGTGGCGAGTGGAACACGCTCGCCGAAGAGGACGTGTCCGGGGCGACCACGATGCCGGTCTCCGTCCGCTCCAGGCGGAAGGGCCGGCTGTTCGCGCTTGAGAGCCTGACCGGCAAGAGCCAGGACGCCCCTCGCCTTCCTTCCGGCATGGCCGAGCTCGACCGCGTTACCGGTGGGGGTTTTGTGCGCGGCTCGGTGCTGCTCGTCGGCGGCGACCCCGGTATTGGCAAATCGACGCTTCTGACGCAAGCGACGAGCATGCTGGCACGTGCCGGCCACCGCGCCGTCTATATTTCAGGTGAAGAGGCCGTTGCCCAGGTGCGGCTGAGGGCCGAGCGTTTGGGGCTGGCGGATGCGCCCGTACAGCTCGCCTCGGAGACCTCGGTCGAAGATATCGTCTCGACCCTGTCCGAAGGCGCTGTGCCACGCCTGATCGTGATCGATTCGATCCAGACCATGTGGACCGATACGGTGGAATCGGCGCCCGGCACCGTGACCCAGGTGCGTGCCTCCGCCCAGGCGCTGATCAGGTTTGCCAAAAAATCCGGCGCGGCGATCATCCTGGTCGGCCATGTGACCAAGGACGGCCAGATCGCAGGCCCCCGCGTGGTCGAGCACATGGTCGACGCGGTTCTGTCGTTCGAGGGCGAGGGCTCGCAGCAATTCCGTATCCTTCGTGCCGTGAAGAACCGTTTCGGTCCCACCGACGAGATCGGCGTGTTCGAGATGACGGGATTGGGCCTGCGCGAGGTTTCCAACCCATCCGAGCTGTTTTTGTCCGAGCGCGATCTCGGCAGCCCGGGCACCGCGGTGTTCGCCGGCATCGAGGGCACACGGCCGGTGCTGGTGGAACTGCAGGCGCTGGTGGCGCCGACTTCCCTTGGCACGCCGCGCCGCGCCGTGGTGGGCTGGGACCCGAGCCGGCTCTCGATGGTGCTGGCTGTGCTCGAGGCGCATTGCGGGGTCAAATTGTCCGGCCATGATGTCTATCTGAATGTTGCGGGCGGCCTGCGAATTCAGGAACCGGCAGCCGATCTCGCTGCTGCGGCGGCTCTGGTGTCGTCTCTGGTCAACGCACCCCTGCCGACAGACGCGGTCTATTTCGGGGAGATTTCGCTGTCGGGGGCCGTTCGGCCGGTAGCGCAGACCTCGGCCCGGCTCAAGGAGGCGGCAAAGCTTGGTTTCGGGCGCGCCGTGCTGCCCGAATCGGCTCGCAGCGAGGTCGGTGGCGATGCGGGGCTCACTCTGAATGCCGTGGGGGGATTGGCAAATCTGGTGGCCGAAATCGCCGCGCGCGGCGCACCCAAGGGGAACTTGCAGGCAAGCCGGCTGGGCCCGGCCGCGGAGAAAAATGCCACACCCGAGAGATTCCGACGCAAAGAAGGTTAGCCGGGCGTGACCTTGTCCGCCCTCGCCGCTATACAACCCGCGGGGGCCGGATACGCGATCTCGGGCCTTGCGACGTATCGGGTATGAGCGCCACCTCGAGTGGCGCCGATTGAGGCGATTCGCGGAACTTTACGAGCGGACCTGACCAGCTGATGCCGATAACGATTCTCGATCTCGTCCTGCTCGCCGTAATGCTGATCTCTGGCCTGCTCGCAATGGTGCGCGGCTTCATGCGCGAGGTTCTCTCCATCGCAGCATGGGGCGCGGCAGCGCTGGTCACGCTTTACAGCTATTCAAAGCTGCTGCCGACGGCGAAGACCTATTTCAACAGTGACACCATCGCCAGCATTGTCGTCGTGGCCGGTGTTTTCATCGGTACCCTGATCATTGTCTCGGTGATCACGGTGCGCATTTCCGACATGATCCTGGATTCCCGGATCGGGGCGCTGGACCGCACGCTCGGGTTCCTGTTCGGTCTGGCCCGTGGCTTGCTTATCGTCGTCGTGGCCTACGAATTCTTCATCTGGCTGGTTCCCGACAAACAGCGGCCGGATTGGGTGGTCGGAGCCAAGTCCCGCACCATGCTGGATTCGACCGGGGAATGGCTCAAAGGCCTCTTGCCGGACGACCCGGAGAACACCATTTTGAAGAGATTCAAGAAGAATAAACCCGAAGATGAGCAGACTGACGCCGACCAGGCGGCGCCAGGGTCAGGCGATGGCTACAGCAGGCCTGCCCGCGACAGCCTTAAAAAGCTGATCGAAAAGCCTGCGGGACGCTGATGCCAGGCCAACCGATACCAGGCCAGAAGAGAGGCGCGATGGATAGTAAACAGATCCTTTCCGACGACGCCGAACAAAGCGAGCCGAACCCGGGTTTTCCCTATCTGGAAGACAGAGACCTCGAAGGTGATACGTTGCGCGAGGAGTGCGGCGTGTTTGGGATTTTCGGCCACCCGGAAGCCGCGGCAATCACCGCGCTCGGCCTGCACGCCCTGCAGCATCGCGGTCAGGAGGCCGCGGGCATTGTTTCATTCGACGGGAACCGTTTTCATTCCGAACGACGCCTGGGTCTCGTCGGCGACACCTTTTCCCGCCGCGAGGTCATCGAGCGTCTGCCTGGCAACGCCGCGATCGGCCACGTCCGCTATTCCACCACCGGCGAAACCATTCTGCGCAACGTGCAGCCTTTGTTTGCCGAACTCAATGCCGGCGGGTTTGCGGTCGGCCATAACGGAAATCTGACCAACGGACTGACCTTGCGCCGCGACCTGGTGCGCGGCGGTGCGATGATGCAATCCACCACCGACACCGAAGTCATCCTGCATCTGGTTGCGCAATCCAAGCGAAGCCGCTTTATCGATCGCTTCATCGAGGCGCTGCGTGCCATTGAGGGTGCCTACTCGCTGGTGTGCCTGACCAACAAGAAGCTGATCGGCGCGCGCGACCCTCTCGGCATCCGGCCACTCGTGCTGGGCGAATTCGACGGCTGCCCGATCCTGGCCTCGGAGACATGCGCGCTCGACATCATCGGTGCGAAATATGTTCGCGACGTCGAACCTGGCGAGATCATCGTATTCGACGAGCGCGGCGCGCAAAGCCACAAGCCGTTCCCGTTAAAACCGCCCCGGCCCTGCATCTTCGAATATATTTATTTCTCGCGGCCGGATTCGATCGTCGCAGGACGTTCGGTATACGACGTCCGCAAGGCATTCGGCGCCGAACTCGCGCGCGAAAGCCACGTCCCGGTCGACGTTGTGGTGCCGGTGCCGGATTCCGGCGTCCCGGCTGCCGTTGGCTACAGTCAGCATTCCGGCGTGCCCTTTGAACTCGGCATCATCCGAAACCATTACGTTGGCCGCACCTTCATCCAGCCGACGCAGAGCGTGCGGGAGCTCGGCGTTCGCATGAAGCATTCGGCCAACCGCGCCGCGATCGAGGGCAAGCGCATCATTCTGATCGACGACTCGCTGGTGCGCGGCACCACCTCGAGAAAAATCGTCCGCATGATGCGCGACGCGGGCGCCCGCGAGGTCCACTTCCGCCTCGCGTCTCCGCCGATCCTCTATCCTGACTATTACGGCATCGACCTGCCCGACCGGGGCGGCCTGCTTGCCGCCACCCACAACCTCGAAGAAATGCGCGAGCTGATCGGCGCGGACACTCTGGCTTTTCTGTCGGTCGACGGCATGTACCGCGCCATGGGTTATCCCGGCCGCGATCCCGCCAATCCGAAATTCTCCGACCATTGCTTCACCGGTACCTATCCCACCAGCCTCACCGACCAGAACCAGGTCGAAGCCCAGCCACGGCAATTGTCGCTGCTGGCGGAAGCAAGCTGACACGAGGTGCCAGATGCCTTCGGGCAGGGCATGAAGGTGACGCCCGATAGCTCGGGAAACGGAACCAACAGCGACAATATGCTGTCAGGCGGCGGCAGCTAAAGCTGGAAAAGAAAAAGCAATCCGTCATGGCCGGGCTTGTCCCGGCCAGCCACGTCTATAGAACCCTCACCGAAAGCAGGACGTGGATGCCCGGGACAAACCCGGGCATGACGAAGAAAGCAGTTTCAATGACCCTCCCTCTCGCCTCCCGCATCGCTCTTGTCACAGGCGCCTCGCGCGGCATCGGCTATGCCACCGCGCGCGCTCTAGCCCGGGCCGGCGCCCATATCGTAGCGGTCGCGCGAACCCAGGGAGGGCTTGAGGAACTCGACGACGAGATACGGCACGAGGGCGGCAGCGCCACGCTTGTGCCGCTCAGCCTCACCGATGTGGACGGCATCGCCCGGCTCGGCGCGGCACTGCACGAGCGCAATGGCAAACTCGATATTCTCGTCGGCAATGCCGGGGTCGCCGGTCCCTCCTCGCCGCTCGGTCACATCGAGATGAAGCCGTGGAACGACGTCATCGCAATCAACGCATCCGCCAATTTCCAACTGATCCGCTGCATGGAGCCGCTGCTGCGGAAGTCCGACGCCGGTCGTGCGGTGTTCGTCACTTCGGCGGCGGCGAGCATGGCCCCTGCGTATCTTGGGCCGTATGCGGCTTCCAAGGCAGCACTTGAGGCGCTTGCGCGCGTATGGGCTCATGAAACGGCGTCGACGCCACTTCGCGTCAACCTGTTCAACCCCGGCCCGATCCGCACCCGCATGCGCGCTGCCGTGTTCCCCGGCGAGGATCCATTGACGCTCGACACGCCCGAACAGGCCGCTGAATTCATCCTGCCCATGTGCCTGCCCTCCTGGAAGGAGACCGGCAAACTCTACGATTATCCGACGCGGACGCTGATGAGCTTTCGAGCGCCAGCTTGAATCCACTGGCGCATTGGTCTGCAATCCCATGCATTGGCAAGATGCTTTCAGTAAAGCATCAGTATTTCATAAGGTTAACCCTGACATGAGATGCGCTACGATAACGCATTGCCGCGCGGCATGGGACGGATGAGTATCGCGGCACGATCACTGGATCGATGAAGCTCCGGGCGAGCTCCTGAAGAGAGAGGCCCATTTTCAACATGTGGAGGATTTCGAATGAGGATTTTACGCGCGCGGCGCTGCGCGGCGCTTTTTGCAATCGCAGGACTGGGTTTCGCGACGCCCGCGCTGGCGCAGGACAAGACGGTGAAGATCGGCGTGCTCAACGACATGTCGAGCCTCTATGCCGATATCGGTGGACCCAATTCGGTCGTGGCGGTCAAGATGGCGGTGGAGGATTCCGGCCTTCCAGCCAAGGGCTGGAAGATCGACGTCTTGAGCAGCGACCATCAGAACAAGCCTGATATCGGCGTCAATATTGCCCGGCAATGGATCGACGTCGACAAGGTCGATGCGGTAGTCGATACGCCGACCTCCAGCGTCGCGCTCGCCGTCTCCAATCTCGTGAAAGAGAAAAATTCGATTCTGATCAACTCCGGCGGCGCCAGCGCCGACATCACCGGCAAGGCTTGCACGCCGAACACGCTTTCAGTGACCTACGACACCTACATGCTCGCCAACGGCACCGGCAAGGCGCTGACGAAAGCCGGTGGCGACAGCTGGTTCTTCCTCACCGCCGATTACGCCTTCGGCCACGCTCTGGAGCGCGACACCGCTGCGATCGTCACTGCAAACGGCGGCAAAGTGCTGGGCGGGGTCAAGCATCCACTGAACACTGCGGATTTTTCTTCGTTCCTGCTGCAGGCGCAGGCCTCGAAAGCCAAGGTGGTCGGCCTTGCCAATGCGGGCGGCGACACCACCAACGCGATCAAGCAGGCATCCGAATTCGGCATTGTTGAAGGTGGACAGAAGCTTGCCGCACTCCTGCTTTTCATCACCGACGTGCACTCGCTGGGGCTGAAGACCGCACACGGCCTCACGTTCACGGAATCGTTCTACTGGGACATGAACGACAACACGCGCGAATGGTCGAAGCGCTTCCAGAAGCTTTCGCCGAAGGGAGCCATGCCGTCGATGACGGTGGCAGGGCTCTATTCGGGCGTGCTGCACTATCTCAAGACGCTCGAGGCGATGGGAGGCAATCCGCATGACGGCGCCAAGGTCGTCGCGAAGATGAAGGAACTGCCTACCGATGATATTCTCTTCGGCAAGGGCACAATCCGCATCGACGGCCGCAAGATGCTTCCGGCCTATTTGTTCGAGGTCAAGAAGCCTGAAGAATCGAAATACCCCTGGGATTATTACAAGCTCGTCGCGACGATCCCGGCGGAGGAAGCGGCAAGGCCACTTGGCGAAAGCGAATGCCCGCTGGTGAAGAAGTAGCGCAAACATGTGAAGCCGGCCGGATACCTAATCCGGCCGGCTTTCAGCGAAAGCGCGAAGTCCAAAGCGTTCGTATGGCGATCAAGAGCGCCAGGACCAACAGCGCGGCCGCGAGCAGGAACGGCGCACCCGGCAATTTAACTGGCGCCTCCGTGCCGATGAAATAGGCGAAGGTCAGTGTAAACAGAGACGGACCGAGCAACTGGGAGAGGCTTTGCACGCTGTTGGTAGCGCCCTGCAAGCGGCCCTGTTCTTCCGCCTTGACCCGTCGCGTGTTCAGCGCCTGCAGCGCTGCCCCCGACACGCCCCATAGGGCCATCACGGGAATCCCAAGCCAGCTGAGTGGTCCGGTTGGTGCCGTGCCGAAGATCAGAAAGCCGGCCGCGCCGAAGACAAGCCCGAGCACCAGCGCCCGCCGCTCGCCAAGCCATCGAACGATCGGCCCGATCGCCGCGCCCTGGACCGCCATCGCGCAAATGCCGACCATCGCCAGCGTCAAGCCGACTGTCTTTGCGTCCCAGCCGTATCGATAGGTCGCGTAGAGAACGAAAGTCGAAGGCAGGACCGCATGCGCAAGCTGCGCAAAGAAGTTCACCACCGACAGGCCAGAAAGAATACGATCCGAGCGCAACAGATGCAGCGCGCCGATCGGGTTGGCGCTCCTCCAGCGAAACGGCGAGCGACGATCATGCGGCAGGGATTCCGGCAGAATCGAGAGGCCATATAGCGTATTGGCAAAACTCAGAGCCGCCGCTGCCCAGAACGGCAGGCGCGGATCGATGTCGCCGAGCAGTCCGCCGACAGCCGGACCCAGCACGAAGCCGGCGCCGAAAGCCGCGCCAACCTTGCCGAACACCGCCGCGCGGCGCTCCGGCGGCGTCATGTCCGCGATATAGGCAAAGGCGGTCGATATGCTCGCCGAGGTGATGCCCGAAATCACGCGGCCAACGAAAAGCCAGATCAGGGATGGCGCCAGCGCCATCAGGACATAGTCCAGCCCAAGCCCGAAATTCGACAGCAGCACCACCGGCCGTCGTCCGAACCGATCCGACAGGGCGCCGAGGATGGGGGAAAAAAAGAACTGCATCAGCGCCCAGGCGGTGCCGAACAGGCCGAATATGCGGGCCGCACGCGCGGTATCGTTGTCGACGAAACTCTCCACAAGCTTGGGCAGGATCGGCATGATCATTCCGAGCGCAAGCATGTCGAGGAGGATCGTGACGAAGATGAACGCCACGGCAGCGCCGCGCGGCGCCGACGTCGGTTCTGAAATCTCGACCGCGCCGGTTTCCACCCGTTCGTTCATGACGGCCGCCTGCGTTTGTGAGCGAACGGATTGGCCTTTTCGCGCAGCGAAATCCGCACCGGCGTGCCCGGCAGGCCGAAATGTTCGCGCAATGAATTGACGAGATAACGCAGATAGGACTGCGGCACCGCGTCGGCGCGCGAGCAGAACAGGACGAAGCTCGGCGGCCGCGCCTTGGCTTGCGTGATGTAGTTCAGCTTCAGCCGGCGGCCCGACACCGCGGGTGGCGGATTGGCCGCACTCGCCTGCTCGAACCACCGATTGAGCGCAGCGGTCGGTACCCGCTTGTTCCACACGGCGTAGGCAGCCTCGATCGCATCCATCAGCCGGTCGATACCTTCACCCAACAGCCCCGATACCGCGACGACAGGCGCGCCCTTGACCTGCGGAAGCAGGCGATCGGCTTCAGCACGAAGCGCGGAAATCGCTCCGGGCTTTGTTCCCATCAGGTCCCATTTGTTCACCGCGATGACCAGCGCCCGGCCTTCGCGCTCGATCAGGTCCGCGATGCGCAAGTCCTGTTCTTCGAACTTGTGCTGCGCGTCCACCATCAACACCACGACCTCGGCGAAGCGAACCGCGCGCAACGCGTCGGCCACCGAGAGCTTCTCCAGCTTCTCCTCGATCCGCGAGCGCCGGCGCAAGCCGGCCGTATCGAACACACGAAATTCGCGGCCTTTCCAGTCGATCTCCACCGCGATGGAGTCGCGCGTGGTGCCGGCTTCGGCGCTGGTCAGCAACCGCTCTTCGCCGAGCAGACGATTGATCAGCGTGGACTTGCCGGCATTGGGGCGTCCGACGACCGCCACGCGTATCGGCCGCTTCGCCAGATCGGCATCCGTTCCGACGATGTCTTCGTTGTCGAGCCCCTCATCCTCTTCCATCGGCTCCGGCATTAGCGCACGCAGCGCGTCGTAAAGGTCGCTCATGCCCTCGCCGTGCTCGGCCGATATCTGGATCGGCTCGCCGAGACCCAAGGCATAGGCCTCCACCGCCCCGGCCTCGCCCTGCCTGCCCTCGCTCTTGTTGGCCACCAAAACGACCGGCTTGTTGGCGCGGCGCACGAAATCGGCAAAGGCGCGATCGGTTGGGGTGAGGCCCGCGCGCGCGTCGATCACAAACATCAGAGCGTCGGAGAGACCGATCGCGGCTTCGGTCTGCTCCTGCATGCGCGCGGTCAGGGAGCCCTTTGCACCTTCGTCAAGACCCGCGGTGTCGATGACGGTGAATTGGAGATCGCCCAGGCGCGCGGCGCCCTCGCGGCGGTCGCGCGTCACGCCCGGCTGGTCATCGACCAGCGCAAGCTTCTGGCCAACCAGCCGATTGAACAGCGTCGATTTTCCGACATTGGGCCGGCCGATGATGGCGATGGTGAACGACATGAAGGGATCCGGGCGCGCGGGAAGATCGAACTACTCTTTACGCGAACCTGACGTGAAGTTGCCGGAGAACGCTTTCTTCGATCTTCCCTCAACGAACCGGGAGGTGAAAGCTATCGTTGGAATGTGCCGCCCGGCACCGGCGCCGGGAATGGCGCTGCCGACTGCTGTGTCGGCTGGGCGGGCTGTGGCGGCTGGGCGGCGGCAGCGGGCTGCCCGTCGGTCGGCTGATCGGGCGGCGGCGCAGTGGTACGCTGACGAACGATCTTCTTCGGCTTGGGCGCGGGCGGTGCGGCTGCTGAAGTATCCTCGTCAGGTGTCGCCGCGGGGTCCGTGTTGGCAGTCGCGGGTTGATTGCTCCTGGATTTCGCGGAGCGCTTCGGCTTCTGGTCCTGCGGAGGCGGCGCGGCGACCGCGGCAGCCTGGGCATTCTGCTGATCGGCGTCCTGCGCACCCTTGTAAAGCGACTTCGGAACGCCCTGTTCGAGCCCAGGCACGCCATCAGGGAAGACCGGCTTGCGTTCGCCCTGCAGCTTTTTCTTGGTATCGAGAAAATCGAGCATATCCATCGGATCCCAACTGCTCACGCTGCCGGAGCAGCCGGCCACCGCGCCCGACAGCGCAATGAGGACGGAAGCTGCGATCAAACGTTGCAAACGGCGCATGGTCGATTTCTCGTTCAATCCGTTCAACTCTTCGCAACAGGTGGAAGCAAAGCCTGCAGCGCCTCGGCGCGCGAGCGCATGCCCGATGGCGTCTCGCCGTCATTGGCGATCATATCAAGCCACTGCCGGGCCGCCGCGATGTCGTTGGCGCGCCAGGCCGACAGCGCCAGCAGTTCACGCGCCGTATGGCGAAAGGTTGCACCCGGCTTGGTCGCAGCCTCGAGCCGCTCAACCATGCTGGGGTAATTTGCCGTGTCCAGCAGCAGTCCTGCGGCGCGGATCCTTGCCAGGTCCCGCTCATCGGATCCAACGCTGCTGTCGGCGGCAATCTCGTCATACGTCTTTGCGCCTGCCTGCGGATCACGCGTCGCGACTTCCGCAGCAGCCCGCAGCCGGGCCAGCGTGCGATAGCCCGACGGCGCAGTTGCCGCGAGCTTTTCAAAGGCCGTCTCTGCCTCGGCGTGCTTCTTCTGGTCGGAAAGTTCCACGGCAGCGTCGAAGGCCGCCCCCGCCTCGGCCGCCTTCTTGGCCTCCAGATATTGATACCCGCGCCAACCGGCCACCGCCGCGACAATCAGCAGCGCGGCGGCGATGATGTGGATGGAATACTGGTCCCACAGCTTTTTGAGCTGTTCTCGACGAACCTCCTCGTCGACTTCGTCAAATATTTCAGACACTTAGCGAAATCCCATCCCGAGGCGCCGCTGGGGCCATGCCGCAGCCGGCTCAAACCAAATTCCTGCGTGGCGCGGCGTTACCCTAGTCGTATGGCGGTGGCAAGGCAAAGCTAACCCGATCAAAGTCCTGACACATTCGGTTACGGACCTCCGCGTTTGGCTGTGCCATGGTACCGTAACGCTCCCGCGGAGGGGCACGCGCGCGCGTGTCTATTGCTCCTTCTTCATTCCGTAAACGTGCTCCGGACCGGGAAAAGCACGCGCGCGCACGTCGACTGCGTAGGATTCGATCGCGGCCTCGATCATCGGACCGAGAGTGCCAT
This sequence comes from uncultured Alphaproteobacteria bacterium, assembly GCA_963820275.1. Lineage (GTDB taxonomy): Bacteria > Pseudomonadota > Alphaproteobacteria > Rhizobiales > Xanthobacteraceae > Bradyrhizobium. The sequence continues at coordinate 51,386 of CAWFZL010000041.1, forward strand.
AGCGACGAACGAATTTCGGCGCCCGCGGTGACAGCCCCAACATGTCTTCCAGAACCAATACCTGTCCGTCGCAGGCGGCACTGGCACCAATGCCAATGGTCGGAATTTCGACGTTCTGCGTAATCTTGCGAGCCAAAGGCTCGGCGACCGCTTCAACTACCACGGAGAAGGCGCCGGCTTGCGCCACCGCGCGAGCGTCGTTCTCGATGGGCTCCCAGCTACCTTCCTCGCGGCCCTGGGCGCGGAACGAGCCGAGCGTGTTGATGGATTGCGGCGTAAGCCCGATATGGCCCATCACGGGAACGCCACGTTCGACAAGAAAGGCGATGGTCTCTGCCATCCGAGCGCCGCCTTCCAGCTTGACCGCGCCGCAGTGCGTCTCCTTGAGGATTCTCGCTGCCGAGTGAAACGCCTGCTCCTTGGAAGCTTCGTAAGAGCCGAAGGGCATGTCCACCACGACAAGCGCGCGCTGGGAGCCGCGCATCACCGCACGACCCTGCAAGATCATCATTTCGAGCGTTACCGGCACGGTCGTCTCGAATCCGTGCATCACATTGCCAAGGGAATCGCCGACCAGAATGACATCGCAATGGCGATCGACCAGGGCCGCAGTATGCGCGTGATATGAAGTCAGCATCACGATCGGCTCGCCGTTCTTGCGGGCGCGAATATCCGGTGCGGTCTTTCGCTTGATCGTGGACTGGACGGACATCTTCTACCCTCCTGCGACGGGAACGCCGATTACCACCGGATGAAATGCAAAAGCCAATGCCAGATAGGCGACGATCCCGACGGCCACGGCGATGAGGTCGTTGCCCCAGCCGCCGACCGGAATCGCCGGTCCACCCTTGTCGGCCCGGCGCTTGAGCGAGATCCGGTCGAACACCGCCCATGCCAGGAACGAGCCGAACAGAATGATCGAGCCGAGATCACCGTTGGCGAGCAGATGTGCTGCCGCCCACAGTTTGACGCCTGCGAGCATCGGGTGCTTGAGCGCGATGTAGATATGGCCCCGGATGTAGGCTGCCACCACGAGGATCACGGCCGGCAGCATTAACCCTGTCGTGATGTGCTTGAGTACTCTAAGTACCTGCGGAGGGCACAATCCCTCCCAGACATCAATCATTCCACTCGCGCGGTAGTGGGAAAACCCCCAGGCAATCAGCGCGATCCCCAGGATCGATACCAGCGCGTAAGCGAGCTTGTAGCCGCCCTCGCCCAGCGAGGCGATGGCTCGCGCGCGCCATTGCCATTGCGCGGGCAGCGTGTGCACGCCCAGGAACAGGGCAAGTCCCAGGATCATCACCGCAAGCCCCATGATTATTCCCTCCGCGAACCGGCCTGTGGGCTTCCGGTATCACCTTCAGGGCGCCGGCCGCAATGGCCCCAGCCTGTCCCGTTCGGCCCTGCTTGGGAAGCCGGATGCCACTCACGGCGTCGGCGGCTGCTTGTCCAACCCTCGGTTGTCGACATAACGGATGGCAATCGGCCGCCCGGCCACCGCGCCTCCGAGACCACCGGTGAATTTCAGCGGCAAGCAGGAATCCAGCGAAGCGTTGATCGCCTTGAAATAAGTGTCGCGAACGTCGGGGGGCACTCCGGCGGTGGCGAAGGTCACGCGCGGGGGCCCGATCATGTCACCCGATCGCTTGAAACTGAAGCGCACGGTCATCTGCATGCCTTCTTTTGCGTCCTCCCCTTGCGGCGGAGTCCAGCAGGATCGCAGAGCGGCAAACAGATCACCGATGTTGTCGAGGTCGTGGTCGGGCCTTTGGTATTTCGCCGCATCGTCTTGGGGCGGCACGCTCTCTATCGTCAACTGCAGATTCTCGCCGTAGGGATAATCGATCTCGGGAATGCAGGGTCCGCGATTGAACACGCTGCAGAAATAGGGCGTGCACGGCCGATGGGAAAATACGCTGCACGGCGCATGTGCAAAGGGCGTGGCGTCGATGTGGTGCCGCCGCCCCGCGTCAGCGCTTCCCCCTGCCGCCAATGCGGCTCCGGCAATCACGAGACCGATAGCGGCGTGACGGAGCATGCGACGGGCCTCCGAACCAATCCAACGGAGTATATAGACCGTCGGTGCCAGGCAGGAGAGTGCACCCCGTTCACATCCGCGCGTTCGCCGCTGGTTCCGACCAGCGAACGAACCGGAGCACTCACGCCCTCTTCTTCACGTCCTTGACGTTGGAGAAGCTAATGCCCTCGGCGCGTTCCTTGGTGTAGCCGAGATAGAATTCGTTTCTGGCCAGAAACACCGGATCGCCATCGACGTCATCGGCGACGCCCGAGCCGTTGGCCGCGATGAACGCATCGAGCTTCTTGCGATCGTCGGACGAAATCCAGCGCGCGAGCTGAAACTCGGAAACCTCGAATTCGACCGGCAGCGCGTATTCTGCCTCAAGCCGCGCCTTCAGCACGTCGAGCTGCAACGGACCGACCACGCCGACCAGTGCCGGCGCGCCATCGCGCGGGCGAAATACCTGAACGACGCCCTCCTCCGACATCTGCTGAAGGGCCTCCTTGAGCTTCTTGGCCTTCATGGCGTCGGTCAGACGCACGCGGCGGACGATTTCCGGGGCAAAGCTGGGAACACCGACGAAGGTGAGGTCTTCCCCCTCGGTCAGGGTATCGCCGATGCGCAAGGTGCCGTGATTGGGGATGCCGACCACGTCGCCCGCGAAGGCTTCGTCCGCCAGAGCGCGGTCCTGCGCGAAGAAGAACTGCGGACTGGAGAGCGACATGTTCTTGCCGGTCCGCACCAGTTTCGCCTTCATGCCGCGGGTAAGCTTGCCCGAACATAGCCGCGCGAACGCGATGCGATCGCGATGATTCGGATCCATGTTGGCCTGTATCTTGAAAACGAACGCGCTCATGCGCGGCTCGGCCGCTTCCACCTTGCGCAGATCGCTTTCCTGGGCGCGCGGCGGCGGCGCGTAGCGACCAAGCCCCTCCAGCAAGTCGCCGACGCCGAAATTGCGCAGTGCGCTGCCGAAATAGACCGGGGTCAGGTGTCCTTCGCGAAAGGCCTCGAGCTCGAACGGCTTGCAAGCCTCAGATACCAGGGCGAGCTCTTCCTTGACCAGGCCGACATCCAGATTGCCGCTGCGGCCGGCGAGCTCGGCAATGTCGATCTGTTGCGCGGCGCCGGTCTTGGCACCGCCGCCATCGAGAAGCCGCACCCCGCCGTTGGCGAGATCGTAGGTGCCGAGGAAATCCCGGCCGCGGCCGACCGGCCAGGTCATCGGGGTCGTATCAAGCGCCAGCGTCTTCTCGATCTCGTCCAGCAATTCAAAGGTGTCGCGGCTCTCCCGGTCCATCTTGTTGATGAATGTTATGATCGGAATGTCCCGGAGACGACAGACTTCGAAAAGCTTCCGGGTGCGAGCCTCGATGCCCTTGGCGGCGTCGATCACCATGACGGCGGAGTCGACCGCGGTCAGCGTGCGATACGTGTCCTCGGAAAAGTCCTCGTGGCCCGGAGTGTCCAGGAGGTTGAAAACGAGCCCGCCGAATTCAAAGGTCATGACCGAGGTGACGACCGAGATGCCGCGTTCGCGCTCGATCTTCATCCAGTCGGATCGGGTGTTACGCCGCTCGCCCTTGGCCTTGACCTGTCCTGCCAGATTGATCGCGCCGCCGAACAGCAGGAGCTTTTCGGTCAGCGTGGTTTTACCAGCGTCCGGGTGCGAGATGATGGCAAAGGTCCTGCGGCGGGCCACTTCGGCGGCGAGCGGCGAGCGGGACGGCGATTCGGCGGTCAATGCAAGGTCTGACATGAGGGCTTGAGCGTTTGGCAGGGAATGCGGCCCCGATCAAGAAGGATCGGCGTTACCGATATATGAATTGCGCGGCCATCCTCCAGTAAGGAGGCCTCAAAAATGCACCAACCGTACGGACCAATAGGCCAGCGCGGCGACGGCCGCTGCAGCCGGAATGGTGATTACCCACGCATACACGATCGAACTAGCCACATTCCAGCGCACCGCAGAGACCCGCCGCGCGGCGCCGACGCCGACAATGGCGCCTGTAATTGTGTGGGTCGTTGAAACGGGAACCCCGAGCCAGGTCGCCATGAACAGGGTCGCCGCGCCGCCAGTTTCCGCGCAGAACCCCTGCATCGGCGTCAGCTTCGTGATCCGCAGGCCCATGGTGCGGACGATCCGCCACCCGCCCATGAGAGTGCCCAGCGCCATCGCGGCCTGGCACGCAAGCACCACCCAGAACGGCACGAAAAACTGTTCGCCGAGATGCCCCTGCGAGAACAGGAGCACGGCGATGATGCCCATGGTCTTTTGCGCGTCGTTGCCGCCGTGCCCCAGTGAATAAAGCGAGGCAGAAGCAAACTGCAGGATCCGGAACGCTCGATCGACCGCGAAAGGCGTCGAGCGCACCGAGGCCCACGACACCACCGCGACCAGCGCCAGAGCCAGCAGGAATCCAACGAGTGGCGAAAGCACGATCGCCAACAACGTCTTGGACAGTCCGCTCCAGACCGCTGCGGAAAGTCCGGCCTTCGCCATCCCGCCGCCGACCAACCCTCCAATAAGGGCGTGCGAGCTCGAGGACGGAATGCCGAGCCCCCATGTGATCAGGTTCCAGACGATCGCCCCGACCAGGGCGGCGAAGATGACGTGCACGTCGATCACGCTGGGCTCGATGATTCCGGTGCCGATGGTTTGGGCCACGTTGAGCCCGAATACCAGGAAGGCGACGAAATTGAAGAACGCCGCCCAGAACACCGCGTAGTGCGGCCGCAGCACGCGCGTCGACACGATCGTGGCGATCGAGTTGGCGGCATCGTGCAGACCGTTGAGAAAATCGAACAGCAGTGCGACAGCGATCAGCCCGACCAGAACCGGAAGACCCAGCGTGGCATCCACTGCGCGGCCCTGCCCTATACCTGCTCGATCACGATACTGTTGATCTCGTTCGCCACATCGTCGAAACGATCGGCGACCTTCTCGAGATGATCGTAAATCTCCGCGCCGACGATGAAGTGCATCGCATTGGCGTCGCGGTGCTTGAGGAACAGTTCTTTCAAGCCGATGTCGTGAAGGTCGTCGACGCGGCCTTCGAGCTTGGTGAGTTCCTCGGTGATCGACGTGAGCATCGAGACATTGCTTCCGATCGACTGCAGCAACGGCAGCGCGCGGCCGACGAGATTGGCACATTCGACGAGGAGCGTGCCCATCTCGCGCATTGGCGGCTCGAAGGATCTGACCTCGAACAGCATGACGGCCTTGGCAGTCTGCTGCATCTGGTCGATGGCATCGTCCATCGAGGTGATCAGATTCTTGATGTCGCCGCGGTCGAACGGCGTGATGAACGTCCGCCGCACCGCGGTGAGCACCTCGCGTGTAATATTGTCGGCGTCATTTTCGAACTGATTGACGCGCTGGCAGAAAATCGGCGTTTCGTCGCCGCCGCGCAGCATGCCCTGCAGGGCGAGGGCACCTTGCAACACGGCTTGAGAATGCCGGCTAAACAAATCGAAAAACCGTTCTTCCTTGGGAAGAAAGGCGCGAAACCAACCCAACATCAAACAGGCCCATACCCAGCGAAATGGCTCAAAGCGGCCATTTCATATTACTGTCATAAACGATTTCCGGAAAATGTATGCGGTCGGCCACCGCCGCGATCGGATCATCCACCGCTTTATCGGCTTGAAAAAATAGCGATTTTTTACCGGCTGCGTTCCAGCGCAAGATGCCGCGGGTCGGCGCCTCCGAATGAACCGGGGAACGGAGTGGAACCTAGAGCGACCGGCGGAAATAATGCGCGATTTCGCCAACGATGCCGCGGCGGAACGTCAACACGCATACGACGAAGATCGCGCCCTGGATTACCGTCACCCACTGTCCGAAGCCCGCCAGATATTGCTGCATTGCGATGATGACGAAAGCCCCGACCACCGGGCCGAACACCGTGCCGAGACCGCCGACCAGGGTCATCAGGACGATTTCACCGGACATCGTCCAGTGCACGTCCGTCAGCGAGGCATTTTGCGCCACAAACACTTTCAGCGCGCCGGCAAATCCCGCCAGCGTTCCAGACAGGATGAACGCAAGCAGCTTGTATTGGTCCGTCTTGTAGCCAAGGGAAATCGCCCGCTGCTCGTTCTCCCGAATTGATCTTGAGCACCTCGCCGAACGGCGAGTTGATGGCGCGAAAGATGACCAGAAAGCCGAACAGGAATCCGGCGACGATCACGTAGTAGAGGACCGTGGATTTTGCGAGGTTGAGGACGCCGAACAAATACCCTTGCGGGATACCCTGAATGCCGTCCTCTCCATGCGTGAACGGCGTTTGCAGATAAATGAAATAAAGGAGCTGCGACAGCGCCAATGTGATCATGGCGAAATAGATGCCCTGGCGTCGGATCGCAACGACCCCGGTGACGACGGCCAGCACCCCAGCGCCCGCCGTGCCGATGACAATCCCGAGTTCGGGCGTGACGCCCCAAACCTTCAAGGCATGGGCGGTGAAGTAGCCGGCGCTACCCAGAAACATCGCGTGCCCGAAGGACAGCAATCCGCCATAGCCGATCAGAAGGTTGAAGGAACAAGCCAGCAGGGCGAAGCACAGCGCCTGCATCACAAAGAAAGGATAGATTCCAGTCAGCGGCACGAGCAGGAGCAACACGGTCATGATGCCGAAGGCAATCATCTCGTCGCGGATCGTGCGCCCTGTTACTGGAACGGTATCGTCGGTCATCGCAGTCATGTCAGGTCGCCCGTCCCGTCAATCCAGAAGGCTTCACAAGCAGCACCAGCACCATGAGAACAAATACCACGGTGTTGGAGGCCTCGGGATAGAAGTATTTGGTGAGCCCCTCGATCACGCCTAGCGCAAAGCCCGTAATGATCGAACCCATGATCGAACCCATGCCGCCGATGACCACGACCGCGAAAACCACGATGATCAGATCCGCGCCCATCAGCGGGCGCACCTGGTTGATCGGCGCCGACAGCACGCCGGCAAGCGCGGCAAGACCAACTCCGAGGCCGTAGGTCAGCGTAATCATCCGCGGCACATTGATACCGAAAGCGCGCACCAGCGTCGGGTTTTCGGTCGCGGCGCGAAGGTAGGCGCCAAGCCGCGTTCGTTCGATCAGGTACCAGGTGAGCAAGCATACCACGAGCGAGAAAACGACCACCCAGCCGCGATAGACCGGCAGAAACATGAATCCGAAATTCATGCCCCCCTTCAATTCGTCAGGGATCGAATAAGGCAGACCTGAGGAGCCGAAATAGTTCTGAAAGACCCCCTGCACGATCAGCGCGATGCCGAAGGTCAGCAACAGACCGTAAAGATGGTCGAGACCGGAAAGCCATTGCAGCAGGGTCCGCTCAAGGATCATTCCGAAAACGCCGACCGCGATCGGCGCGATAATGAGCGCCCACCAATATCCGATACCCGCCAGATTGAGCAGGAAATACGCACAGAACGCGCCCATCATGTAAAGCGCGCCATGCGCGAAATTAATGATGTTGAGCATCCCGAAGATGACGGCAAGCCCGAGGCTGAGCAGCGCGTAGAACGAGCCGTTGATCAATCCAACGAGGAGCTGTGCGTAGAGAGCTTGCATGTCGATCGATCTTTCGCGCTCGATTTACTGTTGTTAGACAAAGGTACCCGTGCCGGCACGGGTAGCCTCAGGGCTAAATCAGCTATTTCTTCAGCAACGCGCATTTGCTTTCCGAGAGCGGCGTGAACGCCTGGTCGCCGGGAACCGTTCCGATCAGCTTGTAGTAATCCCAAGGCGATTTGGATTTGGATGGCTTCTTTACTTCGAACAGATAGGCCGAATGAATGGTGCGGCCGTTGGGCTGGATCTCGCCCTTGCCGAACAGCGGATCGTCGGTCGGAATCGACTTCATCTTCTCGACGACCTTGACCCCGTCGTGCGGATTGCCGCCAAGCGCCTCCAGCGCCTTGAAATAGTGCAGCAGCCCGGCATAGACGCCGGCCTGGACCATGGTCGGCGGCGCTCCGTTCTTGATTCGCGCTGCGAACCTCTTGGAGAATTCGCGGGTCTTGTCGTTCATGTCCCAATAGAAGGTTTCCGTGAAGCTCAGGCCCTGCGCGGTTTCCAGACCGATCGCCTTCACGTCGGTGATGAACAGTAGAAGCGCTGCGAGCTTCTGCCCTCCCTTGACGATGCCGAATTCGGCAGCCTGCTTGATCGTGTTGGTGGTATCACCGCCCGCGTTGGCGAGCCCGATGATCTTGGCCTTTGAGGCCTGAGCCTGCAGCAGGAATGACGAGAAATCCGCGGTGTTTAGTGGATGCTTGACGCCGCCGAGAACCTTGCCGCCATTGGCCAGAACAACGGCGGTGGTGTCGCGCTCGAGCGCAGCACCGAAGGCATAGTCGGCCGTGATGAAAAACCAGGTGTTGCCGCCGGCCTTGACCAGCGCCTGCCCGGTGGAGTGGGCGAGCATGTAGGTGTCGTAGGTCCAGTGCACCGTATTGGGAGAGCACTGCGCGTTGGTGAGATCGGAGGTAGCGGCGCCGGAGTTGATGTAGACGCCGTTCCTCTCCTTGACCACATTGTTGACCGCAAGCGCCACGCCGGAATTCGGCACGTCGACGATGACGTCGACCTTCTCGACGTCGAACCACTGCCGCGCGATGGCCGTGCCGATATCAGGCTTGTTCTGGTGATCGCCGGAAATGATGTCGATCTTCCAGCCCTTCGAAGTCAGGCCCGAATTTTCGACGGCCATTTGGGCAGCCAGCGTCGAACCGGGCCCGCCGAGATCGGCGTAGAGCCCGGATTGATCGGACAATGCGCCGATCTTGACCGTCTTGTCCTGGGCGAATGCGGAGCTTCCTCCCGAGAGGACAACCGCAGTTCCCAGCAGCAACGATGCGACAATTCCTGTTTTCATGGTCGTTCCTTTGAATTCCTGGCGACTCTTGGTTCAGACGCCGAGATAGGTGTGAAGCTTGTCCATGTTGGACTGCAGCTCCGCGTTGGCGAAGCCATCGATGATCTTGCCGTGTTCGACAATGTAGTAGCGGTCGGCGACGGTCGCGGCGAAACGGAAGTTCTGCTCGACCAGAAGGATGGTGAAACCTTCGTTCTTGAGCCGTTTGATCGTGTGGCCGATCTGTTGAATGATGACAGGCGCAAGCCCCTCGGTCGGCTCGTCCAGCATCAGAAAGCGGGCGCCGGTGCGCAGAATTCGGCCGATGGCCAGCATCTGCTGCTCGCCGCCGGACAGTTTGGTGCCCTGGCTCGCCAACCGTTCCTTCAGATTGGGAAACAGTTCGAAGATCTGATCGAGCGAAAGACCGCCAGGACGTACTGCCGGCGGCAACAGCAGGTTTTCACGAACGTCGAGACTTGCGAAAATCCCGCGCTCCTCCGGACAAAAGGCGACGCCCATGCGCGCAATCCTGTCGGACGAGGCGCGGATGATATCCTTCCCCTCGAAGCGGACCGAACCGGTGCGCTTGCCGATGATCCCCATGACAGATTTCAGCGTCGTAGTCTTGCCGGCGCCGTTGCGTCCGAGCAGGGTGACGACCTCCCCGGCATGCACGTCGAAATTGATGCCGTGCAGGATGTGGGATTCGCCGTACCACGCTTCGAGATTTTGAACCGACAATACCGGCGCGGCGGATGCCGAATTCGCCACGGCAACATCGGCCAATTGCGCGTCAGCCATGGCCCGCTCTCCCAGATAGGCTTCCTTGACGCGCTGATCCCTGGACAGATCGGCATAGTTGCCTTCGGCCAGCACGTGACCGCGCGTCAGCACAGTTATGATGTCGGATAGATTCGCCACCACGCTCAGATTATGTTCCACCATCAAGATGGTGTACTTCGCCGAGATGCGCTTGATCAGCGCCGCAATCTTGTCGATGTCCTCGTGCCCCATGCCCGCCATTGGCTCGTCAGCGGCATCATTTCCGGATCGAGCGCGAGCGTAGTGGCAATTTCGAGCGCGCGCTTGCGGCCGTATGGCATCTCGACCGCGGGCGTATTGGCAAACTCGCTGAGACCGACATCGGCCAGCAATTCAAGGGCGCGACCGTTGAAGCGATCGAGCACGGCCTTGGAACGCCAGAAGTCGAAGGAATGACCGTGCTGGCGCTGCAGCGCGACCCGCACATTTTCGAGCGCGGTCAGATGGGGAAATACCGCCGAGATCTGAAACGAGCGCACCAGTCCCCAGCCGGGCGACATCGGCCGGTGCCATCGCGGTGATGTCCTGACCCTTGTAGAGGATCTGGCCCGCCGACGGTCTCATGAACTTCGTCAGCAGATTGAAACATGTCGTCTTGCCGGCCCCGTTCGGACCAATCAACGCATGAATGCTGCCGCGGCGGACCCGAAGGTCGACGTCGCGGAACAGCCCAAACCGGCGAATTCCTTGGTCAATCCGTGAGTTTCGAGAATGAATTCATCAGCCAATCGAGCTTCCCCATCGGCCATCGCCGCGACGTCGCCGTCGCGGTTGGCCAGTCTCTTTGCTTGTTTCCGGCAGGTTCTCCCAGGCGCGCGTCCTGAACTTTCAGCGTCCTTGAATTCGCCTCGGACCCACCTCCTCCGGGCCGGAATATGCCGTCAACGCCCCTGCTTGCGCAAGGCGGAAAGCAGGGCAGCCGCCGTCAGCCTGCACCGACTTCGCCATTAGTCGAATGATGAAGGCCGTCACGCGAGCACAAACGGGCAGCCTTCCGCA